>NZ_QTPP01000044.1 GCF_003853415.1 Burkholderia sp. Bp9142 | reverse complement strand
GGGAACAGCGCGAAGGTCTGGAACACCATCGCGACGCCTTCGGCCGGGCCGCGCAGCGGCTTGCCGAGATAGGTCACTTCACCGCCGGTCGGCTCGATCAGCCCGGCGATGATCCGCAGCAGCGTCGACTTGCCCGACCCCGAACGGCCGAGCAGCCCGACGATCTCGCCTTCGCGCAGCGACAGGTTCGCGTCGTCGAGCACCAGCAGTTCGCCCTGCGTCTTGTTGAAGCCGCGGCAGACGTGATCGACACGCAGGATTTCCTCGCCGAGCCGCGGCGGCTGCAGCGGCTGGGACGTCTTGACGGGGGCGTTGATAACGGTCGAATTTTGCATCGCGCTTACTCTCAATCGAGACGGAGCCGGGATTCCGCATAGGCATACATCGGACGCCACAGCAGACGGTTGAACAAGGTAACGAACAGGGACATCACGGCAATGCCCAGGATGATCTTCGGGAAGTCGCCGGCGGCAGTGGTCTGCGCGATGTACGAGCCGAGGCCGTGCGCGACGACCTTCGTGTCGCCCCACTGCACGAACTCGGACACGATGCTCGCGTTCCACGCGCCGCCCGACGCGGTGATCGCGCCGGTCACGTAGTACGGGAAGATGCCGGGCAGCACCGCCTGGCGCCACCACTGCCAGCCGCGAATGCGGAAATTCTTCGTCGCTTCCTTGTAGTCGTTCGGATAGGACATCGCGCCGGCGATCACGTTGAACAGGATGTACCACTGCGTGCCGAGCACGATCAGCGGCGACAGCCAGATGTCCGCGTTCAGGTGGAAGCGGACGATCACGATCACGAACACCGGGAACAGCAGGTTGGCCGGAAACGCGGCGAGGAACTGCGCGAGCGGCTGGATCTTCTCGGCGAGCGCGGGGCGCAGCCCGATGAGCACGCCGAGCGGCACCCAGACCACCGACGCGATCGCGATCAGCACCAGCACCCGCAGCAGCGTGATCAGCCCGAGCACCAGCACATGGCCGACCTCGGTCATCGTCACGCCGGTCGCGACGAAGCTGACAACGCGCCATGCAACGTACACGGTGATCAGGATGACGAACGTGCCCCACACGATATCGCCGATGCGCGACGAACCGCGCACCGACGCAGCACGCGAGCGAGCGAGCGCGAGCGACGGCGCGCGCAACGGAATCCGCGCGGCCTGTGACAGCAGCCAGCCGGCGGGCACCAGCAACTGATGGATCAGGTGCGTGCGGCGCATCATGTCGAGCAGCCAGGATTGCGGCGCATCGCCCGACGCGGTGTTCTCCATCCGGAACTTGTCGGCCCACGCGACGAGCGGACGGAACAGGAACTGGTCGTACGCGAGGATCACGACCGACATCGCGACGATCACCCAGCCCACCGCGCCGAGGTTCTTGTCCGAGATCGCCTGCGCGAGATATGCGCCGATTCCCGGCAGCGTGATCGTCTGGTTGCCGACGGTGATCGCCTCCGACGCGACGACGAAGAACCAGCCGCCCGACATCGACATCATCATGTTCCAGATCAGCCCCGGCATCGAGAACGGCACCTCGAGCTTCCAGAAGCGCTGCCATGGCGTCAGGTGAAAGCCGCGCGACACTTCGCTCAGGTCGCGCGGGACCGTGCGCAGCGACTGGTAGAAGCTGAACGTCATGTTCCACGCCTGGCTCGTGAAGATCGCGAAGATCGCGGCCAGCTCGGCACCGAGCACGCGACCCGGGAACAGCGCGAGGAAGAACGTGACCGTAAACGAGATGTAGCCGAGCACCGGCACCGACTGCAGGATGTCGAGGACCGGGATCAACACCATGCCGATACGGCGGCTCTTCGCGGCGAGCGTGCCATAGACCAGCGTGAACACGAGCGAGGCCACCATCGCGGCGAGCATGCGCAGCGTGGTGCGCAACGCGTATTCAGGCAGGTTCGACGGATCGAGCGAGATCTTCTGGCTCTGCAGGGTCGCGATCGGCGCCAGCGTCTGATGGAAGCCGACGATCGCCATCGCGAGTATGCCGATGATCAACGGAAATGCGACCGCGTCCCAGCGATTGGGGAGCACGCGCCACGCGGATGCGTTGGCGGTGCGATTCGGGTCGAAGAAACGGATATCCATCGGTAGCGTCTTGGTCGAATTGAAAATCGATGGGGGCGGCCGATCGCCGCGTCAGCGGGTGCGGCGCGGAACACATTCCCGCGCGTCGGGCCGACGATCGCCCGCAGCCGGACACGGCGGCGCGAGGCTGATGATGTGCGTGCGATGACTGGCCGCACCGCTGGCTTCCGTTGCCGCGAGATTCAGCATGAGGGGCTCCGGAGAAGGTGATTCGGTGTCGCAGGCTATCGGGCGCGGATGACGCAACTGTGACGTGTCACTTACAGGACATTGACACGTCATGCGTCGGTGCTTCGTCATCGCGCCGAAAGCGGCGAGCAGCGGTGTCCAACCTCGTAACACGCGGGAATAAATCCGTCGCCGCGCCGGTATGGCATGCGAATGCGCCGGCTTATTCCCGGACGATCCGGCCGTCCGGTTACGTCATACGATTGCGAGGCTCCCATGTCTTCATCGACCCCTACCCGCCCGTCGCGCCGCAAGGCCCTGCAATGCATGGCGTTCGGCGGACTCGGCACGCTGTTTACGCTGTCGGGCGGCATCCTCACGCCATTCGATCTCGCGCTCGCGCAAAGCGGCACCGCGCTCCCCGCGAAGGCGGGCCGGCCGTTGTTCGTCCAGATCAGCGACACGCATATCGGCTTCAACAAGGACGCGAATCCCGACGTCGCGGCCACGCTGCGGCAGACCCTCGACCTCGTCAACGGGATGCCCACCGCGCCGGCGCTCACGATCCATACCGGCGACATCACGCACTTGTCCAAAGCGGAGGAATTCGACCATGCGTCGCAGCTGCTGTCCGGGCTGCGCGTGCCGGAACTGCACACGGTGCCCGGCGAACACGACGTGACCGACGGTTCGGGCGCCGAATATTTCAGCCGGTTCGGCAAGGCGTCGGACAACCGTGGCTACTACAGCTTCGATCACGCGGGCGTGCACTTCGTCGCGCTCGTCAACGTGATGCACTTCAAGCCAAACGGGCTCGGCAGCTTCGGCGACGATCAGCTCGCATGGCTCGCGCAGGATCTGAAGGGGCAGTCGTCGAGCACGCCGATCGTCGTGTTCTCGCACATGCCGATGTGGACCATCTACGAGCCGTGGGGCTGGGGCACCGGCGACGCGCCGCAGACGATGGCGCTGCTGCGCCGCTTCGGCTCGGTCACCGTGCTGAACGGGCACATCCACCAGATCGTGTCGAAGGTCGAGGGCAACGTGACGTTCCATACCGCGCGCTCGACCGCGTTCCCGCAGCCGACCGCCGGCAACGGCCCGGGCCCGGTGCCGCTCACGGTGCCGCGCGACCGGCTGCCCGCGATGCTCGGCGTAACGACCGTCGATTTCGCCGGCCATCCTACGACAGCGTCGTTGCGCGACACGACGCTCGCCTGATCCGGACACGCAAGGAGACCGACATGACCTTCTTCAAGCCCTCGATGCTGCGAGCCGCGCTGATCCTGTGCGCGGCCGCCGCCGGCACGCCGCTCGCCGCGTTCGCTCAAACCCCGACCGGCCCGCTCGTGACGATCCGCAATTTCATGTTTTCGCCGATGTCGACCACGATCAAGGCCGGCACGACGATCACGTGGAAGAACCTCGACGCGGAACCGCATACCGTCGTCAACGACGCGGGCATCTTCCATTCGACCGCGCTCGACCAGGACGAGACCTACTCGTTTCGCTTCGACAAGCCGGGCGTGTACAAGGTGTTCTGCGGGATTCATCCGTACATGAAGGAGACCATCACCGTGGAATGACGCGGCGCGACTCGTCGACATCGCAAGGCAGAACCCGCCGATCGCCTACACTGGTTCCAACCGGCCGGAACCCACCGGCCGTCACCGACTGCGAGGAAAGCGATGACGGCAAGTCAACCCGCACACCCGAAACTGCCGGGCCAGGTCGTGCTCGTGCTCCAGGGCGGCGGTGCGCTGGGCGCATACCAGCTCGGCGTATTCGAGGCGCTGGACGCGTCGGGCATCCAGCCCGACTGGGTCATCGGCACGTCGATCGGCGCGATCAACGCGGCGCTGATCGCCGGCAACGCGCCCGGACACCGCGCGCAGCGGATGGCCGAATTCTGGCGCCACGTGACCGAACGGCCCGCCGTGAACGTGCCGGGCTTCCCCACCAGTTGGGACAAGATCGGCGCCGAGCTCGCGGTCATCGGCGCCGGCATCCCGGGATTCTTCCGGCCGAATCCCGCCGCATGGCTCGGGCCGCTCGCGCGCGTCGGCGTCGAGCACGCGTCGTACTATCTGGTCGAGCCGCTGCGCGACACGCTCGCGTCGCTGATCGATCTCGACCTGCTGAACGCGCGCCGGCCGCGGCTCACCGTCGGCTCGGTCAACGCGTGCACCGGCACGATGCGCTATTTCGATTCACGCGACCGGCCGCTCGACCTCGATCACGTGATGAGCTCGGGCGCGCTGCCGCCCGCGTTCCCGGCCGTGCGGATCGACGGCACGCCCTACTGGGACGGCGGCGTCTATTCGAATACGCCGGTCGAGGTCGTGCTGGACGACGCGCCGCGCCGCAGCTCGATCATCTTCTCGGTGCAGATGTGGAATCCGGTCGGGCCCGAGCCGCAAAGCATCTGGCAGGTGTCGGAGCGCCAGAAGGACATCCAGTACGCGAGCCGCACGGACAGCAACATCGCGCGCCAACAGCAGATTCACGGGCTGCGCCACGTGATCAAGGAACTGGTCATGCGGCTGCCGGAGGCCGAACGCAAGTCGCCCGACGTGCAGGCGCTCGCCGCGTGGGGCTGCCAGACCACGATGCACGTGATCAAGCTCGCGGCGCCGCGCCTCGACGGCGACGATCAGTGGAAGGACATCGATTTCACGCCGGACGGCATCGCGGCGCGCCGCCAGGCCGGGTTCGACGCAACGATGCAGGCGATCGCCGCGCGCCCGTGGGAGCTGCCGCTGGATCCGACGGAAGGGCTCAGCGTCTGGAGTCCGGAAGAGAACAGGATCGGCGAACGGCATAACTGACCCAGCGTGGGCCGGGGACATTCGTTCGGCCCGGCGACGAGCCCGCGCGAGCAGGCGCGTCGCGCTGCCCACCCCGATCCGGCTTACAGCGCGCGCACGATGCCGCCGTCGACCCGAATGTTCTGCCCGGTGATGTAGCCAGCGCCGTCCGACAGCAGGAAGCTCACGGTCTGCGCGATCTCCTGCGTCTTGCCGAAACGGCCGACCGGAATGCGGGCAACGATCTCGGGCGTCTCCGGCCAGCTGTCGATGAAGCCCGGCAGCACCGAATTGATGCGAATGTTGTCCTTCGCATACCGATCGGCATACAGGCGCGTGACCGAACTCAGCGCCGCGCGCAGCGCGGAGGACACCGGCATCGCCTGTTCGGGCGCGTCGGCCGCGAAGCTCGAAATATTGACCACAGCCCCGCCGCCCTGCGTCAGGAAGACAGGCGTCACCCGGCGCAGCACGCGAACGACGTTGAGCACGATCAGGTCGAGCCCTTCGTGCCACTTGTCGTCCTCGATGGCGAGCAAGTCGCCCTTCGGCGGATGTCCGGTGTTATTGACGACCGCGTCGATGCGGCCGTACTTCGCGAGTGTCTCGTTGACGAAACGCTCGATGTCGGCGTCTTCGGTGACGGACCCCGCAATGCCGAAACCACCCAGTTCCCTGGCCAGCTCGACGGCGCTGCCGGACGGCGACATCAGCGCGACGCGATAACCGTTGTTCGCGAGGTCGCGCGCGATTGCGGCACCCATGCCCTTGCCCGCCGCCGTCACCAAAGCCACTTTCTCTACAGTCATCCCGCTCTCCCGGAGGTCGGCTCAGCGCCGTGATCATCGTTCCAAAGCGCTACTCTAGGACCCTATAATCGAATTGTCGAACGATGATTTCTCCATCCACCCTGTAGAATTTCTGCTGCATGACCGCTCTGTTGCGTACCCGCCGGTTCCCGCCGCTCAATGCGCTGCGCGCGTTCGAGGCCGCCGCGCGCCACCTCAATTTCCGGCTGGCCGCCGACGAACTCGGCGTGACCCAAGGTGCGGTGGCGCAGCAGGTCAGGCATCTGGAGGACGTCGTGGCGGTTCAGCTGTTTCGGCGCTTGCCCAGGGGGCTTGCGCTGACGCGCGAAGGGCTCGAGTATTTTTCGTCGGTCCAGCGCGCGCTGCAGATCATCTCCGACGCCACGGACGCCCTGGGCCAGCGCCCCACGGTTCTGGCGGTCAGCACGACGCCGTCATTCGCGTCGAAGTGGCTGATTCCGCGCCTGGCGGACTTCGGCCGACTGCACCCCGACATCGAGGTTCGCGTCATCGCCGACGAAAGGCTCGCGTCGTTTCGGGCCGACGGCGTCGACATCGCGATTCGACTGAGCAAGCCGCCATTCCCGGCCGGCCTCGCCGCGGAGTTGCTGGCTCCGCTCGACATCTTCGCCGTCGCCAGCCCGACACTGCTCGACGGCGGCCCGCCGATCCGCACGCCCGCGGACTTGTCGGCGCATCCCCTGTTGCACGACGCGCACGATCTGTGGCCCGAGTTCATCGAGAAGCTCGGTGGAAAAGGTCAGGCCGATCCGACGAAAGGGCCGAGATTCAGCCAGTCGCTGCTCGCGATCGACGCCGCGGTCGCCGGTCAAGGCATCGCGCTGACCAGCGAGCCGCTCGTCGAGCGCGACATCGCGGAAGGCAGGCTGCGCCGCGTGTTCGATTTTTCGTTTCCGATGTCGCTCGGGTTTTACGTCGTCTTCCCGCAGGCCAATGCGCATTCGGAAGCGCTCCAGGCCATGCGCCGCTGGCTGTTTGCGCAGTATGGGAAAGCGTGATCGGCTGAAATCGCGACCGATCAACAACCCTACCTGTGTCAGTGTCTTCATTCATATCGTCTTTTCCCGATATATGATTCGCCCATCGACGATACCTGTTTGCGCCGGCGTTCCCAACGAACGCCGAAACACCACGCCCCTTCCATGCCGACCGAACTCGACATCGACGCGATCCTGAAAGCGCTTTCGAACCCCCTGCGCCGGGAAATCCTCGTCTGGCTGAAAACGCCGGGCGCGCATTTCCCCGAGCAGACGCTGCCGTACGACCACGGCGTCTGCGCCGGGCAGATCGACGCGCGCTGCGGGCTGTCGCAGTCGACCGTCTCCGCGCACCTCGCAACGCTGCAGCGCGCGGGGCTCGTGACGTCGACGCGGATCGGCCAGTGGGCGTTCTTCCGGCGCAACGAGGCCGTCATCGACGCATTTCTCGACGCTCTGCGCCGCGAACTCTGACCCAGGCCATGCGGGCCACCCACCGCGCACGACGCGACGGCCACCCCGCCTTTCGTGAAGAGGTTTATCTGCCATGCCCACCCTGTTCGACCCCGTTACCCTCGGCGACCTGACCCTGCCGAACCGCATCGTGATGGCACCGCTGACCCGCTCCCGCGCGGGCGCGACGCGCGTGCCGAACGACCTGATGGCCCGCTATTACGCCGAGCGCGCATCGGCCGGCCTGATCATCAGCGAAGCGACCTCGGTCACGCCGCAGGGCGTCGGCTATGCGGATACCCCCGGCATCTGGTCCGACGAGCAGGTCGAAGGCTGGAAGCGCGTGACGCAGGCCGTGCACGCGGCCGGGGGCCGCATGGTGCTGCAGCTGTGGCACGTCGGCCGGATCTCCGATCCGGTGTTCCTGAACGGCGCCCTGCCGGTCGCGCCGAGCGCGATCGCCGCGGGCGGCCACGTCAGCCTCGTGCGCCCGCAGCGTCCGTACGTGACGCCGCGCGCGCTCGAACTCGATGAAATCCCGGGCATCGTCGCCGCATATCGCAAGGGCGCGGAGAACGCGAAGAAGGCCGGTTTCGACGGCGTCGAGATCCACGGCGCGAACGGCTACCTGCTCGACCAGTTCCTGCAGGACAGCACCAATCACCGCACCGACGCTTACGGCGGCCCGGTCGAGAACCGCGCGCGCCTGCTGCTCGAAGTGGTCGACGCGGCGATCGACGTGTGGGGCGCGGGCCGTGTCGGCGTGCACCTCGCACCGCGCGGCGATGCGCACACGATGGGCGACTCCGATCCGGCTGCAACGTTCGGCCATGTCGCGCGCGAGCTCGGCCGCCGCAAGATCGCCTTCATCTTCACGCGTGAGTCGTATTCGGGCGACCACCTGAGCCCGCGGCTGAAGGAAGCGTTCGGCGGCCCGCTGATCGCAAACGAGCAGTTCACGCTCGAATCCGCGCGGGACGCGCTCGCGAGCGGCAACGCCGATGCGATCGCATGGGGCAAGCTGTTCATCGCGAACCCGGACCTGCCGCGCCGTCTCGAACTCGGCGCACCGCTGAACAAGCCGGTGCCGGAGACGTTCTACGCCGAAGGCGAAACGGGTTACACCGACTACCCGGCACTCAGCGACGCGGCCTGACGGCCGGCGACACGTTCATGCGCGCACGTCGGCGCGCATGAACACGCGCTGCGTCTCGTCGAGGCCGCGCGCAACGTGATGCGCGCGGATCGCGTGCAGTGTGTTGTCGAGCGATGCGTCGTCGACGATGTGGAAACCGAGGCGCGCGTAGTACGGCGCATTCCACGGTGCATCGCGGAACGTCGACAGCACGACCTCGGCAATGCCGTCTTGCGCGGCGCGCGTCATGATCCGCTCGATCAGGCGCGCGCCGATCCGCTGCCCCGCATGCGACGGCGCGACATCCAGTTCCTCCAGATACAGCCGCTGCGCATCGAGCAGCCGGTAGAACGCGAAGCCTACGCACGTTCCCTCATCGTCCGTCGCGACATACGCGCGACCGTCGTCGATGCGCACGAGCACGTCGGCCGCATCGGTCGGTTCGCCTTCGGCGATGTCGACCATGCCGATGGCGCGAAAGCGCTGGGCGGCGGCCACTTCCACGGCGGCCATGGCGGCCGCGTCTTCCTGCGTGGCGGGACGAATCCGGATTGATGCTGTCATCACGACGAGATAGGCGGGCGGGAACGGCCGTCACTATAATCGAAACTTCATACCTTTCGAACGCCCTGCCCCCGAGGTTCGTCATGACGCTGTCCGCGCTCGCCGTGTTCGCCCTCGCCCTGCTCGTCACCGCCGGCACGCCCGGCCCGAGCGTCGCCGCGCTCGTCGCGCGCGTGCTGACGAACGGCGTGCGCGACGTGCTGCCGTTCCTCGCCGCGATGTGGATTGGCGAGGCGCTGTGGCTGACGCTGGCCGTCGCCGGGCTGTCCGCGGTCGCGCGCACGTTCGCGACGGGCCTGCTCGTGCTGAAGCTGCTCGGCGTCGCGTATCTGCTGTTCCTCGCGTGGAAGATGTGGACCGCGCCGACCGATACGCAGGCCGACGACCTGCCGCGCGGCCAGTCGCCGTGGCGCATGTTCGTCGCGGGCACGCTGGTCACGCTCGGTAACCCGAAGATCATGCTGTTCTATCTCGCGCTGCTGCCGACGATCGTCGACCTGACGCATGTCGGGGTCGTCGCGTGGGCCGAGCTCGTCGGCACGATGCTCGCGATCCTGATCCTCGCCGACTGCTTCTGGTCGCTGCTTGCCTCACGTGCGCGCGCATTCCTCACTTCGGCACGCGCGAAGCGGATCGCGAACCGCACGAGCGCGACCGCGATGGCGGGTACGGCGGTGGCGATCGCGACGCGTTGAATACGGCATCGAACGCGCCCGCAATATCCTGCGCGCCTGACCCTCGCGCACCTAACAACCGCTCAGCCTGCGACTACCACCCGGCTCGCGCACATGCTCATTGCATTCGACCAGCGCCCGCACCAACCCCCAGTCATCGTCGTCGCAGAAATCGAGCAGCACCGCGCCACACGGGCCACGCAGCTCGCGCAACCGCTCGGCGAGCCGCGCCTGAATCCCCTGCACCCTGCCATCGCCGCGCGCGACCACCGAAGGATTCGCGCCCATCCCCGTACCGCTGCAGAAATTGACCGCCCAGCGGCCGCTCTCCGGCGACGGCATGCCGGTCAGCAGCGCGTCGATCACGCGCCACTTGTAGTTGATCGACCCGACCACGGGCACACGGTATTCATCCTGGATCACGAACGCCGCATCGGGATGATCGATCGTAAAGGTCGCGTTGTCGGGCCACGCGGTCAGGTCGATGCCGAGCGGTCGGCGGCTGCGAAACCGCCGCAACAACACCACCGCGCCGCGCACGTCGCCGAGCGCCGGCAGCGCGCCGCCCGCATGCCAGCGCAGCCGCGGATGTCGCGCGCAATGCGCATCGAACGTTGCCTCGAAACCGCGCGTGCATGCGTGCGCGGGCCACTCGTCCTTCACCGACATCACGATGCATTCGCGCGGATGCGCATCGAGAAAGCGCGCGCAGTCCGCGAGCACGTCGTCGAACGACATGCCGAGCGCGATCCCGCCGTGATGCATGTCGAACGTGTCGCGGCGATGCCGGCACCGGATGTCGAGCAGGCGCACGCCGTGCGCGAGCTGCGCATCGAGCGGCGCGCGCTGCGTGCGCACGAGTGGATCGTCGACCGTATACGCACAGGTGTCATGGCTGCCCGGTAGGGTCAGCGTAGGCAGCGGCCGCGCGTCGTCGAGCGCCGACATCCAGTCGGCCAGCGGCGTGGGGGCTTCGAGTCGCGAAGGGATCATGAATCGATGACTGACAAGGAAAGAAAGACGTGGGTGACGGCGTCGGATGTCGCCGTGCGGGCCGGCGTGTCGCGCTCCGCGGTGTCGCGCGCGTTTTCGCTGACGGCAAGCATCGCGCCCGAAACGCGCGAACGCGTGATGGTGGCCGCGCGCGCGCTCGGCTACCAGGTCAACCTGATCGCGCGCGACATGATCACGCAGCGCAGCAGCATGATCGGCGTCGTGACGGCCGGGTTCGAGAATCCGTTCCGCGCGCGGCTGCTGTCCGACCTGATGGCCGCGCTCGGCCAGCGCGCGTTCACACCGCTCGTGACCAACGCCGACGACCCGCATCAGGTCCGGCAATCGCTCGAACGTTTGCTCAGCTACCGGATCGCGGGCCTCGTGATGACGTCCGCATCGCCGCCGCTGTCGGTCGCGCGGCAGTATCTCGACCACCGGATTCCCGTCGTGATGATCAATCGCGAAGCGAACCTGCCGGGCGCGGATGTCGTCGTCAGCGACAACGCGGCGGGGGCCGCCCACGCCGCGCAACGGCTCGCGCGGGCCGGCGCGCGCCGGCTCGCGTTCATCGGGCCGCGTACCGCGAGCTACAGCGCGCGCTCGCGCGCGGATGCGTTCGAGCAAGGGTTGCAACGCGGTGACGCATTCGATGTGACGCTCGTCCGCGTGATCGACACGCGCTCCGACACGCATGCGTGCGGCATCGATGCCGCGCGGCAACTGTTCGCATCCGGCAAGCGCCCGGACGGCGTGTTCTGCTCGTCCGACCTGCTCGCGCTCGGCGTGATCGACGCCGCACGCGACGCATTCAGCCTGCGCGTGCCCGACGACCTGCGCGTGATCGGCTTCGACGACATCCCCGCCGCGGCATACGACGCCTATCGGCTCACGACATTGCGCCAGGACACGCAAGGCCTCGCGCACGCGGCCGTCGACCTGCTCACCGACCGGATCCAGTCGTTCGACGGTGCGTCGCGCACGCGCGTCGTTCCGGTTACGCACGTGGTCCGGCATAGCTGCGCGTAACGCGCCGGGTCACTTCAGCCCGCCGGCGAAGCCGCGCAGCAGATAGCGCTGCACGTAGCCGGCCACGGCGAGCGTCGGCAGCGACGCCAGCAGCCCCGCGCTCATCAGGTCGCCCCAGTCGATGCCGTTCTCCGTCACGTAACCGGCAATCGCGAGCGGCAGCGTGAAGCGGCTCGGCGTCGACACGAACAGCAGTGCGATCAGGAACTCGTTCCACGCGGCGATGAACACGAAGATCGCGGTCGCGATAAGCCCCGGCGCGCACAGCGGCAGCACGATCTGCACGAGCCGCCGCGCGAGCCCCGCGCCGTCGATGCACGCGGCCTCCTCGTATTCGACCGGCACGTCGCGCACGAACGCGAGCAACATCCAGATCGCCATCGGCAGCGCGTAGATCTGGTAAGCGAGCATCAGCCCGAGCGTCGAGTCGAGCAGATGCAGCCGCTTCGCGAGCGCGAACAGCGGCACCGCGATCGTGATCGGCGGCATCAGCTTCAAGGCCAGCACGAGCATCAGGAACAGCACATCCAGCCGCGCAGGAAAGCGCAGCCGCACGAGCGCATACGCGGCCGGAAACGCGAGCGTCAGCGCGAGCAGCGTCGTGCCGAACCCGACCAGCAGCGAATTGGCGAGCGGCGCGCCGATGCCGTTCGACCATACCGACGCGAAATGCTCGAGCGTCGGCGCGGCCGGCCAGATCCGCAGCGGATGATCGAGACGCTCGAGCGTCGGCATGAACGCCGCGCCGGCCATCCACAGACACGGCAGCAGCAACAGCGCGAGCGCGACGATGCGCAGCGCCCATGGCACGGCGCGACCGAATACGGCACCCGTTCGCGCGTGCGCGATGCCTGCGGATCGCGCCGTCATGCGCGCCGCTTGCGAACCGTCTGCCATACGTACCCCGAAACCAGCAGCGCGGACGCCGCGAGCATCAGCACCGACGCGGCACTCGCCGGCCCGACGTTGAAGAAGCGGAAGCCCGTGTCGTAGATGTAGGTCGACAGCGTCTGTGTCGCGTTGCCGGGGCCGCCGCCCGTCAGCGCATAGACCTTGTCGAACAGCTTGAACGTGTCGATCGAGCGCAGCAGCAGCGCGAGGCCGATCTGCGGCGCCGCGAGCGGCAGCGTGATGTCGCGCAGGCACTGCCACTCGCTCGCGCCGTCGGTGCGCGCGGCTTCGTACAGTTCCTGCGGGATCGATTGCAGCCCGGCCAGCACGATCAGGAACGCCATCGGCGTCCACTGCCACACGTCGACGAGCGCGAGCGACCACAACGCAAGATGCGGATCGGACAGCCAGCGCACGCCTTCGATGCCGAACGCGGCGAGCAGCGCGTTCAGGAAGCCGTCGAAGTTGAGCCAGTTGCGCCAGATCGCCGAACACACGAGCGTGGACAGCATCATCGGCAGGATCGCGAGCGGCAGCGCGAGGCGCCGCCCCGGAAACGCGCGCACGAACAGCAGCGCGAGACCGAAGCCGAGCGCGACCTCGACGAGCGATGCCGCGATCGTGAAACGCAGCGTGTTGCCGAAGCCGGCCGCGAACGCATCGTCGCCGAGTACCGCGCGATAGTTCGTCAGCCCGATGAACGCGCGCCGGCCGGCCGCATAGTCGACCTGGCAGAACGAATCGATCAGCACCTGCGCGACCGGGTACAGCGCGAGCGCGGCCAGCACCAGCAACGCGGGCCCGAGCAGCGCGACGAACGGCAGGCTGCGGCCGAGGGCTTTCATGCGCGGATTCCGGACGATGCGTGACGACGGGCCGTCACTTGCCGGCCGCGGCCATCGCCTGCGCGATCTTCTGCTGCGCCTGGCGCAGCGCGGCGTCGGGTGCGGCCTGCCCGGTCAGCGCGAGCTGCAGCTGGTCGCCGAGAATGCTCTCGACCTGCTGCCAGTCCTTCACGCGCGGCCGCGCACGGCCGGCCTCGAGCGCCTTCAGCTGATCGGGGTACCAGCGGTACTGGCGCACCAGCGCCGGATCGGCGAACACGCTGCGGCGCGTCGGCGGAATGCCGATCCCCGCGAGGCGCGTTTGCGTGTCGCGTGCGGTCAGGTAGGCCAGGAAGTCCTGCGCGAGCTTCGCATGCGGCGCATCCTTCGGAATGCCCATCTGCCAGATGCCGAGCATCGGCGCCGGGCCGGCCGTCTGTCCGGGCGGCGGCTGCAGCGCGATCTGCCCGACCACGCGCGACTGCTTCGGATCGTCGAGCGCCGGAATCCACGCCGGCCACACCTCGATCGACTGCGCGGCGGTGCCGCGCTGCAGCGCGTCGCGCACTTCGGCGGCACCGTACACGTCGACGTCCTTCGGTGCGGAGGCCTTCAGCGCGAGGAAAGTCTTCAGCGCGGCCTGCGACTCGCGCGAATCGATCGTCACGTTGCCCGCACGGTCGAACACGTCGCCGCCGTAGGCCCACAGGATCGGCAGGAAGCCCGTCACGACCGGGTTGCCCTTGGTGCCGCGGAACACGACACCCGACACGCTCTTGTCCGCGCCGCCGACGGTCTGCGCGATCTTCAGCACGTCGTCCCAGTTGCGCGGCGGCTGCAGCTTGTATTTCGCGAGCAGATCCTTCCGGTAAGCGAACATCTCGACGTTGCCGACGATCGGCAGCGCATACAGCGCGCCTGCGGCGTTGCGGCCGAGCGCGACCGCCGACGGCACGAGATCGGCGTCCGCGAGCGACGCCGGCAGCGGCTTCAGCCAGCCGTTGCCGATGAATTCGGGCGCCCACGTGTCGTCCATCATCACGAGGTCGTACGTGCCGGTGCCTTCGCGCATCGACAGCTTCATCTTCTGGTACAGGTTCGCGTTCGGCAGCTTGAGCAGCTCGATGTCGGTGCCCGGATGCAGCTTGGTGAAGCCGGCGACGGCGTCGGCCAGCCCCTTGCCGTAGATGTCGTCGCGGCCCGCGATGACGAGATCCGCGGCAAAGGCATGCGAGGCGGCAAGGGACAGCGCAACGGCGGCGGACAGCGCGCGCAGGCGGCTCAGCAGGGTCATGAGGTCTCTCTCGATCGGCGTGGTGGCGGGTCGGCCTCGCGTTGCACACGTGTGCAACGCGGGCGGCGCTTCTGGCGGCCTGAAGCGAACGCCATTGTTCACGTCGATCGTTAAGAATTTGTGGCACGCGGCGGGATCGGCCGCCATCGCGGCCGGCCGCCCCGCCCGTGTCAGCCCACGCATGCCGTCAGAAGTTCACGCGAATCCCGGCCATCACCGCGAGTTGCCGGCTCGAATTGCTGTTCGCGAGCACCGGGATCTGCGCGTAGTTCGCCGCATTGCCGTTCGCGTCGGTGCCGAGCCCCGTGCCGCTCGCGATCTGGCCGATCGCGACCGCATACAGCGCGGTGCGCTTCGACAGGCTGTAGTTCGTGCCGACGTTGACCTGATGGAAGCGCGTCGTGCCGCGCCCGTCGGTATGCGCGGCGTTGAAGATGTACGCGACACCGCCCTGCAGCGCGGGCGTGAACAGGTACGTGACGTTCAGCTCGCCGATGTCGAACGTGAACGCCTGCGTGCGCGGCTGCGCGCCGGTCGAGAAATAACGGCTGTCGCCGAGGCGCGTGTGGGTGTAGGTCAGCGCGACCGTCGCCGCGCCGAGCGTCACCGAGCCGCCCGCGCCGAACGCGCGCATCGAGCCGGCGTCCTGCAGCAGGCAATACATCGCGCCCGGGTTGCTGCACGCGAAGTCGCCGATATAGCCGCTCGCGCCGCCGAGCGCCGCATCGAGCGGCTGGTGCAGGTCGAGATAGCCGACCGAGAACGCGACCGGCGCGCGGGTGTAGGTCGCCGCGACCGCATAGCCGCGCTTCGCGGAAAAGTCGCCGGCCTGCCCGCCGAAGCTGAACGTGCCGCCGAACGTCAGGCCGTTGAAGTCCGCGCTGGTGAACTTCACCGCGTTGTTGAAGTTGAACGCGGCGTTCAGGTTGTCGACGTCGCCGAGGTGCGAGCCGTACGGCGTCGCCCAGTTGTTGCTCGACACGTACGCGCCGAGCATGTCCGTGTACGAATCGTATTGGCGTCCGAGGCCGAGCGTGCCGATCCCGTCCTGGCGCAGCCCGACCCACGCCTGCCGGCTGAACGCGGTGCCGCCCTGCAGCGCCTGCCCGTTCGCGGACAGGAACTGCTGCTCGAGCGAAAACACCGCATTGAGGCCGCCACCGAGCGGCTCCGCGCCCTGGAACCCGAAACGCGACGGCACGAGGTTGCCGCCGCCCATCTGCCATGCATGGCCGCCGCCCGTGCTGCCGTCGGCGCGCGTGAACTGCTGGTTCGTCGAATAGATGATGCCGGTATCCACGGTGCCGTACAGCGTCACGCTGCCGGAGGTCTGCGCGTGGGCGTGCATGCAACCCAGCGTGGCCGCCGCCGCGGCCAGTCGTCGTCCGATCTTCATGTCCCGTCCCTCTGTTGTCATCGATTCGCAGTGCAAACCGATGGAGTTGTCGATATGGCTGACAGGACTCTATCCAGCGAAAATTCGGGACCTCTATCCCAAATCAGCAAACGGTGAAGCGAACGGGCGACACGCGACGGCGCCCGGCGGCGCCGTCGCGGCGCGAAGACGTCATTCGGGGCGCAAGGTTTGCGACGGCAGCTCGCCGAACAGGTCGCGATACTCGCGCGCGAAATAGCCGAGATGCGTGAAGCCCCAGCTCGCGGCGGCCTCGCCGACGCCGAGTTGCTGGCCGGAAGTGGTGCGCAGCAGGCGCCGCACCGCGTTCAGCCGGATCGTGCGCAGATAGCCGACGGGCGTGACGTCGGCGACGCGCTGGAAGCTCGTCTGCAGCGTGCGGCGGCTGCAGCGCAGCGCGCGGCACAGTTCGAGCACGGTGACGGGTTCCTCGGGCCGGTCGCGCAGGTGTTTCTCGCACCGGCTGACGATATCGCTGTAGGTGGCGTGCGTGATGTCGCGGCGCTCGACGCCGATGCCCTGGTCGAGCGCATCGAGGAACATGCCGAGCATCGCGTCGCGGAACATCTTGCGGGTGGCCGCGTATTCGAGACAGCCGGGATTGCGCTGCGCATCGTCGATCAGCGACGACAGCCGCGCGCCGAGCGCGACGCCCTGCGCGTCCGACAGCCGCGTGACGTGCCGCAGCTTGCGCGCGCCGGCCGCGCCGAACTCGGCTTCGCACAGCTCGTCGATCATGTCCGACGCGGCGCTGATCCCGACCAGCCCCATCCCTTCCGGCGTATGGAATTCGAAATCCTCGCCGGCGCGCAGCGCGAGCAGCGCATAGCCGTCGACCGGCTGGCCCTGGAACGTGCCGGCGAGCGGCACCGACAACGGCACCGCGAGCGACGTGCGCCCCGCCGGCGCGAGACCGGTTTGCGCGACACGCCGGTTGGTCGTCTCGCGGAAGAAATGGAAATCGTCGTACAGCACCTGCGTGACGGTGCCCCTGAACCGGCCCGGCGTCATCTGGCGGTAGACCTGATGCCAACCCGCGATCGCGAGCCCGTGGTCATGCACGTCTTCGTGTGAGCGTGACTGGAACAGCATCGGCATCTCCGGTAAAACCCTGATCCACGCTGCGGCCGCACGGCGCGCAACGCCACAGCTTACCCCCGCAAAATTCCGCGTAGTGCGGTTTCGAATGCAAGACAGGCCGCCGACAGCGCGGCGGCCTGCTCGCCGGTCAGGCGAACGTAGCGGCGAAACGACGGCATCCGGTTCACGACCTCGCTGCCGCCGAACGGCACGACGGCGAGCGTCCAGCGCCCGTCGCGCGCGGCGATCGTGCAGTCGGTCAGGTGCAGCGGGCGGAGCGCGCCGGCAAGTGACGAATCGGCGACGAGCGCGGCCACCATCCGCACGAATCCGGGGTCGCATCCCGGTGCGGGCTCCGCCGCGACGCCGGTGCGCCGCAGCCAGCCGGTCTGCAGCACGCGTGCAACGCCCTGCCCGGCCGGACCGTCCGCGTTGATCGACACCTGCACGCTGACCGTATGCATCAGGAACTGACGGTCGACGCGTTCGTCGATGCTCACGCGCACGCCGTTCGGCAGCCGGACCGTGGGTTCGCTGACCTCGCCGTCCGCCTCGCGCACCGCACCGAGGTCAGCCAGCACGCGCGCGGCGATCGCGCCGGGCCGGTGGCCGGGCGGCGGTGAGTCGGGCGCCGCGCGCCACCGGGCGAATGCGAGCCTCACGACGCGACGTGCTCGTTGCGCAGCACTTCTTCCACCGGCACCGGCTTGAACGGATGCCGGCGCTGCACGACGACCGTCCAGAACAGCGCGTACAGCGCGGTGAGCCCGAGCATCGCGCCGAACGGCACGTAGATGTCGCGCGCGTTCATGCCGGGCGGCGTGATGTACCAGATCGCGAGCACGATGCCGACGCTCGACACGATCTGCGGCAGCGGGAACAGCGGCGAACGGTACGGGCGTGGCAGGCTCGGGCGCCGGATGCGCAGCATCACGACCGACGCGGTGACGAGCAGATACGCGGTGCCCCACGCGCAGGTCGCGGCGAGCACGAGGTGCAGGATGCTGTCGAGGTTGCCGTTGATCAGCCAAGCATGGAAGATCGGCACGACCGCCGCCGCGACGATGCCGACCACCGGCGTCTTGAAGCGCGGATGCAGGTACGCGAAGCAGCGCGGCAGCGCGCCGTCGATCGCCATCCCGTACAGGATGCGCGGTAGCCCGGCCATCAGCGTGTTGATCGTCGCGGCGCCCGCGCACAGGAACGCGATGCCGAACCAGACGCGGCCGAAGGGCCCAAGCACCTGCAGCGCGAACGCGGGAATCGCGCCCGGCGTGTCGAGCAGGTGCGTGAGGCCGTCCGGGCTGACCGGCACGTTCGCGACCTGGCGGCGGATCGCCGCGCCGTACAGGAACATGCAGATCGCGACGCCGACGAGGCCGAGCGCCATCGCGCGCGGAATCGTGCGGCCCGGCGCCTTCATTTCCGGCGCGAGCGGCGTGACGAACTCGCAGCCGACGAACATGAACATCGCCATCCCGACCAGCGACAGCACGGCCGGCACCGACGTGCCGACTTCCGAGCCGCCGAACCAGCCGTCGAGATGCACGGCCGGCGCCGCTGCGAGCCCGAGGATCCCGAAGATCATCAGCGACAGCCACATGCCGGCCGTCAGCACGATCTCGAGCTTGCTGAACACCTTGATGCCGATGATGTTGGTGATCGCGAACGTGACCACGAGGCCGACGCCGACGAGCCACGCGCTGTTGTGCTTCTCGAGCGCGGCGTTCAGCGACTCGAAGTTCACGAGCGCCATGATGCCGCTCAGGATCGTCTCCGCCGTACCGGCGAACACGTGCACGAGGAAATACGCGGAAATCGTGCCGGTGATCGCCCAGAAGCGGCCGAGCCCGCACGACAGGTAATCGTAAACCGAGCCGGCCGTCGGCAGCATCGCGGCGGCTTCGGAGAACGTCGTCGCCTGCGCCTGCATCATCACGAACGCGATGATCATCGCGACCGCGAACGCCCAGCCGCCCATCCCGAAACCCGACGTCGCGGTGAGAATCACCGGGCTTGCCATGATGAGGCCGACGGCACTCGCCAGCGCGGTCGGAAAACCGACCGCGCCCGCCTTCAGCACCGTGCCGCCGCCCGCTTCAGCCGGCGCAGCGGCGGGCGTATCGCCCGCGGCGCCGGTCACTCCAGACCATTCCGACATCCTTGTCTCCTTCCTTTTTCGGCCGGCGCCGGCGCCGCGGCGCCCGCTCCTTCCGTACTTCGCGCTCGGCCCTGGGCGGCGCTTCAGCGCGCCGGCCCCCGGGCCCCTGTCGATCCAGTCCTGATCCGATGTCGAAAAAATACGCAGGCAAAATAATCCGGTCATAGCGCAAATCGGCAAACCGGCGGTGGCGAACGGGTTATCCCGACCGCCACCGCCGGTTCGTCGTCACGCGATCACGGCGTTTCGGCGTCCCGGCCTCACGCGAACGGCACGGCCTCGAAGCCCGCCGCGAGCGCGTCGACGATCCGGTCGAGCTGCGCGCGCTGGATCACGAGCGGCGGCGACAGGATGATCTTCGTGCCGACCGGACGCACCAGCACGCCGTGCTCGCGCGCCACTTCCGCGACCGCGTTCGCATAGCCGGACAGCGGATCGATCGGCTCGCGGGTCTGCTTGTTCGCGACGAGGTCGAGCGCGAGCATCAACCCCTTGCCGCGCACCTCGCCGACCGCCGCGAAGCGCTGCGGGAACGACTGCAGCGCTTCGAGCAGATACGCGCCCTGCTTCGCCGCGTTCGCCGGCAGGTCTTCCTTCACGACGATGTCGAGGCTCGCGATCGCGGCCGCGCACGCAACCGGGTGCCCGGCGTACGTGTAGCCGTGCATGATCGCGCCGCCGAAGTCCGCGTTCGCGGCGAACGCGTCCTCGATCCGCGCGTTCACGGCCGTCGCGCCGAGCGGCACGTAGCCGGACGAGATCCCCTTCGCGAGACACATGATGTCCGGGCGCACGCCCCAGCCGCGGCTGCCGAACAGGCTGCCGCTGCGGCCGAAGCCCGTCACGACTTCGTCGGCGATCAGCAGCACGCCGTAGCGGTCGCACACCTCGCGCACGAGCGGCCAGTAGTTGGCCGGCGGCACGATCACGCCGCCCGCGCCCTGCACCGGCTCGGCGATGAACGCGGCGACCGTGTCGGGGCTCTGGAACTGGATCTCGCGCTCCAGCATTTCCGCGCAGATCCGGCCGAGTTCCTCCGGATCCTGTGTGAACGGGTTGCGGTACAGCCACGGCGTCTCGACGTGGAAGCAGCCGGGCAGGTTCGGCTCGTAGTTGCGGCGAAACACCGTGTTGCCGTTCACCGACGCGCCGCCGAAGTGCGTACCGTGATAGCCCTGCTTCAGCGAGATGAACTTCGTGCGGTCGGCCTGGCCGCGCACCTTCCAGTACTGGCGTGCGATCTTCAGCGCGGTCTCGATCGAGTCGGAGCCACCCGAGCTGTACAGCACGCGGCGCATGCCTTCCGGCTCGAGCATGTCGATCAGCTGCTTCGACAGCTCTTCCGCGCGCGGATGCGAGATGCCGTCGAACAGCTGGAAGTATTCGAGTTCGTCGAGCTGACGCACGATCGCGTCCTTCACTTCCTGGCGGTTGTGCCCGACGTTCACGTTCCACAGGCCCGCGACGCCGTCGACGAGCTGCCTGCCGGTTTCATCGAACACGTAGCAGCCGTCGCCGCGCACGATGCGGATCGGCTTGCGCTGTTTCATTTCGTTCGGGTGCAGCATCGGGTGCCAGAACTTCGCTTCGTTGTAGCTCATTGCAGTCTCCACTTTCGGATCGTTTGAACCTGGATCGCCCAGGGTCGAGGTTCGAGGTTGCCGGATCTGGCGCCGCGCGTCAGTGCGCGATGCAGACGGATTTGGTTTCGGTGAAGCCCTCGATCGCGTACTGGCCGAACTCGCGGCCGATGCCCGATTGCTTGTAGCCGCCGAACGGCATCGACGGGTCGAGCGGGATGTGACAGTTCACCCACACGGTGCCGGCCTCGATCCGCGGCACGAGGTTCATCACGCGCTTCAGGTCGTTGCTCCAGATGCTCGCGGCGAGGCCGTACGGCGACGCGTTCGCGAGCCGCACCGCGTCGGCCGCGTCGTCGAACGGCACGACGACGATCACCGGGCCGAACACTTCGTCGCGCACGATCGCGCTGTCCGGATGCGGATCGGCGATCACGGCCGGCTTCACGTAGTAGCCGGGCAGGTCGTCGGCCGGCGTGCCGCCCGCGAGGAACGTGAGGCCCGCGCGGCGCGCGCCTTCGATGTGCTGGACGACCTTGTCGCGATGGTGCGCGGACACCAGCGGGTTGATCTGCGCGGTCGTGTCGAGGCCCGCGCCGAGCTTCATCGACCGCGCGACGCCCGCGAGGCCATCCGCGAGCTGCGCGAACCTGCTGCGGTGCACGTAGATGCGAGACGCGGCCGCGCACACCTGCCCCTGGTTGAAGAACGCGCCGGCCGCGACGCCGTCGAGCGCCTGCGCGACGTCGACGTCGTCGAGCATCACGATCGGGTTCTTGCCGCCAAGCTCGAGCGAGAAGCGCGTCATGTTCTGCACGGCCGCCGCGCCGACCTGCTTGCCGGTCGCGGTCGAGCCCGTGAACGAGATCTTCGCGATCGACGGGTGGCTCGACAGCGCAGCGCCGCACGTGCGGCCGCCCGTGACGACGTTGAACACGCCGGGCGGCACGCCGGCGTCGCGTGCGAGCTCGGCGAGGCGCAGCGCGGTGAGCGGCGTTTCCGGCGACGGCTTCAGCACGATCGTGCAGCCGGCCGCGAGCGCCGGAATCAGCTTCCACACCGCGATCATCAGCGGGAAGTTCCACGGCACGATCGCGGCGACCACGCCGACCGGCTCCTTGCGCGTATAGGCCGTGTAGCGCGCGCCCGGCGGGAACGGGATCGACACGTCGAGCGTCTGGCCGGTGATCTTGGTCGCCCAGCCGGCCATGTAGCGCGCGTATTCGACGCTCGCGCCGACCTCGATCGCACGCGACACGTGGATCGACTTGCCCTGGTTCAGCGTTTCGAGTTGCGCCAGCGTTTCGGCGTCGGCTTCGATCAGGTCGGCGAGCTTCAGCAGGATGCGCTCGCGGTCGGCCGGGCGCAGCCCGCTCCACACGCGGGTGTCGAATGCGTGCTTCGCGCTGGCGACCGCGCGGTCGACGTCGTGCGCGTCGGCATCCGCGACCGTCGCGAGCCGCTCGCCCGTCGCCGGGTCGTACACGTCGAGCCGCGCGGCCGAGTGCGCGGGCTGCATGGCGCCGTCGATGAAAAGGCCGAAGTCGCGTGCGACGAAGGTGCGCACGGTGTCGCTGACGGCGACAAAGTTCGTGGTGCTCATGGGCGTCTCGATGATTGTCATGGCTGAGCCGCGTGCGCTCGGGCATGCGGGCGTCGAACCACTGTATCGACGGGGGATCGCGCCCGGTGAGCGCAAATTGGCAGCGCGTGCGCGATCGACACGCGGGTGACTCGGGAACGTGGAATGGCAGCGTGCGAACGCCGCGCTATCGTCGGATGAATGGCGCGGGGTGAATGCGGGCGCGGGAAAAATTACAGGAACAACGCGCCGACCAGCTCGGTGCGATTCGACACGCCGAGCTTCCGGTACATGCGCATCAGATGCGTCTTGATGGTCGGCTGCCCGAGCGCGAGATCGCGGGCGATCTCCTTGTTCGAGCGGCCGTCGCGCACGAGGCGCGCGATCTGTTCCTCGCGGTAGGTCAGCCGCGCCTCGCAGCCGATCCGGTGGATCCCGCGCCGCGCGCGCAGCAGCGGGGCCAGCGCGGCCTCGGCGACCGGCTGCAGCCGTGCCAGCGCATCGATCTCGCCCGAAGCGAACCGTCCCGCCGCGTTGTTGCCGTCCGTGTCGCCCTTCCCGAAGCGCAGCAGCGAAAACGCGCCGACCGTGCGGCCCGCGTCGTCGCGCAGCCAGATCTCGACGACATCGGCGACATCGTGCCGCCGCAGGAAACGGGTCCAGTACGCTGACGCATCGCGTCGTTCGTCAGGCAATTGGGAAGCGAGCGTGACGACCGCGCGTTCGCCCGCGGCGCAGCGCGACGGATGCAGCGGATCGAGCATCCGGTAGCGCGCGATGTAGATGCGATGCATCGGCTCCGGCATCCCGAACAGCTCGAAATCGGCCGGCTCGCCGCTCAGGTCGAGCCGGTAGAACACGATCGCGGACGGGCTCGCGAACGCGTCGAACGCATCCACGCACGCACGCAGCGCGCGCTGCCAGTCGGCGGCTTCGTGGTCGGCGGGAACGCATGAGGTCGGCATGATGGGAGCGGCCGGCGGCCGAACGTATCGAAGATCGAAGTTCGGGCCAGCCTACCGGCGCCGAAACGGGCCGGTGAGCACGAATCGGCAAATCGTCGGTGGGTGACGGATCGCGGGCGCGCCGGCCGTGTCGCGACAACAGGATCTGCGTCAGGAAATCATGCGCCGCGAGCCGTGCGATCGAAAATGGACGTCGACGGTGGCGCGAAACATCGCGCGCACCGATCAAGCGCGATCGGAACGATCAGCGAAGTTTCCGGCGCGGCCGTGCGTGCGGCCGCGAAACGGAGGCGTCGCAGCGTGCACACCCCGCCCTGTCAGTCAGCATCAGTGCGCGTTCGCGGCGAACGTGTCGCAGACGCTCAGTTCGCCCGACTCCATCCCGCGCCGCAGCCAGTACACGCGCTGCTCGCTGGTGCCGTGCGTGAAGCTTTCCGGCACGACGTAGCCCTGGCCTTGCTGCTGCAGCCGATCGTCGCCGATCGCGGCGGCCGCCTTCAGCCCCTGCTCGAAATCACCGGGCTCCATCAGCCGCTGGTTCGCGCGCTGCGCGTTGTTCGCCCACACGCCGGCGAAGCAGTCGGCCTGCAGTTCCATCCGCACCGACAGCGCGTTCGAGCGTGCCTGGCTCGAACGGCGGCGTGCGGCATCGACCTTGTCGGCAATACCGAGCAGGCTCTGCACGTGATGGCCGACTTCGTGCGCGATCACGTACGCCTGCGCGAAATCGCCGCCCGCGCCGAAGCGCTTGCGCAGTTCGTCGTAGAAGCCGAGATCGATATACACGTTGCGGTCGCCCGGACAGTAGAACGGCCCCATCGCGGTCTGGCCGGTGCCGCACGCGGTCGGCGTCGAGTTCGTGAACATCACGAGCTTCGGCGGCTCGTACTGCGCATGCAGCTGGGTGTTGAAGACGCCCGTCCACGTGCGCTCGATATTGCCGAGCACCTTGCGCGTGAACACCGCGCCGGGATCGTTCGCCGGCGCGCCCTGGCGCTGCGCGGGCGCGGGCTGCGCCTGCTGCTGCCGGCCCTGCAGCGCCGACGCGCCTTCGAGCACGACGCGCGGGTCGATCCCGAAGAAATACGATGCGGCCAGCGCGACCACGATCGTGCCGATGCCGATCGTCGCGCGCCCGCCGCCGAACCCGCCGCCGCGTCGATCCTCGACGTTCACGCTTTCTCTTTCGTCGTCCAGCCTCATTGCCGGCCCCTCCCTGCTCTTGTCGATGGTCCGGCCGCGCGACGCGCAGCCGGGCGATCCGCCGCCGCGACAGGCGCGATCGGCGAACGCGATGCATTCGTATCGGGCGCGCGCTCACGCCGATATGGCCGCCTGCCGCTCCGCTTGCACGACGGAACCGGCCGGCACGCCGCGCACCGGTGCGCGGGCTCGCCCGCGCTATTTTGCCGGGCTTTCACGACTTGTCGCAAAAATACGGAGGATAGAGCGATTCGGCGCCGAACATCGTCAGCCTTTGCAAAATGGCCGCGATTTTGCGATCGGCCAGGTGCCGCGTGCGATCCTCGATCGTCCGGCTGGTTCACATTCATCCTTTCGGCGGATACCGGCGTGCGTCGGCGCCGCCTAAAGTGACCGGAAACGACACCTTTCCGGAGCACGACATGACGCACCCGCAACCCCGTACGATCGCGATCACCGGCGCAGGCACCGGCATCGGCGCCGCATGCGCGCGGCGCTTCGCCGCCCGCGGCGACCGCGTCGTGCTGATCGGGCGGCGTCGGGCACCGCTCGACGCGCTCGCCGCCGAGACAGGCGGCCTCGCACTCGCCGGCGACGCCGCGAGCACGGCCGACTGGGCCCGCTTCCTGCCGGAGATCGCCGAACGGTTCGGCGCCGTCGACGCACTCGTCGCATGTGCCGGCGGCCACGGTCTCGGCCGCGCGGACGAAACCGACGACGCGCAGTGGCGCGACGCGATGCATGCGAATCTCGGCACCGCGTTCGTCAGCGCACGCGCGTGCCTGCCCGACCTGATCGCGCAGCGCGGCAGCATCGTGCTGGTTGCGTCGATCGCCGCGCTCGCGGCCGGGCCGGGCGTGTGCGGCTATACGGTCGGCAAGCATGCGCTGCTCGGGCTCGCGCGTTCGCTTGCACGCGACTACGGGCCGCACGGCGTGCGCGCGAACGCGGTGTGCCCGGGCTGGGTCCGCACGCCGATGGCCGATGCGGAAATGGAGCCGTTGATGAACGCGTACGGCGACACGCTCGACGGTGCGTATGCGCGCGTGAGCGCCGACGTGCCGCTGCGGCGCGCGGCCGATCCGGACGAGATCGCGGCCGTGTGCACATTCCTGGCATCGCCCGACGCGTCGTTCGTGACCGGCGCGACGCTCGTCGCCGACGGCGGCGCGATGGCCGTCGACGTGCCGACGCTCGCGTTCGACAAGCTTTGACGCGTGGGGGCGGCACGGCCGCGCGATGCGTCCTCGAGGGCGGCCGCGCGACGTGCCGCGCGCGTCGTCCGCTACTCCGTCGCCTACACCCGCTCGTTTCTCGCCCCTGAAATCCGCTAACATCGACCGGTCCCGCCGCCCCGCGCGGCACCGCCTCACCGTTCGGAATGCGATGAACATCCGGTTTCTTGAAACCTTCGTCTGGCTCGCGAAGCTGGAGAACTTCCGGCTCACGGCCGAGAAACTGCACACGACGCAGGCCGCCGTGTCGAGCCGCATCGCGTCGCTGGAAGAAGCGTTCGACGTGCGGCTGTTCGACCGCAACACGCGCTCGGCCACGCTCACGCCCGCGGGCCGGCGCATGCTCGCGTACGCGGAGCGGATCGTGCGGCTCGACGGCGAGATGCGGCGCGACATCGACGCGGCGAGCGACGCGGGCCTGATCCGGATCGGCGTGATCGAGTCGATCGTGCACAGCTGGTTTCCGGCGCTGATGGCGCAATTGCGCGAGCGCTATCCGCGCCTCGACGTCGAGATCACGAGCGACACGACGCTGCACCTGATCCGCCTGCTGAGCACCGACGGCGTCGACCTGATCCTGCAGACCGATCCGGTGCCGGGCCCCGACTTCACGAACCTGCCGCTGTGCGAATTCCCGGTGCGCTGGGCGGCGAGCCCGCGTCTCGGGCTCGGCGGCGAACGGCTCGGCGTCGCGCGGCTTGCCGCGTACCCGATCATCAGCTTCTCGCGCCACTCGGGGCCGCACGCGACGATCGAGCGGCTGTTCGCGGCCGTCGAGCGGCCGGCCAGCATCAACTGCATCACGTCGGTCGCCGCGATGATCCGGCTCGTCGCCGACGGCTTCGGCGTGGCCGCGCTGCCGCCCGCGATCATCGGGCGCGAACTGCAGGAAGGCGCGCTCGAACTGCTCGACGTCGAACCCGAATTCCCCGCGCTGCCACTCGTCGCGTCGTACCGCACGCAGGGCCTGCCGGTCGCCGCGCGCATCGCGGAACTGGCGAGCGAAGTCGCGCGCGCGATGCCGGCCGCCGCGAGTCATGCAAAACCGGTCGCATCGGCAAAGGCCGATGCCGCTTCCGCTTCCGTCGACAAGACCCCTGCCCGGCCGGCGACAAAAAGCCGAACCGCGGCGGCAAAACGCCCCCCCGAATCCGCGCCGCCCGCCGCCCCGGCGAAACGCCGTCCGCGCCGCTCATAAGAAAACCTGTTCACCGCGAATTTGTTTTCTTGTTGGACGGGCGCGGCCCGGCTTCGGGACACTGCGGTTCCTGACACACCCCCGTCACAAGGAACCCGCAATGACCCGCCTTTCCCTTCCGCACGGCCAGCTCTGCGTCTGGACGGATATCGACCCCGCGCACGAAGCCGACTTCAACGCGTGGTACGACCGCGAGCACATGCAGGAGCGTGTCGCGCTGCCCGGCTTCACGCATGCGCGGCGGTTTCGCGCGACCGACGGCGGCCCGCGCAAGTATCTCGCGCTGTACGTAACGGACACGCTCGACGTGTTCCGCAGCGACGCGTACCGGCGCGCGTTCACGCAGCAGACCGCCTGGTCGCTCGCGAACTTCGAACGCATGACGGGCACGCAGCGGCGGGTCGGCGCCCTGACGATCGAGGCCGGCGACGGCGAAGGCATGCATCTCGCGCTGTTCGTGCTGCCGCCCGAACACATCGACGTGCCGCACCTGCGCGAGCGCTTCGACACGGCGCTGCGCGAACCCGGCATCCATGCGGCGCGGCTGTTCCGCACCGCGCCGGAGCTGTCCGCGCCGGTCGGCGCCGATGCGGCCGCGCGTCCGGCCGCCGACGCGCTCGTCCTGATCGAAGGCAGCGACGCCGCGACCACGCGCCGCGTCGCCGCCGCCATCGCCGGTCACGACGACCTGCGCACCTTCGACCTGCTGTGGCGTGCCGCCGCGCCGCTGCCGGTTGCGCACCGCGATGCCGACGCGAAGCCGGCCGCCGCCGCGCTGTTTGCCTGAACCCGGACGCCGCCACCGGCCCCACCGCACGTCCTGCGCACGCGGCCGGCGCGTCAGCCCCTGCGCATCATCCCGTCATCCTTCACGACATGCCCGACACCATGAGCACGCTCGCCCAGCCCGCCGCCCACGCGCCTCGCCGTGTCCGCAACAGCCGACTCGCGACCGCGAGCATGATCGGCACGTCGCTCGAGTGGTACGACTTCACGATCTACAACACGCTCGCCGCGCTCGTCTTCAACCATCTGTTCTTTCCGTCGGTCGATCCGCTGGCCGGCACGATCCTCGCGTTCTCGACCTATGCGGTCGGCTACGTGTCGCGCCCGCTCGGCGGCTTCGTGTTCGGCAACCTCGGCGACCGCATCGGCCGCCGCGCGGTGCTGATGCTCACGCTCGTGCTGATGGGCGTCACGACCGCGCTGATGGGCGCGCTGCCGACCTATGCGCAGGCCGGCATCCTGAGCCCGATCCTGCTCGTCGCGCTGCGCTTCGTGCAAGGCGTCGCGCTCGGCGGCGAATGGGCCGGCGCGGTGCTGCTGTCGGTCGAGCATGGCGACCAGAAGCGGCGCGGACTGTCCGCGTCGTGGACGCAGATCGGCCCATCGTTCGGCACGCTGCTCGGTACCGGTTGCATCGCGCTCGTGACGCTGTCCGCCACGTCCGACACCTTCCTGTCGTGGGGCTGGCGCGTGCCGTTCGCGGCCAGCGCGCTGCTTGTCGTGTTCGGTTTCTGGCTGCGGCGCGGCGTCGACGAAACGCCGCAGTTCGAGCAGCTCGCCGAATCGGACGCAACCGCCGACGTGCCCGTCGCCGACGTGCTGAAGTACCACTGGCGGCGCCTGCTGATCGCCGGCGGTTCGCGCATCGGCTCCGACGTGCTGTACGCGCTGATCGTCGTGTTCACGCTGACCTACGTGACGACCGTGCTGCACCTGTCGCGCCCCGTCGCGCTGACGGCGGTGATGGCCGGCACGGCCTGCAACGCGCTCGCGGTGCCGTTCTTCGGTGCGCTGTCGGACCGCTTCGGACGCCGTCCGGTGTACCTCGCCGGCGCGCTCGCCGGCGTCGTGTGGGCGTTCGTTTTCTTCACGATGCTCGACACGGCGCGGCCCGGTGCGATCGTCGCGGCCGTCGCGATCGGCCTCGTGATCCATGCGGTGATGTACGGCCCGCAAGGCGCATTCGTCACCGAACAGTTCCCGACGCGCGTGCGTTATGCGGGCTCGTCGCTGGCCTACACGCTTGCGGGCATCGTCGGCGGCGGCTTCGCGCCGCTCGTGATCGCCACGCTGTTCCGCCAGACCGGGACGACGACCGCCGTGTCGCTGTACGTCACCGCGTCGCTCGTCGTGACGTCGATCGCGCTGCTGGCCGCGCGCGAGACCGCGCACCGGCCGCTCGCCGACTGAGCGCCCCGTCGATCACCTCATTCATTCGCACTTCAAACGGATACCCGCATGCAAGCCCTGTCGTTCAACGTGATGTCCGTGCAAGGCGCGCCGGCCCAGGTCGACGTCGAGATCGAACGCGTCGTGATCGCCGGCTGGGCCGGCCGCGATCCGGCTGCGATCCGCGCGCACATCGACGAACTCGCGGCGCTCGGCGTCGCGCCGCCGTCGACCACGCCGTGTTTCTATCGCGTGGCGTCCGCGCTGCTCACGCAGGCGCCGTCGATCGGTGTGCTCGGCGCGCGCTCGGGCGGCGAGATCGAATGCGTGCTGATCGACAGTCCGGCCGGCACGCTGGTGACGGTCGGTTCCGATCATACGGATCGGAAGGTCGAGGCCTACGGCGTCGCGGTGTCGAAACAGGTATGCGCGAAGCCGCTCGGCCGCGACGCATGGCGCCATGCGGACGTCGCCGGTCACTGGGACGCGATCGAGATGCGTTCGTGGCTGGTCAGGCCCGGCGGCGAACGCGTCGCGTATCAGCATGGCGCGGTCAGCGGACTGCTCGCGCCGGATGCGCTGTGGCAGCGCTTCGACGAGCGGCGCACGATGCCCGCGCGCTGCGCGATGTTCGGCGGCACCGTCACCGTGCACAGCGCGATCGCGGCGATGGGCGACGGCGACGCGTTCGAGATGGAACTGCACGATCCGGTGCTCGGGCGCAGCCTGCGGCATCGCTATGCGGTCGAGGTGTTGCCGGTTGTGGCGTGACGGAGGGTGGCGGGTGCGCAGGCAATAAATGGCTTGAACAGCATGCTGATCCGCCACCCGCCCTCGTCGACCACCGTCACCGCAAGCACCCCAGCCCCGCCAGCGCCGCTTCCACCGCCGTATCGAGCGGCGTCACCGGCTCACGGCCCAGCACCGCCGTCACCCGTGCGTTGTCCATCCGCAGCGGCTCGCGCCACAGATAACGCATCTCGATCATCTCGCGCATCGTCGTGACGAACGGCGCGGCGACCCACACGAGCCACCACGGGAAACGCCGCACCGTCGGCCGCATCCCGTGCCGCTGCGCGACGCGGCGCACGGCCTGGGCCATCTGCGTGCCGTCCGCGTCCCAGTGACCGCCGAGATGGAAGCGCGCGAACGGCGCCAGCGTGTCGCGCCGCTCGAGCAGTTCGACCATCGTGCGCGCGACATCCGGCAGGTACGCCCATTGATGGCCGACGCCCGGCCGGCCCGGCACGCTGATGGCCGCGACGGGTCGCCCGGCCTTGACGAGTCCCTGCCCGAACCAGTTGTTGCCCGCGTGCGCGCCGAAGAAATCGCCGGCCCGCACGATGATCGTGCGAACGCCCTGCGCGGTCGCCGCCTGCAACCGCCGCTCCAGCTCGACGCGAATCGCGCCCTTGCGCGTCACCGGATGCTGGGGCGCCTCCTCGCGCAACACCGGAAACGCGTCGGGACCGTAGTTGTAGACCGTCCCCGGCAGCACGACGGTCGCCTGCGCGACGGTCGCCGCCGCGATCGTGTTGTCGATCATCGGCAGCACCTGCCCGCTCCAGTTCCGGTAGCCGGGCGGGTTCACCGCATGCACGATCACGCTGCAGCCGCGCGCCGCGCGGACCACCGCCTCGCGGTCGAGCGCGTCGCCGCGCATCCACGCGATCCCGTCGCGCTCCACCGTCTCGGCGTCGAGCCCGCGCTTGAGCGCGCGCACCTGCCAGCCGGCATCGCGCAACTGACGCGCGACCTCGCCGCCGATGCCTCCGCTCGCGCCGAGCACGAGTGCCTGTCGTTGCGTCCCGCCTGCGTTCACCGTCATTGCCGCTCTCCGTGAATGAACCGTCGTCAGCACGCATTCTGGCGCTCGGCCACCTGACAAGGAATTGCTGAACACAATGGATCAGTTATACATTTATGCATGGCCATCGATCTGAACTGGGAACGCTACCGCACCTTCCTCGCCGTGCTGACGGAAGGCTCGCTGTCGGGCGCGGCGCGCGCGCTCGGCATCACGCAGCCGACGGCCGGCCGCCACGTCGCGGCGCTCGAGGCCGCGTTCGGCCAGACGCTGTTCACGCGCTCGCCGTCGGGGCTGCTGCCGACCGACGCGGCCCTCGCGCTGCGCGGCCATGCGGAGGCGCTGCGCAGCGCGGCGGCCGCGTTCGAGCGGGCGGCCGCGAGCCACGGCGCGGGCGTGCGCGGCACCGTGCGGATCTCGGCCAGCGACGTGATCGCGGTCGAAGTGCTGCCGCCGATGCTCGCGCAGTTGCGGCGCGACCATCCGGGGCTCGTGATCGAACTGGTGCCGACCGACCGCATCCAGGACGTGCTGAACCGCGAGGCGGACATCGCGGTGCGGATGGCGCCGCCCGCGCAGGACGCGCTCGTCGCACGGCGCGTCGGCGACATCGACGTCGGGCTGCATGCGCGCGACGACTACCTGGCGCGCAACGGCACACCGTCGACGACCGGCGAACTCGCGCATCACGCGCTGATCGGTTTCGATACGGTCACGCCGTTCATCCGCTCGGCCGGGCGCGGGATGCCGTTGTGGACGCGCGATGCGTTCGCACTGCGCACCGACAGCAATCTCGCGCAACTCGCGATGATCCGCGCCGGCTACGGGATCGGCTTCTGCCAGAACGGGCTCGCGAAACGCGATGCGCGGCTCGTGCGCGTGCTGCCGGACGGGCCCGCGATGAAACTGGAAACCTGGGTGGTCATGCACGAGGACCTGCGGACGAGCCCGCGTTGCCGGGCCGTGTTCGATGCGCTGGCGAACGGGCTGCGCGCCTATGCCGAAGGGACGGCTGACTAGGCCGTTCGAACCCGCCGCGCAGGCGCATCGCCGCGGCGCGCGCTATTCGTGGATCTTGCCGGCGAACAGGATGTCCGCCATGCGCCGCCACGGATTGTCGGGCAGGTCGTAGCAGCGCAGCCCTTCTTCGGACGCCTCGGCCCAGTCGACCATCGCCTCCAGGTACTCGCCGATCGAGCGGTTTTCCCAGCCGAGCGCGGCGGCCGCGTAAGGCGACGGCGGCACGTCGGCCTCGAGCTGGCGCTCCTTGTGCCAGTCATGGCCCAGCACGCGCAGGAAATGAATCAGCGAGCGCTCGTCGACCACCCGCTCCAGCGCGTGCTGCAGCCGCGCGGCCATCTGGCTTTTCAGTTCGTCGTTCATGCGTATCGCCCCCTGCTACGCAACGTTCAGAAAGCTTCCATCTCGCACCAACCGGGATACGTTTCCTCAACGATGAAGAAATCGTCGAAGTAGACCAGCCCGAGCCGTTCGAGCGACCTCATGCACGCATCCGCGGCATCGCCGCCGAAGAACGGGCCGAGCGACACCAGCCGGTCCGACGCGTCGAAGCAGTCAGCGAAATTGAATTCGCGCATGACCGCAGACAGGTCGACCGCTTTCTCGATCAGCGCCGCTCGTCGAACGACAATCCCGAAATCTCTCGATATCTTCATCGGTACCGACTCCCGTCGAATACGTGTCTGCGCGCCGACGCGCACGCTCGCTTCACATCAGCAACTGCCGCGACAGCACCTCGCGCGCCTGCGTGACCGTCTCGCGTTCGCCCGGCATCGGCGGCGTCAGCGAGAACACCGCGTCGGGCAGCGCCGGCAGCCGGTATTTCGCGCCGAGCCGCACGAGGCCCTCGCCGATCGCCGACGCGCACAGGCAGCCGACGCCGAGCCCCGCCGCGAGCATCGACTGCAGCCCCGCGACACCCGACGCGCTGTGCACGAGCACGTACGGCGCGTGCTGCTCGTCCAGCGAGCGCACCGCGATCTGATGCATCATGCAGTCGTCCGGCAGCAGCACGAGCGGCAACGGCTCGGGCAGTTGCTCGGCGAGCGCGGGCGACGCGACCCACGACAGCGGCTCGCGCCGCAGCACCCAGCGCGTATCGGCCGACGCCGGCCGGAACGGGCCGCTCGACAGGTTCATCACCACACCGAGATCGATCTGCCCGCGCGCGTGGGCGGCTTCGATCTCCGCGCTCTTCATCGCGCTCACGTGCAGGCTCAGTTGCGGGTAGCACTCCCGCAGCCGCGCGAGCAGGCCCGCGACTTCATGCGTCCGGTAGTAGTCGGTGATCGCGACGCGCAACTCGCCCTTGATCGCCTGTCCGCGCACTTCGTCGAACGCGGCCTCGTTCAGCGCGACGATGCGCCGCGCGTGCTGCAGCAGGCGCGCGCCGGCCGGCGTCGGCTCGACGCCGCGCTTGCTGCGCACGAACAGCGGCACGCCGGCGCGCGATTCGAGCTTGCGCACCTGCTCGCTGACCGTCGACTGTGACAGATGCAGCAGCGGCGCGGCCGCCGTAAGGCTGCCCGCATCCGCCACCGCCGCGAACGTGCGTAATTGATCCAGGTCGAAACCGCGCATCGCCCCCTCCATCCATCGAGTAACCCGATTGATGCTACCACCAATTCCCGCTTTTCCGATTCATCGACGATCCGCAGAATATCGGTTCAACGGCCCGCCTGAACCCGTTTCGACCGGATTCAGCATGCGTTGCGGCCCTCATTCTTCCGGACCTCCGTTCATGACCGACAACACCCTCGTCCCTTGCGCGCCGGCCGCCGCGGCACCGCCGCGCAGCCATCACGGCTGGGCGCTCGTGGTCCTGCTGGTCGGCGCCATTCTGCCGCCGCTCGACTACTTCATCGTGAATCTCGCGCTGCCGGCCATCCGCGACGGCATCGGTGCGCATCCGGCCGAACTGCAGCTCGTCGTGTCGGCCTACGCGTGCGCGAACGCGGTCGTGCAGATCACCGGCGGGCGCCTGGGCGACCTGTACGGCCGCAAGCGGATGTTCATGATCGGGATGGCCGGCTTCGTCGTCGCCTCGGCGCTGTGCGGGCTCGCCGGCAGCGGCGCGGTGCTGGTCGGCGGCCGCGTGCTGCAGGGCCTGTTCGCCGCGATCCTTGCGCCGCAGGTGCTCGCGACAATCCGCAGCGTGTTCAGCCCGCAGGAGCAGGTGCGCGTGATGGGCTTCTACGGTTTCGTGTTCGGCCTCGCGGCCGTGATCGGTCAGCTCGGCGGCGGCGCACTGATCAGCCTGCATCCGTTCGGGCTCGGCTGGCGTGCGATCTTCCTGGTCAATGTGCCGATCGGCATCCTCGCGCTGCTCGGCAGCTGGCGCTTCATCCCGGAAAGCCGGCCGCCGCGCGGCCAGCGCATCGACGTGCCCGGCATGGTGCTGCTGTCGCTGTTCCTGCTGATGCTCATCTATCCGCTCACGCACGGGCGGGAGGCGGGCTGGCCGCTGTGGATGGTCGCGTGCGTCGTCGGCGCGCTGCCGATGCTCGGCGCGCTGCTGGCGGTCGAAGCGCGCCGGCTCGCCGGCGGCCGCGATCCGCTGCTCGACGTGCGCCTGCTGCACAACCCGGTCGTCGCGCTCGGGCTCACGCTCGCGTTCCTGTTCTACATGCTGAGCGCGTTCTTCCTGAGCTACGGGATCTATCTGCAGGGCTGCCTGAACTGGTCGCCGCTCGCGTCGGGGCTCGCGATCCTGCCGCTCGGCATCGGCTTCCTCGCGAGCCCGCTGCTGATGCCGCGCCTCGTCGAGCAGTTCGGCGGCTATCGCGTGCTCACGCTCGGCTTCGCGATGCTCGCCGCCGGCGTCGCGACCGCCGCCGCACTGGCCGGGGAGCACGCGCCGGGCCCGGGTTTCCATGCGGGGATCGCGGCGATCGGCATCGGGCAAGGGCTCGTGCTGCCGTCGGTCGTGCGGATCGTGCTGGCGGAAGTCGACGCGGCGCGCGCCGGGGTCGCGTCCGGCATGGTCACCGCGATGCTGCAGATCGGCGCGGCCGTCGGCGCGGCGACGCTCGGCGGGCTGTTCTTCGCACGGCTCGGCGCGCAGCCGGGTGCGCTCGACTACGTGCAGGGGTTCAGGACGGCGATGTGGGCGCTGACGATCGTGCTGCTCGTGTGCGTCGCGTTGTCGGCCGCGCTGGGGCCGATGCATCGGCGGGCGCGGGCCGGCGCGTGACGGCGCCGTGTTCGGGACCCATCGCCGGCAGCGACATGGAAACGGCGCATGCGCGACCGCTCGCCGGCATCGGGCTCACGAGTGATGCTTGAGTTGCGCGTGCCGCGCTTCCCATTCGGCCAGTTCGACGCGATAACGCGCCAGCGCCTCGTCGTACAGGTCGAAAACGCACGGCGAGCAGCCGCTGTTGCAGCAGTCTTCCAGTTCGGGTTGTTCGGGCGGGGTCGGACGCGGATCATCGTCAGGCGTATCCGCAGAGGCAGGCTTGGTCACGTCTTCAGTCACACGATGTCGAACGAACAGTATACGGTGATGATCGGCGCCCCGCAGGCACGCGCGTTCACGGAGCCGTGCATCCGCATCTGCCGCCCCGATCGGCTGAGCGAAATCGCGGCGATCGCGGACATTCCGCGCGCGCGATTTCGCATGCCCTGACGTCGTACTCGCGTGCGATAGCCTGCCCCCTACGCCACGCGGCCGCTCACCGGAATCGACGCGCCGGTGATCGCCTGCGCGTCGGCCGACAGCAGGAACCCGATCGTCGCCGCGAGCTGTTCGGGCCGGACCCAGCGCGAGAAATCCGCATCGGGCATGTCCGCGCGGTTCGGCGGCGTGTCGATGATGCTCGGCAGCAACGCGTTCACGGTCACGCCGCGATCGAGCAGTTCCGCCGCCAGCGCCTCGGTAAGCCGCGCGACGCCCGCCTTCGCGGCCGCATACGCGCCCATGCCCGCGCCGGCCTTGAACGCCGCACCCGCGCCGATGTTGACGATGCGGCCGGCCGGGCTCGCCACCAGGTACGGCAGCGCGGCCTTCGACGCGTTCAGCGCCGTCTTCACGTTCAGTTCGTACATGCGGTCCCACGTGGCCGCATCGCCGTCGGCGATCGTCTGCCACGCGAACGCGCCCGCGATGTTCAGCAGCGCGTCGACCCGGCCGAATTCGCGATGCACGGTGTCAAGCGCACGCACGGCCGCCTGCGGATCGACAAGGTCGATGCCGCCGATGCGCAGCGCATCGGCCGGCACGCCGGGCAACGCCTGCGCGTCCGGCGCCGCGCCGCGGCCGATCAGCGCGACGCGGGCACCGCGCTGGCCGAGCCAGGCAGCCGTGGCGGCGCCGAGATGGCCGAATCCGCCGGTGATCGCGACTGCCTTGCCTTTCAGGTCGTGTTCCATCGATGTGCTCTCCTGGGTCGAGGGGGGTGGTTGATGTGTGGTTCAGGGTCGATGCCGGCCGCGACGCGGGTAGGTCCGGCCGGCGTTTCGACAGCGTAGCGCCGTTCACGCTTCCGTGCGCGCGGTGACGCGTGGTGATACCGGCAGTAGCAGAACACCTGGCCGATGAACACGAGCCGCGCCAGCGCGAACAGCGGCCATTTGCCCGGCATGGTGGACACCGCGGGGGTGGGCGCGGTGGCGGGACACGTCGTGACGGCGACGGTCGGCGCCGGCCTGCACGCGCCTCGGAAGCGAAGCACGACACGGTGGCATCGGATACGGACCGTCTCGCGCACCCGATCGCGAAACAGTTCGCGGCGAAGAACACGACGCATGCGTGGGTGCCGACCACGTCGGCGAGCTGATACGCCGGTGCCGCGCCTGTGGGGCACGACTGCGCGCACTGGCGGGCGGCCCGGCATAATGCGCGACACGGCACGCCGCGCGGTGCATCGCGCTCGCCGCCGCGCCCTCGATCGGCCTGCGCCGTTTTCGTCACGAAACCCGAACTCAACCCGTCTATCCCATGCAAGTACTCGTCGTTGGCACCGGCAAGCTGGCAACCGAACTGCTCGGCTCGCACCGGCTCGACCCGGCAACCTGTCGCGTGATGGCCTGGTCGGACCATGCACGCATCGACGCCCGTTCGATCGTCGTGCACGCCGGATCCGGCCGCGAGCTGCCCGCCGTGATCGAATTCTGCCGCGCAACGGGTTCGCCGCTCGTCGAGTTGTCCACCGGCTCCGACGTCGAGACCGGATCGCACGACTTCCCCGTCGTGCTCTGTCCGAATACGAACATCCTGATGCTCAAGTTCATGAGCATGCTGGAAACCAGCGGCCATCTGTTTCGCGACTGCCAGATCAGCGTGACGGAGTCGCACCAGGCCAGCAAGACGTCCGTGCCCGGCACCGCGGTCGGCATCGGCCAGTCGCTCGGCGTGCCGGCGCACGACATCCGCTCCGTGCGCGACCCCGGCGAGCAGCGCGACGCCCTGCAGATTCCCGACGATCAGCTCGGCCGCCATGCGTTCCACCGGATCCGCATCGAGGATGGCGCCTGCAGCCTGCAGTTCGAATCCCGCGTGTACGGCGCGTCGCCTTACGCGGACGGCGTGTCGCGGATCGTCGAGGCCGTCCGGCAGCACGAACTCGAACCTCGCCGGTACTCGATCGTCGAGTTCATCCACAACGGCTGGCTGTAGGTGCTGTAGGTGCTGTAGACGCGACGGTGCGCGTGCCGGCCGCCGACGCGCCGTCCGGCACGCCCGACGGTCGCAATCGCGCCATCGGCGACGCTCGCGTTACCCGTCGCCCGGCACGGCCCCGCTCTCCGGCAACGTCGCACCGCCGTCGACGACGATCGTCTGCCCGGTGATATACGCCGCATCAGCCGACGCGAGAAACAGCATCGCGTTCGCGATGTCCTCCGGCTCGCCCATCCGCGCGAGCGGGATATCGCGCGCGATCCGTGCGGCGACCGACGCATCGCCGAGATTGCCGGCTGCCGGCGTGCGGATCATCCCCGGCTCGACGCCGTTGACCGTCACGTTGCGGCGTGCGAGTTCGAGCGCCGCCGCACGAATGAAGCCGTTCACGCCGGCCTTCGACGCCGCGTAGTGCGCGAGCCCCGGATAGACGACGCGCGGCCCGGTCACCGACGACGTGACGAGCAGCCGCCCGGCCCCCGCTCGCTCGAATGCCGGCAACGCAGCCTGGGCAAGCCAGAACAGCGCCGACAGGTTGACCGACAACGTGCGCTCGAGCGTCGGCTCGTCGATCCGCGCAAACGGGGTCAGCGGGAAGTACGCGGCGTTGTGAACGACGACGTCGAGCCGGCCGCTGTCTCGCTCGACCGCCGCGACGAGCGCGACGAGTTCGTCGCGGCTCGCGGCGTCGGCACGATACGCGCGCGCCTCGCCGCCCGCGCTGGCGAGCGCGTCCGCCTGCGCGTCAGCCGCATCGCCGTTGAGATCGGCGAGCGCGACGAACGCACCGGATTGCGCGAAACGGCGCGCGATCGCCGCGCCGATCCCCTGCGCGGCGCCCGTGACCAGCACGACACGTCCGCTGAAATCCGCACGCAGGCGGCCGCTGCCGAGCATGGCGTTCATCGCTGCGCCTCGCCGCCGAGCGGATGCACGGTTTCGTTCAGCACCTGCGCATGCGCGCCGATCGGGAAGTTCGACAGCGTGCCGAAATCGCCGCCCTGATAACCGAAGATCTTGCCGTCCGTCTTGCGTTGCGCGAGGTCGATCAGCACGACGCCGAGCGTCGGCACCACCTTCTCGCGCCACACGAACAGATACAGTTGCTCTGCAATCCTGAAGTAATGGCAGCGGTCCACGTCCGCCAGCCCGCCTTCGACGCCCTGCAGGCATTGCCACGCGTAGAAGTGCGCGTTCAGGTAGATGTGCTCGTAGCATTCGGTCGGGCTGTAGCGATACATCGTCCGCTTGCCGATCAGTTCGCGCGTGAGCCCGTGCAGCGGGCCCGGCTGCGCATGACCGCCGAGCGTGCCGTGCCGGAACGTCGCGTCGACGCCCGTCAGCGGCAACCCGCGCGCGACGCGTGTGAACGCGTCGACATGCGTATCGGCTTCGGTCGGCAGCGTGCCGACCACCGACGTCCACACGCCGTTGCCGACGTCGATCACGAGGCTGACCGACGTCGCGCGCGCCACCGGGTCGATGTAGTCGACGAAGTACAGGTCGTCGCGCAGCCGCGTGACACGGCACGGCGCACGGCCGCCCGTGTCGGCCGCCGCGTCGCGCCATTGCAGCGCGTCCGCCTCGAACGTATAGACGCGCCACGCGCCCGCTGCATCGCCGAGGGCCAGTGACTGCCCGACGAGCGCGTTCACGGGCGCGAGGATGTGCGCGTCCGGCGCGAAGCCGTCCGCGAGCGCGCCTACCTGGATGAATACCGGATCCTGTCGTTCCACCTGCCGTCTCCCGCGCAGCTTCAGGCCCGGCGGGCCGTGTACGCTGCTCATGCGCACATGGTGCGGGCTGCGTGCGCCGCGCGGTATCGGCCAAAAGGATGAAGGGCGCGCGGCGCCGGAACGCGCTAAAGTGCACGTGATCCGCGCCGCTGCCGGCGCGAGGAGCGCTCATGCACCGTGTCACCCATTACCGACGGACCGATGAAGGGATCGAGGCGATCAGCCTCGAGTCCGATCGCACGTTTCCGCGGCATGCGCACGACGAATTCGGGATCGGCGTGATCGTCAGCGGCGCACACCGGTCGTGGAGCGGCCGCGGGCAGGTCGACGCGCTGGCCGGCGACGCGATCATGGTCAATCCGGGCGAGATGCACGACGGCATGCCGCTCGATGCAGGCACGGGCCGGCGCTGGCGGATGCTGTACCTCGCGCCCGCGCTGGTCGCGTGCGTCGCGGCGGAAGAAGGCCTCGATGGTGTCGAACTCGCGCATCCGGCCGTGCGCGACGCGCGGCTCGCCGCCGCCTTCGGCCGGTTGCATGCACGGATCGTCGCAGGAGACACGCTGCCGCTCGCGCGCGACGAAGCGCTCGTGACGCTGGTCGCCGCACTGCTTGCGCGGCATTCGAACCGCGCGCTGCCGGCCGCGGGCGTCGCACCGGCGATCCGCGTGGCCCGCGAGCGGCTCGATGCAGCACCCGCCACACCCGTTTCGCTGGCCGAACTCGCCGGCCTGAGCGGCGTGAGCCGCTTCCAGTTGCTGCGCGGGTTCGCGCGCGAACTCGGCATCACGCCGCACGCGTATCTGCTGCAGTCGCGCACTCGACTGGCGCGTGCACTGCTCGCGAGCGGCCGGCCGATCGCGGATGCCGCGGCCGAAGCCGGTTTTGCCGACCAGAGCCACCTCACGCGCGCGTTCGCACGCCAGTTCGGCATCACGCCGGGACGATTCACGCAGGCCGGCTGACGCGGGCTTCCCGGCCACCGCGCAGCGGCCGCGGGCTCGACGACGCCGATCGTTGCCGTTCGGTATCGGCGGCTCTTGCCGGCGGCGCTTGCAGCCATCCGGAAAATATCGGACGCGCACCCTGCCACGCGCCCGTTCCACTCGCCTTCACCGCTGCAATTTCGTTCAAGACGCCCACGCCGCGGCACGCGATGATGCGGCGCATGAAGACACGACTGATCGGCTATCTCTATCTCGCCGCCGCGATGGCGGGCGTCGGCAGCACCGTCATCGCGAGCCGCCTCGCGGCCGACGGCCTGCCGCCGTTCGCGGCCACCGCGCTGCGCTTCCTGATCGCCACCCCGTTGCTGTACGCGCTGATGCGTGCGCAGCGAATGCGATGGCCGCGGATCTCCGCGCGCGACGCCGTGCTGTTGGTCGTCCAGGCCGCGGCGGGCGGGGTCGGCTATACGGTGCTGCTGATCAGCGGCACGGCGCTGTCGTCGCCGGTCGACGCCGGTGTGATGCTCGGCACGCTGCCGGCGATGTCGACGCTGATCGCGGCGGTCGTGCTGCGCGAGCCGCAGACGCCGCGTGACTGGAGCGCGGCCGCGCTTGCCACCGCCGGCGTGCTGTTCGTCACGTTCGCACCCGGCCAGGCGATGCCGTCGCTGCGGACGCTCGCCGGCGACGCGCTGGTGCTGGCAGCCGTCGCATGCGAGGCCGTGTTCATCCTGCTCAACCGGCGGCTGGCGGCGCCGCTGCCGCCGCTCGTGCTGTCGACGGCGATGTCGGGTCTTGGCTTCATGCTCGCGCTGGTGCCGGCCGCGTTCGAATGGCACGCACTGACGACCGGCTGGACCGTCGGCGCGATGTCGGCGATCGCGTACTACGCACTGGTGCCGACCGTGCTCGGCTACCTGTGCTGGTATGCGGGTTCGGCACGCACGAGCGGCACCGAAGCCGCGCTGTTCACGGCGGTCGCGCCAGTCACGGCCGTGCTGTTCGCCGTCGCGCTGTTCGGCGAGACGCTGGGCGGCACGCGGCTGCTCGGCATCGCGCTCGTCGTCGCGGGGATGGGGGTGGGCGCGACGCGGCGACGTGAACCACCGGCAAGCGAAGCAGACGCGCAGTCGAGGCTGCCGACGCGGTCGGCGGCATCCACATCGGCCGCTGCCGATTGATCCGCGCGAGCGACGACTGCAGGAATGTGTCCACGCGCGGCAAAACCGTTGCGTATCGTCGCGCAAGATGCAATATTCGCGTGGCCGGGCCATTTGACCACCACCGAACAATAAACCGCATCGCCATGAACAAGAAGGAAGCCAAGACAAGAATCGCGGCGCTGCTGTCCGCGGGCGCGAGGAAAGCCGACGTGCTGGCCGAGCTGGCCGGGCAGGGCCTCAAGGATCGCGTGCTCGCGCGCCTGATCGCGTCGCACCCCGACCCCGAGCTGTGCAGAAAGAACAAGGTGCACACCCGGATCCTGATCGGGCTCGGCATCGCGCAACTGGCGATCAGCGTCTGGCTCGCCTATCTCCTCCTGGCGGACGGACTCAGCAGAGGCGCCTCGCTGCTGTTCCTCGCACTGACGGTGCCGCTGTCGCTGCTGTTCATCTGGGGCTTCGCGACCCATCGCGTCGGCGCGTATCACGCGTTCATCATCCTGTCGCTGCTGCAACTGCCGAAGACCATCGCCGATCTCGGCCACGATCCGTCGTCGGCACTGCCGAGCCTCGGGGTGACGGTCATCCTGGTGGGCTACGTGTGGTTCGTCCGCAACCGGCTGTTCCCCGACTTCGGCTGGTTCACGCCGCGCAAGGTCGAAGGCCGTTACGCATTCGTGGAAAGCGCCTGACGCCGCCTCCACGTTCACCGCGACCACGAAAAAAGGCGCCGGGCCGCCCCGCAATCGCGGGGCAGGCCGGCGCCTTCTGCATTCCGGAATCCGGCAGCTTCTTACTTGGCCTTCTCAGCCGTATCGCTGATTGCCTGGCCACCCTTCGAAATGTCCTGCCCCATGCCGGCAACGGTATTGCAACCGGCGAGCGCGGCGGTCACCACCAGCAGCATTGCAGCAATCGTACGCGTCATTCTCACTCTCCTTCGAATCAACAAGCCCGACCGGGCGAATCGGATGAGGCGGGGCGCCCTGCGGCGCGCAGGACACGGGGCCTGACCTGATTATACGGAGACGACCGCCGCGCGCCACACAGCCGGTCGAACAGATTTTCCTTGACTTCGTCAGCACGCGAACTAATATACGCACCGCGTATATTTTCCACCAGGGTGCCGCCGATGACCGTTCCCCAGCAAGCCTTCCTGCGCGACGCGATGCGCCGCCTGAACATGACCCGCGAAACGTTCGCGAACCGCATCGGCGTGAGCCGCCGCGCGCTGGACACCTGGCTATTGCCGGACGACTCGCAGGAATCGCGCGGCATGCCCGAGATCGTCGAGCGGTTCGTGTCGGAAATCGTCGAACGCGCGGCACCGGACGGCGGGGACTATACGCAAAGCGTAGACAAACAGGGGCTCGCGAAGCAATTCCTGTTCGAAGGCAAGCCGCAGCTGATCTCGGTGGACCAGTTCTCGCGGGATTCGGTCGAGGCGCTGTTCCGCGTCGCCGACGTGATGCAGCCGATCGCGCGCCGCCACAAGATCTCGCGCGTGCTCGAAGGCGCCGTGCTCGGCAACCTGTTCTTCGAGGCGAGCACGCGCACCCGCGTGTCGTTCGGCGCGGCCTTCTGCCGGCTCGGCGGCTCGGTGTGCGACACGACCGGCTTCACGTTCTCGTCGATGGCCAAGGGCGAATCGATCTACGACACGAGCCGCGTGATGGCCGGCTATGTCGACGCGCTCGTGATCCGCCACCCCGAGAAAGGCTCGGTGGCCGAATTCGCGCGCGCGACCAACCTGCCGGTGATCAACGGCGGCGACGGCCCGGGCGAACACCCGAGCCAGGCACTGCTCGATCTCTATACGATCCAGCGCGAGTTCTCGCGGCTCGGCAAGATCGTCGACGGCGCACATATCGCGCTCGTCGGCGACCTGAAATACGGCCGCACCGTGCACTCGCTCGTCAAGCTGCTCGCGCTGTACCGCGGGCTGAAGTTCACGCTCGTGTCGCCGCCGACGCTCGAAATGCCGGCGTACATCATCGACCAGATCGCGACGAACGGCCATGTGATCGAGCAGACGAACGACCTCGCGGCCGGGCTGCGCGGCGCGGACGTCGTCTATGCGACGCGGATCCAGAAGGAGCGCTTCACCGACGAGTCGTTCGAAGGGTACACGCCGGATTTCCAGATCAACCAGGCACTCGTCGATTCCGCCTGCAAGCCCGACACGCTGATCATGCACCCGCTGCCGCGCGACAGCCGGCCCGGCGCGAACGACCTGTCGGTCGACCTGAACCGCGATCCGCGCCTCGCGATCTTCCGGCAGACCGACAACGGCATTCCGGTGCGGATGGCAATCTTCGCGGTGCTGCTCGGCGTCGAGAACCTCGTCCAGCATTCGATGCGCGACGCGACGTGGCGCCCGCCGGCGTACCTCGGGCCGGAGGATGCGGTGTTTCACGGGATTGATTGACCCGCATCCGGTGCCGCGCGGCTGCACTTGAACACTTTTGTTCGAGGGCCGCGCACGCTGACGTCACGCACGACGCGCCGCCTCGCACGGCGCGTTTTCATTTTCGGCGCGGGTGACGCAGGGCAATCCGACAGGTATTACCGGGCCCACGGATCGATCACGCGCAGGCCGGCCGCCTCGAACGGCGCGACGTCGCGTGTGGCCACGATCAAGCCGTTTGCCGCGGCGGTTGCGGCGATAAAGCCATCGGCAGACGCCATCGCGTTGCCCGTAGCGCGGGCCTTCGCGCGAAGCCCCGCGTACGCTTTGGTGGCGGCATCGTCGAACGGCAGGATTCGACCGCGAAACAGCGGCACGACGCGCTGCTCGATGCTTTGGTGCAGCCAGTCCCGCCGTCGCCCTTCCGGCAGAGCGGCCACGCCGAAGCGCATTTCCGCGAGACTGATCGCCGCAAGAAACAGCGTCTCGACGTTCTGCGCGTCGAGCCATTCGATCACGGCCTGGCTCGGCTCGCGCCGCAGCGGCTCGGAAATGACGTTGGTATCGACCAGGATCATTCGAAGCTCATCGGATCGGTTGACGCCCGGTCACGAGGCATCTCGAAATCGAATCCTCCCGCCTCCCGCCCGATTTCAGCCAGCAGCGTTCCAAGCCTGGGCCGGCCGCCGGGCCGGACCGCCTGCTCCAGGATCTCGCGCACCTCGGCTTCGGTACTGCGGCCGTGTTGCGCCGCACGGATCCGGAGCGCGCGATGCACTTCGTCGGGCAAATTTCGAACGGTAATCACAGGCATGATGCACCCCGCCACAATTGCTTTCAATGCATGCATCCTATCACCTTGCTGTCAGTTTGGACGAGTGAAGACTCGACTACTGTAGCCGGCTCGACAAGGCCTTCATACTCGGCCATTCTCCCCGCCACGCAAGCCTCTGAAGCCTCCGCAACATTCGTCAACATTCTCCTCGCAAACGCTAACAAGAACGCTTCTCATTCGCGAATAAATTACATAGAATGCCGCCTGAAAACAAATCGTAATAATTCCCGGCGGCGTGCACATTTCCGTGGCGCGCCGTTTCCGGGGCCACACCGCGAGGTCGAAGCGCACCATGAAGTCCCGTCCTGAAGAGTTGAAGCTCGGCAAATTCACCACCCTGTGCAGCGTGCTCGCCGCGAGCCCTGCGTTCGCCGACGGCACGCCGCCGCCCGCCCCGGTCGGCACCGAGGGCCATCTCGCGCCGATCGAGATCCAGGGCAAGACCGAGCACAGCTACAAGGCCGACTTTTCCGCATCCGCGAAATTCACCGCGCCGCTCGTCGACACGCCGAAGTCGGTGACCGTGATCCCGCAGGAGCTGATCCGGAACAGCGGCGCGGCGACGCTGACCGAAGCGCTGCGCACCGTGCCCGGCATCACGTTCGGCGCCGGCGAAGGCGGCAACCCGCTCGGCGATCGCCCGTTCATCCGCGGCTACGACACGCAGGGCAGCATGTTCGTCGACGGGATGCGCGACACGGGCGCGACCACGCGCGAGATCTTCAACACCGAGCGCGTCGAGATCACCAAGGGCTCCGATGGCGCGTACGGCGGCCGCGGCGGCGCGGGCGGCAGCATCAACCTGATCACGAAAGCACCGCACCTCGGCACAACGGCCGCCGCGAGCGCGGGCCTCGGCACCGACCGCTACCGCCGCTTCACCGCCGACGGCAACTGGCAGTTCGCCGATCACGCCGCGTTCCGCCTGAACCTGATGAGCCACAACAACGACGTCGCCGGCCGCGACGCCGTCAACAACGAGCGCTGGGGCGTCGCGCCGTCGATCGCGTTCGGCCTCGGCACGCCGACGCGCGTGACCGCGAGCTATTACCACCTGTCGACCGACGACATGCCCGACGGCGGCATTCCGTACTTCTACACGACGTCGAACAAGCCTGCGAACGTCGACACGATCTATCCGGCGCCCGTCGACCGCCACAACTTCTACGGCCTGATCGACCGCGACTTCCGCAAGACCACGTCGGACATCAGCACGATCAAGATCGAGCACGACATCACGCCGGGGCTGACGGTGCGCAACACCACGCGCTACACGGAATCGACGCAGGACTATATCTGGACGCAGCCGGACGACAGCCAGGGCAACGTGGTCAACGGCAAGGTCTGGCGCCGCAACAACAACCGCAACAGCTCGATCAACAGTCTCGCGAACCTGACCGAACTGTTCGGCGAATTCCGCACCGGCCCGTTCAAGCACGGCTTCACGACCGGCATCGAGCTGTCGCGCGAATGGGGCAAGCGCGATTCGTACACGGTCGCGACCGACAAGGGCACGATCTGCCGGAAAGGCATCGGCGCGCCGTCGGGCTACAACTGCACGAGCCTGTGGTCGCCGAACCCGAACGACCCGTGGGCCGGTTCCGTCACGCGCAACAACGACTATGCGCATGCGCGCACCACGACCCAGTCGATCTACGGTTTCGACACGATCGAGCTCACGCCGCGCTGGCAGGTGAACGCCGGTGTGCGCGTCGACGACTACTCGACCCGCTTCACCGACACCCGCGCGAACGGCGGCAAGACCTACACGCGCGACGACACGCTCTTCAACTGGCAGGCCGGCCTCGTGTTCAAGCCCGCGCGGAACGGCAGCATCTACGCGTCGTATGCGACGTCGTCGACGCCGGCCGGCATGCTGCTCGGCGAAGGCAGCGAAACGCAGTCGCTCACGCCGGGCCGCGGCGGCGTCGGGCCGAATGCCGATCAGATGGCACCCGAAAAGAATCGCAGCATCGAGCTCGGCACGAAGTGGAACGTGCTGAACGACACGCTGTCGCTGACCGGCGCGCTGTTCCAGATCGACACGACGAATGCGCGCGTGACGCTGCCGAACAACCAGTACGCGATGGTCGGCAACAAGCGCGTGCAAGGTCTCGAGCTCGGCGTCGCCGGCCAGATCACCCGGCAGTGGCAGGTGTTCGGCGGCTATACGTACATGAAGAGCGAGCTGCGCAACAACGGCAAGGACGCCGCGAACGACGGCCACCGGTTCCCGAACACGCCGAAGCACAGCCTGACGATGTGGTCGAACTACGACGTGACGCCGAAATTCACCGTCGGCGGCGGCGCGTTCTACATGTCGGAAGTGTTCGGCGATCCCGCGAACCTGCGCGCGGTGCCGTCGTACTGGCGTTTCGATGCCATGGCGCAATACCGGATCAACAAGAAGCTCGACCTGCAGCTGAACGTCAACAACCTGTTCAATCGCACGTACTTCGATCAGGCCTATCCGTCGCACTACGCGTCGATCGCGCCGGGCCGCTCCGCGTTCGTCACGCTGAACGCGCGCTACTGATCGATGGAGGCCGTATCGCTGAAGGCGCTCGCGTCGGTGTCGCCGCGCGAGTTCGCCGCCATCCTGGCCGGGCCGCCCGAACGCGCCGCCGCGTGGGTCGCGGCGGCCGCCGACAACGGGATCGTCGACGCACAGGCCGTCTATGGACAGTACCTGCTCGACGGGCATGGCGTCGCGCGCGATCCGGCCGCCGCATTCGGCTGGTTCCGGCACGCGGCGCGAGCCGGCCACCCGATGGCGATGAACATGCTCGGCCGCTGCTACGAGCTCGGCTGGGGCACGGCCGCGTGCGCGCCGGTGGCCGTGTACTGGTACCGGCTCGCCGCGCAGGCAGGGCTCCACTGGGGCATGTACAACTACGCGACGGCGCTCGCGCTCGGCAACGGCGTCGACGCGGACCGCGCCGCCGCGCTCGACTGGTTTCGCCGTGCGGCCGCGCTCGGCCATGCGAAATCGATCAACCTGATCGGCGGCTTCTACGAGGATGGCTGGGTCGTGGCCGTCGATGCCGACACCGCATTCGACCACTATCGCCGAGCGGCCGAGGCCGGCGATTTTCGCGGCCAGTTCAACTATGCGCGGCTGCTCGCCGAGCGCGGGCGCATCGACGAGGCACTCGCCTGGCTCGCGCGTGTGCCGGCCACCGCCACCCCTGCGTTCGTCGCGAAGATGCACGCGTATCTTGCGTCGTCGCCGCTCGCTGCGTTGCGCGCGGCGGCACTGCAGTTGCCGTCTCGCGGCATGGAATGCGAATCATGATGCTTCATATCCCCGGCGTGCTGACCAAGGCACAGGTCGCGCAATGCCGCGACATGCTCGATACCGCCGACTGGGTCGACGGCAACGCGACGTCCGGCGCGCAGTCCGCGCTGGCGAAACGCAACCGGCAGTTGCCGGAAGGCTCGCCCGTCGCGCGTGCGCTTGGCGAGGCGATCCAGGATGCGCTCGCGCGACATGCGCTGTTCTTTTCGGCGGCGCTGCCGCTGAAGGTGTTTCCGCCGCTGTTCAATCGCTATTCAGGCGGCGAGACGTTCGGCACGCATGTCGACAACGCGATCCGGCTGCTGCGCGGCACGGATTTTCGCGTGCGCAGCGATCTGTCGGCAACGCTGTTTCTCGAGGAGCCCGATGCGTACGACGGCGGCGAGCTGTGCGTGGAAGATACGTATGGCGTGCATCGCGCGAAGCTGCCGGCAGGCGATCTCGTGCTGTATCCGGCGTCGAGCCTGCATCGGGTGACGCCTGTTACGCGCGGCGAGCGGGTCGCGTCGTTCTTCTGGATCCAGAGCATGGTGCGCGACGATGGCGATCGCACGCTGCTGTTTCAGCTCGATACGCAGATTCAGGCGCTGTCCGCGGAAAAAGGCGCGAAGGATCCGATGGTCATTTCATTGACGGGGATTTATCACAACCTGTTGAGGAAGTGGGCGGATGCGTAGGGTAAACCGGTAGCGGTGCACCCGTGCGGAAAAACATCGGTCGAGGGAGGTCCGCCGTCGCTTGCATCGGATCGCCACGCGCGTCTAAAATGACCATCGTCAAATGACCATGCTCATATCATGATGCCGCACGCACCCGTATCGAAATCCGAATTCAAGGCTCGCGCACTCGAATACTTCCGGCTCGTCGAGGCTTCAGGTGAAAGCCTCATCGTCACCGATCACGGCAAGCCGACGCTCGAGATCCGGCCGTATCGCGCACGCGAGGCTCAGCCGTTGGACATATTGCGCGGCTCGGTCATGCGCTACGACAATCCTCTCGATCCGATTGCGGAAGATGATTGGGAGGCGTCACGGTGATCGTGCTGGATACGCATGCATTGGTGTGGTGGGTGGCGGGCGATCCGTCGCTCGGCAAGAAGGCTCGCAGCGCGATCGATCGCGCGCGCGGCGAAGGTACGCTCGCTGCTTCCGCGATCTCCGCATGGGAAATCGCGATGCTGGTGCGCAACGAGCGCCTCGCGCTGACGATGGACGTCGATGCATGGCTCGCCACGGTCGCGCAAATCGACGGCATGCGCTTCGTGCCGGTCGACGCCGACATCGCCGCGAAGTCCACCGCGCTGCCCGGCACGTTCCACAAGGATCCGGCCGACCGCATGATCGTCGCCACCGCGCGGCGGCTCGGCGCGCCGCTCGTCACCCGCGACGAAAAGATCCGCGCTTACGCGCACGTCAAGACACTTTGGTGATCGTCATATACGCGTTGGCCGAATCGCGACACGGCCCCCGGCCACCACTCGACAGGCGATTCGTCTGATCGAACCGAATGTGACGGTCGCGCGAAACCGTCAGCCACCGATCGACGCGCTACCCCGCCCCTGCTTCACAAATTGAATGACCCGTCCGAATGGCGGCGCGAGTTGTCCGGCAACCGCCAATGGTCCGCGATACAACGCGAATAGCACGCCATTTACCGCGCCACCGGCGAAAGCTTGCTCGCCGAAGCCGTCCACTGACATTCTTTCCGACTGCAATGCCCGCACGTCGGTAACATCCGCACTTGCCGATCCCCGCCCGCTCCCGCACAATCGGCCCACCTGCCTTCCTCCCCCCGCGCCGATGTCCTATGCGTCACTCGCCACCGGCGTCCTGCTCGCCGGCGGTCTCGGTCAACGCTTCGACCCAAGCGGTCTGCACAGCAAGCTGCTCGCGCTGCTTCCCGACGGCACGCCGGTTGCGGTCGCGGCCGCCCGTCGCCTCGCGGCGGCCACGGCCGACGTGATCGCCGTCGTGCGCCCCGGCGCCGAAAAGCTCGCGATTCTGCTGAACGAAGCCGGCTGCCAGGTCGTCTATGCGCCCGATGCGATGCGCGGCATGGGCGCGAGCCTGGCGGCCGGCGTCCGCGCCACGCCGGAAGCGACCGGCTGGCTCGTCGCGCTCGGCGACATGCCGTGGATCGCGCCGTCCACCTACGAAGCAGTCACGCGAGCCCTCGATGCCGACGACGCGTCGATCGTCGCCCCCGCGCATCGTGGCGTGCGCGGCCATCCGGTCGGTTTCGCCGTGCACCACTATGATGCGCTCGCCACGCTCGACGGCGACACGGGCGCCCGCGCGCTGTTCGCCAGCGCGCCGGTGAACCTGCTCGCCGTCGAGGATCCCGGCATCCTGCGCGACGTGGATACGCCGGCGGATCTGCGCTGACGCCAATCGCGCCGACCGCACCGCGCATGCCTGTCGTCGCGAAATCCGGCGCGTTGCCCGCGAAACGCCGTCTATCTCGAGCAATCCGCACGCCGCCGCCAGAATCCCGCTGCAAACACCCGCCCGATTGCCTATAACGGAGACGAGGCGCACGCCGCGCCACCGCCGTCACGCATTGCGCGAGTTCCCCATGGACCACACGACCCCGATGCCCGAGCCCCCGGCCGACCCGAACCGCGATCCGGAAGACGATCCGCTGTCGCCACCGCCGCCGGGGCATCCTCACGACAACCCGCAGCAGCCCGACGGACCGCCGAGCAAGGACCCTGTCTAGCCCGCGCGCGGCCCGCTTCGCGTCGCTCGCGCCTTTCGGCCTGATCCGGCACGCGCCTGCGCGGGACGACCGCCGGTCGCACCCCGCTTCATCGCGCCCGCTACCGCGCCGTATACCCGCCGTCGATCGCCAGCGACACCCCGCTGACCATCGACGCCGCGTCGCTGAGCAGGAACAGGATCGGCTCGACCACCTCGTCCGGCTCGGCGAAACGCCCGAGCGGAATCGCCGCGAGCATCGGCGCACGCTTCTCCGGCTCACTCCACGCAAACCGCGCCATCGGCGTGAGCGTGACGGTCGGGTTCACGCTGTTCACGCGAACCCCGTGCGGCCCGAGTTCGATGCAGAGCACGCGGGTGATCGCATCGAGCGCCGCCTTCGACGCGCAATAGCTCAGATGCGCGGGCAGGCCGACGAGCGCGGCCTGGCTCGATACGTTGACGATGCTGCCCCGCGCATGCGCGGCGCCACGCCCGTCGCGCGCGACCATCTTCCGCGCGACGGCCCGCGCCACGAGCGCCGCGCCGCGCGCATTGACGGCCATCACGCGATCGAAGTTGTCCGCATCGACCTCGAGCGCCGGTTCGAGCGACGCGACGCCCGCGCAATTGACGAGCCCGTCGAACGCGTCGTGCGTGGCGAGCGCCGCATCCAGCGCATGTGCGTCGCCCCCGATGTCCATGCGCAAGGTATCGCAGGCGATTTCACCCGCCAGCACATCGAGCGCGGCCGCATCGCGCCCCGCCGCGACGACGCGCGCGCCCGCATTGGCGAGCGCAACCGCGCAGGCGCGCCCGATCCCGCTCGACGCACCGGTGACGAGCACCCTTGAACCGCTGAAATCGAATCGTGTCTTCATGGTGAAGTGCGCAGCGCGTGCATGATCGGCTTGAGCGCCGGATACAGCGCCGTATAACGCGTGAAGCGCGCCGCATACGCATTCGCGCGCCCCGCATCGGGCCGCGCGCGTTCGACGAGCGTGACCCAGCCGCCTTGCGCGTCGTCGTGCGATACGAGTCCCGCGCCAACGCCCGCGAGCAGCGCGGCGCCCATCGCGGCTTCGACGTCCTGTTCGATCGTCCATACCGGAAAACCCGTCACGTCCGCGACGATCTGCATCCACAGCGCCGAATGCGCGGCGCCGCCCACGACGATCAGCCGGTCGTCCAGCGCCGCCGCGCCGCGCCGGCCGGCCTCGATGTTGTGCCGCAGCGCGAACGCGACGCCCTCGAGCACCGCGCGATACAGGTGCGCACGCGTATGCGCGAGACTCAGGCCGACGAACGCGCCGCTCGCCTTCGCATCCCACACCGGGCTGCGTTCGCCCATCAAATACGGCAGGAACAGCACGCCGTCGGCGCCGGGCGGCACGCGCTCGGCCGCTTCCTCGAGCAGCACATGCGGATCGCCATGCGGCAGCAGCCTCGCCGCATCGATTTCCGCATGACAAAACTGATCGCGAAACCACGCGACCGACGCACCGGCCGTGATCGCGCCGCCGAACACGTACAGGTCGCGCTGACCGTTGAACACGTGCGGCATGCTGACGAGCCCGTGCCGCGCATCGACGTGCTGGTTCACATAGCCCCAGCACATGCTGGTGCCGATCATCGCGACGTGCTGCCCGCTGCGCGTCGCGCCGGCCGCGAAGGTGGCGACGGCCGCATCCACGCCGCCCGCGACGACCGGCGTGCCGGCCGGCAAACTGAGCTGCTCCGTCCATTGCGACAGCAGCCCGCCGACGACGTCGGTCGACTCGACGAGCCGCTCGGGCATCATCGTCGCCGGGATGCCGAGCATGTCGAGCGCGTCGTCGGACCACTCGCGGCGCGCGACGTCGTACACGCCGCCGATGTTCCCGGCCGAGCTGTGGTCGACCGCGACCTCGCCGGTCAGCAGGTAGATCACGTAGGCGTTCGGCGGCAGGAAATAGCGCACGTTCGCCCACACGTCCGGGCGCTGCTCGCGCAGCCACAGCATCTTCGTGAATCCGTAGTAGCTGTCGACGCCGTTACCGGTGATCACGCGCAGCCGCTCGACGTTCACGTGTTCGTTGACCCAGTCGACTTCCGCGGTCGCGCGCCGGTCCATCCAGATCAGGCACGGATGGAGCGGCCGCATGTCGGTATCGACCGGAATGCCCGAGCCGCCGTACAGGCTGCTCACGCACACGGCGCGGATCGCGTCGGCCGGCACGCCGCGCGCGCGCGCGTCGCTCACGCAGCCCGCGATGCAGTCGAGCACCGCGTCGAACCATACCTGCGGCCACTGTTCGGCCCACAGCGGGCGCGGCGTGTCGGGCTGGTAGCCGGCCGAGCGGCGCGCGACGATGGTGCCGTGCCGGTCGACGAGCAGCGCCTTGGTGCTCTGCGTGCCGATGTCGACGCCTATGACGTATTCCATGATGTCTCCGGTGAGGCGCACGCGCCGGCGTTCAACGGGCCGGCTTCAGCAGCACCTTGATCGATTCGGCCGATTTCGCGACGCGGATCGCGTCGTCCCACTCTTCGAGCGCGAAGCCGTGCGTGACGATGCCTTTCGACGTGACGAGCCCGCGCGCGAGCAAATCGATCGCGACCGGATAACAGTATGGCCCCAGATGCGCGCCGCGCACGTCGAGCTCCTTGCGGTCGCCGATGATCGACCAGTCGGCGGTCGTGTCCTCGCCGAACACGCTGAACTCGACGAAGCGGCCGAGCTTGCGGATCAGTTCGAGCCCCTGGTTCACGCCGACCGGCACACCGGTCGTCTCGATGTACACGTCGCATCCGTAGCCGTCGGTCAGCGTGCGGACGATCTCGCGCGCGTCGTCGCGCTTCGGGTTGATCGTCACGTCGGCGCCGTATTGCCGCGCGAGTTCGAGCCGCTCGTCGATCAGGTCGATCACGACGAGCTGCTTCGGCGTCTTCAGGTGTGCGACCTGCGTCATCATCAGCCCGAGCGGGCCCGCGCCGGCGATCACGACGACGTCGTCGAGCTGAAGGTCGCCGCGGTTCACGGTATGGATCGCGCACGACAGCGGCTCGATGATCGCCGCATCCTCGAGCGATACGCCAAGCGGAATCTTGTGCACGATCGCCGTCGGCGGAATGCGCATGTAGTCGGCCATCCCGCCGTCGGCCACCTCGCGCTGGAAGCCGAAGATGTTGTGCACTTCGCACATCCAGTACTGGCCCGACTTGCAATAGCGGCACTTGCCGCACGGCACGATCTGCTCGGCGATCACGCGGTCGCCCACCGCCACGCCGAAGTGCTCGGCCGCGCCGTCGCCGAGCGCCTCCACGTAGCCGAAGAATTCGTGGCCGGGTATCACGGGGGCCTTCACCCACGGGCTCGGTCCGCCCCAGAACATCTTCGCGCCCGTATAGCACTTGCAATCGCTCGCGCAGATCCCGCATGCGGCGATGCGGATAACGAGCTCGTTCGGGCCCGCGCGCGGCTTCGCGACCTGTTCGACGCGGTAATCCTCCGGGCCGTGGCAAACCACCGCGGTCATGCGCGGCTGGGATTCGGGTGTCGTCATGAAAGTTTTCTCGTCCGTTAGTGATTCGGATATCTGATGAATGACGCGTTACCGCGACCGTTCGCGGCTGATGTAGATCGCGAGCAGGATGATTCCGCCCTTGATCACGTTCTGCACATACGGGTTCACGCCGACCATGTTGAGCCCGTTGTTGAGCACGCCGAGCAGCAGTGCGCCGACGAGCGTGCCGAGAATCGCGCCGCGGCCGCCGGAGATCGACGTGCCGCCCATCACGACGGCCGCGATCGCGTCGAGCTCGAAGCCGATGCCCGCGTTCGGCTGCCCGCTCATCAGGCGCCCGGTCAGCACGATCGCGGCAAGCGCCGACGTGAGCCCGGCCAGCGTGTAGACGATCAGCTTCACGCGCGCGACGCGCACGCCGGTGAGCCGCGTCGCCTGCTCGTTGCCGCCGATCGCGTACACGTAGCGGCCGAACGGCATCCGGTCGAGCAGCAGCCACGCGATCGCATAGACGGCCAGCATGATCAGCACGGGCGCCTGGATGCCGAGCACCTTGCCGCTGCCGAAGAACGCGACCCAGTCGGGCAGCCCGTCGATCGGATAGCCGCCCGTGTAGATCAGCGCGAGGCCGCGCGCGATGCCCATCGTCGCGAGCGTGACGATGATCGGCGGCATCCCCGCGAACGCGACGAACACGCCGTTCAGGAAGCCGAAACCGAGGCCGACCGCGATGCCGATCGCAAGCGCGGCAACCGCGTTCACGCCCGCGACCATCAGCCCGGCCGCGAGCGTGCCGGACAGCGCCATCACCGAGCCGACCGACAGGTCGATCCCGCCGGTCAGGATCACGCAGGTCATGCCAACCGCGATGATCGCGTTGATCGACACCTGGCGCAGCACGTTCTCGAGATTCGCGGCGGACAGGAAGCTCGGGCTCGCGATCATCATCGCGACGCATACGGCGATCAGGCCGACGAGCGGATAGAACAGCGTCGAGCGCCGCAGCTGCGTCCACATCGCGCGTGGCGGCGGCGCATCGGCGGCCGCGGCCGCGAGCGTCGTGGAAGGCGTGGAAGAAGATTCAGGCAGGTTCATGGGTCGCTCCTCGCGTGCCGGCCGTGGCATGGGTCATGACCGTATCGGGATCGATCTCGTCGCCTGCGAGCGTCGCTTCGATGCGCCCCTGCCGGAACACGGCGACGCGATCGCACATGCCGACGATTTCCGGCAACTCGGACGAGATCATGATGATGGCGTGGCCGCGCGCGGTGAGTTCGCGCATCAGCCCGTAGATTTCGGCTTTCGCGCCGACGTCGATGCCGCGCGTGGGCTCGTCGAAGATCAGCACGGTCGCGTGGTGGTTCAGCCAGCGCGCGATCACGACCTTCTGCTGGTTGCCGCCGGACAGCGTCGCGACCTCGGTGTGGATCGACGGCGCCTTCACGCCGACGCGCCGCATCACGTCGTGCGTCGTGCGCGCCTCGCCGCGCCGGTCGATCAGCCAGCGCAGCGACCGGTACTTGCCGAGGTTGTTCAGCGAGATGTTGTCGCGGATCGAGAACGACGTGACGAGCCCTTCCGTCTTGCGGCTTTCCGGCAGCAGGCCGATGCCCGCGCGCAGCGCATCGGCCGGATCGGCGAGCTTCGCCGCCGCGCCGCGCACGCGCACGTCCTTGCGGTGCGCGCGCGTCGCGCCAATCACCGCGAGCGCGGTCTCGGTGCGGCCGGAGCCGACGAGGCCGGCAAAGCCCAGGATTTCACCCGCATGCAGCGCGAAGCGGTTTACCGGGCCGTCGCGCTCGATCTGCAGCGCGTCGACTTCGAGCACGGCCGGCGCATCGGCCGACCACGCCGGCTTCGGCGGAAAGCTGCTCTCGAGCCGGCGACCAACCATCATGCGCACCAGTTGCTCGACGTCCGTGCGCGCGACTTCGGTGGTCGCGACATGCCGGCCGTCGCGCAGCACCGTGATGCGATCGCATACCGCGAAAATCTCGTCGAGGTGATGCGAGATGAAGATCATCGCGACGCCCTGCCGCTTCAGCTCGCGCATGATCGCAAACAGGTGTCCGGCCTCGGCCGGCGTGAGCGTCGCGGTCGGCTCGTCGAGGATCAGGATGCGCGCGTCGAGCGACAGCGCCTTGCCGATCTCGACGAACTGCTGCTGCGCGACCGACAGCGTGCGCAGCGGCGCATCGAAATCGATCGACACGCCGAGCCGCGCGAAGATGCCGGCCGCCGTGCGGCGCATCCGCGCGCGGTCGCGCCCGCCCCAGCGCGTGCGCAGTTCGCGGCCGAGGAACAGGTTGTCGACGGCATCGAGGTGCGGAATCAGGCTGAACTCCTGGAACACGATGCCGACGCCGGCCGCGACCGCGTCGTGATAACTCGCGAAATGCCGCGCGGCGCCGTCGATCTCGATCGTGCCGGCATCGGGCTGATGGATCCCGCAAAGGATCTTCATCAGCGTCGACTTGCCGGCGCCGTTCTCGCCGAGCAGGGCGTGCACCTCGCCGCGTGCGATCTCGAGATGAATGTCCGACAGCGCCTGCACGCCGGGAAAGCGCTTGGTGATATGGCTGAGCCTGAGTATCGTGTCCATCGGCTTCTCCGTGCGAAGGGCCGCGACCGAGCCGCCGCCCTCCACGTCGCGTTGCGCGCCGTTCACCAGCTGAACCCCTTCGCATTGCCGCGATCGACGACCTTCACGTCGACCGGAATCGCCTTCGGCACCGTCGCGCCCCACTTGCGCGCGATCGCGATGCCGAGCGCGATGCGCACCTGGTCGGCCGGAAACTGCGCGGTCGTCTCGATGAACTTCGAATTCGGCTTCTGGATCGCGGCGATCGCCTCGGGCGCGCCGTCGACGCTCGTCAGCTTGATGTCCTTGCCGGAACCCTCGATCGCGGCGAGCGCGCCCATCGAGCCGCCGTCGTTCACGCTGAAGATGCCCTTCAGGTTCGGATGCGCGGACATCATGTTCTCCGTCACCGACAGCGCGGTTGCGCGCTCCTGCTTGCCGTTCTGCGTGTCGACCAGTTTCACGTTCGGGAATTTCGCGAGCCCGGCCTTGCAGCCGCGCACGCGTTCGAGAATCGGCACGACCGGAATGCCGTCGAGGATCGCCACCTCGCCGCTGCCGCCGATCGCCTTCGCGAGGTATTCGCACGACATCACGCCCGCGTCGTAGTTCTTCGAGCCGACGAACGAATCGACCGGGCCGTTCGCGTTCGCGTCGACGGCCACGACCACCGCGCCGGCCTTCTTCGCCTGCGTGATCGCGGACTGGATACCGGTCGAATCGGTCGGGTTCACGAGCAGGATGTCGATCTTCTTCTGCAGCATGTCCTCGACGTCGCTGACCTGCTTGCTGACGTCGTGATGCGCGTCGGTGACCACGACCTGCGCGCCGATCGACGCGGCCGCGTCGTTCAACGCCTTCTGCATCGTCACGAAGTACGGGTTGTTCAGTTCCTGGAACGTCATGCCGATCCGCAGCGGCGCGGCATGCGTGACCATCGGGAACAAGGCTGCGACCGTGACCGTGGCAGCCGCCGCAATGAAGGCGGCGCGGCGACGGGGTGAAGCGGGCGATGCGTGCGTCATGACGGTGTCTCCGGTTATGTGCGGCTTTTTCGTGGATGAGCGAGCCCCTCGCGACGCGAACGGCGCGATTGGCTGGGTGAAACGGCAAGGAAAGCTCAGGCGGGCGAAGGCCCGGCGATCATCCCGGCTGCGGTGCGAGCGCAGGCGCGCCGGGCGTGATCACGCGCGGCGGCATCGGGTTGCCGGTGGGCGCCGCGTGCAGCGCGAGTTCGCGGCTGCGTGCGTTCAGGCGTTGCAGCGCGCGGAATTCGGACGGCGCCATCCCCTTCACCGCGCGGAACTGGCGGTTGAAGTTGGACACGTTGTTGAAGCCGGCCTGGAAGCAGATGTCGGTGATGTTCGCATCGTCGGCGAGCAGCATCTGGCACGCGGACTCGATCCGCAGACGGTTCACGTACTGGACGAACGGCAAGCCGGTATGGCGGTGAAACGCGCGCGAGAACGCGCTGACGCTCTGCCCGGTCAGCTGCGCGAGATCCGATTCGCGCAGTTCGGACGCAAGGTTCTTGCCGATGTACGACAGCGCATGGCTGAGCCGCGTCGGGCTCACGTGCGCCTGGTCGTATGCGGGGCTCGCGAGCAGCGTGCGCTCGGCCGCGCCGCACAGCCGCTCGAGGATCGTCATGAACAGCGCGATGCGACGCATGCCGCGTGCCGTCAGCAGTTCGTCGAACAGCGGCGCGATCGCCGCGCTCGTGTCGTCGTCGAAGCCGACACCGCGTCGCGCGTCGTCGAGCAGCGCCTGCGCATCGCGGCATTCGGGAAATGCGTCCATGCAGCGTCGCACGAACGACGGATCGAACTGGATCACCAGATTGCGGCGCTCGACGGTTTCGCCTTCGGCCATGTCGCTGACCCAGTTGTGCGGCAGGTTCGGGCCGAGCAGCACGAGATGACCGGGGCCGAACGAGCCGATGTGGTCGCCGACGAAATACTTGCCGCGCGTCGCGACGATCAGGTGCAGTTCGAATTCGGGATGAAAATGCCAGCGGATCGTGCGATACGGATAGCCGTGCGACCAGACCTTGAACGACTCGTCGCGTCGCACTTCGACCACTTCCAGATCGGGGTGCATCATCGTGGCGTCTCCATTCCCATGTATCGCTGACCGGGCCGTTCGGCGGTTCGTCCGTACGCCGCGGAATCGTGCGGCGACGTGACCGGTCGCATGGGAAGCAATGTAGGTCGATCGCGCGCACGGCTCCACCAACTTTACGCCTGATTTTCGATACTTTTTTGCGGGTTGCGGGCCGAAACGGCGCCGGACGGCAAGATTGTGCAGTGCGGAACGACGGGAACGGCGGCCGCCACGCGTACCCGGAAACGCGGGTCAGGCGCGGCCGCAACCGCGCTTATCCAGCCGAGCTTATCCCGCCGCGTTATGCAGCCGCGTTATGCAGCCGCGCTTTCCCGCGCGGCACGCGTCTCGTACGTCTTCAGATGGTTGTACGCGATTCGCAGCAGCGACAGCGCATCCGCCGCCTGCGGATCGCGGCGCGCGAGCAGGTCGCCGATCACGTGATCGGCTTCGACGCGCGCGCGGTTCTCGACGTCGCGCAGCATCGATGCGGTCAGCGGCGATGGCGTCAGCACCATCCGCTGCATCCGCCCGATCGCGGCCGGATCGGGCCGGTGACCGTTGTGCGCGGCGATCGCGCTGCATTCGTCGAGCATCGTCTCGAGCAGGCGGCGGCCGTCCGGCGCGGCGAGAACGTCGCCGATCGAACCGCGAAACAGCGACGTGCTCGCCGCGAGCGTCGCGAGGAACACCCACTTGTCCCACATCCGCGCGACGATGTCCTCGCTGAGCGTCGCATCGAACCCCGCGCCGCCGAGCACGTCGGCCACCGCGCGCACGCGCGCTGATGCGCCGCCGGCGAGCTCGCCGAACGACAGCCCGTGCGTGTCGTTCAGGTGCATGATCCGCTGCTCGCGATCGAGCGTCGCCGCGATCACGCACAGGCCGCCCAGCACCTGCGCGGCACCGAACCGGTCGCGCAGCACGTCGAGATGGCGCATCCCGTTGAGCATCGGCAGGATCAGCGTCGACGGCCCGACGAACGGCGCGAACGACGCGATCGCATCGTCGAGGCTGTAGGCCTTGCAGCTCAGCAGCACCAGGTCGAACGGCGCGGCCGCATCGCTCGCGCGCAGCGTCTGCACGTTCGCGAGCGTCAGGTCGCCGCGCGGGCTGCGGATCAGGAGCCCGTCGCGCGCAAGCGCGGCCGCGCGGCCGTCGCGCACCAGGAACGTCACGTCGCGCCCCGCCGCCGCGAGCCGGCCGCCGAAGTATCCGCCGACCGCGCCGGCCCCCACCACCAGAATTCGCATCGCTGCCTCCTTTCGGGTTCGTTCGACGCCGCCGCCCGCGCCCGACCGTCCGGGCACGACACGCAACCGTCATCGCCCGACAGTATAGCGACGCCGACTATGTATATGCATGGATGCCCGCACCGCGCTCCACGGTATCGAACCGCTGCCGTTTCTCAGGGATTTCCCGCCTACGGCAACGTGCGCTGCGTGCCGTCAAAGAGTTATCCCCTCACGCCGTCCCGGCGCGCTTGTTCGACCGACCGACCTCACTACTCATGCGCACCCTTTCCCTGAATCAGAAACTCGCCTCGATGATCGTCATTCTGTGGCTCGGCCTGCTCGTGATCGCCGGCATCGGCGCATGGCAGACGCGCGCGTCGATGATCACGGACCGCCGCGACCAGCTTGCGTCGCTGGTCGCGCAGGCGACGAACGTCGCCGACCATTACTACAAGCTGTCACAGCAGAATGCATTGCCGGAAGCCGACGCCAGGCAGAAGGCGCTCGAGGCCATCGCCGCGATGCGCTACGGCACTGACGGCTACATCTCGATCAACGACTCGAAGCCGGTGATCGTGATGCATCCGATCAAGACCGAACTCAACGGCAAGGACGTGTCGAATTTCACGGACCCGAACGGCAAGCACCTGTTCGTCGAGATCGTGAAGGCCGGCAACGGGGAAGGCGGCAAGGGCTTCGTCGAGTATCTGTGGCCGAAGCCGGGCGCCGACAAGCCGCAGGACAAGACCAGCGCGGTGCAGCGCTTCGCGCCGTGGGACTGGTATCTGGTGACGGGCATGTACATGGACGACGTGCGTTCGACCGTGCTCGCGAGCGTCGGCCGCTGGCTCGCGATGACGGCCGTGCTCGGCGCGATCGCGACCGCCGTGATGGTGCTCGTGCTGAAAAGCGTGCGCGCGAACCTCGGCGGCGAACTCGAAGTCGCGCTCGACGCCGCGCAGCGGATCGCGCAGGGCGACCTGACCGCGCGCGTGAACGTGAAGCAGGACGATCGCGGCAGCCTGCTGCATGCACTGCATACAATGCAGGCCGGGCTGATCGACATGGTGTCGCGCGTGCGGATGGGCACGGAAAACATCAACGTCGGCGCGAGCGAGATCGCGTCGGGCAACACCGACCTGTCGCAGCGCACCGAGGAACAGGCGGCCGCGCTCGTGCAGACCGCGTCGAGCATGGACCAGATGACCGCGAACGTGAAGCAGAACGCGGACAGCGCCGCCCAGGCCGCGACGCTTGCCGGCCAGGCCGCGCAGGTCGCGACGCGCGGCAGCGAGGTGGTCGACGATGTCGTGCGCACGATGAACGAGATCACCGACCGCTCGCACAAGATCGGCGACATCATCGGCGTGATCGACGGGATCGCGTTCCAGACCAACATCCTCGCGCTGAACGCAGCCGTCGAAGCGGCACGCGCGGGTGAACAGGGCCGCGGCTTCGCGGTGGTCGCGGCCGAGGTGCGCTCCCTCGCGCAACGCTCGGCGACGGCTGCGAAGGAGATCAAGTCGCTGATCGTGTCATCGAACGAAACCGTCGAGCACGGCGCGACGCTCGTCACGCACGCGGGCGAGACGATGGCCGAAATCGTGCAGTCGGTGCGGCGCGTGAACGAAATCCTCGACGAGATCAGCCACGCGTCGCGCGAGCAGAGCGCGGGAATCGAGCAGGTCAACCGTGCGGTGGGCGAGATGGACCAGGTCACGCAGCAGAACGCGGCACTCGTCGAGGAAGCCGCGGCCGCCGCGCATTCGCTGCGCGACCAGGCCGAAGCGCTGCGCGACGCGGTCACGCGATTCGCATTGCCGGCCTGACATCGCCGAATCCGGCCGAATCCGGCCGAATCCCGCCGATTCGGGCGGATTCCACCTGACGGGCCGGCGCCGCGCGGTGCCGGCCCCTGCCCGACCCGCGCCTCTTTCACGCCTCTTTCACGCCTACCCAGCGCCGGCCGGCCGGCTCACGGCCTTGCCGCCACCGAACCCCAGCCCGGCCGCCCGCTGGACCAGCTCGATGTCGTTGGTCACGCCAAGTTTCTTCATCGCGCTGATCTTCTGCGCACTGACCGTCTGCTTCCCCTTGTTCAGCCGCTGCGCAATCGTCTTGATCGGCACGCCGGCCAGATAGAGGCGAATCACCTCGATTTCGCGCGTCGACAGCTTCACCGGCGGCTGGTCGTGCTCGGCGAGCGCCTCGAGCGCGCGCCGGACGAGCGGTGACAGGTAGCGCCCGCCGCTGTAGCTCGAATGGATCGCGGTGACGATGTGGCCGACGTCGTCGAACTTGCTGACGAGGCTCGCGCCGCCTTGCGCGAGGATCGAGCGGAAGATCACCGGATTCTCGTTCCCGACCAGCACGACGATCCCGACGTTCGGGCGCGAGCGGCGCAGCCAGTCGAACAGCGCGAGGCCGTCCATCTGCGCGTCGCGGCCGATCGCGTAGTCGACCAGCGCGATGTCGCAGTCGATGCTGCCGAGCGCCTCGACCAGTTCGCCCGGCGTCCGGGAGACGCCGACGAGATCGATCGCGCACGCGTTGCCGGCAATGTGCTCCATGCCCGCCAGTGTCAGCGGCCAGTCGTACGCGAACACAGTGCGAATACTGAATTTCCCCATGCGCAGTTCCAGAAGGTTCGCCGGGCCGCGCGGCGCGACATGCGCGCGCGGCCGGATCGGCGTTGGTTGGACGTTCGGGATATTTTTATCCCGGTCGTTATTCTAGGAAGCGGCGCTCCGCCGGGATATCGGACGGCGTATAGATTGGCCTGCGGGAACGTAATACGAGTTTGATATTTGCGCCGGTCCGACCGTTCGGCGGCGGCCTGAGTCGGCCGGACGGCCGACGTTGCGGGCGGCGCGGGCCGCACGGACGGCCCGCGGGTTAAAATTGCGGCCTTTGCATGCCACTCCGGGCGACCGGCCGCGGGCAGCGCGCCGCTCCCGGCCGCGCGCCCCGCTCGTTCGCCGCGCTTCCTCCATGACCGAATCCGATCTGCAATCCGACGACACCACCCTCCACGAAGACGGCCTCTGGCGCGACAACGGCTGGACGGCCCGCATCATCAAGAACGAAGACGACGACGGCTGGGCCGTCGAGATGATCAAGGACGGCGAAGCCGAGCCCGCGCTCGTCGGCCCGTGGACGATGGGCCGCGACAAGAAGAACCCGAAGCCGATGGACGCGAACGCGTTCCGCACGCTGGTGAAGACCGCGACCGAGGTGCTGATGCGTCACGAGCAGCAGCGCCGCGCGATGCTGCACAAGGAAGTGACGGTCCAGGACGACGACGGGCAGGATGTGTCGGTGACGCTCGACATCGTGCCGGACGAATTCGAGCCGTATGCGCAACTGAAGGCGTTCGACCCGTACGGCGAGCTGCTGGCCGACGCGAAGGTGTCCGCCGGGTTCAAGCTCAACAAGGCCAGCGCCGCGCGCTGGGTCGAATCGGGCTTCGAACGGCCGGCCTGACGCCACGCGCCGGCGCAACCGGCGTCAGCCGTGCAGGCCGTGCGCGCTCATCAGGCGGTACAGCGTCGCGCGCGAAATCCCGAGTTCCGCCGCGACGTCGGCATGCTGGTGCCGATGCCGCAGCAGCGTTTCCTCGATCGTGCGCCGCTCGGCCTGCCTGCGCGCGTCGGCGAGCGTCGGCGGCCGGTGCGACGTGTACTGGTTCAGTTCGAGATCGACGGCCGAGATCAGCGGGCCGTTCGTCATCACGACCGCGAAGCGGATCCGGTTGATCAGTTCGCGCACGTTGCCCGGCCACGCATAGCTGTGGATCGCCTCGATCGCGCACGGCATGAAGCCGCGAATCCGGTGCGAGCCGTCGCCGCGATAACGCCGCAGCACGTGGTCGGCGAGCAGCATGATGTCGCGGCCGCGCGCGCGCAGCGGCGGCTCGTCGATGCGCAGCACGCACAGGCGGTAATACAGGTCCGCACGAAACCGCCCCGCCTGCATCGCGGCCTCGAGATCGACGTGGGTCGCGGACACGATCCGCACGTCCACCGGAATCGACGCGCGCCCGCCGAGCCGCTCGATCTTGCCCTCCTGCAGGAACCGCAGCAGGCTCGCCTGGCTCTCGAACGGCATGTCGCCGATTTCGTCGAGAAACAGCGTGCCGCCGTGCGCGGACTCGATGCGGCCGATCTTGCGCTGGTGCGCGCCGGTAAACGCGCCGCGCTCATGTCCGAACAGCTCGGCCTGCAGCAGCGTCGACGGAATGGCCGCGCAATTCACGGCGACGAACGGCGCGTCGGCGCGCGACGAATGCTGGTGGATCGCCGCCGCGGTCAGTTCCTTGCCGGTCCCGGATTCACCGGCGATGAACACGGTGGCCTCGGTGTTCGCGATCTTGCGGATCGTCGCGAACAGGCGGCGCATCGCGTCGCATGCGCCGATCATCGCACCGCCGGGCGGCGCGGCATCGACGGCCGGTTCGCTGTCCGCCAGTTTCAGCATCCCGTACGCATGGCCGACGAGATAGCCGATCGTCGTGCAGGCCGACGCATTGCGCACGTAACCGAAGCAGCACTGGCGGATCAGGCGCGCGATGGTGGCGTCGCGCAGCCGCGCGTCGTCGGCGAGCGCGACCCAGCCGATACGCGAATCGCGCAGCAGCGCCTCGAACGACGCGACGTCGGGTGACGCGAAGTCGCCGAAATCGACGATGCCCGCATGCAGGCGGTTCGCCTTCACGAGATTGAGTGCGTCCGCAACGGATTTCGCGCGCCGCACGTCCCAGCCGCGCGATGCGAGACAGTCGACGAGCCCCGCGTCGGGATGCTGCGACAGATACACGAGCGGGCGCGACGGCACGGTATGGTGAAGCCGGAGCGCGACGAACGGGCTCGGGCATGCGGCCCGTTCGCCCTCCTGCGGGCCTGACAGTCTGATCGGGCAGCAATGGTTCATGATGGCCTCGCCGCGTAGGGTTGTCTGGCGGAGCGGGCGTCGCGCACCGGTGCGCGACGGGCCTCCCTGCCCGCGCGCTACCGCTGCCGGCCTCTCCGCTCGGGAAAGTTTCGTCATCGGCAGAACACGACACGCTGCGTGTAGATCTGCGGTTCGACGACGGGCCGCGCGGCCTGGTTGAGGTCTTCGCGATAGGTGCGGTAGGTCTTTCCGTTCACCGTCACCTCCGTCGCAGGCGCCGTCTCGATCGTGTTCAGCCCCTTGCGTTGCCAGTCGCTGACCCGCGCCGACGCGGACAGGCTCGGCTCGCCGGCGATCTTCTGCGTGATCGCGCTGCTGTCGCTCCAAGGCTGCGTCCGCATGTCCTCCGCGTGCTGCATCGCCCCGACCGTCTTGCCGGTCGGGGCCGGCCCGTTCTGCGCCTCGAACGGCGCGCCGCGACCGTACACCGGCGATTGCCACGACGGCGCGTGCCCTTCCTCCGGCATCATGTAAATCATCTGCGGGTCGCCGACCATCATCATCGGCACGCATGCCGTGTTGTCCGGACGGCCGAGCGTCGTCAGCGCCTGCTGAACGCTCGCGGCGTTCGCGAGGGTCTGCTCGCTCAGGATGACGAAGACCGCAGGGTTCCGGAAAACCGACTGTGCGGCGGCTTGTGTGCCGTACAGCAGCAGAGCGACCAAAAAGATCCTCATGATTGAGGCCTCCTCGTACCCTCGTCAGGCAAAAAGAGGTGTTGACCTCGGGGATGGGACCAACACCCGTCAAACTTGCAACGTGCATCGCACAGCGAATCCCGACGGCTCTCGTGCGCCCCGCCGGGGCGCGGCACGGCCGGCCGGGCCCCCGGCGGTTTAACGCGGGGGCGAGCCGGGTGAGGGGCGGGGCCGGCAGGGCCCCGCGGGCGGCGGGGGCG
>NZ_QTPP01000043.1 GCF_003853415.1 Burkholderia sp. Bp9142 | reverse complement strand
CGGATGAACCGGGTCGACGAGATCGGCATGACGCTGCGCACGATCAACCAGCTCGGTCTGATGTTCCGCTGGCTCGTCGATGACGTCAGCGAACAGGTGCACAACGTGCAGCGCGCGAGCAACGAGATCGCGCAGGGCAACAACGACCTGAGCGCACGCACCGAACAGGCGTCGACCAGCGTGCAGCAGACGGCTGCGTCGATGGCCGAGATGACGGCCACCGTGTCGAGCAATGCGGAGACGGCGCTGCAGGCGAACCAGTTGTCGGTGTCCGCGAGCGAGGCGGCCGAGCGCGGCGGGCAGGCGGTGAGCGAAGTCGTCACGACGATGAACGACATCACGGCGAGCTCGCGCAAGATTGCCGACATCATCGGCGTGATTGACGGGATCGCGTTCCAGACCAACATTCTTGCGCTGAACGCGGCGGTCGAAGCGGCGCGCGCGGGTGATCAGGGGCGCGGTTTCGCGGTGGTCGCGGGCGAGGTGCGCGCGCTCGCGCAGCGCAGCGCGAACGCGGCGAAGGAAATCAAGACGCTGATCGGCGCGAGTGTCGAGCGGGTCGAATCGGGCGCCCGGATCGTCGACGGTGCCGGCAGGACGATGGAGGACATCGTCACGCAGGTGAAGCGCGTGTCGGACCTGATCGCGGAGATCAGCTCGTCGACGGCCGAGCAGAGCACCGGTGTCGCGCAGGTCGACCAGGCGGTCGTGCATCTGGACAACATCACGCAGCAGAACGCCGCGCTGGTCGAGCAGAGCACGGCGGCGTCGGAGAGCCTGAAGCAGCAGGCGACGCGGCTGGTGGATGCGGTGAATGTGTTTCGTTGAGCGCGGGGAAGGGAGGTGACGCGGGCACGGCGCGGAGAGACACCGGCCCGCACGTCACCTCCATGCGGGCGAAGATCAGATCAGCGCCGGTTGCAGCGGCGCACGATGCTCGCGAACCTTGACGATGCGATATTCGTTGCGGAGCCCCTCGTCGGTGATGATCTGCGTCTGACGCAGATCGACGACCAGTACGTCGCCCTTTCCGAAGCGCTCGCCGGCATCGACCTTCGCGAGAAACTGTTCGTCGTCCAGCGCGGCGAAGAACGCGAACGAGCCGTCGTGCACGCGCCACTTGTTGCCGTCCTTGAACACGACGGATTCGAGCAGCAGCACCTTGTGCGCGATCGTATCCGTGACCACTTCCCCGGGATCGTCACTCATCGAGAACGCATCAAGTTCATCGTTCTCGATCGCGAGCTCGACTGCGTCACCGCGAACGATGCCGAAGCTCGAGATGCCTTCGCGTTCGAGCGGGGACAGCACTTTCTGCAGGCTGACGCGGACCGCCCGGTTCTGGTAGAGCCGATAGATGGCTTCCTCGACGATGAAGGATTCCCGTTCCGATATCCAGACCCGGGTATGCGTTCCCTCGGGCTCGGTGCGCTGCGGCTTGCGCCCGCGCAGCGTGCGAATGAGGCCGATCAGGCCGCCGCCTCCGACGATGCCGAGTGCGGCGAGGATCGCCAGCGCGTTGCTGAACGCATTGGCACTCGGCCCTGCGAACAGGTCGCGGATCTGGCTCGCGAGCGACTGGACGAAGATCAGCTCGGCGTGGAACGAACCGGCCTTGAAGCTGCCCCGAACCTCAAGTCGAACCTCGGTGTTCTCGCCATTGAGCTCCTTGTTGGCGGACGTGAAGAGGTCGGCGATCGCGATCAGCGCCGGCGCGAGGTCACGTACGTCCATCCGATGCTCGGCGAGCGCCGGCCCGTCGTAGATGACGTTGAACGGCTGGTGGTTGCTCGTGCCGCTGGCGCTTCGCGGCGGCGGGAGCATTCGGCGATTGGCGGTACTCACGATCATGAGCGCGCTCCGCGGTTCGCAGGGTCGATGATGCACCGCGGGCCTCGGTGGAGCCCGGGGCGAGTGCGACGACGCGGCCGAGGGACGCTGCACACGGGCCGTGCGCGAACCGCGCAGTTGGGTGAAGTGTTCATGGGCGAGCAAACGGGATCGAGGCGGAACGCTCAATCTAGCGGTTTGCTGGCGAACGAGAAATGAGACTTGAACGAAATCGGGTGGGGTATGCCGTTCGGCAGAGGCCGGCCTTGCGGTCACAGTCGCGTGCGCGGAGCATGCGGACATCGAGCGGACCGAGGTAGCGCAAGGTGACGCGGGCACGGCGGAGAGAGGCACCGGCCCGCGTCGTGACCGCCCGGTTCCGGCCGGGCGGTCAGGGCCTGTCACCAAAGCGGCGCCAGGCCCCGAACCGTCAGACGGCGAGGCAGAGGTACTTGATCACGACGTAGTCGTCGATGCCGTAGTGCGAGCCTTCGCGGCCGAGGCCCGACTGCTTGACGCCGCCGAACGGCGCGACTTCGTTCGAGATCAGGCCCGTGTTCACGCCGACCATCCCGTATTCGAGCGCCTCGGCGACCTTCCACACGCGGCCGATGTCGCGGCTGTAGAAATACGCGGCGAGACCGAACTCGGTGTCGTTCGCGAGGCGGATCACCTCGTCGTCGCTGCCGAACTTGAACAGCGGCGCGAGCGGCCCGAACGTCTCTTCCTTCGCGACCTTCATCGCCGGCGTGACGCCCGTCAGCACGGTCGGCTCGAAGAAGCCGTGGCCGAGCGCATGGCGCTTGCCGCCCGTCACGATGGTCGCGCCCTTCGCGAGCGCGTCCTCGATGTGCGCCTCGACCTTCAGCACGGCCGCTTCGTTGATCAGCGGACCCTGCGTGACGCCCGGCTCCGTGCCGCGCCCGACCTTCAGCTGGCCGACCGCCGCCGCGAGCTTCTGCGCGAACTGGTCGTACACGGCTTCGTGCACGTAGAAACGGTTCGTGCACACGCAGGTCTGGCCGCTGTTGCGGTACTTCGACGCGATCGCGCCCTGCACGGCCGCATCGAGATCGGCATCGTCGAACACGATGAACGGCGCGTTGCCGCCGAGCTCCAGCGACACCTTCTTGACCGTCGCCGCGCATTGCGACATCAGCAGGCGGCCGACCGGCGTCGAGCCGGTGAACGACAGCTTGCGCACGATCGGGTTCGACGTCAGTTCGCCGCCGATCGCCTTCGGGTCGCCCGTGACGACGCTGAACACGCCGGCCGGCACGCCCGCGCGCTCGGCCAGCACGGCCATCGCGAGTGCAGAGAACGGCGTCGCTTCGGCCGGCTTCACGACGATCGGGCAGCCTGCCGCGAGCGCCGGGCCGACCTTGCGGGTGATCATCGCCGCCGGGAAGTTCCACGGCGTGATCGCCGCGCACACGCCGATCGCTTCCTTCGTCACGACGATGCGCTTGTCGCTCGCCGGCGTCGGGATCGTGTCGCCGTACACGCGCTTGCCTTCTTCCGCGAACCACTCGAGGAACGATGCCGCGTAGCCGATCTCGCCCTTCGCCTCGGCCAGCGACTTGCCCTGCTCGGTGGTCAGGATCAGCGCGAGGTCGTCGGCGTTGTCCATCATCAGGTCGTGCCACTTGCGCAGGATCGCCGCGCGTTCCTTCGCGGTCTTCTTGCGCCACGCCGGCCATGCGGCGTTCGCGGCCTCGATCGCGTGACGCGTCTCGGCCGTGCCCATCGCCGGCACGGTGCCGAGCAGGCCGCCGGTTGCCGGGTTGCGGACGTCGAACGACTCGCCGTTCGCCGCGCCTTGCCATTCGCCGTTGACGTACGCCTGCTGGCGGAACAACGACGGGTCTTTCAGTGCCAGGGTTTCCTGAACGGTGCTCATATGAATCACCTGCTTTGAAAATGGACGGATGAAACGGCCGCCGCCGTCGTGAAGACGGCGGCGGCGCATTCAATTCATTTCGACGGAAACTCAGGCCGGCACGCCGACCGTTTCCTTCAGCACTTCCTCGAGGATCACGAGCGCTTCGTCGAACACGGCTTGCGGGATCGTCAGCGGGAACAGGAAGCGCACGACGTTCGAGTACACGCCGCACACGAGCAGCAGCAGCCCGCGCTCGAGCGCACGCGCCTGCACGCGCTTCGTGAACTCGGCATCCGGCTCGCCCGAGCCCGGCTTCAGGAACTCGACCGCGATCATCGCGCCCGGGCCGCGCACGTCGGCGATCTGCGGCACGTCGGCCTGCAGCGCATTCAGCTTCGCCTTCAGCACGTCGCCGAGTTGCGTCGCGCGCTCGCACAGCTTCTCTTCGTCGATGATCTCGAGCACCGCGTGTGCCGACGCGACGGCCAGCGGGTTGCCCGCGTAGGTGCCGCCGAGGCCGCCGGGCGCCGCCGCGTCCATCACGTCGGCACGGCCGACGACGCCCGACAGCGGCATGCCGCCCGCGAGGCTCTTCGCCATCGTGATCAGGTCGGCCGACACGTCGTAGTGCTGCATCGCGAACAGCTTGCCGGTACGCGCGAAGCCCGTCTGCACTTCGTCGGCGATCAGCAGGATGCCGTGCTCATTACAGATCTTGCGCAGTGCGCGCACGAATTCGGCCGGCGCCGGGTTGAAGCCGCCTTCGCCCTGGACCGGTTCGAAGATGATCGCGGCGACGCGCTTCGGATCGATGTCGGCCTTGAACAGCATCTCGATCGCCTTGATCGAGTCGGCCGTCGTCACGCCGTGCACGGCGTTCGGGTACGGCGCGTGGAACACGTCGCCCGGGAACGGGCCGAAGTTCAGCTTGTACGGGGCGACCTTGCCGGTCAGCGCCATGCCCATCATCGTGCGGCCGTGGAAGCCGCCCGAGAACGCGATGACGCCCGGACGGCCGGTTGCGGCGCGGGCGATCTTGATCGCGTTCTCGACGGCTTCGGCGCCGGTCGTGAAGAACGCCGTCTTCTTCTGGAAGTCGCCCGGCGCGCGTTCGTTGATCTTTTCCGCCAGCTCGACGTACGACGCGTACGGGACGATCTGGTAAGCGGTGTGCGTGAAGCTGTTCAGCTGGTCCGCGATCGCCTTGACGATCTTCGGGTGGCGGTGGCCCGTGTTCAGCACCGCGATGCCGGCGGCGAAATCGATGAAGCGGCGGCCTTCGACATCCCACAGCTCCGCGTTCTCGGCGCGGGCTGCGTAGAAATCGCACATCACGCCGACGCCGCGCGGGGTGGCGGCGTTCTTGCGGGCCTGCAGGTCGGCATTCTTCACGGTCATCTCCTTGATGTTCTGTCCGGTGGGATAAAAATCGGCCGCATTGGCAGCCCATGGAGGCGACTATAATCACATTTGGCTCTGACAATCAGAGCCATTTCAATAAATATTCAGGAGCCAATCATGCGCGCAAGCGTGTTGTCGGACTGGCTGGCGCAGCGCCTCGTGCGCGGCGGCGAACAGCCGATCTACCGGCAGCTGCACCGCCTGCTGCAGCAGGCGATCCTGTCGCGCGAACTGCCGGCCGGCACGCGCGTGCCGTCGTCGCGGCTGCTCGCGGCCGAGCTCGGGATCGCCCGCAACACGGTCACGCAGGTTTACGAACAGCTTGCGCTCGAAGGCTATGTGAACTCGGCGACGGGGCGCGGCACGTTCGTCGCCGACAGCGCGCCGGACGAGATCGTCGGCACGCCGTCCGACCCGGCCGCCGGCCCGGCGGTGGTGCCGTCTTCCGCGCGGCGGCTGTCCGCGCGCGGCACGCGGCTCGTCGAAGGCGCGGGCGTGTCGAAGCGCCAGGGCGGCGCGTTCATGCCCGGCGTGCCCGATGTGTCACGCTTTCCGGCGCGCGTGTGGACGCGGCTGCACAACAAGTACTGGCGGCGCCTGCGCCCCGATCTTCTGACCTACGCGCCGGGCGGCGGGCTCGCGCTGCTGCGCGAGGCGCTCGCCGATTACCTGCGCACGTCGCGCTCGGTGCGCTGCACGCCCGAGCAGATCGTGATCACGACCGGGATCCACCAGTCGATCGACCTCGCGGTGCGGCTCCTGACCGATCCGGGCGACGCGATCTGGACCGAGGATCCGTGCTACTGGGGCGTGCGCAGCGTGCTGAACGTGTCGGGGCTGACGACGCGGCCGATTCCGGTCGACGACGAGGGGATCGCGCCATCGGCCGCCGATCTCGCCGAGCCGCCGAAGCTGATGCTCGTCACGCCGTCGCACCAGTATCCGCTCGGGATGGTGATGAGCCTCGCGCGGCGCCGGATGCTGCTCGAATACGCGCGCCAGCACGGCTGCTGGATCATCGAGGACGACTACGACAGCGAATTCCGCTATGGCAGCCGGCCGCTCGCGTCGCTGCAGGGGCTCGATACGGCCGGGCAGGTGATCTATGTCGGCAGCTTCGGCAAGACGCTGTTCCCGGGGCTGCGGGTCGGGTATCTGGTCGCGCCGGAGCCGCTCGCGGAGAGCTTCGCGACCGCGAGCGCCGAGCTGTATCGCGAGGGCCAGCTGTTGCAGCAGGCGGTGCTCGCCGAGTTCATCGCGGAAGGGCACTTCGTGTCGCATATCCGCAAGATGCGCACGCTGTACGGGCAGCGCCGCGAGGTGCTGCTCGACGCGGTCGCGCGCCGTTACGGCGACACGCTGCAGGCGCTCGGCAGCGATGCGGGGCTGCATCTCGTCACGCGGCTGCCGGATGGTGTCGACGATCGCGCGGTCGCGCAGGCCGCGCTCGAGCGCAACATCGTCGTGCGGCCGCTGTCCGGCTACTACGCGGAGCGCGAACGCGCGGCGTCGGGCTTGCTGCTCGGCTATGCGTGCGTGCCGGAGGACGAGATCGCGACGGCGTTCGCGACGCTCGCCGAGGCGATCGACGAGCGCGCGTTCGACCGGGCCGTCGCGACGGCTTGACGGGACGGGGGCGACGGCGTGACCGCGACGCGATGCGGGCAGTCGCCAGGGAAACGGATGATCGGCTCCGCAATGCGGGCGCCGGGCATTCGCGTGCGTTACAGCCGGATCAACGCGGCCCCCGCGACCACCAGCGCGCACGCGACGAGCCGCTGCGCGCCGGGCCGCTCGCGCATCACGAACCAGCCGATCGCGACCGCGAAGATCGAGCTCGTCTCGCGCAGCGCCGACACGGTCGCGACCGGCAGGTGCCGGTACGCGAGGATCACGATCCCGTACGCGGCGAGCGAGATCGTGCCGGCGATCGCACCCTGCGCGAGCGCCGTGCGCGAACCGAGCACCCTGCGCGGGCCGCCGCGCACCGCGCAGACCAGCACGAGCTGCGGCACGCTCCACAGCAGGTACACCCACGCGATGTAGCCGAGCGCGCTGCCGGACACGCGCGAGCCGATCCCGTCGCAGAGCGAATACGCGGCAATGAACACGCCGGTGAGCAGCGCATACGGCACGCCTTCCGCGGAGAACCGGAAGCCGCGCCGCAGCGCGAGCGACATGATCCCGAACGACACCAGCGCGATGCCCGCGAAGCCGAACGGCGTCGGCTGCTCGTGCAGCATCGCCAGCGCGAGCACCGACACGAGCAGCGGCGATATCCCGCGCGCGATCGGATAGATCTGTCCGAACTCGCCGCTGCGGTACGCACGCGCGAGCGTGAAGCAGTATGCGACCTCGAGCGCGGCCGACGCGGCGATGTACGGCCACGCGGCGGGCGCCGGCGCGGGCAGCAGTGCGGCGCCGGCCGCGCCGAACGCGAGATACGGCAGCGACATCGTGCCGAGCTGGACGAGCCGGTCCTCGCTGACATGCAGGAACGCGTTCCAGATCGCATGCAGCAGGGCGGAGCACAGCACGAGGCCGATGAAGAGGTGATCCATCGATGAAGGCGCGGGTGAAGGCGGGAGCGGGCAAGCGCCGTCAATTATGTGGGTATCGGGCGCATTCGCGCGGAATTGTCGATAATGGAACGTTGCTATTCACCGGATGCCGACGATGACCGAAGCCACCCTCACCCCGCCCGCCGTTCCACGCCTCACGAGCCTGTCGCACGGGGGCGGCTGCGGCTGCAAGATCGCGCCGGGCGTGCTGTCCGAACTGCTGAAGCGGGCGACGCCGCCGGCGCTGTTCCCGGATCTGCTGGTCGGTACCGAGACCTCGGACGACGCGGCCGTCTACCGGCTGAACGACGAGCAGGCGATCGTCGCGACGACGGACTTCTTCATGCCGATCGTCGACGATCCGTTCGACTTCGGCCGCATCGCGGCCACCAATGCGCTATCGGACGTCTACGCGATGGGCGGCAAGCCGATCCTCGCGCTCGCGCTGGTCGGCATGCCGATCAACGTGCTGCCGCACGAAACGATCGCGGCCGTGCTGCGCGGCGGCGAAGCGGTGTGCGCGGATGCCGGCATTCCGGTCGCGGGCGGCCATTCGATCGATTCGGTCGAGCCGATCTACGGGCTCGCGGCGATCGGCGTCGTGCATCCGTCGCGCGTGAAGCGCAACGCGGCCGCGCGCGCGGGCGACGTGCTCGTGCTCGGCAAGCCGCTCGGCGTCGGCGTGCTGTCGGCCGCGCTGAAGAAGAACCAGCTGGACGATGCCGGCTACGCGCAGATGGTCGCGACGACCACCAAGCTGAACCGGCCGGGCGCCGAACTCGCCGCGCTGCCGGGCGTGCATGCGCTGACCGACGTCACGGGCTTCGGGCTGCTCGGTCACACGCTCGAGCTCGCGCGCGGCGCGAACCTCACCGCACGCGTGCATTACGCGTCGCTGCCGTGGCTGGCGGGCGTCGAGGCGTTCGTCGCAGATGGCGTGTTTACCGGCGCATCGGGGCGCAACTGGGCCGCCTACGGCTCCGACGTGCGGCTCGCCGATGGCCTGCCACCTGTCGCGCAGGCGCTCCTGACCGATCCGCAGACGTCCGGCGGCCTGCTGGTCGCGTGCGCGCCGGATGCGGTCGACGATGTCCTCGCGTGCTTCCGCGCCGACGGGTTCGACCGCGCGGTCGTGATCGGCGAGATGGTGGACGGGCCTTCGCGCGTCGACGTCGCCTGACGCGTTTTTTCTCGCGCCGGATCGTTGCCGGTCGCTGGAATCGATGCCTTCCGTCGAAGGCATCCGCGACCGATGCACGATTTCCTGTTCGGGCCGACGATCGCGAACCAGGCGGTGCGCGTCGTGGTCCGCATCGAGTCATTCGCGTCGTCGGCGGTGCGTGTGCCGACATCGGCGCGTATGTCGGTAAATCAAATAGTATTCCTGATGGTGTAGCGCGACGCGCATGCCGATGCCGCCGCGTCGCGCATTTCATGCGTACCACCGGCGTACTCGAACGCCGTCCCGGCCGTTTCGTAGTCGGGTTCCGCATCGCGCACGCGCGTTCTATACTCCCTCGCGCAGTCTCCGACAGCCGTTCTCACTCAACATCTCCGAAACAAGGAACGCCGATGCTGACTCGCTCCATCCTTTCCGCAGCTGCATTCTCGCTTGCCGCCTGTGCGACCGCGCCGTCGATCGCACAGGACAACCAGGGCAGCAACGCGGGCAATACGGCATTCGCCGAGACCGGTGCACAGGGCCGCCCGGTCAAGGTCATGATCATCACGATGTTCGGTCCCGAGGGCCAGGCATGGCTCGACCGGCTCGGCCCGTGGCGCGACATCACCGTGCCCGGCCTGTCGCCCGACTATCCGGCCGTTCACTGCAACCAGCAGGACGTGTGCGTGGTGACGACCGGCATGGGCTACGCGAACGCATCGGCGACGATCATGGCGCTCACGTTCTCGCAGCGCTTCGACCTGCGCCGCACGTACTTCCTCGTGTCCGGCATCGCGGGCGTCGACCCCGCGCAAGGCACGGTCGGTTCCGCGGCGTGGTCGAAATACCTCGTCGACTTCAGCCTGCAATGGGAGCTCGACGCGCGCGAAATTCCGGCCGGCTGGAACACGGGCTTTCTCGGCATCAATACGAAGAGCCCGAACGACAAGCCGCCGCTCGACTACCGCACCGAAGTGTTCCAGCTCAACCCGCAGCTGACCGATGCCGCGTATGCGCTGTCGCGCAACATCGTGCTCGCCGACAGCGCGCAGGCCCAGGCCGCACGCGCGAAGTTCACGTATGCGCCGGCGAACCGGCCGCCGACGGTGATCCAGTGCGACACGTCATCAGGCAACACGTGGTTCTCGGGCACGCTGATCGGCGAGCGAGCGCGCCAGTGGACGAAGATCCTGACCGACGGCAAGGGCACGTACTGCATGACCGCGCAGGAAGACAACGCGACGTATGAAGCGCTCAAGCGCGCGGCGAGCGTGAAGCGGGTCGACCTGTCGCGCGTCGCGGTGCTGCGCACGGGGTCCGATTTCGACCGGCCGTATGTGGGGCAGACGAGTGCCGACAACCTGCTGAACTACGCGGACCAGGGCGGCTTCGCCCCGGCGACCGAGAACCTGTATCGCGCGGGCAATCCGCTCGTGCAGGACATCGTCACGCACTGGGGCGAATGGCGCGACGGTGTGCCGCGCCGTTGACGGCCGAGCGTCTTCAGCCGGACGTCGACGCGCAGGTCAATGCGATTGCAGCGCGGAACGGAACGGCGTCCACACCGGCGTGGTGTCGTCCCAATGATCGAGCGGCGAAGGAAGTTGATCGTTCATCACAGGCTCCTGCAACTAACTGACTAATCGAATATTCGACGGCGGTATCACGACGCCGCGCACCGGATCATCCGTTGCGCGGCGTCGCACGTTTACCGGCCTGCGCCTGCGAGCTGGTTGCCTTCCGGCGTCGGGCGATACGGGCCTTGCGCGAGTTCGAGCCCTTGCGGATACGAATTCGCCTTGCGCAGCCACGCCAGCGTGCCGTCGCGGCGGGCCTGCTCGACTTCCGCGCTGACTTCGGCGCGGGTGCGCGGGCCGTTGTTGTGCTGCGTGTACCACGACGTGTTGCCGTAGTCGCCGGCGTGCGGGGTGGTCGTATCGGCGAACGCCGGTGCGGACACGGCGAGTGCGAGGGCGACGGCGGAGAGAAGGTGGCGGCGGTTCATGACGTAACTCCTGTGTTGGTCGGAGTTGGCGCATGAGCGCTCGCTCCGGTCCCGTCAAACGGGGCTGTTCGATGCGCAACGAGGTGCGCGACAGGGTTTACTCTAGGTGTCTGTTCCGTCGCGATAAATGCGGCTGACGCGAATTGAATAGTCGCGATCGAGGAACAATCGCCATCCGTAACGTCGGCAGGGTTATTCGAATCGCGCGCGAAGCCGCTTCCGGCGGGGCTCACGGCGATGTGGCGCGCAGCGCGGCGACGCGCACCGACGATTGCCGCGCGTGGCGCAAAGGTGTGATGCGGATTCGGGAAAGACGCTGTGCGCGGAGGCGCGGGTGGCACGGCGGTGACACCGGCACGGCGCGAAGGCGGGACGGCGCGCGGGCCGGACAGCCCGCGCGCAGCGGTTCAGACGATTACGCGACCCACTCGTTGATGACCGGCGTGTCGAGCGCCGGCGCGCGCTCGGCTTCCTCGAACGTGCGCTTGCTGCATGTCGCGTCGAGGCTGCCCTTGCCGCTCAGCAGCGGGCAGCGGTCGAACACTTCGGCGATCCAGTCGACGAACACGCGCACCTTCGGCGACAGGTGCCGGCTGTGCGGGTACACGACCGAGATCGGCATCGGCAGCGGCTTGATGCCCGGCAGCACTTCCTTGAGCCGGCCTTCGCGCAGGTGCGGCAGCACCATGAACAGCGGCGGCTGGATCAGCCCGAAGCCCTCGACGCCGCAGGTCACGTACGCATCCGCATCGTTGACCGACACGATGCTGTTCATCTTGATCTCGGTTTCCTTGCCGTCGATCAGGAACGACCAGTCGATCGTGCGGCCCGTGCGGCTCGAGAAATAGTTGACGGCCTTGTGGTCGTTCAGATCCTCGATCGTCTGCGGCTCGCCGTGATGTTCGAGATACGACGGCGCGGCCACCGTCACGCCTTCGAACAGGCCGACGCGGCGCGCGACGAGCGACGAGTCCTGCAGCGCACCGACGCGGATCACGCAGTCGACGCCCTCCTGCAGCAGGTCGACCGGGCGGTCGGACAGGCCGAGCTGCAGGTCGATGTCCGGATAGCGCGTGTGGAATTCGCACAGCGACGGAATCACGAGCAGCCGCCCGATCGAGCCCGGCATGTCGATACGCAACTTTCCGTGCGGCTTCCGGTTGTTGTTCTGGAAGCTTGCTTCGGTTTCCTCGACATCGGCGAGGATCCGCACGCACCGTTCGTAGTACGCGGCGCCGTCCGGCGTGAGCGACAGCCGGCGCGTGGTCCGGTGCATCAGGCGCACGCCGAGGAATGCTTCGAGATTCTGGATGATCGTCGTGACGGACGCCCGCGGCAGGCTGAGCGTTTCTGCTGCCTTGGTGAAGCTGCTTGTATCGACGACGCGAGTAAACACCTGCATGGCCTGAAGCCGGTCCATCACAACCTCCGCAATCTAATGAGCCCGCGAACAACAAGGCTGCGCTACCTCGTGGGTGAACGCAGCCTGGGATTGTTCGGGGGCGTTGAATTGTGTTGCCGGATTATAGGCATTTATCCCGATGTCTGCCGGATCCAGAATTCGTTCCATCTCGAAATGGATGCTGCATCGTCATGGACGCTTCTGAATTCAGCAAATTCCTGAAAGCCGCATTGCCCGCCGAAGCCAGAGCCGGCGCGGCACTGACGGTCGCGGAGGTCGAAATCCCCGGCCACGCGCAGGACATCGCGCTGCGCCTCTATCGGCGCGCGGACAAGACCGGACTGCCGGTAGTGCTTTACTTCCACGGCGGCGGTTTCGTGCGCGGCACGCTCGACGACGCCGACTTCGCCGCGCGCTTTTTAGCAGAACGCTTACCAGCTCTCGTAGTGTCGGTCGATTATTCGCTCGCGCCGGCCTTTCCGTTTCCGGCCGCGCCGGAGGATGCGTATCGCGCGGCCGTGTGGGCCGCGACGCGCGCCCGCGCGTTCGGCGGCAATCCGAAGAAGATCGGCGTCGCGGGGCACGATGCGGGCGGCCAGCTCGCGAACTGCCTCGCGTTCATCGCACGCGATCGCGGCGAAGTGTCGATCGCCGCGCAGGCGCTGTTCGGGCCAATGCTCGACCCGAGCATGACGCGCATCGGCGACGCCGAACGCCTGTCATCCGACATCACCGCGCGCGAATGCGCGGCCTGTTATCGCGCTTATCTGCCCCAGGCGGCGCAGCGCATGCACCCGTATGCGGCGCCGCTCGAATCGGCGCGTCTCGCGGGCCTGCCGCCGACGCTCGTCGTCACCGCGCAGAACGACGTGCTGCACGTCGAAGCGGAGAAATACGCGGGCTGCCTGATCTCGTCGGGCGTGCTCACGCAGGTGATCCGCTACCCGGACGTCACGCACGCGGCGCTCGCCACGCACGAGGCCGCGCTCGAGGAAGCCGTGCGCTTCTTCCAGTGCCGCTTCCAGGCGCGTCAACCGAATCGCAACGAATAACCAATCCAATCCACGCTTACTGGAGATCTACATGGCCATCCTACGCACTTCCCGCTCCCGGATCGCGACCGCGGCGATCGTGACGCTCACCGTCGTCGGCCTCGGCACGTTCGGCGCGATGCGCGTCAGCGCGAACGCGCCCGAGAAAGCGGCGGCGCCGTTGCCCGAAGTCGATGTCGCGACCGTCGTGCCGCAGACCGTGACCGACTGGCAAAGCTATTCGGGCCGCCTTGAAGCGGTCGAGAAGGTCGACGTGCGCCCGCAGGTGTCGGGCACGATCGTCGCGGTGAACTTCAAGGACGGCGCGCTCGTGAAGAAAGGCGACGTGCTGTTCGTGATCGATCCGCGCCCGTATCAGGCCGAAGCCGACCGTGCGGCCGCGCAGCTTGCGGCCGCGCAGGCACGCAACGGCTACGCGCAGAGCGACTGGCAGCGCGCGCAGCGGCTGATCGGCGACAACGCGATCGCGAAGCGCGACTACGACGAGAAGCAGAACGCCGCGCGCGAGGCGAGCGCGAACCTGAAGGCGGCCGACGCCGCGCTGGAAACGGCACGCATCAACCTCGGCTATACGCGGATCACGGCGCCCGTATCGGGCCGCGTGTCGCGCGCCGAAATCACGCTCGGCAACGTCGTATCGGCCGGCGCATCGGCCGCGCCGCTCACCACGCTCGTGTCGGTGTCGCCGATCTACGCATCGTTCGACGCGGACGAGCAGACCTACCTGCAATACATCAACGGCGCGCGCAGCGGCCGCAAGGTGCCGGTCGAGCTCGGCCTCGCGAACGAAACCGGCTACTCGCGCAGCGGCGAGATCGACTCGGTCGACAACCGCCTCGACACGTCGTCGGGCACGATCCGCGTGCGTGCGCGCTTCGACAACGCGGACGGCGCACTCGTCCCCGGCCTGTATGCACGCGTGAAGGTCGGCGGCAGCGCGCCGCACCCGGCGCTGCTCGTCGACGACGCGGCGATCAACACCGACCAGGATAAGAAATTCGTGTTCGTCGTCGACCAGCAGGGCCGCGTGTCGTACCGCGAAGTGCAGCAGGGCATGCAGCACGGCAACCAGCGCGTGATCGTGAGCGGTCTCGCCGCCGGCGATCGCGTGGTCGTGAACGGCACGCAGCGCGTGCGCCCCGGCGAACAGGTGAAACCGCACATGGTCCCGATGACGGGCGGCGGCGATGCCGCATCGGCGCCCGCCGCGCCGCTCGCGAGCAACGCGAAGCCGGCCGCATCGTCGAAGGCGGATTCGTAAGCGGCGCGCCGCTTCGCTTCCGCGTTCAACCAGACAGAGCAACCCATGAACATATCCAAATTCTTTATCGACCGGCCGATCTTCGCAGGGGTGCTATCGGTGATCATCCTGCTGGGCGGGGTGATCGCGATGTTCCTGCTGCCGATTTCGGAGTATCCGGAAGTCGTGCCGCCTTCGGTGATCGTGAAGGCGCAGTACCCGGGCGCGAACCCGAAGGTGATCGCCGAGACGGTCGCATCGCCGCTCGAGGAGCAGATCAACGGCGTCGAGGACATGCTCTACATGCAGTCGCAGGCGAACAGCGACGGCAACATGACGATCACCGTCACGTTCAAGCTCGGCACCGATCCGGACAAGGCCACGCAGCTCGTGCAGAACCGCGTGAACCAGGCGCTGCCGCGCCTGCCGGAAGACGTGCAGCGGCTCGGCATCACCACGGTGAAGAGCTCGCCGACGCTGACGATGGTCGTCCACCTGATCTCGCCGGACAACCGCTACGACATGACCTACCTGCGCAACTACGCGCTGATCAACGTGAAGGATCGCCTGTCGCGGATCCAGGGCGTCGGCCAGGTGCAGCTGTGGGGTTCGGGCGACTACGCGATGCGCGTGTGGCTCGATCCGCAGAAGGTCGCGCAGCGCGGGCTGTCGGCCGAGGACGTCGTGCAGGCGATCCGCGAGCAGAACGTGCAGGTCGCGGCCGGCGTGATCGGCGCGTCGCCGTCGCTGCCCGGCACGCCGCTGCAGCTGTCGGTGAACGCGCGCGGCCGCCTGCAGACGGAAGACGAGTTCGGCGACATCGTCGTGAAGACCACGCCGGACGGCGGCGTCACGCACCTGCGCGACATCGCGCGGATCGAGCTCGACGCGTCCGAGTACGGGCTGCGCTCGCTGCTCGACAACAAGCCGGCCGTCGCGATGGCGATCAACCAGTCGCCGGGCGCGAACTCGCTGCAGATCTCCGACGAAGTGCGCAAGACGATGGCCGAGCTGAAGCAGGACATGCCGGCGGGCGTCGACTACAAGATCGTCTATGACCCGACGCAGTTCGTGCGTTCGTCGATCAAGGCCGTCGTGCACACGCTGCTCGAAGCGATCGCGCTGGTCGTGATCGTCGTGATCGTGTTCCTGCAGACCTGGCGCGCGTCGATCATTCCGCTGATCGCGGTGCCCGTGTCGATCGTCGGCACGTTCTCGCTGCTGCTCGGCTTCGGCTACTCGATCAACGCGTTGTCGCTGTTCGGGATGGTGCTCGCGATCGGTATCGTGGTCGACGATGCGATCGTGGTCGTCGAGAACGTCGAGCGCAACATCGAAAGCGGGATGAACGCGCGGCAGGCGACCTACAAGGCGATGCAGGAAGTGAGCGGGCCGATCATCGCGATCGCGCTGACGCTCGTCGCCGTGTTCGTGCCGCTCGCGTTCATGTCGGGCCTGACCGGCCAGTTCTACAAGCAGTTCGCGATGACGATCGCGATCTCGACGGTGATCTCGGCGTTCAACTCGCTGACGCTGTCGCCGGCGCTGTCCGCGATCCTGCTGAAGGGTCACGGCGACAAGGAGGACTGGCTCACGCGCGTGATGAACCGCGTGCTCGGCGGCTTCTTCAAGCGTTTCAACAAGGTGTTCCACCGCGGTGCGGAGAACTACGGCCGCGGCGTGCGCGGCGTGCTGTCGCGCAAGACGCTGATGCTCGGCGTGTACCTCGTGCTGGTGGGCGCGACCGTGCTCGTGTCGAAGGTCGTGCCGGGCGGCTTCGTGCCCGCGCAGGACAAGGAATACCTGATCGCGTTCGCGCAGCTGCCGAACGGCGCGTCGCTCGACCGCACCGAGAAGGTGATTCGCGACATGGGCTCGATCGCGCTGAAGCAGCCGGGCGTCGAGAGCGCGGTCGCGTTCCCGGGGCTGTCGGTGAACGGCTTCACGAACAGCTCGAGCGCGGGCATCGTGTTCGTCACGCTGAAGCCGTTCTCGGAACGGCACGGCAAGGCGCTGTCGGCCGGTGCGATCGCCGGTGCGCTGAACCAGCAGTACGGTGCGATCAAGGACTCGTTCGTCGCGGTGTTCCCGCCGCCGCCGGTGCTCGGCCTCGGCACGCTCGGCGGGTTCAAGATGCAGATCGAGGATCGCGGCGCGGTCGGTTACGCGAAGCTGTCGGACGCGACCAACGACTTCATCAAGCGCGCGCAGCAGGCGCCGGAACTGGGCCCGTTGTTCACGAGCTACCAGATCAACGTGCCGCAGCTCAACGTCGACCTCGACCGCGTGAAGGCGAAGCAGTTGGGCGTGCCGGTCACCGACGTGTTCAACACGATGCAGGTGTATCTCGGCTCGCTGTACGTGAACGACTTCAACCGCTTCGGGCGCGTGTACCAGGTGCGCGTGCAGGCCGACGCGCCGTTCCGGCAGCGCGCGGACGACATCCTGCAGCTGAAGACGCGCAACGACAAGGGCGAGATGGTGCCGCTGTCGTCGCTGGTCACGGTGACGCCGACATTCGGCCCGGAAATGGTCGTGCGCTACAACGGCTACACGGCGGCCGACATCAACGGCGGCCCGGCGCCGGGCTTCTCGTCGGGTCAGGCGCAGGCCGCGGTCGAGCGCATCGCGCATGAAACGCTGCCGCGCGGCGTGCGGTTCGAATGGACCGACCTCACGTACCAGCAGATCCTCGCGGGCGATTCGGCGATGTGGGTGTTCCCGATCAGCGTGCTGCTCGTGTTCCTCGTGCTCGCCGCGCTGTATGAAAGCCTGACGCTGCCGCTCGCGGTGATCCTGATCGTGCCGATGAGCATTCTGTCGGCGTTGACGGGCGTATGGCTCACGCAGGGCGACAACAACATCTTCACGCAGATCGGCTTGATGGTGCTGGTGGGGCTGTCGGCGAAGAACGCGATCCTGATCGTCGAATTCGCGCGCGAACTCGAGCATGACGGCAGGACGCCGCTCGAGGCCGCGATCGAGGCGAGCCGCCTGCGGCTGCGCCCGATCCTGATGACGTCGATCGCGTTCATCATGGGCGTCGTGCCGCTCGTCACGTCGACGGGCGCGGGCTCCGAGATGCGGCATGCGATGGGTATCGCGGTGTTCTTCGGGATGCTCGGCGTGACGCTGTTCGGGCTGATGCTGACGCCGGTGTTCTATGTCGTGCTGCGCACGCTGGCGGGCGGCAAGATCCACGTCGCCGGCAAGGACTCGGCCGGCTATGGCGCGTCGGCTACGGGCGTACCGGCTACGGGCGTGCCGGCTACGGATGCTTGAGGATAGGAAGATGGACAACATGCACAACTCGAATGGCCTGATGCGCTTCGCGAAGGTGGCGGCCGCGAGCACCCTGCTCGCGACCCTGCTCGCCGCGTGCGCGGTGGGGCCCGACTACAAGCGCCCGGATGTGTCGACACCCGCGGCGTTCAAGGAAGCGCCGACGCTCGCGGCCGGCGAACAGGCCGGCACGTGGAAGACCGCCGAACCGGCGGACGGCGAGCATCGCGGCGAATGGTGGAAGGTGTTCGGCGATCCGGTGCTCGACGCGCTCGAAGCGCAGGCACTCGCCGCGAACCAGAACCTGAAGGCCGCGGCCGCACGTGTCGAGGAAGCGCGTGCGGCGACCCGCACCGCGCGCTCGCAGTGGTTCCCGCAAATCGGCGCCGGGTTCGGGCCGACGCGCGAGGGGCTGTCGTCGGCGTCGCAGTTCCAGCCGCAGGGCACGGGCCCGACCAACGCGACGCTTTGGCGCGCGCAGGGCACGGTGTCCTACGAGGCCGACCTGTTCGGCCGCGTCGGCCGCAACGTCGAGGCGTCGCGTGCCGACCAGGCGCAGAGCGAAGCGCTGTTCCGCTCGGTGCAGCTCGCGCTGCAGGCGGACGTCGCGCAGAACTACTTCGAACTGCGCCAGCTCGACTCGGACCAGGACCTGTACCGCCGCACGGTCGAACTGCGCGACCAGGCGCTGAAGCTCGTGCAGCGCCGCTTCAACGAAGGCGACATCAGCGAGCTCGACGTGTCGCGCGCGAAGAACGAACTGGCGAGCGCGCAGGCCGATGCGGTCGGCGTCGCGCGCCGGCGCGCGGCGTCCGAGCATGCGCTCGCGATCCTGCTCGGCAAGGCGCCCGCGGACTTCGCGTTCAAGGAGACGCCGATCGTGCCGGTCGCGGCGAAGATCCCCGCGGGCCTGCCGTCCGCGCTGCTCGAACGCCGCCCGGACGTGTCGGCGGCCGAGCGCGCGATGGCGGCCGCGAATGCGCGGATCGGTCTCGCGAAGTCGGCGTACTTCCCGAAGCTCGATATCACGGGCGCGTTCGGGTATGAGGCGTCGACGCTCGGCAACCTGTTCCTGTGGTCGAGCCGCACGTTCCTGCTCGGGCCGTTCGCCGGCACCGCGCTGACGCTGCCGCTGTTCGACGGCGGGCGGCGTGCGGCCGGCGTGCAGCAGGCGCGCGCGCAGTACGACGAGCAGGTCGCGAACTACCGGCAGCAGGTGCTCGTCGCGTTCCGCGAGGTCGAGGACAACCTCGCCGATCTGCGCCTGCTCGACGACCAGATTCGCGCGCAGGATGCGGCGGTCAATGCGTCGCGCCGTGCGGCGACGCTGTCGCGTACGCAGTATCAGGAAGGCGAAGTGGCCTATCTCGACGTGATCGACAGCGAGCGGTCGGTGCTGCAGTCGCAATTGCAGGCGAACCAGTTGACCGGCGCGCAGGCCGTATCGACGGTCAACCTGATCCGGGCGCTGGGCGGCGGGTGGGGGCCGGCGCCGGCGCCGGCTGCGGTTGGCGACGCGGCGACCGGCAAGGCGGAGGTGGCTGCGCGCTGAACGTGAGCGGCGGGCGATTCGGGCAATTCGTTGCCCGGCCGTCGGCCGCGAATCGAAGAACCCCGGCATGCAGGCTCAGGCCCGCGTGACCGGGGTTTTTTCATGGTGCGTCGAGCTGATATCGCAACTAACGGTCAAACTCGCCCGGCACCGGCGGGCGGAGCGTGCGGCCGTGTCCCGCCGCACGCCCGATCAAGCTAGGTGGCCTTCAGCCCGCAGCGCCCGCACCAGTTCGCCGGCCGCCTTGCCGAGCCCCGTGTGCTTCGGCCGGCGCAGGTAGACGGGCAGTGGCAGCCCGTTGCGGATGTTCGCGAACACGAGCGGCGCGAGCTCGCCGGCGGCGACATGCCGGCCGATCAGCGAATCGGGAAAATTCGCCCAGCCATGCCCGGCCTTCACGAGCGCGATCGCGGTCGCCATGTCGGTCACCTTCCACGTGCGGTTGCCGATCACCGGGCGCACGTCGGTGAGCGGTCGCCCGGGATCGGCGATCACGATCTGCCGGAACCCCGACAACCGCTCGATCGCCTCGGGCTGCGCGGCTTCGGCGATCGACGGATGACCGGGCGCGGCGACGGCAATCAGCGTCTCGGTCCACAGCGCGTGGATCTGTTCCTGCGGATGAAGATCGAGCCCGCCGTACGCGACGCAGAGATCGACGGCGCCGCGATGCAGGGCGTCGACGATCGCGTCCTGCGGCGCGGTGACGATGCTGATCGCGAGCGCCGGATACTTCGCGGCCACGGACGTCAGCGCGCGCGCAACGGGCGCGCCGTCGAGCTCGGCCGCGAGACCGAGCCGCAGCGTGTCCTCGACGCCTTCCGACAGATGCTGCGCATGCGCGCGCAGCGCCTGCAGCCGTTCGGCGATCGATCGCGCGTCGGGCAGCAGCGCGGCCATCGCGGCGGTCGGCGTCGGCTCGCGCGTGCCGCGATCGAACAGCACGAGGTCGAGTTCGGCCTCGAGGTTCGCGATCGCCATGCTGACGGCCGACGGCGTGCGGCCCAGTGCACGCGCGGCTGCCGAGAACGAGCCTTTGTCGATGACGGTCAGCAGCATGTCGATGTGGTCGCTGGTCAGCACGTGCGGCCTCCTGTCAGAAAAATTGAAAGGATCTGACTTTTGCGGGCGAAGGGCCCGCTGTAGTCTCGCCACCTTGTTCGATACGAAGGTGGCAGGTCATGCAAGGATGGAAGAGGCGCATAGTCTACGTCGTGATGTTCGAGGTGCTCGGCATCCTCGTCGCGTCGTCGGTGCTCGGCATGCTGAGTGGCGCGAGCGCGACGGCGAGCGGCCTGCTCGGCGTGATGATCTCGACGACGGGCGTCATCGTCAATTTTTTCTACAACGTCGGGTTCGAGGCGTGGGAGCGGCGGCGTGCGGAGACCACGCGCACCGTCGGGCGGCGTGTCGTGCACGCGATCGGATTCCAGGTCGCGCTCGTGACGTTCCTGATCCCGCTGATCGCGTGGTGGCTCGACGTGTCGCTGCTGCAGGCGTTCCTGTACGACGCGGTGCTGATCGTGTTCTTCCCGATCTTCACGTTCGCGTACAACTGGTCGTTCGACAGCGTGTTCGGGTTGCCGGATGCGGTGACGCGCAAGCCCGAACCGGCCGCGTAACGAATAGGAAAACGAAGCGATGCGGGATGGCCCGCATCGCTTCGCTTTGAAAGAGAAGGGGAGTAACGGGCGGAACGCATGCCGCCCGCGAACGTTACGCGGCGACGAACTCGTGCACGTAACGGTTGAACACCGCGGGGCTCGCCGCGTTCATTCCGTGCGACGCACCGGCGACGGTCTGCCGTCGTGCATCGCCGATCCACTGCGACAGCGTGTCGACGTTGTTGCGGAACATCTTCGGGCTGCGCTGGCCGTCGATCAGCAGCGTGCGGCATGCGATATCCGACGCCGTGTGCTGCGAATAGGCGGGCAGCGGATCGCGCAGCTGCTTCGGCAGCGTGCTCGCATTGTCGATCGCCATCGTGCGAAAGCGCGACGTGCTCTTCTTCCATGCGCCGGGCAGGCTCACCGAGTCGACGAACATCTCGAGGCCGGTTTCCACTTCGCCTTGCCCGATCAGGTTCACGGCCTTCGTGCGCAGTGCGATCGCGGCGGCCGGCAGCGCGGCTTCGCGCACGCCGGGCTGTTGAAGCGGGCCGCCCGGATCGGCGAGCGTGAGCGTGTCGACGAGCTGCGGATGCTGGCGCGCGACGTTGAACGCGACGCTGCCGCCACGCGAATGGCCGACGAGATGCACGGGGCCGAGATCGAGCGCATCGATGAATTCGGCGAGCTCGTCGACGTGGTTCTGCCAGCTGAACTCGTCCTGGATGCCGGCTTCGACGGCCGGCCAGTAGTGGCTCAGGCTCGGCGCGATGCAGCGGTAGTGCGCCGACAGCGACGCGAGTTGCGGATCCCAGTAACGGTAGTCGCATAGCGAGCCGTGCACGAACACCATCGGCGCGCCGCTGCCCCGCTCGACATACGGCAGGCTGATGCCTGACGAAAGCGTCGCAAATTGCAGGTCGGGGTTCGCGAGCACTGACGGCTCGATTCGCATGTTCATGACTGAAAACTCAATGGGTGCGTCATCACGTCGCAACTATGCCTCACGGCAAGCTGCAAGGAAAACGCATAATTTTCATCGTGACGATCAATTTTATTGATGGCTGCACCGGAAACCCCTGTCGGAGCGTGGGGGCGGCAGCCGCGCATGGCGTGGCCTACATGGCAGACGCGGAGCTCGAGATCCTAGCGATAGCTCGCCAACGCATGCAGATGCTCACCTAGCTCGCCTGTCCGCGTTGCGGCATTGACGTGATGGAAGTAGCGATACCATCCGCTATCGTGGATGCCCTGGAGCAAAGCGTCCCGAGCGGTCGCGTTAGGGAAGCGCCAGATGCCGACGAAACGATGATACGTAGAGCGCGGGACGTCGGGGTCGATTTCGCTCAACGTCAGCATCTCGATACCTAGCGTACCGAGTTCAGTCATGCCTTTGGCAATGCCGTCAATGAATACACGACGGTTATCGTCAGACAAAATCTCCCAGGCAGGCGAGGGCGAATAAAGTTCTACCAGGTAATGCGACGTGCGGAGCTCCCCATCAATTGCGTTGCCGACGCCCCGTTAGCTCGGTATCGGTTTGGACGCCCGTGTTGCCCGAGACTTTCACCAGCAACGTGGCAAGTTGCTCACGCTCTTTTGATGTCAGGTTGGCAAACAAGCTGCCGATCCACTGGCTGTGCTGATCAAATATGCGAACGGATGCTCCAGGACCCACGGGGTCTTGCCGAGGCCACTGCCGTGAGGCACGCCACGGCCTGCCGAAGCATCTCCCAGGCGATGCCGGACTGCAGCACGAATAGGACCCGATCGGCACGGCGCGATCGTCGAGCGGCTTGCGTCCCGGGTATCGCGTCCGGCGTGGCTTCGGCGGTGGCGGCAGAGGTTGGATCAGTGACCAAAATTCGCCATCGAGTATCGGTTTTGCGATGACCTCCTCATCAGCGAAACAACGACGAAGCTAACAGGGCGTGCGGCGGGTTAACAGCCCCCGCCACTCATTTGGTTAGACTTTCTAAGCCGCCGAGCGCTACCTGCCCGTCACCGCACCGCCAGCGCCGGCGCGCTCTGAAGCTCGACGGCAAGATCGTTGTCGGCGGCGAACTGCATCGCGAAGTCGAATGCATCCGCGCATACGGTGCGCAATTCGTCCGACACGAACAGGCATTTGACGCCGCCGTCGACGACCGGCATCGCGAGCCGCGACAGCGCGCACGGATAGCCGGGCCGCCGCTCGCCGACGAACAGCGTGATGACGCCGGCGAGCCGCTCGGGCCAGTCGCTGGGGCGGAAGGTCTTCTGCGCGCGCGTGATGCCGCGGATCAGGTGGCCGCGGGGTTGGCCAATGAGGCGGCCAAGTTCGGCAATGTCGATGCGATCCATGCTGGGGTGCGTATCCTCGTTCGCGTCATTCGCCGCCGTCGGCCGCCGCGTCGCCGCGCGCGGGAATCCGCAGGTTGCGCAGCTTGTGATAGAGCGTCTTCTTCGGCATGCCGAGCGCAACGCTTGCTTCCGCCACGTTGCCGTTGTGACACCGCAGCATGTCCTCGATCAGCATCCGCTCGAAATACGCGAGCTGCTCCGCGAGCGTGCCGCCCGCCGCGGGCGCGCCGCCGGACGACAGCAGGCTGTCGCCGGTCAGGCCGAGCACGAAGCGGTCGGCCACGTTCTGCAGTTCGCGCACGTTGCCGGGCCACGCGTGCGTCATCAGTTCGGATACCTGCGCAGCCGTGACGATCGGCGCCGGCTGCCCGAAGCGCCGCGCGGCCGCGAGCACGAAATGCTCGAACAGCAGCGGCACGTCCTCGCGCCGTTCGCGCAGCGGCGGCAGCTCGATCTGCGCGACGTTGAGCCGATACAGCAAGTCCGCGCGGAAGCGCCCGTCGGCCGCGAGTTCGGCGAGATCGGCCTTCGACGCGGCGACGACGCGGCAGTCGACCGGAATCAGCTCGTTCGCGCCGAGCCGCTCGACCACGCGCTCCTGCAGCACGCGCAGCATCTTGATCTGCAGCGGAATCGGCATCGTCTCGATCTCGTCGAGGAACAGCGTGCCGCCGTGCGCCCATTCGATCTTGCCGATGCGCTTCTTGATCGCGCCGGTGAACGCGCCGGCCTCATGGCCGAACAGCTCGCTCTCGAATACCTGCTCGGGCAGGCCGCCGCAGTTCAGCGCGACGAAATGCGCGTCGCGCCGGCCGCCGAAGTCGTGCAGGCTGCGCGCGATCAGCTCCTTGCCGGTGCCCGTCTCGCCGGTGATCAGCACCGACACCGAGGTATCGGCGAGACGCAGGATCTTCTTGCGCACGTCGGCCATCGCGGGCGACTTGCCGAGCACGAACGCCTCGATGCCCTGCCAGTTGTCGAGCGCCGCGCGCAGCCCCTGCACCTCGAGCGTGAGCCGGCGCTTCTCGACCGCACGCGCGACGCGGCCGGCGATCACGTCCGACGAAAACGGCTTCTCGATGAAGTCGTACGCGCCGTCCTGCATCGCGCCGACGGCCGTCGAGATGTCGGCATGGCCGCTGATCAGCACGACCGGGATCTGCGCATCGACGGCCATCACGCGTTCGAGCAGCTGCAGCCCGTCGATGCCCGGCATCCGCACGTCCGACACGATCACGATGGGCGCGCCGGGCGCGACGTGCGTGAGCGCGTCGGCGGCGGACGCGAATGCGTCGACCGGGAACCCGGCGAGCGCGACGGCCTGCTCGACGCCGATCCGGACGTTCTCATCGTCCTCGACGACCAGCACGCGAATCTCATCTTCCATGCTCTGTCCTTGGTTGCGGCGTCGCCGCCGCGAATTCGATTGTGAACTGCGCGCCGCCTGCGTCACGGTTCGTCGCGGCGATCTTCGCGCCGAACGCCTCGACGATGCGCGACGTGATCGCGAGGCCGAGCCCGAGGCCCTGGCCGCGCGGCTTGGTGGTGACGAACGGCTCGAACAGGTGCGGCAGCACCTCGGGCGCGATGCCGGCGCCGCTGTCGGCGATGGTGAAGTGCACGCGGCCGGCTTCGTCCGCATCGTCGGCTTTGGCCGCTTCGATGACGATGCGCCGCACGGGCGCGTCGTGCACCGCGTCGAGCGCGTTGCCGAGCAGGTTCACGATCACCTGCTGCAACTGGCTCGATTCGGCGGACACCGTCGTGCCCGGCGCGATGTTCACGTCGAGCTGCACGCCTTCGTCGCGGATCCGCGCCTCGTAGATGAGCCGCGCATGCGCGACGGCCTCGTTCAGCGACACGGCGACGCGCTCGACGTCGGGCTTGCGCGCGAAGGTCTTCAGTTCGCCGGTGAGCACGGCCATGCTGTCGACCAGCTTGCCGATCCGTTCGAGATTGGCGTATGCCGGTGCCGGCTGGCCGCGCTCGAAGAACGTGCGCGCGTTGTCGCACAGCGTGCGGATCGCGACGAGCGGCTGGTTCAGCTCGTGCGTGAGGCCGGCGGCCATCTGCCCGAGCACCGCGAGCTTGCCTGCGTGCACGACTTCCTGCTGCGAATCGCGCAGCCGCTGCTCGGTGCGTTCGCGTTCGACGATCTCGCGCTGCATCCGCTCGTTCGCGGCCGTCAGCGCGGCGGTGCGCTGCGCGACGGTCAGCTCGAGCCGGTCGTTCGCGCGACGCAGCGCGTCCTGCGCGTTCAGCCGCGCGACGATCGCCCGGCGGCGCTGGATCGCGTAGCCGACCAGCAGCGCGGCGATCAGGAACGCGCCGGTGACGAACACGAACGCGGTCTGCTGCTGGCGGCGCGCGCTGGCGATGTCGAGCAGCACCATCAGCGAATCGCCGGCCTGCGGGGCGGGACGCGACATCACGAGATAGCGCGTGTTGCGGCCGGCGTGATGCGCATCGGGGAACGTGCCGAACCACGCCGCGGCGCTGCGGTCGCCGATGTGGCGGTACGGCAGCACGTCGACCGTGCGGCCCGCGTATTGCCGCGACGCCTGGATGTCGCGCTGCTGCTGCGCGGTGATCGGGCGCAGCGCGGTGAATTTCCACGCCGGCTCGGTCGAGATCACGACCACGCCGTTGCCGTCGACCACCATCGCGGCGACGCCCGGCGCACGCCATGCGGATTCGAGCGGGTCGACGCTGATCTTCACGGCCGCCGCGCCGATCGGCACGCCGTCGTCGCGCACCGCACTCGCGAAGTAGACGCCGGGCACGCCGGTGTTGGTGCCGATCCCGAAGAAGCGGCCGCTGCCGTGTGCCAAGGCATCCTTGAAGTACGGCCGGTACGACACGTTGGTGCCGACGAAGCTGATCGTCTCGTTCCAGTTGCTGGCGGCGATCACTTCGCCGCGCAGGTCGATCACGTCGACGGCGCCGCTGCCCGCGTCGCGGTTCACGGCCTCGAGATAGGTGTTGACCGTGTGCGCGAGCGCGGGCCGGTCCTGCGGCGCGGCCTTCAGCAGCGCGCGCACGCCGTCCTGGCGGGCGACCAGGCCGGGCAGGATCTCGAAGCGGCCGAGCTCGCTCTTCAGGCTCGACGCATACAGGTCGAGCCGGTGCGCGCCGGTTTCCTCGAGCGCGTCGATCGCGCGTTCCCACGCGAAATCGACGGCCGCGCCCGCCACGCCGACATACAGCACGGCGGCCGACGCCCAGCCCCACCACGGGATTCCCTTGAAGCTCTTCTGCACGTTCGCCCTCATCGAAGCCCGCCACCGGTCGTCCGCAACCGGCCCTCCGCAACCGGCCCTCCGCAATCACCACGCTGGAACGACGCGCGCCGCGCGCCGGCAGGGCCGGCGGCGGCGCGTGCGAAGCAGCCTGCGCGACGGTGCGCGCGGCCGCGCCTTATCCGAAGTGCGCGACCAGGATCAGCGTCACCGTGACGACGATCGCGCCGCCGATGCGGGTCGCGATCTGCGCGAACGGCATCAGCTGCATCCGGTTCGCGGCGGTCAGGATCGCGACGTCGCCGGTGCCGCCTTGCCCGCTGTGGCAGGCGTTCACGATTGCGGTGTCGATAGGGTACATCTTCAGCAGGCGGCCGACCACGAAACCGGTGCCCATCAGCGTCGCGACGGTCGACACGATCGTGACGACGTTGACGATCGTGAAGGCGGCGGTCAGCTTGTCCCACGGCGTCATCGCGACGCCGATCGCGAACAGCAGCGGATACGTGACGGCGGTCGAGAAGAACTTGTAGACGACGAACGCGCCTTCCTGCAGCGGCGGCGACACCGCGCGCGCGAGCTTCACCAGCACCGCGAGGAACAGCATCGCGACCGGCGCGGGCAGGCCGAACAGCTTGTGGGCCATCAGGCCGACGAGGTACAGCGTGATCGCCGTGATGCCGGCGCCCGCGATGTGCGTGACGTCGACGTGGCCGCGGATTTCCTCGTTCTCGGGCGTCATGTCGCCCGATTCGCCGACCTGCAGGCGACCGTTGCCGGTCAGGTGCGGCAGGCGCTTGCCGATCATGTCGAGCGCGCCCGACAGGATGATCGCGGTCAGGCTGCCGAGCATCACCGGCGGCAGCACCATCGCGAACATCTCGCCCTGCGGCAGGTGCATCAGTTCCGAATAGCCGATCGACAGCGGAATCGCGCCTTCGCCGACACCGCCCGCCATGATCGGCACGACGATGTACAGCAGCGTGTGGCGCGCGCCGAGGCCGAGCGCGGTGCCGACGGCCGTGCCGACGATCGCGGCCGCGACCGAACCGGCGGCGAGCGGGATGAAGATCTTCACGAAGCCCTGGATCAGCACGCGCCGGTCCATGCTCAGGATGCTGCCGACGATGATCGACGCGATGAACAGGTACAGGAAGTTCGTCGACTTCGTGAACTCGACCGTCAGGTTCAGCACCGGCTTCGGCAGCACGTGGTAGTAGGTGAGCGCCGACGGCACGAAGGTCGCGAAGATCGCGGCCGCGCCGATGTTGCGCAGCAGCGGCAGGCGCTTGCCGAGTTCCGCGCACGTGAAGCCGAAGAACGCGAGCACGGCGATCGCCATCGAGATTTCGCCGGGCACCTTGCCCGTGACCGCGAAACCGACGATCAGGCCGAACAGGATCACGTAGACCGGCAGCGGGATGATGCCGATGCGGATTTCCATCAGCTTCCACCAGCCTTCCGGCCAGAAGCGTTCGCGCGTGGCGGGACCGGCTTCGGCAATTGCCTCCGGACGGGATTGGGTATCGATAGAGGTCTGCAAGACGTGTCTCCTGATGTTGGAATGCCTGCATTGCTTCGCGGCATCGTGTGCCGTCTATTACGCAACCCCCGTGCCAGGAATCCTGGCCGGCCGGAATATTCTTAGTTCATTGATTCATAAGGGATTTATTTCGTCTGTTGAAAGGGTTGCCGCCGCGGGCTGGCCGAGATTTCGGAATCCGCCCGGCGCGGAGGCCGAGATCTCGGCCACGCAGCCGGCCGGATGCTTGGCCGGCCCTGATCGCGCGCCATATCGCCGCGCGCGATTTTCTTCGCACAATCGCTTCGTAGACCACCCTCCCGCCGCTCTCTATCATCGGCTGATCCTTTTCCGATGCGACGACTGTCCGGAGAACGCCCGCGCGTTCGCCGCGGCGTCGCTCATCCGTCGATACCGTCTTTGGACAGGAGAGTGGTTCCCATGCCGCATGCCGTTTTTTCCGCCCGCTTTTCCTCCGGCCGCATCGCACGGCTCATCCGGCCGGCCCGCCTGCTGGCGGCCGCGCTGTTGGCGGTGTCGCTCGGCGTCGCGCTCGCGGACGGCGCGCGTGCCGACACCGCGCCGCTGAAGGTCGGCCTCTCGACGAGCCCGCAGATCGAAGCACTGAAGATCGCCGCGAAGGAGGCGAAGGAACAGGGCCTCGACGTGCGGATCGTCGAGTTCACCGACTGGAATACGCCGAACGCGGCGCTCGCGAACAAGGACATCGACGTCAACTACTTCCAGCACATCCCGTTTCTCGAGAACGCGAAGAAGCAGGGCGGCTACGACTTCGTGTCGATCGCACCGGGCACGATCATGAAGATCGGCCTCTACTCGAAGAAGGTGAAGCGCTTCGACGAGCTGAAGGACGGCGCGCGCGTGGCGATCGCGAACGATCCGGTGAACGGCGGGCGCGGGCTGTTGCTGCTGCAGCGCGCGGGGCTGATCACGCTGAAGCCGGGCGCCGACTATCGCGCGACGACGCGCGACATCGTGTCCAACCCGAAGCACCTGAAGATCATCGCGCTCGAGGCGTCGCAGCTCGCGCGCTCGCTCGACGACGTCGACCTCGCGCAGGGCTATCCGAGCTTCATCAAGCTCGCCGGCACGACCGACCCGAACAGCGCGCTGCTGTTCGACGGCACCGAGAACAAGAACTTCGCGATCCAGTGGGTCGTGCGCCCCGAGAGCGTGAACGATCCGCGCATCCGCAAGTTCATCGCGATCTACCAGCATTCGCCCGCGGTGCGCAAGGCGCTCGACAACGCGTTCGGCTCGCTGTACGCGATCGCGTGGTGACGGGGGCGACATGACGACGGCCAACCGCAAGAAGATCCTGCTCAACGCGTTCAACATGAATTGCGTCGGGCACATCAACCACGGGCTGTGGACGCATCCGCGCGACCGCTCCGCGCACTACACCGATCTCGACTACTGGGCCGATCTCGCGAAGACGCTCGAACGCGGCAAGTTCGACGGGATCTTTCTCGCGGACATCGTCGGCGTGTACGACGTGTTCGGCGGCGGCCCGGACGCCGCGCTGCGCGAATCGGTGCAGGTGCCCGTCAACGATCCGCTGCTGCTCGTGCCCGCGATGGCGCAGGTCACGCGGCATCTCGGCTTCGGCGTGACCGCGAACCTGACCTACGAACCGCCGTACCTGTTCGCGCGCCGCATGTCGACGCTCGATCACCTGACGAAGGGGCGCGTCGGCTGGAACATCGTGACCGGCTATCTCGACAGCGCCGCGCGCGGAATGGGCCTCGCGCGGCAGATCGGCCACGACGACCGCTACGAACGCGCGGACGACTACATGGACGTCGTCTACAAGCTGTGGGAACAGAGCTGGGACGACGACGCGGTGATCCGCGACGCGCAGGCGCGCGTGTTCGCGCAGCCCGGCAAGGTGCGGCGCGTGAAGCACGACGGGCCGTTCTATTCGGTCGACGCGATCCACCTGAGCGAGCCGTCGCTGCAGCGCACGCCGGTGCTGTACCAGGCCGGCTCGTCCGCGCGCGGCGTCGAGTTCGCGGGGCGGCATGCGGAGTGCGTGTTCGTGAACGGGCAGAGCAAGGCCGCCGCGCGCGCGGCCGTGCTCGATATCCGCGCGGCCGCCGCACGGCTGGGGCGCGACCCGGCATCGATCAGGATCTTCGCCGGCGTGAGCGTCGTGACCGCCGAGACCGAACGGCTCGCGCGCGAGATGTTCGACGAATACCGGCGCTATGCGAGCCCGGAAGCCGGCCTCGCGCATTTCGCGAGCTCGACCGGCATCGACTTCGCGAAGTACGGCCTCGACGAGCCGATCTCGTACGTGAAGACCGATTCGATCCAGTCGGCGGTCGACGCGATCTCGCGCAAGAGCGCGACCGGCACGTGGACCGTGCGCCGGATGCTCGAACAGATGGCGCTCGGCGGCCGCTATGCGCCGATCGTCGGCTCGCCGTCGCAGGTTGCGGACGAGTTGCAGTCGTGGATCGACGAGACGGGCATCGACGGCTTCAACCTGACGCGCACGGTGATGCCCGAGTCGTTCGAGGATTTCGTCGACTGGGTCGTGCCCGAACTGCAGAACCGCGGCGTCTACAAGGAAGACTACGATCCCGCGCCGACGCTGCGCGAGAAGCTGTTCGGCGCCGGTGCGCGGCTGCCGGCCTGGCATACGGGCGCGCAGCACCGGCCGGCCGCCGTGCCGGCAACGGAACCCGCGCATCCCGCGCATGCAACGTGACGGAGCGAAGCGATGACGCAACTGTTCGATACGCTGGGTTTCATCGAGGCATCGGTCGTGCGGGCCGGCGCCGGTGCGGAGGCACTTGACGAAGCGGCCGCGCCGGCCGCCGGCGCCGCCGTGTCGTTCGCACACGTCGGCAAGGTATTCGCGACGCCGCGCGGCCAGGCCGCCGCGCTGCGCGACGTGACGCTCGATGTGCGGCGCGGCGAGGTGTTCGGGATCATCGGCCGCAGCGGCGCCGGCAAGTCGACGCTGCTGCGGCTCGTGAACGGGCTCGAGCGCCCGAGTTCGGGCAGCGTCCAGGTGCAGGGCGTCGACGTCGGCGCGCTCGACGAAGGCGGGCTCGTCGCACTGCGCCGCCGTACCGGGATGGTGTTCCAGCATTTCAACCTGCTGTCGGCGAAGACGGTGTTCGAGAACGTCGCACTGCCGCTGAAGATCGCCGGCGTGCCGAAGGCCGAGCGCGTGCGCAAGGTCGAGGCGCTGCTCGAACTCGTCGGGCTCGCCGCGAAACGCGACGCGTATCCGGCGAGCCTGTCGGGCGGGCAGAAGCAGCGCGTCGGCATTGCCCGCGCGCTCGTGCACGATCCCGAGGTGCTGCTGTGCGACGAGGCGACGTCGGCGCTCGATCCCGAGACGACGCAGTCGATCCTCACGTTGCTCGCCGACATCAACCGCCGCCTCGGGCTGACGATCGTGCTGATCACGCACGAGATGGAAGTGATCCGCGCGGTGTGCGACACGGTCGCGGTGATCGAGCAGGGCGAGGTCGTCGAAACGGGCCCGGTGTGGCGCGTGTTCGGCGATCCGCGCCACGGCGCGACGCGCGCGCTGCTCAGCACGCTCGTGCACGACCTGCCGGCCGAACTGGCCGCGCGCGTGCAGCCGTTGCCCGAGCTGGCCGCGCTGCCCGACGGCGCCCAGGTCGTGCTCGACGTCCGCTATACGGGCGAAAGCGGCGGCGAGCCGGACGTCGGCGCGCTCGCGGCGGCGCTCGGCGGCTCGGTGCGATTCCTGCATGGCGGGATCGAGCGGATCCAGGGGCATGCGCAGGGGCGCCTCGTGATCGCTGCGTCGCCGCGCGCGAATGAACCCGGGCTGTCGCTGGCGCGAGGCGGCGCGGTCGCCGCGTTGCTCGAACGCGCGCGCCGGCATGCGAACCACGCGGAGGTGCTCGGCTATGTTTGAGTTCTGGTGGCCCGAACTGCTCGACGCGATTCGCGACACGCTGTCGATGGTCGCCGCGTCGGCCGCGGTTGCGGCGTTGATCGGGGTCCCGCTCGCGGTGATCCTCGTGACCACCGCGCCCGGCGGCATCTACGAGCGGCGCGGCGTGAACGCCGTGCTCGGCGCGCTCGTCAACGTGTTCCGCTCGACGCCGTTCATCATCCTGCTCGTCGCGTTGCTGCCGTTCACGCGCGTGCTGATCGGCACGACGATCGGCGTGTGGGCGGCCGTCGTGCCGCTGTCGATCGCCGCGATCCCGTTCTTCGCGCGGATTGCCGAAGTGAGCCTGCGCGAAGTCGATCGCGGGCTGATCGAGGCCGCGCTCGCGATGGGCGCGAAACGCCGCCACATCGTATGGCACGTGCTGCTGCCGGAGGCGTTGCCCGGCATGCTCGGCGGCTTCACGATCACCGTCGTCGCGCTGATCGGCTCGACCGCGATGGCGGGCGCTGTCGGTGCGGGCGGGCTCGGCGATCTAGCGATCCGTTACGGCTACCAGCGCTTCGACACCACCGTGATGGCGACCGTGATCGTGATCCTGATCGCACTCGTTTCGGCCGTGCAAATCACGGGCGACCGCCTGGTCCGACACGTGACCCGGCGTACCTGAGCGGCGCCACGAGCGCCGGCTCTTTTCATTGAAGATCCTGAGAGAACGATACCCATGACCTTGCCCCTCCGCGCGCCGCGCGAATGGAACGGACAATTCGAGGAAGCGCTGTTTCTGGACGTCGCGCGACGCCATCGCCCCGGCTTTCCCGACAAACTCGCGACGCCGCCGCGCGAGCCGCGCGGCGAAGACGAGCGCGCCGCCGTTGCGGACTACTACACGAAGATGGCATCGCACGACCTGTTCATCGTGCAGGTCGTCGCGAAGGCGATCGACACGGTGTTCCGCGACGATCCGCATTTCCAGCTGATCCTGTCGCGCCAGCTCGGCGACGACGGCGCGCACGCGGTGATCGGCCGCGAGCGCGTGACCGAACTGACGGGCCGCGATCCGCTGCCGGAAGTCGAGCGGCTCGTCGCCGCGCACTGGGCGCGCATCGGCGACATCGCGGTGCGCGACGTCGCGGGCTTCCTCGCGTTCGAATGGCATTACGAGCTGCACATCCTCGCGAAGCTGTGGATCCAGCGCAAGACCGGCCGCATCGCGGATGGCGCGATGCGCGAGCACGGCGAGAACCGCATCCGCCCGGACGAGGAGTGGCATCGCGTGCAGATCGTCCAGTGGTGGTTCGACAGGTTGAACGCGCTGCCGGCCGCCGAGCGCGACGCGCTGATCGACCGCGTGATCGCGGCCGACGAGGAAACCCAGATCCGGCTCGACGGTTACCTGCATGACGAATACGCGCATACCGCGCACGTGTTCGGCGCGGATATCGCGGAATACCGCGCGATCTACGACGACTGGCGGCGCGAGATCCTGTCGCGGCTGACCGGCCGCCGGCTCGATGCGCTGGTGCCGCTGTCGCACGAAGTCGTTGCGCATGAAACCCTTGCACAGGAAGCCGTTGCATGAACGATCCACGCGGACCGGCGACGTTTGCGCCGGATACCGATGCACTTGCGATCGACGCCGATGCGCTGGCGCGCACGATCGACGCACTGCGTGCAACGGCCGTTGCACGCGATCGCGCGGGCGGTCACGCGGCCGGCGAGAAGCAGTGGCTCGCCGATGCGGGCCTGCTGACGCTTGCCGTGCCGCGCGAATTCGGCGGGCAGGAAGCCGCATGGCCGGCGATCTACGACACGATCCGGCGAATCGCGCGCGTCGACAGCGCGCTCGCGCATCTCGTCGGGTTCCAGATCCTGCAGGTGGTGAGCGTCGACGTGTGGGGCAGCGCGGCACAGCGCGAACGCTATCTGCGCGGTACGGTCGAGCATCGCTGGTGGTGGGGCAATGCGGTCAACCCGCTCGACACGCGGCTGGTGGCAACCGCGACGCCGGACGGCGGCTATCGGCTCGATGGCGTGAAGGGCTTCTGCTCGGGCACGCGCGGCTCGCAGCGGATGACCGTGTCCGCGCACGATCCGGAATCGGGGCGCGCCGTGTTCGGCGTGGTGCCGACCGATCGTGACGGGATCACGGTCGACGAGGACTGGGATCCGATCGGCCAGCGCCAGACCGACAGCGGCAGCGTGCGCTTCGACGGTGTGACGCTCGCGCCGGATGACGTGCTGCACCGGTCGGAGACGCCGCCGACGCCGCGCGCGACGCTGCGCACGCTGGTGTCGCAGCTCGTGCTGACGAACCTGTTCGTCGGGCTTGCGCAAGGCGCGCTGGCCGAGGCGCGCGACTACGTGCTGAAGCACGGCCGGCCGTGGATCCACTCGGGTGTCGCGCAGGCGAGCGACGATCCCTATACGCTGCAGCGCTTCGGTGACATGCGCGTACAGGCGGTCGCGGCGGCGTCGCTGGCCGACCGCGCGGCTGTCGAGCTGCAGCGCGCATGGACGCGGCGCGAAGCGCTGACGGCCGGCGAACGTGCCGAAGTGGCGCTCGCCGTGTCGGACGCGAAGATCGTCGCGCAGCGCGCGGCGCTCGACAACGGCGAGGCGCTGTTCGATGCGTGCGGCGCGCGCGCGACGGCTGCATCGCTCGGCCTCGACCGCTTCTGGCGCAACGCGCGCACGCATACGCTGCACGATCCGCTCGACTATCGGCTGCGCGACGTCGGCCGGTTTGCGCTGACGGGGGAATTGCCGCAGGCGTCGCTCTATACATGACGGCGGCCCTGGACGATCAAGTCGTCACGCCATCGGCGCCGCGGCGCCGATGGTCGATTTTCCGCGCCAGGAGGCCGCTCCCTGGCGCGTTGCCGCTACAGGCGGATTACCAGCGGTAGCCGACGCCCGCGCCGGCGCCGAACGAGCCGTGGCCCGACACCGCCGTCGTGATCGAGCCTTTGACGAGCCATTTCGTCGTTGCGACGGACAAGCCGACCGCCATCGCGCTTTGACCGCCGTACGTGCCGCCGCCGAGCGCGACGACCTTCTCGCCGGGCAGCACGGCCTGCGGCAGGTTCGCCATCGCGATCGCGCTCGCCGTGCCCGCATTCGCGTCCTTGCGGTACTTCGACATTTCCTCGCGGACCGAGTTGATCGCACCGTTCAACTGGCGCACGTTCACGCCATCCGTCGGCGCGGTACCGTCCGCCACGTTGGTCAGCTGACGCTCGGCGCCGGGCGAGCCGATCGACACCGTGTTGTCCCGGTCGGCAACCGAATTCGCACCCAGCGCCACCGCGTTGTTCGCCGTTGCCCGGCTGTTCGTGCCGATCGCGGTCGAGTCCGTGCCGGACACGTTCGAGCCGGTGCCGATCGCCGTTCCGTTTGCCGCGGTGACTTTCGAATTCGTGCCGATGGCCGTGCCGTTGGTCGCCGTGACGGTCGAATTCACGCCGACGCCCGTACCGTTGTCGCCGGACACGTTCGAGCCATTGCCGACCGCGGTGCCGTTCGTCGCGGTGACCGACGTGTTCGTGCCGATCGCGGTGTCCGTCGGGTCCGTCACGGTGCCGCTCGGGACGCTCGACGAAATCTTGCCGACGGTCGTCGTGAGGTTGGCCAGGTCCGCCGTCAGCGTCGACACCTGATTGGCGATCGAGAAGAGCTGCGAGCCGTTTACCGCGTCCGTGCTCGTCGCACTGATCGCGCCGGCCGCGACGTTGACGATCTGCCGCTCGGCACCGGCGCTGCCCACGCTCACCACGCCGACCGGCGTGCCCGCGAAGCCGCTGTAGGTCACGCCGTTGAGCGCCACGCTGCTGACGGAGGTAAAGGCGCGCGTGGTTGCGTTCGAGCCGAGCGCGACGGAATTCGCGTCGGCGGCGTTCGCGCCTTCGCCGAGGGCGACCGCGTTCACGGCGGAGGCCGTCGCGCGCGCAATGGCGACGCTGCCGGTAGCGGACGCCGAGCTGTCGACACCGAGCGCGACCGAATCGGCCGCGCCGGCGTTGGCCTGGAAGCCGAGTGCCGTACCGCCCGCTGCGATGCTGCCCTTGCCCACGGCGGTCGAGAATGTCGCGGTGGCGCTCGCACCTTGGCCGACCGCCGTCGACTGATCGACCGCGAATGCAGCCTGACCGAATGCCGACGCCGTGGCGCCGTTTGCGATGGCGCCGTTACCGACCGCCGTCGCCTGGGTTCCGACTGCGCTCGAGACCGCCCCGATTGCGGTCGCCTGATCGCCGGTGGCCACCGCATTGCCGCCGACGGCCGTCGCGAGCGTACCGGTCGCGGCCGCCATGCGGCCGATCGCGACGGTTTCGCTATAGGCGCCGGTCGACGAGCCCGAATTCGCGGCTGCCGCCGTGCCGATCGCGACGTTGTCGCAGCCGGTTGCCGTGGCCGGATACGTGCTGCTTCCCGAAATGGCGATGTTGCCGACGCAGCCTGCCGACGTTTCGGTCGACGTGCCGTTCTGCACATAGTCGGCGCGCGCGGGTGCGGAAGCAGCGAATGCGACCATGGCTGCGCTGACCGTGACGGCAAGCGCCGCCTTCGACTTCCTCGGTGCGCGTCGTGCCGAATTGCCCAACCCTCGTTGATTCTTGCTCATTTGTTTTCCCAGGCTCGATATGAATGTTGTGTTGCGGCTCGCGTGCCCCTTCCGTAATCGCCCGATCGCATCGATTCATCCATGTCAGCTTCATGACGGTCGTCGGTTTTGGCTGATGACGGAATGAAAGGTCTGCTAACTAAATTCGACATTCGACGATATCGGGCGATGGGAAAAGGCAAACGACGCCGCCGCGTGCTTCTGTCACGGCCACGGTGGAACTTCCCGGCTCCGCAGCTCGACTCGCGACGATGCATTTTGATTGGCGCGGGCCGCACCTATGTTTGCTGCGGCGTCTGAACGCTATGTTTCGGGAGAAATTCGTTCGGCGAGCGGCGTGATGAAGCGGCGGGTATCGCGGGGTGGTGGCGCGCAGGTCGCCGATTATCGCGCGGCGGCAGGCGGGAGAGGGAAGGCTCGGGTAACGCGTGTCGGCGTTCTCATGGTCGGCAATTCATGCACGAGCGGATGTTGCATGTCCGTGCACGATCCGCAGTCTCACATGTTGGGACCAACGGGTGCCGGCAACCGCCGCTCACGGTCGCCCGTGCGTCACTGCGCCGGCAACGCGTCCGCCAGCGCCCGCATCGCGTCGACCGTCTCCGGATTCGCCGGGAAAAACGCCTCGATCGCCAGCTCCGACAGCGTGACGTCGACCGGCGTGCCGCATACCGTCGTCGTGCTGAAGAACGTCAGTTCGCCGGCCGCCGTGCGCAGCCACAGCGGCACCGCGATGTCCGCATGGTCGGTGCGCAGCAGCGGGCCGATGCCGGCCGCGCGGCCGGCGGACGGGGGAGCGAATGGAGGGCGGCGGTCGAGTTAATGTTCGCGATGATAGGCAATCCTGCGCGCGCCGGGCATGACCTGCGAGGTAGGCACGCCGGCGCGGCGTGCGTCGCCGATTCCGTCGGCTGCCACCCGAGGCTCCCTTCCACCCCCTTATTTCGTTCCCTGACGCTCCCCGACGGTGCGTTACCATGGATTCCGTGCCACCTGAGAGGCGGCACCGGACCCGCGACCACAACGCCCGGGCCGGATGCCGCGCACGTTCACAACAAGGCATTCCAGGGGAATTCAATAATGAAAAAACTCGCCGTCCGCGTCGCCTGCGTGGCGATGCTCGCACTCGCCGCGACCAGCGGCCACGCGCAAACCGAAGCCGCGCAGGTCGAAATGAGGGCCGCCGCCGCGGCCGCCAACAAGGCCGTCGTGAACGGGCCGGCCGATATCGACGTCAAGCACGAAGCCGTGCTGAAGCTGAAGGCGGGCGAATCGTTCGTGCCCGCCGCGGAAGCCGGCCGCTACCTGCGCTCGATGGGCAACTCGATCGACGAATCGAAGCTGGTCGGCCTCGTGCTGCCCGAGGATCCGGACGCCGACTGGATTTCGGTCGTGTCGTTCGAGCCGAGCGGCTACATCCGCGACGACGACGCGAAGGACTGGAAACCCGACGAACTGCTGAAGAGCCTGCAGGCCGGCACCGAGGAGAACAACCCGGCGCGCAAGGAGCGCGGCCTGCCCGAAACCGAGGTGGTCGGCTGGGCGCGGGCGCCCGCGTACGACGCCGCCACGCACCGGCTCGTGTGGTCCGCGATCATCCGCGACAAGGGCGCGGCCGCGAACGCGGAGAACGACGGCGTGAACTACCGGACGCTCGTGCTCGGCCGCGACGGCTACCTGTCGCTGACGATGGCGTCGACGCTCGCCGATCTGCCGAAGTACAAGGCATCGGCCGACGACCTGCTCGCGAACATCCGCTTCAACGACGGCAAGCGCTACGCCGATTTCAACCAGTCGACCGACCACGTCGCCGAGTACGGCCTCGCGGCGCTGATCGTCGGTGTCGGCGCGAAGAAGCTCGGCCTGCTCGCGCTGATCGGCGCGTTCGCCGTGAAGTTCTTCAAGATCGGCGCGCTCGCGCTGCTCGCTGCCGGCGCGGGGCTGAAGCGCTTCTTCGGGCGCAAGCCGAAGCTGGCGGCCGCGCCGGCCGTTGCCAACGCCGCCGACGCTGCCGAGGTGTCCGGCGCGGAGCGTAAAGAATGACGAAGCTGCTGCTGCTGATCTTCGGCGGCCTGAAGCTCGGCAAGGTGCTCGTGTCGGCGGGCACCATGCTCGCGTCGATCGCGGTCTACGCGCTGTTCTACGGCTGGCGCTTCGCGGCCGGCTTCGTCGCGCTGCTGTTCGTGCACGAAGCCGGCCACTACCTGGCCGCGCAGCGGCGCGGGCTCGACGTCGGGCTGCCGACGTTCATCCCGTTCGTCGGCGCGTGGATCCAGCTGAAGGAGATGCCGCACGACGCCGAAACCGAGGCGTACGTCGGGCTGGCCGGGCCGTTCGTCGGCACGCTCGGCGCGCTGGCCTGCTACGCGGCCGCGCGGCACGACGACAGCAACCTGCTGCTCGCGCTCGCCTACACGGGATTCTTCCTGAATCTTTTCAACATGATTCCGCTGTCGCCGTTCGACGGCGGGCGCATCACCGCGGTGCTGTCGCCGCGCATCTGGTTCGCGGGCGTGCCCGTGCTGATCGCGCTGTTCGCGTACCGGCCGAGCCCGCTGCTGATCGTGATGGCGATCCTCGCGCTGCCGCAGCTGAAGCGCGCATGGCGCTACGATCCCGATGCGCCGGAAAACCGCGCGTACTACGCGACGTCGGTCGAGACGAAGACGACCTACGCGCTCTGCTACGTCGGCCTGCTCGCGTTTCTCGCGCTGATGACGTCCGGCGTGCACGACATGCTGCGCGTCGCGCATGCGGCGGCCTGACGAAAAAAACGGCGGCCGCTTGCGCGCGGCCGCCGTCGTCATCCTTCGAGTCCTGCCGAAGCTCACGCGTCGCGATGACGCAGCTCGACGCGCTTGATGTCCTTCACGATCACCAGATAGCTGAACACGGTGACGAGTGCGTTCAGGCCGACGAACACGAGCGCGCCGTTGAACGAGCCACTCGCGCCGACCAGGTAGCCGATCGCGATCGGCGCGACGATGCCGGCCGTGTTGCCGAACATGTTGAACAGGCTGCCCGACAGGCCGATCGCCTCCTTCGGCGCGGTGTCCGCGACGACGGCCCAGCCGAGCGAGCCGATGCCCTTGCCGAAGAACGACACGGCCATCAGCACGATCACCAGCACTTCGCTGTCGACGTAGTTGCAGCCGATGATCACCATCGACAGCAGCATCCCGCCGACGATCGGGATCTTGCGCGCGCGCGTCAGCGACACGCCGCGACGGATCAGCGTGTCCGACAGCATTCCGCCGAGCACGCCGCCGAGAAACCCGCAGATCGCAGGCAGCGACGTCATGAAGCCGGCCTTCAGCAGCGACATCCCGCGCGCCTGCACGAGGTAGATCGGGAACCACGTGAGGAAGAAGTACGTGAGCACGTTCACGCAGTACTGGCCGAGATAGACGCCGAGCAGCATCCGGTTCGACAGCAGCTGGCGCACGTAGTACCAGCCCGCGACGCGGCTGCTTTCGGACACGGCGCCGTTGCCGCGCGTCCCGGCCGGCCGGCCCGTCGTGCGCACGAGGCCGCCGCCTTGCTCGATATGCTCGAGTTCCGCGCGGTTCACCGCCGGATGGTCGACCGGATCCTTCATCACGCGCAGCCACAGGAACGCGAGCGCGATGCCGGCGAGGCCGAGCCACAGGTACACGTGGTGCCAGCCGTACGCATGCGTGAGCCACGCCATCAGCGGCGAGAACACCACCGCCGCGAAATACTGCGCGGCGTTGAAGATCGCCGACGCCGTGCCGCGCTCGGCGGTCGGGAACCAGCTCGCGACGACCTTCGCGTTCGCGGGAAACGCGGGCGCCTCGGCGATGCCGACCGCGAAGCGCATCACGAACAGCGCGGTCACCGCGAACGCGGCGCTGCCGCCGAGGCCGATCGTGCTTTGCAGCAGCGTGAACGCCGACCACAGGAAGATGCTGGTCGCATACACGCGGCGCGCGCCGAAGCGGTCGAGCAGCCAGCCGCTCGGCAATTGCGCGAGCACGTACGCCCAGCTGAACGCCGAGAAGATGTAGCCCATCGTCACCGGATCGATGCCGAAGGCCTTGCGGATCGGCGTGCCGGTGATCGACAGCGTCGCGCGGTCCGCATAGTTGAGTGTCGTGACGACGAACAGCATCGCCAGGATCCAGTAGCGCACGGCGGTGCGGCGCGCGCTGCCGGCGAGATCGATCGGAAGATCGCGGGGAGAGGTCTGATTGTTCACTTTAAATGTACGTCGTCATATGACATAGCTGAAAGTTTATTGACAATGTCCGGATTCAGAAACCTCGGGTTTTCCCTTTGAAGATCGTCGTCACAGTATGGGCAGTCGTGCTTTTTCTGGCCTGACAAGGCTTTCGGGTGTATCGTCGGCGCCATCGCAGGCGGCGAGAATGATGCAATGCTGTCGGCAGACATCGTATCTGTTGAGATACAATGGATGGACCATTCCCGAACGAACCACGGAGCACACCCCATGCAATTGACAGGAGAGATGCTGATCGGCGCCGAAGCGGTGGCCGGCTCGGCCGGTACCTTGCGCGCGTTCGACCCGTCGAAGGGCGCGCCGATCGATGCGCCGGCGTTCGGCGTCGCGACGCAGGCCGACGTCGAGCGCGCGTGCGAACTCGCGCGCGATGCCTTCGACGTGTACCGCGCGCAGCCGCTCGCGGCCCGCGCGGCGTTTCTCGAAGCGATCGCCGATGAAATCGTCGCGCTCGGCGACGCGCTGATCGAGCGCGCGCACGCCGAAACGGGCCTGCCCGTCGCGCGGCTGCAGGGCGAGCGCGGCCGCACCGTCGGCCAGCTCCGGCTGTTCGCGCGCGTCGTGCGCGACGGGCGCTTCCTCGCCGCGTCGATCGATCCCGCGCAGCCCGCGCGCACGCCGCTGCCGCGCGCGGACCTGCGGCTGCAGAAGGTCGGGCTCGGGCCCGTCGTCGTGTTCGGCGCGAGCAACTTCCCGCTCGCGTTCTCGGTGGCCGGCGGCGATACCGCGTCGGCACTGGCGGCCGGCTGCCCGGTGATCGTGAAGGCCCACGAGGCGCACCTCGGCACGTCCGAGCTGGTCGGTCGCGCGATTCGTGCGGCGGTGGCCAAATGCGGGATGCCGGCCGGCGTGTTCTCGCTGCTGATCGGCCCCGGCCGCGTGATCGGCGCGGCGCTCGTCAGCCATCCGGCGATCCAGGCCGTCGGCTTCACCGGGTCGCGGCAGGGCGGCATGGCGCTCGTACAGCTCGCGAACGCGCGTCCGCAGCCGATTCCCGTCTATGCGGAAATGAGCAGCATCAACCCGGTCGTGCTGTTCCCGGCCGCGCTGGCCGCGCGCGGCGACGCGATCGCGACCGGCTTCGTCGATTCGCTGACGCTCGGCACCGGCCAGTTCTGTACGAACCCGGGCCTCGTGCTGGCGATCGACGGTCCCGACCTCGACCGCTTCGAGTCCGTCGCCGCGCAGGCGCTCGCGAAGAAGCCGGCCGGCGTGATGCTGACGCGCGGCATCGCCGACGCGTATCGCAACGGCAGCGGCAAGCTGGCCGAACTGCCGGGCGTGCGTGAAGTCGGCGCGGGCGAGGCGGCGCAGACCGAATGCCAGGCAGGCGGCGCGCTGTACGAAGTCGCCGCGCAGGCGTTCCTGGCCGAGCCGGCGTTCAGCCACGAGGTGTTCGGGCCGGCATCGCTGATCGTGCGCTGCCGCGATCTCGACGAAGTCGCGCGCGTGCTCGACGCGCTGGAGGGCCAGTTGACGGCCACCCTGCAGATGGACGCCGACGACAAGCCGCTCGCTCGCCGGCTGCTGCCGATCCTCGAACGCAAGGCCGGGCGCCTGCTCGTCAACGGCTACCCGACCGGCGTCGAGGTGTGCGACGCGATGGTGCACGGCGGCCCGTTCCCGGCGACGTCGAACCCGGCCGTCACGTCGGTCGGCGCGACGGCGATCGAGCGTTTCCTGCGGCCCGTGTGCTACCAGGACTTCCCGGACGACCTGCTGCCCGAAGGGCTGCAGGAGAGCAATCCGCTCGACATTCCGCGGCTGCGGGACGGAAAGGCGGAGTGAGGATGCGAAACGGCTGAAGGCGCGTCCCGGGAGGGGCGCGTTCCGGCGCGTTGAAACATGGCGGCGGACGGTGCCCACGGGCGCCTCCGCCTTTTTCATTTGTGGCGGGCGTCGTGCCGCTGATTTCGCGCGGTCAGTGACCGGGGTGGGCGACGAGTTGCAGGCGCTCGGCTGCGGCCAGCAGGCGCCGATCGCGTGTCCACAGCTTGCTGCCACCGGTCAGTCTGGCCGAGGCAAGCAGATGGGCGTCGATGTAACCGATGCCGAGCCCGTGAAGCGGTACGACATCGATCATGCGCTGAACTTCGTCGTCGGTTGCCGGGGTTGCGGCGGGAAGGTCGCGCAGCGCATCCAGTACGGTCTGGCGATCGCGCATGCTGCCGAGTGCAAGCTCGCCGATGATGAACGGATGGATCAACACGCGTTCGGCTTCCAGCAATGTCGTGAGCGCCGCGTCACCGGCTCGCAGGTGGTCGAACCACACGGAAGTGTCGACAAGAATCATGCTGGCTCCGATGGGCGGCGTGGAACAGATTCGAGATCGGGCTCGGTACCGCCGAGGCGGGCAAGCCGGCGTGCGCTTTCGCGCGCGATCAATGCGCGCAGCGCTTCTCTCACCAGCGCCGATTTTTCGGTGACGCCGGTTAATTGCTGCGCTTTGGCAAGCAGCGCGTCGTCGAGGGACAAGGTGGTGCGCATGAGCAGCTCCCGAGAAAGTCGATGCATCAATTGTGGCATCAAATGATGCTATTGATGATGTGTTGCCTTGACGAGGTGAGCATCGGCTTCCGCGTCGCCGGAAATTCTCCTACAGTAGCGGGGCCTCGCGCCGCACGGCCCGCAGGCGAGCCTGAGAGACTCACAAAAGACCAAGAGGGAACCACCCGATGAACATCAGCAAGCGCGGCGACCACCTGTTCGCCGCCGGATTGTGGAAGGCGATCGGCGACGTCGCGCATTCGGTCCGCAGCCGGATCGGCCAGTACAGCGAAGGGCGCGTGCTCGCGAACGCGCTGCTGGAATTCCAGCGCGACCTGGGCGGCAGCGAATTCGACGTGACCATCAACCAGGGACGGCCCGTGACCGGCTCCGACGCGCATTCGCTCGTGTTCGGCCTTGCCGTGCGCCGTTTCAGACAGGACATGGAAGCACTCGTATTCGCGCTCGAGCATCGCCGTGGCATCGACGAACGCGACCAGAACCTGCGCACCGAAGCGCTGATGCAGGCCAACAGCGCGCTCCTGAGCGCGAAGCAGTCGGCGACGATCACGGTCGGCCGGTTCTTCGATGCGGTCGTCGACCGCGACGTGCTGGGGCAGATTCTCGGCGGCGAGTCGAATACCCGCGTGCGTGCGGGCGCGCAAGGGCAAATCGAGGCGACCCGGATCAAGCTCGGCAACGTGCGTCACCGGATCATCGGCGTCATCGCGCAGATGTAGATGTGTCGATTTGACCGCACGTATCGCGGCGGGATGCGTGGCATGGCTGCCGCGGCAAATGACTGCGGCCGGCAAGAGCCGGCCGCGATGCGACACGAGCAACACAAGCCGGCCGCCGTGCCGCCGAGGGCACCGCGGCCGGCCGCCCCGCTTACTGCGGCCCCATCTTCTTGATCAGCACGTCCAGCTCGGCGCGTTCGGCGTCGGTGAGGTCGACGAGCGGCGCGCGCACCGGGCCCGCGTCGTGGCCGACGAGCTTCGCGCCCGCCTTCACGATGCTGACCGCGTAGCCGGCACGACGGTTGCGGATCTGCAGGTACGGCAGGAAGAACTCGTCGATCAGGCGGCCGACCGTTGCGTGGTCGTCCTTCGCGATCGCTTCGTAGAATTCCATCGCCGTCTTCGGGATGAAGTTGAACACGGCCGACGAGTACACCGGCACGCCGAGCGCCTTGTACGCGGCTGCGTAGACTTCGGCCGTCGGCAGGCCGCCGAGGTACGCGAAGCGATCGCCGAGGCGGCGGCGGATCGTGACCATGCTCTCGATTTCGCCGACGCCGTCCTTGAAGCCGATCAGGTTCGGGCAACGATCGGCGAGGCGCTCGAGCATGTCGGCGTTCAGCTTCGAATTCGCGCGGTTGTACACCACGACGCCGATCTTCAGCGCGCGGCACACCTGCTCGACGTGTTCGGCGATGCCTTCCTGGCTGGCTTCGGTCAGGTAGTGCGGCATCAGCAGCACGCCGCTCGCGCCGAGGCGCTCGGCTTCCTGCGCATATTCGATCGCGACGCGCGTCGCGCCGCCGGCGCCGGCCAGGATCGGCACCTTGCCCTTGCAGGTTTCCGTCGCGACGCGGATCACGTCCGAATACTCGCGCTGCGTGAGCGAGAAGAATTCACCGGTGCCGCCGGCCGCGAACAGCGCGGTCGCGCCGTACGGCGCCAGCCATTCCAGGCGCTCGGCGTAGGTGGTCGGGCGGAAGCTGCCGTCCGCGTCGAAATCCGTCAGCGGAAACGACAGCAGGCCGTGGGAGATGATCTGTTTGAGTTCTTGCGGTGAAGTCATGGTTGGGTCGTCCGTCTTGCGCGAGTGCTGGGTTCGTCGGGCACGGCATCCGAGCCATATTGGCGATGTCGTTGTATGTCATCGTACAACGCAAGAAGAAGTGACGCAAGCGATTTGCTGGCCAATGCGAAGTAGGGTCTTTCCGAATAAGGGTTTACGCAGCATCGCAGGTTGGCGTTGAATGTCGTATGATGACTAACGATTTGACGGTAGCCTCCCAGGAATTCCGATGACTGCTTCCCCTCTCTATATCCGCGTGCACCCGGACGACAACGTCGCGATCGTCGTCAACGACGGCGGCCTGCCCGAGGGCGCGACGTTCGCCGACGGCCTGACGCTGCGCGAAGGCGTGCCGCAAGGCCACAAGGTGGCGCTGGCCGACCTCACGGCCGGCGACCCGATCGTCCGCTACAACGTCGTGATCGGCTACGCGCTCACGGAGCTGCGCCGCGGCAGCTGGGTCAACGAGCGCACGATGCGCATGCCCGAGCCGCCGGGGCTCGACGACCTGCCGCTCGCCACGCGTGCCGCACCGCCGCTGGCGCCGCTCGAAGGCTATACGTTCGAGGGCTTTCGCAATCCCGACGGCTCGGTCGGCACGCGCAACATCCTCGCGATCACGACGACCGTGCAATGCGTGTCGGGCGTCGTCGAGCATGCGGTGAAGCGGATCAAGGAAGAACTGCTGCCGCGTTACCCGAACGTCGACGACGTGGTCGGGCTGGAGCACACCTACGGCTGCGGCGTCGCGATCGACGCGCCCGATGCCGACATCCCGATCCGCACGCTCCGCAACATCAGCCTGAACCCGAACTTCGGCGGCGAGGTGATGACGGTGAGCCTCGGTTGCGAGAAGCTGCAGCCCGAGCGCCTGCTGCCGCCCGGCACGATTCCGGTGGCGGCCGACGGCGCGACGGACAACGGCGGCGTCGTGTGCCTGCAGGATGCCGCGCACGTCGGCTTCAACTCGATGATCGACTCGATCATGAAGATGGCCGAATCGCATCTCGAGCGGCTGAACCGCCGGCGTCGCGAAACCTGCCCGGCGTCGGATCTCGTCGTCGGCGTGCAGTGCGGCGGCAGCGACGCGTTCTCGGGGCTCACCGCGAACCCCGCGGTCGGCTTCGCGGCCGACCTGCTGGTGCGCGCGGGCGCGACGATCATGTTCTCGGAAGTGACCGAAGTGCGCGACGGCGTCGCGCAGCTCACGTCGCGCGCGGCGAACGAGGACGTCGCCCGCGAGATCATCCGCGAGATGGACTGGTACGACCGCTACCTGCAGCGCGGCCGCGTCGACCGCAGCGCGAACACGACGCCCGGCAACAAGAAGGGTGGCCTGTCGAACATCGTCGAGAAGGCGATGGGCTCGATCGTGAAGTCGGGGAGCGCGCCGATCGCCGGCGTCGTGCGCCCCGGCGATCGTGCGCGGCAGAAGGGGCTGCTGTACGCGGCGACGCCCGCGAGCGACTTCATCTGCGGCACGCTGCAGCTCGCGGCGGGGATGAATCTGCACATTTTCACGACCGGCCGCGGCACGCCGTACGGCCTCGCGCAGGTGCCGGTGATCAAGGTCGCGACGCGCAGCGATCTCGCGCGCCGCTGGCACGACCTGATGGATCTCGACGCAGGGCAGATCGCGACCGGCGCGGCCTCGATCGAGGACGTGGGCTGGGAGCTGTTCCGGCTGATGCTCGACGTCGCGAGCGGCAAGCGCCGCACATGGGCCGAGCAATGGAAGCTCGCGAATGCGCTGACGCTGTTCAATCCGGCGCCGGTGACCTGAAGCACGGTCGCGGCGGCTGACGATGCGGGCGCCTTCGGGCGCCCGTTTGTCATCGCGGCGGCGCGATTTCCTTACCTCGAACGTAATCGACCGCTCGCGCGCGGCCGGCGACGAAAGGCGCACGCGAACCCGAAACGTCCGCGGCGCTGTCGCCCGGCGGCGTCCGGGTTCGGGTAATGTTATGCAATTCGTTCCTGATCCCGGAGACTTGCCCACATGCTGAAGAATCTCGATCCGCTGTTGCACGCCGACATCCTGCACGCGCTGCGCGCAATGGGCCACGGCGATGAAGTGGCGATCTGCGATGCGAACTTTCCTGCGGAATCCGTCGCGGAGCACACGGTGGTCGGCCGCGCGCTGCGCATCGACGGCGCGGACTCGGCACGCGTCGCGCGCGCGGTGCTGTCCGTGCTGCCGCTCGACACGTTCGTCGACACGCCCGCGTGGCGGATGGAGGTCGTCGGCGATCCGGTCGCGGTGCCGCCCGTGCAGCGCGAAGTGCAGGTCGAGATCGATCGCGCGGAAGGGCGCGCGGTGCCGCTCGCGGGCATCGACCGTTTCGCGTTCTACGAGCGCGCGCAGCAGGCCTATGCGGTGATCGTCACCGGCGAGCTGCGCGGCTACGGGTGCTTCCTGTTCAAGAAAGGCGTGCTGTTGAGCGACGCCAGATAGGGCCTGTTCCCTTTATCTGCGGTAAAGGCCGAACACCGCTTTTTCGCGGCGGCGTCATGCCTGTGCCGCCGCCGCAGTGTAAAGATTTGCTACAACCTTTTGCTTGGACACCGCGGAAAGACCCTCTATGCTGGCCCATTTGCCGCGGGCCCCGCAGGGCCGCGCGGCCCCGAACCGCATTGGGCGCGCCCCGTGCGGACGGCCGAATTGCATACGAGGAGAGAGGCATGACGCGTTCCGTCGATTCCGGCGTCATTTTTTTCGCACGCCTGGCGCTGGCGGCGTTGTTCTTGTGGGGCGGCGTGATGAAGCTGCTCGGCTACAGCGATTTCATCGGCTATCTGCACGGGCTGAACGTGCCCTATCCGCAGGTGATGGGGCCGGTCGTCGTCACGATCGAAGCACTCGGCGGGCTGCTGCTGATCGTCGGCTACAAGGTGAAGCCGCTCGCGCTGCTGATGGCGTTCTATACGATCGCAACCGCGATGGTCGGCCACAATTTCTGGGACGCGACGGACGCCGCGGTCCAGCACGACATGGTGATCCACTTCTGGAAGAACGTCGCGATCGCCGGTGGTTTCCTGCTGCTGTTCGTGACCGGCGCGGGCGGCGCGAGCATCGACGCGCTGCGCCGGCCGAGTTCGTCGTACGGGGCGCTGCGCTGAGTCGGGGCGAACCGGGCGACGCGCATGGGCTGTCGCGCTGAAGCAAGACAAAATGAAGCAAGACAAAAGGGCCGAATCCCGCACGTCGCGGGATTCGGCCCTTCGTTCATGCAGCCGGCGCGTGCGCGCCGACGTTCAGCGTGCGTCCTTCAGGTCCTTCGCATCCTTCGAGAACTGCACGGCGATCGCGCCGAGCACGCAGATCGCCGCGACGTACACGACCGGCGCGAGCGGATTCGACTTCATCATCAGCGACACGATCACCGGCGTGAGGCCGCCGAAGATCGCATACGCGACGTTGTACGAGAACGAGATGCCCGAGAAGCGCACGACGGCCGGGAAGCTGCGGACCATCACGAACGGCACGGCGCCGATCGTGCCGACCGCGAAGCCGGCGATCCCGTAGTACAGCGGCAGCGTCGACGCGTCGGCCGCGACCTGCACGAACAGCAGGTAGTAGCACGCGGCCAGCACGAGGCCGCCGATGCCGAGCACGCGTTTCGCGCCGATCCAGCCCGCGAGCGAGCCGGCGGTAACGCAGCCGGCCGTCAGGCACAGCGTCGCGATGCTGTTTGCGAACAGCGTGGTCGCGGGCGTCAGGTGGAACTGCTTCTGCAGCAGCGCGGGCGTCATCAGGATCACGACGACGATCGCCGCCGACAGCATCCACGTGAGCAGCATCGACACGATCACCGCGCGGCCGTGGTCGCGCAGCACGGCCTTCAGCGGAATCTCGGCCGCGAGCGCCTTCTTCGCCTTCATCTCGGCGAACACCGGCGTCTCGTGCAGCCAGCGGCGCAGGTACACGGAGAACAGGCCGAACACGCCGCCGAGCAGGAACGGAATGCGCCACGCGAACGCGATGACTTCGGCGCCCGAGTAACGGCTGTTGATGCCGGCCGCGACCAGCGAGCCGAGCAGGATGCCGGCCGTGAGACCCGCGGTCAGCGTGCCGCACGCATAGCCGATGTGACGCGACGGCACATGCTCCGACACGAACACCCATGCGCCCGGCACTTCGCCGCCGACCGCCGCGCCCTGCAGCACGCGGAACAGCAGCAGCAGCACCGGCGCGAGGATGCCGATCGAGTCGTAGGTCGGCAGCAGGCCCATCAGCAGCGTCGGCACCGACATCATCAGCACGCTCAGCGTGAACATCCGCTTGCGGCCGAACAGGTCGCCGAAGTGGGCCATGATCACGCCGCCGAGCGGACGCGCGAGATAACCGGCCGCGAAGATGCCGAATGTCTGCAGCTGGCGCAGCCAGTCGGGAATGTCGTGCGGGAAGAACAGCTGCCCGATCGCTGGCGCGAAGAACACGAAGATGATGAAGTCGTAGAACTCGAGGGCGCCGCCGAGTGCGGCAAGGCCAAGGGTTTTGTAGTCGCTGCGCGTGAGCGCGCGTTCGGCGGCGCGAGGCACGCCGCTCAATTCGGAAGCTTGCATGGTCAGGACGATCGGTTTTCGAATGTTGTTGTGTCTGTATCGAGGCCGCGTCTCCAGCGCGCGGCCTGCGTCGTCGAAAGTGTGCTGAGCGCCGGATAGAGCACGTAACACGCGCCGTCGCACCGGGATGGGGCACGACGGAGACGAAGCGTCAAAGCGGGTGGGGGGATTCTACAGGAGCGCGAAATGCGCGAGCGCGGGGGCGTGCCGAGGAATGCCTCGGACGTTGTCGAGCGCGAAACGCGCGCGGCGCGGCAGGCGGGTGAGCCGCTTGCCGCGCCGCGCGTCACAAGGGTCCAGGCGATCAGTTGCCGGCGATCGTGTCGACCGGCTTGAACGCGCCGCGTTCGACCTTGTAGATCGTCACCGGCGCATCCTTCAGGTCGCCTTTCGCGTCGTACGCGATGCTCGGCGCCGACACGCCCTTGATCGACACCTTGCCGAGATACGGCGTATAGACCTTCGGGTCGGTCGAGTTCGCGTCCTTCATCGCGGTGAGCAGTGCGATCGTGCCGTCGTACGAGTAGGGCGAGTAGGTGATCACGTCTTCGCTGAAGCGTGCCTTGTAGCGCGATGCGTAGCCGGCGAAGCCGGGCATCTTTTCCTTCGGCAGCCCGCCCATGTAGACGATCGCGCCTTCGGCCGCTTCGCCGCCGACCTTCAGGAACGTCGGCGAGCGCGACATCTCGCCGGTCACGAATGCCGACTTCATCCCGAGCTGGCGCATCTTGCGGATCATCGGCGAAGACTGCGCGTCGCCGCCGCCGTAGAAGATCGCGTCCGGGTTGATGCCCTTCAGGTTGGTCAGGATCGCGGAGAAGTCGAGCGCCTTGTCGTTCGTGAAGTCGCGCTTGACGATCGTGCCGCCCGCGGCCTGCACGGCCTTCGCGAATTCGTCGGCGATGCCCTGGCCATAGGCCGTGCGGTCGTCGATGATCGCGATGCGCTTGAAGTGCAGCGTCTTCACCGCATACGCGCCGACGATGCGGCCGGCCTGCGCGTCGCTCGTCAGCAGCCGGTAGGTCGTCTTGTAGCCGCGTGCCGTGTATTGCGGCGACGTCGCCATCGAGATCTGCGGCAGCCCCGCGCGATCGTACAGGTCGGACGCCGGAATGCTCGTGCCCGAGTTGAAGTGTCCGATGATCCCGCGGACGTTGTCGTCGATCAGCCGCTGCGCGACGGTCGTGCCGGTGCGCGGGTCGGCCTGGTCGTCCTGCGAGTCGAGCTGGAACGTGACCGGCTTGCCGCCGATCGTCGGATGCGTCGCGTTGAAATCGGCGATCGCGAGCTGCACGCCCTTCTGCATGTCCGTGCCGTAGTTCGACTGCGGCCCCGTCAGCGGTGCGGCGAAACCGATCTTGACGACGTCGGCGGCGATGGCGTGTGCGCCCGACAGTGCGCAGGCAGCAGCCAGCGCGACGTGCGATACCTTCAGCTTCACTTTCACTTCCCCTTGATGGCATGGTTGGGCCGCCGCCGGCCAGCGGGCCGGTGCGGTAAACCGGGCGAGACGTATCGGTTTGCGCACCGATGCGAGGGCGGTGCGGGCGCGCCGCGCGCCGCGCGCCGCGCGGGTTGTGCCGGAATCGGCGTGCGCGGCTGCGGCGGGATGTCGTCTCGTGACCGTTGAGCAAAGTCTAGGTAGCAAAAAAGCGCCCGTCTTGCGCGTTCGGTGCGCGGCCGGCGACGATATCGGCATATCGTCGATAACCCTGATATATGCTGAAATCGTCATGCCGAGTGCGTAATCGCGCCAAGACGCGACACGCCGGCATTTCTAGGATGGCGGGTTCGGGCGTGCGTTGTCCCGGCGCCGTTGGTTGGACGCGGGCATCGCGGGCATCGCGGACAGATGCGCGGCGACATGCAGCGGGCCGATGCGGAATCGTCGCCGCCCGGCACGCGAGCGACTCGGTGGTTGCGCGCACAACCGCGCGGCGTGCCGCGCGCCATCGCCTGCGGCCGCCCGATCGCCGTCGAACGGCGGCGCGTTGCACGCACCGCCGTTCGCCGCGCTATCGGACCGCTTGCCCGAGATCGTCCGCCCGTCGATCGCCGCGACGCGCTCGCAAGCGCGCTCCTATAATCGACGCCATCAGCCACTCCCTTCGCAGACGCCGGGATGACGACCTTCCTTGCCGCACCGCCCATGAGCCTGTCCGATACGTTGCGCTACCAGCCCGACAACGCCGATCTCGGTGCAATGCTCGCGCACTTCCGCCTGCTCGAGCCGGTGTTCGACGCGCTGCCCGACGTCGCGTTCTTCGTGAAGGACGCGAACGGCCGCTACGCGCTCGTCAACCGCACGCTGGCGATGCGCTGCGGCTACAAGGACAAGCGCGACCTGCTCGGCAAGACGACCGACGAAGTGTTTCCGCGCCGCTTCGGCCGCACCTATTTCGAGCAGGACATGGCGACGATCAACGCCGGCCAGCAGCTGATGGACCAGCTCGAGCTGCATCTGTATCCGGGCCGCCAGCCGGGCTGGTGCCTGACCTGCAAGGAGCCGCTGCGCGACGCGGCCGGCAAGGTGGTCGGCCTCGCGGGCATCTCGCGCGACCTGAAGGCGCACGAGGGTTCGCATCCGGCCTACAGCAGGCTCGCCGACGTAGTGCAGCACATCCAGGATCACTACGTGCAGCCGCTGAACCTGAAGCAGCTCGCGCAGATGGCCGGGATGTCGGTCGCGCAGCTCGAACGCTATTTCCACAAGGTGTTTCACCTGACGCCGCGCCAGGTGCTGCTGAAAACGCGGCTCGACGCGGCCACGGCGCTGCTCGTCACGCACGACAAGGTGACGGACGTCGCGGCGCTATGCGGGTATACGGATCACAGCGCGTTTACGCGCCAGTTCAAGGCGACGGTCGGCGTGACGCCGACCGAATACCGGCTGATGCTGCAGGACCGGGCAGGGTGAAATGACGCGCCGGCCGGGCCGGCGGATCGGAATGATCGTGGGGGCGGGAACGGGAAACGGGACAGCGTCGGCTCAGCGGTAGCCGAGCCCTTTCAGGACGGCCGTGCCGTCTTCGGTCAACCGGAAGCTCGGTGCCGTGTCGGTGTCGAGCTTGACCATCTCGACGAGGCCGGCTTCCTGCAGCGCCGGCAATTCGGCCTTGGCATTCGCGCCGATCGGTGCGTGCAGCAGCACGAGCAGCGTCGCGATTTCGTGATGGCTGAGCAAACGGCGCAGCATCGTCTTCTTCTCAGGGGGGGCGGCCGGGCGGCCCGCGGGTGCATCTACGGCGCTCATCGCTGTCCTCCTTTTCGGGATATCCATCGGGTTACTGGATGCGGATGGTGCCGAGGAAGACTTAAGCGATTCTTAAAACCGCGGCGGCGGCGCGGATGGTGCGGTGCGGCAAGCATTACCGGATGTAACCCCGGCCGGTCGGCCGTTTCGGGTAGCAGGCGGCCAGCCTTGCCAGGCGGGGCGCCGCCGCGGTATTTCCCACGATGGTGGGGCCGCGCGGCGCACGCCGCGCGTTCTCTCAGTCAATCCGACCCCGAAACGGAATCCCGTTGCGCCCTTATTTCCTGCGCTGCGCCTGCGCGGCGAGCCGCACGGCCGCGTTCGTCGCGCCGTAGCCGTCGTAGCCGCCGCGCCGCTCGACGATCTCGAGCGAGAAGCGGTTGTCGACCAGCTCCGTATACGCATGCAGGAATTCGCCGCCGTGTTCGTCGCGGTCGTACAGCAGATGGTGGGCGCTCAGCGTGTCGATCAGCTCGTCCGGCAGCGCGTAGCGTGCGGCGAGATCGTCGTAGTAGTTCGGCGGGATCCGCAGGAACGGCACGCCGTCGGCCGCGAACGCGGCGACCGTCTTCACGATGTCGTCGGTCCGGAGCGCGACGTGGTTCAGCCCCGTGCCGTGATAGCGGTCGAGCGATTCGGCAACGGCGGTATGGCGGTCGACCGACGCATTCAGCGCGATCCGCACCGAGCCGTCCGCGCTGCGCACCGCACGGCTGCGCATCAGGCCGTACGGATCGGGCACGAGCCAGCTGCGCTCGGCCTCGAAGCCGAAGGCGGTCTTGAAGAACAGGATCCACGTATCGAGCGCGTCGGCCGGCAGCGCGAGGCAGACGTGGTCGATGCCCGTCAGCGGGCCGACCTCGCTCGGGCCGTCGATGTCGGTCAGCACGAAATCCGATTCGTACAGCGTCGGCGCGTTCGGCGCCTCGTCGACGAAATATTCGAGGCTGCCGTCCGGCGCCTGCACGCTCGGCAGCACGCGTTCGTTCGGGCCGACGCGCCCGGAAAACGGCGCGTAGCCGAAGCCGGCCGCGCGTTCGAATGCCACCTTCGCGTCGTCGACGCGGAACGCGGACGCACACAGCGACAACCCGTGCTGCTGGAAGAACGCGTCGGCGAACGAATCGCGCTCGGCGTTCAGCACGATCGACGCGGCGCCGTGCTGAAACAGCGTCACGTCCTTTGACCGGTGACGGCCCGCGAGCCGGAACCGCATCCGGCCGAGCCATTCGCCGACGGTGGCCGCCGCCTGCGCGTCGACCGCGAATTCGATGAACTGGAACCCGACGTGCGCGGGCGGCGCCGGCGGCGCGAACAGCGGCTGGTCGGCGGCCGGCGTGCGGCCGTCCTGCGCGAGCCGGGCGCGTGTCAGTTCTTCCAGATAGAGCAGCGAGCGGTGGCCGTCGGCGGCCGTGATCGCGGTCGGCGCGGCGCGGAAGCCGTCGTTGAAGATCTCGAGCGACAACGGCCCCTTGTAGCCGGACTCGATCACGCGGGCCGTGAAGCGCGCGAGATCGAAGTCGCCCTGGCCGGGGAACGAGCGGTAGTGGCGGCTCCATTCGAGCACGTCCATCGCGAGCTTCGGCGCATCCGCGATCTGCACGAACGCGATCCGGTCGCCGGGGATGTCGGCGATCGCGTCCGGCGAATCGTCGAGCGACAGCGTGTGGAAGCTGTCGAGCGCGAGGCCGAGGTGCGGGCTGTTCACCGCGTTCACGAGCCGCCATGCGTGGCTGTACCGGTTCACGACGCGGCCCCACGCGAGCGCCTCGTACGCGGCGACCACGCCGGCCTGCCGCGCGGCTTCGGCGAGCGCGCCGAGCTGGTCGACCAGCAGCGCGTCGTCCGCGATCGTGTCCGGCGACACGTTGCTGCACACCAGGATGCGGTCGGTGCCGAGCGCGTGCATCACGTCGAACTTGCGGCGGATGCGGTCGAGATTGCGGGCGAGCTGGGCCGGGCTCACACCCTCGAAGTCGCGAAACGGCTGGAACAGCACGATGTCGAGGCCGAGATCGGCGGCCATGCGCCGCACGTCGGCGGGCGATCCGTCGAAGTAGACGAGGTCGTTCTCGAAGATTTCGACACCGTCGAAGCCGGCGGCCTGGATGGCGGCGAGCTTCTCGGCGAGGGTGCCGGACAGTGACACGGTGGCGATCGAGCGCTGCATGGGCGAATCCTGCGGATGAGCGGGGTGTGGCGTCGGCCGAATCGGGCCGGAATGAACCAGTCGTTGAATTCTCGGCGAACGCCATATCCCGAATTTACTAGGGAAGTGAGGTGAATTATACAAACTAACTAGATGGTACAAATTAGCGAAAACCCGAAAAGACATTGCGCTTGCGCAAGCGCACACTAGCGCCAATTCTTGACGTCAGGGGCCGAAGTCGGCTAGCGATTCGCCCCCGTTTCTGGAGCAAAACCGACATGAGCAAGTACAAGGTGCTGGTGCTGAACGGCCCGAACCTGAATCTGCTGGGGACCCGCGAGCCCCATATCTACGGCGCGGAAACCCTCGCCGACGTCGAGCAGCGTTGCCGCACGGCGGCCGACGGGCTCGGGCTGGAGATCGACTTCCGCCAGTCGAACGCCGAGCACCAGTTGATCGACTGGCTGCATGCCGCGCGTCACGACACGCACGGCATCGTGATCAACCCGGCCGCCTATACGCACACGTCGGTCGCGCTGGCCGATGCGCTTTCCGCGATCGCGAAACCCGTGATCGAGGTGCATATCTCCAACGTGCACCGCCGCGAGGCATTCCGTCACCACTCGTACGTGTCGGCGGTGGCCGAAGCCGTGATCTGCGGCTGCGGCACCGAAGGCTACGTATTCGCGCTGCAGCGCCTGTCGACCCTTTTTGCCCAGGGAGCCGCCCGATGAGCCGCCCGTCTTTTCTGATCGGCCTGATCGGCCAGGGCATCGGCGGTTCGCTGTCTCCCGCGATGCATGAGGAAGAAGGATTCCGCCAGGGGTTCAGCTACGTGTACCGGCGCATCGATCTCGACGCGCTCGGCCTGACCGTCGACGCGCTGCCGCAGCTGCTCGAGGCCGCGCAGCGGATGGGCTACAACGGGCTCAACATCACGCATCCGTGCAAGCAGCGCGTGATCGAGCACCTCGACGCGCTGTCGGACGACGCGCGCGCGCTCGGCGCGGTGAATACCGTGCTGTTCAAGGACGGCAAGCGAATCGGCCACAACACCGACTGGTCGGGTTTCGCGAAGTCGTTCCGCCGCGGGCTGCCCGACGCGTCGCTCGAGCGTGTCGTCCAGCTTGGCGCGGGCGGCGCGGGCGCGGCCGTCGCGCATGCGGCGCTGCAGATGGGTGCCGCCGAACTGGTGATTTTCGACGTCGACGGCACGCGTGCCGCCGGGCTCGCCGGCGACCTGCAGCAGCGCTTCCCGGCCGCCCGGGTCACGCCGGGCAGCGATCTCGCGGCCGCGATGCGCGCCGCGACGGGCCTCATCCATGCCACGCCGACCGGCATGGCCAAGCACCCGGGCTTGCCGCTGCCGGCCGAACTGCTTCACGCGGGGATGTGGGTTGCCGACATCGTGTATTTCCCGCTCGAAACCGAACTGATCCGCGCGGCGCGCGCGGCCGGCTGCGCGACGCTGCCGGGGGGCGGAATGGCCGTGTACCAGGCCGTGGACGCATTCGAAATCTTCACCGGACGCACGCCGGACGACGAGCGGATGTTCGAGCACTTTCAGTCGCTCGTCGCGCGCTGACCCTACCTACTAGCTGGAAAAAGAGACCAGGAGACGACCATGCAGCACACTACCCACACCAACGCCGCGCCCGCGCAGGCGGCCGGCGCGGTCCGGCGTACGTCGGCGCGCTACAAGATTCTCGCGCTGCTCGCGATCGGCACGATGATCAACTATCTCGACCGTACCGTGCTGGGAGTGGCTGCGCCGCAGCTCACCAAGGAGCTCGGCATCAACGCGGCCGTGATGGGCATCATGTTCTCCGCGTTTTCGTGGACGTACGTCGCGATGCAGGTGCCGGGCGGTCTGTTTCTGGATCGCTTCGGCAGCAAGATCACCTATTACTGGTCGATGACGCTGTGGTCGCTGTGCACGCTCCTGCAGGGCTTCGTGCCCGGCGTCGGGACGCTGCTCGCATGCCGGCTCGGTCTCGGCGTGACGGAAGCACCGTGTTTTCCGACCAACAGCCGCGTCGTCGCGACGTGGTTCCCGCAGAACGAACGCGCGATGGCAACCGGCACCTACACCGTCGGCGAGTACATCGGCCTCGCGTTCTTCAGCCCCGTGCTGTTCGCGCTGATGGGTGCGTTCGGCTGGCGCTCGCTGTTCTGGGTCGTCGGGGCGGTCGGGATCGTATTCGGTCTGGTCTGGTGGAAGTTCTACCACGAGCCGCGCAACCATCCGAGCGCGAACGCGGAGGAACTGGCCTACATCGAGGCCGGCGGCGGGCTCGTGCACGGCGCGCGCAAGGACGGCGACAAGGGCGGCAAGGCCGCGCAGGCGAAGTTCAGCTGGGCGATGGCCGGCCGGCTGCTGAAGAAGCGCCAGCTCGCGGGCATCTGCCTCGGTCAGTTCGCCGGCAACTCGACGCTCGTGTTCTTCCTGACCTGGTTCCCGACCTACCTCGCCACCGAGCGCCACATGGGCTGGCTGAAGATCGGCTTCTTCGCGGTGATGCCGTTCATCGCCGCGTCGGTCGGCGTGATGTTCGGCGGGATCTTCTCCGACTGGCTGCTGCGTCGCGGCAAGTCCGCGAACCTCGCGCGCAAGCTGCCGATCATCGCGGGCCTGCTGCTCGCGTCGACGATCATTCTCGCGAACTACGTGAAGAGCAACGAAGCCGTGATCGCGATCATGTCGGTCGCGTTCTTCGCGCAGGGGATGGCCGCGCTCGGCTGGACGCTCGTGTCCGACATCGCGCCGGACGGCCTGCTCGGCGTGACGGGCGGCATCTTCAACTTCGCGGCGAACCTCGCGGGGATCGTCACGCCGCTCGTCGTCGGCTTCATCGTCGCATCGACCGGGTCGTTCGTCGGCGCACTCGTGTTCATCGGCGTGATCGCGCTGATCGGCGCGCTGTCGTACATCTTCGTCGTCGGCGACATCAAGCGGATCGAGCTGTAAGTACCGGCTCCACGCACGTTCGGTGCATTCGCCCGGCGGCCTCGAGCCGCCGGGCTTTTTTGTTTCTGCCGCCGGATTGCGGGCCGGTTCGTGCATCAGCGCTCACGCGCGCTGCATGGCGATCCCGAGCGATTCGAGCGCCTGCGCGATCGCCGCGACCGCGCGCCGGATGTCGCCGGCATCGATCGCGCCGATGCAGCCGACGCGGAACGTCTCGAGCTGCGTCAGCTTGCCCGGATACAGGATGAAGCCCGCGTCGCGCACCGCGTCATAAAAACGGCGGAAATCGTAGGCCGGATGGTCGGGCGCATGGAACGTGACGATCACGGGCGCCTGCACGCCGGCGTCGAGGAACGGCGCGAAGCCGAGCGCGCGCATCGATTCGAGCAGCGACCGGCAGTTCTCCGCATAGCGCGCACCGCGCGCGGGCTGGCCGCCTTCGGCCAGGTACTGGTCGAGCGCGGCGCGCAGCGCGGCGATCACGTGCGTCGGCGGCGTGAAGCGCCACTGGCCCGTCTTGCGCAGGTACGCGTACTGATCGTGCAGGTCGAGCGCGAGCGACGGCGAGTTGCCTTCGCACGCGTCGAGCGCGTCGCGCCGCACGATCGCGAATCCCATCCCCGGCACACCTTCCAGGCATTTGCCGCTCGCCGAGATCAGCGCGTCGATCCCGCTGTCCGCCAGCGCGATCGGCAAGGCGCCGAACGAACTCATCGCGTCGACGATCAGCCGCTTGCCGTGCCGTCGGCACGCAGCCGCGATCGCATCGAGCGGATTCAGGATGCCGGCGCTCGTTTCCAGGTGCACCAGCGCGACATGCGTGATGCGCGGTTCGCGCGCGAACGCGGCTTCGACCGCCGCCGGTTCGACCGCTGCGTCCTCGCCGAACGGCAGCGCGATCGCTTCGATGCCGAGCCGGCCGAGAATCTTCAGGATGCGCGCGCAATACGCGCCGTTGTCCGGCACCAGCACGACGCCGTCGCGCGGCACCAGCGTGCCGAGCGCGGCCTCGACCGAAAACGTGCCGCTGCCCTGCATCGGCACGCACACGTACTCGTCGCCGCCGCGCGCGATCGCGACGAGATCCGCGCAGGCGCTCGCCGTCAATTGGTTGAAAGCAGTGTCCCACGAGCCCCAGTCATGTTGCATTGCGTGGCGTGTTGTGGCGGACGTGGTGAGCGGGCCGGGCGTGAGCAGAATGGGGTCGGGCATGGTTTTCTCCAGCAAAGGTTGGGCGAAACGCCGAGGCGGCATGTCTGAGTGGCTTGCATGATATTGGCAAAATGTGTCATTTTGTGGAAATTGTGGTGCTCGTCACGGGGTTGTCATCGAACGCTGTGATCCTTCGGTTGCCGCGCGAAACCACCTGCAGCGCGGCAGCGAGGCAGGCCGGTTGTCGGTCTGTCCGACTGAAACGAGCCGGATCGTGCCCCGGCCGCCTGGTGTTCCGTCTACGGAGAAGTGAGATGACACTGCAGAATTCCTCGCGCGCCGCTGCCGGCGCGTTCCGCAAGCTCGCGCTGGCCGCCTGCGCCGCCGGTCTGCTGCAAGGTGCCGCGATGCCGGCGCATGCGGCAAACGCGGTCGTGCTGTATACGGCGGACGGTCTCGAGAACCTCTATCGCGATGTGCTGCCGGCCTTCGAGAAGAAGGAAGGGGTCAAGGTCAACATCGTGACGGCGGGCAGCGGCGAGGTGGTCAACCGCGCGAACATCGAGAAGAATTCGCCGAAGGCGGACGTGATCGTCACGCTGCCGCCGTTCATCCAGCAAGCCGGTCAGATGGGCCTGCTGCAGCCGTACCAGAGCGTCAACTACAAGAACGTGCCGGCGATCGCGAAGGCGGAAGACGGTACGTGGGCGACGTTCGTGAACAACTACTTCTCGTTCGCGATCAACCCGGACGTCGTGAAGAACCAGCCGAAGACGTTCGCCGACCTGCTGTCCCCCAGCTATGCCGGCAAGGTTGCGTACTCGAACCCGGCGACCGCCGGCGACGGGATGGCCGTGCTGATCCTGACCACGTCGCTGATGGGCGAGGACAAGGCGTTCGACTATCTCGCGAAGCTGTCGCAGAGCGTGAAGTTCCACACGAAGGGCACGGGCTACCTGAACGTGCTGCTGTCGCGTAACGAGATCAGCGTCGCGAACGGCGACCTGCAGATGGACCTCGACGACGCCGAGCACGGCGCGCTGTCCGTCAAGCCGATCTTCCTCGCGGCGAAGGAAGGCGACCAGCCGACCACGTTCCAGCTGCCGTACGGCATCGGCCTGATCAAGAGCGGCCCGAACCAGGACGCCGGCAAGAAGCTGATCGACTACCTGATGTCGACGGACGTGCAGTCGAAGGTGCCGGACATGTACGGCATCCCGGGCCGCACGGACGTGCCGCTGGCCGGCAAGAACGGCGAAGCGGTCAAGAAGGCGATCGCGGGCGTGAAGCTGATCCCGGTCGACTGGACCCAGGTGATGGCGAAGAAGCCGGTGTGGCTCGAGCGCTGGAAGAAGGACGTGATCGGCAGCTCGGGCAAGCAGCTCGACGTCGTCAAGCCGAAGTGATCGGCGCACGTCACCTGTATTCGTGAGCAAGAGGATGAACCCGGTGGAAACCGCCCTGACCCATCCCGGCGCATTCGGCGCCGCCGAGCCGCATGCGACGCTGCGGTCCGGCGCGCCGGGCGGCGTGCGGATCGAGCATCTGAGCGTGCGCTACGGCGCGCGCACGGTGCTGGAAGATCTGTCGCTGTCGATCGGCGCCGGTGAATTTCTGACCGTGCTCGGCAAGAGCGGCTGCGGCAAGACCACGCTGTTGCGCTTCATCGCCGGGTTCGTGAAGGCCGATGGCCTGACCGGCACGCTGACCGTGGCCGGGCGCGACCTGACCCATGCGCCGCCGCACAAGCGCAATCTCGGTCTGTTGTTCCAGAATTACGCGCTGTTCCCGCACCTGTCGGTGTTCGAGAACGTCGCATTCGGGCTGCGCGCCCGCCGGATGGCCTCGTCGGAAGTGACGCGCCGCGTCGCCGACGCGCTGAAGCTCGTGCAGCTCGGCGATGCCGGTCATCACCTGCCCGCGCAGTTGTCGGGCGGGATGCAGCAGCGCGTCGCGCTGGCACGCGCGCTCGTGATCGAGCCGGACGTGCTGCTGCTCGACGAGCCGCTGTCGGCGCTCGATGCCAACCTGCGCGCCTCGGTGCGCAGCGAACTGAAGGCGCTGCACGAGCGCCTGCCGAACCTGACCGTCGTCTGCGTGACGCACGACCGCGACGACGCGCTCGTGCTGTCCGACCGCGCGCTGCTGATGCGCGATGGCCGCATCGCGCAGCTCGGCACGCCCCAACAGCTGTACGACGCGCCGCAGGACGGCTACGTCGCGCGCTATCTCGGCCCGGCCAACCTGCTGCCGCCGCACGTGATCTTCCCGCTCGGCGATCCGCGCCACGACGTGCGCGGCAAGGTCGCGTGCGTGCGCCCCGAGCGCCTGACCGTGATGCCGCTCGCGGCGGGCGGCCTGCACGGCACGGTGTCGTCCGTCGAATGGCAGGGTGCGGACCTGTCGATCGCGGTCGTGATCGACGCGGCGCCCGACGAACCCGTGCGCGTCACGATGCAGCGCGGCCGCGGCGCGGCTCCCGAGCGCGGTGCGCGCGTGTCCCTGCATTGCGAGGCAGACGATGTCGTCCTTATCGAGCCCTGAAGCCGGCCTGCCGCCGCACGTGCTCGCGTCGGCCGCCGCGCATGCCGCCGCCGCGCGGCGCCGCAAGCGCATGGGCGACCTGCACCTCGCGGCGCTCGCGATCGTCGTGCTGGGCCCGCTCGTCGTCTATCCGCTGGTGCGGCTCGTGCTGCTGAGCGTGTCCGGCGATCACGGGCTGAGCTTCGCCGCGTACCGGACGTTCTTCGGCAACCCCGATACGCGCGGCGTGCTGCTGACGACGGTCGGCGTGCTGTTCGCGAGCGCCGGCACCGCATCGGTGCTCGGCGTGCTGCTGGCCGCGCTGCTGTTCTTCAAGCCGTTCCCGGGCGCGTCGCTCGTCACGCGCTTCCTGGAACTGTACGTCGCGTTCCCGTCGTTCCTCGTGGCGTTCACGCTGATCTTCCTGTACGGCTCGCAAGGCTCGATCAGCATCGCGCTGCAGCACCTGTTCCATCTCGAGAACCCGCCGCTCGACTTTTTGTTCGGCATCGGCGGCGTGATTCTCGCGCAGACCGTGTTCTACACGCCGTTCGTCGTGCGGCCGACGCTCGCTTCGTTCGCGACGCTCGACCTGCGCCTGATCGAAGCGGCGCGCAGTCTCGGCGCGTCCGGCTGGATGCTCGCGCGCCGCGTCGTGCTGCCGATCGCGTGGCCGGGCATCGCCGCCGGCACCGTGCTGTGTTTCCTGCTGACGCTGAACGAGTTCGGGATCCTGCTCGTGCTCGGCAGTGCGCGGCTCGTGACGCTGCCGGTCGCGATCTACAGCAGCGCGACCGTCGACCTCGACCTGCCGACCGCGTCGGCCGGCGCGGTCGTGATGCTCGCGCTGTCGCTGGCGCTTTACGCGGTTTATCGCCGGGTGAACCGGCGTGCGACGGGAGGGAACGATGTCCGCTGAATTCCGTATCGGGCAAGCCGTGCCGCGCCATCGGATCGGCTGGGGCGACACGCTGCTCAAGCATGCATCGCGCGCGGCGCTCGCGCTGGCCGCGTTCGCCTGCTTCTGGCTGTTCGTGCTGCCGGTGGTCGTCGTCGCGTTGTCGAGCGTGTCGACGCAGTGGTCGGGTACGATTTTGCCAGCCGGCTACAGCCTGCGCTGGTTCGAGCGGCTCGGGTCGCCGGAATACGACGCGCTGCTGACCAGCCTCGAAATCGGCTTCGGCGTGTCGGCGATCGGCACGATCCTCGGGCTGTGGCTCGCACTCGCGCTCGAAGGGCGCGACCGACGCGGCCTGGGTGCGGTGGTCGACGCGCTCGTGATGGTGCCGAACGGCGTGCCGAGCGTCGTGCTCGGGCTCGCGGTGCTGATCGCGTATCACCAGAAGCCGCTCGACCTGTCGAGCTCCGCGGCGATCGTCGTGCTCGTGCAGCTCGCGCTGATTTTGCCGTTCTGCTATCGCTGCGCGGCCGCCGCGCTGCGCCCGGAGCTGACCGTGCTGCGCGAAGCGGCGGCGAGCCTGGGCGCGCCGCCCGCGATGGTGCTGCGCCGCGTGCTGCTGCCGCAGCTCGTGCCGGCGCTGCGTGCGAGCCTCGCGCTCGGCTTCGCGCTGTCGCTCGGCGAGCTCGGCGCGACGCTGACCGTCTATCCGCCGGGTTTCGCGACCGTGCCGATCGTCGTGATCGGACAGGTGGAGCGCGGCTACTACCTGCCTGCGTCGGCGCTGTCGCTGCTGATGCTCGGCGCGTCGCTCGCGGCGCTGCTGCTGATCGCCGCGCGCGTGCCGCGCGGCACGCGGGCCGCATCATGAACGCCGCGTTCGCGTTGCGGCTGCCCGGCGAGCAACCGGCCGTGGGCAAGGTATCGACGGATCTCGCGGGACGTTGCGTCGACGTGAACGGCCGGCGCTACCGGCTGCCGGTCGAACCGACTGTCGTCGTCTGCGTCGACGGCTGCGAGTACGACTATCTCGAGCGTGCGGTGGAGGCGGGCGTCGCGCCGTTCATCGGCCGGATGATCGCGGAGGGCACGGCATGGCGCGCCGACTGCGTCGTGCCGACCTTCACCAACCCGAACAACCTGTCGATCGTCTGCGGCGTGCCGCCGTCGGTCCACGGGATCTGCGGCAACTACTTCTGGGATCCAGCCGCCGACGGCGGTCGTGGCGCCGAAGTGATGATGAACGACCCGGCATACCTGCGGGCCGGCACGTTGCTCGCGGCGGCGTCCGACGCCGGCGCGCGGGTGGCTGTCGTCACGGCGAAGGACAAGCTGCGCCGGCTGCTCGGCTGGCAGATGCACGGCGTCTGTTTTTCCGCCGAGAAGGCCGCACAGGCGAATCTTGCGGAAAACGGCATCGTCGACGTGCTCGACTGGGTCGGCCTGCCGTCGCCCGATGTCTATAGCGCGGCGCTGTCCGAATTCGTGTTCGCGGCCGGCGTGCGGCTCGCGCAGACGCGTCAGATCGATCTGATGTACCTGTCGACCACCGACTACGTGCAGCACAAGTGCGAGCCGGGCAGTGCGGGCGCGAACGCGTTCTACGCGATGATGGACGGCTACCTCGCGCAGCTCGATGCGCTCGGCTGGGCGATCGGGCTCACGGCCGACCACGGGATGAACGCGAAGCACGATCCGGCAACGGGCCGCCCGAACGTGATCTATCTGCAGGATGCGTTCGACGGCTGGTTCGGTGCGCGGGCCGCGCGCGTGATCCTGCCGATCACCGATCCGTACGTCGTGCACCACGGCGCGCTCGGCTCGTTCGCGACCGTGTATCTGGCGCCGCGTGTCGACCGGACCGATGCGATGTGGCGCATCGGCGGGATCGACGGCGTCGAGCTCGTGCTCGACAACGCGGAAGCTGCCGCGCGCTTCGAGCTGCCTGCCGACCGGATCGGCGATCTCGTCGTGATCGCGCGGCGCGACATGACGCTCGGCACGCGCGAGCGCGAACACGACCTGTCCGGCCTGACCGTGCCGCTGCGCTCGCACGGCGGCGTGTCCGAGCAGGAAGTGCCGTTGCTGTTCAACCGCCGGATCGAGCGGGACGACCCTGCACGTCGTCCGCGCAACTTCGACGTTTTCGATTTCGTGCTGAACCGGATTGCGTCGTGATGGCTCATCCCCGACAGGATCACCCCGCGTTTCGCGCCGAGGCGCTGCGCTGGTGCGGCACGCGTGCGACGCGCGACCGAGTGTTCGACGTCACCGATCCGTACACCGGCACGCGTGTCGGTACGGCGCCGCTGGCGAGCGTCGACGACGTGCGCGCCGCGTTCGAATATGCGATGGCGTACCGGCCGGCGCTCACGCGTTACGAGCGTTCGCAGATCCTCGAGCGTGCGGCCGCGCTGCTGCGCGAGCGTACGGAGGAAGCGTCCGACCTGATCACGCTCGAATCGGGATTGTCGAAACAGGATTCCCGCTACGAGATCGGCCGCGTCGCCGACGTGCTGAAGTTCGCGTCGGTCGAGGCGTTGCGCGACGACGCGCAGAGCTTCTCGTGCGACCTGACACCCCACGGCAAGGCGCGACGTGTGTTCTCGCAGCGGCAGCCGCTCGACGGCATGATCGTCGCGATCACGCCGTTCAATCACCCGATGAACCAGGTCGCGCACAAGATCGCGCCGGCGATCGCGACCAACAACCGCGTGATCGTGAAGCCGTCGGAGAAGGTGCCGCTGTCGGCGTTCTATCTGGCGGACCTGCTCTACGAGGCCGGCCTGCCCGAGCCGATGCTGCAGGTGCTGACCGGCGACCCGCGCGAGATCGCGGACGAACTCGTCACGCATCCGCATGCATCGCTGATTACCTTTACGGGCGGCGTGTCGATCGGCAAGGCGATCGCCGCGCGGGCCGGCTACCGGCGCATCGTGCTGGAGCTGGGCGGCAACGATCCGCTGATCGTGCTCGACGATGCCGATCTGGAACGTGCCGCGTCGCTGGCCGTGCTCGGGTCGTACCGGAATTCGGGGCAGCGTTGCACGGCCGTCAAGCGGATCCTGGTACAGCGCGCGGTCGCGCCGGCGTTCACCGAGCTGCTCGTCGAGAAGACGCGCGCATGGAAGTACGGCGATCCGTTCGATCCGGCGAATGAAATGGGCACGGTGATCGACGCCGCGGCGGCGCGGCTGTTCGAGGCGCGGGTCGACGAGGCCGTCGCGCAGGGCGCGCGCCTGCTGACCGGCAACGTGCGGCGCGGTGCGCTCTATTCGCCGACCGTGCTCGACAACGTCGATCCTTCGATGACGATCGTGCGCGAGGAGACCTTCGGCCCCGTATCGCCCGTCATTACGTTCGACACGATCGACGACGCGATCCGGATCAGCAACGGCACGGCATTCGGGCTGTCGTCCGGCGTGTGTACGGACAGTACGGCCGCGGTCGTGCGGTTCGTGAACGAGTTGAACGTCGGGACGGTGAATGTCTGGGAGGTGCCCGGATACCGGATCGAGCTGTCTCCGTTCGGCGGGATCAAGGATTCGGGGCTCGGCTATAAGGAAGGCGTGCAGGAGGCGATGAAGAGCTTCACGAACCTGAAGACGTTTTCGCTGCCTTGGGAGTAGGCGGATGGCACTGACGGTAGAAGAGATTCACGGGCTGTATCGCGAGCATGGCCATGTCGCCTATAGCGGCGAACCGGTCACGCAGCTGGAGCACGCGTTGCAGAGCGGCTTGCTGGCGGAGGAGGCGGGCGCGGACGAGGCGCTGGTCGCGGCGGCGTTCCTGCACGACCTCGGGCATCTGCTGAATCGGCATGGCGAGACGCCGAGTGCACGCGGGATCGACGATCTGCATCAGTATTACGTGCTGCCGTTCCTGCGGCCGTTGTTGACCGATGCGGTGCTCGAACCGGTCCGGCTGCACGTCGACGCGAAGCGTTGCCTGTGCCGGACGGACGCTGGCTACTTCGAGAGCCTGTCGCCCGATTCGGTGCGCAGTCTCGCGCTGCAGGGCGGCATCTTCAGTGAAGAGGAAGCGGCGGTGTTCCTGCAGCGCCCGTTCGCGGAGGATGCGCTGCGTCTGCGCCGCTGGGACGATACGGCGAAGGAGGCGGGCAAGGTGACGCCGAACCTCGATCACTATATGGAGATAGTGGCACGCCAGGTGCGGGTGGCCTGACGATTCGACCACCTCTATTCAAGGCCTCGCACGCGGTAGCGTGCGAGGCCTTGAATTTTTTCGAGAAACCCCTTGCGCGATCGGCAAACGGTGCATAGAATCACGCCTCTTTCGCGCTAACGGAAACGCGGCGCGGGAGGGAGGGAAGCGGTGCGGTCGGGTTGGCGGTAGGGACCCGGGCGGCACTGGAAGTTGAGCCCCGGTCGTCGCAACGAAGCAGTGTAAAAAGTTGTTGACGAGCCAAGAAAGACGGTTCATAATCTTCCTTCTCTGCTGCTGAAAACGCAGCGCTGCTGAGAAACTTCAGGTTTCTCGCAGAAACGCTCTTTAAAAATTAACAGCCGATAAGTGTGGGCGCTTGATGGCCGCGAGCTGATCTTCGGATCAGATAGCGAAAGT
>NZ_QTPP01000042.1 GCF_003853415.1 Burkholderia sp. Bp9142 | reverse complement strand
CCGCCATCGGTCGAGTATTCGACGGTGGCGCCGGCTTCGACACCGGTGAGATTCAACGTGCCGACATTGGTGACGTGGTCGGTGGCGCTGTTGCCGGAATCGGTCGTCAACGCGACACTGGGCGCGGCGGCCGACGTATCGAGCGTGAAGTTGAAGGACGTGGCCGACGAGGTGTTGCCCGCGATATCGGTCTGCCGGACCTGTACGTCGTTCATGCCTTCGACGGCACTGAAGCTGGTGTTCCACGTATGACCGCCATCGATCGAATATTCGACCGTGGCGCCGGTTTCGACACCGGTGAGATTCAACGTGCCGACGTTGGTGACGTGATCGGTGGTGCTGCTGCCGGAGTCGATCGTCAACGCAACGCCGGGTGCGGCGGCTGAGGTGTCGAGCGTGAAGCTGAGCGAAGTCGGGTCCGATGTATTGCCCGCAATATCGGTCTGCCGGACCTGTACGTCGTTCACGCCCTCGATGGCGCTGAAGCTGGTGTTCCAGGTATGACCGCCATCGATCGAGTATTCGACGGTGGCGCCGGTTTCGACACCGGCGAGATTCAACGTGCCGACATTGGTGATGTGGTCGGTGGCGCTGCTACCGGAATCGGTGGTGAGCGCGACGCTGGGCGCAGCCGCCGAGGTGTCGAGCGTGAAGCTGAACGACGTCGGATTCGACGTGTTGCCCGCGATATCGGTTTGCCGGACTTGTACGTCGTTCACGCCTTCGACGGCATTGAAGCTGGCGTTCCAGGTATGGCCGCCGTCGATCGAGTATTCGACCGTGGCGCCGGTTTCAACTCCGGATACGGTCAGTGTGCCGACGTTGGTGACGTGGTCGGTGGCGCTGCTGCCGGAATCGGTCGTCAGCGCGACGCCGGGCGCGGCGGCCGAGGTGTCGAGCGTGAAGCTGAGCGAAGTCGGATCGGACGTGTTGCCTGCGACATCGGTCTGCCGAACCTGTACGTCATTCACGCCTTCGACGGCGTTGAAGCTGGTGTTCCAGGTATGGCCGCCATCGATCGAGTATTCGACAACTGCGCCGGTTTCGACACCGGTGAGATTCAACGTGCCGACGTTGGTGACGTGGTCGGTGGGGCTGCTGCCGGAGTCGGTGGTCAACGCAACGCCGGGTGCAGCAGCCGAGGTATCGAGCGTGAAGCTGAACGACGTGGCCGACGACGAGTTGCCGGCAACATCGGTCTGCCGGACCTGTACGTTGTTCAACCCTTCGACGGCGCTGAAGCTCGTGCTCCAATGCGAACCGCCATCGATGCTGTACTGCACGGTCGCACCGGTTTCGATGCCGGTCACATTGAGTGTGCCGACGTTGGTGATGTGGTCTGTGGTGCTGTTGCCGGAATCGGTGGTCAACGCAACACCGGGTGCGGCAGCCGAGGTGTCGAGCGTGAAACTGAACGACGTCGGATCGGACGTGTTGCCTGCGATATCGGTTTGCCGGACCTGTACGTCGTTCAGCCCTTCAACGGCGCTGAAGCTGGTGTTCCAGGTATGGCCGCCGTCGGTCGAGTATTCGACAACTGCGCCAGTTTCAACGCCGGATACGTTGAGTGTGCCGACGTTGGTGATGTGGTCGGTGGTGCTGCTGCCGGAGTCGGTGGTCAACGCAACGCCGGGCGCAGCAGCCGAGGTATCGAGCGTGAAGCTGAACGACGTGGCCGACGACGAGTTGCCGGCAACATCGATCTGGCGGACTTGCACGTTGTTCAACCCTTCGACCGCGCTGAAGCTCGTGCTCCAATGCGAACCGCCATCGACGCTGTACTGCACGGTCGCACCGGTTTCGATGCTGGTCACATTGAGCGTGCCGACATGGGTGACGTGGTCGATGGCACTGCTACCGGAATCGGTCGTCAACGCAACACCGGGTGCAGCAGCCGACGTATCGAGCGTGAAACTGAACGACGTGGCCGACGAGGTGTTGCCCGCGACATCGACCTGCCGTACCTGCACGTTGTTCAACCCTTCGACGGTGCTGAAGCTCGTACTCCAATGCGCACCGTTGTCGACGCTGTACTGCACGGTGGCGCCCGTTTCGATACCGGTGACGTTCAGCGTACCGACATTGGTGATGTGGTCCGTAGCGCTACTACCCGAATCAACCGCCAGCGTCACCCCAGGCGCCGTCACGGCAGTCGTATCCAGCGTGAACGTACACGAAGACACGCATGACGCGTTGCCGGTCACATCGATCTGCCGCACCAGCACGGTATTCGTTCCTTCGACCGCGCTGAAACTCGTGTTCCAGTGCGCGCCGTTGTCGGTGCTGTACTGAACGGTCGCGCCGTGCGCCATCCCGCCGACCGACAGCGTACCGTCCGACGTGATGTTGTCGCTGGCCGACATCCCGGTGTCGTGCGCCAGTGCGACGACAGGCGCGGGCGGCGCGATGTCGACATAGGCCGTCGCCCAGCTCAGCGTACCGTTGCCCAGCCGGATCGCATACGTGAAGCTGTCCTGCGCGTAGCCCAGCGTGTTGAAGCTGTTCGACAACCACGAGGCGTCGAGATGGCTCGCGTCGTACCCGACCTTGCCGTCCGACGTGATCCAGATGTGCGCGCCGTGCGCGCTGAGGTCCGTGCTCACCGATTCCGCCCGGCCCGTATCCTGCGTCAGCAACGCGGTCTGTTCGAGCGCGACGGTCGTTTCGGTGCCGGAGTCGAGCGAGTAGAGCGTCTTGGCCGCGCCGCCGAGATCGTTCGCCATCACGTTCAGGTAGACGGTGGTGAGCGTATTGTCGGTGAGCCCCGTCTGAGCCGACGTAAACACGTCGTTCGTTGCCTGCGGCGTATTGCTGATGGAAACTGCGGTTCCGCTTGAAGTCGTCGCCATGTCGTGCTCCCCGTCCTGTCATGTTTTGATGCGGGCACTGCGCCGCCCGATGCGGCACGCGCCCGACGTACTGCAATCCGGTTCTCGTGTCAGCGCTCGCGCAACGCCATTTCCTTGGTCTTGATGACGGGCTTGAGCAGGTAATGCAGTACGGTACGGCGTCCGGTGCGGATGTCGACGGTCGCGATCATGCCCGGCACGATCGCGACCGGCTGGCTCTGGCCGCTCGGCTTGCTTTGCCGGGTACGCACCAGGACGCGGTAATAGCTGTCCGGTTTCTCGCCGGGACGGTCCGGCACGATCGTGTCGGCGCTGATGTCCTCGACGACGGCGGGAAAGCCGCCATAGATCGAGAAGTCGTACGCGGACAGCTTGACCGTCGCGTCCTGCCCCGGATGCAGGAATGCGATGTCCGACGGCCGCACGCGTGCTTCGATCAACAGCGTGTCGTCGAGCGGCACGATTTCCAGCAGGTCCATCCCCGGCTGGATCACGCCGCCCACGGTGTTGATCTTGATCTGCTTGACCATCCCCTTCAGCGGCGCGCGCACGAGCGTGCGCGTGACGCGGTCCTCGAGCGCGACGTTGGCCGCACTCAGCGCCGACTGATCGGCGCGCGCGAGGTTCAGTTCCTTCATCGCGTCGGCGCGAAAATGCGCGGTCGTTTCGTCGATTTTCTGGCGTGCCTCGCGATAGGCGGCCTCAAGCCGCGGCATCGCGAGCCGCGTCGCATCGAGGTCGCCCTTCATGTCGGTCGCCTGCCGCTCGAGTCGCAGCACCTCGACGTCCGATACCGCGCCTTTTGCCACCAGCGGGCTCGTCAACGCCAGCTCCTTCGCGACGAGCCCGTAGCTGCGCTGCAGCTGCGCCTCGCGCGAGCGCTTTTCCGCGAGCTCCTGCCGATGCTGTTCGGCCTGTTGCCTGAGCACGTCGAGATTGGCCTGCAATTCGCGGTGACGGGAATCGAACAACGAGCGTTCCTCGTCCAGCAGGCCCGGGTTCGTCCGTGCCAGGCGATCGGGCACGACGAACGCGGTGCCGTTCGCTTCGGCGCTCAGGCGCGCGATGCGGGCAAGGAGTGCGGCATCCTTCACCTGTCCTTCCTTGTACGACGACGTGAACCGCGTATCGTCGATGCGCATCAGCGGCTGGCCTTTCTGCACGACCTGGCCGACGCGCACCATGATCTCGGAGACGATCCCGCCCTCGAGGTTCTGCACCACCTGCACGCGGCTGGACGGGATCACCTTGCCTTCCCCGACGGTGACTTCGTCGACTTCCGCAAACGCGGCCCACAGGAGGGCGACGGCGAAGAACGCGAGCGTCGCCCAGAGGATCCAGTGGGTGAAGTAGCGCGGCCCCTCCATCGCGGCCGCGCAGCGCTCGCGCATGAACGCGGTATCGTCGGCGCGCGGCTTCAGCGCGGCGCCGATCCGCCCGCGCAGCGCCTTGAGCGCGGCAATGCGTTCCATCGTCGGCGCGCCGGCGCCGTCGGGTTCAGCCAGCAGCGACATGGAGCTTCCTCCCTGCAAGCGCCGCGAGGACCTGGTCCTTCGGACCATCGGCGACGACGCGGCCCTGATCCATCACGATCACGCGGTCGACGAGCGTGAGCAGCGACGGACGGTGCGTGACGAGCAGCAGCGTGCGGCCGGCCAACTGGACCGACAGGCGTGCCTTGAACAGCTCTTCGGAGCGGTTGTCCATTGCACTGCTGGGCTCGTCGAGCAACAGCACCGGCGGCGACAGCAGCATCGCGCGGGCGATCGCGACAGCCTGGCGCTGCCCGCCGGACAACGCTTCGCCGCGTTCGCCCACCGCGAGGTCGAAGCCGTTCGGCAAACGGTTGACGAAGTCCGCGACGCCGGCCACCTGCGCGGCGCGCAACACGGCGTCGTCGTCCGCGCCCGGCGTGCCCAGCACGATGTTGTCGCGCACGGTGCCGTTGAACAGCATCACGTCCTGCGGCACGTGACCGATCCCGCGCCGCAGCGTGGCAGGGTCGTACTGACGCAGTTCGACGCCATCGATCAGCACGTTGCCCGATGCAGGCGGGTAGAGACCGAGGACGAGTTTTTCGAGCGTGGTCTTGCCCGAGCCGACGCGCCCGATGATGCCGACGCGCTCGCCCGCGGCGATGCGGAACGACACGCCGTCGAGCGAGACGCCGCTCTGGCCGGGATACGCGAAGCTGACGTTGCGGAATTCGATCTCGCCCCGCAGTGCCGGCCGATGGACGAAGCGCTGCTCGGCCGGCCGCTCGCCGGGCAGGTTCATCACGCCGTCGATCGACGCCAGCGCGCTGCGCGACTGGTGGTAGCGGGTCAGCAGCGACGCCACCTGGCCCATCGGCGCGAGCGCGCGGCCGGTGAAGATGGTGCAGGCGATGAGTCCGCCCGTCGTGAGCCGGTCGTCGCCGATCATGTACACGCCGCACAGGACCACCGCGAGATAGGCCGCCTGCTGCGCGAACATCGCGAAATTGACCGCGCAGCCCGACAGCAGGCGCGACTTGAGCCCGAGCCGTGCGATCTCGCCAAGCAGTTGCTCCCAGCGCGCCTGCATCGGTCCTTCCGCGCCGTTGACCTTGATCGTCTCGAGGCCGACCAGCGTTTCGATCAGCAGCGCCTGGCGCTGGCTCGCGTGGCGCTGGCTGTCCTGGATGGTCCGCGCCAGCGGCCCCTGCACGGCCATGCCCGCGCCGATCACGAGCGGCAGTGCAAGCAGCGGCAGCCAGCCGAGGCCGCCGCCGACCCAGAACATCGCCGTGATGAACACGACCGAAAACGGCAGGTCGATCAGCGCCGCCGCGGTCGCCGAGGTGAGGAATTCCCGCACCGCTTCGAATTCCTGGATCTGCGAGGCGAACCCGCCGACGGACGGCGGCCGCGCAGCCATCCGGATGCCGAGCACCTTCTCGTACAGGTTTGCCGACAGGATCACGTCGATCTTCTTGCCGGCCACGTCGATGAAATAGCCGCGCAACGTGCGCATCACCACGTCGAACACGATCACGAGCGCGATGCCGGCCGCCAGCGCCCACAGCGTCTCGAGCGCCCGGTTCGGCACGACGCGGTCGTAGACGTTCATCGTGAACAGCGGCATCGCCAGCGCGAACAGGTTGACCAGCGTCGACGCGAGCATCACTTCGGCATAGATCGGCCACGATTGCGCAACCACCCCCCAGAACCAGTGGCGCGGGCGCGGCACGACGCTTTCCGTGTCGCGCGCATCGAACCGGTGGGCCGGACGCGCGAACAGCACGTGGCCGGCGTGGCGTTGCGCGAGTTCGGCCGCGTCGACGGCTTCCTCGCCGATGCCGGTTTCAGGAAGGATCACCTGCAGGGTGCCGCACGCGTTGCGGCGAACCAGCACGCAGGCTTGCCCGTCGTTGAGCAGCAGCACCGCGGGCAGCACCGCATCCGGGATGTCGGGCAGCGCGCGCCGGGCCAGTTTCGCCGAGAGGCCGGCGCGCGCCGCGGCCCGCACGAACAGCGCCGGGGTGAGGCGCCGGCCGGCGAGCGGCAGGCCGGCCACGAGCGTGTCGATGCCCACCGGCCGGTCGAACAGCCGCGTCAGCACGAGCAGGCAGCCCAGCAGCGGATCGTCGTCGATACCCGATCCGTGCGGCAGATTCCAATCGTGCGCGGCGCACGGCTCCCCGGCCGCGGCGGCGGCTTGCGTAGCGGCGGCCTGCATTACAGCACGCCGCCGGCCTGTTGACGGTTCGACCCGCGCAGCAGTTCGCCGCGTGCGCGCGTTCCCGCCGTCAAGCGCTCCGTCTTGCTCATGGCTCACCCCGATATTGTTTATCTGCTGTTCGTCGTCTGGTGCGACGGCTTGTGTTTGCGTCGAGCAACAGCAAGGAGCGGGCCAGATGCGGCGACTGGCCCGCGTGACGGGGAGGAGGGCGGCGTGCGCCGGCCGACAGCGGTATCCGAATGCCGATTTGGTTTCAGGTCTGATACGTTTCGCGTGTGCGAGCGCTGTGCGATTGCGTGCCGACGCACCGGCAACGGCATGCTGGAGAAGGCGCGAATGCTACCGCATCCGGGAAATGCGGCCGGCGCGGGGCCGGATCCGCAATCGAAAATGTTTCAGTCGTGAAACGTCGAGGTTTTAGGGGCGTATCGTAGGTGAATGCGTGGCGGTGAATGCGTCGAAGGCCGCGTCGATGCTGCGAAGTTCATCGTCGCCGCCGTCAATCCACAACCTTGAACACCCGGTTCTTCTCGATCACGCCGGCTTTCGGCAGCTTGCCGTCGTCCTCGGCTTCGGGCCGCAGATGCCGTTCGTCGAGCGCCGGCCCCGTATAGCGGCTGCGCGGCCGGATCACCTTGCCCACGCGCAACTGTTCGATGCAGTGGGCCAGCAGCCCGACGCTGCGCGCGATCGAGAACAGCCCGAAAGCCGCGTCGCGCGGCAACTGAAGCTGCACCGACAGCATCGCGAGCGCGACATCGATGGTCGGCCGCTGGCCGGTCAGTGTCATGACCTTGTCGATGAAGCGCGCCAGTTCCGCCGGCGGATCGAGCCGAGCCAGCAACGCGGCCGCCCGCGGATCTCCGTCGGGGTAGAGATGATGCCCGAAGCCGGGAATCGGGATCGCGGACTTCAGGTGATGATCGACCACGTGCCCGGCGCCGAGCCGTTCCACGTCGTCGAACACCGCGCGCACGCGCCCGGACGCATCGCCGTGCAGCGGACCTGACAACGTCGCGAGTCCGGTCAGCAGGCAGCCCGCGAGCGACGCGCCGGTCGATGCGGTGATGCGTGCGGCGAACGCCGAACTCGTGATCTCGTGATCGGCGACCAGCACCATCGCGCGGCGCAGCAGGTCCGCGCCCCGATCGTCCAGCCCCCAGCCCGCCGCGAGCCGCTGATGGATCCACGGCAGGCCCGCGTCGTCGTGCGCGCCGAACGCGCGAGAAACGATCGCGACGAGTTGACCGGCCTCGGTGTGCAGTGCGCTGTCGAGCCGGCCGAGCGTCGAGTGGCCGTGCGCCGCCAACGTGGCAAGCATCGTGAACGCGCACTGGCGATCGCGCTCGCCGGCCGGCAATGCAACCGCGGGCGCGTCGAACGACACGGGCGTGGTGGCATGCCAGAGCAGCGCGGCCGTTTCCTCGAGCGTGGCGGTGTCCGACAGTTGAATGCTGTCGCGGCCGCGATACCACGCACGGCCCTTGGAGAATGTGGTGATGCCGCTGTAGATGCACGGCTCGGCGCCGAAGATCGTGCTTGCCGCCAGCGCCGCGCGCTTGCGGCCGACCTGTTTCTTGCGGCACAGCGCGATCACGTCCTCGGCGCGATACAGGCTCTTGCGCGGATCGTCGGGATCCTGCATCACGGCGATGCTGCCGCGGCTCGCATACGCATAGACGGTCTGCGCCCGCACGCCGAGCCGCCGCGCGGCTTCCGTCAGGGTGATCCAGTTGTGCATGGGGAGTCGTGATGAAGACGCGGCCGGTGCCCGGCCGCTTGCGCCGACTATAGACCGGGTTCAGCTGAATGTCATCTCGGCCGGGCGCCGCTCGAGCACCTCGACGAGGATCTCGCCGGGCGCGCGCACGAAACAGCCGCGCACGCCGGCACGGATCCGCGTCACGGGCTGGACGATCTCGGCGCCGTGCTCGACCAGGTGTGCGTACGCGGCATCGAGATCCTCGACCCGCACGCCGAAGTGATCGATGCCTTGCGCGCGCGCGCCGTCGGGCACGGCGGCCGATCGCGCGTCGGGCAGGGCCGTGATGAACAGGTTGATGGTGCCGATCCGCAAGTCGACGCGGCCGGGGCGCCGCACGATTTCGGCGTTCAGGCAGCGCGCGAACCACGCGGCGGTGGCCTCGGCGTCAGCCGAGCAGAGTTGCAGGTGATCCCATTTGAATTCGATCATGATCGTGGGCCGGATGGGGTTGAGCCGCCTGAGCGGCAGGCAAAGGGAGTCGGACGGGGTCAGAGTTCGATGCGCGACAGCTTGCCGAGCAGCACGGAGTACGACAGCGTGCCGACGAGGCAGATCGCACCCATCAGGTTCAGCGCCCAGAAGAAGTTGCCGGTGTGCTGGGTCACGTAGCCGATCATCAGCGGCGTGGTGACGGCCGCGATATTGGCTGCGAGGCTCGTGATGCTGCTGGTGAGCCCGACATAGCGTTTCGGCGCGATCTCGGAGACGGCGGCCCAGGACATCGAGCCGATCCCTTGCGCGAAGAACGCGACGGTCAGGATCGCGATCACCAGCGCGTTCGAGTGCACGAAATTGACGAGCACGATCGACGCGCCGAGGAAGGTGCCGATCACGAGCGGGGCCTTGCGGGACGACGACATCGACACGCCGCGCCGGATGCACAGATCGGACAGGTAGCCGGCGATCAGGATCCCCAGCGTCGCGCCGATGAACGGCATTGCCTGAAAGAGGCCGACCTTGATCATCGACATGTGCCGTTCCTCGACCAGGTAGGTCATGAACCAGGTCGTGAAGAACACCAGCAGCGTGTTGTTGCAGAACTTGCCGAGACAGATCGCGAGGATCTGCCGATAGCCGAGCAGGCGCAACGCCATGCGCCAGTCGAACGGATCGCGTGCGGTCACGACCGGGCGCCCTTCGGTGATGTACTGCAGTTCGGCCGCATTGACGCCGCGATGCCGCGACGGATCGCGATAGAGCCGGTACCAGACGACGCTGAACAGGATGCCGAAGCCGCCGGTCGCAAAGAACACGGCGCGCCAGCCGAATGCCGACGAGATCCACAGCAGCAGCCCGGTGAAGAGCGGCGTGCCGATGTACTGGCCCATCACGTAGACGCTGGTCGCGAAGCCGCGCTCCTGGACCGGGAACCACATCGTCACCGCGCGGGCGTTCGACGGAAACGCCGGCGCCTCCAGCGCGCCCATAGCAAGACGCGAGCCGAGCAGCATCTGGTAGCCGTGCGCGAGCCCTTGCGTCAGCGTCGCCAGCGACCAGCCGACCAGCGACAGCGCATAGGCGACGCGCGAGCCGAGCATGTCGGCGAGCACGCCCGCCGGCAGCAGCGCGATCGAGTACGCCAGGCCGAACACGGCGAACAGTTCACCCATCTGGACGCGGGTGAGCGCGAGATCCTTCGACAGGGCCGGTGCGACGATGCCGAGTGCCGAGCGGTCGACGTAGTTGAGGATGGTTGCCACCAACAGCATCGACAGCACGCCGTAGCGCACGCGCGATCTCCTGGCCAGGCCCGCGTGCGAGTCGAACTCGCGCATGACCGAAACCTGCTCTTCCGCGGTTTTCAATGTCGTCTCCTTATATCTCGTGATGGGTGGGCCGGCGTGTTGTTGTCGTGTGCGCCGGCGATCGTCCGGTCAGCCGCGCCCGACGAAGGGCATCGCGCTCGCCATGATCGTCATGTTCAGAATGTTCGCTTCGAGCGGCAGGCTTGCCATCTGCACGATGGCGTGCGCAACGTGCGCGACGTCGACGCGCGGCTCGGGCGCGACGCGGCCGTCGGCCTGCAGCACGCCGCTGTTCATGCGCTCGGTCAGCGACGTGGCGGCGTTGCCGATGTCGATCTGGCCGCACGCGATGTTGAACGGGCGGCCGTCGAGCGCGAGCGAGCGCGTGATGCCGAGGACGGCATGCTTGGTGGCCGTGTACGCGATCGTGTTCGGACGTGGCGTGTGCGCCGAGATCGACCCGTTGTTGATGATGCGGCCGCCTTGCGGGGCCTGGCGCTTCATCTGGCGCCACGCGGCGCGTGCGCACAGGAACACGCCCGTCAGGTTGGTCGCGACCACGTCGTTCCAGAATTCGAGCGAGTAGTCGTCGAGCGGCACGGCGCCCGCGTTGCGGCCGGCGTTGTTGAACAGCACGTCGAGGCGCCCGAACTCGCGCTCGATCCGTGCGAAGCCCGCGTCCACCGATGCCTCGTCGGCGACGTCGGCCGGGATGGCCGCGGCCACCCCGCCGGCCTGCTCGATGATCTCCTTCGTATCGAGCAGCGGCTCGATGCGCCTGCCGAGCAACGCCACGCCGAAGCCGGCTCGCGCCAGCGCGACGGCCGCTGCCTGGCCGATTCCGGTGCCGGCGCCCGTCACTGCGGCGATTTTTTTCCGTGCCTGCATTTTCACGACCTCTTCTTCAGTCCGTTGAACATGCAAAAAGCATTGCGCGGTGGCGATTCCCCAGCAATCTTGATTCTTTCAATCAATATCAACCGCCCCGTCGGGACGGGGTGGCGTCAGGGTTTTCCTGAGATCGCGGGCACGTCGTTTAGGGGGCGCCACGGCGTGGTGCGCATCGGGTGATGCAACCGAACCGGCTTGCAGGCAGGTGGTCGATGCCGCACAGACACGTTGATTGAATCAATCAATATTGACCCGCGTCGCGTGCGCTTCGTAGGCTGTGCTCCGTTTTCCGACCCAAGGACGAGACCATGCCTGACAACAATCGCCCCCGCCTGCTGGTAGCGCGACGGGTTCCCGCGGCCGTGGCCGCACGTGCCGAAACCGAATTCCATGCGTACGTGACGGATGCCGACATGGACGCGCCGTCCGTCGTCGAGTTCTGCAATCGCCACGAAACGCCGGCGGTGCTGATCGGCAAGAAATCGGGGCTGCAGGCCGAGCACATCGCGGCATTGCCGCCGAGCGTGAAGATCATCGCGAACGCGAGCGCCGGCTACGACCACATGGATGTGGCGGCCGCGCGTGCACGCGGGATCGTGGTCAGCAATGCGCCCGACGCGCTGACCGATTGCACGGCCGATTTCACGATGCTGCTCATTCTGGCCGCGTGCCGGCGCGCATCGGAGTACGAGCGCATCATGCGCGCGGGGTGGGGCAAGTCGTTCGGCATGACCGACATGCTCGGCACGCGCGTGAACGGCAAGACGCTCGGGATCGTCGGCTTCGGCCGGATCGGCCGCGCGGTCGCGCAGCGCGCACGCGGGTTCGGGATGCGGATCGTCTATACCGACAGGCGGCCGGCACCGCCCGAGATCGAGGCGGGCGCGCGCTATTGCGCGGATCTCGACACGCTGCTGCCGCAGTGCGACATCCTCACGCTGCACGTGCCGGGCGGCGGCACGCCGTTGATGACGCGCCGCGAATTCGGCTTGTTGCGCGATGGTGCGGTGTTCGTCAACGCGGCGCGCGGGAGCCTCGTCGACGAGGACGCGCTGTACGACGCGTTGACGTCGCGGCGCCTGTTCGGCGCGGGGCTCGATGTCTATCGCAACGAGCCCAACATCGATCCGCGCTTCGCCATGCTCGACAATGTGTTCCTGTCTCCGCACATGGCCAGCGCGACGATCGAGACGCGGGATCAGATGGGTTTTACCGCGCTCGATAACGTCGCGGCGGTGCTTGACGGGAGGGCGGCGCCGAACGCGTTGTGACGGGGACTGCCGTGCAACTCGGCCATGCCGGTGCTGCCGATGACGGCAAGCGCCGGCATGTCGGTCCCTTACTTCAACGCCCCCTCGGCCACCAGCACTTCATGCGCGGCCTTGAACGCACTGAGCCCGTGCGGGATGCCCGAATAAGCGGTCGCGTGCAGCAGCGTCGCCTTGATCTCGTCGACGCTCACGCCGTTGTTGAGCGCACCCTTCACATGCAGCTTGAGTTCGTTCGTATGGCCGCCGGCGGTCAGCATCGCGAGGTTGAGCAGGCTGCGCGTCTTGCGGTCGAGCGTGTCGTCGCCCCATGCCCAGCCCCACGCCCAGGCAGTGGTGGCCCGCTGGAACGCCATCATGAAGGCGTCGGCCTTCTCCATCGACGCATCGACGTATTCGGGGCCGAGTACTTCCCGGCGGATCGGCAAGCCTTTCTGAAACAGCGCGTCGTCTTCATTCATGATTGATCTCCTTCGTTAATCCAAAGCCCCGGCGCCTGCCGGACACCGGCCGCGCGCACGCGAGGCGTCCTTCGACGCGAACAGGTAGCAAGCCAGCGCGGTGGCGACGAGGCCCACCATCCACGACACGTCCGCGCCACCGAGAATCGACGCCCATGGGCCGTGGAAGAAGCTTTCCTCCATGAACGGCACCTGGACCGCGACGCCGAACACGTAGATCGCAATGGCCTTGACGTTGAACGAACCATACACGCCGCCATTGCTGCTGATGATCTCCGCGACGCGGTAATGCCGATTGTTGACCAGGTAGAAGTCGATCAGGTTAATCGCGATCCACGGCGCCAGCACGATGCGCAACGCGAAGATCGCGTCGAGGAAGATCGCGATGAAGTTGCTCGACGCCCACAGTGCGGTCGCGGTCGACGCCACCAGCAGCACCGCCGACACGACGACGCGCACGTTGCGGCCGGGCACCCAGTGCGGACGGAACGTCTGCGCGGCGGTGATGAACGACAGCACCGCGCCATACAGGTTCATCCCGTTGTGGCCGATGATGTTGACCAGGAACAGGAAGATCAGCACGTAGCCGAACGCACCGGTCTGTTCGCGGACCGCCTGCATCGCGTCGGTCGAATGCCCGGTGCTGACGGCGAGCACGCCGAACAGGAACGCGAAGATCGTGCCCAGCGACGTGCCGAAATACGTATACGCAAAGGTCTTCGCGAATCCGGCGGACGTCGGCAGATAGCGCGAATAGTCGGACGTATAGGGCGCGAAGCTGATCTGCCACACCGCGCACAGCCCGAACATCGCGAACCAGTTGGCGAGATCGAAATGGCCCTGCTGGAAGATCCGCGCATCGAGGCCCGGGGCCATCAGTGCGATGCCGATCAAGAGCGCGCCGCCCATGAACCACGCGCCGACCTTGTTGAAGCGATGAATGAAGTGACAGCCGATCACGCCGACCAGCGTCGCGAGCACCGCGCCGATGACGGTCGCGACCGGCACGGGCACCGCGGGCGCGGCCGTGTGGAGCGTCTTGCCCGCGAGAATGATGTTCGACACGAAGAAGCCGAGGTAGATCAGCGTCGTGAATCCCACCACCAGCAGCGACCCGTAGCGGCCGAACTGCGCGCGGCTCTGGATCATCTGCGGCACGCCGACGAGCGGCCCCTGCGCGGAGGTGAGCGCATGGAAGATCGCGCCAAAGCATTGCCCGGCCGCGATCGCGAGAATCGCGCTGACCAGGTCGAGGTGGAACACCAGCACCGACGTGGCGCCCGAGATCACGGCCAGCGGCGCGACGTTGGTGCAGAACCACAGGGTGAAGAGGTCGGCCGGCTTGCCGTGCCGCGCCTCCGGGGGAACATATTCGATCGAGTTGCTTTCGATGGCGAGAACGCTGCCGTCGCTTTCCTGCTGGGTCATGCTGTCTCCATTTTTATTGCCGGGACCATGCCGCGCCGCACGCGCTCACCGGCGCGGTGCGGCATGGCACGACATGGCTTCCGCGGCTTTGAATCGATACTGCAGGCGAATGCGTACCCGCTCAACGCATCACGAACGGGTCGCTGATCGGATCGTCCGACGTGCGCAGCCACACGGATTTCGTCGTCGTGTATTCGAGCGCGGCGCTCAGGCCGCCTTCACGGCCGTGCCCGGACAGGCCGAAGCCGCCGAACGGCACGAGCGGCGACACCGCCCGATAGGTGTTGATCCACACGATGCCCGAGCGCACGCGCTTCGACACGCGGTGCGCACGCGTGAGATTGGTCGTGAAGATGCCGGCGGCGAGACCGTAGGCCGTGCTGTTGGCTTTTTCGATCGCTTCCTGCTCGGAGTCGAACGTGTCGACCGACAGCACCGGGCCGAACAGTTCCGTCGTGATGCTGTCCGCTTGCTCGACGCCGGTGCAGTCGAGGATCGTCGGCGCGTAGTAGTACCCGTCGCGCTCCAGCTGCTTCCCGCCGGCGAGCACTTTCGCGCCCTGGCGCACCGAGCTCGCGACGACCGCCTCGATGTTGCGAAGCTGGCGCTCGGTGCACAGCGGGCCGTACTCCGTTTCCCGCTCGTTGGGCAACCCCACGCGAATGCGCGACACGCGCTCGACCAGCAGGGCAAGGAAGCGGTCCTTCACGGACGCCTCGATCAGCAGACGCGAACCCGCGACGCAGCTCTGGCCGCTCGCCGCGAAGATCGCGGCGACCTGCGCATTCACCGCGCTCTGGATGTCGGTATCGGCGAACACGATGAACGGCGACTTGCCGCCGAGCTCCAGCGACACCTTCGCGAGATTGCTGGCCGTGTTCCGCACGATGTGGCGCGCGGTTTCGGGGCCGCCGGTGAACGCGACCTTGTCCACGCCCGGATGGCCGCTCAGCACCGCGCCGCATTCCGGGCCGAAGCCGGTGATGACGTTGACGACGCCCGGCGGAAACCCGGCTTCGTGCACGAGGCGCGCGAACTCGAGCAACGGCCCCGGCGCTTCCTCGGAAGCCTTGAGCACCACCGTGCAGCCGGCGGCGAGGGCCGGGCCGACCTTGACCGCTGACAGGAACAGCTGGCTGTTCCAGGGCACGATCGCGGCGACCACGCCGACCGGCTGACGCTCGAGCCACACCTGCATGTCGGGCTTGTCGACGGGGATGCTGCTGCCTTCGAGCTTGTCGGCGATACCGGCGTAGTAGCGGTAATACTCGGCGACATACGCGATCTGGCTCGACGTTTCCCGGATGATTTTGCCGGTGTCGTTCGTTTCGATTTCGGCGAGCCGCGGCGCAGCCCGTTCGACGAGATCGGCGAGCCTGTACAGCAGCTTGCCGCGCGCCGATGCCGAAAGCCCCGCCCAGGCCGGATCGGTCAAAGCGCGGCCGGCCGCCGTGACCGCGCGGTTGACCTCGTCGGTGCGCGCTTCGGGCATCTGCGCCCATACGGCGCCGGTAGCCGGATTGATGCTGCCGAAGGTCGCGGCGCCGGGCTCGAACTTCCCGTCGATATATAGCTGAAAGTGCGCATTCATGGCGTCGTCCCCTTATTGGAACGCAGGCATCACGTCGCGGATCATCCGTTCGAGCGACGCCTTCTTGCGCTCGAAGCTCATGCCGGTATCGATCCAGAACGAGTACTCGTCGAAGCCGAGCGCCTCGTATGCCTTCAGACGCTCGATGACCTCGGCGGGCGTGCCGATCACGTTGTTCTTGCGCATCGCTTCCGGCGTGTAGAACGGATGCGCGGCGATTTCGTCGCGGCTCAGCGGCTTGATCATCCCGCGGCTGATCGGCCGCTCGTTCTTGAACCACGCGCCGAAGTAGTTGTAGAACACGTTGACTTCGTCGGCGGCCACTTGCGCGTCGTCCTCGCTGCTCGCCACGTAGGTGTGACGCAGCAGCATGATCTGCGGGCGCGGCACGTCGGGGAATTTCTCGCACGCGGCGTTGAAGTGGCCGACCAGCTTCTCGACTTCCTCGTCGCCCAGGTGCAGCGGCGTGACCTGCACGTTGCAGCCGTTGGCCACCGCGAACTCGTGGCTGTTCGGGTCGCGCGCGGCCACCCAGATCGGCGGATGCGGTTGCTGCAGCGGCAGCGGCGACGACGTCGTCGACGGGAATTGCCAGAACTCGCCGTCATGCGCGTAATCGCCTTCCCACAGTTTCTTCACCGCGGGAATGAGTTCGCGCATGCGCTGGCCGGCACCCCACGCGTCGAGGCCCGGCATCAGGCGCTCGTATTCGAACGAGTATGCGCCGCGCGCGATCCCGAGTTCCAGGCGGCCGCCCGAGATGATGTCGGTCATCGCGGCTTCGCCGGCGAGCTTGATCGGGTGCCAGAACGGTGCGATGACCGTGCCCGTGCCCAGCCGCACGCGCTTCGTCTTGTTGGCGAGATCGGCGAGGTTGATGAACGGGTTCGGCGCGATCGTGAAATCCATGCCGTGGTGCTCGCCGGTCCAGACGGCGTGCATGCCGCCGCGATCGGCGATCTGGCACAGCTCGACCATCTCGTCGTACAGCTGCTTTTGGCTGGTCTGGTCGGAGACGCGCTCCATGTGAACGAAAAGCGAAAAACGCATGATGTGACCTTTCAGGAAAGAAGCGGGCGGACGGTGCCGGTGCTGTGGTCGCCGAAGTAGAGGCCGTAGCTCTTCAACTGGCTCTCCTTGCGATAGCGCTCGAGCATGCTGGCGAGGGCGCTGTCCTGGAACGCGTCGGCCTCGATGTTCTCGAGGCTCACGAATTCGCCGGCGGCCGCCACTTCGTCCGGTGCGCTGCAGAGGAACGAGATGTACTGGTAGTGCGTCTCAGTGTTGTTGTAGACCGAATAAATGAAGCTTGCCGAAGCGTCCGGCTGGTATTGTCGGAAGAGTTCGGCGAGCGCCTTGTCGGCGCCTTCGTTGCCGATTTCCTTGGTCGGCAGCGCCCACTTGCCGTCGGCGGTCTTCACCATGAGCACCTTGTCGTCGCGCGTGATGATCGCGCTCACGATCACCTTCGGGCCGGCGATGACTTCGGCCGACAGCTTCGCCGGCGTGAAATAGCCGCCGCGGTAATAGCCGAGCCCCGCGTAGCCGGCCGAATGGAACGCCTCGACCTTGCCGACGATGAGCGCGTGATCGCCCGCGTCGATCACCGCGTGCGTCGTGCAGTCGAACCACGCGCTGACGTCGTCGATCAGCGGGTTGCGATGCGCGCTCAGGTGCCAGCCGACCTGCGCGAAGCGATCGTCGCTCGGTCGCGCGAAGGTGTTCGACAGGTCCTTTTGCCCTTCCGCGAGGATGTTGATCGCAAAGTGGCCCGTGGTGGAGAACGTCTGGAAATTGCTCGACGTCTTCGCGATGCTGACGAGCAGCAGCGCGGGGTCCAGCGACACGGACGAGAACGAGTTCGCGGTGAATCCGAGCGGCTGGCCGTCGTCACGCGCGGTGGTGACGATCGTCACGCCGGTCATGAACGCGCCGAACGCATCGCGCAGCTCGCGGGTGTTGATCGTCGGGACTTCCTGGCGGGTTGCTTGGCTCATGTCACACTTCCGATTTCAGGGTTTCCGCCTGCGGCACGGTCTGCAACCAGGCACGCAGGGCGCGATTGACTTCCTCGGGCGCGGTCAGGTTCACCATGTGGCGCTCGTTCTCGATCACGACGGCCTTGCCGTCATGCGCGGCCTGCGCCATCTGCCGGGCCATCTCGGGCGTCGAATTCGGGTCGTCCGATCCGGTGAGCACGAGGGCCGGGCAGGCAATCCGGTGCCAGCCGTCGGCATACACCTCGTCGCCCTTCGCGAACGCGGTGTACGCGGTGGCGTAGCCCGCCAGGTCGACGGACTGCAACCACGCTTCCACCTTGTGCGCGGCGGCCTGCTGCGCTTCCTCCGCGTTGAACCAGCGCCGCAGCGGCGTATCGACGTCGATGGTGCCCGAGCGCAGTTCGGCGGCGCGTTGCAGGACGGCTTCGCGCGCCTGCTCGGTGCGGCGGTACACACCGTTCAGGACTGCCACGCGCTTGACCAGATCGGGCCGCGTCACCGCGACGCCGGCGGCGATCAGCGAGCCCATCGAGTGGCCGGCCAGGTTGACGGGGCCGACCTGCAGCGCCTCGATGAACTCGATCGCCCACTGCACGAACTGCTGCAGGTCGGCGTCGGTGTCGAGCGCATCGCTCATGCCGTGGCCCGGCATGTCGACGGAGATCACGCGGAAATCGCGCGACAGGTCGTCGATCTGCGGATACCACGCGCTCGCCTGCATGCCCACGCCGTGGATCAGCACCAGCGGTTCGCCGGCACCCTGGTCGAGGTAGTGGACGATGCGCTTATTTGACAGCGGCAGGGTTCTTGACGTCATTTCCGAGCTCTGCGAGATCTTTGTAGCGGTCGCCGATGCGGTGATGCGGACGGCCGGCGGTGGCGGCGCCGATGGCGATGACCAGTTCGTCGGCGGCCGGTGCGTCCGCAATCGAGAACTGGAGCGTCAGATAGTGCGAGCGGCGGCCTTCGTCGTTCTTGTCCATCATCGGAATCAACAGCGGCGCATTGGCCGGGCCGCGCGTGTTGTTGAACGCGAGGTACGACTTGGCGCCCACGGCCGTGCGATAGGTGTTGCCGAAGTGCAGCGTGTGGATCAGCGCGGACGCGTGCTCGATTTCACCGTCGAGGCCGACGATCGCGCTCTTGCCGAACGCTTCGACCGCGTCGCCTGAACCGGCTTCGTCGAGGATCATCTTCGTCAGGTGTTCGCTGAGCTGCGGCGCGAGCGCGCGGATCTCCGGCGACAGGTCCTCGACGTACCCGCGGCCTGCCCACGGGTTCTTGATCACGGCGACCGCCCCGATCATCTTCAGCGGCTTGGCGGCGACCTTGTCGCCGTCCACGTAGAGCGTCTCGACATGGAGGACGGATTTCCGAATCAGGCTCATGGCACCTTCCTTTCGTGCGTTGATTGTGGGATTCATTGTGGTATACCATGTTACGGCATGCCATGGGTGTTAACCCGTGTCTGGGAATTTCCCGAAACTGGAGGCGAGAAATGAGTGCGTACTGGATTGCCCGCGTGCAGGTGCTGGACCCCGTGAAATACAAGGACTACACGGACCTCGCGCCGCAGGCGTTCAAGAAGTTCGGCGCGGTGTTCCTGGCGCGCGGCGGCGCATCGCAGGTGCTGGAGGGGGACTCGTTCGAGCGCCACGTCGTGATCCGCTTCCCGGATATGGAGACGGCGCTCGCGTGCTATCACTCGCCCGAATACCAGGCGGCGAAGGCGAAGCGGGATGGACATTGCCGCGCCCAGATCGCGATCGTCGAGGGGTTCGAGGGCTGATCGCGTGGTAGTTGTTTGCAAACGGAACCTGTTCTGACGTAGCTCGCTAAGTAGCTGTTTTGTATGAGGATTCGTCTTTCCCCGCAATTACATGTTTGCAAGCATATTTGGTCTGGCGCGGGGGGGCGCTGCAAAACGGATTTGCAAAGGAAATCTGTACTGATGTCCTTGGCGTGTGGCCTGCCGCTCGGCAAGCACCAAGTTCGTATCGGGGAAGTTGCCCGGGGTCGCTTTGCCATGACCTCTTGCCCCAACGCATGCGAATGTCAGTTGAGCCTCTTGCGGCGTCCAGCCGCGAACCCCATGCGTCTGCCTGTCGAGCTGATGCAGCTGCGCGTTGCTACCACAGTGTAGTGTCCGTCGCCAGCCGGCATCACCTCGGATGTCGACGTGCGTGCCGGCAGTAGTGTCAAGGCGGTGAGGGTGGCTAAACGCTTCATATGCCCCGGCGATTGGGGCCACCCACCTCGCAGCCGGGGGAGTTCTGGCTAAGCGTGGACCGGGTCAAACCTAAAACGAAATTCGGACGCTTTATTTAGATTGTCTGGCATGACGTCCCCTCGCTATACCCTGGGCAGCGATTGAAGAAGGCGCCGCATCCTGTGTCAAACGCATTTGAAATCTGAGCCACTTCGCGCCTGATCGCGCAAAGTAAAACTGAGCCAGTCGTTACCTCTTCGATGACGAAACGTGACTGGCTTGGCGTTGCAGTTTCAGCCTGTAGCTGTCTCCTTTGATCTGGATAATGTGGGCGTGGTGCAGGATGCGGTCGAGCATCGCTGCAGTCAGTGTGGTGTTGCCGCCGAAGGTTTCGTCCCACTGCGCAAACGGAAGGTTGCTGGTCAGGATCATCGACCCGCGCTCGTAGCGCTTGGCGACGATCTGGAAGAAGTGGCTAGCCTGATCCCCCGAGAGCGGCAGATAGCCGATCTCGTCGACGATGAGCAACCTCGGGCCGAGAATGTTGTGCCGAAGTACGGCGTCGTATCGCTCCTGTCGGCGCGTGGCCTCGAGCTGCAACATCAGATCCGCCGCCGTGATGAACTTCGTCTTGATGCCGGCCTGTGTCGCGGCATACCCAATGGCGATCGCGAGGTGGGTCTTGCCCACGCCTGACGGGCCTAGCAACACGGCGTTCTCACCCCGCTCGATGAAGCGCAGGGTGGTAAGCTCGTCGATCGTCTTGCGCGGCGCCCCGACGGCGAAACTGTAGTCGTAGTCATCGAGCGTCTTGATGGCGGGGAAAGCTGTTATTCGATGATCCCTTTGACATCGAGCGCCTCTATCAGCCTGGCGAGCGGCGCCATGGTACGAGCATGGGCGAGACAAGAAGCGCAAACCATACGTGTTTCAGAAACTCTGGGCCGATATTGTTCGCGATCTCGGTCTTGACGATCTCCATTTCCACGACTTGCGGCATAAGGCTGTCAGTCGCTTGGTGGAAATGGGGTTGAGCGATCAGGAAGTTGCCGCGATAAGCGGGCAGCGTAACACCGACTGGTTCTTGAACGACTTGTACTCTTTCTTGCCAGGAATGGGGATCACCGCCATCTTGGCTACACATAGCCGATATGTCGTCGACGTCAATCGTGATCCCAATTTGGTAGCCCCCGGGGCGTGGTCGGATTCACCGATTACCCTCAGCACCTACGATGGCGAAGCGATCTATTTGCATGAGCCAACCGCAGCGGAAGCCGTCGGCAGGATTACCTCTTTTCATCGGCCCTTTCATCAGAGGCTAGAGGCAGAAGTTGATGCAATGGTGGAAAATTTCGGTCGCGTTTTGGTGCTCGATCTGCACTCCTTCATGGGACCTACGACTTTCGATGTTTGCCTTGGGAACGGTGGCCATTGCACCACGTCCGTTCAAACGTTCCAGACATTCTTCGCGGCGTATCGAGATGCCGGATTTTCCGTAGGCGACAATACTCCGTTTCGGGGCGGGTACATCGTTCGGCACTATGGTCGGCGTTCGAACGTCGAAACTCTTATGATCGAACTTCGCTACCCGAACTATATAGACTGCTCGCTCATCGATGAAGCGCGGCCTAAGATCGATTACGCACGCTTGATGACTGAGGCTGCGCGAGCACAGGATGTGATTACCTCTGCACTCGAGAGGCTAATAAGCCTCTGAGGGACGTTGTTATCGGACCGCTTACCATGAAACGGATGCTCGAGCCGCGCGCCGATTTGTGCCGTGGTGGACTCGAGCGGGATCACCGGATCCTTCAGCGCACCGCCCTGCATCGGCTTGATGTTTCACCGCTTGGCTGCCACGCGCCACTTCACGGAATCGCCCTTCATTTCTTCATCGCGGGCGACGTGACGAGACGCTTCATCGACAAGACGCCGGAACTGCTCGCATTCGCGAAGCGCGGCGATCGCGCGACGAAGCTGCCGCGCTATCTCTATACGATCTTGGTCAGCAACTCTTTATCCATGCCACCCACACACTGGTCAGCTCATGCATCGTAGATGCACAACCCGCGCTCTGCTGAAAACATTTTGGATATCTGAATAGTAACGTCGAGGCAGTCTTAGTGCATGACGAGCATTCACTGCGAAAGTCGCTATACCATGGCGCCGGCTTGCAGGCCAGATTGCAGCGTCAAAACGGTGTGTTGAGCGGTACGATCAAAGTGTATCGGTGTCACGGAAATGCCGCGGGCACTGATGATTGCGGCCTCGGTGTCAGGCGCATCCGGGCGGCGACCATGTCGGAACCGCATCCAGTGATAGTCAATCTCGCGTGGATCGATGTGCGCAAAGACGTCGATGCTCTCGAAGTAACCTGTCCCTTGCCGCGTAATAGCGAGTGGCCCAGCCTCCGATGCATCGCAGTCCGGAAAATTCACATTCAGACAGGTGGGAGCGTCGTGAGTAATCGACAGCAGTTTTCGAAGAACAGCGGGTGCAAGTGCGCGTGCGGTATCCCAGCGTACGCTTTTGCGGTTCGGTACCGCCTGGCTCAGTGCGATTGAGGGCAGGCCGAGCAGGAGGCCGGTCATGGCTGCCCCGACCGTACCGGAGAACATCGTCTCGATTCCAAGATTGGCCCCGCGATTGATGCCGGACAGCACAAGCGTCGGGGTTGTGTCCTTCATCAGATGGCGCACCGCCATGACAACGCAGTCGCCTGGCGTGCCATGGACGCCGAAGCGGCGTTCGCCACGTTGAGCGATGCGCAGAGGTGAATGCAGGCTGATCGAATGTGATGTCCCGCTCTGGTCGCGTTCGGGCGCCACCACCCAGACTTCGTGTGCAAGTTCGGCCGCGACCGCTTCAAGAACTGCGAGCCCCGGCGCGTCAATACCATCGTCGTTGGTTAAGAGTACGCGTTCGATGATAGGTTCGATGTCGGACATCGTGTGCTCCTTTTTGTGCAGGGATAGCCCGATGACGCTGAAACACAGGATGCGTTTGGGGCCGACCCGTGAAAATCGGTCGGGTCACCGATCAGACATGTAGATGAAGGGCGGAAGGTCGACGGTGCGATACGTGGACAACCATCTTGTGGCGTAATCCCGGGCGACGGACCGCCCTCATTGAGGTTTTTCCGTGAGACTGTTCCCACAAGCGCATACCGTCAGCCGTGTCGTTACGAAGCGACGCTTTCGCGTGCCGCCAGGGCGGCGATACCCGGACTCGTCAGGGCCGGCGAGCCTGGAATCAGTTGAGCGATTTCTCGCGCCGCTTCGATCAGCAGCGGAGCGAACTCGTGCAGCCGCTTTTCGGGTAGCCGGGAAAATGGGCCCGCGACACTGATGACACCAATGGGTTTCCGGGTGAGCGGATGCCTCAGTGCAGTGGCGATCGCCGCCATCCAGTCGGTAAATGTCTGGACGGCAATCGCGTAACCCTGCTCACGCGCAGTGTGAATGTGCGCGAGTACCTCGGCGGGGGTCTCTGGCGCCTGTGGGCCATATTCGTCCCGGCTTCCCAGTCCTTGTCTTTCAATGATCTCAAGCGCCTGATGGTCGTCCATGCATGACAACCAGGCGTAGCCTGTCGCCGAACATGACAGCTTTGCAATCATGCCCATATCAGGGTCATATCGCAGTCCGGATCGCGCACCTTGCGACTTGGCGACCCACGTCAACTGATCATTGTCTGCGACGGCGAGGCGAACCAGTTCTCCTGTTGCCGTCGCCAGCCGGTCCAGCACCTGCTGGGCGGCATCAATGTAACCGCTCGAGGCGAGATGACGGAACGCCAATACCTGCAATTTGGTTGTCAGGACATATACGCCACGATCCTGCTCCTGGCGCACGTAGCCGTGATCTGAAAGCGCTGTCAGTAGTCGATGGGTCGCACTACGCGGGATTCGCAAATTTTCTGAGATAAAGGTGAGCGATGCCCCAGCGTCGCTACCCGAGAGCAGTTCGAGAATTGCCAGTCCTCGGTCGAGCAATCCCGAGTACCCGGGCTCGGGCGATGTGACTCCGCCTGCCATCCATACCTCCTTCCGTTTACGACATTGAGCGTTCATTGTACTGGAAGTTTGTTCCACTCTGTGTGGAATAATCTTTCTCTCCGGGCCTTGCGACATGGCGGCCGGTGTGTGTTCAGCCGGTCGCGCACCTAGACTGGCGCGTCTCCAGGATGCCGAATGCGTCCCGTGTCGACGATGACCAGAGGTAGCGTCCTATCCGTTCTCAACAGCACAGAGATTGGATGGAACAAATTTCCTGTGACATTGGAATTCAATTCCACTAAACTTCTCTCATCGATTGGGGGAATAGGAGGTGGAGATGGCGGAGCGTGAGATGCGCTGTGACTTGCTGGTGATCGGCTCGGGGGCGGCAGGCCTTGCGGCGGCGGTCACGGCCGCCTGGCATGGCCTGAGCGTGGTCGTCATCGAAAAGGACGACGTTCTGGGTGGAGCGAGCGCCTGGTCGGGCGGCTGGATGTGGGTGCCCGGTAACCCGCTCGCCCAACGGGCGGGCATCAATGAAGACCCACAGCAACCGCGCGTGTACCTGCGCAACGAACTGGGTGCGCGCTATGACGCGGCCCGTATCGATGCGTTCCTTGACCAGTGCCCGAACATGGTTTCGTTCTTCGAGACGCACACCGAGCTCAAATTCGTCGATGGCAACGAGATTCCCGACATGCATGGCAATACCCCCGGTGCCGCCACGCGAGGGCATCAGGTTATTGCGGCGCCGTACGACGGGCGGAAAGCGGGAGCGCTGATCAAGCGATTGCGAAAGACGATGCCCGAGACGTCGATTCTCGGCATGCCGATCATGGCCGGTGCCGATCTGTCCGCATTTCTTGGTGTGACGCGCTCATGGCGATCCTTGTTCCATGTCGTTCGGCGCTTTTCACGGCATCTGCTGGATCTTGGGCTGCACGGTCGTGCAATGCAGTTGGTGAATGGCGTGGCGCTGATCGCGCGTCTGGCGAAGTCGGCCGAGAATCTGGGCGTCACGATGATGGAGTCCGCTCCCGCCAAGCGCCTGATTTATGACGAAGGTGCCGTTCGCGGTGCGGTTGTTTCGACCCGTAATGGGGAGATCCAGATTCATGCTGCCCGCGGGGTCGTGCTGGCTACGGGTGGTTTTCCGAACGACATTGAGCGCCGCCAGGCTCACTTTCCCCGCAACCCGACTGGCAAGGAACATCTCGCACTCCCGCCGGCCGGTTGCAGTGGCGACGGAATCACGCTGGGTGAATCCGTCGGGGGGCGACTGGTGACCGATCTTGCGTCGCCCGCGGCGTGGGCACCGGTGTCGCAGGTTGTCCACCGCGATGGGCGTGTGGGACATTTCCCCCACATTATCGATCGTGCCAAGCCTGGAATTATTGGTGTACTGCGCAGCGGCAAACGCTTCGTGAACGAAGCCGATGGCTACTACGACTACACGAAAGCAATGATTGACGCGGTTCCGGAAGGGCAGGAGGTCGCATCGTGGCTAATCTGCGACCACCATTTCCAGCGGCGGTATGGGCTTGGTTACGCCCGGCCGTTTCCGGTACCGCTTGCCCCGTTTGTCCGTAGTGGCTACCTGAAGCGCGGAGATTCGATTCAGGCGCTGGCCCGCGAATGTGACATCGACCCTGATGCACTTGTGCAGACGGTGCGCACATTTAACGAGCATGCCTGGCGTGGTGAGGATCCGGTATTTGGTCGTGGCTCGACGCCATTTAACCGCAAAGGGGGAGATCCGCTACATGATGGCCCGAACCCCTGCGTCGCGCCGATCGAACATGGACCGTTCTACGCGGTCAAGGTGCTGCCGGGTAGCTTCGGAACGTTCGCGGGCCTGAAGACCAACGGCGCCGCGCAGGTGCTGGGCGACGGTGATCTGCCGATTACAGGTCTCTACGCGGTGGGCACCGATATGGCGAGTGTGATGGGGGGCTTTTACCCGTCTGGCGGGATCAATCTTGGGCCGGCGATGACCTTTGGGTATATCGCAGGGCGGCATGCCGCGGGGATCAACGAGATGGGGGGCGACGATGCGGACGCACCGAGCCCGGCTTTGGAGAGCAGGCGAGCGGAAATGTGTATCGAACTCGCGGGCGTGCGAATCGCATAGTCGAAGTGGGAGTTGGCAGGGCGATCAAGTTCCACTTCTGGGGACCACGCCGTAGTTAATAGATCAGACTTAAATATCAAAAGTACGATTAGTACAACGATACAAATGATTTAAAGGACCGTGACCCAAGTGGTGCCGACTGGCGGCTGAGCTGCACCGAGAGATCGACTTAAAGAAGCCAGACGGGGCGGCGTCGAGCTCCCAGATTTTGTCGGGGTCGGGCTCAACACGACGCGGCCCTGCTGCGAATACGACCAAAACAGTGCGCTAAATTCAATTTTGGAGACATCATGACAGTAGAGACGTTGCGGGATGAAATCACATCGGCCGCCCGAGATGCGGGCCGGTCCAGCGATGCGGCACACGCATCGGGTACTGGCCATGCTCGAAGGGCGGCAATCGCCGGATGGATCGGCAGTGCGCTCGAATACTACGATTTCTTTATCTACGGCACAGTAGCGGCACTGGTCTTTCCTCAGCTCTTTTTCCCGCCGGGAGATATCGCGGCCGCAACGCTGGCGTCGATGGCGACATTTGGTGTTGCGTACGCGGCGCGGCCGCTCGGATCATTCCTGATGGGGCACTTCGGGGACCGGCTCGGTCGAAAAGTCGTCATGGTGGGCACGCTGTTGCTCATGGGAATTTCGACATTTCTCGTGGGCTGTCTGCCAACCTATCAGAATGCCGGTCTACTGGCGCCAGCCTTGCTGGTGACCCTGCGTTTCCTGCAAGGTATTTCTGCTTCGGGAGAACTCGCGGGCGCGAGTTCGATGTGCTTCGAGCATGCACCGCAGCACCGGCGCGGCTATTACACCAGCTGGACACTGAGCGGCACGCAGGGCGGCCAGGTCCTCGCGCCTGCCGTGGTCTTGCCGCTGGCGGCCTTTCTGCCTACCGACCAGTTCATGGCCTGGGGTTGGCGCGTTCCTTTTTGGCTTAGTGCGATCGTCGTTGTTGTGGGCCTCGTTGTACGAGCAAAGCTCGAAGAGACGCCGGCCTTTGAGAACAAGGCCGCACACGAAAAGGTCAAGAACATGCCGCTGAAGGTTCTGTTCGCGAGCTATCGCAAGGAACTGACCCAGATATTCTTCACGGTGCTGCTAGCCTCAGTCGGCACCACGTTTGCCGTGTTCGCGCTGTCGTTCTCCCGCATCCAGAGTCAGCCAATCAGTACCTCGACGATGCTCTGGACGGCTGCGCTTGCAAATCTGCTGGCGGTCTTCACCATTCCGGTCTGGGGCGCGTTGTCAGATCGGGTAGGGCGTCGGCCGGTGTTGGTTGCAGGCAACGTCCTGTGTGCGATCGGCTTGGTGTTTTTCCTCTGGTCGATCACAACGGGTCATGAAACATGGGTGCTTTGTTTCGGGGTTTTCCTCGGGGGTCTGGCATACGGGATGAACAACGCCGTATATCCGGCGCTGTTTGGCGAACGCTTTTCGACGGAAGTCCGCATGTCCGGGGTGGCTGTCGGCACGCAATTGGGTGTCGGCGTGGCGGGATTTGCTCCGCTGATCGAGTCGGCGCTGATGGGCCGGTGGGGCACCCAGCCGTGGGTTCTTCCCGCCGTCTTTGCGGCTACTGTCTGTCTGATTTCGTCGGTTGCGGCACTGACGATGCGCGAAGCTCACACGGTGCCGTTGGAACAATTAGGACGTCGCGAAAAACAGGGTTGATGTCTTGGTGTCACGATTTTTGTGGAAGTTTTGGTTAGGAACGGATGATGAACAAACTTGATCTTGCAAACCGCGTGGCTATTGTGACGGGCGGCTCGGGTGGAATCGGACTGGCTATTGCCGAACGCCTCATCGCTTCCGGTGCGAAAGTCGTTCTCTGGGACCTCAAATCAGACGCAGTGCAGGCCGCGGCAGAACGGGTAGGTGCAGTGTTGACGACCCAGGTTGACGTGACCAATGACGAGAGCGTGCAAGCGGCAGTGGAATTGGCCGCGTCGAAGCTCGGGGCGATTGACATCCTTGTCAATTCAGCGGGAATCAACGGCGCCATCGAAAAGGTCGAAGCATATCCGGTCGATTCGTGGCGACAGGTGCTTGAAGTCAATCTCACTGGGACGTTCCTTTGCTGCAAGGCCGTGATCCCCTATTTGCGGCGGGCTCGCAACGGCCGAATCGTGAACCTGGCGTCGATCGGCGGCAAAGATGGCAACCCGAACCAGTCTGCCTATAGTGCATCGAAGGCGGGTGTGATGGCACTTACGAAATCGCTGGGCAAGGAACTGGCGGACACCGAGATTCGGGTCAATTGTGTTGCTCCGGCTGCGATCGAATCCGAAATGCTCTCGGCCATGACAGACGCTCAACGGAAACTCGTTGTCGACAAGATTCCGATGGGGCGACCTGGTCGGCCGGATGAGGTCGCTGCACTCGTCGCTTGGTTGTCGACCGAAGATTGCTCCTTTTCGACTGGTGCTACGTTCGATGTGTCGGGCGGGCGTGCGACGTACTGACGGGGAGATCGCCGGGCGCGCACACGCGATTCGGCGTTTCTGAAACAACGATTTGGGAGAAGAGATGACTGTACCTGAACTCCGGCCACTGTCGCTGGCCGCACTGACCGTTCTTGAGCTGACGCCACCTCAGATGGTTCGATGTGCCAGCGAGTCGGGATATGACTATGTCGGTCTGCGACTGCTGCCGGCGACCGAAACTGAGGTGCATCACGACGTCATCGGCGATGCCGCGCTAAAGCGCGAAGTCCTCGCAGTATTGCGAGACACAGGAGTACGCGTGCTCGACGCGGAGATTCTGCGGCTCAAACCCGAGACTGACGTGCACGCCTATGTACCGATGCTCGAGACCGCAGCCGAACTTGGCGCGCGCTACGTGCTGGTGGCTGGTAACGATCCGGACGAAAACCGCCTGGTCGACAATCTCGGCCGTCTTTGCGATCTTGCTGAGCCGCTGGGTCTTTCGCCGTCTGTCGAGCCGATGCCGTGGACCGACGTCAGGGATATCGAGGCGGGCGCGCGCGTCATTCGTGCGAGTGGTCGGAAGAACACCGGGCTCATCATCGATCCGATTCACTTTGATCGCGCTGGAACATCGGCCGATGCATTGAGTGCGTTGCCACGGGAGTACTTTGGTTACCTGCAGTTTTGTGACGCCAGCCCACAGCGCCCGACTGACCTGGACACATTGCTTTTTCAGGCGCGTTGTGAGCGCATGATTCCCGGCGAGGGGGGCATTGACCTTCGGGGTATCCTGCGCGCCTTGCCGATGCATCTGCCAGTCAGTGTCGAAGTTCCCAACCAGCGCTGGGCGCAGAGCACACCGGCACTGGCACGCGCGCGCCGCTTGCGCGAGGCGACGCTTGCAGTGATTGAGTCGGCGCTGGCGGCACCCGGTGGTTGCCGCGGCGTGTAAGGACCTGCGCCGCGTGGCGCGAACATCCATTAACTCCGGGTCAAACCTTCGGCTGCAGCCCCAAAAGCGCCTTCGGTAAGACCCGATCGAGACAAACCCGCTAAGCGACAGAGAAGAGGAAAATGGCGAAGGCACGCTTGGCAGTAATTGGCGCGGGGGCAATTGGCAGGATGCATGTTGAACGAGCGCGTTCGCATGCCGACGTTGAAGTTGTTGCGCTCGCGGACCCGTCGTCGGCCGCACAGGAGTTTGCGCGGGCGAACGGATTGCGCTGGTTTGCGGACTACGCCGTGATGCTGGACGAGATTCGTCCCGCAGGGGCGATCGTTGCGACGCCAAATGCGACTCATATGGAGATCGGACTGGCCTGTATTGCGCGTGGTGTGCCGGCGCTCATTGAAAAACCGATTGCGGACAACGTTCAAGACGCCACGCGCCTGACGCGCGCGGCGCGTGACGCGGGTGTGCCGCTGCTAGTGGGCCACCAGCGGCGGCACAATCCGATCCTGCGCCGCGCGCGGGAGGTAATCCAGTCCGGCCGCCTCGGCCAGCTCGTCGCTGCAAATGGTCTCGCGGCATTTTTCAAGCCCGATCCGTATTTCGATGTCGAGTGGCGGCGTACCGTGGGCGGTGGCCCGGTGCTGATCAACCTGATTCACGATATCGACATCATGCGCTTTCTGATGGGCGAGATTGTCGAGGTGCAGGCGCAGTCCTCCAATGACGTGCGCGGGTTCGAAGTGGAGGACACCGCAGCCGTGCTGCTACGCTTTCAGAACGGCGCGCTCGGCACCTTGGCTGTTTCGGATTGCGCGGTGTCTCCGTGGAATTGGGATCTGGCAGCGGGCGAAGCGGCCCATTATCCGCGCCAGCAGGTCAATACGCATTTCCTGCTTGGCACCAACGCCTCGTTGACACTGCCGCTACTCGATGTCTGGGAATACCGCGACAACAAGGGTTGGCACGAAGCTCTGACGGTTGAGCGTTGCACGCCACACGCAGCTGATCCCTACTACGAGCAGTTGCGACACTTCTCGGCTGTCATTGCCGGGAAGGAGGTGCCGATTTGTCCGGCCATTGACGGGACGCGCACGCTGGCCGCGACGCTGGCTATTCATGATGCAGTGGTTGCGCGCTCAACCGTGACGGTCCCCGATGTGGAATAAGCTCTTGTAACCGGGTAATACGGATGAAAGCAAGCGTTGAGATTCGCAATATGTCGTTGGCCAACTTGACGGTTGGGCGTACGCCACAGGCGGAGCTTGTCTGGGCTGCAGCAAAATCCGGTTTCGGGAAAGTCGGCCTCCTTGTAATGACGGCCACGTCTCATCCGCTGCACCACGAGGTCCTGGGCAAACCGGAGGTCATCCGTGAGATCAAAACGGCGCTTCGCGAAACGGGCGTGCGTGTCTTTGACATCGAGGCATTTGTGTTATCGCCACTGACGGATCTGGAGCGCTTCAAGCCAGCACTTGAGCTCGGTGCGGAACTCGGCGCGACCCACATTTCATCCATCGGTACCGAACTCGCACCCCATGCGACTTTTCTTTCCCGCACGCAGCGCATTGACCTTTTTGGTCGTCTGTGTGAGCAGGCCGCGGGTTTCGGTCTTACCGTTGGCATAGAGTTCATGTTGTACCGCGATATCAGGACTTGGCGGGACGCATTGGATCTTGTTGAGGCCGCGGGCAGTTCCAACGCCGGCCTGATTCTTGATGTCCTCCACTTTCACCGGGGCGGCGGTACAGCGTCGGACATCGGGCAAATTCCGGCGGAACGGATTGCATATGCACAGCTGAGCGATTGCGAGCGGATCGCCCCGCCTCTGGAAGGACTTGCCGGTGAAGCGCGTACGTCACGGCTTCATCTCGGCGACGGTGTCATCCCGCTGCACGGGATTCTCGGTGAACTTCCAGCGCAGGTTCAGCTCGTCATAGAGACACCCGTTGCCGCCGAAGCGACGTCTTCGACGCTCGAGCGAGCACAGTCAGCGGCCCAAAACATTACTGCTTTCTTTTCTACGCGGTACGAGGCTCCCGGCGGCGCATAAGTATCGCGTTCCGGACGGTGCGAATCGAAAAGTAGGAGGCTTTGGCAAGGAGCGCTCAGGAGCAGCCGGGTGAGGTGGTAGCCGAGATCGGCAAGCTCCAGGTGAAGCTTCAGTGGTATCCGATGTCGTTTGAATGCACCTGCCACGCTTGAGATTGGCGTCCGACTGCATTTTCTGGATGCGCGCAGACTGTGCGCATCCACGTGCAACCAATCGCCGTCTTTGAATCCGGGGCATACCAGGTCGGACGTTCGCTTTAGACGAGGCGCTTTCTTGTTTATCAGCCGGCGCTCTTATTTCGTGCGCTGCGAGTCACGGTGCCCGAGACCAACAGCAGCTGTGTCGTTGGCTTGCAGAGCGGCAGCCAGTATCGATAGAACAGATTTCGTTTGCAAATGCGAACCTCGGCGACAGCTTTCTTTGCATCGAATCTGCTAAGTGATTGATTTCATTAGAGCGTGAGAAGGGGGCTTTAGGCGGGGACCCACCGACGCCGCGATGGAGGTGCGACAGCGCGCGTCATCGGGGACTCGTGACGTTTTAGACTTCATCTCGAAGAAGCCAATAAATACAAGGGTTTGGCAGCGTCAGAACAGTTTTCTTTGCCCTAAAACGACAGCACAGGTTTCTTTGCTCCGGGACAGGTTTCATTTGCAAAGAACCAGCAGGTGGTGCGCGCGGCGGCGCGCGGGATGGAAAGCGCTGACAGTTAGGTCATAATATGGCATTCCATGCCTGTGTCCGGCTCCCGGCCTGCCGCAGGCCAAATACCCGTTTCCAGAGTGCCGCCCATGCAAGACCTCAAAATCGACCGCAATGCCAAGACGTTGCGCGAACTGACGCTCGACAAACTGCGCGGTGCGATCGTGCAGGGCTATTTCCGGCCCGGCGCGCGGCTCGTCGAACGCACGCTGTGCGATGAGCTCGGCGTGAGCCGCACGGTGGTGCGCGAGGTGCTGCGGCACCTGGAGACCGAAGGGCTGGTCGAGACCGTGTCGCGACAAGGGCCGGTGGTTGCGAGGCTCGATCCGGAGCAGGTGGGCGAGATCTACGAGCTGCGCGGCCTGCTCGAAGCCAATGCCGCGCGCGCATGCGCCGAGAGCGCGACACCCGAAGTCGTGCGGCAGCTGCGCGAGGTCCGCGCGGTGATCGAGGATGCGTTCGAGAAACAGGAACTGCCGCGTGTGCTCGAGTACACCGAGCGCTTCTATGAGACGCTGTTCGAAGCGGCCGGCAAGCAGGTGTCGCTGACGGTCGTCAAGACGCTCAACGCGCGCATCAACCGGTTGCGCGCATTGACCATCGCGATGCCGGGCCGCGGCGGCGACTCGAACACCGAGATGAACCGCCTGCTCGACGCGATCGAGCGGCGCGACGGCGATGCGGCTTCGGCAGCGTCGGCCGCGCACATCAAGCGCGTTTCCGAGCTGGCGCTGTCGGCGCTCGCGCGGCAGCAGGACGAGGCAGTCAGCGACACCTGACGGAATCCCGGGCGCGGGATCGAGACGCGCGCGTGAACAGCAAAGGCCGCCGGCACCCTCCCGGCGGCCTTTTGTTTTGTCTGTCGATTCGACGGGTGGGACTCATGGTATTCCATAATACGATGTTCATTGTTGTAGTCCATAAGATGGCATACCATAATCTCATCGAGTAACGCAGGGACCACGGGAGCACGCCATGACTGAGTCGATGACCGGATCAATCGCGCAACAGGCATTCGACATGCTCGGATTCCGCCGCGCGCAGGTGGGCGCGATTCTCGAACATCGCGACGGGCTCGTGCTCGTCGATACGCCGCAAGGCGTGCGCTTGCCGACCGGCATCCGGCTCGGACCGGCGAGCGACGCGGCGAGCCTGCGCGGCGTGCTCGCGAAGCTCGGCCTCAACGCGCATCTCGACTGCCTGTTTGCCGTATTCGAATCGGCCGGCGGGCGCGGCCCGGGCGTCCATATCTATTACCGCGGCCGCGTGATCCCCACCGGTTCGCCGTGGTTCGACAGCAGCATTCGCATCGTGCCGCTCTGGCAGGTTCCGTGGGACGAGATCACCGATACCGCGGTGCGCTCGATGCTCGAACGCTACGTGCATGAACGCCGGCAGGACGCGTACGGCATCTATGTCGGCGACACGGAAGCCGGCACGGTCCAGCCGCTGGCCCTCGCGCACTGACGGCATCGGCCGGCAGCGGCGCGCCGCAGTGATGAAACACAAGATCGAGAAGCCGGCGCGACTGATGCCGCCGGCCGGAGTACGCGTATTCGAATGGCTGCCGTCCCGGCGGCCGCGAGCCGCAACCGTTTCCCCCTGGAGAGAGACCATGAGCAGCAGAAGCATCCCGCGTGTCGCAGCATCCCGCCTTGCCTGTATCGCACCGTTGGTCGTACTGTGCGCCGCGCCCGCACTGGCCGCGGACCCGATCGTGTTCACGAGCTGGGGCGGCACGACCCAGTCGTCGCAACAAAAGGACTGGGCGCAGCCGTTCACGCAGGCGAGCGGCATCAACGTGCTGATGGACGGGCCGACCGACTACGGCAAGCTCAAGGCGATGGTCGACAGCGGCAACGTGAGCTGGGACGTGGTCGACGTGGAGGGCGACTTCGCGTATGCGGCGGAGAAGGCCGGCCTGATCGAGCCGATCGACTATTCGGTGGTGAAGAAGGCCGAGCTCGACCCGCGCTTCGCGACGCCTTCCGCGGTCGGCAGCTTCTATTACTCGTTCGTGCTCGGCTACAACAAGGCGAAGTACACGGGCGCGCAGCCGCAAAACTGGGCGGACCTGTTCGATACCAAGCGTTTCCCGGGCAAGCGCACGTTCTACAAGTGGTCGGCGCCGGGCGTGCTCGAAATCGCGCTGCTCGCCGACGGCGTCGCGCCCAACAAGCTGTATCCGCTCGATCTCGACCGCGCGTTCAGGAAGCTCGACTCGATCAAGGGCGACATCGTCTGGTGGAGCGGCGGCGCGCAGTCGCAGCAGCTGCTTGCATCCGGCGAGGCGCCGGTCGGCATGTTCTGGAACGGCCGCCTGCATGCGCTCGCGCAGACCGGCGTGCCGGTCGGCATGTCGTGGAACCAGAACCTGACCGCCGCCGACATGCTCGTGATCCCGAAGGGCGCGAAGCATCGCGACGCGGCGATGAAGTTCCTGGCCGCCGCGACGAGCGCGCAGGCCCAGGCGAAATTCGCGGCCGATACGGGCTATGCGCCGATCAACGTGAAGTCGGCCGCGCTGATGGCGCCGGCCATCGCCAAGACGCTGCCCGACCAGTACAAGACCTCGCAGATCAATCTCGACATGAAGTACTGGGCCGAGAACCGCGACGCGATCGCGAAGCGCTGGTACGCGTGGCAGTCGAAGTAAGCCCGCGGAACGACGTACGGACCTGAACGCCGTTCAGGAGGCCGAACCGGATCGAACCGGCCCGGTCGAGCAACGAACCTGCATGGGGCCGGCGGTAACGGGCACTGAAGTGCCGACGCTGGCCGACAAAGGAGACACCATGCCAAACGTATTGAGTACCGTCACGCATCCGCCGGCGCCGGCCGCGCGCAAGCGGCGCGACTGGCGCAGCATCAGGCTGGTGACGCCCGCGATGCTGCTGCTCGTGATTTTCTTCCTGCTGCCGGTGCTGTCGCTGCTGTTGCGCAGCGTGCTCGAGCCGACGCCCGGCCTGCACAACTACGCGCAACTGCTCGGCTCGACGACGTATGTGCGCGTGTTCGGCAATACGTTCCTCGTGGCCACGGTCGTGACGCTCGTCACGCTCATCGTGGGCTTCCCGATGGCATGGCTGCTCGCTATCGCGCCGCGCAAGCTCAGTTCGGTGCTGTTCGCGATCCTGCTGCTGTCGATGTGGACCAACCTGCTCGCACGGACGTTCGCGTGGATGGTGCTGCTGCAGGGGACCGGGCCGATCAACCGCGCGCTGATGGCGATCGGCGTGATCCATGAGCCGCTCGCGCTCGTGAACAACCTGACCGGCGTGACGATCGGCATGACCTACATCATGCTGCCGTTCCTCGTGATGCCGCTGCATGCCACGCTGCGCGGCATCGACCCGTCGACGCTGCGCGCCGCCGCGGTGTGCGGCGCGAGCCGCTGGCAGGCGTTCTGGCGCATCCTCGTGCCGCTCGCGATGCCGGGCGTCGCCTCCGGCGCGCTGATGGTGTTCGTGATGGCGCTCGGCTACTTCGTCACGCCCGCGCTGCTGGGCGGCCCGTCCTACATGATGCTCGCGGAACTGATCGCGCAGCTCGTGCAGTCACTGCTGAACTGGGGCCTCGCCGGCGCCGCGGCATTCGTGCTGCTCGCCGTGACGCTCGCACTCTATGCGTTGCAGCTGCGCTTCACCAACAGCGCGCGCGCCACCACGGGAGGTCGCTGAGATGAAACAACCCCCACGCTCACTACGTTCGCTGTCGACCGGAGTTTGCGCTTCAGCGCTTGCTCCGGTCCCATGCAAAGCTCCCCCCGAGGGGGCGTCAGCCGTCCACGGCCGTCTTTGCAAAGCCGGCCGGCTGCGCGGGCGCGGAGCGATGCTCCGCGAATTCCCCGCTACGCCCCTTTGGGCGGCCCGGCGGGAGGACTGACATGTTGCTCGATTTCGATCGCCTGGGCGCGCTGCGCTGGATCCTCGTGGCCGTGGGCGCGGCCGTTGCGCTGTTCCTTTTGTTGCCGATCTTCTTCATCGTCGCGCTGTCGTTCGGCGATTCGCAGTGGCTCATCTTTCCGCCGCCGGGCTGGACGCTGGAGTGGTACCGGCAGCTGTTCACCGATGCGGGCTGGATCGACTCGCTGCTGACCAGCGCGAAGCTGGCGGTGATCGTCACGGCGCTTTCCGTCGCGATCGGGTTTCTCGCGTCGCTGGCGCTCGTGCGCGGCAAGTTTCGCGGCCGCGAGGCCGTGCGGGGCTTCTTCCTCACGCCGATGGTGCTGCCCGTCGTCGTGCTCGCCGTCGCGCTCTATGCGTTCTTCCTGCGCATCGGCCTGAACGGCACGATGACCGGCTTCGTGATCGGCCACCTGATCATCGCGCTGCCGTTCTCGATCATCTCGATCAGCAATTCGCTCGTGAGCTTCGACACGGCGCTGGAAGACGCCGCGCTGATCTGCGGGGCGTCGCCGCTCACGGTGAAGCTGCGGGTCACGCTTCCCGCGATCCGGCTCGGCCTGTTTGCCGCCGCGATCTTCGCGTTCCTCGCATCGTGGGACGAAGTCGTGGTGTCGATCTTCATGTCGAGCCCGACGCTGCAAACGCTGCCCGTGCGGATCTGGGCGACGTTGCGGCAGGACCTGACACCCGTCGTCGCGGCCGCGTCGTCGCTGCTCGTCGCGCTGACGACCGTATTGATGCTGGCGAGCGCCATCGTGCGCCGCGCACGTGCCAACTGAGGTAACACGCTATGACTGCATTCCTGCAAATCCAGCGCCTGCGCAAGACCTACGACGATGTCGTCGCGATCGACCAGGTGTCGCTCGACGTCCGCAAGGGCGAATTCATGACCTTCCTCGGACCGTCGGGTTCGGGCAAGAGCACCACGCTCTATATCGTCGCGGGCTTTCAGGAGCCGACCGACGGCCGCGTGCTGCTCGACGGCAAGCCGCTGCTGTCCGTCGCGCCGAACCAGCGCAACATCGGGATGGTGTTTCAGCGCTATACGCTGTTCCCGCATCTCACCGTGGGCGAGAACGTCGCGTTTCCGCTGCGGGTGCGCCGCCGGCCGGAAGCCGAAATCCGCGCGAAAGTGGAGCAGATGCTGAAACTCGTGCATCTGTCCGAGTGCCGCGACCGGATGCCCGCGCAGCTCTCCGGCGGGCAACAGCAGCGCGTCGCCATCGCGCGTGCGCTCGCGTACGATCCGCCCGTGCTGCTGATGGACGAGCCGCTCTCCGCGCTCGACAAGAAGCTGCGCGAGGAAATCCAGCTGGAACTGCGCCGCATTCACCAGGAAACGGGCGTGACGATCCTGTATGTCACGCACGACCAGGAGGAGGCGCTGCGCCTGTCCGATCGCATCGCCGTGTTCAACCAGGGCCGCATCGAGCAGGTCGGCACCGGCGAGGAGCTCTATGCGAACCCGGCGTCACGCTTCGTCGCGAGCTTCATCGGCAATTCGAATTTCCTGCCGGTCAAGGTGACGAAGCACGGCGACGGCCGCATCGGCGGCGTGTTCCCCAACGGCCTCGAGATGGCGTCCGACATGTTCCATCCGACGCTCGCCGCGGGCGACGAAGGTGCGCTGATGATCCGCCCGGAACAGATGCGCATCTGCTCGCTGCAACGCGCCAGCGGTTCGAATGATTCAAGCGGCACGGCAGGCCTGCCGGTGACCGTGCGCGACGTCACCTATCTCGGCGATGCGATGCACTACGCGGTGGCGACGCCGTGGCAGCAGGAAATCTCGATCCGCATGCCGGCCGCTCACCGGCACGACAACGGCATCGTGATCGGTGCGCAGGCGCTCGTCGACTGGGACGCGCGCGACGTGCGCCTGTTCGCGCAAGCCTGACGGCGGCAGCCATGCGTCCCGCCCTGCCGTCCCTGAAAGTCCAGCGGCCCACCGCCACGCTGCGCGAGCTCGCGCTCGAGAAAATGCGCGCCGCGATCCTCGACGCGCATTTCCAGCCGGGCGAGCGGCTGGTCGAGCGCGCGTTATGCGAGATCCTGGGCGTGAGCCGAAGCGTCGTGCGCGAGGTCCTGCGGCATCTGGAAACGGAAGGGCTGGTCGCGTCGATCCCGAACCAGGGGCCGATCGTCGCGATCCTCGACTTCGACACGGCGGCCGAGATCTACGAAATACGCGCGTTGCTGGAGGGCGAGGCGGCGATGGCCTGTGCGCAGCATGCCGACGAGCCGCTCGTGGCCGATCTGGCCGCGTGTATCGACCGGATCCAGCAAGCGTTCGACGCACAGGATCATGCGACGGTGAAGGCGCTCACGTCGGCATTCTATGAGCGCATGTTCATTGCCGGGAAAAAGCACGTCGCGTGGGAGATCGTGCAGACGCTGATCGCGCGGATCAATCGATTGCGTGCGCTGACGATCGCTTCCGACGATCGCGGCCACCAGGCGGTCGAGGAAATGCGCGAGATTCTCGCGGGCATCGCGACGGGAAATGGCGCGGCGGCGCGCGAGGCTGCCATCGCGCACGTGCACCGGGTAGCCGAGATCGCGCGCAAGCTGCTGGCCCATGGTCACGAAAGTTCGTCGTGGCGTCAGGCGGGGTAGTGCGTTCTACTTCGCGGCGGCGTGCCTGTCGACACGAATTTGCACTGCGAAATGAGAAGCGGGATCGCGAAGAGCGGGAAGTGTTGCCCGCGCAGCGTCGCTGCCCACCGTCTTTTGAAATTTTCGGTATCAGCGGCCCGGATTTTCCCGGGGCCGCCTGATGCATTTTTATCCCGGAAGGAACGAACGTGGAATTGAAAACGCTGTTGAAGGATCCGGCGCTTTTGCGTCATCAAGCTTATATCGACGGGCAATGGTGCGAGGCCGACTCGGGCGAGCAACTGGAGGTGTTCGACCCGGCGACGGGCGCAACGCTGGGCAGCGCTCCGCTGATGGGCGCGGCGGAGACGTCGCGCGCGATCGACGCCGCGAATGCGGCATGGCCGGCGTGGCGTGCCAGGACGGCGAAGGAGCGCGCGCGCATCCTGCGCCGCTGGTACGAACTCATGCTCGAGCACGCCGACGATCTCGCGCTGATTCTCACGGCCGAGCAGGGCAAGCCGCTTGCCGAGGCGAAGGGCGAAATCGTCTACGGGGCCTCGTTCATCGAATGGTTCGCCGAAGAGGGCAAGCGCGTGGCCGGCGACACGCTCGCGACACCCGCATCGGACAAACGGCTCGTGGTCGTCAAGGAGCCCGTGGGCGTGTGCGCGGCGATCACGCCGTGGAATTTCCCGAACGCGATGATCACGCGCAAGGTCGGGCCGGCGCTCGCAGCCGGCTGCCCGATCGTCGTGAAGCCGGCCGAGGCGACGCCGTTCTCGGCGCTCGCGCTGGCGGTGCTTGCCGAGCGCGCGGGGGTGCCGAACGGCGTGCTCAACATCGTCACCGGCGACCCGAAGGCGATCGGCGGCGCGATGACGGGTAGCCCGATCGTGCGCAAGCTGTCGTTTACCGGATCGACCGGCGTGGGGCGGCTGCTGATGGCGCAAAGCGCGCCCACCGTGAAGAAGGTGACGCTCGAGCTCGGCGGGAACGCGCCGTTCATCGTGTTCGACGATGCCGATCTCGATGCCGCCGTCGAAGGTGCGATCGCTTCGAAGTACCGCAACAACGGCCAGACGTGCGTGTGCACCAATCGCTTCTACGTGCATGACCGCGTGTACGACGCGTTCGCCGCGAAGCTGGTGGCCGCGGTGCAGGGCCTGAAGGTGGGACACGGCACCGAAGGCGGCGTGACGCTCGGGCCGCTGATCAACGATGCGGCCGTCGGCAAGGTCGAAGCGCATATCGCGGACGCCCTCGACAAAGGCGCGACGCTCGCCACGGGTGGCAAGCGGCATGCGCTCGGGCACGGTTTCTTCGAGCCTACGGTGCTCGTGAATGTCACCGCGCAGATGGACGTGGCGAGAGAGGAAACGTTCGGGCCGCTCGCGCCGCTGTTCCGCTTCTCGAGCGACGACGAGGTGGTGAAGCTCGCCAACGACACCGAGTTCGGGCTCGCCGCGTACTTCTACAGCCGCGACATCGGGCGTGTCTGGCGGGTGGCCGAGCAGCTCGAATACGGGATGGTCGGCATCAACACGGGCCTCATTTCGAACGAGGTCGCGCCGTTCGGCGGCGTGAAGCAGTCGGGGCTCGGCCGCGAAGGGTCGCATTACGGCATCGACGATTACCTCGTCGTCAAGTACCTGTGCATGGCGGTTTGATCGCCGGTTCGCGTGACCGGGAGGGGAACCATGCGGCTCGGCGCGTTCATCATGCGGTGTTGCCCGCCTCGCAACAGGGCGACGGGGATCGGGCCGGCGCCGGGACTCGGCCGGCTCGACGCGCGCCGGCCGGGCAAATCCGGCTTGCCGGGCTCAAGTGCCTCAAGGCAGATCGGTGAACCGATCGCTGCCTTCCTGTTGCAAGGGAGGCGCCGTGTAACCCGGCACCGCCGCTGAAAATTGCTTCTGCAATCCGTTGTCGGTCGCCCCCAGCCCCTTCAATTGCAGTTGCACCATGATCCGCGTGCCGGACGTGGTACTGGTGGAACTCGTCGCGTACAGGTACTTTTCGCCGGCCACGCCGAGGCTCCAGCACGACGCGTCGTACTGGATGCCGACCAGCCCGGTTCGCAGGCGGCGCGCGTGCAGATCGTAGTCGAGACGGGCGACCGCCGACAGATGCTGCGTCAGCGGCCACTGCGCGGCCAGCACCGCCTGGCTGACCGGCTCGACGTCTTCGCTCGCATACGAATAATCGACCGCGCGGTTGTAGCGATACGACATGTTCAGGACCCGCTGCTCGCCGGGCGACCAGCCGAAGCCGATCGATGCACGCCGCAGATAATCGTTGATCTCGTCGTACTGCGCGGCCTGCTCGGCGTTGAAGCCGGCGCCGAGCTTGTATGAGGCGCCGGCCACGAGCCCCGTGCGCGAGAACGTCGACGTCGAATCGCTCGACGTCAGCGTGACCTTGGGCGCTTTGAAGTCGTACTGCTGGGCGAGGACGAAACGGGCACGCTCGTCGCCCGTGGCCGGCTCGATCAGGCGCGACGTGAGCGCCGCGGTGATCCGGTTCGCATCGGCAATGCGGTCGTGCCCGACGAACGTATTGTCGGAGAACAGCTCCCCGATCCCGAAGTCCGTCACGGCCGTATCGAACAGCGGTGCATGGTACTGGTTGCGATACGGCGTATAGACGTAAAAGAGGCGCGGTTCGAGCGTCTGCAGATAGGTGTGCCCGAACAGGCTCACGCCGCGCTCGAAGCGCAGCCCGGTATCGACGGTCAAGGTCGGCACGTTCACGTCGAACCGCTTCGGCTGGCCGCTCGGCGCGTCGCTGCCGATCGACGTGAGGTCGTAGCTCGCGAAATGCCATTTCAGTTTCGGCGTGAAGAACCAGCCGGGGCGCTCGACCGAGTATGCGACATACGGATCGAACACGAAGCGATTGCCCTGTGTCGTGCCGGAGACGGTCGACCGGAAGCGTGTCGCATCGGCCTCCATGCCGAAGTCGAAACCGCCGGCGTTGTACCGCGCGTAGCGTACGTTCAATTGCGGCTCGCTGGAATAGATCGTCGTGCTGTCGAACGATTGCCAGTGCTGGACCCTGAACAGAACGGACCACGGCGCGTGCGAATAGGTCAGACCGGCTTCCTGGCGGTACAGCGTCGACGACGCGGCCGTGCCGGACGATGCCAGTGTCGACGCCGCCGACGCATCCGACACGCGGTCGCCGTACAGATGGAATCCGAATCCGTTGCCGATGTTCCAGTCGTGCCTGAAGTGCAGCGAATAGCGATTCGTGCGGGTCAGCCGGTCATCGGGCAGGTATGCGATCGCCAGTTCGCCGCTGTAGGTGGGCGATAGATAACGATAGTCGGCGCCGAGCATCGTGCCGCGTCGCTGCATGGTGCGCGGCGTCAGCGTCAGGTCGTAGTTCGGCGCCAGATTCACGTAGATCGGCTGGGTGACCTCGACGCCGTCGGTCGAATCGTACGAGACCGTCGGCGGCAGGAGCCCGGTGCGTCGCGCGCTCGACAGGGGAAACGACAGCCATGGGCTCGCGAAGACCGGCACCCCCTGGAAGAACAGCACGCCGTTGCGCGCGACGCCGGTATCGTCGCCGCTGTCGATGTCGAAGCGCGACGCCTTCAGGTACCAGTCCGGCCGATCGCCGCACGCACAGGTCGTGTAGGTGCCATGCTCGACGGACGTGCGTTCGGCGTCGACGACATCGATGCGCGCCGCGCTGCCGCGGCCGCCGTTCAACGTGAAGCGATATGTCGGTGCGACGATGTAGCCCTGGTTCGCGTCGATGCGGAAATGGGCTTCCGGTCCGAAGAAGAGGCGCCCGCTGTCCGCGAGCACGACGTCGCCGTATGCGTCGGCGACGTCGGTGTCGAACGCGTAGTGAATCGCATTGCCCTTGACGACCGAATGATCGCGGCGCAACTCGGCATGGCCCTTGAGGGCGACGTCGGTGTCGGCGGTGGTGCTTGCCGCGTCGCCGAGCGCGATCGTCGCGGGGCGTTGCCCGGTCGAAGCGGGATGATCGGCAAGTGTGGCAGCGGAGCGCAGGGTCCAGTCGGGCCCTGCGTCCGTTTGCGCGTGCACGATGCACCACGGCAGGTGGAGCAGCAGCCATACGAGCGGTTTCACTCGCGGGCGGCCCGGCAGAGAACGTGAATTCAAGAGAAACGATCCGGCGAGAAAGCGTATGCGACGACGTGGCGGATGACGTCCGTGTCGGGCGGCGTCACTGGAAGGTCGCGCCGGGCGGCGGCGCCAGAATGGACGCGATGCCGGCGGCCTTGCAGAGCGCCTCGAGCATGGCCGGCACTTGTCCGCCCGGAACGGAAAAGCCGAGGGCGGGCCCGCCTTGCAGATGAAAGCGGACGAACACGTGCGGCGTGTCGTCGATCCGGCCGATTTCCCAGCCGGTCGTCGGCAGCGCGAAACGCGCGTCGTCGTTCCCGTTCGCGAGCCGCGCCGAGTGCTCGATTGCATTCGGCAGCGCGACCAGCAACGCATTGAACGTCGAGCGATGCAGCGAGAGCGTCGAATGCGCGCCGTGCACCAGCAGGAATTCGCCGTCCTCCGACATTTCCATCGCGCGGACCGAGCACATCCTGAGCGTCGCGAATTCAGCCATGGGGCGCCTCTCCCGGCCACGCGACGCATGCGGCCGGCATCGCCAGGCGCCGCGCAGGCGTGGCAATCCGCGCGATGCTGCCGGTTTGCTGCAGCAGCACGAATGCCGCCGGCGACGAACTGCTTTTGAGCACCACCGCAAGGATGCTCGCTGAAAGATACCGAGTCATGATCGACCTCGTCTCGCATGTCTGAAAGGGGGGAAGCTGCCTTCGCGTGTCGCGAAGGCGTGACCGTTCCGTTGTCCGATTCGGCATGACGTGGGGAACGGGACGGCCGGCCGCCGCGCCGAAGCGCGGCGTATGCGTCAACCGGTCAGAAGCTGTGCCGCAGGCCGACCGTGACGATCGCCTGGTGATTCGAACTCGATGCGCTCAGCCCGTCGATCGATGCGGTGATGCCGCTGTCGCCCGCGCCGTGCACGTGCTGATACACGCCCCGCAGATACACATCGGTGCGCTTCGACAGCGCGTAGTCGGCCGTCAGGCCGGCCTGGTTCCACTTCGGCCGCACGCCGTCGATCTGGCCGTCGGTATAGGTATAGGCCCCCGTCACGCTGAACGCGGGCGTGAAGTTGTAGCGCGCCTGCACCTCGTAGTTGTTGAAGCGTGCGCCGCCGCTGCTGAACGACAGGCCGTCCGACGTGCCCGAGGCGGAGGCGCCGATGCCGATCAGGCCGCTCAGGCGCGTCTGCGTGAAGAGCGCGCCGACGGTCGCCGCGCCGAACGAGTAGTTCGCGCCCAGCCCCCAGGTTCGTTGTCCGCTGGCCGTAAACGTCGTGTCGTCGGACACCGCGCCGCTCGTATTGGTGGTCGAGCCGGGGCGGCCGAGATTCAGGTATCCCGCACCGACGTTGAGGCCGCCGTAGTGATAGGACGCACCGAAGCTGTATGCGCGATTGTTCGAGAAGCCGGTGGAATTCGAGAAGCCGTACAGGCCGCTGAACGTCAGACCGCCGTAGTCCACACTCTGATACTTGACCGCGTTGTTGACGCGGAACGAATCCTGGACGTTGTCGTTGTCGTACGGATGAGAAATCCCCGACATTTCCAGTGCACCAAGCGTATCGACGATGGAGTCGTATTGACGGCCGAGCGTCAGCGTGCCGAACCGGTCGCTCGACAGGCCGACGAACGCCTGGCGGCCGAACAGGCGGCTGTTCTGGCCGAGCTTGCCGTTCATCACGTCGAAGCCGTTTTCGAGCGTGAAGATCGCCTTCAGGCCACCGCCGAGATCTTCGCTGCCCTTCAGGCCGAACCGGCTGCCGCTCAGCACGCCGCTCGTGGCCGCCACGCTGCTTTTTCCTCCCGCGTTGCTGGTGTAGGTCACGCCCGCATCGATGATCCCGTACAGCGTCACCGAACTTTGTGCATACGTGTTTGCGGCGCACAGGCCGAAAACGCCGGCGGCAAGAAGTGATTTTTTCATTTAATTCTCCGAAGCAATGAAAAGCGGATAAACAGGTTCCGTCCTCGCGATGCCTGTTTCGCCGTGAGACCGGCATCGGCGATCCCGGTCGAAGCGCATTAGATCGCAACGGGCAATTCAGTAGATTTACGCGGTCGTGCATAGATGTTTCCGCACGTTACGGCGGCAATCGGCCGTCGGCTCGACCGCGGCGCACCGCCACACCGGCCACCGCCGTATCCGGCATGCCGCGCAACGTGCGGCGCACGCCGGTGCGGTGCCGGCATCGCACCGCGCGGGTCTTCCCGCGGGAAACATGCGGAAATCGAAGGAAACGTCCGCGTGATCGCGGTGTAACCGAAGCGGGAAGGTCGACTCCTACACTTGGCCGCTCGACTTTCATCGATCATCCGCATGTTCAATCAAGCACTGAAGAGATTTGCCGCACTGGGTGTGCTGCTCTCCGGCGGAATCGCGTCCGGCTATGCGCATGGCGCGCAGCCGGCGACGATTCGCGATATCCGCCTCAACGGGCTCAAGCGCATCGAAGCGCGCACGATCGGCTCGTACCTGCCGGTCAGGATCGGCGACACGTTCACGGAAGAACAGGGGGCGGCCCTCATTCGCACGTTGTATGCGACGGGCTTCTTCAGCGACGTCAAGGTGTCGATCGGCGACGGCGTGCTCGTGATCGACGTGGTCGAGCGGCCGACGATCGCCGAGGTCGATTTCGACGGCACGCGGGAATTCGACAAGGACAACCTGAACAAGGCGATGAAGTCCGTCGGGCTGGCGCCGGGCATGCCCTGCGACCGTGCGCTGCTTCAGCGGGCCGAGCAGGAGCTGAAGCGCCAGTACCTGACGCGCGGGTACTACGCGGCCGAGGTGAAGACCACGGTCACGCCGCTCGATGCGTACCGCGTAGCGTTGCTGTTCTCGGTCGCGGAAGGCCCGAGCGCCAAGATCCGCCAGGTCAGCTTCATCGGCAACAAGGCGTTCTCCACGAACACGCTGCTCGGGGAAATGCAGCTGTCGACGCCGACGTGGTCGAGCTGGTACACGAAGAACGACCTGTACTCGAAGGAGAAACTGACGGGCGACCTCGAAAACGTCCGCGCGTACTACCTGAACCGCGGCTATCTGGAGTTCACCATCGATTCGACGCAAGTCTCGATTTCGCCGGACCGGAAGGACATGTACCTGACGCTCTCCGTTCACGAGGGCGAACCGTACACCGTATCGGCGATCCGGCTGTCCGGCGATCTCCTCGGCCGCGACGCGGAACTGCGCAGGCTGGTGACCGTGAGGGCGGGCGAGCGCTTCTCGGCCGAAAGGTTGCAGCAGGCGACGAAGGCGATCGTCGACAAGCTCGGCGAGTACGGCTATGCGTTTGCGAAAGTGAACGCGCAGCCCGATATCGACCAGGCGACGCACCGGGTCGGGCTGACGCTCGCGGTGGATCCGGGCAAGCGTGTCTACGTGCGCCACGTAAACATCGTCGGCAACTCGCGCACGCGCGACGAAGTGATCCGCCGCGAGATGCGCCAGTTCGAGGACGCATGGTTCGACTCGAACCGGATCACGCTGTCGAAGGACCGGGTCAACCGGCTCGGTTACTTCACCGATGTCGACGTGTCGACCGCACCGGTCGAAGGGACGCCGGATCAGGTCGACCTGCAAGTGAAGGTCGCCGAAAAACCGACCGGATCGATTACGCTCGGCGGCGGCCTGTCGTCGTCGGACAAGGTCGTGCTGACCGCCGGCGTGACGCAGGACAACGTATTCGGTTCGGGCACGAGCCTCGGGGTGACGGTGAATACCGCGAAGAGCTACCGCACGCTGACGGTCACGCAGACCGACCCGTATTTCACGATCGACGGCATCCAGCGGATCACGAGCGTCTATTACCGGACGACGTTTCCGCTCTATTACTCGTCGTCGAGCGACACCAGCTTCCGGATCGTTACCGCCGGCGCGAACCTGAAGTTCGGGATTCCGTTCTCCGAGACGGACAGGGTCTATTTCGGCACGGGGATCGAGCAGCACCGGCTGACGACGGATTCGAGCACGCCGCAGAGCTATCTCGACTACGTCAATTCGTTCGGCAACGTGTCGACCACCGTGCCGGTATCGGTCAGCTGGTCACACGATGCGCGCGACAGTGCGCTGACGCCGAGCCGCGGCTATTACATGCAGGCGTCGTCCGAATACGGGACGCCGGCGACGAAGACGCAATACTACAAGGCCGACGTCAATGCCCAGTATTACTATTCGTTCGCGCGCGGCTACGTGCTCGGTTTCAACGTGCAGGGCGGCTACGGCGCCGGCCTGGGCGGCAAGCCGTACCCGATCTTCGAGAACTACTATGCGGGCGGGATCGGCTCCGTGCGCGGCTACGAGACGAGTTCGCTCGGCCCGCGCGACACGAAGACCGGCGACCCGATCGGCGGATCGAAGCTCGTCGTGGGCAACATCGAGCTGTCGATTCCGCTGCCGGGATCGGGTTACGACCGCACGTTGCGCGTGTTCACGTTCGTCGACGGCGGCAACGTCTGGGGCAACGAAGGCAGCAGCACGGGCGCGAACGGACTGCGATATTCGTATGGCGCGGGGCTGTCGTGGATCTCGCCGATCGGACCGCTGAAGTTGAGTCTCGGTTTTCCGATCGTGCGCCACAGCGACGACAAGTATCAGAAGTTCCAGTTTCAGATCGGCACGTCGTTCTGACCCGGGCCGGGACGACGCCCGCCGGATCGGACGGGCGCCGTCAGGGTGTCCGGCGCGGGGATCGGTAAACCGGTATCAGGTATCGGGAGGCGGCCGCTACAGCGGAGGTCAATTCCTGAACCGCAACGACGCCGGGTGCGGCACGAAAATGTAGCCCTTGCCGCGCATGGTCTGAATGTAGCGATGGCTGTCCGTCGCCTGCTCGATCAGCGCGCGCAGCCGGAACACCAGCACGTCGAGCCCGCGTTCCGACTGGTCGAGCTCGGTCTTGCCGAGCAGCGACAGCATGTTCGTCCTGGACAGCGCACGCATCGGATGCAGGACGAATACCTTGAGCAGCGCGAATTCGCTCTCGCGCAGGCCGAGATCGCGGCCGGCCCGGTAGACGCGCCGGGCGAGAAAATCCACTTCGATATCGCCGAACCGGTAGCACTCCCGTATTTCGGGGGTTGCCTGCGGGCTCGCGTTGAAGCGTCGCAGCACGCTGCGAATCCGCGCGGCCAGCTCGGTCGGGTTGATCGGGTCGACCAGGTAATCGTCCGCACCGAACTCGAGCGCGAGGACCTTGTCCGCGATGTCCGGCGAACGGCTGAGCACGATCACCGGCATGTCGTGGCCGGCCTGGCGCAAGCGGCCGATCGTCCCGTGGGCGTCGCTGACCGGTTGGCCGGCACGCAGTACGATGGCGGACGGTATCTCTTTCTCCATCCGGTCCAGCAGCAACGATGGATCGTACAGGACGGACATCTCGATCTGGTACTTGTGAAAACAGGCACGAAGCATGTCGCGCACGATCTGGTCGGGTTCGACGACGAGGATATGGGTAGTCATGGCGAATCGACGGTATGGATGGTCGAAAGGAGGGCGCGGCGTATTGCGACGGATGGCGGGATGCGTCGCGATGCCGAATGCGTGGCAGCTTAGAAAGCAATTGGGGAATGAGAATGGGTAAATTGAGGAGAAATTGTGGAAATCGCGCGGGGGGCGCCACGCGCCGATCCAATTTGGGGACAATCCCGGCACGACGCGCGTCAGGCGCGCTAAATCGCTTATGAAACTTGGCATCGCATCGAAACTGTTCCTCGCCATCCTCGTGCCGTGCGCCGTTGCGGCAGTCGCGATGGGCGTGGCGCAGCGGATCAGCTTCGAGAACAACTTTCGCGACTACGTGACGAGCCGCAACGCGACACGGAGCGACCAGCTCGCGCAACGTCTCGAACGGACGTACGCGGCGCATCGGAACTGGACGTTCGTGACCGACGGCCCACGTGCGTGGGCCGGGTTCATCGATGCGATCGACGGCGGTCCGTTCGATGTGCCGCCCGGTCCGCCGGGCCCGCCGAAGATGATGGACGCGCCGGCCGCCGGGCCCGGGGAATTTTCCCCGCCGCCTGAGCGGCGTGCGTTGCCGGATCCCGTGGCGCCCGACTTTCGCAGGGGGCCGCCGGCGATCCTGTACGACGCCGACCGCCGGCGCATCGCGGGCATGGGGCCGCCACCGCCGCCCGGTGCGCCGCTGCGCCCGCTGAAGGTCGATGGCAAGACGGTCGGCTGGTTGTTTGCCGACGACCGTGGGGGGCCGTTCCATGCCGCGGATCTGCAATTCCGGGCGGAGCAGCTCCGGATGACCTGGATCATCGTCGGCGCGGCGGCCTTGCTGGCGGCGCTGCTCGCGGTCGTGCTCACCCGCGCGTTCCTGGCGCCCGTGCGGCGCATGGTCGACGCGGGCCACCTGCTCGCGAGCGGCGACTACACGGTGCGGATTCCCGAACTGGGCGGCGACGAGTTCGGCCAGCTTGCCGGCGATTTCAACCAGCTTGCCGCATCGCTCGAATCGTCCGCGCGGGCACGGCGCGATTTCATCGCCGACATTTCGCACGAACTGCGCACGCCGCTCGCGATCCTGCGCGGCGAGCTCGAGGCGCTCGAAGACGGTGTCCGTCCGCCGAGCGCGGCGACGTTCGCGTCGCTACAGGCGGAAATTTCGATGCTGAACCAGTTGATCAGCGATCTCCACGAATTGTCGCTCGCCGACATCGGCGCGTTGACGTTCGAGCGCCTGCCCGTCGATCTCGCGCACCTTGCCGAGGGGGCGACCGAGGCGTTCCGCGAGCGGCTCGCGTCGAAGCGGCTCGATCTCGAGCTGGAGATTCCGGCGGAGCCGGTGCAGATCTCCGGCGATCCGTACCGTCTCACGCAATTGATGCAGAACCTGCTCGAAAACGCGCTGCGCTACACCGATCCGGGGGGCAAGGTACGCATAGCGGTCGAACCCGGCGACGGCTGGCTGAATGTCGACGTGCAGGACTCGTTCCCTGCAGTCCCCGAGCCGCTGCTCCCGCATCTGTTCGACCGCTTGTTCCGCGTCGACGCATCGCGCAGCCGGCAGAGCGGCGGCTCGGGGCTCGGGCTTGCGCTGTGCAAGCACATCGTCGACGCGCATGGCGGTACGATCGCCGCCATGCGCTCGCCGTACGGCGGGCTGTGGATTCGCATGCGCTTTCCTCTTGCCGGTTTGCACCATGAACACTGACGCGACACCCGCCCATATCCTCATCGTCGAAGACGAGCCGAAACTGTCGGCGCTGCTCGCCGACTACCTGAAGGCGGAGGGCTACGAGACCCGCATCCTTGCGGACGGGCGCGAGGTGGTGCCCCACGTGCAGCGGCACGAGCCGTTGCTCGTGCTGCTCGACCTGATGCTGCCGGGCCGCGGCGGGCTCGACGTCTGCCGGGAGCTGCGCACGTTTTCGGCGGTGCCGATCGTCATGCTGACCGCGCGCGTCGACGAGATCGACCGCCTGCTCGGCCTCGAACTGGGCGCCGACGATTACGTGTGCAAGCCGTTCAGTCCGCGCGAGGTCGTCGCGCGGGTCAAGGCGATCCTGCGGCGAGTCGACGGCACGATCCGCCCGGCGCGGGCCGGCGAACCCTCCGCGTTCGTCGTCGATCCGGACCATCACATCGCCCGGCTCGACGGCAGGGACCTGAACCTGACGCCGGTCGAGCTGCGACTGCTGTCGCTGTTGCGATCGACGCCGGGGCGGATCTATCCGCGCGACCAGTTGCTGCGCCGGCTGTATGACGACCACCGGGTCGTGACCGACCGGACCGTCGACAGTCACGTGAAGAACCTGCGGCGCAAGCTGCAGGCCGTGCGTCCCGATCACGACTTCATACGCTCGATCTACGGCGTCGGATACCGGTTCGAGCTCGAAGGCGACGGGAGCTGATCTCCACGATGTCCGACCGACGGATCGCTCGCGCTGCGAGCGATCCGGGTTCGATCGCGCCCGGCCGGCCGAAGCGCTTGCCGGCTTCGTTGCGGCGAGGTCATGCGCGGAAGTCCGGGGTAATCCGCCGTAACCATTCCCGTGCGTGCTTTTGGGAGCATACGCCGTGTCGTATTTGCTTCCGGGAGGACAAACATCTTGAAAAAGCAGGCAACGATTCTTCTCGTCGCGGTGACCATGTCAAGCATGCCGCTTGCCACGTTCGCGCAACAAGGCATGGACAGCGATCGCCCCGACGCAGTCTCCGGCCATCCACAGCATGACAATCCGGGCCGACCGGACGCACCGCCGCCCGCAGACCGTGCAGGCCGTCCCAACGGGCCGCCGCCAGGTGCGCATGCCGATCGTCCCGATGGACCGCCCCATCGCGTGGCCGGTCCGGTTCCGCACAGCGACTGGCATCGCGGCGGCCGCGTGCCGAATGACTACCGTGGACAGAAGTACGTGCTCGACGACTGGCAGGCACATGATCTTCAGCCGCCACCCGCGGGTTACCAGTGGCTGCAGGTCAATGGCGACTTCGTGCTGGCGACGATCGCGACCGGTGTGATCGCAGGCGTCCTGCTTGGCCCGCATCACTGAACGACAACGGAGACAGCCATGAGAAAAACGCTTGCAATCGTCGGTCTGAGTGCACTGATGCTGATGCTCGGCGGGTGCTGCTGGTGGCCGTACTGTTTCGGCCCCGGCGGCCCCGGCGGCCCCGGCGGTCCGGGTGGATACGGCGGCGGGGGAGGCGGTCCCGGCGGCGGCCCGCAGGGCGCGATTGCCGTGCCGCGGTCATCGAGACTGGCCTGACGCCGTGGCGGTGCTGGTCGTGCCGCAGGGAGAGCCGGAGCGGGCGGTGGCCCGCCGGCCGGCGTGATTCGATTTCGGTCCGTGGCACATTACGGCGTCGGACAAGGCGCTCCCGTGCGCCGGAACGTCGCCGCCATGAGATAGCCGTAGCAGTCCGCATTCTCGACCGCGCGATCCGGGTCGTACGGCGTCAACGAAACGTGCTCGGACCACCGGATGCAGTTGCCCATGGGCTTGCCGGGCGTCCAGAAGCAATCGTGGGCGTACGCGTGATCGAGCGTCTTCGCGGCGAGATGGGAGAATTCATGCGCGAGCGTGAGGTAGCGATTGTCGAGCCCGTCCTCTTCCGCTAGCTTGTAGCGCTCGTCCAGATAGACGAACAACTGGCCCGCCTGCATCGGGTCGACGTTCGTGAAGACATACGCGTAGTAGTCGGGTTGCCCTCGCTTGGACCACGTGCAGCTCCAGCTGATCTTGCGCGAGATGACCTGCCGCATGCGGTCGATGACGCGCCGAACGCCGTTCAGCGTCGTCTCGTCGGCGCGGCCGAACAGGAATGCGATCCGCGCGGACATCGTGCTGTCCGGTGCGGCGAGCAATTGCGCCATGCGATCGAGATCGTCAGGAAGGCGACCGAATGCCGCGTCGGTGGCATCCAGCACCTCCTGTTGCAGTGATCCCTCGGAAACCTTCCTGGTCACGTCAGTCAGGTAAGACAGTCTCATTTCGTGCTCCTTGTATCGTTGATCGGCATCGCGTCGGGTTCGGACGCCGGGCGAGGCCAGCCGGCGCGTCACTTCACCCGTACGATAGGTGCGGGAGCGGAAGGTCGAAATGGGCCACACGTCATGCTCGAGGGCCCGTGAACGCGTCCCGTGCGCATCGGCCCAACCGGTTCGACTCGGGAGACGGTTACTCAGTCCACGCGCGTGCAGCGCCGGTGTTACACGTCAGAATCATTTTCCGTTGATTTTTGGGCGCGTTTGCCGATGTCCAGCAAATGCCGGTGGCGATCGCGCGCGTCCCATGCGACGCCGCGCCAAATCGCATCACATCGTCCATCGCGATGCCCCCCGTGGGCTCCGTCCCATTGCGCTATCACGCACGCCGTATCGACGCTGTAACGTTTTTGGCGCGATTTTCCCGTGCCCGGCGCATTCCATGGCCGGAGGCTGTCCCGGCGGCGTGGTTGCGAGACTGGCACGTTGTTAGCTTCACGGGTTGTGGTGGAAACGATAGCCGCGCGCGCGTTCGTGATCGTCCGACGAATCGACGTGCATGCGTCGCCGGGGCCGCGTCCGAAACGCGGCACGTTCGCTCGCCGCCGCTAGCCGATGGGGGTCACACGGCCCGGATGCCGGCCGCTCGATCACGATGTGTGAAACGCGCCGGCAGCAACGTGTTGGGCATCGGCAGTCATCCCACCTCCGACGGGAGAGCACAATGTTGGCCAAGTCGATTCGAACCCTACGAGCCCTTCTGATCGTCTTCACCGTTTGCGTGATGACGTTCGCACCCGGTCGGGCAAGCGCACTGTCGAACCAGTTGCTGTTGCTGCTGCCGGACAACTTCACGCTGCCGGACCCGCGTGTGTCCGCGTGGCTCGATTCGGCGGCGGAGGAGGGACTGCAGATCTCGCTCATCAGCGACACGCAATTCAAGCAGGGCGGAACGTCGCTGCAGCAGTATCAGGGGCTCATCCTGCCGGACCAGGTGCATACGACCGCCGACGATACGCTCGTGACCGCAATCCAGACTTACGCGCTGAACGGCGGGCGCGTGATGCTCGTCTATGATTTCGGTGTACTGAACGAGGCGGGCTTCTATCCGGCCGGTCAATCGCGGTTCAGCTCGATGGCCGGCGTCAACTACGTGCTTTACGATACGTTCGGCGGAAGCATGATCGGCCTCGGTCCGGTGACCGGGATGGGGAGCACGTTGCGCGCGCTGCAGATTCCACCCGGGAAGTCGATGACATGGTCCGGCTCGACGACGACCGCAGCGGCGTTGGCCGCGACCACGTCGAGCACGTCGAGCGGCTCGACGACGAATCAACTGCTCTTCCTGCAGCCGAGCACGTCGAACCCGGGCGGGCTTGCCGGTTACAACCATCAGGCGTATTTCACGTACAAGATGGATAACGGGCGCATGAGCGGCCTGCCGCTGAATCTCGGGCGCGTGTCGACGGGGGGCAAGGTCGGATCCGGATCGTATTCGCCGACATCGACGACGCTGTCGTCGGTATCGACGGCGGTGAAGGGTGCGACGTCGCTCGTGACTGCCTCGCCATCCGCGACGACGGACGTGCTCGAAGGAATTTCCGGCTACGTATACGGCTTCCTCACCTATCCGAGCTACGTCACGCAAGGCACGTATACCGGCACGACGCTGCTGACGTCACCGAACTTCGGTCTCGTCGCCGGCTATCAGGTGTATGGAAACGGCGGTGTGATGTTCGTCAACCTGCCGCTCGCGTATCTCGACGGACAAACCGACAGCATGCCGATCCACGGCTTCCTGCGTTACTTCACGACGAACATCCTGTCGATGCCGCACCTGTCGCTGCAGCCGCGCGCCCAGGCCGGGATGGTCCTGAACTGGCACTTCTGCGCGGCAGACCAGATCCAGCCGGCGCAGTACCTGAAGAATTTCGGCGTCTGGAACAGCGGCCCGTACTCGATCGTGATGACGGCCGGTCCGGACGACGTGACACTCGGCGACCGGCTCGGGATCAACCTGACGAACAATACGCCGGCGAAGCAGCTGGTCGCGTTCCTGCTCAAGCGCGGGCACAAGGTCGGCAGTCACGGTGGCTGGGCGCACGACTACTGGGGGGCGAACGCCAGCGAAACGAACGCGAGCACGTTCACGCAATATCTGGTGCTGAACCACAATGCGATCCAGTCGGTGACGGGCAAGCCGGACGTCGAATGGGCGGCACCGGAAGGCAACACGCCGACGTGGGCGGTGAACTGGCTCGAGTCGAACGGCTATTCCGGCTACTACTTCACCGGCCATACCGGCAATGCGCAAACGCGCGCGTATCGCAACGGTTCGCTGCTGAATCCGGGCATCTGGGCGTTTCCGGTGATGCCGTTCGGCAAGTATGCGACGTTCGAGGAGTTCCAGGAATTCGCGGTGCCGACGACAGACGTCCAGAACTGGTATCAGTCGCTGATGGATTTCGTCGTCGCGAACCGCACGAGCCGGCTGATCTACATGCACCCGCTGGGCGCGTCGTGGTATCCGAACGTCGTCACGACGCTGCTCAGCTATGCAGCGTCGCTCGCGACGACCGGCCAGTTCAAGTGGTTCACGATGGACCAGCTCACGCAGTTCGACCGGCGCCGTCTGCTGGTGAACTGGACGGCGACCGATACCGGCACCAGCTGGACGTTCAGCGCGACGCATCCGGCGAATCTGCAGGACATGACCTGGCTGTTGCCGAAGAGCACGTACCAGTTGCCGAGCGTGAAAAGCGGGAGCGCGACAGTCGTGAGCACCGATCCGAACAACTGGCTGGTCATCGCGGGCACGGGCAAGTCGCTGTCGTTCACGAGCGCGAAGGCGCACTGACGCACGTCGGCTGGTTCGCCATCGGGGGAACACCATGAAGCGCGCTTCGTTCACGCGTGGGCTGCGCATGCTCGTCGTATCGGCGAGCGTCGCGCTCACGCTCGGCGTGTCGTTCGCGCAGTCCGCGGCCCGGGCGCCGCGCGCGTTTGCACGGCCGCCGCTCCATCTGCACGGATCCGCGAAACGGAACCCGGTCGGCCTGTCGCCGCAGCAGATCCGCCGTTTCTACGGGTTCGATCAATTGCCGGCCCGCGGCTACGGCGGCGACGATCAGGTCATCGCGATCGTCGACGCGTACGACAACCCGAACGCCGAAGCGGACCTGCGATTGTTCAGCAGCACGTTCGGCCTGCCGCCGTGCGCGTCCCCGCGCTGCTTCTCGAAGGTGTACGCGACACCCGACAAGCGTCCGCCTCCGCCCGACGCACTGTGGGCGATCGAGAGCTCGCTCGACGTGCAGTGGGCGCACGCGATCGCACCGAATGCGCGGATCGTGCTGGTCGAAGCCGCATCGAGTTCGCTCGATGACCTGATGAGCGCGATCGCGCTCGCGACGAGTCCGGCCCCGGGCGGGCTCGGCGCGAAGGTCGTGTCGATCAGTTGGGGGGCCCCCGAATTCCTGGCCGAGACGCAATTCGACGGGCAGTTCGCCAGCGCGAACGGTGTGTCGTTCGTCGCTGCGTCCGGCGACGGTGGTAATGGCATCGACTACCCGGCCGCGTCGCCGTATGTGCTGGGCGTCGGCGGCACGTCGATCGCGACCGATGCGAGCGGCGCCTACGCGGGCGAAACGGCATGGGCCGGCAGCGGCGGCGGACAGAGCGCGGTCGAGGCGGAGCCGACGTATCAGTCGAACTTCGGGACGCCATCGGATAGCCTCGGGCTGCGCGGCGTGCCCGATGTCGCGTACCACAGCGACCCGGCATCCGGCTTCGCGGTCTACAACTCGTACGGCTACGCGGGGCAGCGCGGCTGGTTCGTCGTCGGCGGTACGAGCGCGGGCGCACCGCAATGGTCCGCGTTGATCGCGATCGCGAACAGCTTGCGCATCGCGCGCGGCAAGACGACGCTGAACGCGGTGGGCGCGATCCAGAGCGTGCTGTACGGGCTCGCATCGGGCGCCTACGCGGCGAACTTCCGCGACATCGTCAGCGGCTCGAACGGCGCATGCGGCACGCTTTGCACGGCGGCGGTCGGATACGACTACGTCACCGGCCTCGGGCGCCCGATGGCCGCCAATCTGGTCCAGGCGTTGATCGCCGCACCTTGACACGGCGATGCGCGCCGAACGCTCGACGGCGCGCATGACCGGCTTCCCGGCCCGGGTCAGTCATCGGATTGGCGAATGGCTCGCCATGTTCGATCTACTTCAGGTCCCGGGCCACGCGAAACCCGTTTGCCGAAAAACGGACGCTGCTGTCGTATTTGAAGCGTGTCGAGACTGGCATGTAGGCCGCACCATCCCTCCACGAGCCGCCGCGGATGACGCGTACCTGGCAGTTCGGCTCGTCCCACGAGCGGCCATCGGCAGGCGCATTCTTGTACGAGTTGTGCCAGCAGTCGCTGACCCATTCCCACACGCCGCCCGCCATGTCGTAGAAACCGAGCGGATTGGCCGCGAACGAGCCGACGTTATCCGGTGCATCGGCACGCCACGGCGGACCGCAGTCCTTGCAGTTCGCGTTGCCCGGGCGCATCTCGTTGCCCCACCAGTAGCGCGTTGCGGTGCCGCCACGCGCCGCGAATTCCCATTCGGCCTCGGTCGGCAGCCGGTAAGACTTGCCGCTTATTTTCGACAGCCACTTCACGTACAGTTGCGCATCGTCCCAACTCAGGTCGCGCGCGGGCGCGTTCGCGACCGTATTGCTGTCGCCGGGCAGGCGCGGGCAGGCGCCTGCGTCGCGGCAGGCGTTCCATTGCGCGACAGTCACCACGTATTTCGCAAGCGCGAAGGAATGATCGAGCGTCACGCGATGTGACGGTTTTTCCGACGGATCGCCCGCATTGCTGCCCATTGCGAACGTCCCTGGACTGACCGCCAGCATGGCGGGGCATGCCGGGCAATCCCGGATTTCATTGGCGGCCGCCGCGCCCCCTTTCTGCGGAGGTGCCGATGGCGATGCCACCGCGGCGGGAGGCGGTGCCTTCGGCGGTGAGCCGGGCGTGTGCGCAGGCGCCGGCGCCGAAGCGGGGGCGGGTGCCGGCGTGGGGCTCGCCGTCGGTGCGGGCGCGGACGCCGCAGGCGCCTTGGGCGCGGTCGCGCGCAGTCGTGCGAGACGGGCCTGCGCCAACTGCGCGAAGCGGCCGTTCGGGTAAGTCTTCAGATAGGCCTCGTAATCGCCCGCCTCCTTGCTGTCCTTGATCGACTCCCAGAACGTCATTTCGTACTGTTCGGCACTGTCTTTCGGCATCACGCCCCGGCTATCGAGTGCGACGACGCCGACGTCGGCCAGCACGTCGGATCGTTGCTCCGTGCCACCGCCGGAATGCACCACGCCGGTTCCGGCACGACGCGACCCGGTGAGCGCAGACGTTGCTGCCGCATCGGAAAGGGAAGACGCGATCCAGGGTATCTGCCGATGCCCGGTGGCGCGTTCGACCATCGCGCCGGCACGGTCAAGGACCTGTGCGATACCGAGCCCCGGCAACGCGAGCGTCCGCAGCAGCGCCGCCGTGTAGACACCATGCGTTGCACCGTCGGCCGCGCCTTCGCCAGGCGCGGCCGCGTAGGCAACGAGCGTATGCGGCGGTGGCTTGCGGGCCGCCACGTTGCCGGCACCGGGGGGCGCTATCAGGCAGGAATCCAGAATGATCAGATCAATGCGGTCGCCGTGTGGCCGCGACGTCGCATCGAACACGGTTTGCAGGTCGATACCCGTTCGCGACAGGCCGGCCGGCGAGCCGACGTCGGCATCGACCGGCGCGAGCCATGTCGTTCCACCCGCGCTGGCGCCGTGGCCCGCGAAATAGACCAGCCCGGTGCCGCTGGCCGCGATGCGGCGCTCGAACGCGGCAAGCCCGTCGAGCATTTGCCGACGGGTCGCATTGCGCAACGTGATGACGTCGAAGCCGAGCGCCTGCAGCGCATCGCCCATCGCATCGGCGTCATGGACGGGGTTGGCGAGCGGATGGTCGCGATATGCACCGTTGCCGATCACGAGCGCGACGCGATGCGGCTCGATCGAGCCGGCGCGCGCGGAAGCTGCCGGCGGCACCGCAAAAGGATGCATGTCCTCGCCGGAGCAGGTGCTCGATGCCACCGAGATCGACGCAAGCAGGCATGCGGGCAAGAGTATTCGCCACATATTCGGCCCCCCAGGGTGCGCCGTCGGACGAGGTGCCGAAGGCGGAGCGCAGCCGTTGCCGGGTGTCCGGTCGCGGCGAGCGCAATGCCGGCTTGCGGCGGGCACGGCCAGGACACATTCAAGATAGCACGTGCGATCCGCGGCGATCACCGGATCCACCCGCGGGTTTTGCAAAAAACAACATACGCGTCCGCGCATCGCGGCCGGCCCATCACCCTGGGACATCGTTATGTGTCTTCCTGTCGATTACGTCCTAAGCTGTTAGACACGCTCCACTGTCCGACGCCGCGCGCCGCCACCAACGCGAGGAGCAACACGATGCGAAGAAGGGCTACGTTGTTGGCTTTGGCCGCCACCGTCCTGGCGCCGAGGATCACGTTTGCCGCCGGGCGTACGCCTTCGCCGCCCGGCGCCGAGGCATACATCATCTGGCCGTCGGACGGTGCAACGATCACGGGCGGCAAGTTCTGGGTGCGCATGGGCCTGCGCAACATGGGCATCTGCCCGAAAGGCATCGAGCGGGCCAACGTGGGCCATCATCATCTGCTCGTCGATACCGATCTCCCGCCGCTGGACCAGCCGATACCGTCGGACCGGAATCACCTCCATTACGGCGCCGGTCAAACCGAGGCGCGCATCGAGTTGCCACCCGGCAAGCACACGCTGCAGATGCTGATGGGGGACCACGACCACGTGCCGCACGATCCGCCGGTGTACTCGAAGAAGATCACGATCACGGTCAAGTAGCGCACCATGCCGCGCCTGCCGCATGAACCGGGAATTGCCGCCATGAACAAGCTCATCCTCTTCGCCGTTGCCGTGACGCTGCTATGGACGGGGGCGACGACTGCAGAGACCAGCACGCATCCCCCGAAGGCCGTCGTCTACATCGGATGGCCCAACGATGGCCAGGTGCTGCCGGCCGGACGTCCGTTCCGGGTGTGGTTCGGCTTGCGCGACATGGGGGTCGCGCCGTCGCATGTGCAGTTTCCGAACACGGGCCACCATCACCTGCTGGTCGATACGGACCTGCCGCCGATGGACCAGCCGATTCCGTCCGACCGGAATCACCTGCATTTCGGCGCGGGCGAGACCGAAACCACGCTGGAACTTCCGCCGGGCAAGCACACGCTGCAGCTCTTGATGGGCGACGCCAATCACGTGCCGCAAAATCCCCCCATCTACTCGAAGAAAATCACGATCTACGTGAAGTGACGTCGCGCGCGCTCGCGCGAGCGGGCGAGCTTCGGGCGGCAACGCTGCCGCCCGTCGCGCGCGTGCAAGTGTCGGCACATTCCCGACATCCCGGGCCGGAACTGTCGGCGACGACCCATCACGCATCCTTGATCCGTGCGCCCCGCACACGTCGCGCCACCTGCCGTCGTCGTCGCCCGGCCCCGCGCCGGCAAGCCATCCGGCAACATTTCCGCGGATCCCGCGAGCAGCTGGCACGCCCCATGCAGCATGAGACGCGAGCGTGCAACGCTGCAGCACGAACACCAACACCTCCGCCCGATCCCGCATCGTCGCCGCGTTCCTCCCAAGGAGTCGATCGTGAACACCCACCTGTCGCCGACTGCCTCGCGCAACTGCCGCGGTCTCATGCGGTCGCTGGCCCGCATCGCCGGTTCCGCCGGAGCATGCGCGGCGTTGCTGTCCGGCTGCATGGACCTGAACATGCCCGTCTACCAGCGCCCGGAGATGCCGGCAAAGACCACGTGGGCGCACGCGCACGGGCCCGTAACCGCGTCGGACACGGTCAATGCCGAATGGTGGAAGAGCTTCGACGATCCGACGCTCGACGCGCTCATCGACAAGGCCATCGCGGGCAACGTCGACATCAAGGTGCTGGCGGCGCGCATCGGCGTGGCCGGCGCGCAGGTCGGCGAAGTCCAGGCGGGCGCGCTGCCGAGCGCCAACCTCGGCGCGGGCGTGGACTTCGAGAAGAACACGCATCAATCGCCGTCGAGGACCTACAACCTCGGCAGCCAGGTGAACTGGGAGATCGACATCTGGGGCAAGGTCGAGAAAGGGGTGCAGGCGCAGAAGGCCGAATATCACGCGACCGAGGCCGACTGGCGCGCGGGCTACCTGACGCTCGTCGCCGACGTGTCGAGCACGTACTTCGAGATCCTCCAGTTCGACGACCAGATCGAACAGGAGCAGCGCACGCTCGACAAGAACCGGCGGATCCTCGCGATCTACCAGTCGATGTTTGCGAACGGCGTCGCGCCGCAGACGGAAGTGCTGCGGCAGGGCGCGGAGATCAACAGGCTGGCGAACCAGCTGATCGAACTGCACCGATCGCGCGACACCGCCGAGAACGCGCTGGCAACGCTGCTGGGCGTGCCGGCCGGCGAATTCAGATTGCCTGCCGGCCATCTCCGGCAGCGCGTCAAGCTGCCGGACGTGCCGATGGGGCTGCCCGCGCAACTGCTCGCGCGCCGGCCGGACGTCGTCGCCGCGCAGTATCGCGTGCTCGAATCGTATGACGAAGTGGGCGCGGCGAAGCTGGCGCAACTGCCGTCGATCAGCCTGACGGGGCGCGGCGGCACCGCGGCGTTTGCGCTGTCGGATCTCTTCAAGGCATTCACGTTCAGCTTCCTGCCGAGCATCAACCTGCCGATGTTCGACCCGAGCGTGCGTGCGCACATCAAGACGACCGACGCGCAGACGAAGGTCGCCGAGCAGCAGTACCGGCAGACCGTGTTCACCGCGTTCAAGGAAGTGGAAAACGCGCTCGTCGATCTCGACGCGCACAAGCAGCAGCGCGTGCAGCTTCAGCAGCAGGGCGAGCGTCTGCGCACCGTCGCCGCACAGGTCGAGGCGCAGCTCAAGGAAGGGCTCGTCTCGCAGCTCGAGGTGCTCGAATCGGAACGCTCGGTGGCGTCCGCGGAACTCGCGCTGCTCGCGAATCATCAGCAGATTCTGAGCGACACGGTCACGCTCTACAAGGCGATCGGCGGCGGCTGGCGCGCGGTCGAAATCTCGAATGCAAGCAGCGAGCCGGTTCGGCAAGCGATGCAATGAACACGCCAGCCCTGCGCAGCCGCGCAATCGGTAGCAGCCGATTGACTACCGCCATCCGTCGCCTAAACTTTTTTCACGATCGCGCCGCCACGTGCCTTGGCGGCGCGGCGTCACACGGGTGGTTCGAAAGCGCGTCGCGTTTCCTGCGCCGCGTGCCCATTGGCGGGCGCAGGTCGATCGTTGGTCGAATCATGGTTCCAGACGTCGCTTCGATTGCCGAGAAACAGGCCGCGCTCGACCGGCAGTTCGACATCGTGCTCAAGCCGGTTTCTCATCCGGAACTGAGCGAGATCCGGATCGACAAGGCGCTGTTCGCCGTTGGGCGGACAAACACGCCGTTCGCGTCCGCGCGGCCCGAACTGGTCGCCGACCTGTCGCGCCGGCATGCGCGCATTTTCTTTGAAGGCAGCGCGGCCTATGTCGCCGATCTGGGCAGCAAGAACGGGACGGCCGTCAACGGTGTCGATGTCGGCGACAAGCCGCACCTGCTGCGCGACGGCGACGAACTGCGATTCGCCGGCGCGCTGGCGTACCGCGTCGCGTTCGTGCCGCGCGCGACGCGTCAGCCGGCGCGGCCGGCCGTGGTCACGCTGGCGCCGGAGCGCGACGATCTCGGCCTGCAACCGGTCATCATTACCGCCTTCCCGTTCCTCGTGAGCAAGACCGACGACACGTTCGCCTGCTACCGGAACGCGTATCCGCATCAGGTCAACTACCTGTCGCGCCGGCATGCGCACATCTACGTGCAGGACGGCGAGGTCTTCGTGGAAGACCTCGGCAGCACGAACGGCACGTTCGTCGACGGCCGGCGCCTCGACGAGCATGCGGCGCCGCTCGGCGACGGCGCGATGCTCGCGTTCGGCGGCGACCATTTCGTCTATCGCGTCGGCGTGCAGCGCGAACCCGGGCCGGACTCCACCGTGACGGCCGCGTCGGCGCCCGGCGCCGCCGCGAATGCGGCCGCCGCGGACCCCGACCGGACGACCTTCGTCGATACCGCGCATTCGTTCCTCGACATCTTCTGCACGGTTCCGGCCGTACAGCAGGACGACGAGGTCAACCCGCACGCCGCGCATGGCGCCGCCGAAACCGCGCATGACGCGCGCCACCGGCGCGCCAGGATCGAAGTCTTCCTGTCGGAGCTGAGCGAGGCGTTCGGCGGCAGCGGGCACATCGACCTGCACCGGCTCGGCTGGTGGAGCGGCGGGCTGCTCGCGGCGGCCGTCCTGCTGCTCGCGACGCTGTATTTCCAGGACGCGCCGCTGCGCGAGATGCACGCGCTGCTGGCGCGCGGCGACACCGCGCAGGCGGCGCAACTTGCCGACCGCCATCTCGCGAGCCATCCGGAAGATTCGGCGTTCCTCGCGCCGGGTACCGAGGCGCTCATCCGGTCGAAAGTACCGGACTGGATCGCCGCCATGAACGTGCGCGCCTTCGACCGCGCCCGTGCCGTCGTGCAGGACATGCGCACGCTGGCCCGCCATAACCCCGACGCACGGCCGCTCGTCGAGGAAGTTGCGTGGATCGGCGAGTTGCAGGCGTTCGTGGCCGGGCACGGCGGGGCGGAAGCACCGATCCGCATCTATCGCGACGAAGCGCCGATCAAGGCATTGACCGGCCGCTGGAACGACGACCCGGGCGCGCATCAGCGGCAGCTCGACCGGATTTCGTCATACGTTCCGGCGTTCAGCGTGCTGTATGCCGACGCGCTCAGTCAGCTGCGCCGGCTGCAAAGCGACAACTCCGTCTATGTGGCGGCGCTCGAGCGGTTGCAGCGCGCGATCGCGTCGGCGCTCGACGACGACCGGCTCGACGGTCTCCCGGCGCTGCTTGCCGATAACGAGCAGCGCTATCCGCGCCTCGGCGGCCTCGACGCCGTGCGTGCCGATCTGCAGCAGTACCTGCAGTTCGAGAGCGACGCGCGGGCCGGGCATGGGCCGGCCGTGCTGGATCGCCTCAAGCAGTTCCGCTTCGCGACGCCGCAATTCGCTGCACATGTCGCGACGCTGGAACGGCTCGCTTCGTCGGGAGGGCGCGGTGAAGCTCGACAGTCTCCTTAAGCGCGCGCGGCAGGCGCCGCCGCCGGAGCCGCCACGTTCGCTGGGCGAGGCGCTGGAGGATCACAGCGCCGAAGGGATCGCGATCCTGACGGCGCGGCCGTGGCGGCTCACGCAGGCGACCATCATCGCGCTGGCAGGGCTCGTCGTGTGTGCACTCCTGTGGTCGTTCGTCGGCCGCGCCGACGTCATCGTGACCGCGCAGGGTGCGCTCGCGCCGGAGTCCGAGGTGCGCCGCATCTACGCGCCCGTCGACGGCGAGCTGGTGGACATCTATATCGCCGAGGGTCAGCCGGTCGAAAAGAACGACGTGATCGGCCGGATCAACGCGCGCGGCGCGATCGAGGCGGCGACCAACGCGCTCGATGCGCGCCTCAAGCTCGACGACGCGGAGCGCGAATGGAAGCAGTTTCCGGACAAGAAGCAGCTGATGGAGCGCAAGGCGGACGCACTGAAGCAACAGATCGAGGTCGAGGAGCACCTGCACCAGAACCGCATTGCCGAAGGCACCAGCAAGCTCGCGCAATCGCAGCGTGCGCAGATCGACGAAGCGCGCAGCAATATCGACAACGCCCGCCACGCGCTCGATCTCGCGAAGGACGAACAGGACAAGTACGCGCGCCTGTTCGCGCTGCCGGGCGGCGGCGGCGTGTCGCAGAGCCAGGTGGAGCAGAAGCGCAGCGCGTACCTGCAGGCCCAGGACAGCTACCGCGTCGCGCAGGCGCGGCTCACGCAGCTCGAGGCGCAGCAGAGTCACGAGTTCGCGCAGGCGAAGGCGCAACTCGAGGGCAGCGGCGAGACGCTGACCGGGCTGCGCATCCAGTACGACGCGACCGTGCGCGACGTCGCGAACACCGAAGAGAAGCTGCGCCTGCAGGTGCAGACGGCGCGCCTCGCAGCCGATGCCGCCGCGCGGATCCGCTTCGAGAACATCGACAAGGACAATTTTCTGCTCGTGCTGGCGCCGGTCTCCGGCGTGATCACCGATGTGACCACGACGCAGCCGGGCGACAAGATTCTCGCCAACACCCCGCTCGGCAGCATCGCGCCGTCCGATGCGCGGCCGGTGGTGAAGGTCGCGATCGCGGAGCAGGACCGCGCGTTCCTTCATGAAGGCCTGGCCGTGAAGCTCAAGTTCAATGCGTTTCCGTATCAGCGCTACGGCGTGATCGACGGCACGCTCGAATACATCTCGCCGGCGACGAAGCCGCAGGCGCAGACGAAGGAACCCGTCTACGAAGGCCGCGTGGCGCTCGTGCGCAACGCGTACACGATTGCCGGCACGAAATACCCGCTGCGCTACGGGATGACGGCCACGGCGGAAATCGTGGTGCGCGAGCGCCGCCTGATCGGGTTCGCGCTGGACCCGTTCAGGCAGATCGCGGGCTGAGGTGGACTGACACGGCGTCGCGGAATGCAGGCAAGCGGGGACGCGAGGCACCGGCGGCGAATCAGGACGATCGCCGCTTACAGGATCAAGGGGAACGAGATGACGGCAATAGTGCGTATCGACGACGAGGTGATCGGCACCGACGACTTCATCCGCGTGCTGAAGCTCACCGGGCAGTTCGAGGGCCTCGTCGAACAGCAGGTTCGCGACCGGCTGACGGTGATCGCGGCGCGGAAGATGGGCATGCAGGTGACGCCGGAGGAAATCCAGGAGCGTGCCGACCAGTTTCGCCGCGTGCGCGGCCTGCACCGCGCCGCGGACATGAACCGCTACCTGGACGTGCTCGGCGTGAGTCTCGACGAGTTCGAGCGCTTCATCACCGACACGCTGTACCAGGAAAAGACGCTCGACACGGTGTGCAGCGATGCAGCCGTCGAAGCGTACTTCAAGCTCAATTCGCCGAAGTTCGACAGCATCGAGGTCAGCCACGTCGTGCTGGATTCGGAGGGCAAGGCACGCGAAATGATGGCGATCCTGGAGGACGACCCGAGCTGCTTCGGCGACATGGCGCGCGAGCATTCGATCGCCGACACGAGCGAGCGTGGCGGCGTGATCGGCAAGGTGCTGCGCGGCTCGCTGAAGACGGATATCGAGGCCAAGGTGTTCAACGCGCACGTGGGCGACCTGCTCGGGCCGTTCGCGGCGCCCGACGGCTCGTTCTTCGAAATCTTCTCGGTGACCGCGAAGCATCCGGCCGCGCTCGACGCCGACGTCGCGTCGGAGGTGCGCCGCCTGCTGCGCGAGGAGTGGCTCGCCGAGCGCGCGCAGGAACACATCATCGAGGCACGTTGATCACGGAGAATCGCATCGATGGACGCACAAGCCCCCGCCCCGGCCAGCACCCCGTCGCTCGCGGCGTTTCTCGCGTCGGTGGAGCCGCTGTCGCTCTTCTCGCCCGACGAACTCGATCGCATGGCCGCCCATGCGCAGGTGCGCACCTACGCGTTCGGCGACACCGTCTGCAATCGCGGTGAACCGGCCGAGGGCCTGTATGTGCTGCGCTTCGGTTCCGTGCGCCTGATCGCCGACGAGCGCGGCAAGGAAACCAGCGTCGGCGTGCGCAAGGAACGCGAAGTGTTCGGTGAAATGGCGATGCTGCGCGACTACTGGCACGAGGTGTCGGTGCGCGCGTCGACGAAGACCGAGGTGCTGTGCATCCCGCGCAGCGCGATCGAGCCGATCCTGCGCGACAATCCCGCCGCGCAGTCGTTCGTGACGAGCTATGTCGCGATCAGCTCGGCCGGCGGTTTCGTGACGCGGCTGTTCGACCTGCGCGGCAAGCTGACGCGCGCCGAACTCGAGGAGTACGTGTCGAGCGTCGGCGTGAAGCGCGTGCCGGCCGGCAAGGAGATCGTCCGGCAGGGGCCGGGCGGCGACCTCCGGCTGTATGTCGTGCGCCAGGGCGAGGTGAGCGTGTCGTGCCACGAGGGCGGCAACGACTATCCGCTCGCGACGCTCGGCGCAGGCGAGATCTTCGGCGAGCGCGCGTGCCTGCTGCGGCAGGAGCAGGCGGCGACCGTCACCGCCGTCACCGATACGCGCCTGCTCGTCATTCCGGAAAAGACCGTGCACTTCATGCTCGAGCGCAACCCGAAATTGCGCGAGGTGCTCGAGGAGCGCATCCGTTTCGGCGAGCAGGAACTGACGCGGCAGAAGAAACTCGCCGAACGGCGCCGCCACCCGCTGCAGATCGATATCGGCGCCGACGCCGCGTTCGGCGAGCGCATGATCAAGCGTTTCGTGCTGGTCGAGCAGGCGGAGGAAATGGATTGCGGGGCGGCGTGCCTCGCGATGATCTGCCGTCACTACGGCGTCGCGATGACGCTCGGCAAGCTGCGCGATCTTGCGAACGTGACGACGCAGGGCGCGACGCTCGACAGTCTCGCGCGCACCGGCGAGGCGGTCGGCTTCGCGACGCGCGGCGTGCAGTGCACGTACGAGGCGCTGCTCGGGTTCGACCTGCCGTTCATCGTGCACTGGGAGGGATACCACTACGTCGTCGTGTACGGCGTGTCGAAGTCGTGGGTGCGTATCGCCGATCCGGCGCTCGGCTTCAGGAAGCTGAGCGTCGAGGCGTTCGAGCGCGGCTGGAGCGGCACCTGCCTGCTGTTTACCGCGAGCGGGCCGGCCGCGGCGCCGGCCGAGTCACGTTCGCCATGGGTGCGCTTCATCGGCTATCTGCGCCCTTACCGGAAGATCCTCGCGCATCTGTTCCTGGCGACGTTCGTGATCCAGGTGCTGGGCGTCATACCGCCGCTCATCATCCAGAGCATCCTGGATGGGGTAGTCGTGCACCAGAACGTCAACCTGCTGCACCTGCTGATTGCCGGGCTCGTCATTTCGCACGTGTTTACCCAGTTGATGACCACGATCCGCGCGCATCTTTCCAACTTCATGGTGCGCAGTCTCGACTTCGCGATGATGTCGCAGTTCTATCAGCATACGATGTCGCTGCCTTACTCGTTTTTCGCGCGCCGCAAGAGCGGGGACGTGTTCGCGCGCTTCCAGGAGAACCAGACGATCCGGGCGTTCCTGACGGAGTCCACCGTCACCACCGCGCTCAATCTTCTGATGATCTTCATCTACTTCACGATCATGTTTCTGTACAACGTGAAGATGACGCTCGTGCTGATCGCCTTCGTGATTCCGATCATGGTGCTCACGGCGCTCGCGACGCCCAGGCTGAAAGGCTATGCGCGCGAGATGTTTGCCGCGTCCACCGACGCGAAGTCGCTGCTGATGGAGACGCTCGGCGGCGTCGAGACCGTGAAGGGCATGGGCATCGAGCGGTCGGTCCGGCTGAAGTGGGAGCGCAAGTATGCGAAGGCGCTCGACGTCCAGTACCGTGCGCAGTCATTCAATATCCTGGTGACGCTGGGCAGCCAGTTGCTGAATGCGGCGACCACCATCGTGATCCTGTGGGTCGGTGCGAACCTCGTGCTCGCGCACGAACTCAGCATCGGGCAACTGATCGCCTTCAATGCGTTCATGGGCAGCGTGCTGGCGCCGCTGATGGGACTCGTCGGCATGTGGAGCCTGATGAACGACGCGGCGGTGGCGATGGAGCGGCTCGGCGACGTCCTCGACATCGAGCCCGAGCAGCGGCCGTCCGAACTGGCCTCACGCGTGCTGCTGCCCGACCTGCAGGGCGACATCGGCTTCGACGGCGTGTATTTCCGCTACGGCGGCAACGAAACGCCCTACGTGCTCGAGAACATCAACTGCACGATCAAGCGTGGCGAGATGGTGGCCATCGTCGGGCGCAGCGGTTCGGGAAAAACCACGCTGGCGAAGCTGCTCGTGGGATTCTATGCGCCCACGGACGGCAAGATCGTGGTCGACGGATACGACATGAGCGCGATCGACAAGGCCTGCTACCGTGCGCAGATCGGTTACGTGATGCAGTCCAATCTGGTCTTCTCCGGATCGATTGCCGAGAACATCGCATGTGGCGACGCGAGCCCCGACTGGCGCCGCATGGAGGAGGTCGCCCGGATGGCCGACGCGCATGCATTCATCAGCAAACTGCCGCTCGGCTACGAGCAGGTGGTGGGCGAGCGCGGCGTCGGCCTGTCGGGCGGCCAGATCCAGCGGCTCTGCATCGCGCGCGCGCTGTATCACGACCCGCGCCTGCTCGTGTTCGACGAGGCGACATCGTCGCTCGACACGCAGTCGGAGAGCAACATTCTCGCGAACATGCACGAAATCCTGCAAGGGCGCACGGCGGTGATCATCGCGCACCGGCTCAGCACCATCATGCGTGCCGACAAGATCCTCGTCCTGTACGAAGGCGCGATCGTCGAACAGGGCTCGCACGACGAGCTGGTCGCCCTCCAGGGCATGTATTTCCAGCTCGTGCAGAAACAGCTGGGTGCCGCATGAAACTCTTCGACCCGCACGGATTCGGCAACTCCGCGATCTCGTATGC
>NZ_QTPP01000041.1 GCF_003853415.1 Burkholderia sp. Bp9142 | reverse complement strand
TCGTATTGATAGCGCGTCGACTTGCCGTCGAACGCGACTTCCTCGATCAGCCGCCCTGCAGGATCGTAGTGGAACTGGTACGTCGCAAAGTTGGCATCGGTCAACGCGGTCAAGCGGCCGAGACGGTCGTAGCGATACGCAATCGTCTGCCCCAGCGCATCCGCGCGGCTCGCAATGCGACCAACCGCATCGTAGCCATATCGCGTCGATCGATTGAGTTGATCCGTATGCCTTAACAATCGACCTTCAGCGTCGTACTGCACGTGTTCGACGCCGGCCGGCGAGCGAATCTCCGTCAATTGGCCGTTCGGACCATAGCCATAAGCGACTATGCCTCCCGATGCGTCCTTGGTCTCGATCACGCGACCGATATCGTCGTAGCGCCACGCCGTCTTCTTTCCGGAGCAGTCCGTATAGCTCGTGAACTGTCCAGCGTCGTTGTATTCAAGCGCCTTCGAGCCGCCCTTCGCATCGGTGATCTGTGTCGGCAACCCCTTGTCGTTGTAACCGTACTTCGTCGCGTGCTCGAGCGGATCGATTTCCTCGACGAGGTTGCCCGCATCGTCGTACTTGCGCTGCCACACATGCCCGTTCGGATCGACGAGCCGGATCATCTGATCCTTGTCGTCGTATGCCATCTCGACGATGCTGCCGTCGGCGCGCTCGTGCCACGTCCGGTTACCGCGTGCGTCATAACGCATCTGCTCGATGCTGCCGTCCTGCAGAATGTGCAGCGTCAGATTGTTGTGCTCGTCGCGGCGGAACCACTCCTCGTTTCCATCCGGATAGGCGATTCGGTAGACGTACCCCTTGATGTTGAAGTAATAGCGCGTCATCTGACCGAGTGCATCGGTCACGTAGGTCAGCCGAATGTTCGGATGCCACGCAAGGCGGATATCGAGACTGCCGTCGTCCGCGTACTCGCGCACGCATTTCGCGTTAGCGTTGTCGTCAGCGGCCGCCCCGTCCCATTCAAGCGTCATCCCGCGGCCGGTGCGATCGGTATAGCGCGTCACGAGATGGCGGTCGTACTGATAGTTCCACGCGTTGCCGTGCCGATCGGTTGCCCGGACGAGATCGCCCGCTTCGTCATAGGCGTAACTCGCCAGCGTACGGCGCTTGCCGTCCTCGAGGACCTGCTCGATCAGTACGATCCGCCCTTGTTTGTCGTGCTCGAACGACAGCACGTTGCCACTCGCGTCGATCAAGCGCGCCACGCGGCCGAGCGCATCATAGTCGAGCGTGATCGTGTTACCCGCGCGATCCTTCTGCATCGCCAGACGGAACGCGTTGCCGCGCCGTTCGTACACGTGCAACTCGTCATGGCCGTATGCAATCGTGGCCCACGTATCGTCGAGTCGCGACAGCGTCAGGTTTTCCGAGAGATCATCATGCACGCTGCCGGCAGCGAGGGCGCGATATTCAAGGCTGCGCCCGCTGGCATCGCGGTAGAACCAGGTCTCGCCTTCGACGTCGATGCGCGTCGTGTACGGGGTGAGCCACCGCGCGCCGAGTTCGCCGTTATCGTATGCGGAGAGGCGCGACCGGTACGTACGCGCCCAGACGAGCGGTAGTGCGCCGGGCAGATCAAAGTCGGTATGCGTGAACGTCTCGTCGCCGAATGCGAAATCAATCGACGCCTTCGAGGCACCAATCTGACACCCTTTGCAAGGACTCTGGCCAGCGCCTTCCGCATGCGCCTGCTGCCCGGTTGCACCCGCCGGCTCCTGAGGACGCTCATGCTGCGCCTTCCCCTTGCCGCCGGGCGGCACGTCGGCGGTCTTCTCATGAAGCTTCCCGCGCGCGCGCACCCTTGCCACGGCCTCGATCACTTGCGCGATCAGCCACAGCATCTTGCCTTCCTCGCTGCCATTCAGATCGCGGATCGCCTTCGCGACTTTCGGCGCCTCGGCCTTCAGGAATGCGACGATATCGCGGAACGGTTGCAGCCACGAATCCGGGGCGAGCTTCGCAGCAGTTCCCACCGTCGCGTTCCCGGCTTCCTTCCCCAACGCGATCGAACCTTCGTAACCGTACTCGATCGCGTCAACCACCAGCATTGGGTTGTACCAGGACCGCTTGTCCATCTTCTGAGCGATCTGCGCAGTACGTCGCACGTTCGTGCTGCTGTCGAAAATTTGCCCCTTGAGTGCGAGCTCCAGCCCGGTGGCAATACCGACCATCAATTCCTGCGCCTTGTGCGCGCAGTCGTTCAGCAGTTCGACAAGAACGTCCTGCAGGGTCTTCAGGAAGTTTTCGATTTCGGTCGCGGCCGCGGCGTTGACATGCGTGACGAGCACCGAGATAAGCGCCGCGCCGAGATTGCCGCGAGACACCAGCAACTGATTGCGCACGAGCGCCAGCAGCGGCCGCGCCGACAGTCGGAACGATGCCAGCGGCGGCGGAACTGGAATAACCCCGATCAGGTTGATCGCAAGCCCGAGGTAATCGAGCAGATCGGCGTGGCGCTTCTCGACGATCATCACGATGTCGCAGACCGCGTCGTAAAACGCCATCAGGTTGCCGATGATCGGCACTGCGCTTGCGAAGGTCTTGAGATCCTCGAACGAAATGTGATTGCCGCTGATCTTGAGCAACCACTTATTGAAACGGTCGCCCCCCGCCGCGACATCTTTCGGGGAAATATCGCTGAGCCAGGAAACGGCCTGTTCCTTCTCTGCGCCCGGTGGAAGTTGTTGTGCCATGTCGTTCTTCGTTCAAATCGTTTTTTCAAGACGGCTGACAAGCCGCCCTCTCAGGATTTCAGCGGTCCGCCGAACCCGCTCGTCGGCAGCTTCATGCCGGTCGCACCGGCAGCGGATGCCACCGTCGTAGCGCCCTTGCCGGCGATCCCGGCGACACCTGGTAGCGCGCCCTGCACTGCACCGGACGCCGCATTCGCAACCGGCGTGGCCAGCGCCGCGAGCCCGCCCTGGCGCGCCGCCTGAACCATCCCGGCCACCTGCTTCGCAGCACTGCCCAGGCTCGAAGCCGTCTGTAGCGCGGAAACAGCGCCTGCCCCACCCAGTGCACTTGCCGCAGCCGGCAACGCAGAACTGGCCAGTCCGCCTAACGCAGCGCCGGCCCCACCTCCGCTCGCAAGCCCCATCGCAGCCGTCGTCGCCGCAGGTGCCATCCCCTTCAACTGGCTCGCGAGCTGCTCCGTCGCTGCGGCCTGCGCCGCCTGCGGCGACGGCTCAACAGGCTCGACTGGCCACTGCGCCTGCTTAAAGTAATTCGCCGGCTGATCCGACTCGCGCGGATCCTTCCCGAACTCGACACGCACCGCCCCCGGCGGCAAACCGCTCACGGCCGTATAGCCACTGTTGTCGAGCGCGCCCTTCTTCAGCACGGCGCCATTCACGTCTCTCACCGTGAACAGCCCGCCCTTCACCGCCTCGCCGTTCACATACTTGTGAAACAACTCCAGTTGCCCCGGCTGATCCGGCCGCGGACTCGGCAACGGATACCCCATGCTCGCCGGCCCGGCGAACGTATGCGATGCCCCCTTCACATCCACCGCGCCAGGCGTATGAATCTCGATATTGCCGCCCTGGATGCGGATATACCCGCCGCCGCTCGTCAGCAGAATTCCCTGATCGGCCGCGATTTCGATCCGGTCCGTCGCCGATACGACCTTCACCGCCTTCTGCGCGGTCACCTCGACGTTGTCCGACTGCGCCTGGATCTCGACCTTGCCCTTGCCCGCGAACAGCTTCATCCCCGCGTTCTGCACGAACAGGCTCAGCTTCTGCCCGATGCTACCGATCAGCGACTTGCCCGCCGCGACATGCACGCTCTGTCCGCTCGCGACGTTCACGTGATCGTTCGCGACCATGTGCAGCGATTGCTGCGTCGACATCCCGATCCCCGACGGGCTGCCGAACAGCATCACCGGCTCCTTGAACGCATTCGCGCTGCCCGTGCCGCCGCCTGCCGTGCGGCCGCCGGACGCGTTGCCCGACGCACTGTCCTGCGTCGCGTCGGTGAACGCGCGCATCGTGTCGTGTGCTTCCTTCAGGCTCTCCGCCTGATGCTGCTCGCTCACGCCCGACATCGCCTCGACCAGGCTCTCGCCCGTCACGAGTTGCTGCTGCGCTTCCTTCACGTCGAGCGGCTGGCTGTTCGGCGCCTTCGGATGGGTGGTGACGTACAGGCCCTGGCTCGCCCGCACCGCGCCATACGCATCCGAGCGCAGGTCGAAGCCACTGCCCAGATACGACCCGCGCGAATTGCCGTTCTGGTCGATGAGGTAGCCGAGATGCAGCAGGCTGTTCGCGCTGCTGCTCATCAACTGCACGCGGTTCTGCCCGGTCGCGTCGTCCATCACGAGATGGTTGTAGCCGCTGCCCGAATACTCTTTCGACCGATATCCGGAGAGAATCCCGTCGCTATGCCACTGCGGCTGGTTCGCACCGTTGTACACACGACCGACCGCGAGCGGCCGGTCGCAATCGCCGCCGACGTAGTCGATCAGCACTTCCTCGCCGATGCGCGGCACGTGCACGCCGCCATAGCCGCCCCCGGTATCCGACTGCACGACACGCACCCAGCACGACGCGTTCTCGTTGCCCGGATTCAACCGATCCCACACGAACTGCACGCGAATCCGGTTCAGCTCGTCGGTATAAACCTCTTCACCCTGGGGCCCGACGACGATCGCCGTTTCGAGATGCATCTTCGGCTTCTCGTGTTCAAACGGGCTGCGATACGGCACGCTCACGCGCTGCGCCTCGACTTCGACGAGGTAGAAGCCAACTGAGCCGTCGTCATGCGGCACGCGAAACGCGGGCGCGGTACCGTAACCCTCCTGCGCTTGCGTCAACGCGTCGCGCAGGCTGTACGGAAAGTCCGCGCTGCTGCTCGCGACCGGCAAGTTGTTCTCGATCCACCATTCGACGCCGATCGCCGCGAACTCACGCTGGTCGGCGGGATCGCGGTCGTGCTCGGGATGATCCGACAGCGTGAAGCGCCGGCCGGCATCGATCGCGCGCACGCCGCCCGCGCCATGGAAGCGCTTCGCCTGCGACTCCCACTCCTCCATCCGCACCTTCGTCAGATGGTCGCCGCGCGTCTGGTCCAGATACGTGTACGCACCGGTGTACTCGTAGACTTCGAGCTGGTCGGGCAATTCGCCCTGGCCACCCATCGTCGGCAGCGTCGTGCCCTTCGGGTTCGACGGTTGCGACGGGTTCTTGTAGTCGAACGTGCGCGTCGTTCGGGTCACGCTCTGCAGCGTGCGCGTGCCCGACCATTGCGTGAACGCATCGGCTTCGCTCGTCGCGCCGCCTCGATAGAAACGCACGGTTTCGGGCGACAGCGGCGCGAACGCCTGCAGGTTGTCGGTGATCACGAGCGTGTGCGACTTGCCGTCGTCGGCCTGCTGCCAGGTGCCGTAGAGGCCTTCGCTCTCCATCAGCCGATGCACGAAATGCCAGTCGGTGTCGTGCTGGCGCGTGTATGACCGGCTCGGCAGCGGCTGCGACAGCGCGAAGCGGAAATGCCCCCGCGCCTGCGGATGCCGGTTCAGCACATCGCTGATGATCTGGTCGACGGTCGTGTCGTTCCAGAGCCGCTGGTCGCGACGAAACTTCAGGAAATGGGTGAAATCGGCGAACGTGAGCTGATAGGTCGTGAGCCCGCCGTCGGCGCCGAGGCGGCGCGCGGTGTGCACGTACCCGTTGATCGGCCGGTAGCTGCGATCGCCCTGCTGGATCCACAACGTGACCGGCTGCGCGATCAGCTTTTTAAGTTCCAGATCGCTATCGGTCGACAGCACGTCGAGCGTGAATTCGTACGCGCGCCCGATGCGCGAGCGGCCGACCGCCCGCTGCACGGTCAGCACGTTGGCGCCCAACGGCGTATCGAGCTTCAGCAGCCGGTCCTGCTGAAGCAACCCGCCGCGCAATGCGGCAACAGTGTTCTGCATGTTCATGGCAACGGCCTTTTGTTCTTTTGACGCGCCCTCGGATGGCGCGCTGTGCGATTTCGCTCGCGCGATTTTACAGACAAATTACTGCGCGAATCGGAAAAATGACCTGATTTAAAAGAGCGCTTTTAAGCGCATTCCGAATAGCCAGGGCGAACGGTTCGAACGCTTGTTCGGCACGTACGAGCCACGTCGCCACGCTGCGCTGCGCACCCTTCGCCCGCTGAAATCGATTGCAATCAGGGCCAATTCGACTTCCGGCGCGGCCCGGTTGCGAGTAGTGTCTACGTGCCCGTATTCCGGCCCAGCCCGGCATGATCGATGCCCGGCGCTCGATTACCACACTGAACACTGGAGATCTGCGATGAAACGTTCGAAGTTCCTGCTGTCGGGCCTGCTGCTCGCGTCGGCCCTCGGCTTCACGGCCGTTGCCGCACATGCGGACGACCTGCTCGATTCGGTGAAGAAAGCCGGCGTGCTGCGCGTCGGCCTCGAAGGCACGTATCCGCCGTTCAACTCGCGCGGCACGTCGGGTCAGCTCGAGGGCTTCGACGTCGACGTCGCGAATGCTGTCGCCGGCAAGCTCGGCGTGAAAACGCAATTCGTCCCGACCGAATGGAGCGGCATCATCGCGGGCCTGCAGACCGGCAAGTTCGACGTGATCGTCAACCAGGTCACGATCACGCCGCAGCGCAAGGAAGCGCTCGACTTCAGCCAGCCGTACACGTACTCGGCCGCGCAGCTGATCCAGCGCAAGGACGACAAGCGCGACTTCAAGTCGCTCGAGGACTTCAAGGGCAAGAAGCTCGGCGTGACGCTCGGCACCAACTACGACCAGATGGCGCGCAGCGTGCCGGGCATCGAGGTGCAGACGTATCCGGGCGCGCCGGAAAAACTGCGCGACCTCGCCGCGGGCCGGATCGAGGCGACGCTCGACGACCGCCTGATGCTGCCGTACATGATCAAGACGTCGAACCTGCCGCTGCGCTCGGGTGCGGTGCTGAACGGCGGCAAGCAGGAGATGGCGATCCCGTTCCGCAAGGGCAATCCGAAGTTCGAGAAAGCGATCAACGATGCACTGGATTCGCTGCGCAAGGAAGGCACGTTGAAGAAGATCTCGATGCACTGGTTCGGCAGCGACGTGACAGTGCCGGTCGCGCAGTAAGCGGTTCGCCGAGCGTTCAATGCGTCACGTCCTTCGCTGCGGCGAAGGCGTGACGCGCTTCTGCGGTTCAGCTCCCTTCCTTCAAGCCGCTTCGTCGAAGCGCGCAAGCAGCATCTGGCCGATCGGCGTCAGCGCCGGGCGCGCGGCCACCGCATTCACGCGTACCTGCATATCGTCAACGAGCCGCTTTTCTACGAGCACGGCGAACGCCGGGTTCGCCAGGTCGACGCTGTCCGGCGCGCGAGCAATGCGCAGCAGCATCGAAAATTCATGTGGACTCAGCATGGTCCCTGTCTCCTGATCGTCCGCGATCCAGCTCGATCGGCGTCGATCGTGTTTTCGAATGGAATGATGCGGTGCATGGTCGATGCGCTGCCGGGAGCGAGATCCCGGGTGGCCGCTTGCGCGACGCGGGCACGGCGTCGCGTGCGGGTTACGCACGCCCGGATCGCGGCGATGGTGCCGCGACGGGAACGTGCAACCTTAGGGGGGCAGCGTGACGCGGGCGTGACAGGAAAACGGGGGCGTGGCGATGTGTGCTGCCTGCCGGAAATGCATGGCGCAGGAAGCGGGAAATGCCGCCGGTCGGCTGCGTGTATGCACGACCGTTCAGGGTTCCGGCGGTCATGGACACGGCGCCACAAACGAAAAAGGGGTTACGGAAAAATTCCGTAACCCCTTTTCGGATTTGGTGCCGGCTGCAGGACTCGAACCCGCCACCTGATGATTACAAAGCACTTGAAAAAATCAACAATTACAATGACCTAGAGGAATATCGCGTTTCCAAAACTCTCGTTTGCTTCGGCTTCTCAGCCTTACATGGCAAAAGTCCGCGACCGATTGGAAACGCGCACACCTTATGAAAGTGCCTCCATCAATGCTGCGTGAAATGCCTGAAAACTCGGCGACCTATTTTGATCCGGGGTTACGCGGGCAGCAATACGGCGTGCAGTATCGATCTTGGGCAAACCCTCCTTGAAGTACCCGTGATTCTGCATGACTCGCTCAAACGTCTCCCACGTTCCCCCCAAGATCGCATCTGGCTCGCGCAATCCACGACGTTGAGGAACGTCACGCGAAACCCTGGGATATTCCTCCTTTACCGCCGACCAATCCCCGAAATACCAAGCTTCAAGCTCCTCCACAGCGATGCGATTGACCACTTGCCACTGCGCGTCGCCAGCGCGGCTGCGAGTAACCAACCCGGCTCGCTGCGCCATTGCTTCGAGGTTCGCCTTCAGTTCCCTGCAATCGTCGTCGTCGCGGTCAACAATAACAAACAATCGCCAGTCGTTCGGCAGCCACTGAGCGTATCCCTTGAGGCGTGCTTCCAGTTTGCCCAATAGGTCCGCCTTCCCTTGGAATGCATGTACTTCGGAACCACAGTCCACTGGTATCAACCTAGGCAGCAACCCACGGAGGAATGCCTCCATTGAGGGCTCCTCAACCAAGAACACAAGGTGATTTGCGGCCATCGTCACGACCCTATCGTTAGCGGTCGCGTAGGCGCCCCTTGGTTAACCAACGGATCACCGACCCCAAGTTGCCCCTCCATCCACAAGTGCCCGAGCAGCGCGCCGTGGCTTACAAATTCGCTCACCCCCGGCAAATCCGCCGCGCGGCGAGCCTGCGTATAGCCCTGTTCGTCTCGCCAAAGGACCCGTACCTCCTCTGGCCGCACGCTGTTCAGAAAGAAAGGTGAATGTGTCGTCACCAACAACTGTGTAGACGCCGCCGCGACGCGACATTCCTCAGCAAGTTCAGGAAGAAGCCGCGGGTGCAGATAGTTTTCGGGTTCTTCAATGCCGATAAATGGTGGAGGTGCGGGGTCGTTTAGCAGCAACAGGTACGCCAGCATTTTCAATGTGCCGTCCGATGCGAATCGCGCGAGTACCGGACTGCTGAACGGCGCATCTTTGATTTGAAGAAGCAAACGACCATCTGGCATGGTCTCGGCCAGTACACGTTCAATTCTCGGCACGCGGCGTCGCAACACGTCGAAAATGTGGTCGAGCCGCTCGCTGTGTTGCTCGGCCAGGTATTGGATGACATTCGCTAAGTTGTCGCCGCTACGGCTAAGGCGCTCCTGCGGTCCAGCCTCCGGCTGACCGCGTGCACTGTCCGCAGATAGATACGATACGTACCATCCGGTAATGAATTCACGCAGTGCGGCGATACGTGGGTGGCCCGCAAACTGCCCCAAAGCGTTGACTGCAAGCAGATCCGGAGACTGTAATGGCGTCTCTACACGGTGGTCCTGCTCGTCTGGAACCTCTCCACTAATCGCGCGCCCTTTACCTTCCCGGTAATCGAGGAAACGAAATGGCTGACCGTGACTACCGCGCTTCCATTTCAACCACTCCTCGACTACTACCGGCACCCCCTGCAGCTCGTCGACTGCCAAGTGATAGGTGATAAGCGGGTATCCATGCTCGCGATATTTGATCTCAATGGTGAGCGGTCCATCGCTTCCCCTTGTCTTAAGCTCCTTGCCTCGCCCGCGTTTATCCCATGCGCGACGAAGTCCGAGTTCGAAACAGTCAGCCAGGAAAGCAAAGACATCGAATACCGTCGATTTGCCGCTTCCGTTCGGGCCTAGCAGCACGGTCAGCGGTGTAAGGTTCTTGAACTCCAGCTCCCGCAAGGCTCGAAAATTCCGCACCTTGAGATATTCGATTCGGGCGGGAGCGCGCGGCCGCGATAAGTTTGGGTTAACTTCAGGCATTTTCGTGTCCCTGATGTTCGTAACAGGAGGGGTATGCGGAAGCTATACCAACACGCCTGTTATGTGAAAACAAGGTGTCGATGATACCCGCTAACGAAAGGCAAGCTGCGCTCGCGTTTCGACACCGCGCGCGAGCTGGTCGGCATCGAGAAGGCAAAATTTCAGTTCCACGACCTGCGCGCGGTGTGACGCACAAGACGCTCGACAAAGGGTTGGAGGGGGCAACGATTGGCAGGGCACAGCGGACCTGGCGTGGCCGCGCGATACGCGCACGGCGCGTGGCCCGTTAGCAGTCTCGCTGACACGCATTAGAAACGTGAGGGGGAATCGGAAACGCGAAGGGGCTACGCAAACATCGCGTAACCCCTTGTCAGATTTGGTGCCGGCTGCAGGACTCGAACCCGCCACCTGATGATTACAAATCAACTGCTCTACCAGATGAGCTAAGCCGGCGTAAGCGCGAGATTCTACCTCATTTCACGATCTTGAGGCGAGGTCTGCTGCCGCCTTTCGAGCCATCCCCGTCGGTTTTCGGCGGTTCGTCGGCACCTTCGGACGGTTCTTCATTCGCACCGTGATCGGCGACCGGCGTCAGCACGGCCGGCGACTCGTCGCGCTGGGCCTCATCGTCCTGCGCGGCATCGTCTTCGAACGCACCCGAATCCTCGCCCTCACCGGCCACCGCATCGACCTGGAACGCCATCCCCTGCCCGTTCTCCCGCGCGTAGATCGCGAGCACGTTGGCCACCGGAATCTCGATCTTGTGCGCCTTCCCGGAGAACCGGGCAGTGAACTCGATCCACTCGTTACCCATCTGCAGCTGGCTCGTCGCCTCGAAGCTGATGTTGAGCACGATCTCGCCGTCACGCACGAACTGACGCGGCACGCGCGTCGAGTTGTCGACCCTCACCGCGATATGCGGCGTGTAACCGTTATCGGTGCACCACTCGTACAGCGCGCGCAGCAGATAAGGCTTCGTTGAAATCTCTTGCATCACAATCCTCGAACCCGGAGCGGGCACGCAGCACGCCGCGCCGCCCGCTCCGTCATGCCCTCATTGCATCATCAACGACGCATGACCTTTTCGGACGGCGTCAGTGCTTCGATATAGGCCGGACGGCTGAAGATCCGCTCGGCATACTTCATCAGCGGCGCAGCGTTCTTCGACAGCTCGATGCCGTAGTGATCCAGACGCCACAGCAGCGGCGCGATCGCGACGTCGAGCATCGAGAACTCCTCGCCGAGCATGTACTTGTTCTTCACGAAGATCGGCGCGAGCTGCGTCAGGCGATCGCGGATCGCGAGGCGTGCCTTCTCGTGGTTCTTCTCCGCTGCCTTGCCCTTCTCGTTTTCGAGCGTGCTGACGTGAACGAACAGTTCCTTCTCGAAGTTGAGCAGGAACAGGCGTGCACGTGCGCGCTGCACCGGGTCGGCCGGCATCAGTTGCGGGTGCGGGAAGCGCTCGTCGATGTATTCGTTGATGATGTTCGATTCGTACAGAATCAGGTCGCGCTCGACCAGAATCGGCACCTGACCGTACGGGTTCATCACCGAAATGTCTTCCGGCTTGTTGAACAGGTCGACGTCACGGATCTCGAAATCCATGCCCTTCTCGAACAGCACCAGCCGGCAACGCTGGGAGAACGGACAAGTTGTGCCGGAATACAGAACCATCATATTTGCGTTTCCTCAAAAAAGCCGAGGGCCGGCACGCGGCGCAACCCCTTTCACGGGTTCCGCCTTGCGCCGGCCCCACGCCGGTCAGGCGTGTTTACTTGATATCTTTCCAGTACGCGGCATTGAGCCGCCAGGCCAGGAAAGTCAGGACACCGAGAAAGACCAGCACCCACACGCCGAGGCGTTTGCGGGTCTGCTGGGCCGGCTCGGACATCCATGTCATATAGGCCACCAGGTCGGCCACCGCGGCGTCATAGTCGGGCGACGACAACGTCCCCGGCGTGACCTGCTGGAAGCCGACGAGCGTGTGGACCTTCTCGCCCGTCTCCTCGTCCGTCTTGTCTTCGAATTTGGCAGTGCGCTGCCCCTGCAGTTGCCACAATACATGGGGCATGCCGACGTTCTCGAACACCGCGTTGTTCCAGCCGGTCGGCCGCGTATCGTCACGGTAGAAGCTCCGCAGATACGTGTACAGCCAGTCGCGGCCGCGCGCCCGCTCCTCGACCGACAGGTCGGGCGGCGTGGTGCCGAGCCAGTTCTTCGCGTCTTCGGGCCGCATCGCGACGGACATCGTGCTCCCAACCTTGTCGGTCGTGAACAGGAGATTCGTTTCGATCTCCTTCTGGGATATGCCCAGATCCGTCAGACGGTTGTAGCGCATCAGGTTCGCGCTGTGGCAGTTCAGGCAATAGTTTACAAACAATTGCGCGCCGTGCTGAAGCGAAACGAGATTTTCCGTGTTATCGGGCGCCCGGTCGAGCGGAAAATTACCTTCCGCGCGCACGGCCGGCGCCGCCAGCAGCGCAACGGCCGTCGCCCCGATCAGCGCGAGCGTCGAAAGCAGTTTCTTCATGTCGTTCTCTCCTCGCTCACGTTAATGGGGCTTGAAGCGCACCCGCTCCGGCGGCTGCTTGAACGTGCCAAGCTGCGTCCAGACGGGCATGCCGAGGAAGAACGCGAAGTAGATCAGCGCGCAGCCCTGCGCAATCAGCGTCGCGACCGGCGATGGCGGCCGCGTGCCGAGGAACGCGAGGATCAGGAACGCCGCGACGAAGATCCCGAGGAACACCTTGTGGAACAGCGGCCGGTAGCGGATCGACTTCACCGGGCTGCGGTCGAGCCACGGCAGGAAGAACAGCGTGATCACCGCCGAGCCCATCACGACGACGCCCCAGAACTTCGATTCCGTCAGGAACATGAACACGACGATCGCCGCGGCCAGCACCGGCAGCCCGACCTTCCACTTGCCGCGCGCGCGGATCAGCGCCAGCACGCCGAGCAGCGCGATCACGATCATCAGCACGATCTTGAACGGGTCGGTGGTCGCGCGCAGCATCGCGTAGAACGCGGTGAAGTACCAGACCGGCGCGATCTCCGGCGGCGTCTGCAGCGGGTTCGCCGGGATGAAGTTGTTCGACTCGAGGAAGTAGCCGCCCATCTCCGGCGCGAAGAACACGATCAGCGCGAACACCATCAGGAACACGCAGACGCCGAAGAAATCGTGCACCGAGTAGTACGGATGGAACGGGATGCCGTCGAGCGGAATGCCGTTCGCGTCCTTCTTCGCCTTGATCTCGATGCCGTCCGGGTTATTTGACCCCACTTCGTGCAGCGCGACGAGGTGCGCGATCACGAGGCCGATCAGCACGAGCGGAATCGCGATCACGTGGAACGCGAAGAAGCGGTTCAGCGTGACGTCCGACACCACGTAGTCGCCGCGGATCCACAACGACAGGTCGGGGCCGACGAACGGGATCGCCGAGAACAGGTTCACGATCACCTGCGCGCCCCAGAACGACATCTGGCCCCACGGCAGCAGGTAGCCGAAGAACGCCTCGGCCATCAGGCACAGAAAGATCGCGCAGCCGAAGATCCACACGAGTTCGCGCGGCTTGCGGTACGACCCGTACATCAGCCCGCGGAACATGTGCAGGTACACGACGACGAAGAACATCGATGCGCCGGTCGAGTGCAGGTAGCGGATCAGCCAGCCCCACGGCACCTCGCGCATGATGTACTCGACCGACGCGAACGCGAGCACCGAGTCGGGCTTGTAGTTCATCGTCAGGAAGATGCCCGTGACGATCTGGTTGACGAGCACCAGCAGCGCGAGCGAGCCGAAGAAGTACCAGAAGTTGAAGTTCTTCGGCGCGTAGTACTCGGAAACGTGCTTCTTCCAGGTGGACGTGAGCGGGAAGCGCTGGTCGATCCAGCCGGTGAGACCTGTCGTGGAGACTTCCTTGTTGTCGGCCATCACGCTTCTCCTTTCTCGTCCTTGCCGATCACGAGGGTCGTCGCCGACGTGAACATGTAGGGCGGGATGTCGAGATTCTGAGGCGCCGGCTTGTTCTTGAACACGCGGCCGGCGAGGTCGTAGGTCGAACCGTGGCACGGGCACAGGAAGCCGCCCGGCCAGTCGTCCGGCAGGTTCGGCTGCGGCCCCGGCGTGAAGCGTTGGCTAGGCGTGCAGCCGAGGTGCGTACACACGGCCATCACGACGAGAATGTTCTTGCGATCGGCCCGCGCGCGATATTCGTTCGCGCAATACGCGGGCAACGGCATCGAATACGGGGATTTCGTGGTCGGATCGGCCACTTCCTTGTCGGCCTTGACCACATCGGCCAGCATCGAATCGGTACGATTCAGGATCCAGACGGGCTTGCCGCGCCACGGCACCGTGACCATTTCGCCCGGCTTCAGGCCGCTGATGTCGACCTCGACCGGTGCACCGGCCGCTTTCGCTTTCGCGGACGGCGCAAGCGACGCCGCGAAAGGTATGACGGTGGCTACGCCTCCCACGCCACCTGCTACGGATGTCGCAATCAGCCAGGTACGGCGGCCGCTGTCGACGCGTTTCTCTTCCTTGTCTCGCATCACACGCCCCACTTCTGAGTTGGATTTTCCGTCACGACTTTCCATTCCGCCGCTAGTTTGCTCGAATGGAGTCGCCATTTACAAGGCCCGGAGATGAAAATCCCTTCGAAGTAATTGATAGTCAAGGGTTTTCCCCCACTATCGGAGCAATTAAATCATTTCACTTTTAAGCGTTTGCTACATTGCGAAGTTTCGGTGCGCTGCCGCAAATCCGTCGTTCAGACCGGATTATGAATATCGATAAAAAGGTGTTCGATATCGAATTCTTCGGACAAGTGGTGCCCAAGCGCCTGGATTCCGTAGCGTTCGGTCGCATGGTGCCCTGCCGCAACGAACGCGACGCCGCTCTCGGCCGACGCGTGCGTGACCGGTTCCGACACCTCGCCGGTCAGGAACACGTCGGCGCCGGCCTCGATCGCCGCATCGAAATAGCTTTGCGCGGCGCCCGTGCACCACGCGATGCGGCGCAGCTGCATCTCCGGATCGCCGAGCACGAGCGGCGTGCGGCCAAGGGTGTTCTCCACCTTCGCGACGAAGTGCTCGAGCGTGACGGGCATCGGCAGCGTGGCCATCCAGCCGAGGTCGCCGTCGCCGAAACGCTGTTCGCCGATCAGTCCGAGCTTCTCGCCGAGCTGCGCGTTGTTGCCGAACTCGGGATGCGCGTCGAGCGGCAGGTGGAACGCGAACAGGTTCAGGTCGTTCGCGAGCAGCAGCTTCAGGCGCCGGTACTTGCGGCCCGTGATCTGCGGCGCCTCGTTGCGCCAGAAATAGCCGTGGTGGACGAGTACCGCATCCGCCCCCCATTCGAGCGCGGCTTCGAGGAAGGCCACCGACGCCGTCACGCCGGTGGCGATCTTCTCGATCTTGCGGCGCCCCTCGACCTGCAGGCCGTTCGGGCAATAGTCCTTGAAGCGCGCGATTTCAAGGGTATTGTTCAAGTACAATTCGAGTTCGATCCGATCCATATAAACCTCTAATCCATTCAGATGCTTAGACGCTTCTGGCTGTTCTTCGCGCAGGCGGTGACCGTACTGCTCGCGCTGATGTTCATCGTCGTGACGCTCAAGCCGCAATGGCTGCAACGGCAAGGACAGCTCGGCAAGCAGCTCGCCACGCCGATCGTCGCGCTGCGGGAAGTCGCGCCGGGCATCGGCGGTGCCCCGGCGACCACCTCGTATGCCGAGGCCGCGCAAAAGGCGATGCCCGCCGTCGTCAACGTCTTCTCCAGCAAGGACGGCTCGCTGCCGCCCGATCCGCGCGCGAAGGATCCGCTGTTCCGCTACTTCTTCGGCGACCGCAACGCCCGCAAGCAGCAGGACGAACCCGCCGCCAACCTCGGCTCCGGCGTTATCGTGAGCCCGGAAGGTTACATTCTAACGAACCAGCACGTCGTGGACGGCGCCGATCAGATCGAGGTTGCGCTTGCCGACGGCCGCACGGCCACCGCGAAGGTGATCGGTATCGACCCCGAAACCGACCTCGCCGTGCTGAAGATCAACATGACGAACCTGCCGACGATCACGCTCGGCCGCTCGGACCAGTCGCGGGTCGGCGACGTCGTGCTCGCGATCGGCAACCCGTTCGGCGTCGGCCAGACGGTCACGATGGGGATCATCAGCGCGCTCGGCCGCAATCACCTCGGCATCAACACGTTCGAGAACTTCATCCAGACCGACGCGCCGATCAACCCCGGCAACTCGGGCGGCGCGCTGGTCGACGTGAACGGCAACCTGCTCGGCATCAACACGGCGATCTACTCGCGCTCGGGCGGCTCGCTCGGCATCGGCTTCGCGATCCCCGTGTCGACCGCGCGCACCGTGCTCGAAAGCATCATCACGACGGGCTCGGTCACGCGCGGCTGGATCGGCGTCGAGCCGCAGGACGTCACGCCGGAGATCGCCGAGTCGTTCGGGCTCCAGCAGAAGTCGGGCGCGATCGTCGCGGGCGTGCTGCAGGGCGGCCCGGCCGACAAGGCCGGCATCAAGCCGGGCGACATCCTCGTGAGCGTGAACGGCGACGAAATCACCGATACGACGAAGCTGCTGAACACCGTCGCGCAGATCAAGCCGGGCACAGCGACCAAGGTGCACGTCGTGCGCAAGGGCAAGGAGTTCGACGTGAACGTCGTGATCGGCAAGCGCCCGCCGCCGCCGAAGCAGACGCTCGACGAACAGGACAGCGACAGCGAGTGACGTCCGGCAGGCGGTGCCTATGCACCGCTTGCAGGCAGACGGAAATGAAAAGGGCAGCCCGTTTTGAGCTGCCCTTTTGCTTTGCATCGAAGCGCTTTCACCGCGGTGACGCCACGTTCGCCCTCACCGGCTGCTCGTTCCCGTCACCTGTCGTGCTTCAACGATGCGGAGGGGGCATCGACGGTGGCCATCCTGCCGGCCAACGCGCGCCGCGCCTTCGTCAACTCGCGGCGCCGTTCTCCGCCTCGGGTTCTGCCGCCGGCTTCGGCACGAAGAACCGCGCGGCCAGCAGCCCGATCTCGAACAGCACGATGAGCGGCAGCGCGAGCATCAGCTGCGAGAAGACGTCCGGCGGCGTGACGACCGCCGCGATGACGAACGCGCCGACGATCACGTACGGCCGCATCTCCTTCAGCTTCTTCAGCGTCAGCACGCCCATCCGGACGAGCAGCACGACGACGATCGGCACCTCGAACGTCACCCCGAATGCGATGAACATCCCGAGTACGAAGCTCAGGTAGTTGTCGATGTCGGTCGACATCTCCGCGCCGAGCGGCGCGTTATAGTGCGCCATCACGCGGAAGATCGTCGGGAACACGAGGAAGTACGCGAATGCCATCCCGCCCAGGAACAGGACGTAGCTGCTGCCGACGAGCGGCACGACGAGCTTCTTCTCGTGCTGGTACAGGCCCGGTGCGACGAACGCCCAGATCTGGTACAGCACGACCGGCAACGCGATCACGAGCGCGACGAGCATCGTGACCTTCATCGGCACGAAGAACGAACCGGTGACGTCGGTCACGATCATCCTGCCGCCCTTCGGCAGGTTTTCCATCAGCGGCCGCGCGAGCAGCCGGAAGATGTCGGGCGCCCAGTACACGAGCCCGAGGAACACGACGATCACGGCCAGCCCCGCGCGAATGATGCGATCGCGAAGCTCGACGAGATGGGAAATGAAGGTTTCTTCCGGGGCGTCGCCCGGATTCTGCTGGGGGTCGCTCACACCGGCCCTCGGTAGGATTGACGAGCGAGCATGCGCTCGGCTCAGAAGAAGCGCGTCGGCCGGCGCAGGCTGGCCGGCTGATGGCGCGCGACACGTGCGGCGCCCGACTGCACGTGTGTGCGGCGGGTGGTCGCGCGCTTGTACCAGACAGGCGTCGCCGCCTGCTTCACACGCCAGTTGCGACGCTTCGACGCGAGCGCGGCCGTGCTGCCGCGCCACGACGGCGCCGCCGGCGTGTCGGAGCCGTACGTGCCGGCATCGACCGAGCCTTCGTTAAGGCCGCCGACCGCGGAATTCCACGTGTCGTTCAGTTCCTTCTCATGCTCGCGCAGGTTGTCGTGAATCGTCGTCTCGACATTGCGCGCGGCCGACTCGAAATCGGTCTTCATCGTCCGCAACGCGTCGAGTTCGATTTCGCGCGAGACCTCGGCCTTCACGTCGTTGATGTACCGCTGCGCGCGGCCGAACAATGCGCCCGCCGTGCGCGCGACGCGCGGCAGGCGCTCGGGGCCGAGCACCACGAGCGCGACGACGCCGATCAGCGCCATCTTCGAAAGACCAAGATCCAGCATCGCGAATGCCTGTCAGCGTGCCGGCGTTACGCCTTGTTCGAGTCGGAACGCGTCGTTTCCTTCGCGTTGACGTCGACCGAGCCCGAGCGCGGCAGTTGCTGCGCGTCCGCCGGCGTCTCGCCTTCCTTCATGCCGTCCTTGAAACCCTTCACGGCGCTGCCGAGGTCGTTGCCGATGTTGCGCAGCTTCTTCGTACCGAAAACCAGCGCGACGATCAGCAGCACGATCAGCCAGTGCCAAATGCTCAATCCACCCATGATGAAACCTCTCCTCAACCACGCCGCGTCGCGGCGCAAATCGCCGGCGGCACGCCGGCTTCGACTATCGATGCGGGGAAACGCCCCGCCGCGTCAACCCATCCGCAGCCACGGGCGCGGGCCGGCCAGGATATGCGCGTGCAGGTGGTAGACCTCCTGCCCGCCGCCGGGGCCTGTGTTGATCACCGTGCGAAAACCGGTTTCGCCGCCCGTGTAGGCGACGCCGAGCTGGTCGGCCAGACGCGCGACGAGCAGCATCAGTCGGCCGAGCATCGGCACATCGTCCTCGCTCGCCGCCGACAGCGTCGGCAGGTGCCGGCGCGGAATCACGAGCACGTGCGTCTCGGCCGCCGGGCGGATGTCGCGGAACGCGACGAATTCGTCGTCCTCGTGCACCTTCGTGCTCGGGATCTCGCCCGCCGCGATCTTGCAGAACAGGCAATTCGGATCGTGACTCATGTTGCTCCTGCGAAACGCCCGCGCGCCGGTCAGAACCAGGCCTGCGGATCGAGCGTCTTGTTGTCGTTCAGGTACAGCCAACCCTTGATGATACGGTACAGCGTCCAGATCCATGTGACAAACATGATGACGAATCCCACCACCACGAACATCAGCGCGAAGCCGATCACATACGCAATCAGCGCGCGCCAGAACGTGCGAATCTGCCACTCGAAATGATCGGCATACGGCGTGCCGGCCACATCGCCGCGCTTCACGTAGTTGATGATGATCGCGATGATGCCGGTGACGCCGCCCGTCAGCCAATGAATCGCGTAGAGGCCGTACAGCACGTGCGTCAGCGTGCGCAAACCGTTCAGCCGCTCGGCGTCCGCTGCGTCCGGCACCGACGGCGTCGGAAACTGGCTCGGCGTATCGGTCATGATGCTACCCCCGTTAGATGACAATTCTTACAGCTTACCGCACTGTTGCCGGCGCGGCAGGCCGTCTGCCGTCACCCGCCGTTTTCCTCGCGCTCGCGGCGCTTGCGCAGCGCCTTTTCCTCGATGCCCGACAGCCCTTCGCGGCGCTCGAGTTCGGCGATCACGTCGGCCGGGCTCAGGTCGAAATGCGACAGCATCACCAGGCAGTGGAACCACAGATCGGCCACCTCGCCGACCAGCGCCGTCGGCGCGCCGCCCTGGCGCACGTCCTTCGCGGCCAGCACGACTTCGGTCGCCTCTTCGCCGATCTTCTTCAGCACCGCGTCGTCGCCCTTGTGGAACAGACGCGACACGTACGATTGTTCAGGGTCGCCGCCCTTGCGGCTATCGATCACGGCCGCGAGGCGCAGCAGCGTGTCTTCGGTCGATTGCGTCATTTGTAGATGTGTTCGGGATCTTTCAGCACCGGCTCGACCGCGACCCAGTCGCCGGTGTCCACGGTGCCTTCGAATTTCTGGAAGAAGCACGAATGCCGGCCGGTGTGGCACGCGATGCCCGACACCTGCTCGACCTTCAGCAGCACCACGTCCTCGTCGCAGTCGAGCCGCACCTCGTGCACGTGCTGCACGTGGCCCGACTCTTCGCCCTTGAACCACAGGCGCTTGCGCGAACGTGAATAGTAGACCGCGCGCCGCGTCTCGATCGTCTTCGCCAGTGCCTCGCGGTTCATCCACGCGAACATCAGCACGTCGTTCGTCGACGCTTCCTGCGCGATCACCGGCACGAGGCCGTTGTCGTCCCAGCGGACCTTGTCGAGCCACGCGGGCAGGGATTTCGTTTCGGTATTCATCACAGCCTCACCGGGATGCCCTGGTCGGCCATGAAGCGCTTCGCCTCGCCGACCGTGTGCTCGCCGTAGTGGAAGATGCTCGCGGCCAGCACCGCATCGGCGCGGCCGTCCTTGATGCCGTCCGCGAGGTGCTGCAGCGAACCGACGCCGCCCGACGCGATCACCGGCACCGGCACCGCGTCCGACACGCCGCGCGTGAGCGCGAGGTCGAAGCCCGACTTCGTGCCGTCGCGGTCCATGCTCGTGAGCAGGATCTCGCCCGCGCCGAGCTCGGCCATCTTGCGCGCCCATTCGATCGCGTCGAGGCCCGTGTTCTTGCGGCCGCCGTGCGTGAAGACTTCCCAGCGCGGCGTCTCGCCGTCGGCCGACACGCGCTTCGCGTCGATCGCGACGACGATGCACTGCGAGCCGTACTTGTCGGCCGCGTCACGCACGAGCTGCGGGTTGGCGACCGCCGACGAATTCATGCTGACCTTGTCCGCGCCGGCATTCAACAGGCGCCGCACGTCCTCGACGGCGCGCACGCCGCCGCCGACGGTCAGCGGAATGAAGACCTGCGACGCGACGGCTTCGATGATCGGCAGGATCAGGTCGCGCTGGTCGGAGGTCGCGGTGATGTCGAGGAACGTCAGTTCGTCGGCGCCCTGGTCGTCGTAGCGGCGGGCGATTTCGACGGGGTCGCCGGCATCGCGCAGTTCGACGAAGTTGACGCCCTTGACGACACGCCCGGCAGTCACGTCCAGGCAGGGGATGATGCGTTTAGCTAGAGCCATGATGTTGCGCCAAATGCCGCGATGGGACGGCCGGTTACGGAAGCCTCGCGCGAGGCTTCCGGTCGGGGCCGCCTGCTGGCAGCCCCGGCGAACGGAACGACCGCGCTTACGCGTTGTCGAGTTCGCCGTTCAGTTCGTCCGCGCGCTTTTGCGCGGCCGCGAAATCGAGATCGCCGGAGTAGATCGCACGGCCGCAGATCACGCCTTCGACGCCATGTTCCTCCACTTCGCAGAGGTTCTCGATGTCGGTGAGGTTCGACAGCCCGCCGCTGGCAATCACCGGAATGCCGACCGCCTGCGCGAGCTTCACGGTCGCCTCGATGTTGATGCCCTGCAGCATCCCGTCGCGGCCGATGTCCGTATAGACGATCGATTCGACGCCGTAGTCCTCGAACTTCCGCGCGAGATCGATCACCTCGTGGCCCGTCAGCTTGCTCCAGCCGTCGGTCGCAACCTTGCCGTCCTTCGCATCGAGGCCGACGATGATGTTGCCCGCGAACGCGGTGCACGCGTCCTGCAGGAAGCCCGGATCCTTCACGGCCGCCGTGCCGATGATCACGTAGGAAAGGCCGGCGTCGAGATACTTCTCGATCGTCTCGAGGCTGCGGATGCCGCCGCCGAGCTGCACGGGGATTTCGTCGCCGACTTCGTCGAGGATCGCTTCGATCGCCTCGAGATTCTTCGGCTTGCCGGCGAACGCGCCGTTCAGGTCGACCAGATGCAGTCGCCGGGCGCCGAGATCGACCCACTTGCGGGCCATCGCCGCCGGGTCCTCGGAGAAAATCGTGGCCTGGTCCATATCGCCTTGTTTGAGGCGCACACACTGACCGTCTTTGAGATCGATGGCCGGAATCAGCAACATAGCAATCGGGTGTCGTCGTGGAAAAAGAAAAGAATCCGGCGCGTACCGGCCAAACCGGTGTCGCGCCGTCTCGCTAGTTTAGTACAACTCTTTCGGCGCATAAGCGCGCGAGCCCTGCAACGCGGGCCTCTCCGGCCCGCCCACTGTGGCACGCACGCGACGTTTACGGCTTCCAGTGTACGAAGTTGCGATACAGACGCAACCCGACCTCCGCGCTTTTCTCGGGGTGGAATTGGGTCGCGAAGAGATTGTCCCGCGCGACCGCGGACGTAAACGGCGCGCCGTATGCCGTTTCGCCGACCGTGTGCGCCGGGTTGTCCGGCTTCACGTAATAGCTGTGTACGAAGTAGAAATACGCGTCGTCGGGCACGCCGTCCCACAGCGGGTGCGGCTGCGACTGGCGCACGCGGTTCCAGCCCATCTGCGGGACCTTGAAGCGCGAGCCGTCGTCCTGCAGCTGGCCGTCGAGCTCGAAGCGCACGACCTTGCCGGGCAACAGGCCCAGGCCCTTCGTGTCGCCTTCCGCGCTCCAGTCGAACAGCATCTGCTCGCCGACGCACACGCCGAGCAGCGGCTTCGTGCGCGACGCCTCGATCACCGCTTCCTGCAGCCCCGATTCGCCGAGGCAGCGCATGCAGTCCGGCATCGCGCCCTGGCCGGGCAGCACGACGCGGTCGGCCGCGCGAATCGCGGCCGGCGTGTCGACGATCGCCACGTCGGCGGCCGGTTCGGCCTTCTTGAGCGCCTGCGCGACCGAGCGCAGGTTGCCCATCCCATAATCCACAATCGCAATCGAAGTTTTCATCTCAGTGCAGGCAGTAGCGCCCTCAGTCCATTGACGATGAATTCCACCGCCAGCGCCGACAGCATCAGACCCATCAGCCGCGTGGCGATGTTGATGCCCGTGCGGCCGATCCAGTTCGCGATCGGCTCGGCGAGCCGCATCGCGAAGAAACACAGCACAGCCAGGACCCCGCCGATCGCGACCAGCCCGGCCCGCTCATACCAGTGATGCGAGTTCGCCGCATAGATGATCACCGTGCTGATCGAGCCGGGGCCCGTGAGCAGCGGAATCGCCAGCGGCACGACCGCGATGTTGTCCTTCAGCTCGGCCTCGTGGCGCTCCTCCGGCGTCGATCGCGTGTTGCCGATCTGCGCGTTCAGCATGTTGATCGCCATCAGCAACATGATGATCCCGCCGCCCACTTCAAGGGAGCCGACCGAAATGCCGAAGAAGTTGATGATCTGCTGCCCGAGCAGCGTCGTCACCGTCATCACGCAGAACACCGACACCGACGCGATCCGGATCGTGCGGCGCCGCTCGTCGTCCGTCTGCTGCGCCGTCAGGCTCAGGAAGAACGGCACCGCGCCGACCGGGTTGATCAGCGCCAGCAGCGAAATGAACGATTTGAGCAGATCCATCGCAAGCCGGCGCGCCGCGCCGAAGCCGTGAGGTTGTCCTTGACGTCCTGTCCGTTCGAAAGTTAGAGACTGCCCTTGGTCGACGGAATCTGCCCCGCCGCGCGCTCGTCGAGCTCCACCGCCGCGCGCAGTGCGCGGCCGAAAGCCTTGAACACCGTTTCGAGCTGATGGTGCGCGTTGATCCCGCGCAGGTTATCGATGTGCAGCGTGACGCCCGCGTGGTTCACGAACCCGCGGAAGAATTCGATCGACAGGTCGACGTCGAACGTGCCGATCCGCGCGCGCGTGAACGGCACGTGGAATTCGAGACCCGGCCGACCCGAGAAGTCGATCACGACGCGCGACAGCGCCTCGTCGAGCGGCACGTACGAATGGCCGTAGCGGCGGATGCCCTTCCTGTCGCCGATCGCCTTCGCGACGGCCTGACCGAGCGTGATGCCGACGTCCTCGACCGTATGGTGGTCGTCGATATGCGTGTCGCCATGCGCCTCGACCTCGAGATCGACCAGACCATGTCGCGCGATCTGGTCGAGCATATGGTCGAGAAACGGCACGCCGGTGGCCAGCTTCTGCCGGCCCGTACCGTCGAGATCGAGCTTCACACGGATCTGCGTTTCGCTGGTATTGCGAACGACTTCCGCCACACGCATGGCAATTCCTTGAATGAGTCTGATGTAAATGGGGATTGATCGTCGCGCGCCGCCGCGCCCTGGGCTCAACCGGGCAGCGCGAGTTTCAAGGCAGCCAGCAGGCGTGCGTTTTCGTCGGGAGAACCGACGGTCAGCCGCACGCATTCGGCCAGCAATGGATGCATTTTACTCACGTTTTTGACCAGCACCCGCTCGGTGAGCAGCGCATCGAACACGGCCGCCGCGTCCGGCACGCGCACCAGCAGGAAATTGCCGGCGCTCGGGAACACCGTCGCGCCCGGCAGCGCGGCCACGGCCTGCGCGAGGCGCGTGCGTTCCGCACGCAACTCGGCCGCCTGCGCATCGAGCACGTCGAGGTGGTCGAGCAGGAAATCGGCGGTTGCCTGGGTCAGCACGTTGATGTTGTACGGCGGGCGCACCTTGTCGAACTCGGTCAGCCACGCGGGCAGCCCGGCAAGATAGCCGAGGCGGATCCCCGCGAGGCCGAGCTTCGACACCGTGCGCATCACGACGACGTTGTCGAACTCGGCGGCGCGCGGCAGCCACGAGCGCTCCGCGAACGGCTGGTACGCCTCGTCGATCACGATCAGGCTGTGTCGCGCGGCCGCGATGATCCGCTCGACGTCGGCTTCGTCGTACAGCGTGCCGGTCGGGTTGTTCGGGTACGCGAGGTAGACGATCGCGGGCCGGTGCTCGGCGATCGCCGCGATCATCGCGTCGGCGTCGAGCGTCAGGTCGGCCTTGAGCGGCACGCCGACGAATTCGAGCTGCGCGAACTTCGCGGACAGTTCGTACATCACGAAGCCCGGCACCGGCGCGAGCACCTTCGCGCCCGGCTTTGCGCACGCCACCGACATCATGCTGATGATTTCGTCCGAGCCGTTGCCGAGCAGCACGTCGCACGCGGCCGGCACGCCCATCGCGCGGCGCAGCTTGTCGAGCAGCGCGCCCGGGCGCGGCGCCGGATAGCGGTTCAGCGCGACCTGCGCGAGGCGCTCGCCGAGCGCCGCCGCGAGCGGCGCGGGCAGCGAATACGGGTTCTCCATCGCGTCGAGCTTCACGAACCCGCTCGCGTCGGGCACCGGGTAGCTCGTCATCGCGAGCACGTCGCGGCGGATGATGTCTTGTGGCGTCGTCATGGTCTCAAGCCGGCGTGCTTCGCGCCGGCGTCAAATGGTCTCGGCAAGGCGGCGGCTGCCGCCCCGCGCGGGGTCTCCTCGTCGACGGGGACCGATGCGTCGGCATCGGCTCCGGCGCGTGTCACCCCTTCATCCGGAGTTCGGCGCTGCGCGCGTGCGCCTGCAGCCCTTCGCCGTACGCGAGCTCGGAGGCGATCTCGCCGAGCGTCTGCGCACCTTCGGCGCTGACCTCGATCAGGCTCGAGCGCTTGATGAAGTCGTACACGCCGAGCGGCGACGAGAAGCGCGCGGTGCGCGACGTCGGCAGCACGTGGTTCGGGCCCGCGCAGTAGTCGCCGAGGCTTTCGCTCGTGTAGCGGCCGAGGAAGATCGCGCCGGCATGACGGATCTGCTGGCCCCATTGCTGCGGCTCCAGCGCGGAAATCTCGAGGTGCTCGGGCGCGATGTCGTTCGCGATCCGGCACGCTTCGGCCATGTCGCGCACCTTGATCAACGCGCCGCGGCCTTCGAGCGACGCGCGGATCACGTCCTGGCGCGGCATCGTCGGCAGCAGTTCGTCGATCGCCTTCTCGACGCGCGCGAGGAACGCGGCATCCGGGCACAGCAGGATCGATTGCGCGAGCTCGTCGTGTTCGGCCTGCGAGAACAGGTCCATCGCCACCCAGCTCGGATCGGTCGTGCCGTCGCACAGCACGAGGATTTCCGACGGGCCGGCGATCATGTCGATGCCGACCGTGCCGAACACGCGGCGCTTCGCCGATGCGACGTACGCATTGCCGGGCCCGCAGATCTTGTCGACGGCCGGCACGGTTTCGGTGCCGTACGCGAGCGCACCGACTGCCTGCGCGCCGCCGATCGTGAACACGCGATCGACGCCGCCGAGCAGCGCCGCGGCGAGCACGAGGTCGTTCCTCACGCCGTCCGGGGTCGGGACCACCATCACGATTTCGCCGACGCCCGCCACACGCGCGGGAATCGCGTTCATCAGCACGGACGACGGATAGGCGGCCTTGCCGCCCGGCACGTAAAGGCCGACGCGGTCGAGCGGCGTGACCTTCTGGCCGAGCACCGTGCCGTCGCTTTCCGTGTACTGCCAGCTATGGGTGCCGCACTCGATCTTCTGCTTCTCGTGGTACGCACGCACGCGTGCGGCGGCGGCTTCCAGCGCCGCGCGCGCCTTCGGCGCGAGGCCGTCGAGCGCCGTCTGCAGCGCGTCCTGCGGGAGTTCGAGCGCCGCGATGCTGCTCGCGTCCAGCCGGTCGAAGCGGTTCGTGTACTCGAGCACCGCGGCGTCGCCGCGCGACTTCACGTCGGCGAGAATCTTCGCGACCGATTGCTCGATCGCGTCGTCCTCGCTCGCCTCGAACGCGAGCACCGCACGCAGCGCGGCGTCGAAGCCGTCGCTCGTCGAATCGAGTTTGCGGATGGTGATGGCCATGGGAGTTCCGTTACGGTGATGCGCTCAGTTGCCATTCTGCGACGCGCGTTCGAACGCGTCGAGAATCGGCTTGAGCGCCGCGCGCTTCAACTTCAGCGCAGCCTGGTTCACGACGAGGCGCGACGAGATCGCCATGATCTCCTCGACCTCGACCAGATTGTTCGCCTTCAGCGTGCCGCCCGAGCTGACGAGGTCGACGATCGCGTCGGCCAGCCCGACCAGCGGCGCCAGCTCCATCGAGCCGTACAGCTTGATCAGGTCGACGTGCACGCCCTTCGCGGCGAAGTGTTCGCGTGCCGTTTCGACGTACTTGGTCGCGACCCGCAGGCGCGCGCCCTGGCGCACCGCGTTCGCGTAGTCGAAGCCGGCCGGCACGGCCACCGACATCCGGCAGCGCGCAATGTTCAGATCGATCGGCTGGTACAGGCCCGAGCCGCCGTGCTCGACCAGCACGTCCTTGCCGGCCACGCCGAAATCGGCCGCGCCGTATTCGACATAGGTCGGCACGTCGCTCGCGCGCACGATGATCACGCGCAGGTTCGGATCGGTCGTCGGCAGGATCAGCTTGCGCGACGTTTCCGGATCCTCGGCCACCTGCACGCCGGCGGCCGCCAGCAGCGGCAGGGTTTCCTCGAAAATCCGGCCCTTCGACAGGGCGAGGGTCAGCGGCGCGGTCATGCTTGGCTCCCGGAGAGGCGGCGCACGTTCGCGCCGACGGCGGTCAGTTTGGTTTCCATGCGGTCGTAGCCGCGGTCCAGGTGATAGATGCGGTCGACGAGCGTTTCGCCTTCGGCGCGCAGCCCGGCGATCACGAGGCTCGCCGACGCACGCAGGTCGGTCGCCATCACGGTCGCGCCGGACAGCTTGTCGACGCCGGTCACGCGCGCCGTGTTGCCGTCGATCGTGATGTTCGCGCCGAGCCGGTTCAGTTCCTGCACGTGCATGAAGCGGTTCTCGAAGATCGTCTCGACGACCTGCGCGGTGCCCGTCGCGACCGAATTGAGGGCCATGAACTGCGCCTGCATGTCGGTCGGGAACGCCGGGTATTCCGACGTGCGGATCGTCACCGCCGACGGCCGGCGGTCCATCTTCACGCGCAGCCAGCTGTCGCCTTCCTCGATCGACACGCCGGCCTCGCGCAGCTTGTCGATCACCGCGTCGAGGATGTGCGGACGCACGCCCGTCAGCATCACGTCGCCGCCCGCCGCCGCGACCGCGCACAGGAACGTGCCGGCCTCGATGCGGTCCGGAATCACCGAATGGCGTGCGCCGTGCAGCCGCTCGACGCCCTGGATCACGAGGCGGTCGGTGCCGATCCCGTCGATTTTCGCGCCCATCGCGACCAGCAAGTGTGCGAGATCGCTCACTTCCGGCTCGCGCGCCGCGTTCTCGATCACCGTCTCGCCGTCGGCCAGCGTCGCGGCCATCAGCAGGTTTTCCGTCCCCGTCACCGTGATCATGTCGGTCACGATGCGCGCGCCCTTCAGGCGCTTCGCGCGGGCCTCGATGAAGCCGTGCTCGATGCTGATCTCGGCGCCCATCGCCTGCAGGCCCTTGATGTGCTGGTCGACCGGACGCGCGCCGATCGCGCAGCCGCCCGGCAGCGACACCTTCGCCTCGCCGAAGCGCGCGAGCAGCGGCCCGAGCACGAGGATCGACGCGCGCATCGTCTTGACGAGCTCGTACGGCGCGACGAGGTTGTCGACGCGCGACGCGTCGAGCTGCACGCGGCAGCCGTCCGTTTCGCTCTTCACGCCCATCTGGTTCAGTACCTTCAGCGTGGTGCGCACGTCCTTCAGGTTCGGCACGTTGTCGAGCTCGACCGGCTCGGCGCTGAGCAGCCCCGCGCACAGGATCGGCAGCGCGGCGTTCTTCGCGCCCGACACGACGATCTCGCCCGACAGCCGGCGACCGCCTTCGATCACCAGCTTGTCCATCCCATGTCCTTGCGATTCCCCGTTGACGGCCGGGTGTGCCGTGGCGACGCTCTGGACGGCATCGCGCTCGTTGACGGTGACTTGCACTCAGTGGTTCCGGTTATGCGTTCTGCCATTCGGCGGGCGTCAGCGTCTTCATGCTGAGCGCGTGGATTTCCTGCTTCATGCGATCGCCGAGCGCCGCATAGACGAGCTGGTGCCGCTGGATCGGCCGCTTGCCTTCGAAGGCCGCCGACACGATCGTCGCGAAGAAATGCTGGCCGTCGCCTTCGACTTCCAGATGAGTGCAGGCGAGACCGCCGGCGATGTATTGCTTGACCTGTTCGGGAGTCGGCAACATGAGGGGCTCCTGTCGGCGCGCGCCGCCCGTGGCGGCCGCCGCCGTCGATATCAATGACGCAGTTTGTAGCCGGTCGCGAGCAGCCGCATCGCGAACACCGCGAGCAGCACGAAGAAACCGGTGACGATCGCGAGGCTCGCGAGCGGGTTGATGTCGGACGCGCCGAAGAACCCGTAACGGAAGCCGTCGATCATGTAGAAAAACGGGTTGAGACGCGAGATCTCGCGCCACATGGGCGGCAGCGAGTGCGTCGAATAGAACACGCCGGACAGGAACGTCAGCGGCATGATCAGGAAGTTCTGGAACGCGGCGAGCTGGTCGAACTTCTCGGCCCAGATCCCGGCGATCAGCCCGAGCGTGCCGAGGATCGCCGAGCCGAGCAGCGCGAACGCGATGATGAACAACGGCGCCGCGAAATGCATCGGGATAAACCAGATCGTCACGACGAACACGCCCGTGCCGACCGCGAGCCCGCGCACGACCGATGCGAGCATGTACGCGCCGAAGATGTCGCGGTACGACAGCGGCGGCAGCAGCATGAACACGAGGTTGCCGGTGATCTTCGACTGGATCAGCGACGACGAGCTGTTCGCGAACGCATTCTGCAGCACGCTCATCATCACGAGGCCGGGCACGAGAAAGCTCACGTACTCGACGCCCGGATACACCTCGACGCGGCCCGACAGCGCGTGGCCGAAGATCGTCAGATACAGCAGCGCCGTCACGATCGGCGCGCATACCGTCTGGAACGACACCTTCCAGAAGCGCAGGAGTTCCTTGTAGAACAGCGTTTGAAAACCGCTTCCCGTCACTCGCCCGACAGCGCCGGGTTCAGGAGTTTGGCGGGAACGGGGGGGCTGCGCCCCCCCGAGCGAACGCAGTTCGCGTGGGGGTTGTTTATTCATGCCAGCCCCTCGACGACTTCTGCCCCGTTCATCACCTGGACGAACACATCTTCGAGGTCGGCCTTGCGGACCTCGATCTCGTCGAACGTGCAACCCGCCGCGCGGCACTGCGCGAGGATACGCTCGACATCGTCGTAGTTCGACAGGCGCAGCAGGTGCTCGCCCGGCGCGCGCGCGGCCGGATCGGTCTCCAGCCCGCGCAGCTCGGCGGGCAGCGCGCCCGTTGCGAGCCGCAGGTACAGCTGCAGCCCCGCGAAACGGCGCAGCAGCGCGTCGGTGCGATCGAGCGCGACGACTTCACCGCGACGCAGCATCGCGATGCGGTCGCACAGCGACTCGGCTTCCTCGAGGTAATGGGTGGTCAGGACGATCGTGTGGCCCTCGCGGTTCAGCCGCGAGATGAATTTCCACAGCGTCTGGCGCAGTTCGACGTCGACGCCGGCGGTCGGCTCGTCGAGCACGATCACGGGCGGCCGGTGCACGAGCGCCTGCGCGACCAGCACGCGGCGCTTCATCCCGCCCGACAGCGCACGCATGTTCGCGTCGGCCTTCTCGGTGAGGTCGAGATTGGCCATCACTTCGTCGATCCAGTCGTCGTTACGACGCAGCCCGAAGTAGCCGGACTGGATCCGCAGCGTCTCGCGAACGGTGAAGAACGGGTCGAACACGAGTTCCTGGGGCACGACGCCGAGCGCGCGGCGCGCACCCCGGAAGTCCTTGACGACGTCGTGGCCGAGCACCGAGATGCTGCCTTCATCGGCCCGGGCGAGCCCGGCGAGAATACTGATGAGCGTGGTCTTGCCTGCGCCGTTCGGGCCGAGCAGACCGAAAAACTCGCCTTCCTCGACCGACAGGCTGACGCCCTTGAGCGCCTGAAGCGATTTGTAGCGCTTCCTGACGTGACGGATTTCTATGGCTGACATGACTGTGCGCGGCGCAAGGGCCGCGACGCCTATTCTGTGCTTGCTGCGAATGAAAATGGGGGCCGGACGCCGATTGGCTGCCCCGCAAAACGCTTGATTATAGGGCAAACCGGCTGGTGGGGCCGGCGCCGGAGGCGCGCGGCCTGAAGCGTGCGCGCGCCGGCTGGCGCGGCGGGCTTCGGTCGGACAGGGTCAATGTCGCCCGGTGCCTTCGATGAGCGCGTCGACGCCGTAGGCGCTCGCGAGGCTGGCGAGCTTCGGGGGAAGATTGAGGATGTCGAGCGCCGCACCGCGCGCTTTCGCGGCACGTTGCCATGCGAGCAGCACGGCGAGCGCGGACGAATCGAACTGCGTCAGCGCCGCGCAATCGACGGCGGTGGCACCCGCGTCGATGCGCGTGAGACCGTCCGCAAGCGCGGACTTCGCGCTCGCGACGGTCAGCGAGGAGCTGGCTGCGAAGCCGCTCACGACGCCTGCTTGCCGGCGGCAAGTTCCTGGTTGCGTTGCGTCAGGAACTTGATCAGGCCGTCCACGCCGCTTTGCTGGATCTTCTCGTTGAACTGCTGCTGGTACGTCTGGATCAGCCACGCGCCGAGCACGTTCAGGTCATACACCTTCCAGCCGTTGGCCGTCTTGTACAGGCGGTAGTCGATCTGGACCGGCTGGCCGTTGTTCATCGCGACCGTCTTCACGACGACGTCGGTGTCGGCCGGATCGGCGCGGAACGGCGGGTACTGGATCTGCTGGTCCGGCTTCAGCTGCGCGAGCGCGCCCGAATACGTGCGGATCAGCAGCAGCTTGAACTGCTCCTGAACCTGCTGCTGCTGCTCGGCCGACGCCGCGCGCCAGTTGCGGCCCATCGCGAGCTGCGTCGTGCGGCGGAAATCGGTGTACGGCAGGATGTCCTTGTTGACGATCGTGATGATGCGGTTGGTGTCGCCCTGCTTGATCGTCTGCTGCTTGACCTCGTCGAGCACCTGCTGCGTCGCCGTCTTGATCAGCACCTGCGGGTTCGACTGGTCGACTTGCGCGTGAGCTGCGCTGCCGAACGAGAACAGCGCCGCGAAAACAGGGATCAGGAACAGTTTTTTCATCATGGAGACCTGCATGAAGAGTCGATGCGAAGGTTGGAGCCGGTAGCTTACGCGCAAGTTCGCGCGCGCTACCGACTGAATCGTTTCCGGCTGTAACGAATGTAAGCGGGTCAGTGCAGCTTGATGCTCGGGAAGCGGAACCCGCCCGGTGCGGGCGGCGTCATCTGCATGGCCGGCACGTTCGTTGCACTCGCCGGGTTCGGCGATTCGGCACTGCCCGACGCCGGTACGGCAACGGCCGCGCCCGATGCGCCGGCCGGCGCCGTCGCCCCGCCGACTGCCGCCGCGCCCGCCGTACCGGCCGCGCCGGCTGCCGCCGGTGCCGCGCCGTCGTCCGGCAGGTCGTACTTCGGCAGCGCGTCGTTGCTCGACGTCGTCGAGGCCTCGCCGCGCGCGTTGTCGATCAGCATCTGGCGGCGCTGCAGGTACGCGTTGCGCACGAACGAATACTTGTCGAGCGCCGCGGCATCCAGCACGTCACCCGCGCCGAGCAGGTTCGCGCGCGTGTTGACGAGGTTCACGCCGAACAGGCCCCAGCTCAGGCCGTCCGGCTTCACGTAGGTGAGCGGGTTGCCGACGTAGTCGACGCCGAGGCCTGCCGTGTCGCGCAGCGTGCTCGGGCCGAGCAGCGGCAGCACGAGGTATGGGCCCGACGGCATGCCGTAGCGGCCCATCGTGATCCCGAAGTCGGCGGTATGCTTCGGCAGTTTCGCGATCGTCGCGACGTCGAACAGGCCGCCGACACCGAACACCGTGTTGATCACGACGCGCATGATGTCGCCGACGCCGTCCGCGATCCGCAGCTGCACGATGTTGTTCGCCGCGATGTAAACGTCGCCGATGTTCGAGAAGAAGTTCGTCACGCTGTCGCGCACCGGCTGCGGCACCACGTACTGGTAGCCCTTCGCAACCGGCTTCAGCGCATACGTGTCGACCGTGTCGTTGAACTTGTACATCGACCGGTTGAAGCCTTCGAGCGGATCGCCCTTGGTCGGCGTCTGCACGGTCGCGCAACCGCTCAACGCGGCGACTGCTGCCACGGCGAGCGCGGCGTGCCTGATGCGGATCGTCTGCATGGTCATTACCCTCTTGTCTTGCTCTCGTGTGGTTATTGGGCGGGCGACGCGGACACCGCGGACGCCGGCACCGCGACCGGTGCGGGCGCGGCCGGCGCGGCCGATGCGCCGGCTGCCGGCTTCGCGCCGCCCGCGTCGGCCGCCTTGCTGTACAGGAACTGGCCGATCAGGTTCTCGAGCACGATTGCCGACTGCGTCATCGTGATCGTGTCGCCCGCCTTCAGCATTTCGGTGTCGCCGCCCGGATCGAGGCCGATGTACTGCTCGCCGAGCAGGCCGGACGTCAGGATCTTCGCCGAAGAATCCTTCGGGAACGGGTATTGGCCGTCGACGTCGATCGTCACGAGCGCCTGATACGTATTGGTATCGAAGCCGATCGTCTTCACGCGGCCAACCACGACGCCCGCGCTCTTCACGGCCGCGCGCGGCTTCAGCCCGCCGATGTTGTCGAATTTCATCCTCACCGAGTAGGTCGGCTGAAACGACAGCGAGCTCATGTTGCCGACCTTGAGCGCCAGGAACAGCACCGCAAGGAAGCCCACCACCACGAACAGGCCGACCCAGAAGTCGAGAGCAGTCTTTTTCATCGTCATCCCAAAATTTGGCTTGGCTGAGGCTTAGCTGAACATCAGCGCGGTCAGCAGGAAATCGAGGCCGAGTACGGCGAGCGACGCGAATACGACCGTCTTGGTCGTCGCGCGCGACACGCCCTCGGGCGTGGGCTTCGCTTCATACCCTTGAAACAGCGCAATGAAGGTCACGGCGAACCCGAACACGATGCTCTTGATCACGCCGTTGCCGACGTCGGCCCACACCTGGACCCCGCCCTGCATCTGCGACCAGAACGCGCCCGGATCGACGCCGATCAGCACGACCCCGACGAAATAACCACCGAGCACGCCGACCGCGTTGAAGATCGCGGCGAGCAGCGGCATCGCGATGATGCCGGCCCACAGGCGCGGCGCGATCACCGTCTTGATCGGGTCGACGGCCATCATCTCGAGCGCGGTGAGCTGCTCGCCGGCCTTCATCAGGCCGATCTCGGCCGTGAGCGACGTGCCCGCGCGGCCCGCGAACAGCAGCGCGGTCACGACCGGGCCGAGCTCGCGCACGAGCGACAGCGCGACCAGCAGGCCGAGCGCCTGCTCGGACCCATAGCGGTTCAGCGTGTAGTAGCCCTGCAGGCCGAGCACGAAGCCGACGAACAGGCCCGACACGGCGATGATCACGAACGAATAGTTGCCGAGGAAGTGGATCTGCTTCGTGACCAGCCGCGGCCGGCGCAGCAGCGGGAAGAATTCCAGCACGAGGCGCACGAACAGCCGCGTGCCGTAGCCCGCGCGCACGAGGCCGCCCATGACGTAACGTCCGATCGCGCTGATCATGCGCGTCCTCCGCCGAGCCCGAAATCCGCTGCCAGCGGCGGGCTCGTGTAATGAAATTTGAACGGGCCGTCCGGCGCGCCGTCGATGAACTGCCGCACGCTCGGATCGGTCGACGCGCGCAGCTCGTCAGGCGTACCCTGCGCGAGCACGCCGCCGTTGGCCAGAAAATACACGTAGTCGGCGATCGCGAACGATTCCGGCACGTCGTGCGTGACGAGGATCGACGTGGCGCCGAGCGCCTGGTTCAGCGTGCGGATCAGGTTCGCGGTGATGCCGAGCGAGATCGGATCGAGGCCCGCGAACGGCTCGTCGTACATGATGAGTTGCGGATCGAGCGCGATCGCGCGCGCGAGCGCGATACGGCGCGCCATCCCGCCCGACACCTCGGACGGCATCAGGTCGCGCGCGCCGCGCAGCCCGACCGCGTTGAGCTTCATCAGCACGAGGTCGCGGATCAGCTCTTCGGGCAGGTCGGTGTGTTCGCGCAGCGCGAACGCGACGTTCTCGAACACCGACATGTCGGTGAACAGCGCGCCGAACTGGAACAGCATGCCCATCTTGCGGCGCAGCGCGTACAGGCCGTCGCGCGTCTGCGCGCCGACGTCGGCGCCGTCGAACAGCACCTGGCCGCGGCGTGCGCGCACGAGGCCGCCGATCAGGCGCAGCACGGTCGTCTTGCCGCAACCCGACCCGCCCATGACAGCGACGACCTGGCCGCGCCCGAAACGCAGGTTCAGGTTCGACAGGACGAGGCGGTCGCCGTAGCCAAAGTCGACGTCGCGAAGTTGCAGCAGTGTCTCGGTAGGAGTGGGGCTCACGGAGCTGACAGTCCTTTTACGCAGAACGCCGAATTATAGGGCCTGCATTGGAATGATGTCGTGACGCCGTTCCGGGCCCTGCGGTCAATGATTGTCAAATTGTCGGGCAAAACATTGCTGCAATGCAACAATTGCCGCCCGATAATCGCTGGCGCCCGTGACCGCACTGACGACCGCGACGCTGCCGACGCCCGTCGCCAGCACGTCCGGCAATGCGTCGAGCCCCACGCCGCCGATCGCGACGAGCGGCGCCCGCGCCCCGGCGAAGCGTGCATAGCGGGCGATCCGCGCGAGGCCCTGCGGCGGCGCCGCGACCGCCTTGGTCGCGGTCGCATACACGGGACCGAGCGCCAGGTAGCTCGGGCGCTCGTGCAAGGCGCGCAACATTTCGTAATAGCCGTGGCTCGACAGCCCGAGCCGCAGGCCGGCGCGCGCGATCGCGGCCAGATCGGCCGTCTCGAGGTCTTCCTGCCCCAGATGGACGCCGTACGCACCCTCTTCTACCGCGATCTGCCAGTGATCGTTGATGAACACACGCGCATCGGGATAGCGGCGCCCGGCCGCGACCGCACGCGCGACTTCGCGGCGCAACGCGTCGGGGTTCGTGCCTTTCACGCGCAGCTGCACGGTCCGCGCGCCGCAATCAAGCACCCGCTCGACCCATTCGGCATCCGGGACGACCGGATAGAGGCCGAGTTGCGCGGGGCACGGCGGAAATGCGGGCTCGGGCGCGGCGGCCAGATCGGCGACGCGCGGGAACCGCGCGGCGTCGACCGGCCACGCATCCGCGCCGCGCGTTTCGTCGCCGTCACGCCACGCCAGCGCGAGCACCAGCGCGTCGATCGGCGCGAAACCGCAATCGAGGAACGCGGCGAGCGCCGCGATCCAGTCGTCGGCGAGCGGATGCGCGGCTTCCAGCGCGTAGCGCACGCCCGCGGCATGCAGCGCCGCGCCGTGCTCGTCGAACTCGATCGCGACCGCGTCCGGCGACGCGGGGCGCGATGCGGCCGACGCGCGCGCCTGCGCGGCACGGTCGCCGGCCGACACGATCAGCACGTCGCCGCCGGCCGGCACGTCGGGCGCCGCGACGCACAGTCGCCACGGCGTCGTGCCGCTCGGCCAGTCGCCGAGGCGGGCACGAATCCGCTCGGCCGCTTCGGCCAGCTCGTCGGCCGGCGGCCAGAAGGCATCGGCGAAGCGCGCGCTCATGCACCGCCCCCGTCCTGGTGCCAGAACGGCATCCCGACCACCGGCGTGCTCGCGTGCGCGGTATCGCGCGCATCCATCGGCCCGGCGAGATAGGCCGCACGGCCGGCCTCGACGCCCTGCGCGAACGCGCGCGCCATGATCTCCGGGTGCGTGGCCTGCGACACGGCCGTGTTCAGCAGCACGCCGTCGAAGCCCCATTCCATGACCTGGCACGCATGCGACGGCACGCCGAGCCCGGCGTCGACGATCAGCGGCACGTCCGGCAGCCGCTCGCGCAGCACGCGCAGCCCGTACGGGTTCACGACGCCCTTGCCGGTGCCGATCGGCGCGCCCCACGGCATCAGCGCCTCGCAGCCGGCGTCGAGCAGGCGCCGGCCGATCACGAGATCCTCGGTGCAGTACGGCAGCACCTTGAAGCCGTCCTTGACCAGTTGCGCGGCCGCCTCGATCAGCCCGACCGGGTCGGGCTGCAGCGTGTAGTCGTCGCCGATCAGCTCGAGCTTGATCCAGTCGGTGTCGAAAACCTCGCGCGCCATGTGCGCGGTCGTCACCGCCTCGGCGACGGTCTGGCAGCCGGCCGTGTTCGGCAGCAGCGGCACCGCGTGGTGCTTGAGCAGGTCGAAGAAGCCGGCCTCGGCGGTGCCGCCGGTCATCTGGCGGCGCAGCGCGACCGTCACCATCCCGGGTCGCGACGCGGCGATCGAATCGGACAGCGACTGCAGCGACGGATAGCGCGACGTGCCGAGCAGCACGCGGCTTGCGAAGGTTTCGCCGTACAGCGTCAGCGCGTCGGCGGAAGTGAGGGACGTCATGTCGTTTTCCTGGAAGAGCGGGGGCGAACCGGCGGCGCTCAGCCGCCCGCGACGGGGTGCACCACGTCGAGCTTGTCGCCCGTCGCAAGCGCGCGCGCCGCATGCTGCGTGCGCGCGACGAAATTGCCGTTCAGCGCGACCGCGTATGGCGGACGCGCGCCGTATGCGGCCAGCGCGTCGGCCACCGTCGCGCCGTCGGGCAGCGTCAGGGTCAGTTGGTTGATCTGGATATCCATGAGGCTTGATCGAATTCGGTCGGCGGCGCGCGTCAGGCCGGCTGGCGCGCGTCGTCGCGGTGATGGAGGAGCGCCGGCCAGCGCGCGGCATCGCGCCACGCGGCGAATGCGTCGGCGTCACCGAACGCGCCGCCGAGCGCGGCTTCGGCAAACGCGACCGCCGCGTGCGCGACTTCCGGCGCGATCATGAAGCCGTGCCGGTACAGGCCGTTGACGGCGAGCGTCGTCGCACCGTCCCAGATCACTGCCGGGCGGTGGTCGGGCAGCGTCGGGCGGCACTGCGCATTGAGTTCGAGGATGCGTGCCTCGCCGAACGCCGGATGCACGGAGAACGCCGCGCTCAGCAGTTCGAGCGCGGAACGCACGCTGACGGGCGACATGTCCTCGCCCTCCACCTCGGTCGCGCCGATTACGTACAGGTCGTCCTGTTTCGGCGCGATGTACAGCGGATAGCGCGGATGCAGCAGCCGCACGGGCCGCGTGAGCCCGATGCCGGGCGCGCGCACGCGTGCGACTTCACCGCGGATCCCGCGCAGCGCGGGCAGCGCGGGTTTCGCGCCGAGCCCGCGGCAATCGATCGTGAAATGCGCGTCGGGCCGGTTCGCGTCGTCGATCGTCGCGTGCCAGTGCAATTCGACGCCGCGCTGCGCGAGGCCCGCCGCGAGCGCGCGCAGCGCCTGACGGTTGTCGAGCTGCCCTTCGCGCGGCAGCATCAGGCCGCGCGCGAAGCGCCCCGCGAGCGCGGGCTCGGCCGCGTCGACCTGCGCGCCGGCCAGCGCGACGAAGCCGCCGTCGAACAGCTCGGCCGGCGCGTTCGCGCGCACGCGCCGCTCGAACAGCGGCGCCTCCGCGCGATCCGCGTGATGCCAGACGACGAGCGTGCCGTGATGCTGGAAAAACACCGGTTCGGGCAGTTCCGCGAGCCATTGCGGCCAGCGCGCGAGCGATGCGACGCCGAGCTCGGTGATCAGCAACTCGGCGCTCGCCGCCTCGGCGAGCGGCGCGAGCATCGCCGCAGCGATCCACGCGGCCGACTGCTCGCCGTCGGGGCCGCCGCGCTCGTACAGCGCGACGCGATGCCCGTCGCCCGCGAGCCGCCACGCGATCAGGCGGCCGACGAGGCCGCCGCCGAGTACCGCGAAATCCGGCCGGGAAACGTGGACGTTCATCGCGTGCCCTCCCCGCGAACCGCGCGGGCCCGTGCGACAGACATCGACGCGCACGCGCCGTCCCGTGCCAACGCACGCGACAGCGGTTCGGGAACAGCGCAAAAGACTGAAGATTGAGCGGTCATCATTCCTTCCGTAACGCGCAATGCGCGTACCCAAAAGGACGAAACCGGCAGCAAAGGCCGGCCGGGCGGGACTCGGGCGCTGACCATGTGGGATGGCAGCCAGCGCGGCCCGGCGGGATCAGAAACTTCCCTCGCCGGTATTACCCGGATCGGGTGCGAAGGGTCTTTCTCAGCCTCGCCGCGTCGCCCGGAATGACCCGTCGGCCGCGCTCGAAGCACCCCTGTTTCGTCGTCGGCCATTAGACCATAAAAGCGGAAAGCGCCGCAAACTGTCCCCCATGCGGCAAATTCGCCGTCGCGTCGCGCCGCTCTGGCACAATGCCCGCAGGCCGGCCGCGCGAGCGGCCGGTTGCCGCGTCACCGCCGGCCTTAAGTGCCGTTTAAGATGCGCGGGCCACCATCCGTGCGCCCGCCGTCAGTCGGCACCTCGTCCCGGCATGCCGTATCGCGGCGCGCGCCCGGCTTCGCCCGGCCCGCGCGCCGGCTACTCATCAGGAAGCACATGACCCAATCGATCGATCCCGTCCGCTCCGTCTCCGACGCGCCGCAGGACGAGCGCCCGGTATCCGCATGGAGCCTCATCAAGCCCTACTGGGTGTCGTCCGAATGGAAAACCGCATGGGGGCTGTTGCTCACGATCATCGTGATCAACCTCTGTGTGGTCTGGATCAACGTCAAGCTCAACAAGTGGAACGCGCAGTTCTACAACGCGCTGCAGTCGAAGGACGTCCACGACTTCCCGAACCTGCTGATGCAGTTCTCCGCGCTCGCGTTCGGCTTCATCATCCTCGCGGTGTACGGCCGCTACCTGCGGCAGATGCTCGGGTTCCGCTGGCGCCAGTGGCTCACCGATCGCTTTCTCGCCCAGTGGCTCGGCGATCGCGCGTTCTACCGGATCGAACGCGACCGCCTCGCCGACAACCCCGACCAGCGGATCACCGACGACCTCCAGTCGTTCGCGACGACGACGCTCGCGCTGTCGCTCGACCTGCTGTCGACGGTCGTCACGCTCGTGTCGTTCATCACGATCCTGTGGTCGCTCGCCGGCGCGCTGACGTTCTCGCTCGGCGCGACGCCGATCACGATTCCCGGCTACATGGTGTGGGCCGCCGCGCTGTACGCGGTGGTCGGCTCGCTGATCATCCAGAAGGTCGGCCACCCGCTCGTGTCGATCAACTACCAGCAGCAGCGCGTCGAGGCCGATTTCCGCTTCGGGCTGATTCGCGTGCGGGAGAACGCCGAGCAGATCGCGTTCTACGACGGCGAGCAAACCGAGACCGGCAACGCGCAGAGCCTGTTCATGCGCATTCGCGACAACTGGTGGCGCGTGATGAAGTACACGAAGCGCCTCACGTTCGTGCTGAGCTTCTACGGCCAGATCGCGATCATCTTCCCGCTCGTCGTCGCGGCGCCGCGCTATTTCGCGGGCGCGTTCTCGTTCGGCGTGCTGATGCAGATCTCGTCCGCGTTCGGCACCGTCAGCGATTCGTTCTCGTGGTTCATCAACAGTTACTCGACCCTCGTCGAATGGCGCGCCACCGTCAACCGTCTGCGCGAATTCAAGCGCGTGATGGGTACGTCGCACCTGAAGGAAAGCCTGTCTCCCGCGACCGAGCACGGCGGCATCAACCTGCACTACGTCGATGCCGCGAAGCTGTCGACGTCGTCGCTGAAGCTCGCGCTGCCGAACGGCAATGCACTCGCCAACATCGGCAACGTGACGATCGAACCCGGCTCGCGCTGGCTCGTGATCGGCAAGTCGGGCTCCGGCAAGAGCACGTTCATGCGCGCGCTCGCGGGCCTGTGGCCGTTCGGCGACGGCGCGATCGACGCGCCGGTCGGCGCGCGGATGATGTTCGTGCCGCAGACGAGCTACTTGCCGATCGGCACGCTGAAGGCCGCGCTCACCTACCCGGCCACGCCCGACGCGTTCACCGACGATGCCTGCCGCGACGCGCTGCGCGCGTGCCGCCTCGAAGACTACGTCGGGCGCCTCGACGAGACCGCGCACTGGACGCGCGTGCTGTCGCCGGGCGAACAGCAGCGCCTCGCCGGCGCGCGCGTGCTGCTGCACAAGCCGGACTTCCTGTTCCTCGACGAAGCGACGAGCGCGCTCGACGCCGACAACGAAGCGCGGCTCTATCACCTGTTCGCCGAACGGCTGCCGAAGGCCGCGATCGTCAGCATTGCGCATCGCGAGTCGCTGGCCGCGTTCCACGTCGGCACGATCAACGTCGAGCGCGTGCACGACAGCGACAAGGTCGCCGCGTAACCGCAAAACAAAATGCCGGCGCATGCGGCGCCGGCCTTCTCGTCCTCGTCCTGCCCGCCGTCCTGCTACGCCGGCGCGACCGGCACCGACACGATCGGCACATGCGACACGCCGTCGTGCGACAGCCGGCTTTCAAATAGCGTCAGCGCGCCGAAACGCACCGCGACCGGCCGCCCGGTCGCGCCGCCGTGTGCGGGCTGCCCATCCGCATTGCGCGGCAGCCGCGCGAGCGTGACGTGCGGCCGGAACGGCCGGCGGTCGGCCGGCACGCCCAGTTCGCGCAGCAGCGCGGACAAGTCGGCATTCAGCGCCGCACACGCGGGCTCGACCGCGAGTTCCGCGACGATCAGCCGCGCACGCGGCAGGCTCGGCCACCACGCAATCCGCTCGACCGGCTGCAACGGCAGCGCATGCGCGGCCGCGAGCGCCGGCAGGCGCGCGGCCAGCGCGTCGCAACGCGCACGTTCGATCGCGCCGATGAACGCGAGCGTCACGTGCAGTTGCGCAGGCGATGTGCGGCGCGCGCCACGCGTGACCGGCAACGCGTGCAGCGCGTCGCGCGATGCCGTGTCAGGCATCAGCGCGACGAACGCACGGAGCCGGTCGCCGTTCATGACTCGCGCACCGCCACGCGCACTTCGGCGGTCGCCTCGGCCGAAGCCGGACGCTGCGGCAGCGGGCCGTGCTCGCCCCACACGTCGGCCGGCAGCACGCGGGCGAGCTCGGGAATCGTGTTGCGGGTGAACACCGGTTCGGCGATACCCTGCGCGCGCTGCTGGCGATAGTCGCGCCACGCGGCGTGCGCATACTTGCCGAGCGCGAGGATCGCGACCAGGTTGATGATCGCCATCAGCCCCATGCTCGTATCGGCCATCGCCCACACGAGCGGCAGTTGCCCGACGCTGCCGAACATCACCATGCCGAGCACCGCGATACGGAACAGCGGCAGCACGCCGCGCCGCTTCGTGATGAATTCGACGTTGCCTTCCGCATACGCGTAGTTGCCGATCACCGACGAGTACGCGAAGAAGAAGATCGCGACGGCCATGTAGATACCGCCCCAGTCGCCGACGTGGCTCGCGATCGCGCGCTGCGTGAGCGCCGCGCCTGCCATGCCGGTACCGAGTTCGTACTGGCCCGACAGCAGGATCACGAACGCGGTCGCGCTGCAGATCACGATGGTGTCGACGAACACGCCGAGCATCTGGATCAACCCCTGCACGACCGGATGCCGCACGCTGGCGGTCGCGGCCGCGTTCGGCGCGCTGCCCATGCCGGCCTCGTTCGAGAACAGCCCGCGCTTCACGCCCATCGCGACTGCCTGGCTGACCGCATAGCCGGTCAGGCCACCCGCCGCGTGCTCGAGCCCGAACGCGCTCTTCACGATCAGCGCGATCACGCCCGGCACCAGCGCAACGTGCGTCGCGACCGCGTAGATCGCCAGCGCGAGGTAGCCGATCGCCATCACCGGCACGATCACCTGCGCGACCGATGCGATGCGGCGAATCCCGCCGAAGATGAGCGGCGCGGTGAGCAGCACGAGGCCGAGGCCGACCGTCTCGCGGCTCCACCCGAACGACGTATGAAATGCATCGGCGATCGCATTGGCCTGCACCGCGTTGAACACGAAGCCGAACGCGAGAATCAGCGACAGCGAGAACAGCACGCCGAAGCCGCGCGAACGCAAGCCCGTCTGGATGTAGTACGCGGGGCCGCCGCGATAGCTGCCGTCCGGGTGCGACACCTTGAAGATCTGTGCGAGGGTCGCCTCGACGAACGCGGACGACATCCCGACGAGCGCCGTCATCCACATCCAGAAGATCGCGCCCGGCCCGCCGACCGTCAGCGCGACCGCGACGCCGGCGATGTTGCCGGTGCCCACGCGGCTCGCGAGCCCGGTCGCGAACGCCTGGAACGACGAGATGCTGCCCGGCTCGCCCTTGCTGCCGACCAGCTTCATGCTGAGGAGCAGCGCCTTCAGCTGGATCATCCGGAACCGCAGCGTGAACCACGCGCCCACGCCGAGCAGCAGCGCAATCAACACGTAGTTCCACAGCACGCCGTTGACGGCGTCGATCAGCCCTTGCACGAATGCTTCCATCCAGAGTCCTTGTAAATGGGGTCAGTCATATGCGTCGGCCGCGCGAATGCGGCCGACGGGGCGACATGATATGACAGTTTCCAAGGATTATTACAAAATGAAAGGAAGCGGAATTGCGGAAAATCGACGCCCGATGTGATCAGGTTAGGCGACGCTTCGTGAAAATGCGGCATGCGGCGGCAAGGGAACGGCGGCTGATGCACGCGGGGACCGACGTCCCGCCCGGCCCATACGCGGTATTGCGCACGGGGCCTGGCTCAGCGGCCAAGCAGCGATCCGCAGCGGAAATACCGCGACGGGAATTCGCGACCTCCGACACCCGGAAACATTAACAATAGCGGGTCGCCAAACAGGAATTCCGGGGGAAAATGAGGTCCGGCATTAAGCGTGCTTTTCTTGTTACCCGTTAATCATGACAGGTGTCTCGAAAAACCGGGCACGGTAAAGACGAAATGCATCTGGCAAACCGGAAGCGCCCCCATGATTCCGGTTTATTGCCGTTGCAGCATTCGCACGTCGGCAAGGGTGGCGACACGCGGGAGTCAGGCGGCGCTGGCCGCCCCGGGCATCCTCTACCCATGGCGGCCACAACAAACAATCCTTATGCTCGTAGCGATTGCGGCGCTCTCTCGGCTACTGCCTGGAAGGCAGGAACCACAGTCCATTGTTGCGCGAACGTTCCGTTGTAGGGGTACGCCCAGACGAGGTTGTCGGCTTGCAGGCTATCGTAGTGATCGTCGAACACGAGGCTCGTATTCGCGAGGGATGTGATATATCCGGGGCGAATCGATATGCTCCACCGCTGCGAAGGCGCTCCGGTGAACGGTCGCAGGACCAGCGGGGTTTCGGGGGCGACCTTGCCGTCATTGAAGTCGACCGCCAGTTTGCCGCCGCCATTGTATTCGCTGAAATCCAGAATGATGGCACCGTGGGTCGGATCATAGTCCCACAGGGTCTGCACATTCGGGTCGGTGAGATAGCGCAGTTGCAGCGGAGCGTTGGGGCCGATCACGCTGCCGTTGGTATTGTTCTGGGCAACGCCGAGGACACGGGTGGGATCCTGCGTAAACTGAATCGATATCGACATATACGCCATGATTTTCTCCAAAAATTATGAAAACCAGACCTTTCTCAGTTGCCCGAATTAACCAGGCGAAAATTACTATAGGCGGCGACAGACCTCGATTCAACCTCCACCTTAATATCCCTATCTATATTTTTATTTTTATAAATTGTCGATTTAATTGATGCCGAATTGAATTATTGGCTATGCCGGGGGAAATTCCTCCAGGCGGCCACCTTGTCATCAGGCGTCGATAAAAAAACCGGACGCCCTCTCGGACGCCCGGTTTTCATCGAAACCCGCTCGAGCGATTCAGCTCAGCGCGGCAGTTCCGAATGCCCCATCAGATACGCGTCGACCGAACGTGCGCACTGGCGGCCTTCGCGGATCGCCCAGACGACGAGCGACTGGCCGCGACGCATGTCGCCTGCCGCGAACACCTTGTCGACCGACGTGTAGTACGAGCGGTCGCCTTCGGTTGCCGCACGCGCGTTGCCGCGGGCATCCTTCGCGACGCCGAACGCCTCGAGCACGGTGGCGGCCGGCTGCGTGAAGCCCATCGCGAGCAGCACGAGGTCGGCCTTCATCTCGAACTCGGAGCCCGGCACTTCCTGCATCTTGCCGTCCTTCCACTCGACGCGCACCGCGATCAGCTTCTCGACCTTGCCGTTCTTGCCTTCGAGACGTTTCGTCGCGACCGCCCAGTCACGCTCGCAGCCCTCTTCGTGCGACGACGACGTGCGCAGCTTGATCGGCCAGTACGGCCACACGAGCGGCTTGTTTTCCTCTTCCGGCGGCTGCGGCAGCAGCTCGAACTGCGTGACCTGCTTCGCGCCGTGACGGTTCGACGTGCCGACGCAGTCCGAACCCGTATCGCCGCCGCCGATCACGATCACGTGCTTGCCCTTCGCGAGCAACTGGTCGACGAGCTTGTCGCCCGCATTCACGCGGTTCTGCTGCGGCAGGAAGTCCATCGCGAAATGGACGCCGGCGAGCTCGCGGCCCGGCACCGGCAGGTCGCGCGGCGTTTCCGAACCGCCCGCGATCACGACCGCGTCGAATTCTTCCTTCAGCTTCTCCGGCGAAATGGTTTCCTTCGCGAGGCTGCCGATCGACTCGGGCAGCGGATCCTTGCCGATGAACACGCTGGTGCGGAACGTCACGCCTTCCGCTTCCATCTGGCGCATGCGGCGATCGATCAGCCACTTCTCGAGCTTGAAGTCGGGGATCCCGTAACGCAGCAGGCCGCCGATGCGATCGTTCTTCTCGAACACCGTCACGTCGTGGCCGGCGCGTGCGAGCTGCTGCGCGACGGCGAGGCCCGCGGGGCCCGAACCGACGACCGCGACCTTCTTGCCCGTCTTGTGCTCGGCCGGAAGCGGCTTCACCCAGCCTTCCGCCCAGGCCTTGTCGATGATCGCGTGCTCGAGCGACTTGATGCCGACCGGATCGTCGTTGATCCCGAGCGTGCAGGCTGCCTCGCACGGCGCCGGGCAGATGCGGCCCGTGAACTCGGGGAAGTTGTTGGTCGAATGCAGGACTTCGATCGCCTGCTGCCAGTCCTGGCGGTAAACGAGATCGTTGAAGTCCGGGATGATGTTGTTGACCGGGCAGCCGTTGTTGCAGAACGGGATGCCGCAGTCCATGCAGCGCGCGCCCTGGACCTTCGCGTCCGCGTCGGTCAGCGCCGCGACGAATTCCTTGTAGTGCTTCACGCGCGTGAGCGGTGCTTCGTACGCCTCGTGGCGGCGTTCGAACTCCAGAAAACCGGTTGCCTTGCCCATAAGGTGCTCTTCTGTTCGGTGTATCGAGTGGGGGAGCCGCGCGCGGCAATCAAGCGCGCGCGGCATTCGCTATGTCGTTCGTCGCTCAGGCGGCCAGCACTTCCTTCGCCGCCTTCTTCGCACCGATCTCGCCCAGCGCGCGCTTGTATTCGTGCGGGAACACCTTCACGAACTGGCGGCGCGCCGCGTCCCAGTTTTCCAGCAGCGACTTCGCGCGCGGCGAACCCGTGAACTGGAAATGACGCTCGACGAGCCCCTTGAGCAGCGCTTCGTCCGTCGTGCCCGCGTGCCAGAGTGCGCGGTCGACCGTGCGCTCCTGCTCGGCCTGCTGCAGCACCGGCTCGAGCGCGACCATCGACTTGTTGCACTTCGCCGCGAACGTGCCTTCCGGATCGTAGATGTACGCGAGACCGCCCGACATGCCGGCCGCGAAGTTGCGCCCGGTTTCGCCGAGCACGACCACCGTGCCGCCCGTCATGTATTCGCAACCATGGTCGCCCGTGCCTTCGACGACCGCCGTCGCGCCCGAGTTGCGCACGCAGAAGCGCTCGCCCGCGACGCCGCGGAAGAACGATTCGCCTTCGATCGCGCCGTACATCACCGTGTTGCCGCAGATGATGTTTTCCTCGGACTTGCCGCGGAAGTCGTTGGTCGGACGGATAATGATCCGGCCGCCCGACAGACCCTTGCCGACGTAGTCGTTGCCGTCGCCGACGAGGTCGAGCGTCACGCCCTTCGCGAGGAACGCGCCGAAGCTCTGGCCGGCCGTGCCCTTCAGCTGGATGTGCACCGCGTCGTCGGCCAGGCCGTCGTGGCCGTGCTTCTTCGCGATCACGCCCGACAGCATCGCGCCGACGGTACGGTTCACGTTGCGCACCGGCTGGATGAACGACACATGCTCGCCGTTCTCGATCGCGGCCTTCGCCTTCTCGATCAGCACGTGGTCGAGCGCACGCTCGAGGCCGTGATCCTGCACGTCGACGTGACGCGGCGCGACGTCCTCGCACTCTTCCGGCTGGTAGAACACGCGCGAGAAGTCGAGGCCCTTCGCCTTCCAGTGCTCGATGCCCTTGCGCGTATCGAGCAGGTCGGCGCGGCCGATCAGGTCGTCGAACTTCGCGACGCCGAGCTGCGCCATGATCTCGCGCACTTCCTCGGCGACGAAGAAGAAGTAGTTCACGACGTGCTCGGGCTGGCCCTTGAACTTCGCACGCAGCACCGGATCCTGCGTCGCGACACCGACCGGGCACGTATTCAGGTGGCACTTGCGCATCATGATGCAGCCTTCGACGACGAGCGGTGCCGTCGCGAAGCCGAATTCGTCCGCGCCGAGCAGCGCGCCGATCACGACGTCGCGGCCCGTCTTCATCTGGCCGTCGGCCTGCACGCGGATCCGGCCGCGCAGGCGGTTCAGCACCAGCGTCTGTTGCGTTTCGGCAAGGCCGAGCTCCCACGGCGTGCCCGCATGCTTGACCGACGACAGCGGCGATGCGCCCGTGCCGCCGTCATGGCCCGCGATCACGACGTGATCGGCCTTCGCCTTCGCGACACCGGCCGCGACCGTGCCGACGCCGACTTCCGACACCAGCTTCACCGAGATGCTCGAGCTCGGGTTCACGTTCTTCAGGTCGTGGATCAGCTGCGCCAGATCCTCGATCGAGTAGATGTCGTGGTGCGGCGGCGGCGAGATCAGGCCGACGCCCGGCACCGAGTAACGCAGCTTGCCGATGTATTCCGACACCTTGTGGCCCGGCAGCTGTCCGCCTTCGCCCGGCTTCGCGCCCTGCGCCATCTTGATCTGGATCTGGTCGGCCGACGCGAGGTACTCGGCGGTGACGCCGAAGCGGCCCGACGCGACCTGCTTGATCTTCGAGCGCAGCGAATCGCCGTCCTTCAGCGGAATGTCGCTGACGATCTCGTCGCCGATCACCGACTTCAGCGTCTCGCCCGACTTGATCGGAATGCCGCGCAGCTCGTTGCGATAGCGCTTCTCGTCCTCGCCGCCCTCACCGGTGTTCGACTTGCCGCCGATCCGGTTCATCGCGATCGCGAGCGTCGCGTGGGCTTCGGTGCTGATCGAACCAAGCGACATCGCGCCCGTCGCGAAGCGCTTGACGATGTCCTTCGCCGGCTCGACGTCGTCGATCGGGATGGCCTTGGTCGGCTCGACCTTGAACTCGAACAGGCCGCGGAACGTCATGTGACGCTTGGTCTGGTCGTTGATCAGGTGCGCGTATTCCTTGTACGTCTGGTACGAGTTGCTGCGCGTCGCGTGCTGGAGCTTCGCGATCGAATCCGGTGTCCACATGTGGTCTTCGCCGCGCACGCGGTACGCGTACTCGCCGCCCGCGTCGAGCATGTCGCGCAGGACCGGGCTGTCGCCGAATGCATCGCGGTGCAGGCGGATCGCTTCTTCCGCGACTTCGAACAGGCCGATGCCGCCGACCTTCGAAGCCGTGCCCTTGAAGTACTTCTCGACGAGGTCGCTCGACAGGCCGAGCGCTTCGAAGATCTGCGCGCCCGTGTACGACATGTACGTCGAGATGCCCATCTTCGACATCACCTTCTGCAGGCCCTTGCCGACCGCCTTCGTGAAGTTGTAGACGGCCTTCTCCGGCGACAGGTCGCCCGGCAGGCCCTCGGCCATCTTCGCGAGCGTTTCCATCGCGAGGTACGGGTGCACGGCTTCCGCGCCGTAGCCCGCGAGCAGCGCGAAGTGGTGCGTTTCACGCGCCGAGCCCGTCTCGACGACGAGGCCCGTGCTCGTGCGCAGCCCTTGCTGGACGAGGTGCGTGTGGATCGCCGACGTGGCGAGCAGCGCCGGAATCGCGACGTGCTCGGCGTCCGTCTTGCGGTCCGACACGATCAGCATGTTGTAGCCCGACTTCACCGCGTCGACGGCTTCCGCGCACAGCGACGCGAGGCGTGCCTCGATGCCTTCCTTGCCCCAGGCGACCGGGTAGCAGATGTTCAGTTCGTATGCGCTGAACTTGCCGCCCGTGTACTGGTCGATCGCGCGGATCTTCGCGATGTCCTTGAAGTCGAGCACCGGCTGCGACACTTCGAGACGCATCGGCGGGTTGATGTTGTTCGTGTCGAGCAGGTTCGGCTTCGGGCCGATGAACGACACGAGCGACATGACCATGTTCTCGCGGATCGGGTCGATCGGCGGGTTCGTGACCTGGGCGAACAGTTGCTTGAAGTAGTGATAGAGCGTCTTGTTCTTGTTCGACATCACCGCGAGCGGCGAGTCGTTGCCCATCGAACCGACGGCCTCCTCACCCTGCTGCGCCATCGGCGCCATCAGGAACTTCAGGTCTTCCTGCGTGTAGCCGAACGCCTGCTGGCGGTCGAGCAGCGCGGCGCCCTGCGTGCGGCCGGCAGCGACGTCCTCGGCCTTCGGCTCGATTTCGTCGAGCTTGATGCGCACGGCGTCGATCCAGCTCTTGTACGGCTTCGCGTTCGCGAGGTTGTCCTTGAGCTCCTTGTCGTCGATGATGCGGCCGTGTTCCATGTCGATCAGGAACATCTTGCCCGGCTGCAGGCGCCACTTCTTGACGATCTTCGATTCGGGGATCGGCAGCGTGCCGGCTTCCGACGCCATGATGACGAGGTCGTCGTCGGTGACGATGTAGCGCGCCGGGCGCAGGCCGTTACGGTCGAGCGTCGCGCCGATCTGGCGGCCGTCGGTGAACGCGATCGCGGCGGGGCCGTCCCACGGCTCCATCATGGCAGCGTGGTACTCGTAGAACGCGCGGCGGTTCTCGTCCATCAGCGTGTGCTGCTCCCAGGCTTCCGGGATCATCATCATCACCGCGTGCACGAGCGGGTAGCCGGCCATCACCAGCAGTTCGAGACAGTTGTCGAACGATGCCGTGTCGGACTGGCCCGGGTAGATCAGCGGCCACAGCTTCGGCAGGTCGTCGGCGAGCACGTGCGACGCGATCGCGCCGGTACGCGCGTTCAGCCAGTTCACGTTGCCCTTCACGGTGTTGATCTCGCCGTTGTGCGCGATCATCCGGTACGGGTGAGCCAGTTCCCATGCCGGGAACGTGTTGGTCGAGAAGCGCTGGTGCACGAGCGCGAGCGCCGACACCACGCGCTCGTCCTGCAGGTCGCGGTAGTACACGCCGACCTGGCCCGCCAGCAGCAGCCCCTTGTAGACCACCGTGCGCGCCGACATCGACGGCACGAAGTATTCCTTGCCGTGCTTGAGCTTCAGCGCCTGGATGCGGTGGCTCGCGGTCTTGCGGATCACGTACAGCTTCCGCTCGAGCGCGTCCGTCACCATGATGTCCTTGCCGCGGCCGATGAAGATCTGGCGGATCAGCGGCTCGCTCGCCTTCACGGTCGGCGAGATCGGCATCGCATGGTCGACCGGCACGTCGCGCCAGCCGAGCACGACCTGCCCTTCCGCCCGCACCGTCCGCTCGAGTTCCTGCTCGCACGCGAGACGCGACGCGTTTTCCTTCGGCAGGAAGATCATCCCGACCCCATATTCGCCGGCCGGCGGCAGCGTCACGCCCTGCTTCGACATTTCCTCGCGATAGAACGCGTCCGGAACCTGGATCAGGATGCCGGCACCGTCGCCCATCAGCGGATCGGCACCGACCGCGCCGCGGTGGTCGAGGTTCTCGAGGATCTTCAGGCCCTGCTGAATGATCTCGTGGCTCTTCTTGCCCTTGATGTGAGCGACGAAGCCGACGCCGCAGGCGTCGTGTTCGTTTTGCGGGTCGTACAGACCTTGTGCGGCGGGCACCGCGGCGAGCGGCTGCTGGTGGTCGTTCATGGGGACACCGTCGTAAAGGGGCCTCGAGGGCCGTTGAACCATTTTTTTGTTGCCGTCGATCCCGCTCCCGACGGGAGACGGCACGGCCGACAGTGGTTGGGCAAGCTTCGCCCGGGCCACCGGAATTCGGAATATACGCGACGAATCAAAGGAATAGCAACAAAAACCGCTTGATCGAACCCCAATTAAAGGCATGCTCGGATCTGGTGCTATTTTATTGGGGCCGTATCGATTTGGTGCAAAAAGAGACGGCGCCCGCAGCGCCGCCTCGTGATCCGCCTTCCCCGCGTTACTGCTGGATCGGCGGCGTGTTTTCACGCACCTTTCTGGGGCGTCCGCGCGGCAGCGGCGACACACGGCGGTTCGCGGTGCGCGCCGCCCACTCGCGGTAGTTCTCGCCGCCGAGCACCCAGCCCTTCAGCGTCGCCTGCTGGAGCTGGTCGGCCTGCCGCTCGTCGAGCGGCTGCTCGCACAGCTCCTTGTACGCGCGCTGGCGGTCGAACGGCGTGTTGCCGAGCGCCCAGTAGAGCGGATGGTCGGTGATCAGGCTGTCGACGGTGAGCCCGACGTGGTGCCGGTAGCTCGACCAGCGATAGGCGTCGGGCGTCGCGACCAGCTGCGAGCGCACCGGGCTCATCTCGACCACGCGGCTCGCGAGCAGGAAATAGCGCTCGCCTTCGATCACGGTCGCGCGATAGCGACCTTCCCACAGGGTGCCGCGGCGCGAATAGCGCCGGTTGAAATGCGCGACGTAGCGGCGGCCGACCGCCTGCATCGCCTTCGGCAGGCTCGCCTCGTCGCTCGGCGTCACGAGGAGCTGCACCTGACGCGGGAGCAGCACGTAGGCATGCACCGAAAGATGGTGATCGCGTGCCGCGGCCTTCAGACAATCGATGAAGAGTTCGTAGTCCTGGTCGTCGACGAACGCGGGTTGCTGATCCAGGCCGCGCAGTATCACGTGCTGCGGCTGGTCGGGAACGTAGAGTCGTGCTAACCGTGCCATGCTGAATGTCCGTTTGAACGCGTTAGGAAATACCCGGAGGTCCGAAATTGCGCACCTGCGTAGAATGCCTGTCCCTGCGGGGCGCGGAAGCGTACGGTCGTGCGAATGCTAGGGAGAAAGCTCTAACTTGCGAGCTTGTTTGGTTTTAAACGCAGTCGTCATAATGAGCACGCCTTTGATCGGAGGAGACACAATGAATCGAAAACTGGCCATTACGGGGGCCGCAGCGCTCGCTTTCGCATTTGCGGGCGGTACGGCACACGCACAATCTGCAGGCGACTTCTATGTCAGCACGGGCTGGTTCCACCTGTCCCCGCAGGACAGCAGCGACCCGCTCTACGTGTACGGCGTAGGCGGCACGCCCATCAACAAGTCCATTGCCAACACCGGCGCCGGCATCAACGACGCCGATACCCTCGGCCTCGCAACCGGCTACTTCATCACCGACCACATCTCCACCGAGCTCGTCATGGGGATACCGCCAAAGTTCGACATTACCGGCAAGGGTCAGTTCGAAAAGTTCGGCATACTCGGCCGTGCGTACCAGTGGAGCCCCGCCGTGTTGCTTCGCTACCACTTCAACGACGCCAACGCGAAGTTCCGCCCGTATGTCGGCATCGGTGCGTCGTACGTCTGGTTCACGGGCGCGAAGATCACGAACAGCGCGTTCGAGAACGGCGTGCTCGGCGGCCCGACCAGCGCGACCACGAGCAACCAGTGGGCGCCCGTCTTCAACGCCGGCTTCACGTACAACTTCACGAAGCACTGGTTCGCCGGCCTGTCGATCTCCTACGTGCCGGTAAGCGTCACCGCGACCTTCACGACGGCCCGCCGCACGCCGGTCGGCACGCTGACCGAGACGTCGAAGGCCCACATCGCGCTCAATCCGATCGTCACGTACCTGAACGTCGGCTACCGCTTCTAAGCGTAGTCGAATATTTGGGGAATGGTTAATCCCGCTGCAATTTGTAGCGGAATTTTCCTTGAGTAACGGGCCCGAGATGCGAAACGCCCCGGTCGGAATCCCGCCGGGGCGTCGTTTTTTCGCGTCAGGCACGTTCCCGTGCAGGGTTTTGCCGGATGGGCGCGGCGTTACACGATGTCGTCGAGTGCCGTCGGGCCGATCAGGTCGATGCGGTCCGTGCAGACCGCATCGACACCCCAGCGCACGAGTTCGCGCGCCCGGGCGAGGTCGTTGACCGTGTAAACCAGGATGCGCAGCCCGGCCGCCCTGATCGCGCGCACGAGCGGTTCGTTCAGCCTGCTGTGGTCTGCATGCAACGATACGCAGCCGAGCGCGCCGACGACCTGCGCATGCCAGTCGTCCGGCACCGCCTCGTACAGCATCCCGCGCGGCAGCGCCGGTGCGCGCGCGCGCGCCTGTTGCAGCGCGTCGAACGAGAACGACGACAGGAGCGGCGCCACGGGCGCACCGTGCCAGTATGCTGCCGCATCGGCGGCCACCCGCGACCCGGTCTCGCGCTCGCGGCCGGGGCACGGCTTGATCTCGACGTTCGCGGCCAGCCCGTGCGCGATGCAACGCGCCGCCGCCGCCTCGAACGTCGGCATCCGCTCGCCCGCGAAGCGCACGTCGAACCAGGCGCCCGCGTCGAGCTCGGCCAGCGCGGCATAACGCATGCCCGCCGCAGGCCCGCTGCCGTTCGACGTGCGGTCGACCGTGTCGTCATGCAGCAGGAACGTCACGTCGTCGGCCGACAGCTTCGCGTCGAACTCGACCATCCGGTGACCGCGCCGCGCGCCCTCGTCGAGCGCGGCGAGCGTGTTCTCCGGCGCGAGCGTGCCGCCGCCGCGATGGGCGACGACGCGCGGATAGGGCCAGTCGGTACGGGAACTCATCGTGCGCCTCGCGGCAGGTTCGTCAGGGTCAGCCGGCACGCTTGCCGGTCTCGGGATCGAAGAAATGCAGCCGGTGCGCGGGCAGCGAGGTGCCCAGCGCCGTGCCGCGCGCGGGACGATCCGCGTGCGGCAAGCGCACCGCGACGTCGTGGTTGCCCCAGCGGCCGTGCGCGAGGTTGTCCGCGCCGAGCAGCTCGCACGAGTCGACCGGCAGCGTCGCCTGCGCGACACCCGGCTGCGGCGTCATGTGCTCCGGCCGCACGCCGAGCACCCAGTCGCGCCCGGTGGCGATCGCGGTTCCGATGCCGGGCGCGCCGGCAACCGGCAGCGCCGGACCGCCGCCCGCGACCGTAAATGTCGCGCCGTCCTCCGACAGCCGGCCGTGCATCAGGTTCATCGCCGGCGAGCCGATGAAGCCCGCGACGAACACCGTCGCCGGCTTCTCGTACACGTCGACCGGCGCGCCGATCTGCTCCGCATAGCCGCGGTTCATCACGATCACGCGCTGCGCGAGCGTCATCGCCTCGATCTGGTCATGCGTCACGTACACGCTCGTCGTCGCGAGCCGCGCATGCAGCCGCTGGATCTCGAGCCGCATTTGCACGCGCAGCTTCGCATCGAGGTTCGACAGCGGCTCGTCGAACAGGAACACCGACGGCTCGCGCACGATCGCACGCCCCATCGCGACGCGCTGCCGCTGGCCGCCCGACAGTTCGCGCGGCCGCCGCGCGAGCAGCGGCTCGAGTTCGAGGATCTTCGCGGCCGCGGCCACCCGCGCGTCGATCGTCGCGCGCTCGATGCCGCGGATCTTCAGCCCGTAGCCCATGTTCTGCGCGACCGTCATGTGCGGATACAGCGCGTAGTTCTGGAACACCATCGCGATGTCGCGATCCTTCGGCTCCAGCGCGTTGACCATGCGCTCGCCGATCGCGATCTCGCCGTCCGTCACCGTCTCGAGCCCCGCGATCATCCGCAGCAGCGTCGACTTGCCGCAGCCCGACGGGCCGACCAGCACGATGAATTCGCCGTCGGCGATCTCCACGTCGATGCCGTGCAGCACGTGCTGCTTGCCGTCGTAGGATTTCCTGACGCCCTTCAAGCTCAGCGCAGCCATACTTGGTCCTTCTCCCGGTTGCCGTCCGTCGTTTATTTCTCGGAATCGACGAGGCCGCGCACGAACCAGCGCTGCATCGCCAGCACGACGACGAGCGGCGGAATCATCGCCAGCAGCGTCGCCGCCATCACGTATTGCCATTCGGTCGCGGCGTCGCCGCTCGCGATCATCGTCTTGATGCCCACCACCGCCGTCGACAGCGACGCCTCCGTCGTGATCAGGATCGGCCACAGATACTGGTTCCAGCCGTAGATGAACGTGATCACGAACAGCGCCGCGATGCTCGTCTTCGACAGCGGCAGCACGACGTCCCGGAAAAAGCGCAGCGGCCCCGCGCCGTCGATGCGCGCGGCGTCCATCAGCTCGTCGGGCAGCGTCATGAAGAACTGGCGGAACAGGAACGTCGCGGTCGCCGATGCGATCAGCGGCAGCGAGAGCCCGGCGTAGGTGTTCGTCAGGTGCAGCGTCGACACGACCTGCACGGTCGGGAAGATCCGCACCTCGACCGGCAGCATCAGCGTGACGAAGATCAGCCAGAACGCCGTGTTGCGGAACGGGAAGCGGAAATAGACGATCGCGTACGCGGACAGGATCGACACCGCGATCTTGCCGACCGCGATCCCGAGCGCCATCACGAAGCTGTTGACGAGCAGCCGGCCGAACGGCGCCGTCGTGCCACCGCTGCCGTGCCCCCAGATGTACGCGATGTTCTCCAGCAGGTGCGTGCTCGGCACCAGCGACAGCGGGATCGTGAATACCTCCCGCGCGTTCATCGTCGCCGCGCAGAACGCGACGTAGACGGGGAACACGATCAGCACGATGCCCGCGATCAGCACCGCGTGGCAGAACAGGTCGAAGCCCTTGCGATTTTCGATCATGCGTATTGCACCCTGCGTTCGACGAAGCGGAACTGGATCACCGTGAGCCCGACGACGATGATCATCAGCACGACCGACTGCGCGCCCGAACTGCCGATGTCGAGCCCCTGGAAGCCTTCCGTGAAGATCTTGTAGATCAGCGTCTTCGTGCTTTGTGCGGGGCCGCCCGCGGTGGCCGCGTCGATCACCGGGAACGTGTCGAAGAACGCATAGACCAGGTTCACGACGAGCAGGAAGAAGCTCGTCGGCGACAGCAGCGGCAGCACGATGTTGAAGAAGCGCCGCACCGGCCCGGCACCGTCGATCGCCGCCGCCTCGATCAGCGAGCGCGGAATCGCCTGCAGCCCCGCGTAGAAGAACAGGAAGTTGTAGCTCACCTGCTTCCATACCGACGCGAGCACGACGAGGAACATCGCCTGGCCGCCGTTCAGCGCGTGATTCCACACGATGCCGCCCTTCGCGAGCGCATAGGTGACGAGGCCGATGCTCGGGTTGAACAGGAACGCCCACAGCACGGCCGCGATCGTCGGCGCGACCGCGTACGGCCAGATCAGCAGCGTGCGGTACACGCGCGCGCCGCGGATCACGCGGTCGGCGCACGCGGCGAGCAGCAGCGACACGACGAGCCCGCTCACCGTGACGAGCGAGCTGAACACCAGCGTCGTGCGGAGCGAGTCGAGGTACAGCGGATCGGCGAACAGGTGCGTGAAGTTCGCGAGGCCGACGAACTCGCTCGACGTGCCGAACGCATCCTGCATTTGCGTCGACTGCCACAGCGCGACGCCGGCCGGCCACAGGAAGAACACGGCGGTGATCGCGAGCTGCGGCGCGATCAGCAGGTACGGCAGCAGGCTCGCGCCGAAGCGGGAACGGGATTGCATCGCGGGCATCCGGTCAGGCGAAACGGAAAGGGAACCGCGCCGCCGGCCCGCACGCGCGCATGCGCGACGCGGCGGCCGGCGGCACGAACGCGATGCGGGCTCAGCCGCCCGACTTCTCGAAGCGGCGCAGCAGCTCGTCGCCGCGCGACGCCGCCGAATCGAGCGCGTCCTTCGGCGACTTCTTCTGCGCCCAGACCTGCTCCAGCTCTTCGTCGACGACCGTGCGGATCTGCGGCATGTTGCCGAGACGCAGCCCCTTCGTGTAGGGCAGCGGCGGCTTGTTCATCATCTGCTTGATCGCGGTTTCCGCGCTCGGGTTCTTCGCGTAGAAGCCCTGCTGGCGCGTGAGATCGTACGCGGCCGTCGTGACCGGCAGGTAGCCCGTTTCCTGGTGCCACTTCGCGGCGATCGGCGGCGAGGCCAGGAACGCGAGGAAATTCGCGACGCCCTTGTAGGTCGCCGGATCCTTGCCGGCCAGCACCCACAGGCTCGCGCCGCCGATGATCGCGTTCTGCGGCGCGCCCTTCACGTTCGCGTCGTACGGCATCATGCCGGTGCCGTAGCTGAACTTCGCGAACTTCTGCACGTTCGCGAGCGCGCCCGACGACGTCGTCAGGATCCCGCAGTCGCCGCTGTAGAACTTCGCGGACGCTTCGTCCTTGCGGCCCGCGTACGAGAACGTGCCGTCCTTCTGCATCTGCTGCAGGAACGCGATGTGCGCGACCTGCTGCGGCTTGTTGAATTCGAGCACCGCGTCGGCGCCGTCGAAGCCGTTGTTGCGGCTCGCGAACGGCAGCGCATGCCACGCACTGTAGTTCTCTAGCTGGATCCAGCCCTGCCAGCCGGTCGTGAAGCCACAGGTCATCCCGGACTTGCGCAGCTTCTCGGCGTCCGCCTGCACGTCGGCCCACGTCTTCGGCGGCTGGTTCGGATCGAGCCCGGCCTTCTTGAACGCGTCCTTGTTGTAGTACAGCACCGGCGTCGAGCTGTTGAACGGCATCGACACGAGATGGCCCGTCTTCGCGTCGCTGTAGTAGCTCGCGATGGTCGGCACGAAGGCCTTTTCGTCGAGCGGCACGCCGGCCTGCTTGAACACGTCGTAGACCGGCACGACGGCCTTCTTCGCCTGCATCATCGTCGCGGTGCCGACTTCATAGACCTGGAGGATCGCCGGCGCGTTGCCGCTGCGATAGGCGGCGATGCCCGCCGCGAGCGCCTGGTCGTAGGTGCCCTTGAAGACCGGCACGATCCTGTAGTCGCTTTGCGATGCGTTGAACTGCGCAGCGAGCTCGTTCACGCGCTCGCCGAGCGCCGACTCCATCGCATGCCAGAACTGGATCTCCGTCACGGCGAACGCCGCATGCTGCACACCGAACATCAGCGCGCCGCCCAGCGCGATCGAGCGAACCATGGTCCCCGCAGGCTTCTTCTTCATCGACCTCTCTCCTATGAAAACGTTACCAACAGCGTGTGCAACATTCCCGTCGCCATTGAACCGGCGAAGTCTAGTGATCGTTTGTGACAGTCAGTTGTCGTTGACGACGAACAGGCGCTGGTATTCCTTCAGCGCGAAGCGGTCGGTCATGCCGGCGATGTAGTGCGCGACAAGGCGCGGCTGCTGCGCGTCGTCGTCCGACTGGTAAGGCGGCGGCAGCAGCCGCGGATCGTCGATGAACGCGTCGAACAGCCCGGTGACGACCCGCTGCGCCTTGTTCGCCATGCGCATCACCTTGTAGTGGCGGTACAGGTTCTTGAACAGGAAACGCTTGAGGGCGGCCGCCTGCGCGGCGATCGCTTCGCTGTGCGCGACGAGCGGCGGCGCCGCGCGCACGTCGTCGAGCGACGCGGGCACGACACGTGCGAGATTGCGCGTGGTCTCGTCGATCAGGTCGACGATCAGCGTGTTGATGATGCGGCGCACCGTCTCGTGCACGAGGCGGCGGCCTTCGAGATGCGGAAATTCGGCGAGCGCCGCGTCGTAGTGGCACTGCCACAGATCCACTTCGGCGAGCTGCTCGATCGTGATCAGGCCGGAGCGCAGGCCGTCGTCGACGTCATGGTTGTTGTATGCGATCTCGTCCGCGATGTTCGCGAGCTGCGCTTCCAGCGACGGCTGGCGCCCTTGCAGGAAGCGCTCGCCGAGCGCGCCGAGCTTGCGGGCGTTCTCGCGCGAGCAGTGCTTGAGGATGCCTTCGCGCGTCTCGAAGCACAGGTTCAGGCCGTTGAACGCGCCGTAGTGCTCCTCGAGCTCGTCGACGACGGCCAGGCTCTGCAGGTTGTGCTCGAAGCCGCCGTGCTCGCGCATGCACGCGTTCAGCGCGTCCTGCCCGGCATGGCCGAACGGCGTATGACCGAGATCGTGCGCAAGCGAGATCGCTTCGACGAGATCCTCGTTCAGGCGCAGGTTGCGCGCGACCGAGCGCGCGATCTGCGCGACTTCGAGGCTGTGCGTGAGGCGGGTGCGGAACAGGTCGCCTTCGTGATTGACGAAGACCTGCGTCTTGTATTCGAGCCGGCGGAACGCGGTCGAATGAACGATGCGGTCGCGGTCGCGCTGGAATTCGGTACGCGCCGCCGGCGGCGTTTCCTGATGACGGCGGCCGCGCGACTGCGACGCGTGAGCGGCATACGGAGCGAGATGGGCTTCCAGCGCCGCCAGCGTCGGCGGCTCGACCGGCGCCGCGACGGATGCGCGGCCGGCCTCGGGCAGTGTGCTGCTGGATGTCTCGCTCACGTCTCCTCCACGTCAGGGGCGCCGGGGCATCCGGGGCGCCGTTACCGGGTTGTCTGCGCCAGTGTAGCGAACACGGCTTCGTCGGGCGCCTGGGTGATCAGCGTATCGCCGAATCGCTTCAGCAGGATGAACTTGATCACACCGGCTTCGGCCTTCTTGTCGACGCGCATCAGGTCCATGTAGCGCGCATCGCCGAGTGCCGGCCCGCGGACCGGCAGGTGCGCGGCGGCGATCACCGCATCCAGCCGCCGCCGCGAAGCTTCGTCGAAGAGGCCGAGCCGCACCGACAGGTCGCCCGCCATCACCATCCCGCAGCCGACCGCTTCGCCGTGCAGCCACTCGCCGTAGCCGAGCCCGGCCTCGATCGCATGGCCGAACGTATGGCCGAAGTTCAGGATCGCACGCAGGCCGCCTTCGCGTTCGTCGGCCGCGACCACGCTCGCCTTGATCTCGCACGAGCGCTTCACCGCGTGCGCGAGCGCGGCCGGCTCGCGGCGGTTCAGCGCATCGACGTTCGCCTCGATCCAGTCGAAGAATTCCGCATCGGCGATCGCGCCCGTCTTGATGACCTCGGCCATGCCGGCCGCCAGCTCGCGATCGGGCAGCGTGGTCAGCGCGCCGATATCGGCGATCACGGCCTGCGGCTGGTAGAACGCGCCGATCATGTTCTTGCCGAGCGGGTGGTTGATGCCGGTCTTGCCGCCGACCGACGAATCGACCTGCGACAGCAGCGTCGTCGGTACCTGGATGAACGGCACGCCGCGCATGTAGCACGCGGCGGCAAAGCCGGTCATGTCGCCGATCACGCCGCCGCCGAGTGCGACGAGCGTCGTCTTGCGGTCGGCACGCTCGGTCAGCAGGCCGTCGAAGATCAGGTTCAGCGTTTCCCAGTTCTTGTAGGCCTCGCCGTCCGGCAGCACGACCGTCGATACGCGCTTGCCGAGCGGCGCGAGCGCGGCGCGCAGCGCGTCGCCGTAGAGCGGATCGACCGTCGTGTTCGTGACGATCGTGACCGAGGAACCGGTGATATGAGGAGCGAACAGCTCGGTGCGGCCGATCAAGGCGGCACCAATGTGAATCGGGTAGGCGCGGTCGCCCAGGTCGACGTTGACGGTAATCATGCTTGTAGCGGCTTGGCGATGACGCCTGCCAGTTCGAGTTGCATCAGCACCATGTTGACGAGGCCGTTGACCGACGGACGGCCGGTCTCGATGATGAAGTCCGCGCATTCGCGGTACAGCGGGTCGCGCACTTCGTAGAGCGCTTCGAGACGTGCCTTCGGATCGTCGGTCTGCAACAGCGGGCGGTTCTTGTCCTTGCGGGTGCGCAGCCACAGATCGTGCGGGTTGGCGCGCAGATAGATGACGATGCCGTTGCCTTTCAGGCAATCGCGATTTTCGGGGCGCAGCACCGCGCCGCCGCCCGTCGCGAGCACGATGTTCTCGCGCTGCGTGAGATCGGCGATCACCTGCGATTCGCGGTCGCGAAACCCGGCCTCGCCCTCCATCTCGAAGATCACCGGAATGCGCGCCCCCGTGCGGGCCTCGATTTCGTGGTCGGAGTCGAAGAACGTCCTGTCGAGCCGGCGCGCGACCGCACGGCCCACGGTGGTCTTACCCGCTCCCATAAGGCCGACGAAAAATACGTTTGCGTGTGGGTCCCGCGCTTGCAACGGCTTCCTCTGCTTGAATCTTGCTGGTGTGTGGCGCAGCTTACTGGCAAAGCGGCTGCCTTGTCGAGCCTGCGCCACCGGCTTCCGGCCCCGTTTCTCCCGCATCCGCGTCGCCCGCGCCGGCCGTCTCGCAACGCGCGCCGACGACCGTCGGCGTGATGAAGACGACCAGTTCGTTGCGCTGATCGCGCCGCGCGCGGTGCCGGAAAAGCGCGCCCAGAACCGGTATTTTGCCCAAGAGCGGCACCCGCGTCACATCGTCCCGGTTCAACTGCTCGTAAATCCCGCCGATCGCGACCGTCCCGCCGTCCTCGACCTCCACGCGCGTCTGGACGTGCTTCGTATGAATCGCCGGGCCGGCCGCGGTCGGCTCGCCGATGCTGTCCTTCGTCACGTCCAGGTCGAGCACGACGCGCCCGTCAGGCGTGATCTGCGGCTCGACCTCGAGCTTCAGTGTCGCACGGCGGAACTGCACGCCGCTCACACCGTTGCCGACCTTGGCCTGGTACGGCAGCTCCGAGCCCTGTTCGACGATTGCCTTCACGCGGTCGGCCGTCACCACGCGCGGGCTGGAGACGATCTGGCCCCGCCCCTGTGCCTCGAGCGCGCTCAACTCGACGTCGAGCACGCGGCTGAGCGGCGCGGCGAACAGCGTGAAGCCGGCCGTCGCCGCCTCGAACCCGCCGAGCGGTCGCGCGGCCAGGTCGAGCGCGTTGCGCGTGTCCGCCGCGAATGCCGCGCCGTCGGCCGCGGGCGCCCGTCCCTGCGCGCGCAGCGCGACGCGTGCACCGAGGTTGCGCGAGAAGCCCTGTTCGCCTTCGACGATGCGCGCCTCGATCCGGACCTGCCGCGACGGCCGGTCGATCGCGCCGATCAGGCCCGCGATCTGCGCGATGCGCGGCGCAAGATCGGTGACGAACAGCAGGTTCGTGCGCGGATCGGCCGCCGCCGCGCCGCGTTTCGACAGCAGGCGCTGGCCGGTCGCACCGGCCAGCAGCCGCTGCACGTCCAGCGCGCGCGGATAGTGCAGCGCGAAGGTCCGGCTCGCGAGCGGCTCCAGTTCGGCCGCGCGTGCGTGCGTTTCGAAGCGCGCTCGCTCCCGCGCGGCGAGTTCTGCCGCGGGCGTGACCCAGATCACGTTGCCGCGCCGGGACATCGCCAGCCCGTGCGTGTCGAGCAACGTATCGAACGCATCGCGCCAGCGGACATTGTTCAGACGTAACGTCACGGTGCCGCGCACCTGCTCGCCGACGATGATGTTGAGCCCGGTGAAGCGCGCGAGCGCGTCGAACGCGGCCGCGAGCCCGGCGCCTTGCAGATTCAGCGAGATCCGCCGCGCGTCGTCCGGATCGCCGGGGTGCCGCGCCGCGGCGTCGCTCATGCGCGTCGGCGGCGGCAATGGGATCGGCGGCCCTTCCAGCAGCGGCACGGGTGCGGTTGTGCCCGCCTGATGCGCTGCACGTGCGGCCTGATCGAACGGCAGTGGGTCGTCCTGCGCCGAGGCTGCACCGTTCATGCCGACCGCGCCACCGGGCGCGCCCTGCGGCAGCGGTGTGTCCGAAGCGGGCACCTGCATCGATGCGATCGGCCAGCCGGCCGGCGGCAAGGGAGGCAGGGGCGGTAGCGCCGCGCGCGCCGTGGCCACGCATGATCCGGCCCAGAATGCGATCGCCCACCATCCGTATATCGTCATGGACGATCTCCTTCGTCCATGACGAACCGGCGCGCGCCATCGGCCGTCGCAAGCGTCACGGCACCGGCATCGACGCGCATCACGCGCGAGGCCCCGAGTGCTTCGCCCGGCGCGACGGCCGCGAACACGCCGTCACCTGCATCGAACAACGCAAGTCCGGCGTGCGCATCGCGGATCGTGCCGGCCAGACGCGGCGCCGCATCTTCGGCCACCATGGGCGAACCCGCGCCGCCGAATGGATCGCCGCCCGGTGCACCGGCAAGCGCGGGCACCGCGCCACCCGGAAAACGGGCTGCCGACAGCGACGGAAACACGTCGATCGTCATGTCGACCCGCGACGCGGGCGGTTTTCGCTCGATATGCAGCACCGACGGCACCACCAGCGCGGGGAAGCCCGCCAACCCTCCCATCAGCCGCAGCAGCGCCGGAAAGCCGCCGTCGGCAACGATCCGCACCGTGCGCCGGCCGTCCGGCGCCGCATCGTCCGCGCGCCGCGGCTCGATCGACACGATCCGCAAACCGCTCGCTCCGGCCAGGTCGGCCAGCTCAAGCAACAGCGCGGGCCACGCCGGCGCACGCGGCGAGCTGACATGGCGCCCGGCAGCCGGGACCGTGTCGCGCCGCTGCTGCGCGGCGGCCGCGAGCATCCGCTGTGTGTCGGCGGCACGCACCTGTGCCATTGCCAGCAACGCGCGACTGCGTGCAAGTCCGCTCCAGTCGACGGCATCCGTCAGATGAATGGCGCCCACCATCACGGACGCGAATGCCGCCACGCAGCCGACGGCGTGTGCCGCGGCCGGCGACACCCGCGTCGCGTGGCCGAGCGACCCGGCAACGCCTCGCATGGACAGAGGCACGATCGCCGTCATGCGCCACCTCCTGCTGCGCCCTGCCGCGGCGACGCGTCGTGCCAGCGCACCTGTACGGAAAACCGGAACGGCACGGCTGCCCCCGTGACCGGCGTGGCCGAAGCCGGTGTCAGCGCACCGATATCGAAGCGCCAGTCGCGCCGCTCGGCTGCGATCCGCGCGAGCCACCGCGCGGCCGCCCGATAGCTCGTCGCGCGCGCGTCGAGCACGGCGCCGGACGAAGTCGTGCGCAATGCGTCGAGCCGGACGGTGTCGTCGCGCACCTGCGCCAGCGTTGCGAGCAGCCCGGTGGCGCGCCGGTAAGGCGCGGCAAGCACGACCGACCGCGCATCGCGCTGCGCGAGGTCGGCGGCCGCACCGGCGGCACGCCGTGCGGCATCGACCTGTGGCTGCAATTGCCGCAGTTGCGCCTCCACACGCGTACGCTCGGCATCCACGCGCCATCTCCACACTGTCTGCGCCCCCGTCCAGACGCAGGCCCCGAATATGCCGAGCACGATCGCTGCCCCGCACTGCATGGCACGACGCCGCCGCAACGCCTGCGCCAGCCGCTCACGGTATGGCAGCAGATTGAAGCCACCGAGCGCGGCGTGGCCGACGACAGGCCGCCCGAACCCCGTATCGGCCATCATTCCCACACCCCGCGCAGCGCCAGTCCGACCGCGAGGGCAAATGCCGGACCTCCCGGCACACCGGAGGGCTCGCCCGGCAACCCGTTCCATCCCGTGCAGTCGAACGGCACCGCGGCCACGCCGAGCGCATCGCCGATATCGGCGACCGACGTGCCGCAGCGGGCGATGCAGCGCGCGTCGCCGGCCACGAGCACGCAGCGCACCGGCTCGAATACGCACTGGCGCAATGCGTCGGGCAGCGCCGCCTGCACGTCGCCGGACACCGCGAGCACCGGCGCGGCGACCGCGCCGTCGACCCGCCAGCCGCGCACGCCCGTGTCGCAGAACCAGAATGCGGCGTACGGACCGTGCGCGTCGGGTTCGAACTGCGCGGCATAGCGCAACGCGCGCAACGCGGCGGCCGACTCGCCGTCTACGGCCGTCAGGTCGATGCCGGCCTGCGCGGCCACGTCGATCCGCCGTTCGAGCAATGCCTGCGGTGCCACGGCGACCGCAATCTCGCCCGGACACGCGCCGTCGTCCTGCCGCCAGTCGAATGCGAGGCTGTCCGGCGCCAGCCCCGAGATGCGTTCGGCCGCCTGGCGGGCGGCGTGGGCGACGTCGTCGCGCCCGGCCAGATCGAGCGTCGCGGTCCGCATCTCGTCGTCGCGCAGCGCCATCACGCCGCGCGCGTCGCAGCGCACGCCCGCGGCCGACAACCGCGACACGGCTGCCGCCAACGCGCGCGCGACCGCGGCCCAGCGCGCGTCCTCCGGCCCGCCCGCCAGTCCCACCGGCTCCCGCTCGAGCCCTTCGACCCGCACATCCGCGACGCGGCCGCGCCGGCTCAGCACGGCCACCCTCACCTCGTCCGCACCGACGTCGACGCCCGTCGAACGGTGCCTGCCCGGCGCGAACCGCGCCGCCCATCGTCCTGTCATCCCAGCCTCCCGCGATCGTTGCGGCCCACGCCGCGTTTCCGAGGCCTGATTCTGCAAAGCGGCGCGTGCGCGCGACAGTCGGCCGGACGGCCAGCCACGGCACGGAACAGCCGCGCGGACGCTATGCTGGCGGCACCGCGATCCGCCGGCTTTCCGGCGGACGCCCCCGCGTCAGGACCGGTCTTACCGGGCAGCTATAATCGCGGGACTGTTTTCCGGTATGCCTATGCAATCCACGTCTCCTACGTCCCCGCCTCCCGCGCCCGAGCCGAAGAAACGGCCCTGGTGGCAGAAAGCCCTGATCGGCGTCGCCGCGATGTGCGTGGCCCTCGTCGTGGCCGGCGGCCTCGTGCTCGGCTACGCGCTCGTCGTCGCGTGGCCGAACATGCCGTCGCTCGACGCGCTGACCGACTATCGTCCGAAGGTTCCGCTGCGCATCTATACGTCCGATCACGTGCTGATCGGCGAATTCGGCGAGGAACGCCGCGACATCGTCCATTTCAAGGACGTGCCGGACTCGCTCAAGAAAGCGATCCTCGCGATCGAGGACGCGCGCTTCTACGATCACGGCGGCGTCGACCTCACCGGCATCGCCCGCGCCGGCTTCGTCGCGCTGACGAACGGCCATGCGTCGCAGGGCGCGAGCACGATCACGATGCAGGTCGCGCGCAACTTCTTCCTGTCGAGCGAAAAGACCTACACGCGCAAGATCTACGAGATTCTGCTCGCGTACCGGATCGAGCGCGCACTGACGAAGGATCAGATTCTCGAGGTCTACATGAATCAGATCTATCTCGGCCAGCGTGCGTACGGCTTCGCGAGCGCCGCGCGCGTGTATTTCGGCAAGGATCTGAAGGACATCACGCTCGCCGAAGCGGCGATGCTCGCGGGGCTGCCGAAGGCACCGTCCGCGTATAACCCGGTGGTCAATCCGAAGCGCGCGAAGGTCCGCCAGGAATACATCCTGCAGCGGATGCTCGAGCTGAACTTCATCACCCGCGAGCAGTACGACGAAGCCGTCGCGCAGCCGCTCGTCGTCAAGGGCGCGGGCCGCGAGTTCAGCGTGCACGCCGAGTACGTCGCGGAAATGGTCCGGCAGATGATGTACGCGCAGTATCGCGAGGAAACCTACACGCGCGGCTTCAACGTCGTCACGACGATCGACTCGGCCGACCAGCAGGTCGCGTACACCGCGCTGCGCAAGGGCATCATGGATTACGAGCGCCGCCACGGCTATCGCGGGCCGGAAGGCTTCATCGAGCTGCCGGCCGGCGCGGACGACCGCGAGCAGGCGATCGACGACGCGCTGCTCGAGCACCCCGACAACGGCGAACTGGTCGCGGCGGTGGTCACCGCGGCAACCCCGCGCCAGATCACGGTCGCCTTCATCGACGGCAGCAGCGCGACGATCGAAGGCGACAACCTGCGCTTCGCGTCGGGCGCGCTGTCGGCCAGCGCGCAGCCGAACCGCCGCATCCGCCCGGGCGCGATCGTCCGGGTCGTGAAGAACGACGCCGACAAATGGTCGATCACGCAGTTGCCGCAGGTCGAAGGCGCGTTCATCTCGATCATCCCGCAGGACGGCGCGATCCGCTCGCTCGTCGGCGGCTTCGACTACAACAAGAACAAGTTCAACCACGTCACGCAGGCGTGGCGGCAACCGGGTTCGTCGTTCAAGCCGTTCATCTACTCGGCGTCGCTCGACAAGGGCCTCGGGCCGGCCACGGTGATCAACGACGGCCCGCTGTATTTCAGCGCCGCGGAAACCGGCGGCCAGCCGTGGGAACCGAAGAACTACGGCGGCGGCTTCGAAGGCCCGATGTCGATGCGCACCGCGCTGCAGCGTTCGCGCAACCTCGTGTCGATCCGGATCCTGAACCACATCGGCACGAAGTACACGCAGCAGTACATCACGCGCTTCGGCTTCGACGCCGACCGCCATCCGGCCTACCTGCCGATGGCGCTCGGCGCGGGCCAGGTCACGCCACTGCAGATGGCCGGCGCGTACTCGGTGTTCGCGAACGGCGGCTTCCGCGTGAATCCGTACCTGATCGCCGAAGTGACCGATCCGAACGGCGCGATCGTCGCCCGCGCGCAGCCGCTCATCGCCGAGCAGAACGCGCCGCGCGCGATCGACGCACGCAACGCGTACGTGACGAACAGCCTGCTGCAGAGCGTCGCGCAGCGCGGCACGGGCGCACGGACCAATGTACTGAAGCGCACCGACCTCGCGGGCAAGACCGGCACGACGAACGACTCGCACGATGCGTGGTTCGCAGGCTACCAGCACACGCTCGCGGCGATCGCGTGGATCGGCTACGACAACCCGCGCAGCCTCGGCGATCGCGAAACCGGCGGCGGCCTGTCGCTGCCGGTCTGGATCGAATACATGGGCGCGGCGCTGAAGGGCGTGCCGGAGTTCAAGCCGGCAATGCCGGACGACGTCCAGTCGCTCGGCGGCGAACTGTACTTCACCGAGTTCACGCCGGGGCACGGCTTCGTGTCGACGGTCGGCGTGCCGCAGGCGCCGGCGGTCGAGAACACCGAAGAAGCGGCGCCGCACGTCGACGAGCAGGAAAAGCAGGACATCATGAACCTGTTCCGCGGCCACTGACGAACGGCCCATGCATGAAAAAAGCGCCCCGCGGGGCGCTTTTTCCTTGTGCGTTGATCCGACGTATCGGCACCCGGCCCGGCGAGCGCCCGTCGTTACGCGCCGAACGTGATCGGCAGGCCGGCCTGCTGCGTCGCGTAGCCGGTGAGCGCCGAGAAGAACTCGGTGCCGGTGCGTGTATCGCGCCATTCGCCGTCCACGAAGCGGTAATGGAATCCACCCGCCTTCGCGGCGATCCACAGTTCCTTCATCGGCGGCTGGAGGTTGATGATGATCTTCGAGCCGTTCTCGAACGTCAGCGTCAGCACGCTGCCGTTGCGCTCCAGATCGATGTCGTGATCACCGTCGTTCGCGGCATCCACGGTACGCTCGACGGCCGCCAGCACGGCCTCGGCACGGGCCAGGTATTCAGTATCGGACATGCTAAACTCTATCGGTTAAATTGTTCAGGGACGATCATGCGAGTCGTTTTCCGGATGAGCGCGATTGTAGCGGCTTTGGCGATTCTTGCCGGCTGCGGCCAACGCGGTCCGCTCTATCTGCCTACCGTGCCCCCGTTGCCGGCGAAGCCCATCCAGCAGCAGGACACGCCGCCGTCGGACGTCGCGCCGACCGATGAAAATGCGTCGTCCGACAGCATTCCCGACTCTTCCGGCACGCCGCTCACGCTGTCGCCCGAGCTGTCGAGCGGCGCATCGAAGGCCGCCACACCGGCATCAGGCCCGGCCTCCGCGCAGTAATCGCGCGCCGCCGCTCGCGCAGTGTCTGTCGCGACAAGGGCGATGACTTCCCGTCATCGCCCTTTGTTTTTTCGGGCCCGCAACGTCACGCACGGATGCGCCGCCAGCCCCATCCAAGCAGCCGCCAGCCGAGCAGCACCGCGACGACCGTCGCGTAGAGCGTCGGCTGCGCGAGATCGTGCTTGCCGGCCCGCATCCACCAGAAATGCAGCACGCCGAACAGCGCGATCACATAGATCGCGCGATGCAGCGCCGCCCAGTGACGGCCGAGCCGGCGCACCATCGCACGCGGCGATGTCGCGGCCAGCGGAATCAGCAGCACGAACGCGGCGAAGCCGACCGTGATGAACGGGCGCTTGCCGACGTCCTTCAGGATCGCGAGCACGTCGAACCACTTGTCGAACCACAGATACGTCGTGAAATGCAGCGTCGCGTAAAAGAACGCGAACAGGCCGATCATCCGGCGAAAGCGCAGCAACGCGGGAACGCCCGTCACGCGCCGAAGCGGCGTGATGGCGAGCGTGATGCAGAGCATCACCAGCGTCCAGAGGCCCGTCGAACGCGTGATGAATTCGATCGGGTTCGCGCCGAGCCGGTCGGTCAGCCCGAACAGCACGAGACGCGCGAGCGGATAGAGGCCGGCCGCGAAAACCAGCACCTTGGCGGGCGCAAGCCAGCGCGGCGACGCGGTACGCACCGCACTGGTCCGGGAAGTGCCCGCGGCGGCGGCCGTGCGTGCGCCGGACGCGCGCATCGGCGTCAGCGTCGAAGGAGGCATGTCGTTTCTCACCGTCGCACTCAGAAGTTCTTTTTCAGGTCCATGCCCTGATACATCGATGCGACGAGATCGCCGTAGCCGTTGAACATCAGCGTCTTGCGCTTCGGCGTGAAGAAGCCGTCCTCGCCGATCCGGCGCTCGGTCGCCTGGCTCCAGCGCGGGTGATCGACGTTCGGGTTCACGTTCGAATAGAAACCGTATTCGTTCGATGCATACGTGTTCCAGCTCGTCTTCGGCTGCTTGTCGACGAAGCGGATCTTCACGAGCGACTTCGCGCTCTTGAAGCCGTACTTCCACGGCACGACGATCCGCACCGGCGCGCCGTTCTGGTTCGGCAGCACCTGGCCGTAGACGCCCATCGTCAGCAGCGTCAGCGGATTCATCGCCTCGTCCATCCGCAGCCCTTCCGAGTATGGCCAGTCGAGCACCGGCGTCGACAGCCCCGGCATCTGCGACGGATCGGCCAGCGTGACGAACTGCACGTATTTCGCGTTACCGGTCGGCTGTACGCGCCTGATCAGCTCGGAAAGCGGCACGCCGATCCATGGAATCACCATCGACCAGCCCTCGACGCAGCGCAGCCGGTACACGCGCTCCTCGAGCGGCGCGAGCTTCAGCAGCTCGTCGAGATCGAACACCTTCGGGTGCAGCACCTCGCCCTCGACGCTCACGCGCCACGGGTGCGGCCGCAACGTGCCCGCGTTCTGCGCCGGGTCGCCCTTGTCAGTGCCGAATTCGTAGAAGTTGTTGTAGGACGTGATGTCCTTGAACGGCGTCACCTTGTCGGCCGCGACGAACTTCGGGTTGGTTTTCGCCGCGAGCTTCGCGGCCCGCGCGTCGGGCGACGCATACGCGGCGAACGCCGCGCCGCTGCCGCCGAACAAGCCGCCCGCCGCCGCGAGGCCGGCCGCCTGCAATGCGCGCCGCCGGTTCTCGAACACCGCGCGCGGCGTAATCTGGCTCTGCGCGATATCACCGCCAGTCAGTACGGTGCGCAAAGGGTGTTTGATCCACATCGTGCTGCTCCTCCTGCATGCGCGGCGCGCACGCTTCATGAGCGTTCGACCCGGCCCACCATGCGCCGTTCGACGCCCGGACCGCCCGCCCGTTACAAAAGAAAACCGCCGGGCACGCAGTGCGCCGGCGGTCTTTTGTCGGACCAGCGTCGGAAATCTTACAGCTTGCCGTAGCTGTGCAGCCCGGACAGGAACATGTTGACGCCGAGGAACGCGAACGTCGTCACGAGCAGGCCCGTGAGCGC
>NZ_QTPP01000040.1 GCF_003853415.1 Burkholderia sp. Bp9142 | reverse complement strand
AGCCCGCGCCGACCACGAGTGCCAGGGCGAACAGCCAGTCGATGACCGACAGGCGTGCGAGGAACGGACGGTCGTCGTCCGGCTCGAGTGCCCGAACCTCGCGCATCACATCTGTTTGCCGGTACGACGGCGCGGCAATGGAAGCCGCACCGCCGCGAGTGAATCGCATCACCTTCATCATCATCCCCACGATGTCGCCGCGCACGGCTGAAATAAAAAGCAGTGCCCCGCCCCGGGGGAGACGAGACACCGAAAAGATCGCCGTCGGCGCCGGCTTGCGTGCGCGCCCCGCGCGCCGGCTTCACCGCCGCCGGCTCATTGATCGGCCGGCGGGCTCGCCGCTGTCTCGGGTTCCGCCGGGAACGCCTCGACGAATACCGCGACGGCGCGCATTTCCTGCTCCGTCATGTTCGCGCACACGCTCTTCATGACCGCGCCGCGTGGCCGCGTGTCGGTTTCCCTGAAGATCCTGAGCTGCTTCAGCACGTAATCCGCATGCTGACCGGCGAGACGCGGGAACCGGTCGACGCCTTCCCCATGCTGGCCATGACATCCGATACACGCCGCGACGCCCTTGTCCGGCAGGCCCGAGACGAAAATCGCCCTGCCCGCGTCGATCAGCGCGCGATCGCCGGCTTCGCCGAGGCCCGCATGCTGGCTCGAGAAATAGGTGGCGATGTCGTCGATCTGCGCGTCGGTCAGATGTGTGAAGCCCCACATGTACCGCTTCGCATTCGGATCGGCGCGCGCGTGATGCTTGAAGTCCGTCAACTGATCGACGAGGTATTCCTTGCGTTGCCCGGCGAGCTTCGGAAACTGCGGCGACACCGAGACGCCGGTCGCGCCATGGCAGTTGGAGCACACCTGCAGCGCGATGGTCTTGCCCGCCACGGCCGGGTTGTCGACTTGCCGCGACCGCTCCAGGTCGTGGCAACCGGCCCCGGCCAGCATCATCGCGAGCGAGACGAGATGGGCCACCTTGTTCATGTCACCGACCTCCCTGCCACATTTTCTGCCGCCTTCCGATGCGATCCCGTTTGGCGCCGCCGCGCATGCGCATCGACACGCGATGCGAGATGCGCGCCCCTCTCCCGTTGCGCGTGGTCCAGTCGGCCGGATGCGCGGGAAAGGCCGGACGGGAAGTCAGAAGGAAGCGAGCCATAGATAGAGAAACAACGTATCGTTGTCCCTCGCGTTGCGCCCCATGCCGTCGTAGTTGGTCTTCGCGCCGAGGAACTTGGTGAAGTGCGTGTACTGCAGGCCGATGCGAATGTGCTGATCGGGTATCCAGAATATTTCCGGCGTCCAGCCCTGCGTATTCGGATGGAAGTTCGCGCTCCCCGCATACAGCGTGCTGTCCGCGGTGCCCGTCGTATTGAAGAACGACAGGCTGACGCCATACTTGGCCTGGTAGATGTACGACGCCTTGAGCCGCAGCGAATTCAGGTTCGCTGCCGTGTTGTCGCTCACGACGAAATTATTCGGATCATGAATGTTTTCGCGCACGTAACGCGCTTGCGCGGTGATCGTGTGCGGCTCCAGCAGGTACTGATACTGCGTGTCGAAACCGTAGTCGCGATAGCGCGTCACGCCCGTGCCGAAGATCGGGAAACTGTTCGGGTCGTTCGGATAGATGTCGACGCTCAACCCGAACGCGCCGACCATGATGTTATGCGGGCCCCATTCGCGCGTCAGCGCGATACGCGCATACGGGTTGTAGCCACGCAGATAGACCTGCGGGTGGTCCGGGTTGCCCGCGTGGTTGCCCTTGCTCAGGAACGACCAGATGCCATCGGCCGTGCTGTAGGCGGTCAGCTCCGCATAGACCAGCTTGTTCCAGTACAGGTAAGCGCCCATCCCGACGACCTGCATCTCGAGACCGCCCTCGATGATCGGCGTGACCGGCACGCCGGCAACCGGGCTGATCGCCGAGCCGAGGTACGGATAGCTCCAGGCCGGCGCGGTATTGAAGACGTCCTGCACGGTCGGGTTGTTGTGAAGCGTCAGGCCGAGGATCAGATCGTTGGCGGGAGAGATGATCCGGTCGACGAAGCGGAAGTCGGTATTGTCCGACGCCCACCAGCCCTTCCATTTTCCGTTGGCATCCTGATGATCGTAGTTCGCATAGGTGAATTGCGCGAAACCGCCGAGATGGTCGGTGATCTTCCCGGCAAGGAACACGCTCGCGAAGTCGAAGATCGGCAGGCCGTTCTTCGGCGTGACGGGATTGCCACTGGCGTCGGTGTTGGCTCTCGTCTTGCTCAGGTCGCCGACGGCCATCGCCGCGAGTGGAATCGTGCGCTCGCCCAACGTATAACCGTTCAGCTTGAACATGCGCCCGTACGGCGTCAGTTCGGGAAACTGCCCGCCTGCATGGCACGCGACGCAGCTCTGCCCGGTCTGGCGCGCGAAGATCGGCAGCGCCTGCGCGATGGACGCCTGCAGCAACGCGAACGCCGCGAGCACGATCATCCCGCCGCGCCGCATCCAGCGATGACCTGCGCCAGGGTCGACCAGAAACGTTGTCATGGCTGCTTCTCCCCAAAGCCATATGCCGCCACTCGCCTGCGCGACCTTCGAGCGTCGCGTGATGTCTTCATTGTGCGAACCGCCGGCCGGAACCGGCATGGGGCAACTCCCCCTTAACGCGGTCTGATCTCCACCCGATCCCGTCGCCCCGCGCCATCGCTCACGGAACGATCCAGCCGCCGTCGGCGACGAGCTTCATTCGGTCCGGCCCGGCGAACCGGACGATATAGCCGCCCTTCGACGCCACGTGCTGCCCGGGCGCGAGCGTCAGGCGCGGGTAGTAGCCGGTCAGGATGCGGCGTTCGAGCATGTCCTGGATGCGTTCGACGAGGTACTCGCGCACGAACGCATCGACCAGGTGGCTCAGGGTTTCGGCGAGCAGGCCGCACGCGAGATAGGTGTCCGCCTGCACCTGCGGCGCGACCACCGGAATCTGCCGGATCGAGAACCAGCCATACGCATAGTCGACGCGCACGCGCCGCCCTTCCGGCAAGTCGAACGGATAGGCAATGCGCGTCACGCCGCGCCAGTTCGTCGGCAGCGGCGTGTTGTCGAGCCCGCCGAGCAGCCCCGACATGTAGACCGTGTCCGACGCGGGCGGCGCATGGCCGAGCGCGGCGATGTCGGGCGGCCGCAGCCACAGCACGAGCACGTCGTCGCGCGACACGCCGTGCAGCGCGCGCGCGATGGGCTCGCCGGGCGCAAGCGCCTGGTTCGATACCGCGATGCCGTGCGTCTTCAGCGCGGCGGCAAGCGCTTGCGCGCCGCGCTCGCCGTTGTCGCCCGTGCGATAGACCTGCCGGACCGTTCGCACCGTGTTGGCGGCCGGCCCCGCGCCCGCCTCGTCGAGCATGCGCCTGGCCATCAGCCCGGCCTCGAGCAGCACGCCCTTCGAGAAATACACGGAATAGAAATCGTGATCCGTTTCGATCGGCACCTCGACGTTCGGAAACAGACAGGGCACCGCCTCCTGCTCGCAGAAATCGTGAACCGGCGCCCAGTTCCGGCCGCCCAGTCCCGACACCACGGCCAGCACCGGTTGCCGCGCGAGATACTGTCGCAACTGCTCATGCCACGTGTCGGGCGGCCCCTCGAGTTGCCACACGTGCAGCGCCCAGCGGCGGTTGACCATGAACATCATCTTGCGCGTCGAGCGCAGGGCCGGCGTCGCACCCAGCGGAAAGACGTTCTTGTCGTGGAAGTAATTCACGAGCACATCGAGCATGCCGCGTTTTTTCACCGGGTCCGCATCCGGCGTGATGATCGTGGCGAAATGCAGCACCGTGTCGTCGACGCCCGTCGGCCCGTGCCGGTCGAGGCGTTTCAGGTAGTCGATCAGTGCCTTCATGTCCGCATCGTTCAGCGCATACCGCGGCATCAGCGCGCTGAGCGGTTTGCCTTCCGAATCGAGGCCCTCGCGGATCGCCCGCGCGATCGTCGCATCGGTATACGGTTCGCGATTGAAGCGCATGCCCGGCACGAAGGGAACCTTGGCGTCGTCGGGATTCTCGACGCGCGGCTGAAACAGATAACGGCCGGTGATCGGCGGAATGTTGCTCGTGCCCTCGCGCGCGCCGAGGCCGCTGTACCGATGGCAATTCATGCAGGCCGCCGCGGCGCCGTGCAGCCGCACGCCGTCGTCGTGCACCGCTTCGAGCGGTTCGCCCGAACCCAGCAGGCCCTGCCGGAAGATCGCCGCGCCCGCGCCCGCGCTCGCCGGCGCCGGTGGCGGCTCGCCCGACGCGCCGCGCGCATCGGGCGACGGCACCAACTGCAGCGCGAACAGCGCAACGCCGACCCAGCCAGCGAGCCGGCGCCGTACGCGCGGCAGCGCGCCCCGCACGATCGCGTGTCGCAGGATGCGGGCACCGTTCATGATCAGGGCATCGGCTTGCCGCGCATCGCCGGCGTCGCGTCGACATCGACCGAAACGGAGCCGCGGCGTCCCGGCGCAGCCGGCTTCGCGAAGATCGCGTCCCCGAGCGGCGGATTGAGCGCGATCTTGTCGATCGTCAGCCGGTCCTTCCTGGCCGACGCGGCCCCGCCGGATTCGATCGTGAACGGCATCTGCAAGCCGTCGACGTTCCGGTAATCGAGGTAGGCCACCTCCACGCTCACCGGCTGGCCGCGGAGATCCCGCACCACGCGGTCGTACTTCACCTCGAGGAACGTCCGCGCATCGATCCACACATGGCGGCTCAGGCCGGACGGCAGCTTCACCGCGAGCCGGTACGCTTCGCGCCCGCCGACCTGCTCGACACCGTCGAGCGTGACGCCGATTCCTTTCGCTTCGTGATCGATCAGCATCCCGTCGATCACCTGCTCGTCGCGCGCGAAATTCAATTCGTCGGGGGTATACGGCCGCAAATCGGTCCTGCCGGTCGCGCCCGGTCGCAGCTTCCAGCCATCCCGGCCGTCGAACACGCGCACGGCCCGCTGGTTCAGCACGGTCACCTCGAAGCGCGTCTTGTTCGGCCGCTTCATCGCCAGCACGAACGGCAGGTTCGGCGCCACGGCATTGGCACTATCCACGTGCCCGATCCAGACCATCGTCTGGACTTTTCGCCACGCGTCGAGCCCGCCTCGCGCGGCGACATTCTTCTCGACGATCTGGTCCGCACTCAGGCTCTGGGCCGGTATCTGCTCGACCAGGAACATGGCCGCCGCAAAGCAGCCGGCCAGCACCCACAACGCGTTACGCTTCATGTCCGTCTCCCCCGTCCGGATACCCGGCGCCGGACTAACGGCCGGGCGTCTTCGCCATCGCCAGTTGCGGCATCGCGAACAACGCGTCGTCGGTCGGCGCATTCACCTTCACGCTCTGGATCGTCAGCTTGTGCGTCGGCCTGACGCCCGCCACCACGGTCTCCAGCACATGCGGGATGTCGAGACCGTTCTCTTTCCGGTAATCGCGGTAGTAGATCGCGACGGTGTGCATCCTGCCGTCGAGCATGCGCGGCTCCCCGTCGATCTTCAGCTCGAGAAAACTCGACGCATCGATCCAGACCCGGCGTTCCGCGTGCTCTTTCGTCGTCAGCTTCAGAACGTATGCGCCATGTCCTTCCACCTGCTCGGTGCCGACCAGCTGGACCGTGGTGCCCTTGCTCGCGTAATCGACGAGCGGCCCGTCCAGCTCGGCCGCGGCGGCAGCCGATTTCGCTTCCGCCGGCGTATAGGGCTCGACCTCGTCGCGCCCGAGGAACGGCCTGACCTTCCAGCCCCGCGCGCCGTCGTAGACCTGGAACGCCGTCTGCTCGTTGAAGCGCACTTCGAAGCGGCTCTTGTGCGGCCGCTTCATCGTCATCACGAATGGCAGCGCGGTGTTCTTCTTGCCGCCGGCCTCGATCAGCCCCGTCATCGTCAGCGAGCCGACCGCGCGCCATGCCTGCAGCCCGCCGCGCGCCGCGACGTTGCGCTCGACGATCTGCGTCGCGCTCATGCGCGCCACCGGCGCGGCCTTGGCCGTGGCCTTGGCCCTGGCCCTGGCCTGGGCCGTTCCCGCGGCCGAGGCGGCGCTCGCATCGGGCGTCGTCGCCAGCAGGCCCATCGCCGCCGCCACCGCCACCGACATCCCCGTCAAAAGAAAGCGATTCATGAGTTGTCTCCCTGCGTTATGCCGCGGCTCCCTGCCGCGCGTCATTCGACCACCAGGCCGTCGATATGGAACGAGCCGACCAGCACGTTGACGCGCTCGCCCGGCTTGATCGCGTTGCCCTTGTTCGAGAACACCATCCAGTATTCCTGCCCGGCCTGCAGCGGACCGCTTTGCCGCAACTGGCCGATCTTGTCCATCACCGGGATGTCGAGCAGCGCGTGGCTCGTTTGCCCGTACAGGTGCGGCGTCGCACTCTTGTCGCCGAGCCGCTTCGCCGCCGCCGGGTCGGTCACGCGGTAGCTGAAGCGGATCAGGTTGTCCGATGCGGTGTGACGCACCCGCATGTTGTCGACGCCGCGCGTCATCTGGTAGTAGACCTTCGCGCGTTGCGGCAGGCCCACCGGCCGATACGGCGAGTGCCGGGCGAACGCCGGCTGCGCCTGCTGCCGCGCCGGCTGCTGCGCCGCGGCCGGCTGGGCCAGCGCGGCGGCCACGCAGGCGGCGCCCGCGCAGCACGCCGCCCGCCATCCAAGGGAACGCGAGGATTTCATGGCGCCACTCCCGTCAAGATGTTCAACCCCGGCGGCAACAACCCGAGCAGGCCGGAAGGCTGCGCGTTCAGCGCGAGCGGATCGACCGGCGTGCCGCCAGCCGACAACTCCACCGCCCCCCGGTCGTAGCCGGTGCCTTGCGGCCGCTGCGTGCCGAAGATGTCGTGGTTCGGCGCGCCCGTCGGCGTGCCGGTATCGCGCGCCGGTGAAGCCGTCGTGATCGAGTAGTTGCCCAGCAGCACGCCGTAGCCCGCGGCGCCCGGCACGATCGACATGTTGAACAGCGACAGCGGGCCGTACGACATGTTGATCCACTGGTTGCCTTCGTCCGGCACCGCCGACGGCAGCAGGCTGAACAACGGGTTCGGCAGCACCGTGTCCGAGATGCCCGGCGGCACCGCGAAGCCGTTTCCGCCTCCCTCCGGCGGCACGCGCGAACCGTTGCAGTACAGGCTTGCCAGCGCCGGATCGGTCCCGACGTTGTTCGCGCCCGGATAATCGCCCGCGTCGGTCAGGATCGAGTACCGCGGGCTCATGGTCAGCCCCGACTGATGGTTGCCCGGCCCGGTGTCGCCGTATCCGCCGATATCCCAGTAGACCGCGTTCGGATCGCAGTAACCCGTCGAATGCGTGGCCTGGTTCAACGTCGGGTTCAGCGCGACCGCGTTCTGCAGCCCCGGTATGTTCGGATTCGGTCCGCTCACCGTGATGTAGAACGTGCGGTTATGCCAGAACACGTTGTTGGTCAGCAGCGGATTCGAGAACGTCGTGCAGTTCGGCAACCCCGCCGGGCACGCCACGCCCGCGCTGGTGAACGCCGAGATGAAGTTCGTCGTGTGCCGCGCGGTCTCCAGCCCGGCCGGCTGATAGGTCGACGTCGTGATCGGGTTGCAGGTCGTTTCCGCGCCAACCGTCGTGCAGTTCGGCGGCCCGACGTTCGCCTGCGCGGCCCCTTGCGTATTGAACAGCACGCCGGCCGTCGCGGTCGCGTCGTTGGAGACGACCGTGTTGTTCACGAAGCTGACGCGCACCGCGTCCTGCAGCGAGACGCCGCCGCCGCCCCAGCCCGCCACGTTGTTCCCGATGATGTTGTTGATCACGCGCACCGTGTACCAGTTCGCCGCGTTGTTCGGGCTGCGCTGCACGTCGGTGCCGTTCACCTGCTGCAACCGCAGCCCGCCGCCCTTGCCGCTTTCCGCCGTGTTGCCCATGATCAGGTTGCCGTCGATCGTCAGGCTCGGGCCGGTGCCGTCCGACAGCTCGGGCGCGCAATCCAGGTCGACCGGCGCGTTCTCGCAGAAGGTCCCGTCCGGCGGCACGCCCTGGGCGATGATGCCGCCGCCGTAGGTGGGCAACGTCGGGTTGTTGCTCTGGTTGAACAGCACCCAGTTGTGCGAGATGTCGCCGTTGTAGCTGAACCCGAAGTGCGCGACGCCTCCGCCATCGCCGCTGCTCAGGTTGCCGCACACCCAGTTGTAGTTGAAGTGATAGAAATCGGCGCCCGTGCAGAAGACGACGCCGCCGGCCGACGATGGCGTGCTCGAGTTGATTTCATCGCCGTACGACGCGTTCGACGTGACGTAGTTGTGGTGCACGTTCACGTTGCTGTTGAACAGGTAAGGCAGCTCGGTCACGCCGTCGCCCGCGATGGTGCCGTCCGGCACTTCGACCTGGCCGATCGCGATGCCGCCCGTCAGCGTCCCCGCGTTGGAGAACACGCGGTTGTTCGACACCTCCATCAGATGATCCCAGCCGTGCAGGAAAATCCCGCCGCCGCCTTGCGAGCTGTTCGTGACACTGATGCCGTCGATGCGCGACGGATTGCACTTGAAGTTGCTCGGGTAGTTGACGCAGTCCGGCGGGTTCGGCTGGCGCAGGGTCGGCCCCGCGAGCGGCGTGCAGATGCCGTTCGCGGTGCAGTTCGGATCGGGCTGCCGTACGCCGCCCACCAGCACGTCCCGCACGCCCTTGGCCAGCACCGTGATGCCCGCGCCTTCATAGGCGCCCATCAGCGACGGCTCGAGCAGCATTTCGCCGAGGTTGCCGTTGAGGTTGCTGTCCCAGCCGACGATCGGCTCGAACGGAATCGGATCGACCTGGCGTCGCATCTTCGCCGTGCAGAAGGCATTGGACGGATCGTTCGGATCGAACGGATTCGTGCTCGAGATCATCGCGCCATTCATCGCCACGCCGAACAGGCAATCGACCAGCTTGCGCCAGGTGTCCATCTTGCCCGACGGGTGGGTGTTCGCGTTGACGACCACCGACGGCGCGCCGACGCCCTGCAGCCGGACCGGCTTCCACATCACCAGCATCTCGTTGTAGGTGCCCGGGCCGACGACGATCATGTCGCCCGGCGTCGCGTTGTTGATCGCCTGCTGCAGCGCGTCGCCCGTCGCATTCTCGCCGCCGACGTAGGTCGGCGGCTTGCCGCCCACCGTGACGGTGACCGTATCGACGGAACGCTTGCCGTTGGCGGCCGTGATGACGAGCTCGCCGCAGCCGGTCGGCGTCGCGACGCCGCGCTGCTGGATCGTGCAGGCACCCTGCGGCCCGAGCAAGGGCGGGACGATGACTTGGATCTGCGTATCGCTCCACGACGTCACCACCGCCGGCAGGCCGCCGATCGTGACGTTCTGGCACGGCCCGGCCGAACATGACGCAGGCCGGTTGCCGAAGCCGTAGTGGCGCGTGACGAACTTCTGGTTGAACGGCGTCGTGCTCGCCGCCGGCCCGTTGTACGCGTTGTTGGACACGGGCTGGTCGCCGAGCGCGTTGATCGTCAGCCGGTGGCCGGGCGCGCTGACCCACGGCCCCGCGCCCCCGCCGCTCGCATCGCCGGTCACGCTGGCGATCGCCGGCGTGGCGTCCGGATACGCGCAGTCGGGCGGGTTGTAGCCTTCCGCGAACGCCTGCACCGGCACGACCGGCGTATCCATGTACTGCGTCTGCCCCGGCATGAACGGAATCTCGTAGCAGAACTGACTGTACCCGGGATTGAACAGCGGGTCGCGAATCGTCCGGCCCGGATGCGCCGGGTCGGGCATGTCCGGATCGTTCATGCAGGCCACCATCATGGTCGGCGCGTAACCCGTCGGATTCGGCGGGTTGACCTCCCAGGTCGAATAGTTGAGCCCGTTGAAGATGCCCCACGAATCCGAGTAGGTGCGCGCGACTTCGTTGCCGCCGAAATCCTTGATCGAGATCGGCACGTTCGGCACCGCGAACTTCTCGCCGAACTGCGGCGAATACGGGTCGAATTCCGACGAGAAGTCGTCCAGCATGAAGCCGGTGTAGTGCGCGGCGACGTGCGTCGAGCTGAACAGCCAGAACTTCGCCAGCACCGACATCTCGTTGGTCAGCGTCACTTCCTTGCGATCGCACAGGTGCCGCGAGGCGCCCGCGAACGGCGCGACTTCCTGCGAGCCCGGGAACAGGCTGATGTAGTCGGGCACGATGCGCAGCTCGCCGACGCACGGCCAGAACGTCTCGACGCTGCCGGTGTCGCCTTCGTGCCGCGGCAACGAACCGAGATCCGTCGTCGGGTTCTGCGCATTGGTCGGGTTGAAGGTCGAATTCATCGCCGCCTGGTCGGGCAGGATGAAGATGGTGCCGAGCCCGCCGAACTGCTGCGAGACCGGCGCGATGTAGTTGTCGCCGATCAGGATGTTCTTGTCCTCCTCCTTCACCAGCTCGTACCCGGGCGGCACGATCACTTCGACCACGTACTTACCGGCCGGCAGCATCTGCGTGCCGTCGCCCGACGGGTTAGCCACGCAGATCTTGCAGTTCGTGGCGGTAGGCAGGCCGCTCTGCAGGTTCCTGGCCGTCACGCTCGGGAACTGGTACATCCCGTCGTAAGGCGCCGGCTGCACCTGGTTGAACGCGTGCATGCCGTCGTAGCACTTGTACTGCGCGTTGTACGGCAGCGCGCGATGCTGTGGATCGAGCCACTGGGGGCTGTTCTTCAGCGTGACCGCGTAGAACGGGTCGCTCGCTTCCTGTCCCGGGCAGTTCATGTTCGGCGTGGCGCCGTCGGAACGGAAGCCTTGCGCCCAGTCGTCCCAGCTCGAGGTCTTCGTCGTGTCGACCAGCGTCAGGCTCTGCGTGCCGTCCGCGGCCGTGCTCTCCTGATACAGGTTGACCGTCACGTTCGGAATGTCCGGCGTCCAGCTCGTGTGGAGGAGCAGCGCGGGATCGTCGAACGGCCGCGTCGACGCGTAGATCACTTCACCCTTGATGCCGCCGTTCTCGGTCGGGCCGAAGGCCTTCTTGCCGAACTCGATGAACGAGTTCTGGCCCGAGAAGCCCTGCCAGCCCTCCGTGGTCACCCACGGCGGATCGACCCGGCCGGTCGACGGCGTCGTGCCCGTCCGCTGGCCGGCACCGCAGTCGGCATTGTCGCAATACACGGCCCCCGGCACGCGCAGGTTCGCCGGCAACTGCCCCGTCGAGGTTTCCGTCGTGTTCGCAAAGTTCGCCGCGATGTTCGAGCTGCCTCCGCCGGTCGTGCCGTCGACCGGCCCGCCCGCGTCATAGACCACGTGCACGCCCGTCTGCTTGAAGCGCGTCGTATCGGCCTCGACCACATACCAGTTGAACAGCGGGAACACTTCGTTGAATCCGGCGAAGCCGTTCAGGTCCGTGTTGTTGAAGTTCGAATAGCTGCCGTCGCGGAACCGGATGTTGGTCGGCACGAGCGTCAGCCCGGGCTCGCTGTCCTGCGAGACGCCGTCGCCGTTCAGGTCCATGAAGCTCCGCGTGTACAGGTTCGTGTGCCACTGCAGCACCGCGAGCTGGCCCAGGTCCTTGCTCTGGCCGCCCGCGAGCTGCACCGCCGTCGCCAGTCCGTCAACGATCTGGTCGTTCCATTGATCGAAGATCGTGATCCGGAACGTGCCGTCGGGCAGCCCCGCGAACGAGAACTTGCCGTCGGCGTCGCACTTGGTGAACGCGATGTCCTCGCCGTCCGTGTCGCCGATACTCACGTAGCACTGCGTAAAGCCCAGCGAATCGCGCGAGCCCGAGCTATAAAGGTTCTCGTTCGGCGGACGGCTGTAGTGCAGGTTCGTGACCTGGCCCGACACCGCGTTGTTGCACGTCCTGCCGGTGCAGACGACGGGCAGCCGGTCATTGATGACCTTCGGATTCGCGAAGCCGATCGACACGTGGAAGCCCGCCGGCCCGAATTCCTGGAAGTACGACGGGCCGCCGACCTTGATGAACGCGTCGTGCGCCTTCTGCCCGTCGAGCGTGTTCGTCTGCAGCCACTCTTCGCCGCGGCTGATCCGGTCGGCCGCCGGCGTCGCGACGACGCCGTAGCGGCCGGGCATCATGTTCGCGATGACCGCCTGGCCCACGAGCGGCGACAGCGTCTTGCCGTCCGACTCGTACTTCGGGCAGGTCGGGATCATGCCGACCAGGCCGTCGGTGCCGGTGAGCTTGCCGGTGACCGGGTCGAACGTGTCGGCCTGGCGGGATATCGGGCACGCATCCAGCCCGGTGAGCGGATCGAGCGTGCCCTGCAGCGAGTTGGACAGCGGCATGTTGAACATGTCGTAGGTCATCTGCCCGGTTGCGTCGCCCGTGCCGCCCGCGTCGTCGAAGAGCTTGATTTCGAACCCGCCGAGGCCCGGCTCGTGGGCCGTGCCGAACTCGTCGGTGCCGCCGCTCACGTCCACTTCACCGTTGACCGGCGCATCGTCCTCGAAGACGAACACCGAGATCTTCGCGGTCTGCAACGGCGTTTCCTGCACCAGCACGTTGACGTTCTTCTGCGCGGGCGCGATCGGCGCACCGCCCATCGTGTGCCCGCAGGTGCCCGTGCCGGGCGCGAAGTCCGCGCCGCCGGGGCCCGACGGACAGTCCTGCGCGATGCTGAACTGGCGCTGCGGTCCGGTCGGGTTGTTCGGATCGACCGGCTGCGGCGCGCCCGCGCCGGCCGAGAAGCTGTTGCCGGCGTCGCCCGGCAGGACCGAGATGTAATAGCGTTTCGTCGGATCGAGCGCCACCTGGCTCGGATCGACCGGCACTTGCTGCGAGGCGTTCGTCCGGCACACGCCGTTGCCGACGTCGCACACCGCGGGGATGTGCGTGTTGGTCTTCGGGTCGTACACGGTCTGCTTCGACTCGCACGCCACCGTGCCGACGCAGCCCGCGGCAATCACCGGCATGTAGCTGCTGTGGAAGTTCGTGCCGAGACTCGGCACCGGCAGCGCCGGGCAGCCGGCGGGACGCGGCGTCACGTTCACCTGGCAGCGCGGATCGATCTGGAACGTGCGGTCCTCCTCGATGATCCAGCGGTAGTCGCTGAGCTGAACCGGGGTCTTGCCCGGTGCGGTGCTCGGCGCATCCAGCACCTTGACGGCGAGTCCGCTGCCGCCGAGGAACGTCACCGTCGCGGTCGCGGGCGCGCTCGCCGTGTTCTGCGAGTTCACCACCGTGTACTTGAACGTCACGGTGGCATTCACCGCGCCAACCGGCGGCGTCGTCGGCACCGCGGTAAACGATCCGTCCGGATTCACCGTGACGGTGCCGCCCGTCACGCTGCCCGCCAGCGTGGCGGTCAGCGCCAGTCCGGCGGGATCCTTGCCGTACGCGGTCAGGCCGGGGGCGCCGATCTGCAGCCGCGACGCGATGTTGCTCGTATAGCTGGCATCGCTCGCCACCGGCGGGCCCGACAGGCAGTTCGCGGCCGCGGTGCACGCAGCCAGCGTCACCGTCGTGTGGATGTTCGGATTGCCGTTGACCTGGTACTCGAACGCATCGGACGTGGTGCCGCTGTTCGGCACGTAGGTAAACGTGCCGTCCGGGTTCAGCGATACCGTGCCGCCGGACGGCGGTGTCTTGATCTGCACGCCGTACACGCCGACGTCGTTGGCGATGACGCCTTTTACCGGATCCGCGACGGTCAGCGGATTACCCGCCACGAGGAAGTACTTGTCGGGATTGGCGACCACGTTCTGGCCGCCCGCCGTCGGCAGCGCGCCGTTGTTGACGCTGACATAGGCCTGCATGCCGCCGTCGCGATGGTTGTCGGTCGACAGGCTCAATTGCCGGTCGTACACCGGCAGCGCGGGTGCGTTCTGGGCCGGCGCGTTGATCATCACGTCATAGGTCTTGCCGGCCGGCATGAAGACGGTCGACTGCACGCGCGGCGCACCCGGCAGCGGATTGCCGTCCTCGGCGACGAGCGAGAAGCCGGAGTTGCCGGCGGTGCCGGTCTGCGCGCCGACCACCGACGGCACGTGCATCCGCAGCCCCGCATTCACGAAGCGCAGCAGCACCTGGCCGGTGGTGACGGGCGCGGCGGCGGGAAAGGCGGACGCATTGGGATGCGTGCGATCGAACGCGACACCGTTGATCAGGTAATAGCGCGGATCGTAGTTCACCGCCGGCGGATAGCAGGTGCCGAACGACGCGGATTTCGAATCGCCGCACCCGCCCGACAGGCCCGACCAGACCTTCGTCTCGCTGAAGCCGGCGGTCGCCACGGCGGCCGCGACGGCGGCGTTCTGCACCGGATCGATTTCGCTGAGCACGAGCGGCACGTCGGCGTCGTAAGGGATGTTGGGATACGCGAGCGAACGCCCGCCCGCCGTGGGCGGCGTCCGGACCACGAGCACGCCGTACAGCCCCATCGGCCCCTGGATCGACGGGTGCGTGCCCGATTCGATCAGATAGGTGCCGGGCCGCAAGTTGCTCCACGTGAGCGTCGTCGTCGCGCCCTTGGCCACTTCGGTCGAGAACGACTGCACGCGCGGACCCTGCGGCGGCGGCGTAAACGTCGCGCCGCTGCCGGTCCCCGCGATCGGCCAGGTCGTCGCCGTCTGCGTCGGGTGCGTCGGGCTCGCCGTGCTGGTTGCCGTCGTGCCCAGGCCGCCGCCGAGCTGGCCGACGATCACCAGCGACGTCGGCACCGACGCCGGCAGGCTGTTGGTCAGACTGATCGTCAGCGGTCCCGGCGGCACCGTGATCACGACCGGCGACCAGTTCGCGCCGGCGCCGGGATTCGCCGCCGCGCAGGTCGCCGGCGCCGTCGCGGCCGCCGAGCAGGTGTAGCCCCACATCGGCACGGGCTGCCCGTCGGGCAATGCGGCTGTCGTGGCCTTCGCCGTCAGCGTGACGCTTTGCGCGAACGCGGCCTCGCCGGTCGCGAGCAGAATGGATGCCACCGCCCCTGCCTTGAGCAGGTCGACGAGCATCGCCTTGAACTGGTTGGCTCTCATCGCAACTCTCCCCGCCTCTAGTTCCCTTCGTTGATCACGAAGACTTGTGGATCGACGAGCATCATCATCATCATTCCGCCGGGGAAGATGTTGTTCGTGGTGATCTCGCGCTCATTGTGCGAGTGCCACATGAATGCAAAGCCCGCTTCGCTGCCCGGCGGATTCGCGATCGTTCCGCTCGGCGGCGTCGTGCCGGTAGGCGACGTCGCCCGGATCGTGGCGTCGGGGCCGAGATAGGGACTGCCGCCATACCACGCGCCGTTCGTCAGGATGTTCGCGTCCGGCAACGTGACCGGGCCGCCGCTGCCGACGTTGCCGAACGGATGGGCTTCGAGCGCCTTGTTGTGATCGGCGCACCACTCGTAGTAGTTCGGCGCGGTCGGGTCCTGCGTGTAGTAGCCGTTCGCATCGGGAATGCAGACGCTGCCGTCGCCGGGCTTGTGCCCGTAGACGTCCCAGTTCAGCCCCTTGCCGGTCCAGTAGAAGATGCCGTCCATCGCCTGGCCCGGCGTCGTCGTGGTGGTGAACAGCAGCGGGCCCGCGACCTTGGTCGGATCCGACTTGCTCAGCAGCAGGTTGCCGTCGCGCGCCAGCACGCGCACGTGATTGCCGTGCTCGTGGAACGGATGCTGCCAGCGGCCGGTGCCGATGATCCGCAACAGCACGAGCTCGCCCGGGTGCATGTGCGGGTTGCCGTTGTATGGCTGGTGCTGATACTGCACCGCGTAGTTCGGGTCCATGTCGTCGGGCATCGAGCGGCCGTTGACCATGAAATAGGCCGGGCGATACGGCTCCGTCGCGACGGTCATGCAGCCGTTGGGCTGCGTGCACGGGTTGGCGGCCTGCTCCTCCGCCTGCGTATGAATCCGCGGGTCGATCTCGGAGAACTGGAACAGGTACTCGCGGTCGTAGCAGGCCGCGCCGAGGTTGTACGCCGCCGCCGCATTGCGGTAGTCGGGCTGCCCGTCAGGCAGCGTGCCCGCCACCGCGCGGCAGCCCGCCGGCACCGCGAGCGTGCCCGGCGCGCTGGTCGGCAGGACGATGATCGCGCCATACAGGCCCATCTCGATCTGCAGGTCGCCCTGCGTGCCGCTGTAGTAGCTGTGCGTGCCGGGTGTCGACGCGACGAAGCTGTAGGTGACCGTGCCGCCGTGCGCGGCCTCGCGCGTCAGCAGGCCCGGCGTGCCGGTCAACGCCGTGGGGCACGTGCCGTCCGGATTCATCGCCGCCGCACAGACCTGGAACCCCGGAAACAGGATCGACGTGTTGCCGGCGGCCGCCGGCAGGTTGTTGGTGAGCGTGATCGTGACGACGTCGCCCTGCTTGACGATCAGCGTCGGACCGGGAATCTGCATGCTCGGACAGTTCGCGCCCGCGATGTTCGACGGCGAGAATCCGGCCGGCGCGGTGCGGCAGCCGTAGCCCCACGAGTAGACGCTCGACCCGTCGGGCTGGCTGATGCGCGCCGCCTCGGCGCTCAGGTCGAAGTGCGTGCCGGTGATGCCCGGCGCAGCGGCCTGCGCGTGCAGGCAGACGAGTGCGGCGAGCGCCGCTGCGCCGAACCGCCCGACGCGAGCAAGACGGGTGAGCGTGGCGCTTCGCAGGAGGTGAATGATGTGGCCCACGGTTGTTCTCCTAGGAGCACGCCTTCGTGGCGGGGTCTACGGCACGGCAGATATGGATTTCGGTCATCAGGCCACCGAAGTTCTCGGCATCGTTCGACAGGTGATCGAGATTCGGCGTGTACAGGTAAAAGATCTGGCCCGGCGCGTACTTCGTCGTGTCGCTCGCGTCGAGGAGCAAGTCGAGGGACTCGCCGCCGCCCAGCGTGATCGAGTTCGTGTAGTAGGTCATGTCGTTGCCGGCCATGTCGCGCAGCAGGCGCGCGTTGATCGCGATCACGTGCATCGGGATGCCCAGCGAGGCCAGCGTCTGGTACTCGCTCACGTCGAGATCCGAGATCCTGAGCAGCGCCCTGCCGCCCGCGGGAATGTTGATCAGCGCCGGCAACGGTTGCGAGAAGTGCGTCGTGCCGTCCGCGACCGGCGTCTGCATCGAACCCGCGGTGCCGGGAGCCGCCGTGTTCAGCGTGTCCGGATAGCTGCGCCCGTTCAGCAGGAAGTACTTGTCCTTCATGTCGGTGAACGGTTCCGGGTTGAACGTCATGCCGACGAAGTGGAAGTTCGGATCGAAGCCGTGTATCTGGAGCGGATACTCGACGTCGTAGGCGGTCGATCCGTCGCCGTCGTTGTACGCGTAGAGCGTGGGCGAGCCGCTCCTGTTCCTCGCATGCAGCATGCCGTTCGACTGCGGCAGCGGCGTCGAGCACAGGATGTCGTTGCCGCACTTCGTGCGCAGGTCGTTCTGCTGCTGCAACAGCGCGTTGTACAGCGACGCGCCGTAAGGCACGCGGTTCTGGCGCGGCCGCACGAAGATCTGGCCGACCATGCCCATCTGCAGGTGTTCCGGCGGCGTGATATGGCAGTGCCAGAAGTAGGTGCCCGCATCCGGCGCGAGGTAGTAGTAGGTGAAGCTGCCGCCGATGTTGATCGCGACCGACGCGTCCGGCACGCCGTCGTAGAACGCCGACGCGTTCGGATAGCCGTGGAAGTGCACCGTGTGCTGCTCGAACAGATCCGGCCGCATGATCATCCCGACGTTGGTGAGCGTGAGGAAGAACTCGTCGTCTTCGTCGATGCCCATCGTCGGCGCCGGAATGTTGCCGTTCATCACGCCGACGTCCATGATCGGCCGCGGGTCGACATGTCCGTCCAGCTGGCCGGGCGGCGAGGATTCCGGATCGGGAACGAGGCCGACCGCGCCGTTGTAGGCCGGATCCGTGCGCGGATCGCCGACGGTGTTGAACGTCGACGCGAACTCGGTGCCGGGCAGTCCTCGCAGAATGTCGGAAATCCCCGACAATGGACCGAACGCGAACAGGTACGTCTGCGTGCCGTCGCCCATCGTCGCGTAGCCGTCGCCGCCGGAGATCTGCTGGCATTTGATGGCACCGTTCACGACGCCGGTCGGCGCGGAATTCTGTCCGGTGTTGGAGGGCCCGGTGTAGGCGGGCTCTCCGGCACCGGGCTGCAGCGCCGTCGGATGCAGCGTCGTGGTGGGCGGACACTGGACGCGGAACGACTGGGCGAATGAAGGAATGGCGAACAACAGCATCAGCAGTGCTGCAACACTGCCGACATACGCGCGGGTACTGGACATATGACCTCCGTCCCTGGGGCCAGTCAGCGCGATTCGCGCTGGAAGTCATGCGCTGATGCGAACGCGGGCTGGCCGGATCATGAGCGCTGCCCGTAGCTGAATTCTGGACAAGAGCGCTGTGCGCCGGGATGGGTCACCTCCCTACTTTTGCGTAGGGGGGCCCCGGCGAGTGGGTGCGTCATGCTCAGTACGGCGGCGAGTGCGCGCGCGGCAACCGGCCGGGCGCGAGCGGCATCGGAGCATCGAAGCGTCGGGAAATCGGGAAATCGGGAAATCGGCGAGTCGCACGGATTCGCGCGTGCCGGGGCTGCCGGGCGATCGGCTCGCCGGCCGCGCGGCGCATCATCGGGTCGCAGGCGGATGGACGGCCGGTTGACGGCGCATTCCGGAAATCGTCCCGGGCGCCGAAATTCATTAGAATCGTGGGCCGGGCAACCGGGCAGCGCCCCAACCGCGAACCTGGCTGTCTCGAAACGGCGGTCTTTCGGTCGCGGCGGACGGGGCCTTCTGCCGGACGACGGTAATCCCGTGCAACACAGTTTGCAGGATCTCGCCGCAGGAAATCCGTTGTTGTCGAGCAAGCGCGAGATCCCGAAATAAACATTGTCTGCACGACCTATGCAAACGCAAGGTTCGAATTACTTTCCCGCAAACGCAAAGATTGATTGAAAGGGCTCAGCTGTGGGGCACCAGGGCCGATATTATTTAGGGGCAGGGTCAGCGACTTTGCATCGCACCATCTGTAAGGTACACCGTCCACCGATGCTGATACGGGTGCCCTTCCGAACCGACATACTGCCTTCCGTTACCGGGAGTCGTCTAATAGACAGCGTGCGACGCGAGCCCTTTGTGCCCCTGTCATCATCTGTCGAGACATACCGCAGTGGCGGAAGAACTGCCGCATGTTAGCGACCCGATTTCCGGGCAATCGTTCGAGCCAGTAGTCAATCAAGCGGTCCACGAACACACTCCGCTCCTCCACCAACATCGACAAGTGTCGCTTTACCGAAACAGTTTGACATCCTGGCAAACAACCGTTCAGTTCGGCGCGAGCAACAGTAAACAGCGCTTTTCGCGTAACCTGTTCAGGCGGAAGTCTGCCCGCGACAACTTTGCGAGCGTCATCGAGCCTCGCGAAGGTTTCCAAGAGGTGCTCATCGCCATGCCGCCTCGAACCCCTATGCCGAGAATTGAAACGCAGGAACCATTTGTTGTCGTGAGTTTGCAACTTCAGCCACAGGTTGGGTTCAATCTGACGAGCCACGGTCAATCTGCGCTTTGACGGCGCTGATTCGACACAAGCACGCCATTTCGCCCGTAGGGCAGTGCGGCAGGACCTGGAAAGCTCGGATGCCCCCGCCAGATCCGCCTGCTTCCAAGCGTACGCAACGGTTTTGGTGATGCCGATTTCTCGCCCTGCTGCTGCCGCATCCATCCCACCGCGAACGAGCGTTCTAAACGCGGCTTTGTATCGACGTCCGTATCCCACCGCCCGACGGCTGAGAACCTTCCCTTCGCAATCAACCCTGACGCTTATCGACACACCACACGTGCAATTTGTAACGTATCGTCCACTCGCCTTTACGAACCGCAACGCGCCGCTTTTGTCTCCGTCACGGTGCAGCGCTCCCGAGCAAATCAAAGGTTCGTTCAATGTAACGGATTTCTCTTCGATCTGCGGGCGGAAAGTGCCTTCACCGGATGCCAGATATGAAAGAATCGACTGGAAAGCTATCGAGAAAAAAGGATGACGTACTCTAGCGCGCTGAAACTCCGGGTGCAGTATCCGGGCCATGCACGCGTCGTCAAAGCCAGTCAATCCACAAAATTGGACACCAAAATAATGGACACATGCTTCTGCCAAAGCAGAGATTTTAACCGTCCCGCCCTTGGACACGAAGCCTGCCTTTTTAAGAATTTCTCTGTAAGGAAAATTTCTGAAGTTTGAATCAGGCGAAACAAGTTCGTGCGAGCTGCGCCTAGCGACATCAATCATCGCTTGCAACTCAAGCGCTTTTAGTCCTTCAAACATCAACCTGTCTCTCCGAGATCCTAAAGTTTCAAGACTACCTGAGCACGAGAAATCTATCTTCTCGGTACCGGCTACCACGCGCAGCAACCTGGAGTGCTTCGGACAAACATATACGCCCGGCAGTTGCTGATCCACGCGATAGTACAGATCGACGTCATTTTCACGGCACTCGGTCACACATTCATCGCAATATCGCAGTGCTTTCATTTTTTCACTCGCCATATCTGGACTCCGAACCCCCGTCGGAGTACCGTCCTGCCGCGACAGCATTTTTCTCATAGTTTCAGCACGCAGATGGTCGTTCGCCAACGCCATCAGATAGTTGTACCGGGTATGTCGCCGAGCAATTTCCTCCCCACTCAGGCCTATGTATGCTGACGTCTGCTCCGAAAAATGTTGAAGACCTCGAGGCATATTTAGAACTGCTCTTTGAGGTGAGCCGAATAATATTGGCAAAATAGTAACGAATGCTCGCGAACCTACCTCGTCTGCGTACCGACTAATATTGCTATAGATTGTCTCCCCCTCAAGGAATTGCTTCAAGGCCACCGCCATGACATCCTCCTTCTCGGACAAGAGTAATTATTTTCAAATTTCAACAAAGCCTGCCGAACTTCTCTCCGCCTAATATGCGGTATCGTTTAGGCACGTTAGTTTCATGATCTGCCGGCAATGCCCAGCGCGCCATTGACCTAGACGATGCAAATAGTCTCCGCGAGACTCCGTATGAGCCTTGAGGAAGCTGCTGCATGCCGGCAGCTTGGCAAGCTGATTTCTGGTGCCTTGTGGAACTCCGGACAGCATCAAGATACTTATTTTGCTTACCCATCTCGGAGGCTCGGTGGTTGTGAGCGTCTTCCACGCCTTCTTCATTGGCGGCAAATACGCCGCATCTCGAGCTGCCCAGTCGACACGTTTTGAATTGATCGTGTATTGGTTCTGGCAACACTGCTGTAACCACTTTCGGTCATATCGCAGAAGCCGCCGGTAAAGTGGCCGATGCTGCTTCCTGCACACTGTGGCTACAGAGCCGGGCATGCTGGCAAGAGCAACCACCCATTCAGCGCGCCATGTCCGGATGTTGTCATACGAAGCACGGTCAACCTTAGCCTGAGTATGCGACGCCCAACGCCTTACGGTCATGATGCTGACACCCAGCAGCTCTGCAATTGCCCGGCAAGATTCACCCAGTGCGAGTAGTTTTCTGGCTTCGCTGCGATATGGCTCCCCATAGCTAGAAATGCGACGCACGACCGCGTGCCGATCTCGTACGTCAAACGTAAATTTCGTTCCGCAGACACACACAGCCCGTCCCGTTCTGAGGTCTGTGTCGAATTGAACGCGCCCTTCGAAGCTCGAATCCGCATGCTTGCCGAACCTAGCCGGGCATCGCACGACTACACTGTTCAATGCACTGCGTTCTGTCCGCTCCGCGGACTGAAGGAATACCTCCAGGAGCACATGAGCAACTGTAGGCGGAACGGCTTGCCCCGCACACACCAGTGGAACTACCCAATCGCGCGTTTTTTGCCCCTCGCGAAACAGCCCGACCCACCCGAGGTAGCTGGCTCCATAGAACTCGACCAAATCTTGAGAGAGCCGGTCGATATGTACAGATGCACCTCTCCACGAATAGCCCAGCGCCCTGAGCCGCTCCCTGTACATATCCTGTTTTTGAAAAAAACCAGCCTCTCCGACGCGTCCGCGCAATATCTCCTCCGAAAACTCGGCGACTCGAACGAGGCGCCTCATCGTCTCGACGTCAGGCACGTCAATATCGATCGACCGCCCTCCCTCGAAATAGTCATTGAAATGTTTCGCTTCGTTGAAGGGCGAACTCGCCGCGACTCGAGATATCAACAGGGGGACCTGATGACGGGCGCAATATGCGACGCCGGGCAGTTGTTGTGACCTTCGAAAAAATGGACGATAGCCCGCCGCCACATCATCCGATGCACACTTACGGCAGTACCGGAAAGCGTCCAGCCGGTTGAACCTTCCGAAGCCCAGACCTCTTCTGTTCCTCACCCCTGCGACCCGGCTTTTCATCGCTGAGCGCACCTCTTCCGCCACCTCCGCCGAGCAACTTGCCGTGTGATAGGGATAGTTTGTGTGGCAGCGCGTAATCTCGCCGGAGCTCAGTTGCCAATAGTCGGCGGTCTCCTCCGCAAGCCTGTCCAGTCCGCCAGCCATATCGAACAGGGAAGTGGCACAATAGCCCAGCAGACGACGCAAAAAAGCGTCCTGGTGCGCAACGCGTTCATCGCTGACATACTCCGCAAAGACACTGACGAGAAGCTCATCTTCTCGTGGCCTTCTCAATGCGATAGCCATAGTCGCCTCTCCGATCGACAAGGGGTACTGAGATCAGGTAGATCAAGACTGCTCCCGACATCCGTCCCCCCATCACCCTCAATCAGCCAATAACCGATGCTTCCTCATCCGACGTGCTGGACGACTTGCGTGACAACGCTGAAGACTTCGTGCCGTAGTACTTGACGCAAACTTCGTGGATTAGTTGTTCGCGAGATGCATTCGGGTGGTGTTTTTGCACAAGCGCAGTCATCGACGATGCCGTCTCCCTGGGAATGCCAATAAGCATCAAGGACGACACAGCATCGAGGCTAGTCTCCAACCTGTCATGTCGAATTGACTCATCGTAGAACAGGTTATGCTGCATTTCTGTCTTCATCTCGGCAACGACATCTTTCAACGTATCGCCCAGCACATCGTCATATTTCATCATTGCCACCTTCTTGCCCGAACGAATGGCGCGTATGATCGGCTTCAGGGAAGACATTTTCTCGTCAAACACCCGCACAAACATGCGTGCCGAGAGGCGTTCCTCGCCGGACGCAATGGCTGCATATTGCGCAAGCTGGAACAGCGGAACTGCCAATCCCGCGAGCCCCTGAGTCAGCCCCCACAGGCATTTTCGCTCGGCTGCGGATAGCGGCGCCGCCTTAGATAGCCATTGATATTTCGACAACTCCTTACAGAACCGATCCCAATCCCTCTCATTGGTAATCCCCTTCCAATTGATTATCCCCCCACTGCTTGCTCGCCGCGCCAATCGTAGTGTCCGACGGAAAAGACGCTCCGCGCGGGGTGTTCCTGCGACAAGGACCGGAACCTGAACGACGTTTGTGAAGTTGACGAAGAAATCGAAGAGTGGGTCGTGCGATGCCACTGCATAGAGTGCGTTCTGGATTTCGTCGAGTACGATCAGTCCCGTAAAATGTCTTCGCGCAACGCGATGGACTTTGTTGGCGAAATCGGCAACCGTTGCGCGACTGCCAACTTCTTTCTCATAGTGCGTTCCGAGAAGGTCATCGTAGGTTGCGAGCAGAAGCCGGAGCGTGTCCTTCAGGCTGGCGCTTCTTGGACAGTCAATCTTGATACGGACGACCTGCGTGATGCCATATCTCGAGTGGTGAATAACCTTCGGCAGAAGCCTGAGCGCAGAATGCAGGACGGTAGTTTTTCCTGAGCCGGATATACCAAAGAGCCCTGCGCAGTACGCATGGCTTCTCTCGTGGGGATAGACTGCCGTCAGTTGACCGTCCGCCGAGACTCCATAACGTTCCTTGATCCCGTCAATTCCATTCTTATGAATAGACTGCTGAGAGTAGTGCTGCCTGATGAGTAGATGTACCGTTGAAACCACTTCAACCTGAGACGGCAACCCCACGATCAAGTTTCCCAACCGCGCAACCGCATTTGTCCGGTACTCTTTTGACCTGCACCTCTCCTCCTCAGAGAATGGTATTGGAACGCTCAACTCGCGGACGATATCTTCGATGCGCCAGTATGGGCCCAGCGCAGAGATCAAGGGGTTGCTTGCATGCTCAGGAAGTAGATCACCCTCATAGTATTGAGCCTCGACTGCTTCGATACATTGCTTTACCGGCTGATGCTCCACCTGAACCTCGTTCACGTTTGCTTCGGTACGCTTTACCATCGCAACCTCCGTTAAGGCCATGTTGATGCGACATCGCCATAAACCGTCCAATCAAAAAGATTCAGAGACTACCGGCCGCCCCTCCTTTAAGAAAATCAGACATCTTCTCAACGACATTGCGAATGCATACCGCGCGACTATTTCGAATCACGCCAGGACGCGCCGCGCTCGCTCATGCATCGCTCGAAACAGCAACATCCATTTCGGCTGCAACTTCAAGCACTTCGTCTACGAGTCAAACCTTATCGAACAGGTCGCGCATGCCGGCCTCAATCTGCTCTGAAATAGCCCCGAAATCTGAGCTATCTCTACCTTCCGACGAGTCAGTGGTGTCGGCGCCTGCACTCTGAGGATCAATGCCACGATGCTCCTCCGCCTGAGGGCGCGCCGAACGGGTAAGGCCCCCGGTCACACGCCGGAATGGCTTACTACGCTTTTCGGCTATTGAGCTATTACGATCCTTGCCATTCATGGCGGCATCTGCTTGTTGAATGCCCATCGCGCCTAATGCAGGCTCCTGTGCTTCGCTACGTTCGCCCATCTCACGTTCAGTTCGCTCATTCGCACGTTCACGTAATGTTTCGGTATCCAGATTATTTATATCAGGATGCCTCAGGCCGGCCGCTTGCAATGCCGCTTTCGTCTGCTTCACCGACTGGTTGGCTGTAGCTGCGATGTTGTATTCGGTTATCGCGAGACTCTTCTGCACTTCGGCTTCGTGGCATCCAATGTTCGCTGCATTGACAGATCGATAGACTTCAAGTTCGTGGTAAGTTAATCCAGCCACCCAGTCTGGCTCAGATTCTTGCAGAGGGCATGCGATCGGCTCCCCAAGACCGAGCAGGTTGATATTGCTGACGTCGGAAGAATCGGGAGTGACGTCAACGACCGTTTCTTTCCCCTCCGCGCGAAACATGGCCTGCCTCTCTATCAAGGACAGGGGGCACGCGTACATGACGCGCTTGAACTTAATGCCGTTGGCTACGATGACCGCCTTCTCAGGGGCTATGACTTTCGAGCGGAACTCCGCAACATCGACCTTACGCCCACGCCCGTTGACTTTAATACCGTATTTCCAGAGGTTCAGTGGGGTCGCCGCTTCGCCCGCTTCGACCATCTCGGGTGGAGTCGGATAGCCTGTCACCGCTCGGCAGTTGTAACTAAGTATCGCCATCACCACAATCAGAAGAAGTTGTCCGATGTCCAGTGCCGCGTCGAGAGCCGGGTGTGCCCGGCCTCTTTCAAATGAGTCTTTTTCGACTGCGCCCGGGACCAAAGGCATCCACGTCGCCGGCAGAATGTGAAATCGCACTTCCATGACACCTCGCAGGTCGGGTCGAAACGCAGCGGGATTCAATATCTCCACCCGATAGTCTCGATGGAGTGGCTGCGCCTTGTGCACGCTACTGATCTCACCCTGGTCACCGTACAGTTCTTCGCAGAGGATCTCCGAAGGCCACTGACCTTCTGTGATGTCGAGTCCGAGCCTTTTACAGAATTCGACCTTGGAACTAATAGCGTTGACGAGAGCCATCATTGCCCCGTTCCAGCAAGGAGGGTCAAACGTCAGATGCACGCCCACAATCATGCGGGAATAGTCATCGACAACCAGATACAACGTCGGCCTGCGAAGCGCGATGCTGCGCATGATGCGAGAAACGGGATATACGTCGATGATCGTCGCATCAATATGGAATCGTTGACCAGGTCCCCGCGTGTCCGAGAGTCGACCAGTCAGTGGCCGCTCATGCAGCAGATAGCGTCGAATTCCCACCTTGCGCACCCGACGGTCCTTGTACGAATAATTTTGCGCAATGTAGTACTGCAGTTGCCTTGGCGTTATGCTGGCTCCTTCGGCAAACTCCATGTCCACCAGCCGGCCGTCTGCATCAAAGACTTTTCGACGCGCATACAAGGTCTTGACCCAACGAACTGCCGCCGCCATCGACTTAGACGCTCGAGGCCCCTTCCTGTACTCAGCAGAAAAATAGTAATCCGCCGTTATTGCCAGTATTTTTCGACCCTCCTCATCAAGTGCGGGACCGCTCAAGCTTTTGTCGCGTGACTTCCGGCCCGGTTTCGATTCGAAATTCTTTACTTTTCCCTTCCCTCCACAGCGGTCATAGTCGTCTCCGGCGGCGGCAGGCGTCATACCGCGCTGCCAGAAGCGCCGCAGCACGCGTCGTACTGTAGCCTCGGAATATTGATACATCGCGATAAAACGGTGAATCCGCTTAGCACGAGTCGACCGCTCAAGCAGCGCCTCATGCTCATCATCATGGAGCGACGGCTCTGGTGGCACCTCGCCGTCAGTATGTCTATCGAACGTAAGCAACCGTCGGATGAGTACCCACCCCCGATACCTCTCAGGTTCCTCGACGCGTTCGAGGCTTTCCTTCGACCGCCGGTTCGGGACGTGTGTCGCGGCTCGGCGCCTCTCTGCAACGCTCACTGGCAACTTCGAAATGATGTCGAGTGCATTCTCGTCTTCGACGTTGAACGACAGTCGTCTGAGCACCTCATCGGTTTTCAGTTTGAACGGGCTAGCACGATGCCTACTTTCCGGCTTCCCATGCTCGATATCAATCAGGTGCGTCCATCTCTGTCCGTCGCCCGTTTTCAAGACGATATAAATCGTGTCTCCATTGCGCTCCTTCAGCACATCTCCCATTGCAATGGACGATGGACAGGTCGCCTTTTTCAGCATAGCAACCTCCTTTTCGATCTCTCAATTTCGCATTATTTCAGAGTGCTAACGTTTACAGTCGAACGTTCACACGCAAATCTTTAACAATTACAAACACGGGATTTTTTGATTCAAGGTCAAAACTGACAATTCTCTTTGCCGCCAGTTGACGAAAGGCTTGCGCGCCGGCACCGCTTTGCAGCGAAAACTGGCGCTCTACCGCCTCGCAGGCATCAACAACACGAGCGTCCATACACTTTCGTAGACGTCGCAACAGCTCCCGTTGCGCGATCTCTTCGGTTTCCGACAGTTCCCGCCCCAGCATGTCATTCTCGGCTTTCAGTAACCAGCCTAGATTCTTGTGTCGTGCTGCATGCATCCCATGGACCTTGAAGATCTCAAACCGCGCCCCCTCACCTAGCCAATATTGCTCTTCAATTTTTTGCTTGGGCGTCTTGTCAGTCGTACCGAACCTCTCTGAGGATTTGACCGAAATGGCACGCTTGTAGAGCCGACCGTTCCGTTCACCTATCGCTACAAGGTCCGTGCTGAGTACAACTGGATCGCCCGTATCCGGATACCGCGGATGATCCACGCCCGCACGCGCAGCTGCCCGCAATGTCTTTTCCGGTTCGAGCATTACCTGGTCGTATATGGTCAATATGCCTAGATCCCACCAGAGCTCGAGGAAACAAGCCTTCTCTCCATCCGATAGCAGATGAATTGCTCGCAGGCCGGTTTTCGAAGAAGTCAAACGCGTCTTCATACCAACGCCCGGCATATCGCGCGTCCCAATCCAGCGCTCGTGCCTCCCCTCCCTCTTCGCCGTTTCCTGCTCCTTCAATTTGCGCTCCCTCGTGGTCCGACGCATACCAACGGTTCTACTAGTCATGACCAGCCTCCTTTGTATAATTCGGCGACCGCCAGGCTTGCATTAGCTGCGGGCCGACAGCAGCGGGCCGTGCCGTCGACCTTCACGCACTTGACTGTTTCGCCCTCGCACTGAATGAGCTCGACGTTGAGACCGTGCATGGACGGACTGCAATTTGTCGCGGCTGCGCAAGCGGCCCGTCACACTCGATGTCGTAACGGGCAGACCCAACTACCGCTTCCTCTCTGCCAGAAGGCGGCTGATGGCAAAGGGATTGCGGTAGGCCGCAGCGAAACACACTGCATCTTCATCGAGCCGGCCTCGCTTCGATTTCGGCCTCTTGTCAGGCACTGTGCCGTCGGCGACGTCAATCTGCGCAAATGATTCAGCGTGCTTTCGATACGCGTATGTGGTCAGCGCCGGAGTGTGGACAGTGGGAAAACTCCGAGTTACGCCTATTTCCGTTATGGAAGAGGAGCACTGCCCCTCCCGAACCACTGTGATACCAAGGACGCGGAGATGAAACGTCAGCAAATGAGCATCGCTATATCTACCATCGACGGCGCAGATGATTGTCGCGCCGATATTTACTAACGTTGCCAGTTGAGACGCGACGGAACTCGGTGATGTGAGTCGCTGGTCGATTCCGTCAATACCGATAAAGATCGATCGCCCTGGAAACTGAGCGCGCAGCGTTGCGGTCCAGATCGCGGCGCGAAGCTGGGCGCCCAGGTCGTCCGGCTTGCGGAGCATCAGAAGCGCGTGACGACATCCAGTTGCAAGTTCGGCCAAGCGAAGTTGGAGCCGTTCCCGTCGTATAGGCAAGTCGGGGCCCGTGATGAATCGAACAAATCGAGGCTCATAGTCGCTGCACGCCACGTGCGTTCCTGTGGGCGGAAGGCCTTGATCGTCAGGTGCGCCGTCATCGGGCAACACCTGCTTTGGCGCTTTCGGAAATGGAGTGCGTACGGGACTTGGTAGCCGCATCATCGACGATCGCGTGACATCTGACACCACTTCCGCGGCGACATACCCGCCGAACTTGCCGCAGATCGTTTGGCGTGTCGCCGATACTTCATCGCTCACGGAATGCATAGACGTGTTCATACCTGCCTCCACTCTTTGGCTCTTGACAAACGGGCCGATTAGGCAGAGCATGACTCATAGAAAGTGAGTTCACAGTGCTCTGCCGCTCAGGCCGAGACGAACGGGCTCCCGGTCTGCAAACCGGGAGCTCGTTTAATTTCAAGCAATCAATTTTCGCAGCCGTTTCTCACGGCCCTGACTCATAGTTGGCTCCTCTTCTGCTAGATCAGCAGCAAAAAACAGCGGGGCGAGATGCGACCGCAAGACTCCAGACGTGGACCGTAGACCTTTTCCACCGGTCGGAGTCTATGTACATCTATCCGCATTTCAAGGCGAAAAAGTTGCTGCAACGGCGTGAGAGATGGTGCCGGGTGATGCGCAGCTTAATTCAACGAGCTTGTTCTTCGGACCGACTAGATAACTCATGATTTGAGAATGCAGCTGGCTTCTTCGGATGATGTTTAGGCCATCATGCAACGCATTTAACTACGGTCCAGTTCGCAATTCACTTCATAAAGCTTCCCTACCACAATTGCGCAAATACATCGCTACGCGCACCACTGCTGACCATAGCTGGAATGTGTCAGCACGCCAAGAAACGCGTAGGTCCTGTTCAAAAGCAATGCGTCGGCCGGCGTTCTCGCCCATTGAAACGTGAATGCGATGGAACTGATTGCGTGCGTGATTGCACAACTTGCATGCAATGGCATTTCCAATGTGAGGACGATGCGCGCATTGTGTTTTGAGCGTGTGAATCAAGCAGTCGACCATACCACCGCAAAATTCGGCGCACGCTATAGCTGCGCACCAGGCAGCTTGCGCGCCACTTGCAAGCTCCCGTCCTTAGCCACTTCTTGGCTGGAATCACTGCGTGCCCGCCGGGTACTCTGATCGATGCGATGAGGGCATCGTTTAAGCGCCCGAATACGCTCCTGTACTTCCGGCGTGTAACCATTTTACTTCTTATCAAGAAATATTCAACACCACACCCTTAAAATACTAGACCAATTATAAATCCATATTTTTCTTTATTCTGCACGTCATGATTTTCTCGATCACCCACCTATAAAATTCAAAATTTTACAGAGGCCGCTTCACTGGGTTTAATGCCTCATTACGTTACCCGGATCACACGGGGACGAATGCCATTTTTCCCACCACCACCAATTCCTTGAAATTCTCTTTCATTGTCTTGTTTTCGGTACAACGTGATCGGCAAACCACCGTGAAATGCAGTCGATGCCCCAAAATATAAAACTGGCGCCGAAGTCAGCGGCAGCGATGTCGCGGATATGCACGCGCATTAATATTCATAGAACTATGATGATGCCCTCTCTGTCGCGGTCATTTCATGATCGCGCGTGGTCTCGCGTCGGCTTCGCATCAAGGCAAACGATGACCATATGAAGCGTACTCCAGAATCGAATATCGATCTCCGGCGAGGATGGCACTTTCGCCTTGCTGCACTGCAAAAACTCCTCAAGGTGGAATTTTTGCTTCACCACCATATTTTTAATTAATTGCCAAATACACTGTCTCTCGAGGTTGCCCCCCACCGGGATGACTTCAGTTGATCTACATCGCGGCGAGGCCGTTACGGAAGACATTCCGGGGGCACAGAACCCCATGGTGGAGCGATTCCATGATGGCGAGATGAGAAGGACCGGCAGCAAATAAAATCTAGGCCAAAACATCCGGGCATCCGTCCGAACCGCTGGTTCCCTGTGCGAGAACGTCATCACCGGATTGTCTGGCGCCTAATATATTGCGCTCGACCGGAAGGGCGAGCTTTCCCCACCTACCCAGGAACGCACCCGATCGGAACTGGTGGGGACGACAAAGCAATAACCCAAGGCTCCGATGGCCCCGTATTAGCAAGCGACGCCCATACAATCGACCAGCACAAACGAGAGAAGCTCGCCCGACGTAGACGCGTTTATCGCCTGTATTGCCGCGGCAACTGCAGATTTCTTCACACCCTGGGTCCTGCCGCGCTCCATCGGACTCGCCTCGGTTTTGATATTCGCGGTGGTGTTCGCGTGGCAGTTCATTGTTCTGATAAAGCAGATTGCTACCGATTGGTGGTGCCACCGGCGCTACCGGCATCGAATCTGATCCCTACCAAATCGCACCGCCGTGTACTTACATGAATAATCCGAAGCGCTGTCGAGAGGATCACAACGATGAGCTACCCAACCATTCCTGAAGACTTTCCTCGGGAGTCCCCCCAAGGTGCCATTGGCGGGTATCGACCGAAACTCTTACTCCGGCGTGCCGGCGGCCAGCTTATCTCACGGCCGACCGACGAAGAACTATTCACGCGATACGATGCTTGTGAAGATCTCGCCAGACAGCTCGCGACCTACACCCGCAGGAAACTCACCAAGGACCCGTTGCAGTCACTGTCCGATTCGCTTTCCCACGTCGAAACCGACATGACCAAGAAGGTCTCCTCGGGACAGTGGGATATTTCCTCGGCCGAGATCGCCTGGATCATGAAGCGTGTTCGCGACTTGCTGGCAATGCACGTGTTGGATGACCGGGATGACCCCAACCCCGAAATACCAGGGGCTGCAAGTAATCAAATGAGGCAACCATGATCCAAGTCCAAGACCCAAAGACCGCCGATATCCCAACTGCGGATTTTGTGCTCAGCCTAAGCCTGCCGGCCGGCACCGATCCAGCGATCGTTTCGTCCCTGAAACGAGGCTTGGAGGATCTGGTGGCAGCCGTGCTGACGACAACACCTTTCGAAGAAGTAGTTATCCAGCGGGCGGACGATCTTGCCGCCGCGATCACCGGACTGTCGGCGCCGGCCGCGCCCCTGATCGAGGAACGCATTCGGCGTCAAGAGACCATGCGCGCGGTCTTTGCGCGAGGCGACTGGCTCACCGCAGAGCAGATCAATGCGCTCCAGACCAAGTCCCCCGCTAACAGGGCGCAGCCGGCCAGCGACTGGAGGCGCCGCGGTCGCATTTTCAGCGTGTCCATCGGCGGCAAGGAATACTTTGCCGCCTACCAATTCGACGCAACATGCCAGCCGCTGCCGATCATCAAGGAAATTCTGGAAGCACTCGGCCCCGTCGCCGACTCGTGGAAAATCGCTGCCTGGTTCCATTTCCAGAATGGATGGATCTCGGGCACCGGGGACCGTGAAGGTCAGCCAGTTGCTCCGATGGATGCACTCGATCGACGCGATATCCTGATTAACGCAGCCAAGCAGATGCAGGGCACGCACATAGCCTAACCCGTCAAATAAACGAAATGCGCGGCGACAATCATTTTGGCCGGTATAGCGACAGAGGTTTTGGCCGGTGGGGAGAAGTCGGAGGCGGCGTAGCCGCCGGAGACTTCTCCCCACCGGCGGCGCCGAGTCGGCCGGGTTCTACGATGGCTGATCAAATCAAGAAGAAGCGATCAGCCGCATGTCCGGAACCCGCATTACCGACCAACAGGTTCGCCTCTACATGTCCAAACGCAAACAACACTCTCAGGAGATCGCCGCCGCCAAGGCCGGCATCAGCGTGCGCAGTGCCCGGCGCATAGAACGAGAAGCCTCGCTGCCGTCCCAGAAGCCACGTCGCTACTGGCGCTCGCGCCCCGATCCGTTCGCCGACGTCTGGGACACCGAAGTCGTTCCGATGCTCATGAACGCACCGCAACTGCAGGCGATCACGATCCTGCGCAAGCTGCAGGACGATCATCCCGATCAGTATCCCGACAGCACACGCCGCACGCTCGAGCGGCGCGTCAGGCACTGGCGGGCAATGTCCGGCCCGCCGAAGGAAGTCTTCTTCCCGCAGCAGCATGAGCCCGGCGTGCGTGGCCTGTCGGACTTCACCGACATGGCTGAACTGCGCGTGACCATCGCCAGCGCGCCATTCGCTCATCGGCTGTACCACTTCGTGCTGGCCTTCTCGCACTGGGAATACGCCAATGTCGTCGAAGGCGGCGAGAGTTTCGAAGCGCTGTCCACGGGCCTGCAGAACGCGCTTTGGCAAGCCGGCGGTTGCCCGCGTGAACACCGCACCGACAGTCTGTCGGCGGCGTTCAAGAATCTGCAGGATGAAGAGGACTTCACGGTGCGCTACGCCGCGCTGCTCGAGCATTACGGCATGGTCGGCACGCGCAACAATCGCGGTCAGGGACACGAGAACGGCAGCGTGGAGTCGTCGCATCGCTATCTGAAGGAGGCCATCGACCAAGCGTTGATGTTGCGCGGTCACCGGGACTTCGCCGATCGCGCGGCTTACGACGAGTTTCTGCGCGAGATCGTCATGCGCCGCAACCGGCGCAACGCGGCGGCGTTCCGCCTGGAGCGCGAGCAGCTCATCGATCTACCGCTGCGGCGCACGACCGACTTCGTTGAGGAGGAAGCACGTGTCACACGCTGCAGCACCTTCACCGTGCGCGGCATCCTCTACAGCGCGCCGTCGCGACTGATCGGCCACCGCCTGAAGGTGCGGGTCTACGGCGACCGGCTCGACTGCTATCTGTCCGGCGCGCTGGTGCACAGCACCCCACGCGGCTCGCGTGCCGGCGACAACCGCCGCGCCCTCGATTACCGGCACTTCATCGAGGGCCTCAAGCGCAAGCCGCAGGCCTTCAAGGGACTCGCGTTTCGCGACGAGCTGTTTCCGCGTGAGGCCTATCGCCGGACGTGGGAACAGCTTGAGGCACGGCTGACGCAGCGCGACGCGTGCAAGACGATGGTCGGTCTGCTTGAGCTTGCCGCACTCGATGGCGTCGAAGCCGTGCTGGCCGCACGCCTCAACGCATTGCTGGTGGACGGCAGGTTGCCGGATCTCAAGGCGTTGCGCGAGGAATTTGCGCCGCGCCAGGTCGACTGCCCGGTGGTCAATGTCGAGATTCCGCCGGCAAGCTGCTATGACGCGCTGCTGGGCAAGCAGGTGGCAGCATGAATACGCCCGCTTACGATGCCGGCCGTCTGGCCCTGATGCTCAATGAATTGCGCCTGCCGACCATCGCTCGCCTGTGGCCCGAGTTTGCCCAACGCTCCGACAAGGAAGGCTGGCAGGCCACACGACTGCTCGGTGCACTGCTTGAGCACGAACTCGCCGAGCGCGCCAAGCGGCGCATCGAACGACACCGCACCGAGTCCCATCTGGATCCGACCAAGACACTGGCCACCTTCGACTTCGGCATGGTGCCGATGGTCTCCAAAGCCCACGTGATGGCACTGGCTACCGGCGATTCGTGGCTCGAGAAGGGCGCCACCGTGCTCCTGTTCGGCCCGCCCGGGGTCGGCAAGAGTCACCTTGCGGCAGCCATCGGACACGCGCTGATCGACGCCGGTTACCGCGTGCTGGCCACGCGGACCAGTGAGATCGTGCAGAAACTGCAGGCTGCGCGTCAGAGCCTGCAATTGCCGTCAGCGCTCGCCAAACTCGATCGCTTCGACCTGATCATCCTGGACGACCTGTCGTACGCCCGCAAGGATCAGGCCGAAACCAGCGTGCTGTTCGAACTGATCGCCGAAAGATACGAGCGCCGCAGCCTTCTGATTACGGCCAACCAGCCGTTCTCGGGCTGGAACGACGTGTTTCCGGATCCCGGCATGACCGTCGCCGCAATCGACCGGCTCGTCCATCACTCGACGATCTTCGAGATGAACGTCGAAAGCTACCGCCGCCGCACGGCCAGCGACAAACAGACCAGCCGGCGCCGACAATCATCCAGCGACAATCATCAGGAAGGAGCGACAAACATGGCCGAATAACCACCGACAATCACCCGGTCGACCGGCCAAGATGGTTGTCGGTAAACCGGCCAAGCTGCTTGACGCTATCTACGAAAATCGGTTGTTGAGGGCTCGCACGATCATGTCGATCAGTCCAATCGCGCCGTTCTCCTCCTGGTCTGCCCCTTGACGCGAATACGTCAGCCCTAGGTTCGGATAACCGATTGATCAGCCGACAAGCCGCGCGACCATCCCCCGCCCCCATTGAAACGCCGTCATGAACCCACCGAGGTCGCCCACGATTCCATCCCCAATCGCGAGTCGAATCGGGTCGGTAATCGACTCGCGACTTGAGTCGAATTAGGCCCGCAATCGCTTAGCATCACGTTCCCCGGGGCCGCGCACAAACGTCTGCGGAATTGCGCGACGAACCCAAATTTGGCCCGGAGATGCTGTCGGTGGACAAGAGTTTTATGACGGATTTCGTATGTGACATCATGGACTTACAAATAGGGGCATATCACAAGTCAATGTAAATTATCGTCGCAAGTCAATGTAAAATCCTTGCCCAACCAAGATAAATTTAGCGGCGCACTACAGGGTCAACCTCTTGGTCACCATTGATGATGGCACCGGCGTGGATGAAGGATGCGAAGATCCGCAGCCAACTCCTGATCCAGGAATAAGGCTTTCCTTAGCAAAAACTGGCACTTTAGCTGTGCAGCTAAAGTGCCAGTTTTCGCTAAGGAAATTGCATGTTTCGAGCTAACGTAACTGACCGCCCGTAGGCGCGACGACCTGGTCCCGCCCTTCACGCCCCCGACCACAGCGCGTACCCGCGATGCAACGCAGGTGGTCGCCACGCTCGATGGGCTGTGCAATACGCCGATCGCCGCGGCCGGCCGAATCAGCGCACCGCTGCCTGCCGCCACGAACCGCCCGCGCGCTTGCCTCCGGCGTCGACCTGTGCGCCGACCTGCTGGTGCGGATCGCCCACCGCCCCGGCTGGTGGCGGCCGATCCCTGGGTTGGGGCGCCAGGGGGGACACACCACGTCGGAGCCTTCATCGCGGCGCACCCCGACCCGGCCCCGGCGCGCCGCCGCACTGATGCCGTACGAGGCAGCCCGACCCAGTTAGTCCTATGGGGCTCGCTGAAAGCCCTCCCGGCCGCCCTTGATGGCTCGCAGTGCGGTTGCACGAGCCCTGATAGGCGAAATCTGCTAACCATGTCCTCACGCGACTCACCTCGAATCCGCCATTGCGTACTGCCCCACTGACTCGGCCGCCGGCAATGCGGCTCGTGTCCCATCTCCGCGCCGGCTGGCTATGTTGCAATCCTCCCATTTTCTGAACTTAATATGTGTACTTGGAGTGCCGATAAAACCCATATGCCTATATGGGCTCCTTGTTGCTCCATTCCAACCCACAACGACGAATCACCATGACACGACAGGAAGTAACCCCGACTGCACGCACCACTGAATTCCCCTTCGTCGGAAGCAATGAGCCCGCGTTGTTGAAAATCCTCAGGGCGGCCGTTGCGGCGAATCCACTTATGCTGGACCGGCCGCTGTTCTGCTCCGCAGACTACTCGGTATTTCTGGAGTTCCTCGCCGACCGGCCCATGGCGTCGCACTATCTGGACGTTCCGCTGCGCGCTTTCGTTGGGACGCAGCATCTGAACTTCGATCCCGACGCGCGGACTTGGCGGCATGGACTTACGGCCCTGACCGGCGAAGACAAAGACGGGGGCAAATGGGACGACCGCGCTCTCGCATACTTCGAGTCCGAGATCGGCGACCAGCGGTTCCCGTGCGATGCTGCGTCGGGTACCGCGCTCCAGCTTGCCGCATGGAACGGCGCCGTGTTCAGTGACAACGGCGCCCACCGCCTGATTGCCGCCGTCTGCTGGCTTGCCGCCAGAAAGGGAAGCGAGGCCGAACTCAGAAAAGTACGCGTGTCGCATCGAACCCTCAATCATGAGGCCGTCGAGTTGCTAGCAAAAGCAGCCGCTGCCGGGTGGGAGATAGCGGAAGGCCGCCACGGAAGCGGGTGGCTCATCCGCGTCACAGAGCCCAGGCGGGCGAGCTATTTTTTTGTGCAGCGAGTCGGCGCCGGCCCCAAGCACGTCAAGCGGTCAGAGCTCGACGCGATATGCGGCGGACGAAGCCTGCCCGGCGACACGTCCAGCGACGACTGGCTGGGACTGAAGCCGTTCCCCGCCGAACTGGCGCTTGCTCTGGCCGATGGTGCTTGGCTGCAGAAACAGCTCGCAGCGCCACGATACTAATAATTTGGAAGCCGGCTGCGGCCGGTTTTTTCTGCCGCGTCCAACGTTGCGGTCGGCGCTGGCCGCTGCAGCGGCTTGCCGGGATCCACCAGACAGAGTTGATAGCACCGGTGGTCCGGTGGCTCTATTGGGCGAGCGATCAAGAAACCGGGCGAACTCGTGCACAGTAAATAGGTGTCCTGCGTCTTCGAAGAGAGGTGGCGCATACGTACGTCGCCGATCATCCGATGGCTCAGTGGGCTGCCCTTTTTCTCAGTCGAGTCGACCGCGTAGAAGATTCAAGACGGACCTCCTCTCGGGTCTTTCCGTCGAGCTTTGGCAATCTCGGCATCCATCGACGGCAGAACGACCGTTCATCACCGACGAGCACCAACCGCGATCCGATAGCCTGATCCACCGCTAGGTCTGCAATTGAGAATGCGCGCGCCAGCCATGGTCGAAACTTGGACTTAAGTATCAAAGCGCCGTCGCCCCAGGCCGAGTCTGTTGCAACTGCACGGCACATGTGCCTTACTTCGTCCGGAATTGAGATATTGTCATCTCCAAAGCACAGCTTGTTTTGTTGCATCCCGAAATGAGCGATGATGTCGGGAATCCTTAGGCGCCGTCCGACTTTCCCGATGCCGGATTCAATGATGCTGAGCTTGTCGAAGCACTCACAAATAGAACGCCATTCATGTTCGTCCAATACGTGGTACTTCTTGCGCGCTCCCCGATCGAGTTTATGCTTCGCTTGTATTATCGTGGCGAATATATCGCGAAACCACCGTTGAACTTCCGTCCGCAGTGGAAACAACAAGCCCCCGCGCTCACTCAGCTCATCTGGGTCCAGGTAAACGCCTTCAATCAGGCCAGCCGCTTGCACCGTCTCTCGAATAGGCCGAAACTCCCCCTCCCGGAATAGTTTCCCCTTTGCCTCATTCAACCAAGGCAGACTTCCATCAGAATGAATCGAGTAGCTACAGCAGCTCCTTATCTCCATACGGTTTCGAAAAAGCCCAATAGCCTCTTCCACCGCGTGGTAGGTATCCCACTCGGCGCCATCATTCCCAAGCTTACTCCTCATCGCTTCTGCAACGCGAGTGTCCAGCTCAGCTCTTGGGACGACCAGAGCCCCGTGCCAGTCAGACGCCAATGTCCGAATCTCGTTAGCATCGATGTATAGCATGTCTGTACAAATCCTCGGGTCTGCACCGTTCATCTCAATTCGCTTTACGACCGCCTGCAACGTCTCCAGGACCGTATCAAGACGAGATGAAATGACCCTAGCTGACGAATTGAAAGCGCCTTGCAGCATGAGCGCGTCCACAACGAAATTGCTCTCTTTGCTGTTGCAACGAGGGCAAGACAGCTTCAGATTGAGCAAATTATCGACATCCAGATAGGAAAAGTATTTCTCCATTAACGCTGGATGACTCCGCGCGATTATGTGCGCGACGTGAAAATTATCCCCTTCAATCTGCCGGCGGCAAGTGACGCACTCCCCTTCGTACAGGTGAAATACTACCGACCTGCAGTGAGGCTTCCCATAAAATCCGTTGTACTGAACGAATTTTTCCTCACGAAAAACACGACTCATTCAAATCCCCTGAAAGCTCCGCCTGACGACGACATTCATTGACACAAGCCCCAGTTCCTCCGATACACGCCTCTATCGTTCCAGAGGCCAACTGGGCTGGCGTGCGTCGATGCGGAGACGATTGCGCTCGACAAAGCCCTGGGATTGCGCAGGCCTGTCGGAGACGCAAAGCAGCGAACGATGCCGCTCGATAGAGTCAGATCGTCCCCGCGACGCGCGCGAGGACGATTTGAGCTTCACTCCTTCGCGGTAAGCCTGAAAAACCCGCGCTGTTTCCGTTGCCCTTCCTCGAGAAAACCTCTTCGCGCGAGCTGGATGCAAGCACGATTCACATCCCATGGCACTTCTTCCAATGCCTCGGCTAGAGTTGTGAAGTGCTGCCAATCATCCGTGCACACGGGAAGCACACGCCGGCGCAATTCGATCTCGTCTTCGACAACAACCTCTTCGCCATCGTCCGAGCCGTCGCACCAAAGGATAGTGTGATGCCAGATGATGAAGTGGCTCTGGCAACCCGTGTCGCGCCAAACCGACGGAAACACTGACAGCTGATTGCGCTTTCGGTAGTGGCGCCATGCTTTGTCTGTACGCGGATCAAGATTGATCGTGAGCGTTTCGCCACAACCATCGGGGCATGCTAGTACCAATGACCGAGGCACGCCCCGGTCCACAAGCACGAAATCTCCCGGCCTTTCCAGTAACGCGTCTGCCGCATGCCGGTGCGTGACGGTCCCTCGGTCGCGAACTCGTAGTGCCTTAGTCACGATGCCTCTTCCTTGTAATTTCTTCGATAAGCTTTGCGCCGAGTTCCAACGCGACGACACGACGGCCCCTGTCTGCATTGGATGCTGCCGGAAATTTGCACCAACGCCACATCGCCACAACCAGTGCAATCGGATACTCGAAACTATCGCTCTGCTCATAAATACCGAATGCCCTGATACGCTGGAGACACCCAAAAAGCCATGAGTCCGGCTTCGGCTCGAGTTCTGCGTGGGCGCAGCTGCTCAATATCGCGTCTAGAGTGTAGTACGGAGCTATTTCATTCTTCCATTCTGACTGATCAAAGACATCTGGTCCGTCCTCGGAACCTCGATAAGTAAAGACGAGGGCAACTTCGAGCATCGCGACGTCAAAGCAGAGCGGTGCGCCCATCCCCACTTCGGTATCCCCCTTGACCGCACCAAGGTCAATCAGGATTGCGTCATCTCCTCGTACCCGCACGTTATCGCCATGCAGGTCGCCATGTATTGTCGCGACACGATGCGGAAATTTAATATCCTGTAAAGACTGCCACAACGCCAACGGGTCGATCTGCTCCCGTTGGATGGGTTCCGAGTCAAGATACTCATGCTGAATCTCTTGAGGGGAGACCATCTTCAACCGCTCTGCAGCAGTGACGAGCGGCTCATCTGGCATGATGGTCTGTCTTGCCCGATCCCGCCATCGATGCAGCGTCCGGTTGAAGAGGTTCGAAATAGCAGCCTCGGCGCGCCCAGCGCGCGCCGCGTCAAGCAGGGACTCTGACTTGTCCACGAAATCGGCAACATACACGGCCTTATGGAACCCTTCGACGAATCTTTCAAGGTTTGGCCGCAATTCAAACGGGACAAACGGAGAGACCACCTCCATCGCGCGAACCTCTTTGCCCAGCAGTTCGCGCTTGTTGATTTTCACAAGTCGAGGCTGCGTCCAGTGGGCGACCGAGCTCTCGGCTTCGAGGCGCTTCTCGTACGCCATGAACACCTTCGAACCGGAGAAACCTGGAGCGATCTTGCGCAAGTGTATTTCCTGCGCCTTTGGGAACGCCCGGTCGACAAGGCGCCGCTCTTCCTCCGTCAGTTTTTCCTCCGGGCCGATCTCCTTAATGTGGCAGCCCGTCCACTTCGGTCCACGTTCGAATCGAACGATATGGTCAAAATGTATCCCTTTGAGGTTGGGCGCGAAGCGAACCTCGTTGTCCCACGGATAAACGGGGCTCACCTGCATGAGAGTCTGTTCGCGAATCCGCAGTCTTTCGGCCCGGTCCTCCGCCAGGAACACAATGCGGATGCCGTGATCGATGAACCTCGGAATCAGCTTGCAGAGCGCCGCAATTTCGTTCGAATCTGTTGACAGCTGGTTGACAACGACGACCGATGTCGTGCCAAGCAACGGGTCTTTAACAGACTCGGACGGTGGGTTCTCCATGATCTGGAGGCCGCGGAGTTCGAGCTTTTCCCGCGTGCCAGGCAGTGGCGCAACGCCATACCAGATGAGGTTGGTTGCAGCGCTCACTGGTCCTCCGAAGGAAGAAAGGTCAGGCGACGCGAGTCGCCCGCACCAACAACACCATCTGGGCCGCAGACGCCACAATCCAGTTGCGGTGAGGTCCTCAGCAGTCGGACGGTGCCGGTTACCGCGTCGTATGACTGCCACCGCGCGCGCGCGGGAACTGCAGTGAATACGCCGAGAAGCATCGTCACGGCCAATGACACGATCGCGCTGTTCAGTGATATAACCGCGGGCTGTTTCACGCCACCCTCATTGAAATACGGATCAGCAGCGCGCTGTGCATCAGTCATCAGCTCTTCGCGGATACGTCGCGAGTCGAGTGCGTTGCTGCACACGAGGCAAGGCAACCCGGGCGCGAGCATTTGCGTGCGCCCGGTCATCGCCCGGACCTTGCCGTCGTGTGCGTTGATGCCAACACCAATGTCAATGGCAGGCACCAGGTATTGATAGGAAAACTCGGAAACAAACGCCCGACTCGAATGGGAATCGGTACAAATGAAGATGCAGTCGGTTTTTCGCAGCAGCGCCGACGCCTCGCCGGAGATAACTGAGCCGATATAACAGCTGACGCGCGCTTTGGGATTGATGTGTTCTATCATCTGCGCCGCCACATCGACCTTCTTGCGGCCCACCGACTGCTCCATGGTTCCGACCACGCGATTCAGATTGGTTTTCTCGACCACGTCAGAATCGACGAGCACAAAGGAGCCCACGCCCAGATGCGCCAGTTGCTGCGCGGCAACTGACCCGGTCCCGCCGAGGCCGACAATTGCGACTGTCATAGAGCTGAGAATCGCCTGGCCTTCCTCGCCGAATGCTCGCATCTGGCGGTCATAGCGTTCGTCCTGCTGGATTTCACCCGCACGGCCAGGGAGCAGCACCTCCGCGCCGACGATGCGTACATTGACGCGCTCGGCTGCGCCAAACGTCCGTGCGATAACGTGGCCATCGCAAAGCACAACTGAAAAGCACTCATGCGCTGGGTTGCGATCGCACATGAACCCCTGTAGACCGGCTTCGGTCTCGTCATCGACGGGGGAAAAATCGTTGTAGCCTGACGGATGAGTATGCAAAAGCGCGAGCGAAAATCCCCTCTCACGTGCACGCCTCGTCACGCGCGTGAGGAATTGCGGCGCAAACGTGATCTCGCTAGCCGAGGCGTGCAAACAGTCCTCGGGCTGAGCGAGTTCGACCTCTCTAACCAGGTAGCGGTCCCCGTCGAAGTCACGCGTCAGATAGAGGACCGCTCCGCGCTCGACAGCAGCGCCCAGAGACTCATTGAGATAATGAAGTGTCGGTGCACTGATGACGAGTTCGCTCATTGCACCGCCTTAAAGCGATTGAGGATAACGTTCACGTACGTCGTCAGTGTGCACTTCGACGCGTTCCATGACTGATTGACGTGCCACGAAAACCACAACGTGTTCGCGTCCGGTTGGCCCGGCATCGTTTGCCCGATGTTCGCGTTCTGCGGCATCGCACCGTTCTTCAGGCGCAGCGAGCTGTCGGCCCAGAAGCAGTCCGGTGGCGCATACGGGTAGCCATTCGGAACGATGAATCGCACTTCTGTGCAAACCTGCGACCAGCCGTCGGGCAAAGACACCTGCGGAATTCGCACCAGGAACATGCCCCCGCCCAGCGACGTGAGCGTTGCCGCGCGGTACACCCGTTGCAGGTCGGCGAATTGTTCCTCGACGCTCTTCATGCGTCACCAAACGTCGCCGGGGGGACGATGGCAAAGTGCGCCGGGGTTGCGCGCCCTTTGAACTCAACCACGGTTGCCGGGTGAATCACCTCATCCGGCTCAGAACCCTCGCCCTCGAGCACAAGCGAATTCGTCGGATCCCAACCCGGAATCATCGCGGTGATCTGAGCACCGGTCAGACGTTCGTGTTCGGTCTTGTACTCGACGCCGTCGACAAAGAAGATATAGAGCGACGGCGGCGGGCGCTTGTGCGTGCGCAGGTGTTCGATACCTTGCTTGCCCAGCTCAAAGACATCGCTCGACTTCAGGACTTCATTGCCGGCTTCGTCGCGAATCCACACCAAGTCATTGTCTTCCGACACGTTGGCGAGAGAGCGGATCTGGTCGACGCGGATCGTTTGTTCGCCCCAAAAAACCGAATGCTCGTTCACCGTGAATTCGAACGCTTCACCGCCTTCGAACGCGAAAAATTCGGCGTGCCCGTCGCCGACATGCAGAACGTCGTCCGATGCCACCACGCGCGACCCGAACTTGGTGCGCTGGATCAGCAGGTAGTCGTCAGCCGGCTCATACCCGGCGTCCGCCAAAATCTGCGCGCTGGTCGGCGTCGGGTCGTCCACGCTCGCCGATTTCCCATTAATCAGATACTTAAAATCTTGATTTGCTTCAGCCATGTTGGTCACCTCGGATATGGAATGGCTACGCCCCCCGTCTACCCCGTACCACCCATGCTGCCAGCACAGGTTTTACCCTACAGCGGACTTCGACAGGTACAATTTCATGATACAGCAAACAAACACGATGGATCAAGTTTCTTTACGTATCGAGGAATGGCATGAACGAAGCATCTCCCAAGAAGCGCTGGGGAATCGAACAACGCCTTGAATTTATTGACTTTACGGCGTACTGGCAGGGTTCGATAAATAGGTCTCATATCGTCGACCACTTCGGTGTGTCGGCCCAGCAGGCGTCGAATGATCTGACCGAATACCAAAAAGTCGCACCCGAGAACCTGCGTTACGACCTCAGCTCCAAGCGCTACCTCGCCACCGAAAGCTTTCATTGCGCCTTCATAAAGCCAGACGCCGAACGCTATCTCGCGCAGTTGGGTGCCTTGACGGCGAATACTGTAGACAAGGAGGAAACGTGGCTAGGCGACGCTCCGGTCACGGCTACGTTACCCATTCCGTCTCGACGCGTTGACGCACCTTTACTGCGCGCCGTGCTGAAAGCGATCCGGACGAATCAATCTCTCGAGATTGAATATCAGTCGCTCAGCAGCGCTGGCCCGACCGCCGTCTGGCGTCGCATTACGCCGCACGCATTTGCATCTGACGGATTCAGGTGGCACATGCGAGCGTTTTGCCATCGCGACAATCGGTTCAAGGATTTCCTCCTGTCTCGATGCCGTGATGCGCGTGACGAGCGCGCCTCCGGCGCGAACGCCGCAGACGATAAGTTGTGGCACACAAACTTTGCTGTTGAACTTGTGCCGAACCCTCGCCTGACTGAGTGGGAGCAGAAAGCAATCGAGCTCGACTACGGCATGTTCAACGGACGCGTGGTTCTGCAGGTACGCATGGCGATGCTCTATTACTTCGACAAACGAATGCGAAACGAATTTGCGCTACGAGGACCAATCACGTTGACTGACGACCCTAAACAAACGCCAGTTGTCATTGCAAATTTAGAAGAATATGAAAAGGCGAAAGCCTCCGTCGGTGCATAGCTGGCATCGAATAAGGCTCGCTTCTTCGATTCCGAACTCGCGCGCTTCGCGCTCGTCGACCACACGGACTAGCCATCGGAAAGCACTGACTGCCTAACGGTACGCCTGGACGGCACTCAATCTACCGAGCGAGTGCACCGAGCCTGGATAAAACACCATTTCCAGACCGACAGCGACTGAGCGACGCGTCCCGCGGTCGATGCTCAAGTAGGTCGCTTGCGATAAATACTCTTATCGCGAGTGCCCTGCGCGCGACCTAAACTGATCTCATGCATACCGCGTCGATCCCGCCCTCCAGGCCGGGGCGCGGACCCTCCTCCGCTGGCACGCCCGCGGCCCTGCCTGCTGCCCTGCCTGCTGCCCTGCCTGAGCTCGCGTCGCTCGCCGCGCTGCGCGCCTGGCATGAAGGGCTCACCGCGCGCGCGGCCGTCACACGCTACCTCGACCACGCGCGCGACGACGGCCAGTCGTCACGCGGCCTGCTGGGCCGCATCCGCCGCCAGCTCGTCGCGTGCGCAATCGCCCGCCAGCGCGATGACCTGATCCCGCTGTTCACGCATCCGGCGGCAGACCGCATCCGTCATGCGGCGCAGGTCGTCATCGCGCTCGACGCGCTGCGCGCCACGCCGATCCCCGCGCCGCGGCCGGCCGACCCGGTGCACCGCTGGCTGCTGCCACGCATCGCTCGCGCGCTCGCCGCCGCCGACATCAACTCGTGCGCCGACCTGCTGGTGCGGATCGCCCACCGCCCCGGCTGGTGGCGGCCGATCCCGGGGCTGGGGCGCCAGGGCGCGCACCACGTCGCCGCCTTCGTCGCCGCGCACCCCGACCTGACCCGGCGCGCCGCCACGCGGATGCCCTACACCGCCGCCGCGGCGCAGTTGGTCCCACGGGGGTCGCTGGACGCCCTGCCCGCCGCCCTCGATGGCTCCCGCGGCCGCTTCCGGGCCCCGCGCGACACCTGTGGCCTCGCCGCCACCAACGATTACCAGGCGATCGAGGCGTGGCTGGCGCTGCATGAGTCCGAGCACACCGCGCGCGCGTACCGGCGCGAGGCCGAACGGCTGCTGTTGTGGGCCATCGTGGCGCGCCGCCAGCCGCTGTCGTCGCTCACCACCGACGACGCGATCGCGTATCGCACCTTCCTGCGCCATCCGACGCCCGCCTCGCGCTGGATCGGGCCGCCGTGCCCGCGCACGACGCCCGCTTGGCGGCCGTTCGCGGGGGGGCTCACGCCGCGGTCGGCCGCCTACGCGCTGGCGGTGCTGCGCGCGCTGTTCGCGTGGCTGGTCGGCCAGCACTATGTGGTGCTCAACCCGTTTGCGGGGGTGACGGTGCGCGGCGGCGCAGTCCGTGCGCCATTTGATACCGGACGCGCATTGCCTGGCCGAGAGTGGAAGTTCGTGCGCGCTGCAGCCGACCAACTCGAGCGAACCGGCTGGACCGTACCGGCTGCAGAGCGGCTGCGCTTTGTGCTGGATTTCGGCTACTCGACGGGGTTGCGGGTGCAGGAACTGGTGGCCGCGACGCTGGGCGACATCACGGCGGACGCCCGCGGTACGTTATGGCTGGAAGTCACCGGCAAAGGCGCGAAGGCCGGGCGCGTGGCGCTGCCGCCGCTCGCGCGCGACGCGCTGCGGCGCGCGCTGAAGGCGCGCGGCTTGCCGGTCAGGCGCGCCCGCTGGCAGCCGGCCACGCCGTTGGTGGCTGCTCTCACTGCGGAACATCGCGCGGAACGCCACGCCGGTATTAGCGCGGCGCGGTTGCGGCAGGTGTTGGGTGAGTTTTTTCGGGAGGCCGCGGAACGCATGGACGTTCGCAATCCGGCGCTTGCCGAAAAGCTACGGCACGCCAGTCCCCACTGGCTGCGTCATACACATGCCACCCACGCACTGGACGCCGGCGTGGAGCTCGTGGTCGTGCGAGACAACTTGCGCCACGCCTCGGTGGCAACCACCTCGACCTATCTGCATGGGGAAGAGGCGAAACGCGCGCGCCAGATCGGCGCAGTCTTCCGGCGTCCGCCGCGTGGATCGTGTCGCCAGTACCTTCCCCGGCCGACCCGGTAGCCGTACGAGCCGTCCGGAACAGGCTGACGGCAAAACAGCGCCGGTATAAGAGGCAGTGCTGGGCTCGGTCTACGTTCAGTCGAGTGCGCGCTTGTCTCCTTTTGATACCGTTGGTACAGTTACGCGCGCGGCCGCCCATTCGTCGTTGGACGCCCCGCACGCGGCCGGAACGTATTAATTATGTCAAATAAATCCGTCTGATTCCGACCTGTTGGGATCGCCCACAACTGTTCAGTCGTATCCATCGAGAGTTGCGACAAAAGCGTCAGCAACTACCATCCATCGTCAGATACTTGGCACGTCGACTGCGAACAAGCCGCTATCCTGCTGACGCAACGCACCCGTCATACTCCCGCTATTACAAATTGCGCAACCACCTCGACGGTGGCTGCGGTATCTATCCAGACCGAGAATCGTTGACTCGGAGCGATCTTCGAATTTCACCAACATCTCACCGATCGACATTCGCGGATGCGACCGCCGTCATGTTGATGATCCGGCGCACGGTCGCGGCCGGCGTCAGGATGTGGACCGGCTTCGCCGCGCCGAGCAGGAACGGGCCGACCGTCACGCCTTCGCCGCCGACCATCTTCAGCAGGTTGTACGCGATGTTCGCCGCTTCGACGTTCGGCATGATCAGCAGGTTCGCTTCGCCCGACAGCGTGGTGCCCGGGAACGCAGCCTTGCGGACCGCTTCCGACAGCGCCGCGTCGCCGTGCATTTCGCCGTCGACTTCGAGGTTCGGCGCACGCTCGCTGATCAGCTTGCGGGCCTCGGCCATGCGGCGCGACGACGCCGACGGCGCGCTGCCGAAGTTCGAGTTCGACAGCAGCGCGGCCTTCGGCGCGATGCCGAAGCGCTCGATCTCGGCGGCCGCCTGGATCGTCATGTCGGCGAGCTGTTCGGCGCTCGGCAGTTCGTTCACGTACGTGTCGCACAGGAACAGGTTGCGGCCCGGCAGCATCAGCAGGTTCATCGCCGCGTAGTGCTCGGCGCCCTTCGCACGGCCCAGCACCTGCTCGATGAACTTCAGGTGCGTGTGGTACGTGTCGATCATCCCGCAGATCATGCCGTCCGCATCGCCCAGGTGCACGAGCATCGCGCCGATCAGCGTGTTGAACTTGCGCAGCGCGGCCTTCGCGACTTCCGGCGTGACGCCGTCACGCGCGCCGATCTCGTGGTACGCCTGCCAGTAGCGGTGATAACGCGTGTCGTCTTCCGGATTCACGATCTCGAAATCGACGCCGGCCTTCAGCTTCGAGCCGATCTTCACGAGGCGCATCTCGACGACCGACGGACGGCCGACGATGATCGGCTTCGCGATCTTTTCCTGCAGCACGAACTGCGCGGCGCGCAGCACGCGCTCGTCCTCGCCCTCGGCGAACACGATGCGTGCCTGCTTCTTCTTCGCGGTCGCGAACACCGGGCGCATCACCATGCCGGTGCGGTAGACGGTCGCGCCGAGCTGCTCGCGGTATGCGTCCATGTCCTGGATCGGACGCGTGGCGACGCCCGAATCCATCGCGGCCTGCGCGACGGCCGGCGCGATCTTGATGATCAGGCGCGGATCGAACGGCTTCGGAATCAGGTAGTCCGGCCCGAACTCGAGCGAGTGGCCTTCATACGCCTTCGCGACTTCCTCGCTCTGGTCGGTTTCCTCGGCCAGCTCGGCGATCGCGCGCACGCACGCGAGCTTCATTTCTTCCGTGATCGTCGTCGCGCCGACGTCGAGCGCGCCGCGGAAGATGAACGGGAAGCACAGCACGTTGTTGACCTGGTTGGGGTAGTCCGAACGGCCGGTCGCGACGATCGCGTCCGGGCGCACGGCCTTCGCGTCTTCCGGGCGGATTTCCGGTTCCGGGTTCGCGAGCGCCAGGATCAGCGGGCGGTCGCCCATCGTCTTGACCATGTCCTGCTTCAGCACGCCCGCGCTCGAGCAGCCGAGGAACACGTCCGCGCCGACGATCGCGTCGCCGAGCGTGCGCGCGTCGGTGGTCGCCGCATAGCGCTGCTTCGACGGGTCGAGGTTGCCGCGCCCTTCGTAGATCACGCCCTTCGAATCGGCGACGAGGATGTTCGACTTCGTCAGGCCGAGGTTCACCAGCAGGTCCAGACACGCGATCGCCGCGGCGCCCGCGCCCGAGCACACGAGCTTCACTTCGGACAGCTTCTTGCCGACGACCTTCAGGCCGTTCAGGATCGCGGCCGACGCGATGATCGCGGTACCGTGCTGGTCATCGTGGAAGACGGGGATCTTCATGCGCTCGCGCAGCTTCTGCTCGATGTAGAAGCATTCCGGCGCCTTGATGTCCTCGAGGTTGATACCGCCGAGCGTCGGCTCGAGCATCGCGATCGCCTCGACGAGCTTGTCGGGGTCGGACTCCGACAGTTCGATGTCGAACACGTCGATGCCCGCAAACTTCTTGAACAGGCAGCCCTTGCCTTCCATCACCGGCTTCGCGGCCAGCGGGCCGATGTTGCCGAGGCCCAGCACGGCCGTGCCGTTCGTGATGACGCCGACGAGGTTGCCGCGTGACGTGTACTTCTGCGCGTCGAGCGGATCGGCGTGGATCGCCTCGCACGCCGCGGCGACGCCCGGCGAATATGCGAGCGACAGATCGAGCTGGTTCGACAGCGGCTTGGTCGGGGTGACCGAAATCTTGCCGGGGCGGGGAAACTGATGATAGTTGAGTGCGTTTTGTTTGAGTTGCTGGTCCATTCGCGTTGCTTATTCCTTAATGTACCCACCATCTTTCGAACGAATATCGACAGTCCGTCTGCAGGGGACGCTAGATTTTGACTCGCAGGGATATACGATGCGGAGCAGTTGGTCCACGTAGTACCGATGCACGCGAAATTTTCGCCGCGGGCGCCTTGGTAAGACGACTTGTGCTCGCTTGAAGAAAAAGACGTCCGTGCTGCAAGAAAGCCACGAACGTTGAACGCCCTCGCAGGCAAAACCGCGAAATACACCACGCCCGTGTAGATAGCCGCACCCCACGGTTGCAAGACCGGACCAACAGGATTATCCGAGGATCTCTTGAGTGGCGACAGCGAGGGCACTAGCTGCTGGAAACCATATGACTGCTGCAGCTACCCTTCACTGGAATCGTAACCAGATCCACTATCGATTCCCTAAGTCTCCAAGAGCCAACTTTCACTGAAAACTTAAGACCGTGCGAGCACGGATGCCGACGCCCTATTGGCGTCGGCTTACCTGTTGACTCAGCACCCGCAGTGCTCTCGTCACACCATCAGAACGTCGGAAGCACCAGACTCAGCAGCTCCGTTTCCTCGACCGCTTTGATCGACACCGGGCCTTCGTTGGCCTCGAACTCGAACGCGGTATGAAGACCAAACTCCTTGCCCTCAACGACAACTTTCCCCTTGCTGAGGAACAGCAATTCGACCGAAGACTGCATCCCTGCCGCAAACGAAGCACCGGCTTCAAGCTTCACGAAACCGATCCGCGTATTGCGTTCCGTGAAAGAGCCAAGCAACTTCGTGGAAACCCCCGGCGTACCGCTCGGGATCCATTCGAAGCTCGCCGGGTTCATCAGTACGAGATCTTCATACCGCGGCTTCGCGTACTCCAGCTTGTGACCCTTCACATATTCAAAGCACGCCTCGAAACCGTCCTGATTGTGCTTTTTGCCCGACTCGTCGTACCACGTAAAAATGCCCTCCTTGAACTCGCCCTTGCTCTTCAGTGCCTGGTTTGCCGCCTCGCGCTCTTCCACGCTCACGAAGCCATAACCGGTGGAGCCACCGAATTGGCAAACCATCACTTCAAGACCTTCAGGACGTTCCTGCGGCCCGTAGTACACACTTTCGGGGAAGTAACCGACCCAGCCCTCCGGCAGAACCTTTCCCTGCCCGTAGGGAAAATCGCCTTTGATAACGTAGCGCACCTGGTCGAAGTTATGTCGGTGACTCGGCGCTACCCAACCACCGGCGCCGGTGCGACCTACGTTGATCAGATAGTTGTTCGGCGATCCCGACTTTCCCTGCAACAGAAATTTCTGCTCGAGTACCCCTTCCCGCATATTGCTACCGATCCGGCCGTAATCCGTCGACGAAGCTTCCGAAATTCGCATTTACCCCCTCCTTGTGGTACCTGTCTGGCCATTCATAGGCCAAAACGATCCAATGACTATTCAATCAATATGGCATCCGAAATATATGCGAGCCACATCGCCGAACTTTCGTTTGCCATGTGTGCACATTCTGGGCACGTACGTCCGGATACCTGCTTGCGTCGCAACGTCCGGACGCTCGTTGCCGCGCTTGGCTATTCCTCTCCTGCTCCCCCCCTTCACCGCGACATGGCGAACAAGTTGCGCGTATGGCTCGACCGTCCATAGAGCCGCTGTAAGGAGAAAACGGCGGAGCTGATGTTCAACCTGATACGATCAGCACAATTACCTTGTTGTTGATTTTGCGCGTAGCCCCTGCCTTAGTACAGTTCGTTTTCATCGATAGCCTGGTAAGTTTCGCTAACAGCGGCGATGCTCACAGCTACGAAACCGGCAAAGCGAATGCCGGCAGATATCCGGACCAAGTTGATTGCGGGCGACCAGCGGAGTGGCTTAGCAGCAACCCGAACTGTGGAATCGACCTCTCGGAAGCAGTCGGGAAAGGGCGGGGGCATTATCTGACGATCGTCCCCGGATTGGGCGGCGCCTTCGCTGAATTGATTCAGCCTATGACAGGTGAACACCAGCACGGGCGCCCGAAAACGCGACTTGTTGATACGCGCCGATGCCGATGATAAGCGCCGGATTACCGGCTGCCTTATCGCCAACACCACCAATGGCGCACATCACTGTTCCCGCAGGCTCATGCGCGGATAGCGCGTCGCGGTACGGCATCGCGGCTGATCATATCGGCTCCCTTGGCGCCGATCATGAGTGTGGGCGCATTGGTGTTCCCCGACGTAACGTGGGGCATGATCGATGCATCGACGACGCGCAGTCGTCCGATTCCTCGGACACGAAGACGCTCATCGACCACCGAGAGCACATCTCGGCCCATCTTGCAGGTACTGGTCTGATGCGCTGCAGTGTTCCCCGTCTCGGCCATGAAGTCGAGCAGTTGTTCGTCGGTCTGCACCTGCGCCCCCGGCACGTGCTCATCGATCACTCTCGATGCAATCGGCTCCGTCGCCATAATCTGCCGAATCTGCTTGATGCCGCTGATCATGACGCGCACGTCGTCCTCGTCGGTCAGGAAGTTTGGCGAGAACATCGGCTTGTCGGCCGGATTTGCGGATCGGAGTGTTACTGCTCCCGTCGTTCGAGGACGCAGGATGAATACCGATACCCCCATGCCCGGCTGGCTGTCGACTTCGACGTGCCCGCTCGGATGATAAGTAAACGTCATCGGCCGAAAACTGATCTGCAAATCGGCGTAGTCAACGTCGGGCCGGCTTTTCACGAATGCCGCGACCTGGGACGACCCAAGGGCCAGGTATCCACCTCGTGTCAGGAGGTAACGGGCCCCTTCGAAGTACTTCCACAGCCCGCGGATGTTCCGGTTGTATGAGCTCGGCCCCGTTGATCTGTAGGCGGTGTGTACGTAGAAGTGATCCTGCAGATTGCGGCCCACCCCAGGAAGATCAACGACCTGCCGGATCCCGTGCCGCTGAAGCTCCTCGCCGGGCCCCACACCGGACAACATGAGGATCTGGGGCGAATTCAACGAACCCGCCGACAGAATTACCTCCCTCGCGGCAGCAATGGATTGAACGGCCCCGTCGCACTGAATTTCGACGCCCGTCGCTTGGCGATCATCGTCGAAGAGAATGCGCCGGACCAAACAACCGGTCCTCACGGTCAGATTAGGTCGATTCAAAACCGGCTCGACAAACGCAACGTACGCCGACTGCCGACGCCCGTCTCGAATCGTATGCTGCATAAAACCGACGCCATCGTGAACTGCACCGTTCAAATCTTCCGTCTCCGGAATACCGACGCGCCGCGACGCCGCGATGAAGTCGTATGAACTCGGAACCTTCACCGCGGGGTCGCTGATCCACAGCGGGCCACCGGCGCCTCGAAACTCGTCCGCGCCGCGCTCGTTATGCTCGATGCGTTTGAAATGCGGAAGAACATCGTCATAGCCCCAGCCCGGATTACCGAGATCGCGCCACTTGTCGAAATCGCCGCGATGCCCTCTGATATAGATCATGCCGTTGATGGAACTCGACCCTCCCAGCCCCTTTCCGCGTGGCCAATACATCTTGCGATCGCGTAGCGCCGGCATGGGTTCCGTGTAGTAGTTCCAGTTAAGCTTGTCATTGAAGTACAGCTTCGCCATCCCCGCTGGCGTATGCACCCAGAATTTGTCCGACGGTGGCCCCGCTTCGAGCAACAACACCTTGTTTTCCGGATTCTCGCTGAGTTCCCGCGCAACGACGCATCCGGCCGAACCGGCGCCGATGATGATGTAATCGTAGATTTCCATGGCTGCTACCTTTCTCATTTGGTCGTTTCAATGCGAACAACTGCCGTGGCGCCCGGCACACGCTCAACACGTTTGTCCTGCTCTTCGACCGATCTGCTCAAGTCGACATCCTTCGTTTCCGGTACAAACTGAATCAAAATCAAGCAAGCGACGGCAACGGCCGTGACGTACCACCCGGGGGCCAACGGCGATCCAAGCGTGCGCACGAGCCACGTGCTAATCAGCGGCGTCGTTCCACCCATTGCAGCCACGATGACCTGGTACGAGATCGCATGACCGGTTGCTCGAAAATGAGTCGGAAAAAACTCGGCTGCAGTCACGAAGCAAGCGCCGCTGTAAATGCCGACACCGATCGCGACAAGCATCTGTCCGACGACTGCATCGAAGAACGTTCCGTTGGCGGCAAGGCGAATGGAAAGATAGGCCACGAGCGCAATGAAAAGCGCACCCGCTGACAGTATCGGCTTCCGGCCAAAACGATCGCTCAACGCGCCGCCGACAGGAATGAAAACGGCCAACACCACGATCGCACCGGCATTCGACAGAAGCGCGGACGTCGAGTCCAGAGCGGTCTCCCTGACGAGAAAGGTGTACATGAAGCCGAGCAACAAATAGGATCCGACCGTCTGGACGGGCTGAATCATTGCCACATACATCATCGACTTCCAGCCGGAACGGGTCATTGCACGAAGTGGACTCGTGCTCGGTTTGCCGCGCGTTGCGAGCTTATATTCCTCGGGATCGTCCAGCGAGCTGCGGAGCCACCATCCGACGATGCCGATCAGGCCGCCGATGACGAACGGAACGCGCCACGCCCAATCCAGGTAAGCTTCTTTACCGATGAACACCTGCATCGCGAGCAACATCAACGCAACGAGTGCGTTCGGCAAATGCGCGAAGAACCAGATGATGCCCACCCATCTCCCGCGACCTTTGACGGGGGCGGATTCGAGAATGAAACTTGTACTCCCCGTCGTTTCCCCTCCCATTGCAAAGCCTTGGGCAAGCCGGCAGAGTACCAGGATAATCGGCGCAGCAATACCGATCGCATCGTAAGTCGGCAACAGTCCGATCATCGCGGTTCCGGCCGCCATAAGCCAGATCGTCGTTGCCAGCACCTTGACGCGCCCCACCCTGTCCAGCAAGTAGCCGAACACCAGCCCCCCGAGAGGGCGCGCAACGAACGCAACTGCATAAACGGCAAAAGTTTTGAGAATGGCGGTCGCCGGGCTGGTGCCAGGAAAGAAATGCGTTGCGATGAACGGAACCGAGAATCCGAATACAGCGAAATCGTAGATTTCGCCGAAGTTTCCAATGGATGCAGCACTCAATGTGCGCTTTGCGCTCGATCTACTCACGTTGTCTCCTTATGACGATCGCGACCCGCGGTACGTCGTTTTGTTTGTAATCGCGGCGACCTCATCCATCCAATCGATCACCGTACTCCGCCATGCTCGTCTGGTATGCGAACGATTATCGAAGCTAGCCTGCCGGGATGGAAATGAATAAACTGGATATGTCCATAAACGAAATCACATGGCCAGGTTCATAGATCGATGGAGAACACCCTTCACAGCATTCCGTGGGCGCGCAAACTGAAACTGCGCCATCTCGAGGTATTCCTCGCGCTCCATGAGACAGGAAGCATGACGGCGGCCGCTGCGCAATTGCACATGACCCAACCGGCGCTATCTCACTGGTTGAGCGATCTGGAAGACGTCATCGGCCATGCACTTTTTGTCCGACACCGCCGGCTAGAGCTGACATGGGCCGGAGAAGTGCTGCGCTCGCACGCGGAGCGCATGCTCGGTGAGGTATATCGTGCCGACGCGGATCTGAAAGCGGTGCAATCCGGATTGAATGGTCGCCTGCACGTGGGCAGCGGTCTGCCGCGCGTATTGCTTCCGAAGACTATCGTCCGCCTCCAAGAAGCGTGGCCACGCATTTTCGTCTCAGTCGTAGAAGCACCGTTTGCCACGCTGCTCGAGATGCTGACGAACAGAAGCATCGACGTGATCATCGGCGCACTCGGCGCCCAGGCACTTGGAACTGGATTCGCGACCGAACCGCTGCTCGCCGACAGCATCCAGATCGTTGCGCGGCGTGGGCATCCATGCCTGGAAGAAGCGCCCCCACGTTGGCTCGACCTCCTCGATCAAGCATGGATTCTTCCGCCATCGGGAGCGGAAATGCGGACCCTCGTCAATGCAGCATTTGCGGAACAGCATCTTCCTGCACCGAAGCCATGTGTTGAAGCTGGTTCGTCCATCCGAGCCCAGCTTCTGATGGATGGAGGCAACTATCTGTCGACGCTGCTGGGTTCCGAACTCCAGTTGTACAAACCGTTTGGGTTGGACCGAGTGCGGCTCGAACCCGCCATCCGATTCCCGGACATCGGTGCGATCTGGGACGCTGAACGCGCTAGCCCATTGGTTTCGCACTTTCTCAACGCACTTCGCAGCGAATCGGCGGCGATGGTATCGATTGGTGACGACTCGGCACCACGCGCGCCCTCCGACAACATCGCTTGACAGTACTTGAACGCGGCAGCGATGCGTCCATCAGGCATCGTCGCCGCGATATTTTTATTCCGCGTCAGCCCGCGGTCTCGTTCTGCCGTCAGAGGCGTTGAGGAACCGGCAGCCGAGCGTCCGCTTCCCAAACGGCGGCCAACTCATCGATGCTGACCGAATTGCCCAATCGGTTGCATGCCGCATTCAGCATCGAACGGACAAGTGTGGCAATCAGCATCGGCGCGCCATAGCGCATACCGACCGCCGATGCCAACGTGACGTCGCTTGCAAAATCCCCCAGCGTCGCATCGGCCGTATGGCCGGTCGACGCAAGCGCCGGAAGCACGCGCGCGGACGCACTGTTATAGCCCGAACTTTTGTTCAGTACGGTTGCCATGTCGCCGATGGTCAGGCCGTTGCTGACACCCATCGCGGCGCATTCGTAGGTGATAAGCCGGTTGCAAGCCGCGATAGCGGCAACAACCAACCGTGTGGCGTGCCCGTTGCCCGCATCACCACAATGCACGATCGTCGGACAGATGGTTTCCAGTATGGTGTGAAGAGACTGGAATGCGGTTGGCGCCCCGCCGAACAAGATCGCAGACGCTTCGTGGATCGATTCCATGTTCTCGGTATGCAGCGGCGCATCGACGAACGCAATTCCACTTCCGGCCAACTTCACCGCCCGTTCGCGTGCCCTATCCGGGTCGTCTTGCCCGAGGTTTGCGACGAGTTTCCCTTCGCGCAAGCCTGCCAACAATCCATTTTTCGAAAGCAGTTCATCCAGCTGCGTCTCGGAATCCGCGGCCAACAGAACGACATCCGAACGTTCGCCCAGCGCGACAAGACTGTCGAGTCGCTCCACACCCACTGCTGGATCCGAATCCCCATGTGCGATGTCAACGAAAAAGACTGGATATTTGCCTGCCAACCGACGCGACACGAAAGCCGCGAGTACGCCGGTCCCTGCCAGCCCGATATTCATTACTTCACCTCCTTTGCTTGCGAGTCGGCAGACTTTTCGACAAATTGCGTCCCGGCCATGGATTGAATGACACCGATCATTTCCTCGAGCTGGGCGTCCTTGCCAAGCGAGTTCAATCCGATTTGCAGTATCGCGCGTGCCGCGCCGCCGATCGGCATGGGCACCCCCTGCTCCGCACCGAGCGAAATGGCCTGATGGATATCCTTGACCTGCAGTGCCAGCGAGAACTTCGTGGACTGGCGCCCCTCCGCAATCGCCGGCAACATCCCCTGAGACGTATAGTTGCGTGCGGTCGTCGCGTTGATCGCTTCGGTCATGGTTTCAAGCGGCAGACCGAACTTGCGCCCCATCGCCACGACCTCGAGCGTCGCCAAGCGACAGCTGACGTTCATCATGTTGTTCACTGTCTTCATGGTCTGGCCATTGCCGACGCGCTGACCACAATGGAAGACGTTCGGGCTGATTGCCTTCAGGATCGGGAGCGCCTTGTCGAATGCGTCGGACGGGCCCGACGCAATGATCGATATCGTCCCGGCGATTGCCGTTGCCATCGCTCCGGAAACCGGTGCATCAAACAACGCGACGCCCATCTCTGCTAGTTGACAAGCGAACTCGCGTGTTTCGCTCGGCACGCCACTGGTTTGATCTACCACGATACTGCCCGGGGACAACCCCTCTGCCAGACCACCGGCTCCAAAGATGACCTTCTGGACGTCCGAGCTTCGCGGCAGGCACAAGAGCACGACGTCACTTGCTCGAGCGACATCCGCGGGGGACGCGGCTGCAGTCGCCCCGGAATCTACAAAACTCTGCACGACCGTCGGGCTGAGATCGAACACGGTCAACGGGAATTTCCCGACGAGGTGACGCGCAAGTGCGCCACCCATGGCGCCCAAGCCAATATATCCAACGCGCATGTATCTCCTCCGTTGCGCTCAGGCGGCCGACGGAACGTCGGCCGGAATCTACGTGACAATTTCGTTATGCTGCGCCTGTCGGCAATCGAGGTCGAGTCGAATTTTCCGTACTACCTGGTAAGGCTTGCTTACCGGGCCCCGACGGCGAAATGCCTTCGATGCAAGCTGGCACGGAAGCACAACCAGCGGCTCGACGCCGCCGTGGTACTGGTAGTACACGTAATCTCCTTTGCGTTACGTATTGATATAGACGGTTTTCGTGTACAAGTAAGTGTCGAGATGAGCACGGCCACCCTTCGCCCCGTATCCACTGTGCTTGGTTCCACCGAATCCGACGAGCGGATCAATCAACCCATAGCAATTCACCCACATCACGCCTGTGTGAATCCCCCGCACGACCCTGAGCGCCGTCGAGATATCGCGAGTCCAGACAGCTCCGCCCAACCCGTATTCCGACTGATTGCCGAGAGTGATCGCCTCTTCGGTGGTATCGAACGGAATGATCGACAGAACCGGTCCGAAAATCTCTTCCTGTGCGATTCTCATTCCATTGTCGACATCTGCGAACACCGTCGGTGTGATGAAGTACCCGCCCGCCAGATCTCCACCAACGCGCACACCACCGCAGACGAGCCGGGCGCCCTCTTGCGCTCCAATCTCGATATAGCTCATTACGCGGTCCAATTGGCGCGCTGAAATCAACGGTCCGAGTTGCGCATCCGCATCGAGACTGCGTCCAATCCTGAGGCTCTGCGTGAAGGCCGCTACGCGTCGGCAAAATTCGTCGACGATCGAACGCTGGACGAACACCCGCGTACCAGCAAAACATATCTGCCCGGAATTTGAAAACACGCCCATCGCCGCACCCGGCACGGCCTTGTCCAGATCAGCGTCCGCAAAGACGATGTCGGGTGACTTGCCGCCCAGCTCCAGTTGAAGTCTCTTGATATTGACGGCCGACGCCTCGATGATCTTGCGACCGGTCACGGTCGACCCAGTAAATGCAATCCGGTCGACCCCCGGGTGCCGCGCGAGCGCCTCACCGGCTACGCCTCCGAAACCGGTGACGACGTTCACGACTCCGGGCGGAAGTCCTGCCTCATGCAGCAACTCGATCATGCGTAACACTGTCAGTGACGCGTCCTCCGCCGGCTTCAGCACGGCAGTGCACCCCGTGGCAATCACTGCTCCCAGCAACCACCACTGGCTGACAAGCGATCCGTTCCACGGAATGATGCCGCCAATGACCCCGACTGGCGCCTTCATCGATAATGTCGTCACCTCTCCGGGCAGCCCGTTCTGTAGCGTCTCGCCAGTGATGTTGCTGCACTGCGACGCGAAAAACAGGATCATCTTCAGCACTGAACCCTTCGCGCTACGCGTGCGTGATATCGGCGCACCCATGTCCATCGATTCGATTTCCGCCAACTCGTCGAAATGGCGCTCGATCGTGTCGTGCATACGGTACAGAAATGCCTGCCGTTCGTACGGCGTCCAGTTGCTCCATGGACCTTCGAACGCAGTTCGGGCGGCGCGTACTGCCAGATCGATATCCCGTTCATCACCTTCTGCGACGCGCGCGAGTACCTTGCCAGTGGACGGATCGATCGTCTCGAATGTCCGACCCGATGTAGCCGTGACAATCTCCCCGTTTACAAAGATTTCATGTTGCTCGCGAGACAAGAAACGCTTCGTCGCATCGCCGAGAGCGATTGTGGATACATGCTGGTTCATGGGGCTTTCGATCACGTTGAAGATGCGATGCAGCGAACTGCATCTGTGATGGTTCGAGTCTGTAGAAAACGGCGCTCCAGCCCAGAGTCAGCTGCCGTTGCGCTTTTTTTCACAATGACGTCCGCCTGCGCACTCAGAAGTTCAACCACGTCTGATGTCGTGCCGCCGCCAAAGCGCGCTACATGAGGAATACGCCCTTACCGCCACTTTGGCGATTGAAGCGTCGATAAGCTTCGTCGGCCTGGTCTAGCGTCCACCGGTCCGTAAAGAGCGCGTCAAGATCGATTCCGCGCTCGACCACGAAGTCCGCGCAGGCCTTCTGCGCCTGAATCGACATCGTCCACGAAGTCAGAATGCGAAGTTGCGTGCGAAGCACGTTCGCAAGTGAGAAGCTGATCTCCGCACCGATGCCGACGAGACACACTGTTCCCCATGGACGCACACAGGCAAGTGCGTCCCGGCCCGTCGGCGCAGCTCCGGCAGTTTCGAGCGCCATAGTTGCCCCCCTACCGCCGGTCAGCTCCCGAATCGCGTCCGCCATGTTGCCATCGCGCGGATCAAGAACGTGCTCAGCACCGAATGCAGTTGCCTGATTTCGACGGCGCTCGTCAAGATCGAGCGCGATGACACGCGCACCTTGTGCCTTCGCGAGGATGGTTGCTGACAGACCGACCGGCCCCTGGCCGAAGATCGCAACCGTATCGCGGCCGGTTAGCCCCATGCGCTCAAAAGCGCCCCATGCGGTGCCGGTACCGCATGAAATCGCGGCACCGGCCGCGAAACTCAAGCGATCGTCGAGAGGTACCAACGTACTCGACGGCACTTTCATGTACGGCGCGTGGCCCCCGTGTGCATCCGTCCCGTAGACCACCGCAGAAGTCGTGCTGCACATCTGCGGCCATCCGGCCCGGCAATCCTCGCACCCGGCGCAACCGTGATAGTGATGCACCATCACGCGCGTACCGATCCTCGCATGCGAACTCGTCACACCGGGCCCCACAGCAACTACCACGCCACTCGGTTCGTGACCTGCAATGATCGGCGGCGCCAACGCATTGCGCGGACGACGGTAGAAATGCAGATCACTGCCGCACATGCCCGAAGCCTTCATTTCGAGAACGACTTCCCCGGGGCCCGGCGTCGGATCGGGAATGGTGACGAGCTCGAGCGTGCAGTCTCCGCGAAAAACTATGCCGCGCATGGTACCTCTGCCTCCCTTTCAATAGCATCCAATTGAACAGTGGCGCTCGGCACGTTGCCGGTGCGGTGCGCCGATCACAATCCTCGCTCTGCCGTCGATGCGAGCGCCTCCCCCCCCCCGGAAGGTCAGGTTCTCGGAACCGGATGCGGTACCGCGTCCGGCGAGACCGGTTCCGCGTCGGGCTCCAGCGCCTCAAGCGATCGCTGGTTGGTCTCGATGCCGGCGACAGCCATGAGCAGCGCAATCGCCAAATAGACGCCGGAGATCACGCCCACGACGCCGGCGATGCCGTAATGTCGGAACAATGCCAGCACGATGAAAGGCGCGCCTACCAGCCCCAGCCGGCCGATCATTTGCGCGACGCCACCGCCCCGGAACCGATATTCCGTCGGGAACAATTCCGGCGTACCGCCAAGACCGAGCGTCAGGAAAACCGCGACCGACGCAACGAGGAAGAAGCCGCAGATTACGATCGGAAGCGGCGATGTCAGGAACGGATATACAGCGCCAAGGCTTGCGCAGATTACGCCGAACATCACCAACCCCCAACGGCGCCCGACACGATCAGCAATCAACGCACAAACGAGCGGGCCAACGACGTAGCCAGCCATCATCGCCGCATGGAACCCGAGCGAGTTGGTCACGCTCATCCCCTGGCTGACAAAGAATGTCGGCATCCAGCCGGTGAAGCTGTACGAGCCGAACAGGCATGTGACGTTCACGACAATCGCCAGTAACGTGCGGCGAATCACGGGACGCGTGAACAGCACCGACACGGGAACGTTGCGCGGTTCGGAGGCTGCGCTCTGCTGAGACGCCGGCAGCGGTTCGGTCACTCCCGCTTCGGCCTCGATCCGCTGCAGAATCACCTCCGCTTCGGCGCCGCGACCCACCCGCTCCAGCCAACGCGGCGACTCAGGCAGATGGCGGCGCAGCCACCAAACCCACAATGTGCCGATCCCACCGATCACGAACATCGCACGCCAGCCCAGCCACGGAATCACCACCATGCCGACCAGCGCCGTGATGAACACGCCGGCGCCAGCGATCATTCCGAGTAACCCCAAGTATCGGCCACGTTGTTGCGGGGGAACGAACTCGATCACCAGACCGTAGCCCATCACATATTCGGCTCCCATCCCGATGCCCATCACGAAGCGGATGGCAATCAGCCACTCCATGGACGGAGCGAAAGCCGACGCGAGCGCCATTACGCCAAAAATCGCCAGATTGAACTGATACGCGAACAATCGGCCGTAACGATCGCTCAACCATCCGGCGAGCGCTGCGCCGATCGTGAGGCCGGCGAATGTTGCGGACATGAACACAGAATTCATCTGCAACGTCGACCAGTGACTGCTCAACATTGCCGCGAGCACGGCGCTCGACAATGTGTTGTCAAACGAATCGAAAAACATCCCCATGCCGACCAGCCACAGTACGCGCCGGTGGAAGGTGCCGATCGGCAGGCGATCGAGTCGCGCTCCCGCATTAACCCTGTTGATCATCACTTGTCTCGCTCCTCAGTAAGGTGTACTGATATCCGCTCTGTTCGATTCACGTTGCCCGACATGCGACCGATCACAAGGAACGGACATGCACGGATGACGACGGAAAAAACAAACCGACTGCGGGCGAGATACAGTGCATTGTTGACGCAAGTAGCACGGCCTGTCCCGGATAAACTGCCAGCAACTCGTCGACGATGTATCTGCATGTCTCCCCCGTATCGGGCACTCGTATTAGATAGGCTATGATCCGACGCGACATTCTGTCGGCGAACATGCTGCGCGGCAACGGTGTACGAGCAACGCGATCCATATCAATGCCGCGACGCCAGCCATGGGGCAATCAATTGATTGCCGTCAATGCGCGTTACTGCAACAACGACGAGAATGAAATTATGGTTGGTACTCGTCATGCTGCGGAGCCGCCGTTTCAGCAGTCCGGGGCATCGTAGAGACAGACGTTCGCCATGCTCGGCGTTCAAGATTCGTCCCCATCGTTTCGGCAACTGCCTTCGTTTTCAACAAGTGTGCCGAGTGACTTACGACGTGTACAGTTGGTTTTGATCAACCTACACGTAAGTTTCACTTACCTGATCAGGCTGCCGCTCGACCTCCGCGCTTCCTCCTCAGCAATGTGCTTCATCCAGGTCCAAAACGCCCGTCAACATCATCGGTGGGTCGAACGGGAATCGCCGTCTGCGTCCGGTCCAAGCGGCATTTCAGTTTTGCCATTCGCTGCCAGGCAGGCCACTTGAGTCGGGAGAATTGACAACCGACGCGTACTCGGGAAATCAAGCGCTCGCGTCGGTCGAATGTGGTGACGGTGCCGGTGTCGTGATCGTTAAGACGCGTACTTGTGATGAGCGCGCATCCGGCTACCGAAGTGCAAGGTCGAACTGATGGGTTACTCGAAGCCGATCATCGCCTTGACCTCGAGATACTCCTCAAGACCAAACACGCCCATCTCGCGACCGTTCCCAGAGCGCTTGTAGCCGCCCATCGGTGCCATTGTGTTGCTCGCCATACCGTTCAGGAACACACGACCCGCGCGCAATTGACGGCCTACCGACAGCCCTCGCTCGCGATTCGACGAGAACACATATCCGCCGAGACCATACTCGGTCCCGTTGGCGATTTCGATTGCTTCCTCTTCCGAGTCGTATGGAATGACGGCAAGCACCGGACCAAAAATTTCCTCTTGTGCGATCCGCATGTCGGGCGTCACATCGGAGAAGATCGTCGGCTTGACGAAGTAACCACGCTCGATTCCGTCCGGCCGACCGAGACCTCCCGTACAAACCGTAGCACCTTCCTCAATCCCGATCGCGATATATTGTTGGACCCGATCGAACTGAGCCTTGCTGACCACCGGACCCATCGCAACATCAGGATCCAGAGGGTTACCGACGCGTACCGTCTTCGCCGCATCTTCGAGCAGCGACACCACTTCATCGAGTTGGCCCCGATGGACTAGGATGCGACTCGGCGCGTGACACGACTGCCCCGTATTCGAGAACGCTCGCGTGACGTTCCATTGGGCTGCTGCCTTGAGGTCGGCGTCGTCGAGGATGACGTTCGCCGACTTCCCGCCGAGTTCCTGTGCGACGCGCTTGACCGACGGGGCCGCCGCTTCCGCCACCATCACACCCGCGCGAGTTGACCCGGTGAACGACACCATGTCGATGTCCATGTGCTTGCTGATCGCGTTGCCGACCGTCGGCCCGTCGCCGACGACGAGATTGAATACGCCCTTCGGCACACCCGCGTCGTGGAGAATCTCCGTGAGGAGAATCGCGCTGAGCGGCGTGTATTCGCTCGGCTTGAGCACCACGGTACATCCCGCGGCCAGCGCGTAGGCCAATTTGGTCGCGAGCAACTGAAGCGGCCAATTCCATGCGGTGATCAACCCGCATACGCCGATAGGCTCGCGTCGCACGAGGTTCGGTCCGAGATGCGTTTCGAATTCGTACTCTCGAAGCGTCGACAACGCTTGCTTGAACGATGCGAGCGCGGCAGGCGCATGAATCTTCTGACTGACCGGCGTACCGAGTTCAAGCGTGACGGTTTCCGCCAGTTCCTGTTCACGCCTCGTGAAGTGATCGATGATTCGTTCCAGCAGTGCGACGCGATCGGCTTTCGTCGTCGTACCGAATGACTTGAACGCAGCGCGTGCGGCCCTCACCGCGGCATCGACTTCACCTGCGCCCGCCAATGCGACCGTTGCAAACGGTTCTTCAGTTGCAGGATTGACCAACGTCCATTCGCGAGGTGCGACCGGATGAACCCACTCTCCATTGATATAACACTTTTCGTACGATCTCATTCCTACCTCCTGATGATTCATTTTCCGGATGCGCGATTCCTCACCGTGCATCCATATCAAATTCGCTCTATCCACACATATGGCGATTTCGTCGATCTCTACGTTCTATTTTTCTATTTCCGGGCAACGAAATCGCGTGCCTTCGATCGGCTCGCTAATGGCCCCGTCGCACACTTCTATGCATCGATGCACCGCCCTCCTTCGGCAACGCACAATCGTCACCCGATGAAGGCGTTGAAGCGCGACCGCTCGACCACTACGCGGCCATCATCGAAGGCAATTTGCGATCCGGTGGAAATACGTACCATCGACCGTCGTCGTGACGAAAGAAGACAAGCGCAACAGGCCCACTATCCGACGTCACCTCGACACGAACGAATCTGCGTCGCCTGTCCGGTGAGTGGCTGAAATGCGTGATACGCACGCTTACCGACGCTCCCATCCATCGTTCGATGATTGCGCGCAAAGATCTGCCAGAAGCGCCCATCTCTAACTCCCACTCATCACCACGCACACGCCGAGCGCCGCGAGTCGAGACGAACGTCGCTCATGCAGCATCTCTCGATGCCGCTCCCGCCCCTGTTCGAAGCTGAATCAGGAGCAGCGCGACATCGTCAGCATCAGGTTCAAAGTTTGAAAGCGCCCCGACTCAGGGTCAAGTTAGCTATTATGGAGTGCCGGTAAGCGAGACTAACCGACCAGCGAAACGGCGCGAACGGCGATATGACGGCGTTGCTTGGGCGCCCCCGCCATATGACCCTATGTCTCGCTATAATTAGGGCTGGATCGCTGCTCTTCGTCTGGGCACGTTCATCCACCATACTCACTGCCCGCACTGCGAGGAGACACACAACAATGGAACTTCGGCACCTACGCTATTTCATCGCGGCGGCCGAGGAAGAGCATTTCGGCCGCGCCGCGGTCCGTCTGCACATCACGCGACCCGCGGTATCGCAAATCATTGCAGACCTCGAAGACGAACTGGGTACGCAGCTCTTCGAACGACTTGCGCATACGGTTAAGCTCACTGCCGCTGGACGTACCTTGCTTCCGTATCTGACGCGTGTCATGGACGAGCTGAATGAGGCCGTCATCCTGACCAAGCGTGTGGGGCAAGGCAAGACCGGCACGCTGAAAATCGGCTACGGATCGCTTACCCTCATGCACTCGATCTTCCGCGCGGCGATCAAGGAATTCCACGAAAAATATCCGGAGGTTACGCTGTCGCTCGTCGAGATGTCGACGACGCTGCAGCCGAAAGCCCTCGCCGACGGCAAAATCGACGCGGGCTTCATGCATCTCGGGCCTAGCCCCACCCCCGGCAAGCGACGCACTGAAATCAATCAGGCACGCGAAGGGATCGTCCTCGATTCACTTTGCATTCAGACGAGCGCACTCGGCGTCGCGGTGTCGAAAGAGCATCGGCTAGCGCGCAAGAAGTCGGTCACTCTCGAGGAACTGGCCGACGAAGAATTCGTGGCAGTACCGCGCTCGAGCGTCAACCTCAGTTACGGTCAGCTTTACACGTATTGTCAGACGGCAGGATTCGAACCGAAGATCGTCCAGGAAGTCAGCACGATCACCTCCCAAATGAATCTGATCTCGGTCGGAATGGGGATCGGACTTGCGGTGATGGGAAAGAACTTCAGCTATCCGAGCAACGTCGTCGTCGTGCCGCTCGCCAACGTCGACTACTCCCCCCGCTTCATCTTCGGATGGGTAAAACGGCAGAACGACCCGATTCTCGACAAAATGATCGAAATCATCACCGAGCTCTCGAAGTAAACCCAGCCAGAACTACGACGCCCATGGCCGAATGCGCGGTCGGCTATGTCGCCGAGCCGCGCATGATATTCGACCTTAGGTCAACGCCTTCATCAATTCGGTCGCATCATCGAGCGTCTCGAGATGGCGAGCCAGGGCCGGAGCGGCACTGATACCGTCCGCCGACAGCGGCACTGCCGCAACCGAAGCGCACGCTCGAAATTTCTCCGACAGCTGATCCCAGGTAAGCGGCGCCTCCGGGCTACCGGGAATGTTGTCGCCGATACGGTCGAACTTGCGGCCATCTCTCGTCACGATTTCCACCCGGCCATCGGGCAACTTCATCTTCCAGTCCTGGTTCTTGTCCTCGACGGGCACCACCTTCTGCGCCATCGCCAGAACATCCGGGTCCCACAGGCCAGTAACGCTGAAATCCGATATCTGCATCTTGCCCTTTGCCGCGGCGATCCCGACCAGGAACGGCAGGCTGAACTTGGCGTCCACGAGTGTTCTCGGCGCCCGGCGCAGTTCGAGGGGCATACACATACGATGCGTGAAGTCGCCAACGAACACGCGAATCTCTTCGATATCGTCCGCGGAAAGACCGTGTTGCTTCATCAACTCGATCGTCGCGTGGATGTACGTATGGGAATTGCCAACCGCCGGCCAAGCCTTGTAGAGCGTCGTTCCACCCAGATACTGCTCGCCGAGATTTTCGAGCATCTTGTCGCGATCGTACTTGCCACCGAAGTACGTGTTGAAGATACCGGCCGTGCCCTCGAACAGCGAATCGATGCCGGTAATACCGCGCTGAGCCAACAACGCGGCAACCAACGCGCCTTTAGCGGTAAAGCCCGCATACATGCCGCGCAAGTCGCTGCCGATGCCGAGAATCACCTCCATCGTGCAGCACGATTGCATGCTCGCGATGCCCAGCGCATGCGCCGTTTCTTCGCGGGACAGTCCGAGTATGGACGAGGCGGCCGCCGTCGCCGAAAATACGCCGACCATCGAGGACAGATTCCACCCTTGCTGCCAACCCACGTTGCAACGCAACCGGACAAACAAATCCTGGCCCAACGCGACTGCGGTAATTAGTTGACGTCCCGACACACCGCCGGTGCGTTGCGCCAGCGCAAATACGACCGGAATGATCGAGCTGGCAGAATGCGCCCCCCAAGGCGTCTGATCATCGAAATCCAAGCAATGCGCCATCGCGCCGTTCGCGAATGCAGCCTGTTCCGCCGGCACCTGTCCGCCGAAGCCGAGAATCGAACACTCCGGCCGCCCACCGTTCTCTTTCACCATCTCGACGAGGCGACCGACTGCCGGTTCCATTCCGCTCGCCGCGAGCGTTACGCCCAACGTGTCGAGAATGCTCTTTTTCGCGCCGTCGATCGCGTCGGGCGACAGATCCTCGAAACGAGTGTTCGCTACGTTGTCGGCAAAATTGTGGCAGATATCAGGTGTGTTGGACATCGACGATGCTCTGAAAGTAAAAATGACGCGTGGTTGACAAGGTGCGCGGTACTGCTTCGATGACGTCCGCGATCGATGGGGCGTCACTCTGCCGCTTCATGCGCATTTTCATGCCGATGCAATTCGACTCGCAGGGAGCGTCTCCACCTCTAGGCTGGGCGTACCGCCATCGTTTACCGGAAAGTTTGCTCGCCGCCTATCTGCATGTACAGTCGATTTTGATTGTCTCCACGGTAAGCGCAGCTAACGCATTTGCTCTCGGTGGGAACCCGCACGTACCGAGCCCCGGGCGGTCAGCAATATTGACCACGCAGTCAGAAGAACGAACTCGACTTTACGCGCCGGCCTCACCAAAATCGCCGATCCCCCTTTATTTACTTCGCCCGAAGAAGCGCGACCGGATGCGATGCCGAATTTCTCGCGGCAGAACGTTCAACCAACGCCGAAGACGCGTGCCAGGCGACGCAAGGAGAAGCCCCGAAATGAAAACGTATCAACTGTGGATCGATGGTGCGCACGTCGAGCCCGCAAGCGGTGAATGGCTGGACACCGTCGATCCCTACCGCGGCGTTGCTTGGGCCCGTATCCCGCGTGCGAACGCACGAGATGCCGCACTTGCCATCGGAGCTGCGCATCGCGCGATGGACACTGGCCCGTGGAGCCGAATGTCCGCGACGGAACGCGGGAGGATCATGCGTAGAATCGGCGATCTCGTTGCACAGCACGCGCACCGGTTGGCCGAGATCGAAACCCGGGACAACGGCAAAGTGTTCGCCGAGATGCAGGGCCAACTGAAGACGATTCCGGAGTACTGGTACTACTACGGCGGGCTCGCGGACAAGATCGAGGGATCGGTCATGCCGGTCGAAAAACCCGACCTGCTCGCCTATACCGTTCGCGAACCCATCGGCGTCGTGGCCGCATTGACCGCTTGGAATTCGCCACTCCAGTTTCTCGCATTGAAGTGTGCTCCCGCGCTGGCCGCCGGGTGCGCGGTAGTCGTCAAGCCGTCGGAGTTCGCCTCCGCAAGCTCGCTCGAATTCGCCCAGTTGACCAAGGAAGCCGGTCTTCCCGACGGCGTTCTGAACGTCGTCACCGGACTGGGTCACGAGGTCGGCGCCGAGCTCGTCCAGCACCCGGATGTCGCCGCGATTTCCTTCACCGGCTCCGACGTCACGGGCGCAAGGATCTATGAGGCCGCTGCACGATCAATGAAGCGCGTATCGATGGAATTGGGCGGTAAGTCGCCGAACATCGTGTTCGCGGACGCCGATCTCGATGCTGCCGCCATCGGCGTCGTCTCGGGCATCTTCGGCGCGGCGGGGCAAATGTGCATCGCAGGATCCCGTTTGCTGGTTCAGAACTCCATCAAGGACGCGTTCGTTGAACGATTGGTCGCACATGCACGGGCGATCAAACTGGGCGACCCGATGGCAGCGGAAACCAGTGTCGGCCCTATCGCTACGCCGCCGCAATACAAGAAGGTGCTGGAGTATATCGACATCGCCCGAACCGAGGGCGCGCAATGCATTCTCGGCGGCCGCCCGGCCACGGGCCCCGGATTGACGGGCGGGCAGTTCATCGAACCCACGATATTCACTGGTGTGACGAACGACATGCGTATCGCCCAGGAGGAAGTATTCGGCCCCGTACTGTCGGTCATCGGCTTCGACGACGAGTCGGAAGCCGTAACGCACGGAAACGGCGTCATCTACGGTCTCGTCGCAGGGGTGTGGACTAGTGATATCGGACGGGCCATTCGCATGACAAGGGCACTCAAGGCCGGAACAGTATGGGTCAATACCTATCGAACCTACAGCGTCACGATGCCTTTCGGCGGAATGAAGAAATCCGGCATGGGCAGAGAGAACGGAATCGAGGCGGTACACGAATTTCTCGAGACCAAGAGCGTATTTCTCGCAGCGGCAACGCGCGCGCCGGGCAATCCATTCATCCAACGTTAGTATTGTTGGCGCGACGCGCCCCCGAGTCGATGCGGCATCGTCAAGATACCGCTATCTAGAACGCGTCAGACGCGCAACCGGTAATGTCCGTCGGAATCGATGCGGATCGATCCGTCGGGCATTACGCATGCAGTGCGCGCAGCGCTTTGTCGAAAAAGTCCACCGTGCCAAAATTGCCAGACTTCAGCGCAAGGCCAATCGCAGGCGTATCGATCGTTGCGGTTGCCGGCACGCCCGGATCGATCTGCGCGCCGATCTGCAGCGACTTCACGTCGAGCGCCTGCACAACCGCACCTGACGTTTCGCCGCCGGCAACAATGAACTTGCGGACGCCGAGAGCGCGCAACCCCTTCGCGATTGCAGCAAGCAAGCTCTCGACGAGATGGCCCGCTGGGTCGACGCCGAGCGCTTGCTGAACGGCCTGCACTTCGTCGGGCGTCGCGGTTGCATAGATCAGCACGGGTTGCGGCAAATGCGAGCTGGCGAATGCGAGCGCCTGCTCGACGACGGGTTCGCCACGCGCAGCTGCGAGCGGATCGACGCGAAAGCTTGGCCGACTCGCGCGCCACGCCGCGACCTGGGCGTTGGTTGCCTTCGATGCGCTACCGGCCAGTACCGCACACAGACCTTCGAAACTCGGCAGTGATGCCGCGTTGTCGCGCTCGGGCAATAGCCCCGCGCGACGGAAGTTCTCCGGCAGGCCAAGCGCGACGCCCGAGCCGCCGGTAACGAGCGACAGGCCTGCGCACGCTTCGCCGAGCACGTGCAGGTCGTGATCCGACAATGCATCGGCGATCGCGAAGCGCGCACCGTCCGCGCGCAACGCGTCGATGCGTGCACGCACGGCGGCCGCGCCTTGCGCGATCGTGTCGTAGCGGATCAGACCCACCTTCGACCGGGTCTGCCGCTGCAGCACGCTCACGAGGTTCGCCTCCTTCATCGGCGTAAGCGGATGGTTCTCCATCCCCGATTCGCTCAGTAACACGTCGCCGACGAACAGATGACCGCGGAAGATCGTGCGGCCATTCTCGGGAAACGCTGGACATGCGATCGCAAAGCCGTCGCCGGCCGCGTCGAGCAGCGCGTCGGCGACTGGCCCGATATTGCCCACGTCGGTCGAGTCGAACGTCGAGCAGTACTTGAAGAAGAATTGCCGGCAGCCTTGCGTGCGCAGCCATTCATGGGCGGCGAGAGATTGCGCGACGGCGTCGGCAGCGGGAATCGTGCGCGACTTCAGCGCGACAACGATCGCATCTGCGTCAATGGGTGCGCCGTCAGTCGGCACGCCAATCGTCTGCACGGTACGCATGCCGCTCTTGACCAGCATATTCGCAAGATCTGTCGCGCCGGTGAAGTCGTCGGCGATACAGCCCAGCAATGGTCGCGCCCTGTCGGATTCGACATTGGAAGTATTCATCTATCAATCTCGCCGCGCACTGCGGTAATCATGGCTGCTTGACGCCTCGAAGACTCGACAGCGGCGCTGGTCCGTTCACGGTCGTTGACCGCGGGTGACAGATACGCTGTACGCATGTCCTCGTAGCAACGTGTTGACTTGGAGAACTTGGATCGCCCGCTATATCGCCGCCGAGTGGGCAAACCAAGGCCCACCCGGGGAGTCTATATTTCTATGCAGTGAACCAAATGGCTGGATTCAGCGGCTCAGAACCTGCGGATTGACCATATTGCTCTTCAACGTTCCGTCGAGTGCGCCAATCAGGTTCTCCGCCGCGTTCCAGTTCATTGCCTGCCGCGTGTCGTATGTCGCGGATCCGATATGAGGCAATGCGACAACGTTCTTCATCTTCAGCAGCGGCGAATCCACCGGATGCGGTTCCTCGACGTAGACATCGAGACCGGCACCGCGAATGGTCCCGTTCTGCAGCGCTTCGATCAGCGCAGCCTCGTCAACGATCGGCCCTCGCGAAGCATTGATCAGAATCGCACTGGGCTTCATCGCCTTGAGTTGTTCCGAGCCAATCAGATTGCGCGTTTCGTTCGTCAGCAGCGCCTGCAGAAGAACGAAATCCGACGTCTCGAGCAGTTCCTGAAGTTCGACCTTCCTCGCGCCATATTCCTTCTCGGCAATGGTATTCGGAACACGGTCCACATAAACGACCTTCATGCCGAAACCGGCTGCCGCGCGCCGCGCAATCGCGGTACCGATGCGCCCGAGACCGACGATCCCCAGCGTCTTCCCGTGCACGTCGACCCCGAACAGATCCTCACCGATCTTCTTCGTCCACTTGCCCTCCTTCACCCAGTCGGCCAATTCGACGATACGGCGCGCGGTGGCGAGAACCAGCGCGAACGCGGTATCTGCGGTGGACTCTGTCAGCACATATGGCGTGTGCGCCAGTACGATTCCGCGGCGGTTCAGATAGTCGACGTCGAACGCATCATATCCGACGGATACGGTCGACAGTGCCTTGAGCCGCGTCGCACCTTCAAGCGTCTCCGCGTTCATCTTTACGCCCGTACCGATCGCACCGTCGGCATCCTTCAGCGCCTCGATAAGTGCCCCAGGTTCCTTCGGGTCAACGATCTGGACTTCCGCATGCTGTCGCAGATAGTTGATCACCTCATCGGGCAACGGCTTGTATACAACTACTTTCTTCATGATCGAAACAGATCCTTCCGGGTATTGTCTGCAAGGCGGCGCCCCAAATCATCTGTGTGCGCCGGCATATGGTGTCACTGGCCCCGCATTGCCGCGGCCTTCGCAGTCGCGCCATTCAACAGGAACGAGATGTCCGTTCCCGTCGAGATATATCGAGCGCCCATCTCGACGAACTGCGCAACAAGCTTCGGATGTGCATTGAGTCCACCGATTCCCAAATGTTTTCCGTGGCGCCGGCACGCAGCGATACCGCGAGAATAGGCATCGCGGATCGATTCGTGATCGAATTGTCCGGGAATCCCGAGTGACGCGCACAGGTCGTTCGTACCGATGAACAGAAGATCGACTCCGTCGATCGCCGCAATGTCGTCGATTGCCGCCAGCGCTTCAGCCGTCTCAATCATGATCACGACCATCGTTGCTTCGTTCATCGCATCGCCGACTTCCGCGTTCGAGATCGGGCGAAAACCGACATGAGGCAACACTCCGCCATGCGACCGCTCGCCGAGCGGCGGAAACTTGGCGGCGCGGACGACCTGCTGCGCTTCCTGCGCCGACTGGATATGCGGTGCAATCACACCAAGTGCGCCGCCGTCGAGGACGCGTGCGATGAAATCCGGCGCGATGTTGGGCAAGCGCACAAACGGCGCCACACCCGCGGCCAGACCGGCCATGCAAAGCTGGGCCGTCGTTTCCAACGACAGTCCGCTGTGCTCAAGGTCGACGTAAAACGAGTCGAAGCCGGCCGATTGTGCAATCCCGACGATCTCGACCGTACGAACCATACGGATGGTCATCGATAGAGCGACCTCATCGCGTGCCAGCTTCTCCTTCACCCTGTTTCTTACCAAATCCCGCGCCGCCAGTTTCATTGCGTCTATATGAACGCGTCCCGTTTGCAACAGCTTTCTTGCGTTTCTGACAGACAGGATGGGCTGCGTCTCTATATCCGGC
>NZ_QTPP01000039.1 GCF_003853415.1 Burkholderia sp. Bp9142 | reverse complement strand
TCGCTCGGCGGGATCGGCGGCACGAACTTCACGCCGATCATCAACGCGCCGGAAGTGGCGATCCTCGGGTTGTCGCGAGGGCAGTTGAAGCCGGTGTGGGACGGCAAGCAGTTCGTGCCGCGGCTCATTCTTCCTCTGTCATTGTCATGGGACCATCGCGTGATCGATGGCGCGGAAGCCGCGCGGTTCAATGCGTATCTCGGTGCGTTGCTTGGCGATTTCCGTCGCTTCATTCTTTGATGAGCTGTGGGGCTCGCGAGGGCGTGGGTTTTTTGTCGGTTATCCGCGCTCTGTCGTTGAACCTGTTTTGCTAATGGTCTATCAGCGTCGCCCCTGCGCGGGGCGGCGGTCACTTTTCTTTGTCTTCCAAAGAAAAGTAACCAAAAGAAAGGCGCGTCCTTGGGCGGACGTCAAAGGTGGTGCTGCCCAGGTTCGCGTTCTCTTGTCTGGCCGTAGTCCGGTTCTTCCGCGGGTTTCTCCCCCCTCTGTCTGACGGGTGCGCCGCAGCTGGGCACTCCCTCAGCGACGCGACTCCGTGCGATCCGACATTCCGGGCATGATGACTTCTTTCAATGCACAGATGTATGCGTGCATTGTGACAGGCGATGCCGGGCGCGTTGCGGTGGCGAACGGGTGCGGCCGGGAGCCACGTCGGCGGGTTCAGGCAAAAGCAGCCGGCACATTTGGCGCAGCACGATTCCCATCCAGTCGTCCCGTGCCTGCAATTCCTTGATCAAGTCGACGACACAATGCTGAACCGCGCTGGTGGCAGAGCCCACGGGCAGAGAATTGGACCAGCAGATACTGGCGGGGCGGCAAAGTTCGGGCGCGACGATACGTCGAGCGACCTGCATCAATGCGGTGTTCCGCGAGGCGAGGGGCGCCCGCGGGGCCAAGCGCAATGGCTTTGGCGGGAAGTTGTGTATTCACCCGAAACAGATCGAACCTGTCCACGCGGGCTTTGCGTATTCGACAGAAGAACTTGCTTGGGCGCAGCGCGTAGTGTCCGCGGTGCGAGCAAGCGGGGGCGGCGCTGTAGCCGTTGACGGCAAAATGGTCGATCGACCCGTTGAGTTGAAAGCGTTGAAGATTCTCGCAATGGAGTTGCATTGCGACGCGGAAAAATCCTGAGGCAGGCGTCAGGCCAGTCGTTCCGCCGTTCGATCTTCGAGGTTCAGCTCGTTTCCCAGCGCGCAGAACAGACTCATGTTCGTCGAACGCGTTAGCCCACGTCCGCCTGCTTTCGGTGCGCGCGCCGACGCGCGACGAGATCCGGACTGTGGCGCCCGTCGAAAAGCTCGCCCACCAGCCTGACAAGCACCGAATTGGCCGTCATTGACGCAATCTCGACGCGAAATTCGAGATCGGGCTGGAGCGCGGGCCGGCCTCCGCAATGGCCGAGCGCATTGCATCGACCGCACGGCGCAGGCAGTCAGTCTACTTCGCTTCAGTGGCCTGACCAATTAGTCGGGGCCCGCCACGTATTCGCGCATCGGTGGAGAATCGATTCGTTAAATTGGCCTTACCAAATGCCGGGTACTCGAGACGGTTGGCGCTATCACGCCCAGTCCAGTGAAATATTGCCCTATCGAGAGCCATTCCTCCGCTGCGACGCGTTCTGCCGCCCCGCAGGCTAGGGATTTTCCATGAATTTCCTGAATTGGCTTGACCAATTGTGGTCAGACCAATAGCCTGTGTCTGGTCAGGCCAATTTTCGGGGGCACGTTTCCGCGCCGTCCCATTCCATACGTTATCGAGACACCGATGAGAACTGTCATTTGTGAAGAACCCGGTCGCCTTGTCGTCGCCGAGCGCCCGATGCCGGCAGCCGGACCCGACGATGTACTGATTCGCGTGAAGCGGGTCGGTGTCTGCGGCACCGACATGCACATCTTCACCGGCAACCAGCCGTACCTCGCCTATCCGAGGGTGATGGGCCACGAACTGGCCGGCGTCGTCGAGACCGCTCCGGCGGGGGCGCGCGTGAAGGCCGGCGACCAGGTCTACGTGATGCCGTACCTGTCGTGCGGCACGTGCGTCGCGTGCCGTGCGGGCAAGACGAATTGCTGCACCCGCATCCAGGTGCTCGGCGTGCACGCCGATGGCGGCATGGCCGAGTACCTCGCCGTTCCGCAGGCGTTTGTGTTCGCGGCCCATGGCGTCACGCTCGACCAGGCCGCGATGATCGAATTCCTCGCGATCGGCGCGCACGCGGTCGCGCGGGCCGACGTCCGGCCGGGGCAGCGTGTGCTGGTCGTCGGCGCGGGGCCGATCGGCATGGCCGCGCTGATCTTCGCCATGCTGCGCGGCGCGCGGGTCAGCGTGCTCGACAGCCGTGCGGACCGGCTCGAGGTCTGCGAGACCGCGCTGGGTGCGCACGCCGCCGTGCTGCTCGACACGACAGGCGCCGCCACCGACGTGGCGCGTCTTGCGGCGCTCACCGACGGCGAATTTTTCGACGTCGTGTTCGACGCCACCGGCAACCTCGGTGCGATGGAGCGCGGCCTCGACTTCGTCGCGCACGGCGGCAAGTACGTGCTGATCTCGCTCGTCAAGGGGCGCATCTCGTTCTCGGATCCCGAATTCCACAAGCGCGAAACGACCTTGCTCGCGAGCCGCAACGCGACGCCCGCGGACTTCGAAACGGTACTCGACGCGATGCGTGCGGGCCGGGTGCCGACCGACGCGCTGAAGACGCACGCGCTGACGCTCGCCGATCTGCCCGACCGGTTCGCGCAGCTCCTCGAGCCGGATGCGGGCGTGATCAAGGCGCTCGTCGAATGCTGACGGCGGGGCACGAACCGATGGGCAATCCGATCCTGCAATTCGGTACCAGCCGCTTCCTCCAGGCGCACGTCGACCTGTTTACGTCGGAAGCGCTGGCCGCGGGCCGCGCGCTCGGCGAGATCACCGTGGTGCAGACGACGTCGAGCGCCGAAAGCCGCGCGCGCATCGACGCGCTGCGTGCGACCAGGCGCTATCCGGTGCGGATCCGCGGCCTGCGGCACGGCGAGACGATCGATCGCGTGGTCGACTGCACGGCGATCACCGAAGCGCTGCATGCGACGGAAGACTGGGCGCGGTTGCGCGAGCGCGTCGCGTGCGCGGTCCGCACGATCGTCTCCAACACCGGCGACAGCGGTTACGCGCTGTTCGATGACGACGGGGCCGATCTTCTCGACGGCTCACGGCCGCCGCGCGGATTCGCGGCGAAGCTCGCGGTGCTGCTGCACGAGCGCTTTCGCGCCGGCGGGGCGCCCGTCACGCTGCTTCCGTGCGAGCTCGTCGCGCGCAACGGCGACACGTTGCGCGACCTGGTGGTCGCCGTCGCGCGGCGATGGGAGGCGGATGCCGCGTTCGTCGACTACCTGCTCGGCGGCTGCGTGTGGGTCAACTCCCTCGTCGACCGCATCGTGTCGGAGCCGATCCACCCGGTCGGCGCGATCGCCGAACCGTATGCGCTGTGGGCGGTCGGCCGCACGGCGGGGATGACGCTGCCGTGCGAGCACCCGGACATCGTCGTGACCGACGATCTGGACGTTTACGAGCGCCGGAAGCTGCTGCTGCTCAATCTCGGGCATACGGTGCTCGCGGAGCAATGGCTCGAGCGCGGCGGCATGCCGGACATGACGGTCGGCGCGGCGATGGACGATCGCGCGTACCGCGCGCCGCTCGAAGCCGTATGGAACGACGAGGTGATGCCGGTGTTCGATGCGCTCGGAGAACGCGACGCGGCGCTGGCGTACCTGGACGAGGTGCGCGACCGGTTCTCGAATCCGTTCCTTGCGCATCGGCTCGCCGATATCGCGGGCAATCACGACATGAAGAAGGCGCGGCGCCTGCGCCCGGCGGTCGAGCTGGCGCGCGCGCTGCGGCTGCCGATCATGCAGCCGCGCCTGACCGCGGCGCTCGGATGAGCGGCCGCGGCGTACCGGTCCGCCGCGGCATGCAATGAAGTGAAGTGAAATGAAATGGAGACACGCAACGATGACGACACGCATTACCGATGTGCAGGTACGTGACATTCGCTTTCCGACGTCGAAGAGCATGGACGGCTCGGACGCGATGAACGGCAATTCCGATTATTCGGCCACCTACGTGACGCTCGTCACCGACGCGGGCAACGGCCTCCAGGGGCACGGGCTGACGTTTACGATCGGCCGCGGCAACGAGCTGTGCGTCGAGGCGGCGCACGCGCTCGCGAAGCTGTTCGTGATCGGCCGTTCGCTCGAGGAGATCACGGCCGACTTCGGCGCGTACTGGCACGAGATGGTTGCCGGCGACTGCCAGTTGCGCTGGGTCGGCCCGGAGAAGGGCGTGGTGCATCTCGCCACGGCGGCGCTGATCAATGCGATCTGGGATCTCTGGGCCAAGACGGCACGCAAGCCGGTCTGGAAATTCCTGGTCGACATGCCGCCCGAACAACTCGTGAGCTGCATCGACTTCACGTACATCGACGACGTGCTGACGCGCGAGGAGGCCGTCGCGATGCTGCGCCGGGCCGCACCGGGCAAGGCGCAGCGCGAACGGGAGATGCACGCGCACGGTTTTCCCGGCTACACGACCGCGGCCGGCTGGCTGGGTTACTCCGAGGACAAGATGCGCGCGCTCGCCCGCGCGGCGGTGGCGGATGGATGGACCCACCTGAAACAGAAGGTCGGCGCCGATCTCGAGCAGGACGTGCGGCGGGCGGCCATCCTGCGCGAGGAACTCGGCTGGGACCGCAAGCTGATGATGGATGCGAACCAGAACTGGGGCGTCGACGAGGCCGTCGCGAACATGCGGGTGCTCGCCCGGTTCGATCCGTGGTGGATCGAGGAGCCCACGAGCCCCGACGACATTCTCGGTCACGCCGCGATCCGGCAGCGGATCGGGCCGATCGGTGTCGCGACCGGCGAGCACGCGCACAACCGCGTGATGTTCAAGCAGTTCTTCCAGGCCGGCGCGCTCGATTTCTGCCAGCTCGATCCCGCGCGGCTCGGCGGGCTCAACGAAGTGCTCGCCGTCGTGCTGATGGCGGCGAAGTTCGGCGTGCCGGTATGTCCGCACGGCGGCGGCGTCGGTCTGTGCCAGTACTCGCAGAACATCGTGATGTTCGACTACATCGCGGTGTCGGGCTCGCTGGAGCGGCGCGTGCTCGAATACGTCGACCATCTTCACGAGCATTTCGAGGCGCCGATCGTGATTCGCCGCGGTCGCTACATGCCGCAGGAGGCGCCCGGTTACGGCGTCACGATGAAGCAGGCTTCGCTCGATTCATACGCATACCCCGACGGACCCGAGTGGCGAGCGTAAACGGGCCGGCATCACGACAAGAACCATTCCGGAGACAACGATGGATCACGATCCGCATCAATCGAAGCACCTTGCCAGCGCGGTCAGGAAGGCCGCGATCCGGCTCCTGCCGTTCCTCACGCTGATGTACGCGCTGGCGTTCATCGATCGCGCGAACGTCGGTTTCGCGAAGATCGCCTATCAGGCCGATACGGGCCTGAGCGATGCGGCATTCGCATTCGGCGCCGGCATTTTCTTCATCGGTTACGCGCTGTTCGAAGTGCCGAGCAACCTCATCATGAATCGCATCGGCGCCCGGGTCTGGATGAGCCGGATCATGGTGACGTGGGGGCTCGTGTCGGCCTCGATGATGGCCGCGCATACGCCGACGCAGTTCTACGCGATCCGCTTCCTGCTCGGCGCGGCCGAGGCCGGGTTCTTTCCCGGGATCATCCTGTACCTGACCTACTGGTTCCCCGCGAAGGGGCGCGCCCGTGCGCTGGGACTGTTCTACTTCGGCGTGCCGATCGCGATGCTGATCGGCAATCCGCTGTCGGGCTTCCTGTTGCAGATGCATGACGTGTTCGGCTTGCGCAACTGGCAATGGATGTACGTGGTCGAGGGGCTGATGGCGACCGTGGTGGGGGTGATCGCGTTCTTCTACCTGACGAGCCGGCCGAAGGACGCGCGCTGGCTGACCGACGACGAGAAGCGCGCATTGTGCGACACGCTCGACGCGGAAGAGCGCGCGAAATCGCGGCATCTGTCCACGGCCGTGTTCGGCGTGCTGAAGGACCGTCGGGTGCTGACGTTCATTGCCGCGTACTTCTGCATCCAGATCGGCAATGCGCCGCTCGCGTTCTACCTGCCGTCGAAGTTCGCCGCGACGATGGGCACCCAGATCGACGGAAAGATCGGGTTGCTGCTGATGATCCCGTGGCTGTGCACGATTGCCGCGATGATCGTCGCGACGCGTTTCGCCGATCGCCACGACAATCATCTGCAGGTCGCGACCGGCATGCTGACGGTCGGGATTCTCGCGTTCGCATCGGTATCCGTGATCAATACACCCGTGCTCGCGCTGCTCGCCTTCTGCATCGCGATTCCCGGGCTGGTCGCGTGCCAGCCGGTGTTCTGGTGCCTGCCGACGCGCTATCTCGGCGGGACGGGCGCGGCGAGCGGCATTGCGTTCATCGTGTCGATCGGCAATCTCGGCGGCTTCGTGTCGCCGCAGATCAAGGCGTTCGCGGACGCGGTGTCGCACGATTCGCGCACGGGCTTCGTCGTGGTCGCCGCGCTGTGTTTCGGCAGCGTGCTGCTGCTGCGCTCGCTGCGCGGGATCGAGCACGCGGCCGCGGAGCGCACCACGGGCGGCGCGCAGGCCGGCTCGCATCGATGAACCATTCGCCGGCGCGCGGGACCGTCGCGCGCCGGCGACGAACGACCCGTCAGGGATCCAGGATCACCTTCATGTCCTTTCAAGTTACCGAGCCGGTCGCGATCCGGCTGCATCCGAACGATGACGTCGTGATCGCGACGCGCCAACTGGTTTCCGGCGCGCGGATCGCATCCGAGGCGCTCGTCGTGGCCGGCCTGGTTCCGCCCGGCCACAAGATCGCGACACGCGACATCGCGACAGGCGAGCCGGTCAGGCGCTACAACCAGATCATCGGTGTCGCGCGCGAGGCGATCGCGCGCGGCCAGCATGTGCACGTGCACAACCTCGGCATGGCCGAGTTCGCGCGCGAGCACGGGTTCGGCGTCGCCGCGAGCCCGACGCAATACGACGAAACGCCGGCAACTTTCATGGGCATTCGCCGTGACGACGGCCGAATCGCGACCCGCAATTACATCGGCATACTGACGAGTGTCAATTGTTCCGCGACGGTGGCGCGCGCGATCGCCGATCATTTCCGGCGCGATGTGCGCCCGCAGGCGCTGGCCGACTATCCGGCCGTCGACGGCGTGATCGCGCTCACGCACGGGCTCGGCTGCGGGATCGATTCGCAGGGAGACGGTATCGCGATCCTGCGGCGCACGCTGGCGGGCTACGCCGTGCATCCGAACTTCCACTCGGTGCTGTTCATCGGGCTCGGCTGCGAGACCAACCAGATCGGCGATGTGCTGCGCGAAGGCGGGCACGCGGACGCCGCGCGCCTGCGCCACTTCACGATCCAGGAGAGCGGCGGCACGCGCAAGACGATCGAGCGCGGCATCGCGATGGTCACGGAGATGCTCGCGGACGCGAACCGCGCGGCGCGGGTCCCGATGCCGGCGGCGCATCTGGTGGTGGGGCTGCAGTGCGGCGGCTCGGACGGCTACTCGGGGATCTCGGCGAATCCTGCCCTGGGTGCGGCGGTCGACCGGCTGGTCAGGCAGGGCGGGACGGCGATCCTGTCCGAGACGCCGGAAATCTACGGCGCCGAGCACCTGCTCACCCGGCGTGCCGTCAGCCGCGCCGTCGGCGAAAAGCTGCTCGCGCGAATCGCGTGGTGGGAAGCCTATTGCGCGCGTCACGGTGCTGCGCTGGACAACAATCCGTCGGCCGGCAACAAGGCGGGCGGGCTCACGACGATCCTCGAGAAATCGCTCGGCGCGATCGCGAAAGCCGGGACGACGAATCTCGTCGACGTATACGAATATGCGCAACGGATCGATGCGCGCGGCCTCGTCTTCATGGATTCGCCCGGCTACGACCCGATGTCGGCGACCGGGCAGGTCGCATCGGGCGCGAACCTGATCTGCTTCACGACAGGCCGGGGGTCGGCATACGGCTGCGCGCCGTCGCCGTCGCTGAAGCTCGCGACGAATACGGCGCTATGGACGCGCCAGGCGGACGACATCGATATCGATTGCGGCGGCGTGATCGACGGCAAATCGAGCGTCGACGAACTCGGCGCCGAGATCTTCCGCGCGATGCTCGACTGTGCGTCGGGCCGGCGCTCGAAAAGCGAACTGCACGGCTACGGGCAGAACGAGTTCGTGCCATGGCAGGTCGGCGTGATCACGTAGCCGCGTGTTGTGCGCGACCTCCCGCGCGAGCCGCCCGAGCCGGCGCAATCGCGCTTGTCGTGAGGGCGCGCCGCATGCGCGATTTGCGGCATCCGCTCAGGCGGGCGCGACGCCCGTGGCGTCCCTGCGTTCGTTCGCGATCCAGTCGCCGAACAGCTGGATCTTCTGCTGCTGTTCGGCACCGCCCGGATACACGAAGTAATAGCCCATCCCAGTCGGCAACGATATGTCGAACGGCATCACCAGCCGGTGCGCCGCCAGGCTTTCGTCCGCGAGCGTCCTGTCGCCGATCGCGACGCCGTAACCGTCGATTGCCGCATGCGTCGCGAGGTCCAGCGTTTCGAAGCTCAACCCGCGAGTCGAGTCGACGTGTGGTGCGCCCGCATGGGCGAGCCATCGTTTCCAGTCGCGGTGGTCGCGGGTCGGATGCAGCAGCGTATGACCGGCCAGGTCGTCGAGTCTCGCGAGCGGCTGCCGGTCCGGCAGGCTCGGGGCACAGACCGGCGTGAGCCGTTCTTCGAACAAGGGGATCGCATGCATGTCGGGGCCGCCGCCGGCAGCGTAGATCACCGCGGCGTCGAACGGTTCCATGCGGAAATCGACGTGATGATCCCAGGTCGTCGTGATCTGCACCTGGAGTTCGGGATGCTCGGCCTGGAACCGCATGATTCGCGGCAGCATCCACTGCATCATGCAGGTCGGCACCTTCAGCGCGAGTTCGGTACGCCTGCGCGAGAGGCGCATCGACACCTCCTCGATGCGCGTGAAGCTTTCGCGCACCGTCGGCAGCAGGAGTTCACCTTCGGCCGTCAGCGTCAGCCCCTTGGGCGTGCGCTTGAACAGCGCAAACTGATAGAAGCCCTCGAGCGCGAGGATTTGCCGGCTCACGGCCCCCTGGGTCAGGCACAGGTGCTCGGCGGCGCGCGTGAAGCTGCCGTGACGGGCGACGATGTCGAAGATCTGCAGCGCGTTGAGGGAAGGAAGTCGTTTCATCTGGACGGCAGGTTCCGGAAAATGGCGGCCGGCGGCGCGCGGCGCGCGGCGCGTCGTGCGGCATGACGCGCCGCGGTATCGCTCAGTGCAGGATTTTCGCGAGGAAGTCCTTCGCGCGATCCGACTTCGGATTCGAGAAGAAATCGTCCTTGCGGTCGTCCTCGACGATCGCGCCCTTGTCCATGAAGATCACGCGATGGGCGACCTTCTTCGCGAAGCCCATTTCGTGCGTGACGACCATCATCGTCATCCCTTCCTGCGCGAGCTCGACCATCACGTCGAGCACTTCGTTGATCATCTCCGGATCGAGCGCGGACGTCGGTTCGTCGAACAGCATCGCGATCGGATCCATCGACAACGCGCGCGCGATCGCGACACGCTGCTGCTGGCCGCCCGACAACTGGCCCGGGAACTTGTGCGCATGCGCCTTCAGGCCGACGCGATCGAGCAGCTTCATGCCCTTCTCGTTCGCTTCGTCCTTGCCGCGGCCGAGCACCTTGACCTGCGCGAGCGTCAGGTTCTCGGTGATCGACAGATGCGGGAACAGCTCGAAATGCTGGAACACCATCCCGACCTTCGAGCGCAGCTTCGACAGGTTCGTCTTCCTGTCGCCGACCGGCTGGCCGTTCACGCGGATCCCGCCCTGCTGGAACGGCTCGAGGCCGTTCACGGTCTTGATCAGCGTCGACTTGCCCGAACCCGACGGGCCGCACACGACGACCACCTCGCCTTTCCTGACCTCGGTCGTGCAATCGGCGAGGACCTGAAACGGGCCGTACCACTTCGAAACGTTGCTGATGGAAATCATGGACATCCCTGGATCGTAATGAGGCGCGCGCGGCGCCGGTTCAGCGTGCCTTCGCGACGCGATAGCGACGTTCGAGCGCGCGGGCATACCACGTCAGCGGGAAGCACATCGCGAAGTAGAGCAGCGCGACCATCGCGTAGATCGGAAACGGCTTGAATACCGCGTTGGTGATGATGTTGCCCGTCTTGGTCAGTTCGGTCAGCCCGATGATCGACGTCAGCGCGGTGCTCTTCACCGCCTGCACGAGGAAGCCGACCGTCGGCGGCAGCGCGATCTTCCACGCCTGCGGCCACACCACGTAGCGCAGCTGCTGAATCCACGTCATGCCGAGGCTTGCCGCCGCGTGCCACTGGCCGCGCGGTACCGCGTCGACGCAGCCGCGCCAGATGTCGGCCAGATAGGCGCTTGCGTTCAGCGTCAGCACGACCGACGCGGCAACCCATGGCGTCACGTCGATGCCGACGAGCGGCAATCCGAAGAAGCCGAGGAACAGCTGCATCAGCAACGGCGTGCCCTGAAACAGTTCGACGTACAGGATCACGAAGCGGCGCAGCGCCGCCGACGCCGAGATGCGCATCGCCAGCAGCGCGAACCCGGCAACGCCGCCGCCGGCGAACGTGATCAGCGACAGCAGCACGGTCCAGCGTGCGGCGAGCAGCAGGTTCCATGCAATATCCTCGAAGGTGAATTCGATCATCGTGCACGCTCCGTGGGAAGGCGGGTTTCAGGGGAGCGGGCGCGCCACGCGAAGCGGGCAACCCGGGCGCGCGGCGGTGCGGCAGCCGCGCAGCGCGGTGCGCGGCCCGAGAACAGCCGCCGGCCGATGCGATTGAGCAGCATGCGCAGCGCGATCGACAGCAGCAGGTAGATCGCGGTCACGACGATGTAGATCTCGAACGCGCGGAAATTGCGTGACTGGATGAAGTTCGCCGCGTAGGTCAGGTCGGGCACCGAGATCTGCGAGACGACCGCGGAGCCGAGCATCACGATCAGCACCTGCCCGAGCAGCGCGGGGTACACGTTCGCGAGCGCCTGCGGCAGCACGACGTGCCCGAACACCTGCCGGCCGTGCAACCCGAGCGCGCGCGCCGCCTGCACTTGCCCGTGCGGCACCGATTCGATGCCGGCGCGCAGGATCTCGACCGCATACGCGCCCAGGTTGACCGTCATGGCCAGCACGGCCGCCTGTACTTCGTCGATGTGCACGCCGATCCCGGGCAGCCCGAAGAAGATGAAGAACAACTGGACCAGGAACGGCGTATTGCGGATCAGCTCGACGTAGGCCGCGACGAGCGCGCGCGCCCAGCGCGGGCCGGCGAGCGCGATCCACGCGCCGGCGGTGCCGATCAGGCCGCCCAGCACGGTGGCGGCCGCGGTGAGGCCGAGCGTCACGCCAATGCCGCGCGCGAGCATGCCGGCGTGGAGGCCGAAATCGCTGAAGTCGAACACGTAGGTCATCGCGATGCCTTTCGTCGTGAATGCGGGGCGGAGGCGGTGCGCATCACAGATCGGCCGGCAGTGCCGCGTGCAGCCACTTCTGCGACAACGTGTTCAGCGTGCCGTTCTTCTTCGCGCCGGCGATCGCGTCGTTGACCTTCTGCATCAGGCGCGGCTCGTTCTTGTTCATGCCGACGTGATCGGGCGAGCTGAACAGCGAGAACTTCTGCTCCGGATCGATCGACGGATGCCGCGCGATGATCGTCGCGCCGACGTCGTTGCCGACCACCAGCAATTGCGCCTGTCCCGACAGGAACGCCGCGATCGCGCCGTTCGGGTCGTCGAAGCGCTTGATCGTCGCGCTGGGCGGCGCGACCTTGCTGACGCTCAGGTCCTCGAGCGTGCCGCGCGCGACCGCGACCGATTTGCCGGCGAGATCGGCGTTGCCCTTCACGGCCAGCGACTTCGGGCCGAACACCGCGAGGTAGTACGGTGCATACGCGCTCGAGAAGTCGATCACCTTCGCGCGCTCCGGCGTCTGTCCGACCGACAGCAGCATGTCGGTCTTGCGGTCGGCGAGATAGGCCATCCGGTTGTCGCCGGTGACCTGCACGAGTTCGACTTTCGCGTTCAGCGCCCGGCCGATCAGGTTCGCCATGTCGATGTCATAGCCTTGCGGCTTCATGTCGGGGCCGATCGAGCCGAACGGCGGGTAGTCCTCGAACACGCCGATGCGCACGACGCCCGATTTCGCGATCGTATCGAGCGTGTCGGCATGCGCGAGCGGCGCGAAGGCGGCAAGGCCCGCTGCGCCGGCACAGGCGCAGAGGAGGACGGTACGGGCGAGCAGGCGCTGCACGTGACGGGTGGCTTGGGTCGTTGCGTTCATGGTGAGATCCTCGTTGCTGCGCGGGACTGCGCTGGAGAAAGGGAGGGGAGATCAGGCGCCGCGGGCGGCGATGAGCTTGCAGGCATGGGCGGGCAGTTCCGCGAGTACCGGCATGCCGACGTGCAGGTCGGGCGTCTCGCGCGGCGTCGTCGCGGCCGTCAGCGTGAAGCCCGGGCAGTCGATCGTCGCTTCGATCGACGCGCCGACGTCGCGCACGAACGAGATCGTGCCGGCCAGCGTATTCGGCGCGGCCGCCGCCGCATGGCCCGGGCGCACGCAGACGTCCTCCGGACGGATCAGCAGGCGCACGGCGGCGGCCGCGCGCGGCGTGTCCGGCGCGCGCCGGATCGCGAGCCGTTGTCCGCCCGGCAGGACGATCGCGTTCTCGCCGTCGCACGCGACCGGCAGGATGTTGCCGAGGCCGATGAAGCCGGCGACGAACTCGTTGACTGGATCGCGATAGATGTCGAGCGGCCGGCCGACCTGCTGGATCCGGCCTTGCTCCATCACGACGATCTCGTCGGCCATCGTCATCGCTTCGCGCTGGTCGTGCGTGACCATGATCGTCGTGATGCCGAGCCGTTGCTGGAGCAGCCGGATCTCGACCTGCATCGCCTCGCGCAGCTTCGCGTCGAGTGCCGACAGCGGCTCGTCGAGCAGCAGCAGGCGCGGCGACGACGCGATCGCGCGTGCGATCGCGACGCGCTGGCGTTGCCCGCCCGACAGTTGCGTGACGAGCCGGTCGGCCATGTGCGGAAGCTGGATCAGCTCCAGCAGCTCGGCGACGCGCCGTGCCTGCGCGGCCTTGGCCGTCTTGCGCAGCCGCAGCGGATACGCGATGTTCTGCGCGACCGTCATGTGCGGAAACAGCGCGAGCGACTGGAACACCATGCCGAAGTCGCGCCGGTTGGCGGGCACGTGCGTGAGGTCGCGGCCGGCGAACGTCAGGGTGCCGGAGGTCGGTGTGTCGAGACCGGCGATGATCCGCATCAGCGTGGTCTTGCCGCAGCCGGACGGACCGAGAAAGCAGACGAGCTTGCCGTCCGGCACCGACAGGTCGACGTGATCGACCGCATACGCCTGATGGAAGCGCTTCGTCACGTTCTGGAGGATGAGCTGGGTCATGAGGGTTCCTTGCACGGGCGAGGGCGAGGGCGAGGGCGAACGCGGTGCGCGCGTCAGAGCGCGACGCCCTTGTCGCCGACGAGTTTTTCGAGCATCCAGATCAGCGCGAAGTCGATCGCGACCGTGAACACGGCGAAGCAGAACACGGTCGGGTCGAGCGACGACACGGTGCGGCTGTAGAGCCAGACCGGCAGGGTCATCGTGTCGATGCTGTACAGGAAGAACGTCACCGTGAATTCGTTGAACGACACGATGAACGCGAACAGCATCCCGGCGAGGATCCCGGGCCGCATCAGCGGCAGCACGACGTCGACGAGCGCGCGGCGCGGGCTCGCGCCCATCAGGCATGCGGCTTCCTCGAAGTCGGGCCCGATCGACGCGACCGAGGCCGCGCAGTTCTTCACCGTGAACGGCAGCGTCAGGATCACGTGCGCGACGACGAGCCGCACGATGCCGAGCTCGACCGGCAGCGCGTTGAACACGATCAGCAGCGCGAGGCCGAGCATCACCAGCGGATAGACGATCGGCAACGCGACGAGCTGCTCGACGAGCGTCTTGCCGCGGAACCGGCAGCGCGACAGCGCGTAGGCCGCGGGTACCGACACGGCGGTCGCGATCAGCATCGTCGCGACCGCGACGACGAGGCTCGTCGTCAACGCGGCGCCCATCGACTGCGCGCTGCCCGCATCGGACGACACGAACGTCTGCCATGCGGCGCGATACCAGTGCAGGCTGAAATCGCGCGGCGGGAATTCGAGCGTGCCCGACGCGCCGAACGACATCGTGATCATCGTCAGGATGGGCAGCGCGGCGAGGAACAGCACGAGCGTCGCGAGCGCACCGGTCACGCGTCCGAGGCGGCCGGGCATGGGCGCGCGCAAGAGCAGGGCATTCATCGGTTCACCTCGCCGGCACGTTGCAGGGTGCGCACAAGGCGCTGGGAAACCGCCATCATGACGAGCGTCGCGCCCATCAGCACGACGCCGGATGCCGAGGCGGCGGGCCAGTTGAGCAACGGTGCGACCTGGTCGTGCACGAGCACCGCGAGCATCGGCACGCGTCGACCGCCGAGCAGCAGCGGCACCGCGAACGCGCTGGCGTTGTACGCGAACACGAGCAGCGCGCCGGAGACGAGGCCGGGCAGCGCGAGCGGCAGCGTCACGTGCCGCAGCGTCTGCCAGCGGCTCGCGCCGAGCGTCGCGGCGGCTTCGTCGTACGCGTGGGACACCGCGCGCAGCGCGCTCGACAGCGGCAGCACGGCGAGCGGGAACGCGGTCTGGATCAGCCCGAGCAGCACGCCGTGCTCGCGGTACAGCAACTGCAGCGGGCTCGCGATCACGCCGGTGGCCAGCAGTGCGCGGTTGAGCAGCCCGGCCGGGCCGAGCATCACGAGCCAGCCATAGCCTTGCAGCAGCAGGTTCACGAGCAGCGGCAACAGTACGCCGGCGAGCAGCAGCCGGCGCGCGAGCCGCGATTCGGTCCGCGCCATCGCGAGCGCCACCGGGATCGCGAGCAGCACCGCGCACACCATGCTCTGGAACGCGAGGCGCAGCGTGAGCCACAGCGAATGCATGAAGTACGGGTCCGCAAGATCGGCGTAGTTCTGCAGCGTGAAGGTCCGCCATTCGTCGCCGGACACGCCCACGCTCATCCGCAACACCGTGAGCGTCGCGGCGGCGAGCACCGCGAGGAACGCGAGGATCGGCGCGAGCAGCAGCCAGGGCGGCACGCCGGGCCGTGCGGGCCCGGCGTCGGCGCCGGCCGGTGCCGCGGCGGCCGGCCCCGCATCGCGGGAGGAGGACAGGGAGGCCATGTCGTTACGCCGAGAAGAGGCCCGTATAGCGCTTGATCCACGCGGGCTGGACGGCCGCGAGCGCCTTGTCGTCGTGCAGCACGGCCTTCTCCGCGATCTGCTGCGGCGACGGCACGAACGCGCGGCTTGCCGCGGGAATCACGGCCTTGCCGTTCACGGGGCCGTTCAGCACGTCGGCCGCCATCCGGCCCTGCACGCCCGCGTCGAGCGAATGGTTGATGAACGCGTGGATCAGGTCGAGGTCGCCCGGGTGCGCCTTCGGGATCACGGTGAACATCAGCTGCGTCGCGAAGCCTTCCTTCATCCCGTACGTCACGCCCATCTTGTAGTCCGGCTTGCGGATCTGGTCCGGGAAGAACGCGGGGGAATAGATGCCGCCGATGTCGAGCGAGCCGGTGCGGAACAGGTCGGCGACCTGGTTCGGGTTTTCGCCGAGGGTCATCACGCGATCCTTCAGTTGCGCGAGCTTGCTGAATCCCGGATCGATGTTCTGTTGCGAACCGCCGGCCAGCTTCGCCGCGATGATCGCGAGGTCGACAGCTTCGGCCCACTCGGGCGGCGGCAGGAACAGGCGGCCCGCATACTTCGGATCCCACAGCGCCTCGTAGCTCGACGGGGCGCTTTTGACGGTCGCCGTGTTATAGATCAGCCCGTCCGACCACAGCAGGTAGCCGATGCCGAAGCCGTTCGCGCCCGTGCGGTATGGCGGCGCGACATCCTTCAGGTTCGGCAGGCGGTTCAGGTCGGGCTTCGCGAGCAGGCCCGCATCGGCGAGACCGGCCGCGCCGACGCCGGCGAGCGTGATGACGTCGTAGGTCGGCCGCTCGCCCGCGGCCTTGACCTTCGCGACCATCCCCGAGGTGCCGTCCGCCCGATCGGCGATCACGCGTGCGCCGGTCTGCTTGCTGAAGGTTTCCGCGATGTTGCGCAGCGCGGCCGCGCCGGTATCGTCAGACCACGTGAGCAGGCGCAGCGTCTTGCCCGCGAAGCGGTTCGACTGTGCCTTCGCAGTACTGATGAATGGCATCGGAAGGGCGGATGCGGCGAGTGCCGTGCCGAGGGTCTTGATCACCTGCCTTCTTCCCGCCTTGAAGTGTTGCATGGCCGTCTCCTGATGAACGATGCCGTGTGGTTCGATGCCGGTCGCCGAGCTGCGGCGCGGGGTGTGGATGAACTGTAGGGAGGTCAAATTTCCGCAACAAACGAAATATCCGCATGCGCGGCATGACATAAACGCATGGGCCGTCGGCCTCAGCGGGCCGGCATCATGACCTGCTTGATCTCCTGGAACGCAGCCAGTCCGAACGGTCCGAGCTCGCGTCCGATGCTGCTGCGCTTGTAGCCGCCCCATGAAGTTTGCGGATAGATCAGTTGCGGCGTGTTGATCCACACGACGCCCGCCTCGAGCGCGTCGGCGACCCGCTTGCCGCGTGCCGCGTCGCGCGTGACGACGGTGGCGACGAGCCCGTATTCGGTATCGTTGGCGGCCGCAATCGCATCGTCCTCGGTGTCGAACGTGCGGACGCACAGCACCGGTCCGAAAATCTCGTCACGCCATAGCGCGCAGTCTGCCGGCACGTCGGCGAACAGCGCGGGCCGGATGAAATAGCCGGGGCCGTCGAGCGCGTTGCCGCCCGTCACGAGCCGTGCGCCGTCGGCCTGGCCTTGCGCGACGTGACGCTGCACGCGTTCGTATTGCGCGCGATTCGTCAGCGGCCCCATCTGCACGCCGGGCGCGAACGGCGGGCCGACGACGGTCGCGTCGATTCGCCGCGCGACGCGCGCGATCAGGTCGTCGGCGAGCGGGGCGGCGACGAGCACGCGCGAGGTCGCCGAACACATCTGCCCGGCGTTGAACAGGCCGCCGCCCGCGATGAGCTCGACCGCGTGATCGAGGTCGGCGTCGTCGAACACGACGATCGACGACTTGCCGCCGAGTTCGAGGCCGACACCCTTGATCGTGTCCGCGGCCGTCTTCATGACCTGGGCGCCGACCGCGGTGCTGCCGGTAAACGACACCTTCGCGACGAGCGGATGCGCGCACAGCCGGGCGCCGACGTCGTGGCCGGTGCCGGTCACGACGTTCAGCACGCCGGGCGGCAGGCCGGCTTCGGCCGCGATCGCGACGAGTTCGAGCTCGGGCAGCGGCGTGATCTCGGACGGCTTCAGCACGACGGTGCAGCCGGCCGCGAGCGCGGGCGCGAGCTTCCACGCGGTCGTCACCATCGGGAAATTCCACGGCACGATCAGCGCGGCGACGCCGGCCGGTTCGCGCCGGATCCACGCGCGATGGTCGTCGCCGGGCAGCGCGATCTCGGTTTCGCCGTCCGTGTCGAGGCGCTCCGCGAGGCTCGCGTAGTAGTCGAAGGTGGCGATCACGTCCGCGACGTCGATCCCGGCTTCGGCGAACGGCTTGCCGTTGTTGAGCGACTGCAGTGTGGCGAGCCGCGTGCGACGTGCGTCGACGCCGCGCGAAATCGCGCGGAGCAGGGCCGCGCGCGTGGCGCCCGTCGTGCGTTTCCAGCCGGGAAACGCACGCGATGCGGCTTGCACGGCGCGTTCGACGTCAGCCTCGCCGCCTGCGCTGACGTCGGCGAGGACGGCTTCCGTCGACGGATCGACGACGGGCAACGTCGCGCCGTCGAAGCTCGTGCGCCACATACCGTCGATGAAATGGCGCGTGTGCAGCGGTGGATCGAACGCGAGATCGGGTGCCGTGCTCATCGCTGCACCTGACCGAACCAGGTTGCCTCGTCGATTTCGATCACGGTCGGAATCGCGCGCGCCGCGGCGTCGCGCAGCGCGGCGGCCAGCGCACCGGGTGTCGCGGCCGCGTGCGCCGCGCAGCCGAAGCCGCGTGCGAGCGCCTGGAAATCGGGTGTATACGGATCGACGCCGACCGGCGTGATGTCGCGCGCAACCATGTACTTGCGGATCTCGCCATAGCCGCGGTTGTTCCAGACGATCACGATCACCGGCAGGCGGGCCTCGACCGCGCTCGCGAGCTCCGGCAACGTGAACTGCAGGCCGCCGTCGCCGATCAGGCACACGACCGGGCGCGCAGGCGCGGCAAGCTTTGCACCGATCGCGGCGGGCAGCCCGTAGCCGAGCGTGCCGTAGCCGGTCGACGAGTTGAACCAGCTGCGCGGCGCCGGCGCATCGTGGGTGAAATTGCCGACGTAGACGGGGCTCGTCGAATCGCCGGCGATGATCGCACCGGGCAGCGTTGCGACGATCGTGTCGATCAGCAGCGCCTGCGCGCGCGCGGCGCCGTCGTGGCCGGACGCGATCGCGGCGCGCACGGCCGCCACCCGCGGCGCGCCCCAGCCGGCCTCGGGTGTCGGTGCCGGCCGTTCATGCAGGCGGGTCGACAGCGCGCCGAGCGCCAGCCGCGAATCGCCGGCGATGGCGATCTCCGCGCGGGCGTTGCGCATCAGCTGTTGCGCATCGATGTCGATGCGGATCAGCCGGCCGTCGATCGCGAAGCCGCTGTCGAACGTGACGTCGTAATCGGTTTCGCCAAGCTCGGTGCCGACGGCGAGCACCACGTCGGCATCGCGGATCGCCGCCCGGGTGGCCGGCAGTGACTGCGTCGAGCCGATCAGCAACGGGTGGCCGGCAGGCAGCAGGCCCTTCGCGTTGATCGTCAGCGCGACAGGCGCGTGCAGGCGTTCGGCGAGTTCGCGCAACTCCGCGGCCGCGTGGATGGCGCCGCCGCCTGCGAGGATCAGCGGGCGGCGCGCGTGCGCGAGCAGGTCGGCGGCTGCCGCGAGCGCGTTCGCATCCGGCGCGGGGCGTGCGGGCGGCACGAGCGCGGCGGCGGACAGCGCGGGCGCCGGCATCACGATCACGTCGAGCGGAATCTCGATATGCACGGGCCGCGGCCGCGCGCTGGCGAAGACCGCGAATGCGCGTGCGAGGACCTGCGGCAGGTCGGCCGCGTCGAGCAGCGTGTGCGAGAACGCGGTGAGTCCCGCGAACACGTCGCGCTGCGACGGCAGCTCGTGCAGGCGCCCGTCGCCGCTGCCGAGCTCGCGTCGTGCATTGACGCTCGAGATCACCAGCATCGGGATCGAATCCGCGTAGGCCTGTGCCATCGCGGTCGCGATATTGGTCATGCCCGGCCCGGTGATGATGAAGCAGACGCCCGGCCGGCCCGTGACGCGTGCGTAGCCGTCGGCCATGAAGCCGGCCCCCTGCTCGTGGCGCGGCGTCACATGGCGGATCGACGATGCGGCGAGGCCGCGATAGAGCTCGACGGTATGCACGCCGGGAATGCCGAACACGCATTCGACACCCTGGCGTTCGAGGAGGTCGACGAGCGCTTCGCCACAGGTGCGGGGGCGCGCATGGAACGGTGCCGCCGTGGCCGCGCGGGCCTCGGCGATGCAGGAGACGTTGGCTGGATGGCTCATGGATCGTGATGTGCCGATTGGGAGGATGAGAGGCCCGTACCGAAAACGAGGGGGCATGAAGCGGATTGTCGGTGTCGATCCGCGGTGCCAACAATCGATTAGTTCTCATGCGGCGCATGAGCGTCGTGCATGGCGGAGTCGATTCTCGGCGCGGCGATTACCCGGTCGTCATGCCAGTCGGTCCGGCATTCCCATGTTCACGCGCCGAATCGCGGAATCCTCGTGATCGAATTCATGATTTGTCTAGTCATCCTTGAGATTGGATCGTCCCGTTTGCACCAAGTGCGTGCCTGAATTCACCGCGACGAGGCACGCCGGAGCCCTGAAATTAGGGGATTTCCCGCGTTTACCCGGTTTTTTTTGATCGATGCTTGTCTCGCCGTTTTTCTTCTTGCATGCTTGTATAGACAAATTCCTGAGGCGGCTTGCTGGCACCGAAGGGATGACGAACTTCAACGCAAGGAGAAATCTCGTGAACGGCAAGCGCATCAACTGGGCAATCAGGACGATCGGCATCATCGCGGCGGCGGCGGCAACGCTTGCCGCACCGGCGCAGGCAAAGGAATGGAAGACGGTGACGGTCGCGCTCGAAGGCGGCTATGCACCGTGGAACCTCACGCTGCCGGGCGGCAAGCTCGGCGGTTTCGAGCCGGAGCTGCTCGCCAACGTGTGCGAACGCATCAAGGTGCAGTGCAACATGGTGGCGCAGGATTGGGACGGCATGATTCCGGGCCTGCAGGCCGGCAAGTTCGATGTCCTGATGGATGCGATCTCGATCACGCCGGAGCGCGAGAAGATCCTGCTGTTCTCGCGCCCGTATGCGGCCACGCCGGCGACCTTCGCCGTCACCGATACGAAGATCCTGCCGAAGGCTGCGCCGGGCGCGCCGATCGTCAAGCTGACCGGCGACGCGAATGCCGACAAGCCGACCGTCGACACGCTGCGCAAGCAGCTGAAGGGCAAGACGATCGGCATCCAGTCGGGCACCGTCTATACGAAGTTCATCAACGACAGCTTCAAGGACATCGCGTCGATCCGCGTGTACAAGACCTCGCCGGAGCGCGATCTCGACCTCGTCGCGGGCCGCATCGACGCGTCGTTCGACGACGTCACGTACTACGCGGCGAACAACGCGAAGAAGGACAACGCATCGATCGTGCTCGCGGGCCCGAAGCTTGGCGGACCGATCTGGGGCCCGGGTGAAGGGCTGGCGTTCCGCAAGCAGGATGCCGACCTGAAGACGAAGTTCGATACGGCGATTGGCGCCGCGCTCGCGGACGGCACCGTGAAGAAACTGGCCGACAAGTGGTTCAAGACCGACGTCACGCCGTAAGCGCGTAACCGGCCGCCGCCGCGCAAGCGGCTCGCACGACGCGCGGCGGCACGCATCCTGCGGATTCATTCAACGCTTGCCGGGAGGCACGCATGGCGATTCTTGAAATGCTCGGCTTCGGAACCGAGGGCTGGGGCGGCGTGCTGTTGCTCGCGGCGCTGATGACGGTCGCGCTGACGCTCGCCGCGCTCGCGGTCGGCGCCGTGATCGGCGCGGCGATCGCGGCGGCGAAGCTGTCGCGCCACCGCGGTGCCCGCCTGCTCGGCGACCTGTACACGACGGTGTTTCGCGGCGTGCCCGAACTGCTCGTCATCTACCTGTTCTATTTCGGCGGCTCGACGCTCGTCACGACCGTCGGCCAGTGGTTCGGCGCGGAAGGCTTCATCGGCGTGCCGCCGTTCGTGATCGGCGCGCTCGCGGTGGGGATGATCTCCGGCGCGTACCAGGCCGAGGTGTATCGCGCGGCCGTGCTCGCGGTATCGAAGGGCGAGCTCGAGGCGGCGCGCTCGATCGGCATGCCGCGCAGCATGGTCCTGCGCCGCATCCTGGTCCCGCAGGTGCTGCGCTTCGCGCTGCCCGGCATCGGCAACGTATGGCAGCTGAGCCTGAAGGATTCGGCGCTGATCTCGGTCACCGGGCTCGCCGAGCTGCTGCGCACGAGCCAGATCGCGGCGAACTCGACGCATCAGTACTTCGTGTTCTTTGTCGCGGGCGGCGCGCTCTACCTGGTCATGACGGGCCTGTCGAACCGCGTGTTCAACCGGGCCGAGGCGATCGTCGGCCGCTCGTTCCGCCGCAATTTCGCGCGCAACTGACGGAGAGCACGCATGTCATTCGATTTCGACTTCCTCCTCGACACGCTGCGCCAGCTGCTCGCGGCCGTGCCGACCACGCTGGGCCTGTTCTTCGCGTCGCTCGCGCTCGGCGGCCTGCTGTCGCTCGTGATCGTCACGATGCGCGTGTCGCCGCACTGGCTGCCGAACCGTTGCGCGCGTGCCTACATCCTCGTGTTTCGCGGCTCGCCGCTGCTGATCCAGATGTTTCTCGTGTACTACGGGCTCGGCCAGTTCGGCGTGATCCGCGAAAGCTTCATGTGGCCGCTGCTGCGCGAGCCGTACGTCTGTGCGGTGCTGTCGCTCGCGCTGTGCACGGCCGGCTACACGGCCGAGATCGTGCGTGGCGGGCTGATGGCCGTGCCGGTCGGGCAGATCGAGGCCGGTTATTCGATCGGCCTGTCGGGCTTCGCGCTGCTGCGCCGCGTGATCGGCCCGATCGCATTGCGCCAGTGCCTGCCCGCGTATTCGACCGAAGCCGTGCTGCTGGTCAAGTCGACCGCGCTCGCCAGCCTCGTGACCGTGTGGGAGGTGACGGGCGTCGCGCAGCAGATCATCCAGCAGACCTACCGCACGACCGAGGTGTTCGTGTGCGCGGCCCTCATTTATCTCGGCCTGAACTTCATCGTCGTGCGCCTGCTCGGCGCGCTCGAATGGCGGCTTTCCGGCCACCTGCGTGCGCCCAAGCCATCCGGTGCACCCGCCGCGGCGACACGCAATTCCCGGCGCGTGGCGTCCTGAGCGTCCCCGTCCTTTCCAGGAGAATCCGATGAACACCGCTGCTCCCGTTGCGCTGTCGGTCAAGAACATCCACAAGTCGTTCGGCGATCACCACGTGCTGAAGGGCATCTCGCTCGACGCGCACGAGGGCGACGTCATTTCGATCCTCGGCGCGAGCGGCTCGGGCAAGAGCACCTTTCTGCGCTGCCTGAACCTGCTCGAAACGCCCGACGACGGCTCCGTCGCGCTGGCCGGCGAGGAACTGAAGATGAAGCGCGCGCGCGACGGCAAGCTGCAGCCGGGCGACCGGCGGCAGGTCGATCGCATCCGCTCGCAGCTCGGGATGGTGTTCCAGAACTTCAACCTGTGGTCGCACATGACCGTGCTGGACAATCTCGTCGAAGGGCCGCTGCGCGTGCTGAAGCGCAGCCGCGCGGAAGCGGTCGAGGAAGCCGAGGCGCTGCTCGCGCGCGTCGGCCTCGCGGACAAGCGCGGCTACTATCCGGCGCACCTGTCGGGCGGCCAGCAGCAGCGCGTCGCGATCGCCCGCGCGCTCGCGATGCATCCGAAGGTGATGCTGTTCGACGAACCGACGTCGGCGCTCGACCCGGAGCTGGTCGGCGAAGTGCTGCGCGTGATGCGCTCGCTCGCGGAGGAAGGGCGCACCATGCTGGTCGTCACGCACGAAATGGGCTTCGCGCGGCACGTGTCGAATCGCGTGATGTTCCTGCATCAGGGCGAGGTCGATTCGGACGGGCCGCCCGACGCGCTGTTCGGCGGCCAGTGTTCCGAGCGCTTCCGCCAGTTCGTGTCGAGCCATCACGGCCGCGCCGCGAACTGAGGACGTCATGACCGTATTCCGTTCTGCACGGCCGCTCGACTGGCGGCAGATTGCGGCCGTCGCGGCCGGCGAACCGCTGGGGTTGACCGACGCCGCGCGCGGTCGGATCGCCGCGGCGCGCGGGCTCGTCGACGAGATCGTCGAGCGCGGGATTCGCGCCTATGGCGTCAATACCGGCGTCGGTGCGCTGTGCGACGTGATCGTGTCGCCGGCGCAGCAGAGCACGCTGTCGCGCAACATCCTGATGAGCCACGCGGTCGGCGTGGGCATGCCGCTCGGCGCGGCGGAAACGCGCGCGATCATCGCGGCCGCGATCAACAACTTTGCGCACGGGCATTCGGGCGTGCATGCCGATGTCGTCGAACAGCTCGTCGCGCTGCTCGAACACGATTGCCTGCCGGAGGTGCCGGCGCACGGTTCGGTCGGCTACCTGACCCACATGGCGCACGTCGCGCTCGTGTGCATCGGGCACGGTCATGCGCGCCATCGCGGCGAGCGCGTGCGCGGCGACGAGGCACTGCGCCGCATTGGCCGCGAACCGCTCGCGCTCGGTGCGAAGGAAGGCTTGAGCCTGGTCAACGGCACGCCGTGCGTCACGGGGCTCGCCGCGCTCGCGCTGGCGCGCGCGGAGCGGCTGCTCGACTGGGCCGACTGGATCGCGGCAGCGAGCTTCGAGAATCTGGGCGGGCAGCTCGCCGCGTTCGACCCGGCGTCGCTCGCGCTGCGGATCTCGCCCGGCATCGCGCATGTCGGCGCGCGCCTGCGGGCGATGCTCGCCGGCAGCCCGATGCTCGCCGCGGCGAGCGGGCGGCATACGCAGGATCCGCTCAGCCTGCGCACGATCCCGCACGTGCACGGCGCGGCGCGCGACGTGTTCGCGGTGACGGCGGAAGTCGTCGACCGCGAACTCGCGTCCGTCACCGACAATCCGATCGTCGCCGGTACGCGCGACGCACCGGTCGTGCATTCGCAGGCGCATGCGGTCGGCGCGGGCATCGCGCTGGCGATGGACAGCCTCGCGGCCGCGATGGCGCAGGTGGCGGCGATCGCCGAGCGGCGTCTGGACCGTCTCGTCAATCCGCTGGTGAGCGGGCTGCCGGCGTTTCTCGCGGCGCCCGGCGGCACGTGTTCGGGGTTCATGATCGCGCAGTACACGGCGGTCGCGCTGGTCGCGCAGAATCAGCGGCTCGCGGCGCCGGCGAGCCTCGACGGCGGCATTACGTCGGGGCTGCAGGAAGATCACCTGTGTCACGCGACGCCTGCCGCGCTGAAGGCGCTCGACATCATCGAGAATACGACGCGCGTGCTCGCGATCGAGCTGCTGGCCGCGGCGCAGGCGTACGATTTGCAGGCGCGCGAAGCGGAGCGGGCGGGGCGGGCCGCGTCGACCGATGCGCTGTGGCGACAGGTGCGCGAACGCGTGCCGCCGTATCACGACGACCGGCCGCTTGCCGACGACATCGCGATCGCGGCCGGGATCGTCGCGGGCGAGCCACCGTCCGTGCTGTAGCGGCGCATCCAACCTTCATTCGGTCGAGGGCGCATGAACGAAACGGAACGATACACACCGGCGCGTCGGGCAGGCACATCGGGCGACGCCGTGCCGGCACGCGCGCTGCCGGCGTACCAGCAGATCAAGCGCTACGTCGTCGAGCGGATCGCGAAGGGCGACTGGAAGCCAGGCGGCGCGATTCCGACCGAGGCCGAGCTGGTCAAGGAATTCGGCGTGGCCCGGATGACGGTGTCGCGTGCGCTGCGCGAGCTGACGGCCGAGCGCGTGCTGACGCGCATCCAGGGCGCCGGCACGTTCGTCGAGCGCCGCCATTACGAATCGACGGTGCTCGAAATCCGCAACATCGCGGACGAGATCGCGGAGCGCGGCCATCGGCACAGTGCACGCGTGCTGCTGATCGAGCGCAGCGTCGACCCGGAAGCGATCGATGCGCTCGGGCTGCGTGCCGGGCCCGTGTTTCATTCACGCATCGTGCATTACGAGGAAGACGAGCCGATCCAGTTCGAGGATCGCTACGTCAACCCGGCCTTGTTTCCCGACTACCTGGAGCAGGATTTCACGATCGAGACGCCGAATCACTACATGGTGCGATTGGCGCCGATCCAGCGCGCGGAGTTTCGCATCTACGCGGAGAAGCCGAATGCGCAGGTGCGTCGGCATCTCGTGATGGAGATCGGCGAACCGTGTCTGGTGTTGAGGCGCCGCACGTGGGTCGGCGAGCACGTCGCCACGTCCGTCAGGCTGTGGCATCCGGCGTCGCGGTTTCATCTGGCCGGGAAGATGTAGGACCTGCGTTGAGCCGCCGGTTCTCGCCGAGGAGGTGCTTCAGTACGCGGACCTGACGCGATGCCAGGCCCGCGTGCTGCTGCTTCCTTCGGTAATGCGTCTGTCCGGATTTCCGCGGTTGCCGAACCGGATCAGCCACCGGCATGCCCGGCTCGCCCGGCGAGCGAGCCCGCTGCGGTTAGTGCAGTTCGCCGAAGCGCGGATCGATATACGCGTCGACGTCCTGCGACTGCTTGTACACGGCGTTACGCACGTTGAACGCATTCGCGTTGCGCGTCGAGCCATAGATCGAGTCGAGCCCGTCGCCCTTGCGGAACGCACGCTGCGCGGCAGCCGCGTCGAGGAGGTGCGTGCCCTTCAGCAGCGGAAGGTACTGCTCCGGCGCGAGCCCGACGCGCGCGGACATGATCCTGACCGCGTCGGCCTGCGTCTTCGGGTCGTTGATGTAAGCGACGCAGCGATACCAGACCTTGACGACCTTCGCCCAGTCGGCCCGGCGCGCGGCGAGGCTCGCCGGCGCGACCGTGATCGCATCGTAGATCAGCCCCGGCGCATCCGCCGACGTGAAGATCGCCCGTGCGCCCGGTGCGCGCTTCAACGCCTCGCCCGCGTTCGGCTGCCAGGCGGCCACCGCGGCGATGTCGGACGACGAACCGAGCACCTGCGGCAGTTCGTTGGTTTTCGCATTCACGAGCGTGACGTCGCTGTTCTTGAGCCCGTGCTTCCGGAGCGCGGTTTCGAGCAGCAGGTGATCGACCAGGCCGAGTTCGACGCCGACCTTCTTGCCCTTCAGCGCCTCGACGGTGCGCAGCGGCGGCTTCGCGACGATCATGTCGTTGCCGGCCGAATAGTCGGTCAGCAGGATCATGACGTTCTTCGCGCCGGCCGCGCCGGTGACGAGCGCATCGCCGTTGGTCGCCGCGACCGCGTCGAGCTTGCCTGCGGAAAACGCGTCGAGCGATGCCGAATAATCGAACCATTCGAAATCGACGTCGACGCCGGCTTCCTTGAACCAGCCCTTGTCGAGCGCGACCTGGAACGCGACCCAGCCCGGCCAGTCGCTGTAACCGATCTTCAGTGGCGCGGCCGCCTGCGCGGCGGGCGCCGCCAACAGCGCGGCCGCCGTGACGGCGGCCCCCAATGCGTGACGGACGGAACGGAGGGACGGCAGGCGGCGGAACGCCAGGGCGGGACGGGTCATCGTTGTTCTCCAGGAGACCGGGATCGGGATCGTCGATTCGGACCGTGCCTGTGCGCGGTCCGGCCGCGTGGCCGGTTCCTGCGGATGCGGAACGTACGAAGCGGCCACGGAGAGGCGCGACGGCCGTTGCCATCGCCAATCTCCCGGGCTTTTGTCCCGCCGTGTAGCACGCGTGCATCCGGTCTCGCGATCGGACGCACCCGCGCCGGGCTGCTCTCGGACCAGACGTTCGATGAACCGGAACCCTAGCACCCCTAAGATGCGACGCCGCCGCACCTCTCGGTGTCATGCCGAGCGAGAAGCGTGCCAATGGCGTGCGGCAATGCGATTCAACGGCGGCGTGCGGCGCGCTGAAGTTCGATGAAGCGGGCAGAGAACAGCGCGCTCAATGCACGCCGGAGCAGGTCGAGCTTGTTCATGAAGGGTGGGGTATCGAGTGACGGTGCATCCGTCCAGCAATGCCCATGCCATCGCGGATCGTGCGGTGCGCGTGCGTGCGATGCGCACTGCGCCGGTGCGCGATCGCGTGCGCATGGTGCGTCGCACGCCCGCTGCGAGGGCAGGCGTCTGCCGCCGATTCGTGGATGCCGCGCCGTCATCGAGCCGCCGTGCCGCGTCGTGCGGTCTTTGCGCGGCGGCTGGCACGCAACTCGCTTAATCGACGCTCGAGAGGTGCGAAGCAATTTGCATCATCTTCAGGATCGCTAGGGTTCCGGTCGTGCGGCGTTCGCGCCGCGCGATGACTGGTCCGAGAGCAATCCGGTCTTGCCTTCGCCTCGATTCGAGGAAACGGCGAGGCTCCACGGAGGGATAAAAGCCCGGGAGGTCGCGATGTCGTTCGGTCGCCCTCTCACGCCTTTTGTCCAACCGACCACGGAGCCGCCATGTCGCCGAGCCCCCAAGCCGTCCCCGTCCTTGTTCCGCCGCCACACGCCGTGTGGGAAACGCTGATTCCCGCAGGAACCCACTGGTCCGGCATCCTGCGCCGCGGTCTCGCGCTGCGCATCGTCGATGTCGACGGCGGCGCGAACCTGTCCGCCGTCTTTCATCGCCAGGAAGATCCGCTCGAACGCTACAACATGGCCGATACGCTGAAGGCGCAGCACACCGCGCATCTCACGCGCGGCCATGCGCTGTACACCGACATGGGGCGCGTGATCGCGTCGATCACGGCCGACACGCTCGGCTGGCACGACCCGCTCGGCGGCGTCGGCGATGCGCGGTTGTTCGCGCACAAGTACGGCACCACGTCGTACCAGGCCGATCGCAACGCGATGATCCGCAACGGCCGCGACAGCCTCGTGCTCGAGCTCGCGAAATACGGCCTGTCGGCGCGCGATCTCGCCGCGAACGTCAACTTCTTCAGCCGGCTCGACGCGCGCGACGACGGCGCGCTCGATTTCGTCGCCGGACATTCGCCGGCCGGCAGCGCGCTCGACCTGCGCTTCGAGATGAACACGCTCGCGGCGTTCTCGACCGCGCCGCATCCGCTCGATCCGCGTGCGGACTACGCACCGAAGCCCGTGAGGCTGATCGCGTACCGCGCGTATCCGGCGGACGGCGCCGCGCCCGAGGACGACCCGTGCCGGCGCGCGTGCGCCGAGAACACGCGCGGCTTCGCCAACACCGACCGTCTGTTCGCGTAAGGAGCCGGACCATGCCGATCATCGAAAGCCGTCTCGACCCGCGCGACGCGATCCACGACACCACGCTGAAAGCGGGCGAACCGTGGCTGCACGACCTGAAGCGCGGACAGGTCTTCCGCATCCTCGACCTAGAGGGCAACCAGGCCGTCGACACGTTGTTCTACCGGTCCGACGACACCGAGGAGCGCTACAGCGCGCAGGACACGATTCGCGCGCAGCGCAACCTGTACCTGAGCGCGGGCAGCGTGCTGCTGTCCAGCCGGGGCAACCCGATGGTGACGATCGTCGCGGACACCTGCGGCCGCCACGACACGCTCGGTGGCGCATGCGCGGCCGAGAGCAATACCGTGCGCTATGCGCTCGACAAGCGCTACATGCACAACTGCCGCGACAGCTTCCTCAACGCGATCGCGCACTGCACGTGCGGCGCGGGTGCGCGGCTCGGCAAGCGCGACCTCGTCGGCAACGTCAACTTCTTCATGAACGTGCCCGTCACGCCGCTCGGCGGGCTCACGTTCGAGGACGGCATTTCCGCGCCCGGCAAGTACGTCGAGATGCGGGCGGAGATGGACGTCACGGTGCTGATCTCGAACTGCCCGCAACTCAACAATCCGTGCAACGGCTACAACCCGACGCCCGTGCGCCTCACGGTTTGGGAGGCTGAATGAACTACCCCCACGCTCACTATCGTTCGCTGCCCCCCAAGGGGGCGGTTGCCTCCCTTGGGGCGGCCCGGCGGGAGGCAACATGAGATTCGCCAAGGTCCTCGTCGCGAACCGCGGCGAAATCGCGTGCCGTGTGATCCGCACGCTGAAGCGGCTCGGCATCGCGTCGGTCGCGATCCATTCGGATGCCGATCGCGACGCGCGTCACGTGGCGCTCGCCGACGAAGCCGTGCGTGTCGGGCCCGCGCCGGCGGCCGACAGCTACCTGAACGTCGCGGCGATCCTCGCCGCCGCGCGCGAGACCGGCGCGCAGGCCGTGCATCCCGGCTACGGTTTCCTGTCCGAGCATGCCGGTTTCGCCGATGCATGCGAAGCGGCGGGACTGCGTTTCATCGGGCCGCGCGGCGATCACATGCGCGCGTTCGGCCTCAAGCACACCGCGCGCGCGCTCGCCGCCGCGCAGGGCGTCGCGCTGCTGCCGGGCACGGGCCTGCTCGACGACGTGGCGATGGCGCTTGCCGAAGCCGGCGCAATCGGTTATCCGGTGATGCTGAAAAGCACCGCCGGCGGCGGCGGGATCGGCATGTCGCTGTGCCGCGATGCCGCGCAGCTCGAGGCGGCCTTCGAATCCGTCGTGCGGCTCGGCAACGCGAACTTCGCGCATGCGGGCGTCTATCTCGAGAAGTTCGTCGAACACGCGCGGCACATCGAAGTGCAGATCTTCGGCGACGGCCGGGGCGGTGCGATCGCGCTCGGCGAACGCGACTGCTCCGTGCAGCGCCGCAACCAGAAGGTGATCGAGGAGACGCCCGCGCCGGACCTGAGCGGCGCCGAGCGCGACGCGCTGCACGCGAGCGCGGTGCGGCTCGCCCGCGCGGTCGGCTACGCGTCGGCCGGCACGGTCGAATTCGTGTTCGACACGCACGCGCGGCGGTTCTATTTCCTCGAGGTGAATACGCGCCTGCAGGTCGAACATTGCGTGACCGAAGCGGTGACGGGTGTCGATCTCGTGGAATGGATGATCCTGCAGGCCGAAGGCGACCTGCCGCCGCTCGACACGCTCGCCGTTGCGCCGCGCGGCGCGAGCATCCAGGTGCGGCTCTATGCGGAGGATCCGCACAAGCAGTTCCTGCCGAGCGCGGGCCTGCTCACGCACGTCGCGTTTCCGGACCACGTGCGTGTCGACGGCTGGATCGACGCGGGCACCGAGATCAGCGCGCATTACGATCCGTTGCTCGCGAAGCTGATCGTGCGCGGCGATACGCGGCGCGACGCGCTGGCCGCATTGCAGGCCGCGCTGGCGCATACCGAACTGTACGGGATCGAGACCAACCTCGACTACCTGCGTGCCGTGGTCGGCTCGGATACGTTCGCGCGCGGCGCGCCGACGACGGCATTCCTGTCGCGCTTCGCGTTCGCGCCGGACACGATCGACGTGCTCGACGGCGGCGTGCAGACCACCGTGCAGCAGGCCCCCGGGCGCGTCGGCTACTGGAGCGTCGGCGTGCCGCCGTCCGGGCCGATGGACGATCGCGCGTTCGACCTCGCGAACGCGCTGCTAGGCAACGCGCGCGACGCGGCCGGGCTGGAATTCACGATGGTCGGCGCGACGCTGCGCTTCAACACGGCGACGCTGTTCGTGCTCGGCGGCGCGCCGCTCGCGGCCACGCTCGACGGCGCGCCCGCGCCGTTCTGGCAGGTGCTGCGCGCACGGCCGGGCACGGTGCTGAAGCTCGGCGGCGTGACGGGCGCGGGTGTGCGCGCATGCCTGGCCGTGAAAGGCGGGCTGCAGGTGCCCGACTATCTCGGCAGCAAGGCGACCTTCACGCTCGGCCAGTTCGGCGGCCACGCGGGGCGCGCGCTGCGCAAGGGCGACGTGCTGCATCTGCACGCCGACGCGGGGCGTGGCGACCCGGGCGCGACGCTGGCCGCGGCCGACATCCCCGCGCTGACGCATGCGTGGACGCTCGGCGTGCTCGACGGTCCGCACGGCGCGCCGGATTTCTTCACGCCCGACGACATCGCGATGCTCTACGGCACGCAGTGGACAGTCCATTACAACTCCAGCCGCACCGGCGTGCGGCTGATCGGCCCGAAGCCGCAATGGGCGCGCGTGGACGGCGGCGAGGCAGGCCTGCATCCGTCGAACATCCACGACAACGCGTATGCGATCGGTGCGGTCGATTTCACCGGCGACATGCCGGTGATCCTGGGCCCCGACGGTCCGAGCCTCGGCGGCTTCGTCTGCCCGGTGACGGTCGTGCGCGACGAGTGGTGGAAGCTCGGGCAACTGCGCCCGGGCGATACCGTGCAGTTCGTGCGCGCCCGCGTGTCGCCCGCGCATGCCGCCGCCGCGGGCGTGCCGGCGGCGCCTGCCGCCGCACCGGACGATTGCGTGCTGCATCGCGACCCGTCGGCCGGCGGCGGCATCGGCGTGGTCTACCGGCGCTCGGGCGATCGCAACGTGCTGGTCGAATACGGGCCGCTCGTGCTCGACCTCAACCTGCGCTTTCGCGTGCACGCGCTGATGTGCTGGCTCGACGCGCACCGGCTGCCCGGCATGCTCGACCTGACGCCGGGGATTCGCTCGCTGCAGGTGCAGTTCGACGCGCGGACGCTGCCGCTTGCCGCGTTGCTCGCGCATCTGCAGGCCGCGGAGCGCGAACTGCCCGACGTGGCCGACATGCGCGTGCCGAACCGCATCGTGCATCTGCCGCTGTCGTGGGACGACCCGTCGACGCGCATCGCGATCGAGCGCTACATGCAGTCGGTGCGGCCCGACGCGCCGTGGTGCCCGAGCAATATCGAGTTCATCCGGCGCATCAACGGCCTGGCGGGCATCGACGACGTCAAGCGCATCGTGTTCGACGCGCGCTATCTGGTGATGGGACTCGGCGACGTCTACCTCGGTGCGCCGGTCGCGACGCCGATCGATCCGCGGCACCGGCTCGTCACGACGAAGTACAACCCCGCGCGCACCTGGACGCCGGAGAACGCGGTCGGCATCGGCGGCGCGTATCTGTGCGTGTACGGGATGGAAGGGCCCGGCGGCTACCAGTTCGTCGGCCGTACCGTGCAGATGTGGAACCGCCACCGCACCACGCGCGAATTCGAGGCCGGCAAGCCCTGGCTGCTGCGCTTCTTCGACGAGATCCGTTTTTACGAAGTCAGCGAGGCCGAGCTGACCGCGCTGCGCGCGGATTTCATCGCGGGCCGTGCTGCGCTGAAGATCGAGGAATCCGTGTTCGATCTGGGTGCCTACAACCGCTTCCTGCGCGACGAGGCGGATTCGATCGCGACGTTCAAGGCCGCGCAGCAAACCGCGTTCGAAGCCGAGCGCGAGCGATGGCGGACGGCCGGGCAGGCGGAATACGTCGGTGAAGCGGAGCAGGGCGACGCGCCGGCGGCACCGGCAGCGGGTGCGCTCGACGACACGCGGCGGGCGATTGCCGCGGACGTGTCGGGCAGCGTGTGGAAGGTGCTGGTCGAAGCCGGCGAGCGCGTGACCGAGGGGCAGGTCGTCGCGATCGTCGAGTCGATGAAGATGGAGGTGGCTGTGACGGCAACGGAAGACGGCACGATCGAGACGATCGATTGCGCGCAGGGCGCGGCGGTGGTGGCCGGCCAGCGGCTGATGGTGATGAAGGCCGGCGCTGCCGAGGAGGTCGCATGAGCACGACGGAACGCTCGATCCTGCCCGGGCTGCGCTCGCTTGCCGCGCTGCGCGCGCGCTATGAAGCGGGCGACCTGACGCCGCATGCGCTCGTCGACGCGATCGCCGCGCATGTCGACGCGGGCGACCCGCATCATGCGTGGATCCGGCCACTGACGCGCACGGAGATGACGCGGTATGCCGACGCGCTCGCCGGGCGCGACATCGCGTCGTTGCCGCTCTACGGCGTGCCGTTCGCGATCAAGGACAACATCGACCTCGCCGGCATCCCGACGACGGCGGCCTGCCCGGCCTATGCGTATACGCCGGGACGCAGCGCGCCCGTCGTCGAGCGGCTGATCGCGGCCGGCGCGATTCCCGTCGGCAAGACCAATCTCGACCAGTTCGCGACCGGGCTCTCGGGACAGCGCTCGCCTTACGGCGCGTGCCGCAATGCGCTCGATCCGCGCTATGCGTCGGGCGGGTCGAGTTCCGGGTCGGCGGTGGCGGTCGCGCTCGGCGTTGCAACGTTCTCGCTCGGCACCGACACGGCCGGTTCCGGGCGCGTGCCGGCCGCGTTCCACGGGCTCGTCGGGCTCAAGCCGACGCGGGGCGTGCTGAGCACGCTCGGCGTGGTGCCGGCCTGCCGGTCGCTCGATTGCGTGTCGGTGTTCGCGCACTCGCCGGCGGATGCACGGGCGGTGTTCGACGTCGCGCATGGCGTGACCGAAGGCGACCCGTACGGGCGCGCATGGCAGCCGCTGCCGGGCGCGGACGGCCTGCGCGCGCATCCGGTGCGGCCGCTCGGGCAGTTGCGGTTCGGCGCGCCGCGTGCCGATCAGCTCGAATTCTTCGGCGACGAATCGTATCGCGCGGCATGGAGCGCGGCGCTCGAACGCCTGCGCGCGACCGGCGCGCGGGTCGTCGAGATCGATTTCAGTCCGCTCCTGGCCGCCGCGCGGCTGCTGTACGAAGGCCCGTGGGTGGCCGAGCGGCTCGCCGCGATCGGCGCATTCGCCGCGCGGGAACCCGATGCGCTGCATCCGGTGATCCGCGAGATCGTCGGCGGTGCGTCGCGCTTCAGCGCGGTCGACGCGTTCGCGGCATTCGACCGGCTCGCGACGCTGCGCGTCGAGGCGGACCGCGCATGGGGCGGGCTCGATGCGCTCGTGATGCCGACCTCGGCGACGACGGCGACCGTCGACGCGCTCGAAGCCGACCCGATCGGCGTCAACTCACGCTTCGGCTACTACACGAATTTCGTCAACCTGCTCGACCTGTCGGCGATCGCGGTGCCTGCCGGCCTATGCGAAACCGGGCGGCATGCGGGCTTGCCGTTCGGGATCACGTTCGTCGGCCGCGCGCACGACGATGCGCGGCTGCTGGATCTCGCACAGGCGTGGGCCGACGGCACCGTCGCCGCGAGCGATGCGGCTGCGGGTGACGCCGGGTCACCTGCACCGGCCGCACCTGCGCCCGATGCGTCGCCCGGCGTGTCGTCCGGCGTCGTGCGCGTGGCCGTCGTCGGCGCGCATCTGCGTGGCGAGCCGTTGAACGGGCAGCTCACGCAGCGGGGCGCGCGTTTCGTCGTCGCGACGACGACGGCGGCCGCCTATCGCCTCTACGCGCTGTCCGCGGCGGCATGCGGCGGCGTCGCCAAGCCGGGCCTCGTGCGCGTGCCGGACGGCGGCGCGCCGATCGCGGTCGAGATCTGGGAGATGCCGGTCGATACCTACGGCAGCTTCGTCGCCGGGATTGCGGCGCCGCTCGGCATCGGCACGCTGACGCTCGCGGACGGCTCGCGGGTGCAGGGTTTCCTGTGTGAAGGCGCGGCGCTCGCCGATGCGCAGGACATCACGCGCTTCGGCGGCTGGCGGGCTTACCGCGCACAGGCCGCCCGCGGCGCATTGCAATGAACGCCCGGTCGCGCGTTGCCCCGGCATCCGCGCGACCGGCACCCGAAACGATACGGAGATTCCCATGTCAATGACCCGCAACACGACCGGATGGCTGGCCGTGCGCCGCGAACTGACGGCGCGCGGCAAGTGGACGCTCGGCCTGGCGTCCTTCCTGCTGCCGTTCGCCGTCTGGTGCCTGATCAGCTATGTGCCGTTCGTCTGGCATCCGCAAATGCGCATCACGAATCCGGGGAGCGTCGACTATTTCCAGACCGGCATGCAGATCGACCGCGACGTGTTCGACGACGAGCTCGCGCAGGCGCGTGCGACGCACGCGGCCGTGCCCGAAGGCGTGCGCGCGAACCCGGTGTACCTGCCCGCGCCGCACCAGGTGCTGCGCGCGTTCCACACGGCGTTCACGACGCCGCCCGCATCGCGCGACGGCGTGTGGCTGCACGAGAGCCTGTGGCACAGCATCCGGATCATCTTCTGGGGCTTCGTGATCTCGTCCGTGATCGGCGTGCCGCTCGGCATCGTCTGCGGCACCTTCAGTGCGCTCGCGCGGCTGCAGGAGCCGTTCCTGGAGTTCTTCCGCTACCTGCCGGCGCCGGCGTTCGGCGCGCTGATGGTCGCGATTCTCGGCATCTACGACGCGCCGAAGATCGCGATCATCGTGATCGGCACGCTGTTCCAGCAGGTGCTGATCATCGCGAACACGACGCGCAAGCTCGAATACGGGCTGTTCGAGGCCGCGATGACGCTCGGCACGAAGAAGCTGAAGCTGCTTACGCACGTCGTGATTCCCGGCGTGCTGCCGGACCTGTATCGCGACCAGCGGATCCTGCTTGGCTGGGCATGGACCTATCTGATCGTCGCCGAACTCGTCGGCACGAGCTCGGGCATCACGTGGTACATCAGCCAGCAGGCACGCTACCAGCATTTCGACAACGTCTACGCGGCGATCCTGATGATCGGGATCATCGGCCTCGGCACCGACATCGCGCTCGGACTGCTCGGCCGCAAGCTGTTTCCGTGGGATCGCACGCTGAAAGCGTGACGCCCGTTGACGCGCGTCCATCGACCGATTTCCGTAGAGGGCATCATGCAGAATCCGCAAGCCGTTCCCGATTACCTGATTCAATCCGACGCGGTGCGCGAGCGCTTCGTGCGACTGAAATCCCGCGACGTGATACTCGACGTGCGCCATGTCGGCAAGCGTTTCGCGACGCCGCAGGGCGAGTGCGTCGCGCTCGATGACATCAGTTTCCGTACCCACCGGCGCGAGTTCGTGTGCGTGATCGGACCGTCCGGCTGCGGCAAGTCGACGCTGATTCGCATCCTGGCGGGGCTCGAGGCGCAGACGAGCGGCGAGGTGCTGCTGGACGGCAAGCCCGTGCAGGGGCCGGGCGCCGATCGCGGGATGGTGTTCCAGGGCTATACGCTGTTTCCGTGGCTCACCGTGAAGAAGAACGTGATGTTCGGTCTGCGGATGAACGGCAGCAGCAGCGGCGAAGCCGAGCGCGAGGCGCTGCAATGGCTCGATCTGGTCGGGCTGACGCGTTTCGCCGACGCGTATCCGCATCAGTTGTCGGGCGGCATGAAGCAGCGCGTGGCGATCGCCCGCGCGCTCGCGAACCGTCCGCGCATCCTGCTGATGGACGAGCCGTTCGGCGCACTCGACGCGCAGACGCGTGCGCGGATGCAGGCACACCTGCTCGACATCTGGCGCAATATCGACGTGACGATCCTGTTCATCACGCACGATCTCGACGAGGCGATTTTCCTGGCGGACCGGATTCTCGTGCTGAAGGCGAACCCGGGGGGCGTGCAGGAACTGATCGAGGTGCCGGTGGCGCGGCCGCGGGATGTCTCGCAGGTCAACACGCCCGAATTCATTGCGACGAAGGCGCGGCTCGAAGCGCTGATCCATCCGAAGGAGGAGGCGGCGGCGGACGACGACGGTGTCAAGCCGCACATGATCCGGATGACGGATGTGTCGGACAACGTCGAGTAGCGGGAGGGCCAGCCGCGCGGATGTGCCCGTGATCTCGTACCGCGGGCCCTCGGTACGGTTGCCGGGAGATCACGCCCCTTTATCGCCCGCCAATTTGAATCCTCGGCTGCGTTGGAGGGGGACAACGTGGCGCGGTCGTGCCGTGCGCCCCGTGGGTCGCGGGTGCGCACCGCGGTTTCCCCGAGTACCGCATCGTTTGCCGTTGAACCAGCGATTCCTTCGCTTGCCGGCCTGATTCCCCGCGGAGAGTGGCGCATAATGTTTCGAGGTCGACCCTTGGCGGGAAGAGGGTTTTATGCGCTGCACACTATGCGGATCCGAGAATCCTCCCGGTGCGAGGTTCTGCCAGGAATGCCAGGCCGTGCTGGCCCGCACATGTCCGCATTGCGGGCATGACGCAGAGCCGGCGGCCCGCTTCTGCAGCAACTGCGGGGCGTTGCTCGCGGCACCTGCCGCTGCGCCGTCAAGTTCCCGACCGTCGGCTCAGGCACCGTCGCCCACCCCGATTCATTACACGCCCGATCATCTCGCCGAGCGGATCCGTGCCGAACATGCGGCCATGGAAGCGCGCGGCGAGCCGGCCGGCGAGCGCAAGACCGTGACCGCGCTGTTTGCCGACATGGCAGGTTCGACCGCGTTGATCCACGATCTCGATCCCGAAGTAGCGCATCGCCTGATCGTGCCCGTGGTCGAGCTGATGATGGAAGCGGTCCATTACTACGAGGGTTACGTCGCAAAATCGCTCGGCGACGGCATCCTCGCGCTGTTCGGCGCACCGATCGCCCACGAAGACCATGCGCAGCGCGCGCTCTTCGCTGCATTGCGCATGCAGCAGGCGATGCGGCAGCACGGCGACCGCATTCGTCTGCAGGAAGGCATTCCGCTGCAGATTCGCGTCGGCGTTCATACCGGCGAGGTCGTCGTCCGTTCGATCCGCACCGACGACTTGCACACCGAATACGATCCGCTCGGGCATACGATCCACATCGCGTCGCGGATCGAGGGCATCGCCGCGCCGACGTCGATTCTCGTCAGCGAGTCCACCCACAAGCTGGCCGAAGGCTATTTCGAGTTCAAGGCGCTGGGGGCGACCCAACTCAAGGGAATTCCCGCGCCGCTGTGCGTATACGAGGTGCTTGGCCTGGGTGCGTTGCGCACGCGCCTGCAGCTGGCGGCGCACCGCGGTCTCGCGCGGTTCGTCGGCCGCGAAACGGAAATGGAACACCTGAACCGGGCCCTGGAGACCATGAGGTCCGGGCACGGGCGCGTGGTCGGTGTCGTGGGGGAGGCCGGCGTCGGAAAGTCTCGCCTGTTCCACGAGTTCAAGGAGCGTTCGCGGCGTGGCGCACTGGTGCTGGAGACGTTTTCGGTATCGCACGGCAAGGCGTTTCCCAATTTGCCGCTCATCGAACTCCTGAAGAACTATTTCCAGATCACGGCGCAGGACGACGAGCGGCGCTGCCGGGAAAAGGTCATCGGCAAGGCGCTCGCGCTCGAGCGCAGTTTCGAGGATCTCGTGCCGTACGTCCTCTATCTGCTTGGAATCGGCGAAGGCGGGGCGGTACTCGTCGAGATGGATCCGCAGATCCGGCGCGACCGCACCTTCGACGCGATCAGGCAGCTTCTCGTGCGAGAGAGCCGGAATCAGCCGGTCCATTTGCTGTTCGAGGATCTGCAATGGCTGGACCGTGAGACGGAAGCCTTTCTCGCCTACTTGATCGACCACGTGCCGGACGCACGCATCCTGCTTCTGGTGAACTACCGGCCGGAGTATCAGCCTGCGTGGGCCGGCGCGGCGCATTGCAGCAGAATCCGGCTCGAACCGCTTGGGCCCTCCGATGCGCAAGGACTGCTCACCGCGCTGCTCGGCGAGGATCGCACGCTCGCGCCCCTCAAGCAGCTGATTCTGGAGAAGACGGAGGGCAACCCGTTCTTCATGGAGGAAGTGGTCCAGACGCTCGTCGAGGAGAAGTCGCTGCTCGGCGATGCCGGGCGCTACCGGATCGTGGAGACCCCGGCCACGCTGCACATTCCGACGACCGTGCAGGGCGTGCTGGCGGCTCGAATCGACCGGCTTCCGATCGACGAAAAGGAACTGCTGCAGGCGCTCGCGGTGATCGGCCACGAGTTCCCGTTCAGCCTGATCCGGCGAATTTGCAGCGAGGCGCCGGCGCGGGACGACGAGTTGCGTCGCCTGCTCGCCCATCTGGAGGCCGCGGAGTTCATCTACGAGCGACCTGCCTTTCCCGAGGTCAATTATTCGTTCAAACACGCGCTGACCCAGGAAGTGGCCGGGCGTTCGTTGCTCATGGAGCGGCGCACCACGCTGCACGAGCGCACTGCGCAGGCGATCGAGATGCTGTTCCCGACGCGCATCGCCGATTACTGCAGCGAACTGGCGCACCACTACAGTCAGAGCGGCAACATTCCCAAGGCGGTCGAATACCTGCATCGCGCGGCGCAGCAGGCCTTGCGCCATGCCGCCCATCCCGATGCGATGAATCACCTCGGCGCGGCGCTTGCGCTGCTGAAGCGCTTGCCGGATACACCCATGAAAGCGCATTGGGAACTGACGCTGCTGCTTTCCCTCGGGCCGGTCCTGATGGATGTCCGCGGGTATGGCTCGACCGAGGTGGGCGCGACCTATCGGCGCGCGCTCGAATTGTGCGAGCGGACGGGTGAGGCATCGCAACGCTTTGCGACGCAGCTGGGATTGCGGATACACCATGTGGTGCGCGGCGAGATTGCAATCGCGACCGATCTGAGCAAGCAGATGCTCGATACGGCCCGGGATGCGAATGACCCGGGTTTGCTCGTGGAGGCATATGGCGCACTGGGCGCGTGCCTGTTTCTGGGGGGCGATTTCGGCGCCGCTCGCGCAAACCTGGAAGAGGCGCTTGCGATCTACGATCCGAAGCAGCATCAGGCGCACGTCTTCGCGCACGGGGTGGATCCTGGCATTCGGGCGCTCAATTACCTCGTATTGACCTTGTGGTTTCAGGGATATCCGGAACAAGCGCTCAAACGCAGCGCGGAAGCGCTCGCGCTTGCCCAGGACTTGGCGTATGGGCCATCTCTCGCGTTCAGTCTTACCTACGCGGCCCACCTGCATCAACTGCGCAGGGAGCCGATGCGGGCCGGCGAACGCGCGGATGCGGTCATTGCCGTATCGACCGAGCACGGACTGCCTTACTGGCTCGCGTGGGGGACGCTTCTGCGCGGCTGGGCGACGAGCGAGCAAGGCAACATCCAGGACGGCATCGCGCAGATGCGGCAGGGCCTCGACGCCCAGCGGGCAGCGGGCGGCGAGGATTTGCGACCGTATTCGCTCGCGCTGCTCGCCGGCAGTTACCGGCGCGCGGGTGACACGCGGGCGGCGCGAGACAGGCTGGCAGAGGCCACGGCGATCGTCGAGCAATCCGGTGAGCATTGCTACGAGGCCGAGCTGTGCCGGCTCGCGGGCATCTGCTCGGCCGCAGGGGCGAGCCGGGACGGCACGGCGCCTGCAGGCGATGACGAAGCCGCGGCCTGTTTTCACCGGGCGATCGCGTGCGCGCGCCGGCAGGGTGCCAGGGCACTGGAGTTGCGGGCAGCGTCGGATCTTGCGCGGCTATTGCAACGGCAGGGGAAGACCGCGGAGGCAAGGCAAGCGCTGTCCGAGGTGGTCGCCTGCTTCACGGAAGGCTTCGACACGCGCGACCTGCGAGAGGCGAAAGCGCTGCTGGATGCATTGGACGCGCGCACCGGATGAATGGAACGACGGCGCACGGCGACGGTTCGCGCGACGACGTGCGTTCGATGACCTGCCGCTGCTCCGCATCAGCGGAGCGCCGAGGAGACGGGCATGGCAACCACGCACACACGACGCCGCAACGATGGCCCGCGCAAACCGATCGCGCTCGCGTTGCAGGGCGGCGGAATGCACGGCGCCTTCACCTGGGGCGTGCTCGACCGGATGCTCGAAGACGGCAGGCTCGAAATCGAAGGCGTCAGTGCCACCAGTGCCGGCGCGATGAACGCCACCGTGCTCGCCTACGGGCTGCAAAAGGGCGGCGAAGACGGTGCGCGTCAGGCACTGCACGACTTCTGGCACGCGGTCGCGCAATCGGCGGAGCGCTACAACCCGCTGCGCTGGATGCCCTGGCTGAAGGGCACGCACAGCTTCGGGCTCGATCATTCGCCGCTTTATGCCTTCGCCGACATGATGCTGCGCGTTTTCTCGCCCTATCAGTTCAATCCGAACAACCTGAATCCGCTGCGCGAGGTGCTCGAGAGCCAGGTCGATTTCGACGCGCTGCGCAAGCACTGTCCAATCCGGCTGTATGTGTGCGCGACCAACGTCGAGACGGGGAAAATACGCCTCTTCACGGGCGAGGATGTCAGTGCCGACGCGGTCCTTGCATCGGCATGCGTGCCGACCCTGTTCCAGGCGGTCTCGATCGATGGCGAGTTCTACTGGGATGGCGGGTACATGGGGAATCCGGCCATCTATCCGCTCATCTACAACTGCGCGACGCGCGACGTCGTGATCGTGCACATCAATCCGCTCGTGCGCCGCGGTGTCCCGATCACGGCCTCGGAGATTCTCAACCGCATCAGCGAGATCAGTTTCAATTCGTCGCTGATGCGCGAGATGCGCGCCATCGCGTTCGTCACCGACCTGATCCAGCAAGGCACGATACAGCGCGGCGAGATGAAGGAAATGCTGATCCACTCCATTCGCGCCGACGACGCGCTGAGCGCGTTGAGCGTATCGAGCAAGTACAACGCGGACTGGGGATTTCTGAGCGAACTGCATGACCACGGGCGACGCGAGGCGGATGCATGGCTCGCGCATTACTACGGCAACATCGGACAGCGGTCGAGTATCGACATTCGCAGGGAATTTCTCTGAGCGCATCGCGGTAATGTCGGCATGGGGCGCTCAGGTATGGCCGTCCCGGGCCAAGGAGCGAACGTGAACCGGACGCAGGCGCGGTTCGTCGCGTTGTGGTCGTGCAGCGGCGGGACACATGCCGAGGATGTCTATCGCATGCTGGCGCGATGCTATACGGAGCCGGCGCGCCATTACCACACGCTCGCGCATGTACGGCGATGCTTGCGTCATCTCGACCTGGCGCGCGGCTCGATTGCCGAACCGGACGCGGTCGAACTCGCGCTCTGGTTCCATGACGTGATCTTCGTTCCGGGCGCGCAAGACAACGAGCAGCGTAGCGCGGACTGGTTCCGGCACCGGGCAGACGGGCGAATCCGCGCATGCGACCAGATCTGCGCGATGATTCTCGCGACGACCCACCGGGGCTTGGCGGCAGAACCGGATACCCGTTTCGTGTGCGACATCGACCTGGCGGTGCTTGGCGCTTCCCGCAGCCGATTTCGCGAAGATGGCCGGCGCCTGCGGGCCGAGCGCCCGGATCTCGACGACCGGGATTACGACCGTCATGAACGGAAGATTCTGCGCGGGCTGCTCGAACGTCCGCGCATCTATCTGACCGATTTCTTCTACACGCGCTGCGAGGCGCGCGCGCGCGGCAATCTGAGCTGGCGGCTGGGTTTGCCGATTCCGGAGTGACGGCGCGTGCCATCGATGAAGTCGTGCGCACGTGCCTGCCTCACGGTGGCCGGCCGGCGTCGCGATTCATCGGTTGCCGGCGCCTTCACGCTCCGGCACGAATCGTACCGTGCGACCCCGATGGGCGCGGCACGCCGGCCGCGCCGGACGCGCCCGCGCCCCGGATTCAGAATAATTCAGGACGCCGCCATGACTTTAAGGCTCATCTTCTCTAGTCTTGCTGACGTACCGCCGCACGGGCCGCGCGCCAGTCGGCAAGCTCAAGGAGAACTCGATGATTGCCCCGAAGTTGCGACAGGTATTGCTGACGACCGCCGTGTTCGGCGCATTGCTGGCGAGCGCGCCGGCCCATGCCGATACGACGCGCCTGGTCGATTCCGCGTCCGGGCGGGTACCGGCCGTCGCGGTCGGCCCGCAATACGATACGACGCACGTCTGCGTCGCCCCGGAAGATTTCGACCGCTTTACCGACAGCTTCGTCGCGACGTTCGGCGGCAAGAAGTCGAAGCAGGGCGTGTTCCAGGTCACGCCGACGCCGAGCCAGACGATGTCGCAGCTCGTGCTCACGCCGGTCGGCACGGTTTCGGTGTTCGGCTTCAAGACGCCGATTCCGTATCCGTTCTGTGACGAGCGCACCGGCTATCTCGTCACCGACATGGACGTCGCCGTGAAATCGGCGCGTGCGCATGGCGCCGACGTGATCGTCGACACGTTCCCGGACCCGATCGGCCGCGACGCGATCGTCCGCTGGCCCGGCGGCGTGAACATGCAACTGTACTGGCATACCGAAGCGCCGCATTACGACGCGCTGCAGACGGTGCCGGAAAACCGCGTGTACGTGTCGCCGGAAAGCGCGAACAAGCTGGTGCACGATTTCGTCGCGTTCTCGCGCGGCAAGGTCGTGTCGGACGTGCGCCGCGCGCCGGGCGTCGAGATTGGCCGGCCGAACGATACGTACCGCCGCATCCGCATCGAATCGGGCTTCGGCAAGATGACCGTGCTCGCGACGGACGGCCATCTGCCTTACCCGTTCGGCCGCGAGATGACGGGCTACGAAGTGTCCGATCTCGCCACGACGCTGAAGCAGGCGCAGGCGGCCGGCGTGACCGTGCTCGTGCCGACCTTCACGTCGGACGGCCGCGACGCCGCGCTCGTGCAGTTCCCGGGCGGCTATGTCGCCGAGATCCACGCGCGGTCGAAGTGATGGGACACCGGTCGAGGCAACGCGCGTGGCGGGGCATGCTGCCGGCCGCCATGCTGGCGGCGGGCGCCGCGACGTATGCCGGTACCGCGGCGGGCGCCGACGCGTCGTCGGCGCCGGCCTCGGCCGACGGCACGGCGTGTACCGCGAAGCGGCCCACCGTGCTGTTCAACCGCTGGCAGGAAGACTGGTCGGTGCTGGCGAATCCGTGCGTGCCGCGCAAGCCGCTCGACGCGCTAAAGTACATCCCGCTGGGCGGCGACCCGTCGACGTACCTGTCGCTCGGCGCGAACCTGCGCGAGCGCTTCGAGCTGAACAACGCACCGCTGTTCGGGCTCGGCGCCGCGCACGACGACAATTACGTGATCCAGCGCGCGAACGTGCACGCGGACCTGCGCGTTGCCGGGCATTTCCAGGCGTTTTTCCAGCTCGAGGATGCGCGGCCGTTCGGCAAGGATACGGTCGGGACGGTCGATCGCAACCGGCTCGACATCGAGCAGGCGTTCGTCGCGTATGTCGACCAGCTGGGCGGCGGCACGTTCAAGACCCGCATCGGCCGGCAGGAGATGGCGTTCGACTTGCAGCGGTTCGTGTCGGTGCGCGACGGGCCCAACGTGCGTCAGGCATTCGACGCACTGTGGGCCGATTACGAAATCGGCAAATGGCGGCTGATCGGCTATGTGACGCGCCCGGTGCAATATCGCAACGACGCGGTGTTCGACGACGTGTCGAACCGTCACCTGAGATTCGACGGCGTGCGCGTCGAGCGATCCGGCACGGGGCCCGGCGACCTGTCGGCCTACTGGTCGCGTTATACGCGCGATAACGCACGCTATCTCGCCGGGGCCGGCACCGAACGGCGCGACGTATTCGACATGCGCTACGCGGGCAAGTCGGGGCGGCTGGACTGGGACGCCGAGGTGATGCTGCAGACGGGGCACATCGGACCGGACACGATCGGTGCATGGGCGTTCGGCACGCTGGGCGGCTACACGTTCACGCAGACGCCGGGCACGCCGCGCATCGGCATTCAGGTCGACGGCGCGTCGGGCGACACGCATCCCGGCGACGGGCGCATGGGCACCTTCAACCCGCTGTTCCCGAACGGCTACTACTTCACGCTTGCCGGCTACACGGGCTACAGCAACCTGATTCACGTGAAGCCGTCGCTGACGTTCAAGCCGGCCAGCAACGTGACGGTGCTGACCGCGGTCGGTTTCCAGTGGCGCGCGACGACGGCCGACGCGATCTACGGACAGGGGATGTCGGTCGTGCCCGGCACGGCAGGCAAGGGCGGCGCGTGGACGGGCATGTATGCGCAGGCGCGCGTGGACTGGCTCGTGAATGCGAACGTGGCGCTGGCCGTCGAGGCCGTGCACTTCCAGATTGCCGACTCGATTCGCGCGCTCGGCGCGCGCAATGCCGACTACGTCGGCATGGAAGCCAAGTTCGGCTGGTAACGCGGCGCGCCGTGCGATTCAGTGCGGCGCGCGAGCCAGCGCTTCGACGAAATCCATGAACGCCGTGACGCGCGTCGAGCCTCGCTGATTCGGCAGGTAGAGCGCGGTGACGACCGAGCGGGCCGTATCGGGCGTGACGTCGTACTGCTCGAAGAGCCTGCGCAAGCGGCCCGACTGAACGTCGGCGCCGACGAGCCAGTCGGGCAGCAGCGCGATGCCGGCGCCGCCGAGTGCGGCCTCGCGCAACACTTCGCTGTGGTTCGATTTGAATCGCCCGGCGACGAGCACCTTCGTCGCGCCGTGCGCATCGGCGAACGACCAGGCCTGCTGGTCGCCGCCGAAATGAAAGCGCAGGCACGCGTGATCGACCAGCTCGCCCGGTGCCGACGGCGTGCCGTGCGCATCGAGATAGTCGTGGCTCGCGACGACGTACCGCTGGAACGTGCCGAGCGGGCGCGCGACGACCTCCGCGGACGGCGCCGCGTCGCCGAGCCGGATCGCGACGTCGATCCGGCCGGCGACGAGATCGACGCGTTCGTCGGTGAGTTGCAGATCCACGTCGAGCTTCGGGTAGCGCGCGAGGAACGCGGCGACGTGCGGTGCGATGCGACGCACCCCGTACGCGACCGGCACGGACACGCGCAGTGGTCCGGACGGCTCGTCACCGCGATCGGCGACGAGTGCGTCGGCCTCCGCGAGTTCCTCCAGCAGCCGCTTCGCCCGTGCGTAGTAGACGGAGCCGGCATCGGATAGCGTGACCTGTCGCGTCGTGCGGTTCAGCAGCACGGTGCCGAGCGACGCCTCGAGCGCGTCCACCGCACGCACCACCGACGAAGCCGCGAGATCGAGGCGCCGCCCCGCGCGGGAGAAGCCGCCGGCTTCCGCTACTTCCACGAACGCGCGCAGCGCGGAGAACTTGTCCATGTCGTCGTCTTGTGCGTGTCGCAACGATGCGTTGCATGCCGTTTGAATTCTATCTCCCGGCCGACGGCATGGATCGCACCGGGCGCCGCCTTCAGAACGATTCATGTGTCGCTCAGGATTATTCCGGATCCTGACGGGCAAGCGCGGCGTCACGGCATGACGTCGATAGGCAAACCGGAATCGGACATGAAGAGCTTCAACTGATGTGCGCGCGCGACGCCTTCGAGCGCGTGGCGGACAGGCGGTATCGGGTTGGGGCCGCGCACATCGCGTTTCCCGGGCTCGGGCACTGGCGAAAAGACGGCGAACGGTACGACCGGGTGCCGGTCAACTACAACGCGACGCCGCTGCAATAGCGGGTGAACAGGCCTTCGGCGCGGCGGTTCAACGCGACATGCCGCGCCGCCATGCGCCGGGCGGATGGCCGACGATGCGCGCGAAGATGCGGTTCAGGTGGCTCTGGTCCGCGAAGCCGCAGACGACCGCGATTTCCGCGAGCGTCATGTCGGTCGTCTCGATCAGCTGGCGGGCGTGGAGCACGCGCTGTTCGAGCAGCCATTGATGCGGTGTGCGCCCGGTCGTCCGCGAGAACGCACGGATGAAATAGCCGCGCGACAGATCGCACTCGTTCGCGACTTCCTCGATCGACACGCCGAGGTTCGCCTTCTCCATCAGCAACTCCTTGGCGAGCGCGACCTTGGCCGGCGACAGGACGCCCTTGCGCTGCAGGTCGCGCGCGCGCGCATTGCCGTAACGGCGGGCCAGATGGGTGCCGATCGCGAGCCCCGTCTGCTCGACGAACAACGCGTTCAGCGCGCCGGGCCCGTCGAGGCTGTCGGCGACCGCGTGCGCGAGGTGGCCCAGCACCGCGTCCTGCACGTCGGGCGCACAGCTCAGGCCGCCGATTTCGATGCCGTCGTGCTCGCGGCCGAGGTCGTCCAGGTAGCGATGCGACAGCTCGACGAGGACGAAATCGAACTTGCCGTACAGATCGGCGCGGAAATTCCGCGAAAAGTCGCGAACATAGATGGAATTGTGCTGAAACCACCGCTCGGATTGGCCGGACCCGCGGTAGATCGTTCGCCGGTGACCGCCATTCAGCGACACGCCGACCAGGAAGCCGCGATCGCTGGCTGCCATCTCGATGCGCTCGAATTGTTCGCCGCGCATGCATTTGCGGTGGAGCGTCAGGCCGCCCGCGGACCTTTCAATATCCTTGGACAGCAGGCTCGAGATGCATCCGAGCGTGTCTTTCGGCGGTGCCGCCGGTGGCGCGGCGAGGGGGTTGGGCATGTCGGAAAATCCTTCGGAGTCGGGCGGCGGGCGAGCATCCTTGCGTCCGGTACTTGAAGCGGGCCAGCCAGGCCGAAGATAACTTGAACAAATGTCCGCAGCTTGACGAAATGCTTGCAGCGGACCGCTGAGCGCGGTGCCGGGGCCCGACCGGCACGCAAACACGCCATGCCGAATGATATCGCCCGATTCGCATTCGCGCTGCGCTTGTCGGGCCGTGGCCGCCGGCGCGGGGCATCAGCGCATTTTCCTTCAAGATTTTTGCCAATGCCGCGTTTACACTCGGCCCACTTTTTCGAGACTTTGAACCCGCCCTGAAGGGCAGGCCGGGTGCGGACTCCCGTCTGGTGATCTGCTGCGTTCACAGGGCGGTCATCGTGGGGAACCTGGAGGCAGCCATGATCCGGATCGGGGCTTTATCGGTGGATTTCGAGCAGCGCGACATTCGCAGTCACGGTGCATCGCTGCGTATCGGCGCGCGCGCGCTCGACATACTTGAGGTACTGCATCGCGCCAACGGTTCCGTCGTGTCGAAGGACGACATCATGGATGCCGTCTGGCCCGGCCTGATCGTCGAGGAAAACCGGCTGCAGGTGCATGTCGCGACGTTGCGCAAGGCGCTCGGCGCGAGCCGCGACCTGATCAAGACCGTCCCGGGCCGCGGGTACCTGCTGATCGCGAATCCGCCGGTCGCGCACGCGGTGGCGCCGCGCCCGGCCGCCGCGGCACCGGACGCCGAGGCGGCACACCCGGCCCCGTTCGTCGGACGCCGGGCCGAGATCGAGCAGATCGTCGACATGATCGACCGTGTGCCGGTCGTCACGCTCGTCGGCGCGGGCGGCATCGGCAAGACGAGCCTGGCCGACCGGGTTGCGCATGCGCTGCGCAGCGGGGCCGGCGAGCGCGTGCTGTTCGTGGAACTGGCGCGCGCCACGTCGCGCGACGACGTGCTGCTCGCGATTGCCGCCGAACTGGGGCTCGAGACGGCCGGCGTGCCGGCCGTCGACCGGATCGGCGAGGCATTCGCCGTTGCGCGCAGCCTGCTCGTGCTCGACAACGCGGAGCACGTCGTCGACCTGGTGGCCGACCTCGTCGAGTCGCTGACGGCGCGTGCCGCGCCGCTGCGGGTGCTCGTGACGAGTCGCGAACCCCTTCATATCTCGATCGAAGCCGTGTTCCGCGTGAGTCCGCTGGCGGTGCCCGACGGCGCTGCAACGGTCGACGAGATCGCGCGTCACGCGGCCGTCGAGCTGTTTCTGGCGCGCATGCGCGCGGCCACGCCCGATTGCGTGGTCGACGCGGCCGGTATCAGGCTGATCGGCGATATCTGCCGGCGGCTCGACGGGCTTCCGCTCGCCATCGAACTGGCTGCCGCGCGCGTGGCGACGCTCGGGCTCGAGGTCGTCGCGTCGCGTCTCGACGACCGGCTGAACCTGCTGACGGGCGGGCTGCGTTCCGCGCTGCCGCGCCATCAGACGCTGCGCGCGACGTTCGACTGGAGCTACGTGTTGCTGGATCCGGCCGCGCGTTCGCTGTTTCGCCGGATGGCGTGCTTCGTCGGCCCGTTCACGTTCGATGCCGCCCGCGAAGTCGCGATGGATCCCGGCATGTCCGCCGCCGACATGACCGCGGTGCTCGGCGAACTGGTCGCCAAGTCGCTGGTGACCGTCGAGTTCAACGGCGCGCAGGCGCGCTACCGCCTGACCGAATCGACGCGCGCGTACGCACTCGAGAAATTGCATGACGAGGGCGAGTTCGAACGCATTGCCGAGCGTCATGCGCGCCATGAACACGCGCAAGCGGAAGCGCGCGCGCAAGCCGCGCGCCTGGCCAGCGCGCCCGAGCCCGCGCCCGCGGCGCTCGAGCCGCGCGTCCCGGAAGCCGACGCATTGGCGCTCGAGGCAATCGACGCCGACGCGCCCGGGGCCGTCGATGCTGCGGCCGAGATGCGATTGCGCGCCGCCTACGCGTCGGCGCTGTTGCATACGGACGGCGATACGCCCACGGTCGCGGCGATGTGGGAGCGCACGCTCGGTCTCGCCGGGCGGGTCGGCGACGACGCATTCGACGCGTGCGCGCTGGCCGGGCTGTGGAACACGATGCTGACGCACGCCGACATTCACGAATCGCTGCGCTATGCGATGCGCTTCGAGCGGGCCGCCGAGCGGCGCGGCGACCGATCGCAACGGGTGCTGGCGAACGCGATGGTCGCGACTTCGCTGCATTACTTCGGCGAGCACGCGCAGGCGCGCGAGCGGCTGGAGGCGGCAACGGCCGAGCTGGCCGAAGCCGGCGAACCGCCTTGCGCGGTAGCGGCGCTCGGCGTCGACGTCGCGACGCTCGGCCGGACGATGCTCGCGCGGCTCGTCTGGATGCAGGGCGATCAGGAGCATGCGATGCGGCTCGGTGCGCAGGCGGTCGAAGCCGCGCGCCGCAGCGGGTCGGCGCTGGCGTTGTGCATCGTGCTCGGCGCCGCGGCGGTGCCGATCGCGTTGCGGTATGGCGATCACGACGTGACCTCCGACTATCTCGCGGCGCTGCGATCGGCCGCCGAGGCGAACGGGTTCGACATCTGGCTCAGCCACGCGGAATGTCTCGCGGGACAGTTCGACATGCAGGCCGGCCATCCCGGCGCCGGATTGGCGCGGCTCGAGCCCGCGCTGCGACGCATCGAGGCGAGCGGATTCCGGCGCCTGCTCGCGCCGCTGGTGGTCGCGTACGCGGAAGGGCTGACGCGCACGGGCCGTGCTGACGAGGCCCGCGCGAAGCTCGACGCGACGCTCGCGTGCTGCCGCGCGCGAGGCGAGCATCTGTTCGTGCCGGAACTGCTGCGTGCCAGGGGGCGGGTGATGCTCGAACGGGCACGCACGGCCGACGCGGAGCGCGCGATCGCGTGCGAAGCGGACGGGCACCGGCATCTGCTGATGGCGATCCAGGCCGCGAACGGGCAGGGCGCGGCCATGTGGGCGCTGCGCGGCACGCTCGATCTCGCCGATCATCTGATCGAGCGCGGGCATATCGGGCAGGCGTCGTCGCTGGTGGCCAACCTGTCCGGGCCCGTCGATCCGCAATCGCGCGCGTTCGACGTGCGCCGCCTGGCGCGGGTGCAGAGCTTCATCCGCCAGGAGACGATGCAGCCGGCGGGCGATGCGCGCACGCGGCACGAGATGGCGGATACGATGCAATCGGCGGCATGACGGCGCGCGCGAACCGCACGGGATACGCCCGCGCACCGCGGCCGGCCGTCCGGTCGTTCAACATTCAAGGGAGGGTGGATGGTCCGTGTAACGTCAAACCGCAGGCATGCCGCGTGCGGCCGCATGCCGGCCTGCGGCGCGAGCGGGGAGGCTGACGGTGCTTAGGGCGACGCAATCCGCGGAGTCGGCGGACCTCATCGTCTACAACGGCAAGATCGCGACGCAGGACGACACGCAGTCGTTCGTGACCGCGCTCGCCGTGAAGGACGGACGGATTCTCGCGGCCGGCAGCGGACACGAGGTCATGCGCCATGCGCGCGACGACACGCTTCACATCGACCTGAACGGCCGCACCGTGATCCCGGGGCTGAACGATTCGCACTTGCACGCGATCCGCGGCGGCCTGAATTTCAACCTGGAGCTGCGCTGGGACGGCGTGTCGACGCTGGCCGAGGCGCTCTGCATGCTGCGTCGCCAGGTGCTGCGCACGCCCGCGCCGCAGTGGGTGCGCGTGGTCGGCGGCTGGACGGAATTCCAGTTCGAGGAAAAGCGCGGGCCGACGGTGGCCGAACTCAACACGATCGCGCCCGACACGCCGGTCTTCGTGATGCACCTGGGCGACAGCGCGCTGCTGAACGCGGCCGCGCTGCGCGCGATCGGCTATGGCCGCGACACGTCCGATCCACCCGGCGGCGAGATCCAGCGCGATCGTGCCGGCAGGCCGACCGGCATGCTGATCGCGCGCCCGGACCTGGCCGTCCTGCATGCGGCGCTCGAGAAGGGCCCCAAGCTCGGCTTCGACGCGCAGATGAACTCGATGCGGCACTTCATGCGCGAACTGAACCGCCTCGGCGTGACCAGCGCGATCGACGCCGGCGGCGATTGCCAGGCCTATCCGGACGATTACGCCGCGATCATGACGCTTGCCGAGCGCGGGGAAATGACGGTGCGCATCGCGTACAGCCTGTTCGTGCAGCATGCGGGGCGCGAAGTCGACGACTACGCGCGCTGGATGACGCTGGCGAAGCCCGGCGACGGCGACGCGTTCCTGCGGATGAACGGCGCCGGCGAACTGCTGGTGTATGCCGCAGCCGATTTCGGCAATTTCCTCGAACCGCGCCCGGACCTGCCCGACGTGCTCGAGGCGGAACTGAGCGCGGTCGTCCGGCTGCTGGTCAGGCACCGCTGGCCGTTCAGGCTGCACGCGACGTACGACGAATCGATCGACCGCTTCCTGAACGTGCTCGAAGCCGTGAACCGCGACGTTCCGTTCGACGGCCTGCGCTGGTTCTTCGATCATTGCGAGACGATTTCGGATGCGAACATCGCGCGCATCGCGGCGCTCGGCGGCGGCGTGACGGTCCAGCACCGGATGGCGTTTCAGGGCGAGTACTTCATCGCGCGCTATGGCGCGCAAGCCGCCACGCGCACGCCGCCGATCCGCGCGATGCTGGCGGCCGGCCTGCCGGTCGGCGCCGGCTCCGATGCGACACGCATCGCGAGCTACAACCCGTTCGTGTCGCTGTACTGGATGGTGTCCGGGCGCACGGTCGGCGGCACCGTGCTTTATCCGGAAGGCAACCGGCTGAGCCGCATGGAGGCGCTGCGCCGCTATACGGTCGGCAGTGCGTGGTTCTCGAACGAAGACGACCGCAAGGGCGCGCTGGTACCCGGCCGGTACGCGGACTTCGCCGTGCTGACGGACGATTACTTCACGATCGACGAGTCGCGCATCAAGCACCTGTCGTCGGTCCTGACGATCGTCGACGGCAAGGTCGTGCACGCGGACGGCGAATTCGCGCCGCTGGCGCCGCCGCCGCTGCCGGTGAGTCCCGCGTGGTCGCCCGTGGCCGAGTTCGGCGGCACCGGCGGGGCGCGTCCGGCCGCGTCGGCACAGCCGCGCGTCGCGGCCGGCGCCGGCCGCGATGCCGGATTCGCGCGGCGCCCGCGTGCAGCCGCAACGGAACGCGTCGAGCCGTGCAACGCGATCGGTTGCCTCGGTGCGGCCTGTTAGGTCATGGATGTCGGCACGTGCGGCGGCCACCTCGACGCGTGCCGAGCGAAGAATAAACAACTTTCCGGCCCCGGCATGGGGCAGAAGGAGACGAAATGAGCTCTGCGCACACGTGCGCACCGGCCGATGACGAAGTCGCGGGCGTCCGCATTCCGAGGACGCCGGTCGCGATCGAGGCCGCCGAAGCAGCGCGCGCGTCATTGCCGCGCGTGATCGCCGATCACGCTTGCCGGGTGTTCGTCCTCGCCTCGCTCGCCGCGCGCCGTGCGCGCGAGACGTGCGATGCCGAGGCGCTGTACGTGGCCGCGATGTACGCGAACATGGGCTTGAGTACCGCGTATTGCCGCTCGAGCGCGCGCTACGAACTCGACAGCGCCGATGCCGCGCACGCGTTCCTGCTGCGGCACCGGTCGCCGCCGCACGTGTGCGACGACGTATGGCGCGCAATCGCGCTGCATACGACGCCCGGCGTCGCCGCACGCGTGTCGCCGCTGGCGCGTGCGCTGTCGTCCGCGGTCTCGACGGACCTGATGGCCGCGGACTTCGACGCGCATTCCGCCGACGAGCGCCGCGCGCTGCTCGCCGCGTACCCGCGCGGTGACGGGTTCGGCGCCGCGTTCCTCGACGCGGTCGCGCGCGGGGTCGCGCACCGGCCGGCGTCGACGTTCGGCACATGGAGCGCCGACGTGCTCGAGCGGGCCGACCCGGATTTTCGTCGCCCGAACTTCTGCGGACGCGTGCTGGGTGCGCGCTGGAACGACGCCTGAGGGAACCGTTGCGAAGCGACGGCCGGCTTCCGCCGCAGCCCGTCTGGCCCGACGGGCATTGCGCCGGGCCGCCGCCTCGCCGCCGGGTTCAGGCGGCCGGTTCCGCCGCGCCGTGCCGCGCGTAGTCGACGTATCCCGCGCGGCCGCCGCCATACCAGCCGATCGACCTCGGCGCGGCGAGCGGCGCGTGCATGGCGATGCGTTCGACGAGATCCGGGTTGGCGATGTAGGCGCGCGCGAATGCGACGAGATCGGCGTCGCCCGCATCGATCAGCGCGTTCGCGGCGTCCGGCGCGATGCCGCCGTTGACGATCAGCGTGCCGCCGAACGTCTTGCGCGTGTGCTCGACGATGCGCGGCAGGTCGGGCTCGCCGCTCCAGCCGTTGGTGTCCGCCGCATGCAGGTAGGCGACACCCGCTTCGTCCAGCATGCGGTTGACGTACGCGTACGTTGCATCCGGATCCGCGTCGCGCACGTTGTTGTATTCCGCGTACGGCGAGATGCGCACGCCCACGCGGCCAAGCGGCATCACGCCGCCGACCGCGTCGACGATCTCCTCGAGGAAGCGCGCGCGGTTCGCGAGCGAGCCGCCGTAGCGGTCGTCGCGGCGGTTCAGTGTCGACGACAGGAACTGGTGCGGCAGGTAGCCGTTGGCCGCGTGGATCTCGACACCGTCGAAGCCGGCCGCCATCGCGCGGGCGGCCGCGCGGCGGAATTCATCGACCGTCGCGGCGACTTCGTCCGTCGTCATCGCGCGCGACGGTGTCGCGTGAATCTTCGTGTAGTAGCCGTTCTGCAACTGCGCCCACACCTGCAGATGCTCGAGGTCGTCGTTGATGCCGGACGGCGACAGCGGCGCGTTGCCGCCGAGCAGCGTCAGCGAGCTGACGCGGCCGCCGTGCCACAGCTGCGCGAAGATGCGGCCGCCGTTCGCATGGACCGCGTCCGTGACCTGCCTCCAGCCGGCCGCCTGCGCGTCGGTGACGAGCCCGGGTGTGAGTTCGAACGCCGCGGACGCGTGGCTGACGTTGGTCGCCTCGGTGACGATCAGGCCGGCGGACGCGCGCTGTGCGTAGTACTCGGCCATGAGCCCGGTCGGCTGGCCGCGCGCCGGTGCGCGCGAACGCGTCATCGGCCCCATCACGACTCGGTTGGGCAGCGGCAGGCCGCGCAGATCGTAGGTGCTGAGCAGGGAAGACATGGTGGATTCCTTGTGCGTGGAGCAGGGTGCAGCCGCCGTCGCCCCGAGGCGAACGGCGGGCCCTGCGGAAAGCCGGGCTGACATGCCGGCAACGTTCCGGCGCGCGAACGACCCGGGCGGCATCCGTGCGCGAACCGGCGGTCGGGATCGGTTCAGGCGCGTGCGTGGCGTTGCGCGTGCGGCCGCCCGATGACGAGGTAGTGCGCGAGCGCGACGATCGGGAACGCACCGGCGAACGCGGCGACCAGCGGCCAGCCGCCGTGCTCGTACAGCGGACTCGCGAGCGCGGAGCCGATGGCGCCGCCGACGAAGATGCTGGTCATGTACAGCGCGTTCAGGCGGTTGCGGCTCGTCGCGTCCAGCGCGTAGATCTCGCGCTGGCCCAGCACCATGTTCATCTGCACCGCGAAATCGAGCACGATGCCCGTGACGACGAGGCCGTACAGGCCAACGCCGTGAATCAGCGCGACCGCGTACGACAGTGCGCCGGCGACCAGCGCGATCAGCGTCGCGCGCACGGTATGGCCGGCATCCGCGAGGCGGCCGGCGACCGGCGCCGACGTCGCGCCGATCGCGCCGACGAGCGCGAACAGCCCGATGGCGGATTGCGACAGGCCGTAGTGACGCGTCAGCTCGACCGGCACGGCCGTCCAGAACAGGCTGAACGACGCGAACATCAGGCCCTGGTACAACGCGCGATGGCGCAGCACCGGCATCGTGCGAACGAGATGCAGCAGCGAGCCGATCAGCGCGAAATACGTCGCGCGATGCTCGGGCCGGCGCGACGGAATCGTCAGCGCGAGCACGGCCGTCACGAGCGTCATCAGCACCGCGGCGGCCGCGAACACGAAGCGCCAGCCGAATGCGTCGGCCACCACGCTCGACAGCGGGCGCGCGAGCAGGATGCCGAGCAGCAGCCCGCTCATGATCGTGCCGACCACCCGGCCGCGCGAATGATCCGGCGCGAGGTGCGCGGCGAGCGGCACCAGGATCTGGACGGCGACCGAACTGAAGCCGATCAGCAGCGAGATCGCGAGGAACAGGCCGGGCGTCCGGGTCACCGCGGCCGCCGCGAGGCTCGCGATCGAGATCACGGCCGTGACGATCATCAGCTTGCGGTTCTCGACCAGGTCGCCGAGCGGCACGATGAAGAACAGGCCGAGCGCGTAGCCGATCTGCGTCAGCGACACGATGAGGCTCGCCGTCGCGCCGGACATGTGCAGCCCGGGCGCGATGAGCTCGGTGATCGGTTGCGCGTAGTACAGGTTCGCGACGATCGCGCCGCAACTGAACGCGAACAGCAGGATGAGGCCCTGCGTGAGCCTGGCCGCCTGCCCGGGGGCCGCGTGCGGGGTGGATTCCGTTGACATGGTCGACTCCTTGAACGAGATGTCGGGCGCCCGCTTGCCGGGCGATGCATTGCGATTCCGCCAGCGGCGAGCGGGGCACGCCGCAATGCCGTCAAGACTATTGATCGATCGACGACAACGGAATACGTCCGCCGCGCAATCGAGCATTGCGTGCCGCGCAAAAGGGCGCATGGCCCGCGCGCAACGACGGCGCCGGCCGGCGGGGCCGGCGGCGCCGCATGCCGACGCTCGCAAGGCCGGCCGGCGGCGCACGCGGTGTCGAGGACGTGAAAACGGTTGGGGCGCGCGGCGCGCGGCGCGCGTCCGGGCAGGGCAGCCGGCGGCAGCGTTCAGCCGCGCTCGCCCTGCAGTGTCGGAATCTGCGCGAACAGGCTCGCGAGCCAGTCGACGAAGATCTTGAGCTTGACGGGCGTATGCCGATTGGGCGGATACAGGATCGAGATCGGCCGGGGCGGGGTGTTGAAATCGGTCAGCACCTCGCGCAACCGTCCCGATTTCAGATACGGCTCGACCAGGTACAGCGACGTCTTGATCAGGCCGATGCCGGCGACGCCGCATTCGATGTAGGTATCGGCGTCGTTGACCGCGACCGTGCCGCACAGCTGCACGATGCGCGTTTCGCCGTCGACGACGTAGTCCCACGGCCGCGGCCGGCCGGTGTCGGCCGAGATGTGACTGACCGCGACATGCTGCGCGAGATCGTCGACCGTCTCGGGCGCGCCGCATCGATCGAGATACGCGGGGGCCGCGCACGTGCAGGTGGTCAGGCTGCCGATCCGTTTCGCGATCATGCCCGAGTCGTCGAGCGCGCCGACGCGCACCACGCAATCGACGCCCTCGCCGACGAGGTCGATCTGGCGATCGGTCACGCCGAGTTCGATCGAGATGTTCGGATGGGCGGCGAGAAACGCGGGCAGCGCCGGCACCATGATCTGCTTGGCCATGGCCGGCGGCAGGTTCACTTTCAGGCGGCCGCGCGGCACGTTGCGCGCCTGCGATACCGCCGCCTCCATGTCGTCGATTTCGCGCAGCACCCCGACGCAGCGTTCGTAGTAAGCCTGCCCGTCCTCGGTCAGCGAGATGCGGCGGGTCGTGCGGTTCAGCAGCCGGCAGCCGAGGTGCTGTTCGAGCGTGCTCAGCAGGGCGGACACGCGCGGTGTGGTGAGCCCGGTCGTATCCGACGCGCGCGTGAAACTGCCCGTTTCGACGATGCGCGTAAACACGCGCATCGAAAGCAAGGTATCCATCGTTCAGCAATCTCCAGCCTGTCGAGTGTCGGCGCCGGTTCGTGCCGGCGCGATCGGTGGTGCGACGACGCTATGCGTCGATGCGTTTCCTGAGCCCTTCACCGGCGAACGGCATTTCACGAGGGCGCTGGCCGGTCGCGTCGAAGATCGCGTTGGCGAGCGCGCCGGCGGTCGGCCCCATGGACGCTTCGGCCGCGCCGAGAAACGGTGCGCCGGGGCGGTTGATCAGGTGCACCTTCACGCTTTGCGGCGCCGCCTGGAAACGCAGGATCGGATAGCTGCTCCAGTCGAAGCTGCGGATGCGCTGCGTGTCGTATTGGAGCGCCTCGTACAGCGTCCAGCTGGCGGCCTGCACGATGCCGCCCTCGATCTGGTTGCGGATGCCGTCCGGCGACACGACCTGGCCCGCGTCGACCGCGACTTCCGCGCGATCGAGCGTCACCTGGCCCGTTTCCGGCACCACCGAAATCTCGACCGCGATCGCGACGTAGGCCATCAGGTTCTTGTACTTGCCGAACGCGAAGCCCACGCCGCGGTTGCGTTCGCGCGGCGGGCGGGGCCAGCCGAATTTGGCCGCGGCGAGCTGGATCACCTGGCGCGCGCGGTGGTCCTGCATGTGGCGCAGCCGGAATTCGACGGGATCGATGCCGGCCGCGTGCGCGAGCTCGTCCATGAAGCTTTCGATCGACCAGACGTTCGTATGGGCGCCGAGCGAGCGCATGGCCGACGTCTGCAGCGGCATCGTCGGCGAGAAGTGGTTGACGATGTGCATGTTCGGGAGGGCATACAGCGGGATCGCATTGCGATCCCCGCCGCCCTCGGGCTGCAGCATCGGCGTCGACGGCGCGGGGACGAACGGCGGCTCGAGCATTCGCGCAGGCAGCAGCCTGCCGGCGTTGACGATGCGTTCGTTGTGCGAGCTGCTCCACAGCGCGTACTGCCAGTCGACGATACGGCCGCCGGCGTCGAGCGACGCGCTGATTTCGGTGACCATGGCCGGCGTGAAGTGGTCCCACGTGTGCTCCTGTTCGCGCATCCACTGGACGCGGATCGGCTTGCCGGGCATCGCGGCCGCGATCAGCGCCGCATGCGCGGCGGCGTCGTCCGCGCCGTTGTGCCCGTAGCAGCCGGCGCCCTCGGTGTGAATGCAGCGGATCGCCGCCTTCGGCATCGACAGCATCTCGGCGAGCGCGTCGCGCAGCGGGTAGACGCCTTGCGAGTGGGTCCACACGGTCAGCGTGCCGTTCTCGAGATGCGCGACCGAACAGGACGGCCCGATCGAGCCGTGCAGCAGGTAGTTCTTGCGGAACGTGGCGCTCAGCGTTTTCGTCGCGGGCGCGGTGGCCGCATGCGTGCTGGCGATCTCGATGTCCTGCGTGGCGATGCGCTTCAGGTCTTCATGGACCGTCGCGCGATCCGGCAACGGGCGGCCCGCCGACCAGCGGCTGCCGGCCGCCAGCGCGCGCTGCGCGACGACCGCCTGCCATTCGCCCTGTGCGACGACGGCAAGCAGGCTGCCGTTGCGCACGATCCGCACGACACCCGGCATCTTCAGGATCGCGGCTTCGTCGAACGACTGCAGCTTCGCGTCGTACACCGGCGGCATCACGACGCGCGCATGCAGCATGCCGGGCAGCGCCATGTCCTGCACGTAGCTGACGCCGCCCGTGACCTTGTTCGGAATGTCGACACGCGGCAGCGACGTGCCGATCACGGCGAACGTCGCTGGGTTCTTCAGCGGCGACGTCGGCGTCGCGTTGCGATGCAGGTCGACGATGCGCACCGCATCGCCATAGCGCATCGTGCGGCCGTCCGGCGCCTTGATGACCGCGTCGGCGACCGTGAGCGTGCGCGGATCGACGCCGAACTGCTTCGCCGCGCCGTCGACCAGCAGCCCGCGCACCTGCGCGGCGGCGTTCAGCAGCGCGGAGCCGCTGTCCGCCATCGTGTGGCTGCCGGCGGTCAGGCCCTCGTCCGGCGATGCGCCGGTGTCGGCGGTCAGGAACGTGATCAGCGCGGGCTTCATGTTCAGCTCCTCGGCCGCCACCTGCAGCAACGCGGTGCGCACGCCGGTGCCGAGCTCGACCTTGCCCGTGAACACGGTGACCTTGCCGTCGGGCGCGATCCTGATCCATGCATCCAGCATCGGATTGGTCTTCAGGCTGCCGGCCAGCGTTTCGGTAGTTTTGGATACATGGACGGCCGCGCCTTCGTCCGCGATCACGACCTCGGCGGCGGCGCGAGCGGCCGGCGCAAGACTGAACGCGACGAACAGCGCGCCGGAAACCATGAAGTGCCGGCGGCCTTCGTCGATGTCGTCGGGTGCATTCATCAGAATTTGCTCCGAGAAACCCCGCCATTTCCCCCAAGGGGACTTCCTTCGGGGCGAATGGCGGGAAGGAAAGGCGTGCTGTTGACAGGCAGCTTCTTCCACGGGTTAGGATCACCAGCATGATCCTTGTCTACCGCTACCGGGTGAAGTCGCTCAACGGACTGCTTAACAAGCAGAGCCGCGCGGTGAACTACGTCTGGAACTTCTGCAACGACACGCAGAAGCACGCTCTCAAGTGGCGCAAGAAATGGCCGACGGGTTTCGACTTGAACGTGCTGACGACCGGCAGCAGCAAGGCGCTCGGCATTCACTCCGGCACGGTCAACGCCACGTGCGAGCAATACGCGAAGTCGCGCAGCCAGCATCGACGCCCTTACCTGCGCTATCGCGGCAGGAAATCGCTTGGCTGGGTGCCGCTGAAGGGCCGAGACCTGAAGCGCGAGGGCGATGCGTTTCGCTTTGCCGGCAACACCTTTCGCGTATTCAATAGCCGACCGCTTCCCGACGGAAAGATCAAGGACGGGACCAGCTTTGCGCAAGACGCACGGGGCAACTGGTTTCTCAACATCGTGATCGAGATGCCCGATGTTCAGGCTCACCCGATCCGTTCGGGTGTCGGTATCGATCTCGGCCTGAAAGACTTCGCCACACTTTCGACGGGCGAGAAGCTGCCTAATGACCAACTCGGCCGACGCGCGGCCGAGAAGCTCGCGAAAGCGCAACGGGCGCGCAAGCACAAGCGACATATCGCGAAGCTGCACGCCAAGGTCGCGAATGCCCGTGCCGATTTCCAACACAAGCTCGCGCTCAATCTGGTCCGTCGCTTCGATTACATCGCGGTCGGCAACGTGTCGGCCGCGAAGCTCGCCAGATCCAGGATGGCGAAGAGCGTCTACGACGCATCCTGGTCGTCCTTTCGGGACAAGCTCCGTTACAAGGCGATCGCGCACGGAGCCACGTTCGAGGAAGTCGACGAAAGCGGTTCCACCCAGTCCTGTTCGGCGTGCGGGTCGAAAGACAGCACGACGCGGCCGAAAGGTATCGCGGGACTGCGAATAAGGGAATGGAAGTGCAGTAGCTGTGGTGTCGTGCATGATCGTGATACCAATGCTGCGCTGAACATTCTCCGATGCGGACGTGCATCGCCAGGTGTGGGAATCCTCCGAATTTAGGCGCGGAGGAGGACGTCAACAGAGCCCCTTGCTGATCGTGACCGGCGCGCCGGCCGGCTGCGGATCCGGCAGGCCCGCGACCTGGCGCACGGCCGCCAGGATCCGCAGGTGGGTGCCGCAACGGCACAGATTCGGTTCCATGTGGGTACGCAGTTCGCGTTCGGTCGGTTTCGGATTGCGTTCGAGCAGCGCTTGCGCGCGCATGATCATGCCCGCGATGCAATAGCCGCACTGCGCCGCCTGGTGATCGATGAACGCCTGCTGAAGCTTGCCCGGCCGCTCGGCGGTGCCGAGGCTCTCGAGGGTTCTGACTCTGCGCGCGCCGACCGCGGAGACCGGGATCAGGCACGAGAACATCGGCTTGTCGTCGACGATCACGGTGCATGCGCCGCATTGTCCGAGGCCGCAGCCGAACTTCGCGCCGTGCAGGTGCAGATCGTTGCGCAGCGCATAGAGGAGCGGCGTGGACGGATCGATGTCGAGCGTGTGCCGCGCGCCATTGACGGTGAGGGTGATCATCGCGTGCTGTCCTCTTTTCTGAGCTGCGCCGCCATGGCTTCGATGCCGTTCCACGCGGGGCGATCCGAGTACGCTTCGCGGATATAGGCGGCGAGGTCCGCGATCTGGCGGTCGTCGTACGGGTCGATGAACGACGGCATGTAGTTCAGCGTGTCCTCGCCATGCCAGCCGATGCCGTTGAACATCATCTGGATCGCATTGCGCGGCGTGTCCGCGGCGACCGCCGTGCTGAACGCGAGTGTCGGCCGCTCGCCGATCGACTGCATCGGCGCCGCCGGCCCGTGGCACTGCGCGCACGATGCCTGGAACAGAACCGCGCCGCGTTGTCCGGCGGGCGTCGCGGGCGCCCGCGCGGCGTCGACCGCGGCGGTCCGCGGGCCGCCCGGTTTCTGGATCGACAGGATGTACGTGGCGATTGCCTCGACGTCGTCCGCGGGCACGGTCGCGAGATCGCGCGTGACGGGCAGCATCGGTCCGGCGGCCGCGCCGTGCTCGCTCGCGCGGCCGGTGCGCAGGTACGTCACCAGTTGCGCCTGCGTCCACGGTCGTGCCGCGTGGCCGAGCGTATTGAGCGGCGGCGCTTCCCAGCCGTCGACGATGCCGCCGTCGAAGGCCTTGCCCGCCTGTTCGCCGCCGATCGCGTTCAGCGGCGAATGACAGGACGCGCAGTGGCCGAGACCGTCGACGAGCGCCTTGCCGCGATTCCACTGCGCGGATTGCGACGGGTCCGGCGCGTACGCCCCCTCGCGCAGGAACAGGACGTTCCAGAACGCGACCAGCGGGCGGAAGTTGAGCGGGAAGATCAGGTCGTTCTTCGGCGTGTTCGCTTGAACCGGCTCGCGCGTCATCAGGTACGCATACGCGGCCGCGATGTCGTCGTCGGACATGCGCGTGAAATGAAGGTACGGGAAGGCCGGGTAGAGCGGATGACCGTCGCGGGCGATCCCGCTGCGCAGCGCGCGCGCGAACGCGTCGCGCGACCAGCGGCCGATGCCGGTATCGGCGTCCGGCGTGATGTTGGTCGCGTAGATCGTGCCGAACGGCGTCGCGAGCGGCAGCCCGCCGGCGAACGGCTTGCCGTCCTTCGCCGTATGGCAGACGACGCAATCGCCGAGCGCGACCACGCGCGCGCCGGCCCGCACGAGTTGCGGATCGAACGACGCGCGCTCGGGCGGGTCGATCGGCGCGATCGACGGCCGGACCATGATCGCGGCCGCGACCGCGAGGCCGACGATCGCGACGCCAGCCAAACCGAACCAGAGTCGTGTGTGCTTCATGCGCGCTCCACGCGAATCGGCCGCTCGTGCTCGATTCGACGCGCGCGACGCCGTGCGGCGGAAATCATGCGTCACTCCAGGATGGGCGCCATGCGCAGGCGAATGCCCGCACGTCGGCTCGTGAAGGCAGTCTACGCGGGCGTCGCCGCCATTTCCTGAAGCTGCGCTGAAACGTTCTGAAGTCAGTGCGTCGTCGACACTGGCAGCCGGAACGTCAGCGCGGTCCCGCCGCCGTCGCGCGGCACGGCCTCGAGCGTGCCGCCGTGCGCCTCGATGATCGAGCGGCAGATCGCGAGGCCCATCCCCATGCCGTGCGGCTTCGTCGTGAAGAAGGGATCGAAGATCCGGCCGGCGATGCCGGCGTCGATGCCGGCGCCGCGATCCGCGATGCAGATGACCACGTGGCCGTCGCCGGCGTGCGACGCGACATCGAGCTCGCGCGACGTGGCCGGGCCGTCCATCGCGTCGAGCGCGTTGGTGACCAGGTTCAGGATCACCTGCTGGAGCTGCGTGCGATCCGCCATCACGCGGATGTCGTTGCAGTGCAGGTCGACGCGCAGTGCGACCTGCTTGGCGTCGATTTCGGGCGCCGTGAGATGCAGCATGTCGCGGATCAGCGCGTCGATCGCGAGCGGGGCGAGCGCGAGCGGCGCCTGGCGTGCGAGCGATCGCAACGCGCGGACGATGTCGGCCGCCCGCACGCCGGACGCGCGAATGTCCTCGAGGCTCGCGAGCGCTTCGTCGAGGTCGGGCTGCGTGCCGCGCAGCCAGCGCATGCCGGCACCCGCGCTCGTCACGATGCTGGTGAGCGGCTGATTGATCTCGTGCGCGATCGACGCGGCCAGCTCGCCCATCACGGTCACGTGCGCGGTGCGCGCGAGCTCGGTCCGGGCATGCCGCAGCGCGGCCTCCGTCTCGAGCCGGCGCGCGTTCTCGTCGATCAGTTCCGCATAGAGCCGTGCGGATTCGAGCGCGTTGGCCGCCTGCGGCGCCAGCACTTCCAGCATCGCGATGCGCCGCGGCGAAAACACGCCGTTGGTCAGCGCATTCTCGAGATAGAGCACGCCGATCAGCGCACCCTGTTTCAGCAACGGCAGGCAGAACAGCGAGCGCGTCGGATGCGCGCGCAGGCTGTCGACGTGATCGGGCACGCCTTCGCGGTGTGCGTTCGCGAGCACGACCGGCTTGCGGGTTCGCGCGACGGTGTTCAGGATCGACAGCGGAACGTCTTCCTCGGTGGGTTCGCCGCGCGCAATGTCGACGACGACGTCGCTGCCGACGATGCGCGCGGTTGCCTCGATCGTCAGCCGGTCGTGCCGTGCGAGCAGCAGCAGGCCGTAGCGCGCGCCCGCATAGACGATCATGTTGCGCATCAGCGTCTGGACCAGGCGCTCCAGCACGATTTCCTCGGACATCGAATGCGCCGCGCGCATCGCGAGCGCGAAATCGAGGTCCTCGCGCGCGGGCACGGCCGGCCCGCCCGGCAACGGATCCATCACGAGGAACGGATGCTGCGCTTCCATTGCCTGCGTCTTGCCGGTCGCGCCCCAGCGCCGGTAGCACGCGTGTGCGAGCCGCAACTGATGGCGGGCCGGGCCGCTCAGCCCGAGCGACGCGGCGTGGCGCGCGGCCAGTTCGTGCGCGAGCGCCTGTTCGTGCACGAAACCGCGCTCCGCCGCGAGGCTGGCGGAGGCCTCGTACTGCTGCATCGCGACGACATGCTCGCCGCGTACGCGGGCGAACTCGGCGTCGATCAGCGCGAGCTTGTTGCGGAACGTCGCCGGATTCCGGTCGCTCCACGCGGCGACGCGCGCGCGCTGCGGCGCGAAGCGTTCGAGCAGCCGGTCGGGCGGCGTGGCGCCGCCGTCGCTCGCGATGCCCGCCAGCACGCCGAACAGCTGGAAGTCGGACTGCATGATGTGCGCGGGCGTCGACCACGCGAACGGTGCGGCCGCATCGAGCGATGCGCGCGCCGCGTCTGCGTCGCCGAAGATGAACGCCGCCTGGCCGGCGAGCACGTCGGTCCAGAACTGCAGCACCGACATCGGCGTCCTGGTCGACGCACGGGTGCGCCAGGTGCCGATCGGCCGATCGAAGCCGAGCTGCAGCGCGTCGACGAATTCCGATTGGGTGGAAACGAGGTCGACGATGTCGTCGTAACGCGCGCCGCGCGCGATTTCCAGCAGCGGATCGATCTCGTCGCGGATCGCGGGCAGCGCCTCGCCCATCGACAGCAGATCGCTGACGATGTGGTTGCAGCTGTAGCACATCCAGCGCAGCTCGGCGCTCGCATTGCCCGCCGCCTTCGCATCGCGCGCGCATTCGAGCGCGTACGACAGCGGCCGGGTCCAGACGCTCACCTGGTCGAGCGCGATCAGCGTCGCGGAACGGTAGCGCTCGAAGCCGTGGCGATCGACCAGCGCGAGCGCGACCTGCGCGAATGCGAAACCGTCGTCGTACGCATCGTGATGCTGGGCAATGCTGACGCCGTACCAGGCGAGGCCCTGCACCGACGCGGCGGTGACGCCGTGCTGCAAGGTCAGCCGGACCATGGTCGCGAAATGCAGCAGCATCAGCCCGCCGCTCGGATAGAACATCGCGGCCTCGAGCGCGGTCAACAGCGCCATCGTGGCTTCCACGCGCGTGTCGGTCATGACGGGCAAGTCGACGAGGGCGTGGATGGCGCGGCCGCCGAGCGCCTCCTGCACCGCGTCGCAGGCTGCCGCGAGATCGGCCTCGACCGGCTCGGCGGGCAGTTCCACGCCGAGCAGGGCCAGCCCGGCCAGCGCGACGTCGACGGCCTGCCGGTAGCGTGACTCCACCGTGAGTTGCGCGGCCTTCAGCCGGTGGGCCTCGGCACGGTCGGCCGGCGTGCGCGTGCGCGCCATGAGCGCGTCGATCGCGATGGCCGCCTGCGCGGTTTCGCCGGTGGCGAGGAGCAGGCCGCTGCGAAGGATGCCGATTCGGCTCGCGAGACCATAGTGCTGCGCCCACGCGTGGGGACCGAGCAGCGATTGCGCGGACGCGAGAAACGACAGTGCGCGATCGCGCGCGGCGGCCGGGGCCGCCGCCTGTGCCGCCGCGACCAGCACATCCGCGAAGGCGAGCGCGAGCGCGCGGTCGAGCGGCGCGGCTTTCGCCTGCTCGATCTGGCTCGCCAGGGCGAGCAGGCATTCGGTCGACGAACGGTCCACGCGGGCGAGCATCGCCGCGGCGATCCGGGTGTGGCGCAGCGCGCGTTCCGCGCGGTCGGTGAGCGCGTAGACAGCCTCGAGGACGCGGTCGTGAACGAAGCGCCAGCGATTGCCGGCGAGCGACACGAGGCCGGCCTGACGCGCGGGGTCCATCCAGAAACTGAGTTCCGCGCGCGTCTTGCCGGCGGCTGCGCACAGCAGCGTATCGTCGGCGTCGATGCCGATGCACGCCAGCAGCGACAGCAGCATTCTCGATTCGTGCGGCAGCCGCTGCATCCGGTTCTCCAGCAGGCTGACGACGTTCTCGCTCGGGAAGCGCGCGTCGATATCGGCCGAAGACCATTGCCATGTTTGCCGTGCCGCGTCGTAGTCGAGCAGCCGCTCGTCGATCAGCGCACGCAGCAGTTGCTGGATGTGGAACGGATTGCCGCCGGTGTTGCGGTGAACGATGGCGCCCAGCCCGGACAGCCGATCCGGCGCGTCGCGGAGCATCCCGGCCAGCATGCGCGGGACGTCGGCGGCGCCCAGCGGCGCGAGCGTCAGGGTCGACACGCGCGTGCGGTCGAGCTGCCGCAGGAAGCGGCGGAAGGCCGGCGCGAGTGTGTGCTGCGGCCCGCTCCGATAACCGGCGACGATACAGAAATGTGCCGGCGGATCGGCCGCGAGCGACGCGAGACACGCGAGCGTCGCGTCGTCGGCCCACTGGATGTCGTCCAGCGTCACGACGAGCGGTTCGGCCGGCGCCGCGAACGCGCGGAAAGCGTTCACGACGATCTGGCATAGCCGAAATTCCGGAATCGCATCGGCGTGGGCGTACGCGACGGGCTCGACATCGAGCAGCCACGTGATTTCCGGGAAGATGCGCGCCAGCAGGCTGGCCTGACGGCCCACGCAGTCGCGCAGCCGCGCGGCAATCGCCGCGATTTCATCGTCGCGCCGGGCCAGCGCACTGCCGAACAGCGTGCGCAACGCCTGCAGCACGGGCGCGTAGGGCCGGGCGGGCTGGAACTGGCCGACCTTCGCCGACGCGCACCACGCGGTGCGCGACGCGGCGCGCACGTCGCGCGTGAAAGCCTCGATCAGCGCGGTCTTGCCGATGCCGGCCGCCCCGTCGATCAGGACGATGGCTGCCTCGCCGGTTCGCGATACGTTCGCGCGTATCGCATCGAGCCGGCGCGACTCGGGCTCGCGGCCGACCAGCAGGTCGGCCGTGTGCAGGCCGCCGAGCGGATCGCTGCCGCCGAGCGTGAACGGCTCGACGGGGCCCGAGGTCCGCCAGTCGCGCAGGATGCGTTCGAGGTCGCGCTGCACCGTTTCGCAGGACGGATAGCGGTCGGCCGGCTCCTTCGCGATCAGCTTCAGGATCAGGTCGTTCAGGATGGCCGGCACGTCGTCGCGAAAGGCCGTGGGCGGCGCCGGTTGCATGGCGACGTGCGCATGAACCCATTCGGAAGCCGACGTGGCCTGGTACGGCAGCGCGCCGGTCAGCAGGCGGAACAGCGTGATGCCGAACGCGTAGAGGTCGGAGCGCTCGTCGACGCACGCGCCCTCCGAGACTTCAGGCGCCGCGAACGCGGCGAAATCCGTGCGGATCGTGCGCTCGGCGATGGGCTCCGTGCGCCGGTCGCGGGCATGCGCAAACGAGCGGAGCATGACCGTGCCGTTCGGCGCGGTGACGAAACTGGCCGGTTGCAGATCGCCGTGCAGCCAGCCGCGCCGATGCAGTTCCCCGAGCGTGCGCGCGGCATGGATCGCGGTGTCGAGAAAGACCTCGAGCGGCAGCGGTTCGTCGGCCAGCGTGTCGAACGCCCGCACCTCGACGCGCGGATAAACGAGCACCGGGCCGTCGGCCGCGCGGATCAGCGCGGCGGGAATCAGCGCCCACCCCGGTTCCAGCACGTCGTTCAATGCGAACTCGCGCTCGAATTGCCGGCAGCGCGAATCGAATTCCCAGCGGGTCTGGCATGCCGACCACACGCGTCCCGTGTCGGCGTCCGTCAGGTCGAACCGCAGGATGTCGCCGGAGCGGACCGCATTCGACACGCTGGCGCGCGCGAACCAGTCGGCGTCCATTCGATTCGCGTTGTCCGGGGCGAGCAAAGCTGGGTTCACGGTGGCGTGGCAGGCGGGTTGAAGCAGGGTGTAAGCGGCTCGTAAAGCGGCATCGGCCGGGCTGAATGCGCGCGTGGCGGCGGGCCCGTGCATTGTCCGTCAGCTCGCGAGAATTTGCAGTACTTGCGGCTGGTTCGACGACCGAGGCCCGCTCGGCACCGGACTAAACCTATGGATAATGGTCTGCGCGCCTGTCGCGCCATACGATCCGTTCACGCTTTCCGACATGCCGCGACGCGGCCGGAAGGGCAGGACAGAGCGTGCCGCCTCGCGAGGCGGCGCACGGTTTCACGCAGCATGGGCGGGTGCGGATCATGTACAGGTTCGGTCGGGTGACGGTCTCCCTTGAGTGCCGCGAAGTCTACGTCGACGGGCAGTCGCGATATATCGGCGCCCGCGCGTTCGAGATCCTCGAGCTGCTGGTGAAGGCAGCCGGCAGGCTCGTATCGAAGGAAGAAATCATGCAGGCCGTGTGGCCGCACACGATCGTGGTCGAGAACAACATCCAGGTGCACGTGTCGACGCTGCGCAAGCTGTTCGGCGGCAAGCACGGCTGGATCCGGACCGAACCGGGCCGCGGATATCGCCTTGCCCCGCCGGTCGACCTGTCCCGCGCCGAGCGTGAGCCGGAGCGGTTCGACGCGGCGGGCGGCGCACGCGCCGGCGGCGTGTCGCGCAAATGCCCGCTGATCGGCCGCGAGCGCGACGCGGCCGAGCTGCACGCGCTGCTCGAGCGCGAGGCGCTCGTCACGCTGGTCGGGCCCGGCGGTGTCGGCAAGACGCATCTCGCGCAGGAGGTCGTCGCGGCCTGGTCGGCGGCATGCGGCATCGAGTCGATCCGGCTCGATCTCGCCGCCCGGCCGGGCGGCGCGACGCTCGAATCCGCGGTGCTGGACGCACTCGGCGCGCCGGGCAGCCCGGCCGCCGAGCCGGCGGATGTCGTGCGCGCGATCGGCGGGCGGCGCGTCATGCTGGTGTTCGACAATGCCGAGCAGCATGTCGATGAACTCGCGGCGCTCTGCGAAGCGATCACGGCGGGAAATACCGGCGCGCTGCTCGTCGTGACGAGTCGCGAACCGTTGCGGGTCGCCAGCGAGCGCGTGTATCGGGTCGGCCCGCTGCCGGTGCCGCCGGCCGGTGCGAACGGCGACGAGATCCTCGCGTGCGGTGCGGTCCGCATGTTTCTGGCGCGCGCGCGCGCGATGGGCACCGACATTCCCGCGGACAGGCAGACGCTTGACGCGATCGCGACCATCTGCCGCCGCCTGAGCGGCCTGCCGCTCGCCCTCGAACTCGGCGCGGCCCGTGTGGCATCGCTCGGGATCCAGGGATTGGCCACCGATCTCGACAAGTCCGTCCTGTCGTTGTCCGGCGGCCTGCGCACGGCCCATCCGCGCCAGCAGACCCTCAGGGCCACCATCGAGTGGAGTTACCAGTTGCTCGACGATGCGGAGCGCATCGTGCTGTGCCGTCTCGCGGTGTTTCCGGATGCATTCCGGCTCGACGCGGCGTGCGCGCTGGGCGCCTGCGACGAACCGGCCGCCGATCAGGTGCTCGACTGCGTCGTCAGCCTCGCGTCGAAATCGCTGCTGGTCGTCCATTCCGTCGGGCTTTCGAAGCGCTACTCGTTGCTCGAGGTCGTGCGCGCCTATGCGCTCGAGAAGCTGGCGGAGTCCGGCGAGGCCGGTCGCGTTCATGCCCGATATGCGTCCTTCGTGGCGGAGGCGCGCGCGGACGGGCTGCCGCCGACGCCGGTCGCGTCCGCGCAACCGGTGCCGGCGCTCAGGCGGTGGGCGTGATACGTCTGTCGATACCGATCGAGCGGTATCGCGATGTTCTGGATTGACACAGATTTCGGGTTCTCATTTCATGGGCATGGTTTGCATCATCGATGACGATGCGTCGGTCCGCAAAAGTCTTGCCAGCCTGTTGAAATCGGCTGGCTATACGGCATTGCCGTTTGCGTCGGGCGAGGAATTCCTCGCGAGCGGCCCGCTGGACGATGCGGTTTGCGTGCTGATCGACCTGAAGATGAAGGGGATGAGCGGCCTCGACGTTCAGCGCCTGCTGGTTCAGCGCAACGCGACGATTCCGGTCATCTTCATGTCGTCGCACGGGGATGACGAGTCGGTTCGTCGCGCACTCGCGCAAGGCGCGGTCGCGTTTCTGCGCAAGCCGTTTTCATCGGACGATATGATCAATCTGATCGATCAGGTCGCATCGGGCGGGGGCCCTGCCTGACGGCCCCCGTCGATCGGCCGGATCGCGGCTGCCTGGCATTTCCGCGGGGCTCCCGGCTCGTTTATCATTTCATGATGAACGGGACGCCTGTACAGGGAAAGCAATGGCAAGCACGCCGGATATGACGTCGATCGTCTATGTGGTCGACGACGATGAAACGCTGCGGCGCGCGTTGAGCGCGCTGTTGCGTTCGGCCGGTTTTCGCGTCGAGACCTTTGCATCGTCGCGGGCGTTTCTCGCGTTCGAGCGGCCCGATGTGGCGAGCTGCCTGATCCTCGATGTGCGTCTTGCCGACGAGAGCGGGCTGGCCGTTCAGGAGGAAGCCGTGCGCACGGGGCTGAACGTGCCCATCCTGTTCATGACGGGCTACGGTGACGTGGCCACGACGGTCAAGGCGATGAAGGGCGGCGCACTCGACTTCCTGACGAAGCCGTTCGACGACGATGCGATGCTCGATGCCGTCGGCCGCGCACTGGCCGGGGACCGCGACCGTCTCGCGCGCGATCGCGCATTGCGTGTGCTGCGTCAGGCCTATGCGTCGTTGACGCCGCGCGAACGCGAAGTAATGAGCCATGTGGTCGCAGGTCTGATGAACAAGCAGATCGCGTCGCGTCTCGGCCTGCAGGAAATCACGGTGAAGGTGCATCGGGCGCAGGTCATGAAGAAGATGCAGGTGCGCACGCTGCCGGACCTCGTGCGGCAAGCCGAAGCGCTGGGCGTGCGCCCGGGCGGCGCGCCCGAATGAGCCGGTGCTGGACCGGCGGCCGTTCCGCGTCGACGCGCGCGGCAATCAGATGGCTGCGCCCTGAAAATTCCTGAAAAAAGCTGAAGGGCGCGCCGGCCGGCGCGCCGGCCGGCGCGCCGTGCGGCGATGTTTACGCCTTCAGGAACGCGAGCAGTTCGGCATTGATCCGCTCCGCGTCGACGACGCACATGCCGTGCGAGCCGCCGGGGATGACCTTGAGTTGCGCATGCTTGACGATCTTCGCGGACAGGCGCGCGGAATCGTCGATCGGCACGATCTGGTCGTCGTCGCCGTGCAGGATCAGCGTCGGGACGTCGATCTTCTTCAGGTCCTCGGTGTAGTCGACCTCGGAGAATTCCTTCACGCACAGATACTGGCCATACACGCCGCCCATCATCCCTTGCGCCCAGAATGCGTCGATCGTGCCCTGCGATACCTTCGCGCCGGGGCGATTGAAGCCGAAGAACGGCACGGCGAGATCCTTGTAGAACTGCGAACGGTTCTCGGCGACGTTCTTGCGGATGCCGTCGAATACGTCCATCGGCAAGCCACCGGGATTGGACGGCGATTTCACCATTTGCGGCGGCACGGCGCCGATCAGCACGGCCTTCGACACGCGCTTCGTGCCGTGACGGCCGATGTAGTGCGCGACTTCGCCGCCGCCGGTGGAGTGGCCGACGAGCGTGGCTTCGCGCAGGTCGAGCGCATTCATCAACGCGGCGAGATCGTCCGCGTAGGTATCCATGTCATTGCCTTGCGACGGCTGGCTCGATCGGCCGTGACCGCGGCGATCGTGCGCGATCACGCGGTAGCCGTGCTGCACCAGGAACAGCATCTGCGCATCCCATGCATCGCCACACAGCGGCCAGCCGTGCGAGAAGACGACCGGGCGGCCGCTGCCCCAGTCCTTGAAATAGATCTGCGTACCGTCTTTCGTGGTGATCGTGTTCATCGCATGGGCTCCTTGATGGGCGGATGAGGCATGTTTGGGGGCGGCAGCGGCGGCGGCCGGCAGCGCGGCGGCTGCAACGGCGGTCGCGCCGGCAAGCAGCATGTCTCGGCGGCGCGCCGAGGGGACGGCGTCGGTGTCTGCGGGGCGCATTGAAGCTCCTTGAACGTGCGGTGGAACGATGCCGCGTGGAATGGAAGGTCCGGATCTGCCCGCATGCGGCAATCTCGCCGGCAGACGGCGTGCGTTCGCGCTCGTGGGCCGGCGGGCGCACGAGGGGAGCGAACGAACGTCGACGGGAGCCTATCGCGGGGCCGGGCGGCCTGTACTGAAATCCGGCTGAATTTTCATGAACCGGTCGTGCCGCGCGCCGCGCGTGCGGGGCGGCCAGAACAATTAAGCCGGGGAATCAAGACTCTTCAGCGGCCGCCCGCTATCGTCAGCATCAAGCCGTCCCGTCGCGGGTCGCTGCCGGTTCGCGCCGGCGGGTGACGACCGTGACGGGCACGGATGCGAAACGTCCGAATCTCTCGCCATTTGCCTGGATATGCCGTCATGGACGCATTCGATCGCTGGGAGCACGTGATGACGCTGCTCGATCCGTCGCCCGGTGCAAGCCGCTGCGCGTCGTCGAATCTTCGCGACCGCGACATCGCGCGCCGCCGTCATCGTGACGATGCACGCGGTGCGTCGAGCGGTGGCGCACGCCGCCGGTGCGCGATCGTCGCGATCGAGCGGCAGACCGATTCGTCGGTACTCGTGTCGTGGAGCGATCCGACGCACTGCCGGTATGACGAGCAGCGCTGGATCAGCGCAAAGTCCCGCTCGCTGGGGCGCTGCGCACTGACCGGCCAGCCGATTCGCACCGGCGACGCGATCTACAAGCCGCAGTGGCGCGGATCGAAGCGTCCCGCGAATTGCTGGGAGGCGATCCTCGCGTCCGAACTGGACCGGTTCATCGTCAGGATGTCCCGTTCGTGACCGGAGACGGTGCATCCCAATCATCGGCCGCGGCGGGCGGCCGAGATTTTTTCCATCTCCAAGGTAGCTTCATGAGCACGTTCACGACACGCGACGGCGTCTCGATTCACTACAAGGACTGGGGCGCGGGGCGCCCTGTCGTGTTCATTCACGGCTGGCCGTTGAACGCGGACATGTGGGACGTCCAGATGCATCATCTCGCATCGCACGGCTTTCGCTGCATCGCGTACGACCGGCGCGGCTTCGGCCGCTCCGGCCAACCGTGGACGGGCTACGACTACGATACGCTGGCGGACGATCTCGCGACGCTGATCGAGACGCTCGGATTGCGCGACGTGACGCTCGTCGGCTTTTCGATGGGCGGCGGCGAGGTTGCCCGATACATCGGCCGGCACGGTACGCACCACGTGGCGAAGGCGGTCCTGATCGGATCGGTGACGCCGCTGGTCGCGCGGCGCGACGATCATCCGGACGGCGTCGACGTCGCGGTGTTCGACGGCATTCGCTCGGCGATCGTGGCGGATCGCGCGGCATTCTTCGAGCACTTCTGGCCGTTGTTCACCGGTTCGAACCGGGCGGATTCGACGATCTCGCGCGCCGCGCTCGACTGGACCTCGTTCATGGCGCTGCAGGCGGGATTGAAGGGCACGCTCGATTGCGTCCGTGCATTTTCCGAAACCGATTTCAGGACGGATCTCGACCGGTTCGACGTACCGACGCGCGTGATTCATGGCGACGACGACCAGACGGCGCCGCTCGCGCTGACGGGGGCCGCCACGGTGGCGCGCGTGCCGCACGCGACGCTGAGCGTGTACGAGGGCGGCCCGCACGCGCTGTATCTGACGCATGCGCAGCGATTGAACGACGAACTGCTGGCGTTCGTCCGCGCGTGACACGGCGGACGGTCCGGGAACCCGTACGTTGAAACACGGGCGCGCAAACGTCGCGCGCCCGGATGTCCGTGTCGGTCGATGCAGGAGAAAAATGGAAGCCGAACCGGTGGTCGTATTTTCGTAAAGCAACGCATTCGTCGGTGCATCACGGCGTCTCGTGTCCCGCATGGATGGCACGGTGTCGCGTCGCGTAGAGCGGGCGCGAGGCGCGCGGATTCCGACAGTTCAAAAAATTTGCTCGTTCCGTTCTAATCATTCGAATCAATATACGCAGCAAATGCCGTAGCATTGGTGTCAGATCGATGTCGTTCTGGACAAGGCATCGATAAATGCCCTCGATTAGAAATTCCCATGATCCGCATTGGAACGCTTCACGTTTTTCTCGACAGACGTGAAATTCGCTCGAACGGCAAACTGTTACGCATCGGCAGCCGTGCATTCGAAATCCTCGAACTCCTGATTCAGGCAAATGGCGCGCTGGTCTCGAAAGACGAGATCATGCAGCGCGTGTGGCCGCACACGATCGTGGAGGAAAACAACCTGCAGGTGCATATCGCGTCGTTGCGCAAGGCGCTGGCCCGGGACCGGAATCTGATCGTCACGGTGCCGGGGCGCGGCTATCGGCTCGTCGGCCGACCCGCCGAAGGCGAAGGCGGAGCCCCCGTGCGTCCCGCGACGCCGCGGCTCGCGCCCGCGCCGACCGCGCTCGTGGGGCGGGAGCAGATGGTTGCCGATGTCCTCGCGGCGCTCGACGCGTCTCGCGTCGTGACGCTGGTCGGTGCGGGCGGCATCGGCAAGACGCGCGTCGCGATCGAAGCCGCGATCCGGGCCGAGACGCGCTTTCCGGATGGGGCGGCGGTCGTATCGCTGGCGACGGTTGCGTGCCCGCAATGCGTCCCCGACGCGCTGGCGGATGGCCTGGACATCGCGCTGCCGGCCCGATCGCGGACGCTCGAAGCGGTGCTGGCGAGCGTCGCGCATCGCAGGATGTTGCTCGTGCTCGACAATTGCGAGCATCTGCTTGACGCGGCGGCGCGGATCGCGGCCGTGTTGACCGAGTCCGACACCGGGCTGCGTGTGCTGGCGACCAGCCGCGAGGCGCTTCGCATCCACGGCGAGCGGCAGTGTCCGGTGCCACCGCTCGATGTCCCCGACGAGCGCGCCGGCGCGGCCGAGACACTGGGCGCAAGCGCGGTGCAACTGTTCGCGGCGCGCGCGCGCGCGGCCGCCCCGCGCTTTCCGCTCGACGAACGCAGCGTGTCCCTGATGGCGTCGGTGTGCCGACGTCTCGACGGTCTGCCGCTGGCCATCGAGCTGGCCGCTGCCCGTGCGGCCGTGCTCGGCATCGACGTACTGGCCGCTCATCTCGACGACCATTTCAGGTTGCTGACTGGCGGTTTTCGCACCGCATTGCCGCGTCACCGGACGCTGCAGGCCATGTACGACTGGAGCTACCGCTTGCTGGGGGACGCGGAACGCGTGCTGCTGCGATGGCTTGGCGTGTTCCGCGACGGCTTTTCGATCGACGCGGTACGGGACGTGGTCGGAACGCGGCTCGGGGTCGATGCGGACCTGCTCGACACGATCGCCGGCCTCGTGTCGAAGTCGCTCGTGAGCGTCGAGAATGCGCACGGCGCGCCGCGCTACCGGTTGCTGACGACGACGCGCGCCTACGCACTGCAGCAGCTCGCGAACAACGGCGAATGCGCGGAGGCCGCGCTTGCGCACGCGCACTATTTCCATGCGTTGTTCACGCTGGCGCCGGGCGGCGGCGACGGTTCGCCGGGCGGATCGCGGCTCGACCGGGTTCGCGGCGAACTCGGCAATCTGCACGCGGCGCTCGACTGGGCATTCTCGCCGGACGGCGACGCGGAGACCGGCATCGCGCTGGCGGCCGTGGCGGTGCCGTGCCTGTTCGACCTGTCTCTCGTCGACGAGGGGCGGGAATGCGCGCGCGCGGCGCTCGAGGCGATGCGGGATCGGGATGCGACGTCGGTCCATGCCGATGCGCGCATGCGCGTGCTGGCCGCGTATGCGGCCGCGCTTGAACGACCCGCCGGATCGAACCGCGGTATACACGATGCGTGGCCGGAAGCGAACGCGCTTGCATGCGAGACCGGCGAGGGCGGGCGGCTGCCGCGCGAACCGTAACGGCGCGCGTGGCCGGCTCGATCACGATGTGTCGGCCGATGCCCGGGCCTGGACGCGTGGCTCGAGAACGCGATGCAGTGCGCGCTCGATGGGTTCCCGCGACACGGCGGGATCACGCAAGCGCGAGGAACCGGTCGACGAGATCGGGGCGATCGAGCTGCTCGACCCACCACCGCAACGCACGGCCGGCTTCGTCGTCGCGCCACGCCAGGTAGCAATGCGTGGTGTCGCGCATGCCGGTCACCTGGCGGGCCACGAGCTTGCCCTGCGCGATCGCGCGGGCCGCGATGCAATCCGGAAGCGTGCCGACGGCGAGCCCTTCGCACTGCGCGGCCAGTTTTGCAGCGAGCGTGGGCAGCGCGAGCGTCGACTGCCCGGCATCGACGGCGACCGAGCGCGGCTGCAGTTCGCGAGACGTATCGGTGATGACGGCGCCGCGATACTCGACGACCGACGCCATCGACAGCGGTTCGGGCATCGCCGCGAGCGGATGGGTCGGGGCGACGGCGAACACGTGCCTGAGCATGCCGATCGGTCGCGCAACGAGGCCCGGCAGTTCAGGCGGCTCGCCCGCCGCGCCGACGACGAGATCCGCGCGGCGCGAAACCAGTGCGTCCCAGGTGCCACCGAGGACTTCGGTGGACAGCCGCAGCCGCGTGTCCATCTCGAGCCCGTAGAACGCATGCACGTAAGGCCATAGCGCGTCGAACGGCAGGATCTCGTCGACACAGATGCGCACCTCGGTTTCCCAGCCTTGCTGCGCGCGCTGCGCCTTGCGCTCGAGCTGTTCCGCCGCATGCAGCAGCCGCCGGCCTTCCTCGACGACGATGCGACCCGCATGGGTGAGCTTCGCACGGCGTCCGCTGCGGTCGAACAGGGCGACGCCGAGGTCGCCCTCGAGCTTTTGCACGAGATAAGTCAAGGCCGACGGTACGCGATGCAGCAGTTCCGCGGCTTCGGCGAACGTGCCGGTGCGGTCGATCGCGTCCAGCGCTTCGAGCGCTTCGAATGACAGCTTCATGTTGGATTTCACAGGCGGGGCGTCGGGCTGCCATGTTAACGCCGGGAACCGCTTTGTCCAGTCAATGACGGTTTGTCATGTCGGCGTCGATTCGCGGTGCTTCGCCGCGGCATTGGCGGGCTGCGCGCCGGGCAGGGCGCCGAACATGTGCTGGCTGCACTTCGCCTCGCTCCATGCGGTCTTCAGGTGGATGCCCGCGAGCATCCGGCGCGCGACCGGCAGGATCTGTTCGCCGGCAAGGATGCCCAGCAGGCCGACCAGCGCGATGGTGGGCGGAGCGGGCGATTGCACGCCGATCAACGCGTAGACGGCGCCGGCGAGAATGCCGGCCAATATCGAGGAAATGTACGGTTTCATAGTACGAATTGAAGTGAATGACAACCGTGTGGAAGGATGCGGAAAAATCCCGGCCGACGAACGGACGTAGTCGAAAAAGAGCCTATCAGGTCATCGCAGGCGCGGCGCGAAAATTCAACTGATTTAAGGTTTTTTCAGGACTTGTTTCGCAAATGTTTTTAAACAGAACGATTAATTGGCAGTGTTGCAGATTTCCGTATTGAATGGCAGGCGTTGGCAGGAAAACCTCCCAGCACAGCGCATCGGGCGCCGCCGCCCCCCGGCTTGCCGGCAAGGCAGGCGCTATTTTTCTCCCCGTCAAAGGACATCACCGCCATGAGCAATCCGAAGCTTGAAGTTCTCACCCCGCAGAACAGCCAGCTGATCTTCATCGACCAGCAACCGCAGATGGCGTTCGGCGTGCAGTCGATCGATCGCCAGGCGCTGAAGAACAACGTCGTCGGCCTCGCGAAGGCTGCGAAGGTATTCAACATCCCGACCACGATCACGACGGTCGAAAGCCTGGGCTTCTCGGGTCATACCTATCCCGAGCTGCTCGACGTGTTCCCGAACCAGAAGACGCTCGAACGCACGTCGATGAACTCGTGGGACGACCAGAAGGTGCGCGACGCGCTGGCCGCGAA
>NZ_QTPP01000038.1 GCF_003853415.1 Burkholderia sp. Bp9142 | reverse complement strand
CAGCAATCACGGAGGGCCATACCCACCGCCACGTGCATGTATGACGCGGCATAATCCGGAAGTCGGCATAACTGGGTCGAAAATCAAATCCGTCCGTGGGCAGTCGGCCGGTCCAATTGGTTGTTCGCCGGATCGCTGCGCGCGGGGCAGCGAGCGGCCGCCATCATGAGCTTGATTCGTTCGGCGCAACTGAACGGGCTCGATCCGCTCGCCTATCTGAAGGACGTCCTCACACGCTTGCCGACCCACAAGGCCAGCGACATCGACGCGCTACTGCCGCATCGCTGGCAGCCTGTCTCGACCGCCGCCTAAACTCGCTCGTCAAGATGCGTTGGCTGGCCGCTTACTGATGTCCCGCATACACGAGCAGCCGACATCCGAAAAGACGAGCAAGGCACAACCGTGATCGTCGTCGACCCCTTGCGCAAGGAAAAAGACGAGAACGAGTACGACGGCTACGCCGACAACATCAGTAGCGAGGCTGGCCGGCACGCAAAGTGCGCGTTCATCCCGGTTGACTTGCAGAAGTCCGCTTTTGGCTGCCGGATATTCTCAATGTCGCTCGCACTGAAGATGCATGCCAGGGAAGCCGATTTCACGGCGTTGCACGACGCGCTTCGCACCGGAAGCGATCCGGCGCCGCTGGTGTCGCGATCCAAAACGACCGAGGAACTCGGGGCACTACTCGTGCTGGACGGTGCCCCTCTCATTGACACCAGCATGATGAAACACAGCCACGCCAGCAGTTCGGTCAGGCGATACCTCAGCGAACATCCGGATCAGGCGGAAGCGCCGGTCAACAAGAAGCAGGAGACATTAGAAGCGAGAACGAACCGGCATCTCGTTGAGCGGCAAGTGCTGAATCGGGTCGACGATGACTCGTCTGCACCGACCCAGCCATTCAAGACGGCCAAGCTGAGCACTTCGATCGAGCACAAGCGGGTTTCACTGCTGAATCGCGCCGTCGCTTACCTAGACTCAGCACCGCCGCAAGCGGTCGCGCATATGACGAAGCTCTTGCGGCAGGCGAATCAGCAACAGGCGAAGCCGTAGGGGACAGGCATTCGGCCCAGGTCTACATCGATCACAGGGCCGTCTGTTTATTTGCAGGGAACCCTAACCCAGGCAGGTTCCTGTCGACCTCCTGCATCACCGGCTAAGGGGTGGATTCTCGAGCGCTTACCCTTGTCGCATCTCGACGCTCCAGATTGCCGACACGGATTACGGCAAGCGCATCGGGTCAGCGTCGCCGGTAGCCGTCGATGTACAGAACATACTGCCGTAAGCAACGGATACCTGACGAGATCCGTCTCCCCAGTTTTCCCACGCTCACGTACGGATCGAGTGCTTACACCGCGATCGCGGTCGGCGCAGGCGGTACGCCATGAAACTGCATGGCACACCGCCCGTCCACTGTTTACCGGCTCGCGCCTGCCGCGGCGCCCGCCTTTTTCTCGGCGTTCTGCAGATCTTCCGGATAGTTCGGATCATTTGCAGCCGGCTTGTATCCCGCTGCTTCTAGCCTCTTCAACTCAGCGCCACTTTTCGCGCGAGCAGCCTTGCGCTCGGCTTTCCGCTGAGCCCTAGCTTCCTGCCGCGCTTGCTTCTTTGCCTGCCTCTTCGCTTCCTTTTCGGCCGCCTTGGCATCTTGCGTTGCGGCAGGCGCGCTCGCCGATGCCTGCGCAAAAGCCGGCACCGCGCCTCCGATTAAGAATGCTGCGGCGACAGCAGCGAGTGCAAATTCTTTGATATGGCATTTCATTTATTAATATCCAATTTTATTTATAAAATCTTGAAAAAACGCTTGATAACGTGAAATCAGAAACGACGCAACATTGCGTTCTAATTTACGCGTCTTAATTGCGTTAGTTTATCTTTGATACCAGCAGAGCCACTCGACAATCTTTTCTTTTGACACGACATACCCATTAGAATCCTGCACGTTGCAACCAAGAAAAAGCCGAAAACATCCGAGAATGGCGAGCATGGATACTCCCACCTACACCACATATTTACCCGTCGCTTTGATCGCCCGCTGCCGTTTAGCCCTTCACTTACAGAGTGCCCGGATTGACGTAGGAGGTTTTGACAGTCGTGTAAAACTCGCGTGCGTAGCTACCCTGCTCGCGTGGACCATAGCTTGAGCCTTTCCTCCCACCGAATGGCACGTGATAGTCCACCCCTGCTGTTGCCGTGTTGACCATAACCATTCCTGCTTGCACATGGCGGCGGAAGTGGGTCGCGTATTTGAGCGAAGTCGTGCAGATACCTGCTGAAAGACCGAACTCGGTGTCATTCGCCACCCTCAATGCCTCTTCATAGTCCTTGACCTTGATGACCGAGGCGACCGGACCGAAAACTTCTTCACGATTGATACGCATTGCCGCGGTCGTGCCAGTTACAAGTGCTGGCGCCAGAAAATAGCCGGTCGTGTTGTGTTCAAGTCGTTCGCCACCAAACACCGTGCCACCTTCTTCCCGCGCAATCGCAATGTAGTGCTCGTCCTGCTGAAGCTGCTTCCTATCGACTACCGGCCCAATGTGCGTACCTTCGGCCAGAGCATCGCAAACTTTCAATGTCCGCATGCGGGTGATCATTGCGTCAACGAAACGATCATGAATGCCTTCGGTAACAATAAGACGGCTTGAGGCGGTACAACGCTGTCCAGTCGAGAAGAATGCTCCGTTGATGCATGCTTCGACAGCGACGTCGAGGTCAGCGTCGTCGAGTACGACCATTGGGTTCTTTCCGCCCATCTCCAGCTGAAACTTCTTGCCCGAAGCAAAACACTTTTCGCCGATAGCACGCCCCGTCGCGACCGAACCTGTAAAGCTCACTGCATCCACATCGGGTGAATTTACAATGGCTTCGCCAACGACCGAGCCTCGGCCCATCACAAGATTGATAACACCAGCGGGCACACCGGCATCAACAATCATTTTGACCAGTTCCCATGTGCTCGCAGGTACCAGATCAGCGGGCTTGATGACGACGGTATTACCATAGGCAAGTGCCGGCGCGATTTTCCAAGCAGGAATCGCTATAGGAAAATTCCATGGTGTCACAAGTCCAATCACGCCAATGGGCTCTCGCGTAATCTCGACCGTCATGCCCGGGCGCACTGACGGAACCAATTCGCCCCCCATGCGCAACGCTTCGCCCGCGAAGAACTTGAAGATCTGCGCAGCGCGCCCGACTTCGCCGATAGCCTCCGGAAGTGTCTTGCCCTCTTCGCGGGCAAGGAGCCGACCGAGTTCTTCTTTGCGCGCAAGAATCGTATTGCCGACCTGGTCCAGCAGATCAAAGCGCTGCTGCGGTGTCGACAGTGCCCACTTTTCGAATGCCTTGCGCGCCGCAGCCACCGCACGTGCTGTCTGAACGGCATCGGCCTGCGCAAATTCGCCAATGATGTCTTCGATGTTCGAAGGATTCACATTTGGCGAAACGCTCGCACCGGGCACCCACTGACCATCGATATAGTTGTCAAATTGATTCATCGCAATTCCAATGATGTAGTGATTTTTGCGAGACATCGCCTATAGCAGGCCCCGCGCCGCCAGGTTCTGGTAGAGGGCGCGCACACCAAACCTCCATGGCGGAATTTCCGTGCTCAGTTGTACGGCGTTAGCCAGTCCACCCAGTTGTGGCGTCGAAATTGTCACCCGATCGCCCAGGTGATGTGTGAAGCCGTGCCCCAGGGCATCCCGATCCTTGATCGGCGAGAACATGGTGCCGAGAAACAGCATGAACCCATCCGGATACTGGTGATGACGCCCCCACGTCTGTGCGACAAGATCGAGCGGATCACGGCTGATTTCCCGCATGTGACTCACCCCTTCGAGCAGGAAACCATCATCCAATCCTTCGACGCGCAAAGAGACGCTGGCGGCACGGATAGAATCGATATCGAACGACTGATCAAAAAGACGGATGAACGGACCGATTGCACAGGAACCGTTGTTATCCTTGCACTTCCCGAGCAGCAGCGCAGAACGTCCCTCGATATCTCGCAAATTGACGTCATTTCCGAGGGTCGCGCCGACAACCTCTCCACGACCGTTTACTGCGAGCACGATTTCCGGTTCCGGATTGTTCCAGTTCGATGACGGGAGTAGCCCCACCTCTGCGCCAAAACCAACGGCTGACATTGGCTGTGATTTCGAGAAAACCTCAGCATCCGGCCCAATGCCCACTTCCATGTACTGTGACCACGCGCCGCGTCGCTCGAGTTCGACCTTGAGTTTCGACGCTGCTTCCGAACCGGGCTTGATCTTCGACAAATCACTACCAACCGTGGAGGTAATGATTTCACGCACTTCCTTTGCTTTCGCCGGGTCGCCACCGGCCTGCTCTTCAATCACCCGTTCGATGAGGCTTACTGCAAACGTCACACCACATGCCTTGATCGCCTGAAGATCACAAGGTGCAAGTAAGCGAACTGCTGGGGCTTCAGATCCCGGTTTGTTTGATGCCACCAGCTCATCGACGGATCCCAGCGATTCCCCTGCCACAGTGCTCGCAAATCGTACGATGTCTTCGCGCTCGAAAAGGTCAGCTGTAGTGGGTGCGCTGGCTGTAATGTCAAAGACTTCGCCAGAACGCACTACGACCACGCAGGGCCCTTCGTGCTCCCCGGCCTTACGCCAGACGCGCCCAACGAGGAGCGCCTGTTCGACGTCCTGAGGCAGTAACGCAGGTTGAGATATTGCATTCATAGAAGATATTTCCTCGATCATTGATCAAGTCGAGCCGGCGCTCCTGTACTAAACGGGCTCACCTCTGTTTCAAGAGTAAGTGTGTGGCACTACCACGCTCCGCGATTAGCTTCAGGTGAAGCATCGCGGGTGTGTGGCAGCCAATCGTCGAAAGCTAGCCATCTGCGTTGCGATACAGATCCTGAAACGGCATGCGCGTGCGATCTCGAATTTCGTACTTGAACGACACCGTCCGGTCCAATTCGGCGTAGCGCACACCCGAGCCGAGGTTAGTTTCCTCGTCGACGCCGCGCCGGCCTCGGCCGTGTCCTTTCTGACCGAGACGGTGGTGCCTATTTCTTGTATCGAATAATCGTCGATTCACATAAACCCGTTCGTCAAGAGCACACAACAAACTTTATGTGATGTCTTCGTCAATTTGTGGAGCGGAGCGCTAGTCGTGCCCCGCAGATCTCCTTCCTAAGACCTCGCCTCAGACACCTGCCGCGTCGACGACGCTCTCAAACGCAGTTGCTCCCACCTCGACCGTAGCTTCGCTGAGCATCCGCCAATTCTTCGGCAGTGTCCGGCTCCGATCGCCCACGACCATCGCCGTACCATTCAGGTGGATGTCACGACTCGAACTGCCGACCATCACTTCGAATTCGCCCGCCTCGACAATGCGTTCCCCACGCTCGTCCGTGAAGTTGAGCATGTCGACTGGAATCAGGATACGAACCGTCGCACGAGCACCTGCCTCGAGGGACACTCGCGCAAATGCCTTCAATTCACGCACCGGTCTGACGAGCGACGCGATCGGGTCGCGCACGTAAACCTGCGCGATTTCGGTACCGGACCGCTCACCAACGTTCTCGACCACGAACTGCAATTCAATCGTGCCGTCGTCGATACGCACTTCACGCTTGCTCAATTGCAAGTCGCTATAACGGAACTGCGTGTAGCTCAACCCGAAGCCGAACGGATAGCGCGATCCGAAGTGATAGGCAATTGGCGTCCCGGCACTCTTCAGGCGATGGTTGTAGGTGTAGGGGACCGCGCCGGCGCTCTTAGGCACGGAAAGCGGCAGGCGTCCTGAGAAATTGACGCGCCCCGTCAGCAGGTCCGCCAGTGCGCGTGCCCCACCTTCACCGGGGGTAAACGCCATGATCTCCGCGGCGGCATGACCTTCCAGCCCGCCAAGGTTGTACGGTCGCCCGCCAGTGAGGACAATCACCGTCGGCGTACCCGTCTCGACGACGGCCTCAACGAGGGCCTGCTGGACACCAGGCAAATCGAGACTGTCGGTATCGGAACCCTCGCCGACGGTGCCGGATTGAAACAGGCCAGCAAGATCGCCCACGAAAACCACGGCCACGTCAGACGCCTTCGCGGCGGCCACGGCATCAGCGATCTGCGCTTTGTCCGTGCTGACGAGCGAATCACGATCGTTGTTGATCGCGTCGTTCATGTCGACGTCACCTGGATAGACCGCAGCACCCGCGCGACGCTGCTTGATGATGTCGCAACCTTTCGCGTAGATCACTCGTGCCTCACCGAAGGTCTGCCGAAGCGTCTGCAACGGCGTTTCGATCGGCGCCTGTGCGTTCTCGCCAGCGTTGATGAGGTGCACTGGGAAACTATACCCAGCCAGGAGCGCGAGCGGATCGTCTGCGGTCGGTCCAATTACTGCAATCTTCTTCGTGTCAACGACACTGAGAGGCAACGTGCCGTCGTTATGGAGGAGCACCGCGGACTCCGCCGCGATTTGATAGGCGGTCTGGGAGGCCGCCTCGCTGCGCAATTCGACGCGCTCGGGATCAGCGTACGGACGCTCAAACAGGCCGAGCCGGAACTTCATGGCCAACACGCGCTTCACCGCCTGATCCAGCACAGTCTCGCTGGTTTCACCGCGTGCCAACGCCTGCTTCAGGTTGAGTGCACACTCATGCCCCGGCAATTCCACGTCCAGTCCGGCATTGAATGCCAACGCGGCAGCGGCCCCAGCGTCGCGCGCAACGCCGTGATGGGTATAGAGAAGGCTCACACCGACGTAGTCGGCAACGACAAGACCGTCAAAACCCCATTTATCGCGCAGAATGTCGGTCAGAAGCTCGGAACTCGCATGGCAAGGCACACCGTCGACATCGTGATACGCCGGCATTACGGAACCGGCATCTGCCAACTTGATGGCCATCTCGAACGGCAGCAGGAAAATGTCATTAAATTCCCGGCGACCGATATGAACCGGCGCGTGATTGCGGCCACCCTCACCTGCGGAATGCCCGGCAAAGTGCTTGAGGGTTGCGATCAGGTCACGGCGTTCGCCTTGCAGCCCCTTGACATACTGGCACGCCAATACGCCTACGAGGTACGGGTCTTCGCCGAGTGTCTCTTCGGTCCGCCCCCAGCGTGGATCCCTCGACACATCGAGCACAGGCGCGAGACCTTGATGGCAGCCGATCGAGCGCGCTTGCTGACCGATGATGTGGCCGACCTGCTCGATCAACCCGGGATTCCAGGTTGCCGCGTAGTTCAACGGCGCAGGAAACAAGGTGGCGTCCTTGATCATCAACCCCACCAGACACTCCTCGTGCGACATGACGGGAATACCGAGACGCGTTTCCTCGATCATCCTGCGCTGCAGCACGTTGAATGCCCGGACCCCTTCCTTGGGGTCGACGGTATGCGTCCCCAAAGGCCGCGTAATCTGCCCGAGTCCATGCTGCAGCAGGGTGTCGACCGAAATATCGGTTTTTCGTTGCGCGAATTCCGCGACACGCCATTGATGATTGCCGTCCGACGACAGTTTCAACCAGCCGGCATGAAGCTGCGCGATCTTCTCGTCGAGCGTCATCCGACCGAATAGGTCCTCGACACGTTGCTCGATCGTCGCATCGGGATTGAGATACAACGGGGTCTTCGACGTATTGTCCATCGACATGAAATACTCCTATTGGGTCAAATGTGAATCGCGACCATCGCGCCGGAAATGCCGAGATCGACGTTGTGATCGGTCACACATGTTGGGTTGAAATCTTCACTGCTACGACGTACGAGACGACTGGCTGCCGATAGCGCCCAACAGACCACATGTCGTGGGACTGCGGCGGGTGCCCGAATGCCGAAGGTCCAGAGGTGATCGCGGACGACCGGCGGCCAAGTCGCAGGCGAGGAACCGATTTTCCAAATTCCATCAGCCAAACTAATTCGATATTAATTTAGTATTTCTAAATTAAACCATAACACACCCGCATTTTCCTGCGCGAATCACGTGGCGTATCGGCGTTCCGCCTCGCTGTAGAACGAGGTCAATTAGGCGAATCGCCACTTGGACACGCCGAATACGTTAGTGGTTGTGTCTTGGCAGTGCCTCGTCCGCCACACCGCGATATTTCAGCGCACGCTCCATACATGCGCCCGACTCCAACTGGCCGACCGTGCTTCGGTAGATCTCCTGCCAAGGCGTCTGCGAAGGGGGTATCGGCGGTACTCCGGCCTCCTTGCGCCGATCAAACTCTGCCTCGCTGACAAGCGCATCACATGTGCCCTGCTCGAGATCAATACGGACGATATCGCCAGTTCGTAAAAAGGCCAGCCTTCCGCCCACCGCACTCTCAGGCGAGGCGTGCAGGATCGACGGGCTGTTCGAGGTACCGGATTGGCGACCATCGCCGAGGGTCGGCAGGCTGGTAATGCCACGACGTAACAGTGCGTCAGGCGGCTGCATGTTGACCACTTCCGCAGAACCGGGCCAGCCGACCGGACCGGCGCCTCGAATCACCAGGATGGTCTGCTCGTCGATGCCGAGCTCCGGATCATTGATCCGGGCATGGTAATCGTCGGAACTCTCGAATACGACAGCTCGACATTCGAACACGTTCTCGCTGCCAGGCTTCATCAGGTAGCGCGCGCGAAACTCGTTCGAAATCACGCTGGTCTTCACGATCGCAAAGTCAAACAGGTTCCCGCGAAGCACTCGGAAGCCGGCCTGACGCTTGAGCGGCGTGTCGTACGCTTTGATGACTTCACTGTCAACAGTCGGGGACCAGTCATCGATGTTTTCTGCCATCGTTCGCCCGGTGACCGTCGTTCTCTCTGCACGCAATTTTCCGGCACGTTGCAGTTCCCGCATCACCGCCGGCACGCCGCCAGCCCGATGAAAGCGCTCTCCCAGATACTCCCCGGCCGGCTGAAGATTGACGAGCAGTGGAATGTCATAGCCATACGTCATCCAGTCGTCCGCACTCAATTCGACACCCGCATGGCGCGCCATTGCCATGATGTGAGGATGCGCGTTCGTCGAACCACCGATCGCCGTGTTCACGACAATGGCGTCGAGAAATGCATCGCGAGTCAAGATGTGCGACGGCCGAATGTCCTGACGCACGAGTTCCACGATGCGGCGTCCGGTCTCGTATGCGACCTGACCTCGCTCGCGATACGGCGCCGGGATCGCCGCGCATCCGGTCAACGACAAACCCAATGCCTCGGCGAGCGAGTTCATCGTGAGCGCCGTGCCCATCGTGTTGCAGTGACCTGCCGAAGGTGCCGACGCGGCTGCGATCTGGAGAAACTTTGCTTCGTCGATTTGCCCCGCCGCCAGTTGCTTTCGGCCCTTCCAGATGCTCGCTCCCGAGCCCGCCAGTTCACCCTCGAACCAACCGTCCAACATGGGGCCACCCGACAACACAATGGACGGAATGTCCACCGTGGCGGCGGCCATGACCTGCGACGGCGTGGTCTTGTCGCAGCCAGTCGTCAAAACGACACCGTCGAGTGGATATCCGTGCAGGATCTCGACCAGTCCGAGGTACGCCAGATTGCGGTCCAGCGCCGCCGTTGGGCGTCGGCAGTTCTCGAATACCGGATGCACTGGAAATTCCATCGGAATGCCACCCGCGTCGCGAATGCCGTCGCGTACACGGCGCGCGAGGTCGAGATGGATCCGGTTGCACGGACTAATGTCACTCCCGGATTGGGCGATGCCAATAATCGGCTTGCCGGACCGCAGCTCATCCGGGGTAAGGCCATAATTCATGAAGCGCTCGAGATACAGCGCCGTCATGTCGATGCGCTCGACATTGTCGAACCAGTCTTGCGAGCGTAACCGGCGGATTGAGCCCTCTGCTTGTTTCATTGTCGAATTCCTTTGGTGCATCTCATTTGCGGCTGGCCGGGTGTAGACGAGCGGAACGAAAACAGCCCGCCTGCAAGTGGTTGCTGCGAGCGGTCTGCAAGCGACAAGCCCTTCCAGGCTGTCGTGACATATACAGTGCGAAGGTCGTCTCCACCAAAGGTCAGCTTGGTGACGTTCGAGCACGGAAACGTCACCTGCCCTGTGAGTACTCCCTCTGGCGAAAAGCGCTGGATACATGCCCCACCGAACAACGCAACCCAAACGAAGCCATCCGCATCAACGGCCATTCCGTCTGGATAGCCAGGCCCGAGTATCGATGCGAATACGCGCTTGTTCGATAGCGCTCCGTCCATACCGACATCGAACGCATACACGAAACGCTTCAGGGTGTCGTTGTGATAGAGCGTTCGACCATCCGGACTCGATGCGGGTCCATTTGTAATTACGTACCCCGTGTCGACGGCAGTCGCGTAGCCATCGTCGCTTAGGCGATATAGCGATCCCGTCGCAATTTTTTCGGCATCGTCCATCGAGCCGAACCAAAGTCGACCAGCGTTATCGACAAATCCATCATTGAGTCGGTTACCACGCAAACGTCGCTCAACGGCACTCATTTCCATGAACTGCTCGTTGTCCGTGTCAAAACGATACAAACCATCGCGTAGCCCACACACGAACGATCGCGATCCAAGCGGCACAACGAACCCCGGCTCGGACGGTGCCGTCCAGGTGTTCGTCTGTCGGGTTTCCTCCGAGAACCGATGAATGCGCCGAGCTTTGATATCGACGAAGTAGACCGCATGTTCATCCTTAACCCAAACCGGCCCCTCGCCAAGCTCGGCGTTAACCGTCCAGACGCAAACAGGCTGACTCGCAATCATGCACCGTACCATCCGGCATCGACGAAGTATTCGCGCCCCGTGCAACGGGAAGCGTCATCCGAGGCCAAAAAGAGGGCCATGCGAGCGACGTGCTCCGGCTCGACACGCTGATTCAGGCATTGGGCGGCAACGAGCTTTGCCTCACTCGCCGCCGATTGCCACAGCTTCATCTGTCGAGGGGTTCGGACGGCCCCGGGCACGATGCAGTTGACTCGAATGCCGTGCGCGCCGAGATCGCGCGCAAGTCCGTGCGTCATCCCTTCTATACCGGCCTTTGCAGTCATGTAAATCGACAGATTTTTCAACGCGAGGTGCCAGGCAATGGAGCCGAGGTTGAGGATCACACCGCGACCAATCTTGCGCATGCTCTCGGCTGCGGCTTGCGCGCAAAAGAATTGGTGGCGAATGTTGACTGCGATTCGGTCATCCCAGTAGTCCGTCGTTACCCTGCCAATCTCATGCCGATCATCGTTGCCAGCGTTGTTCACCAAGATCTCGATAGGCCCCACCGACTCCTCGATCTCGAAAAACGCCTGCTGAATTTCGTCGGTATTCCGTAGATCGCATCGGCGAAACGATGGCGGGTGCGTCGTAGCGCGCAATCCGTCTTGCAAGTTGAGCGAGTCTTCCTCGGCCACATCAAGGAAGACCACGCGGCTATCCTGCTGAGCGAATGCCTCCACAATTGAGGCACCAATACCGCTACCACCGCCAGTGATTACGACGGTCTTGTTTCTGAGGCTTGGATATATTGCGTAAGACATAGATTTGGATTCCGATTGATTCGTCATTTTTTCAAAGGGCATTTCGACTCTCTCGCTCGATGGACTACATCAAGCAGCAAATCCGGTAAACTGGTGAACTTGAGCCTTTTTTAAATGTGGGAGTGCCAATCCCTGGTCGTCGAAGACATGCGCCGCATGTGCTGGCGCGACCAACACAATCGGTTCGTCACGTATAACCCCCCCGTCACCAGGCAGCTTCGCGATCAGCTTCAAGTTTAGGTTTTCATCAGTAGCAACATGCACATAGCTGTGCTCACCGAACCTCTCAGTCAAGCACACGTTACCGCGAATGAGCGACCCAAGAACGCCGCCCTCGGCACGCATTAGATGTTCCGGACGAATACCGTACGTCACGGCCATCCCGACGTGCGCGTTGTGGCCATCGACCGCCGCCCGCAGTTTTTCCCCATTGGATACGCGAATTTCCACACCCATCTCGTCGATCGAAGAAATGACGCCGGGTATGAAATTCATCTTGGGCGACCCAATGAAACTGGCGACAAAGAGGCTCTTCGGGTGATGATAGAGCTCCAGCGGCGCCCCAACTTGCGCGATACTTCCATGCCGCTCCATATCAGCGCCAGCGTGCAACAGCACGATCTTGTCGGCCAGCGCCATTGCCTCGATCTGGTCGTGCGTGACATAGATCGCGCTCGCGTTGTTGAACTCCCGATGCAAGCGAGCGATTTCGGTACGAGTTTGCACGCGTAGTGCTGCATCAAGGTTCGATAGCGGCTCATCGAACAGGAAGACGCCAGGCTCACGAACGATTGCCCGTCCAATCGCAACGCGCTGCCGCTGCCCGCCGGACAGCGCTGCCGGCCGACGTTCCAGCAACTTGTCAAGCTGGAGCGCTGCTGCGGCCTCCCGCACCTTGCGATCGATTGTTGTTCTGTCGACTTTGGCCTGACGCAGCCCGAACGCCATGTTTTCATATACGCTCATGTGCGGATACAGCGCATAGTTCTGAAATACCATCGCAACGTGGCGTTGAGATGGATGTACTTCGTTCATCCGCTGTCCATCGATGCGAAGTTCGCCGGCAGTAATCGATTCCAGGCCCGCGATCATGCGTAGCAGAGTTGACTTGCCACAACCGGACGGGCCGAGAAAGACACAGAATTCGGTCGTTCCGATATCCAGATTGACGTTCCGGATGACTGGCACGCTACCGTCATATGCCTTCTGAATGTCAGTAAGAGTAATGCTTGCCATGACTCGCTCTATTTGAGAAATTCAAACTGAATTGCATCATTGCTCACGTATTCGCTAGCCCTTCAGCGAACCGGCCATCATGCCGCGGATGATTCGCTCTTGCCCGAATGCATACGCCACGATGAGGGGCAGCGATGTCAACGTGACAACGCACAACATTGCGGGTATGTTGGACGCATACTCGCCTTGGAAGTCCCACAACGCCAGTGGCAACGTTCGATGTGTTGGCGTCGACGTCAGCACATACGCGAAGATGAATTCGTTCCACAGCGCGATGCCGTTGTAGATCGCCACAGTTGCGAGTCCGGGCGTCGACAGCGGGAAGAAAATCCGCCAGAAAATCTTGAATGGCCCACAACCGTCAAGCTGCGCCGCTTCCTCCAGCTCGCGCGGAATTTGCCGCATGAACTCGGTCATGATGAAGATCGAGACCGGCAAATGCAGTGCCACGTACGGTCCGATCAATGCGAACTGGGTATCGTAGAGGCCCATATTGCGCGTTAGCAGGTAGACCGGAACCAACGCGGCATGCAATGGCACAATCATGCCCGCCACAACGATACTGAAGAGCGCGGCGTTCAAGCGGAAGCGCATGCGTGCAAAGACGAACGCTGCCATCGAACTGAAAAGCACGATCAACAATACCGAAAGCCCAACGACGAAGACACTATTCTCCAAATAACCGAGGAAGGCGCCATGCAGGACTTCGCGATAGTTGACGAAATTCAGGCTGGACGGAAGTGCCCATACGGAGGCCGAGTACGTCTCCTCTTGCGTCTTGAAACTCGTGACGATGACGAACAGGAAAGGAATAGTGGTGACAGCCAGCCACGCCAAGCCGAGCAACAGCAAGCCAGGTCGAAACTTTGCCGAGCGACGCCGAAGCGCTGTCTGATTCGATGTACGTGTCATTTTCAAGCCTCCGTCGCATATCGCCGCGTCGCACGCATGACAATTGCCGCAACAAGGGCAACGATGATGAACATCGCCGACGCAATCGTGCTGCCATAACCAAGCTGAAATGAATTGAACACTGTGCGATACATGTAAGTCGCCATCAATTCCGAGGAACTCTCTGGCCCCCCGCCCGTCATCACGAATACAAGGTCGAAATAGCGAAGTGATCCCAGCACCGAGAGCATCACGGCGGTGCGGATTGTCCCCTGCAGGTGCGGCAGCTTGATCCGCCAGAAGATGGTCCATTCGGAAGCGCCGTCGAGGACAGCCGCCTCCGCCAGTTCCGGCGCAAATGACGAGAGTCCGGCAAGAAAGAGAATCATGTAAAAAGGAACGTTTTGCCAGCAGATCACCGCAATCGTCGCTGCTAATGAGAATCGCGTATCTCCGAGCCAGTCCTGCGCAAAAGAATCCAGGCCGATAGCATGGAGCAGGGCATTCAATGGCCCGAAATTTGGGTCATACACGTTCTTGAAAAGCACCCCAATCGCGACACTCGACATCAGCATCGGGAGGAAGTACAAGATCTTGAGCAGCCTGGAGCCACGACCAGCCTTCTCGAGCAGCACCGCAAGCACGAGCGCGATCGGCAACTGGACGACAATCGAGAAAATGGCAAGCAGCAGGTTGTTGCCGAGCGCCTTCCAGAATATGGCGTCGTGTGCAAGTCGTATCCAGTTCGCCAGCCCAACAAAATGTGCATTGCTGCCCAGTCCGTTCCAGTCCTGCGTGGACAAGCGAAGACTCGAAATCAGCGGATAAATCAGAAATATCGTCAGCAGCACCATTGAAGGCGCAAGTAGCAAAGTGATGACGAGCCAGCGTGACTGAACCCGTTGCTGCTGCGCGGAACCAACTGATAGCGCAATACCCAAGATCGCCTCCTGGCCCGTCATCTCACCGGGCAATTTCGTGTGTTATCGACTCGCATCTGCCTTTGCTGCCGCTTCCATCTCTTGTGCGGCCTCTTCGGGACTTGCTGACAATCCAAACAGTGCCTGCGTAGTATCCTTGTGCAATTCACCCAGCTTGGGCGAAAGCTCCTGGTCATACCAAAGCTGAACACTGGGCGCCAGCGCAATCAATTCTTGCAAGCGCTTGAGAAACGGGTCGTTCACGACCATATTCTTGACCGGGGGGATGCGTGCGTCGGCGACTCGTGCCTGCATCGACACGTCATCCGTAATCTTCTTGATCAAATTGAAGGCGGCGTCGCGGTCCTTGCATTGCGTCGAAATACTTGTGAAGCTATCGCCAAGGGTACCGACCAAGTCACGCGGATCCCCTTTACCACCTGGAACGCGCGGAAATGGGAAGAAATCAAGTTTTTTGTAGAAAGCCGGATTCTCCTTCTGGATCGTCGCAAACTCCCACCCTCCCATCAACTCCATTGCCGCACGCCCCGAATACAACAGTCGCCTTGAAGCACCAAGGTCGTAATCAAGACCGTTGTATCCTGGTGCGAACGCGCCTGCCTTGACGAGCTGCTGGAGGTACTTTCCTGCTTCCACAAAGACAGGGTCGGAAAAACTTCCGCCGGGTGCGCGATCTGCCGCCTTCCGAAACACTTGCGGACCACCCAGTCGGTCGACCAGATACTGGTAGTACATCGAACCAGTCCATTTGTTCCTGTTGGCGAGAGCGAACGGCGCGATCCCGTGCGACTTGAACACATTGATGACGCTCATCAATTCGTCCCAGGTCGCCGGCGGATTCACGTTGTATTGTTTGAACAGATCCTTGTTGTAAAAGACAACGGCTGCAGTCATGTTCTCAGTCGGAATGCCGTAGACCTTGTTTTGATAGGTCACCGCTTGCCATGCAGCCGGGAGAAATCGATCGCGAAATGCAGGATCCTTCTGTAGATACGGCGTGAGGTCTACCACCTGGCCAGCCTTGACATACTCGCGCAGCGGCCCTCCGCCCCAAGTATCGAAGACGCACGGAGGCTGCCCCGCACCGAACGCCACTTTCAGTTTGGCCTTATACGGATCGTTGAGTACGTGCGAGTCATCGACCTTGAAGGCTGGATTCGCTTTCTCGAAACGATCCGCAGCTTCGCGCATGATCTTCGGCGCGTTGCCCGACGTACGGTGATCCCATTCGGTGATAGTCGCATTACCGGATTGGGCATTGACGGTCACTGCCCAGGTTGCCGCTACCACACACAGCGACACTGCCGTGCTCTGAGCCATCGCTGATGCGCGGCGGGTAGACCATCTCATGTCTTGTCTCCTTGTACGAATCAACTTTCTGCAATAGCGTTATCGCTAACGTTATAAAAGGTTACACACGGGTGCCACTGCATACCATGAGGGTTTACCTGCACGATCTGCTACCCGGGTAAAAGAGTCAAAGTGCGAACGGCCGCACTTCCGCCTGACCCATGCGACAGTGCCGCGCCGTTGTGGAACGTTCCGTATCAGCCGACTCAGAACGAGTGCTGGATGCCGAGGTAGAAACCGGACTGGCTATGCCCAGGCAGCGGATTATCGTTAAAGCCCGTGCTCGAGGCGCTCGACGGCCCACCATGGCCGGCTGCATTAGCGCTCAGGCCGAAATTGGCATTTTTGCTGTTTCGGACAGTCGCCGCCTGAAAGTCGAGGAGCGTGCGCTTGGACAGGTAATACGTTCCGCCAACTGTGTAGATCGTTGCATTCCCCCCCCCGTGATTGGTGTTCACGTGGTAGACCGCACCAATCAGTGAAGCGAACGGCGACGCACGCCAAGTCACGCCTCCCCACTCCTGCTGTGTGCGGGTAGGCATTCCTGCCACTGCCGCCGGCGCCACTGAGGCCTGGTAGACGGCCTGCAACTTGAATTGACCAAGGAAGACGTTCAATCCCCCAAAGTATTCTCGAGAGTAATTGAATACATCGTCGAAGCGGCCCGTCGCAGGATTTCGCACTTCGTCGTAAATGCCACGGGCCTGGAACAGCGGTGATGTGTAGGTCACCTGGACCCCGTCCGACCGCCCCTGCCCGCCGGCAATGCCCGGTGCATTAAAGCTCGTTGAATTAGACAATGCATATACGGCCGACACGTCGAATCCCGCAAAGACCGGCGATTTGTACGCGATGTTATTGCTGGTCTGAGGCCAATTGCGGCCACGTACAAGCGACGCCGATGACCACTTGGACTGACCGAGCGGATCAAAGTCCCATACGCCGTTCGAGAGCCAAAGCATGCGTCCGGCGGTCAAAGTTCCGTATGCGTCGTTCTGGGCTCCAACGTACGCCCAGCGCTGAAAAAACGTAGTGGCGTTGCCTTGCTGGCCAGTCATCGCATTGAAACCGTTTTCCAGTTTGAAGATGATCTTTGTGCCACCTCCAATGTCTTCGGTCCCCCTCATGCCCCACAAGCTTGTTCCCCAGTCACCGCTTTCCGCCCGCCAGCGAGACGTACTGCCGGTCCCTGAGCCATTGACAAGCCCGCTAACATATTCAATGCCGGTATCGATCCGACCATACAGGGTCACGCTACTTTGAGCTTGAGCGCCCACCCCAATCGACAGCAAAGACGCTGCAAGCAATGCTCTTCTCATCTTTTATCTCCATCACCTTGTCCAGAAATGCGAACGAGGTCCAACGTGTTCATGCCAGGTGAAGTGCGACCAGTCGAACGCGATGTCGTCTCGAGCATCTGAATTTATTAGGATTACGATTTACTTAGAGCGCCGTTTTTGCCAAGCCGACCTGGGATACGGACGAACCCACCGGAATGCGGACCGTAGCGTCACCATGATCACTGCACCGATACAACACTGAATTGGCGCCACATCCAAACGGCAATCTAACGCCCCACAACGTTATCGCTAACGTTGACGAATGTTAGAATAGATTTTGGTACCGATTCCATGAGGGTATACCAGCGCGACGAGCGAACTTTATAGGCGTGAGGATCAACCTGCGGACTGCTAGAATCGTCGGAGGAACGGTAATCGTCGCTAGCGGTACCGTCGACTTACGTTATAGTTCTGTAAGTTGAGTGCAGAATTGACACCTTTGGAGGCGAGGTCCCGCCACGTTTCCTCGACAATCACCGGCCATGGCAAAGCAAAACCCAACGCTCGCAGACGTCGCAAAAATTGCGGGTGTATCGCAGATGACTGCGTCGCGCGCGCTGAACGACCGCCCGGGCGTATCTCGCGAAACCCGCGATGAGGTGCTACGTATTGCCGCCAGCATCGGCTACGTGGTCAATCGTACGGCTCAAAAGCTTTCAGGCGGACGCAACGGCATCATCGGAATCATTACTCCAATGCTGGACAACCAATTTGCCAGCGAACTGATTCTCGGCGTCGGCCGTGCAGCACGCTCGGTCGGGTACGAAACTCTCGTATACACCGTGTTCGATGAGGACCGAGACACCCACTCGGGCGTGATCGGCTTGATGCAACAGTTTGCCGATGGCGTAGTGGCCATCCTGCCGCGCGAATCAATATATTTCGAGGCGCTCGCAGCTGCTCATGTACCAGTAGTCGTTATCGATCAACGTGGCACACTGACAGGATTCCCATCCGTGTCGGTAGACAACTATGGTGGCGCTCGACTGGCAGTGGAGCATCTTGCATCCCTCGGTCACGAGCGCATCGGCTTCATCTCGGGAGGCGATGCCATTGAAGGAGTTCGAGAACGTCTGCGGGCATATCATGACGCACTCACACAGCTTGGATTGCCTCGTGATCCCAAGCTTGTAGCCGAAGGAGATCTCTCGCAGATGAAGGCGTTCGAGGCCGCTTCGACTTTACTTGCTCAGGTTGATCCGCCGACTGCGATATTTTGCGCGAATGATTTGAGCGCTTTCGGCGCAATCGCTGCCGTTAGGGAAGCCGGCTTACGTGTGCCGAACGACATCTCGATAATCGGATTCGACGACATTCCGATGGCAGCTCAGGTCCACCCGGCGCTTACGACCATCAGGCAGCCGTTTCCACAGATGGCGCGATCGGCGGTCAATACACTGCTTGCGCTGATTGAGGGCACCGATGCAACTTCGGCACGCATCACACTTCCTGCGGAGCTGATTGGACGCAATTCGACTGGAACTAGGCCAGGTCATCGACAAAAGGTAGGACGTCAAACAATCAAATCGTCATGTGAAGCGCAGCCTGAAGATACTCAAGTGTCACATCAATCGCAGTAAAGCTTGGATCGCATCCTAGCTTACGGCAGCATGTTCTGTACATCGACGGGAGAGCGTGCAAAATCTGTGGAGACGGATCTCGTCAGGTATCCCTATCTCACGACAGTATGCATGATGGGATCGCGAAGTGACACATTTATACGCGAAATGGTGACACTTTTAATACGATCTACGACAGGCCTGAGATGAGCCAGAATGATATTTTCTGACGTGAATAGATCACGTCGCACCATTGTCCTGGGACAAATGATTCATACTTTGTGCGAAATCGGCTGCGCCCGCCCCCCCAGGCGCATCTACCTTCGTCACAAGGATCGACCATGGGACGCCCGACCATCAAGGACCTCGCCGTTGCCGCCGGACTCTCGGTCGCGACGGTCAATCGCGTGATCAGCGGGTCGGGCAAGGTCAGGCAGCAGACCATGCAGCTGGTCCTGGATACGGCGGAGCAAATCGGCTTCTATGGCACGGGCGCGCTCCGGCATCGTGTCACCGCGGCGCGCGATAAATTCCAGTTCGGCGCCATCATTCAGTGCCCGCACGAAGCGTTCTCGGCGATCGTCACGCACAGCCTGAAAACTGCAGCTGAATCGTTCGCCGACGCGCAGATCCATCTTCGGATCGAACACCTAGGCGACCTGTCTCCCGAACAGGTCTCGTCGAGCATGTACGCGCTCGGCGATGAAGTCGACGCGCTCGCGGTACTCGCCGCCGAGCATCCGCTCGTGACGAACGCGATCGACCAGCTATCGACCCGCGGCGTGCCCGTCGTCTCGCTGATCTCGGCGCTATCGGCGCATTCGAACGTCGGCTATGTCGGCCTCGATAGCTGGAAGGTCGGACGCACGGCCGCATGGGCATTCGCGAAAATGTGCAGGCTGCCCGGCAAGCTCGGCATTCTCGTCGGTACGCACCGCTACCGCTGTCACGACCTCTACGAAAGCGGATTCCGTTCTTACTTTCGAGAACATGCGAACGAATTCACGCTTCTCGAACCGGTGTCGACCTTCGAGTCGGACTCGATTGCGCGCGAATTGACCGAGGGATTGCTGCGCACGCAACCGGACCTGAAAGGCATCTATGTTTCCGGCGGTGGCATCGGCGGCGTACTGTCGGCCTTGAGAGCCAATGCGCAGGACGGCAAGATCGTCGCAATCGGTCACGACCTGATGGATACCACGCGGGGCGGCCTGCTCGACGGCACGTTGACGATGGTCATCTCCCATCCTTTCCAGTCGATCGCGAACGAAACGATGAGTGCAATGATTCGAGCCCGAAAGGCGGGCACCGAGATCGGGCGGTATGCGGCAATCGTCCCGTTCGAGATCTACACGCCGGAGAACATCTAGACCCATACCGCCCGCGGCGACACCCCCGGTTGCGCACGTCACCGCGTGTCGTCGGCGTCACGCAGCCCGGGCCGCCTGGAACCGACGCTCGGCACGTTGCCAGCACTCCAGCACCCGCTCCCGCAGGATCCTGGCCTCTTCCCATCGATCCGACCGGTCCCGGCCGTCCGGATCTGGGATCGCATAAGGCGCAGGCCCCAGTTCGCAGGTGAAGGTAAGACTGTCGTCGGCGCCCGCGCGCTCGAGCCAGTATCCGAACCCCCTCTCCCACCAGACGAGAAACTGATCGACCCATGGCTGGTAGCATGCGAAGCTGATTTCGAGCTGGATCTGCTCGGACGATGCAACGCGTCCATGATACGCGTCAGCGTGCTTCAGGATGCGGTCGATCAGCGCTTCGTTGCGCGGAATCACCGGCAAATGGATCTCCTGCCCGCATACGTAGTGCGACAGGTCGGCAAGCAGCGGCAGGTCCGGCATGCGATCGAGCAGCTCGCGCGTCGTCCAGAGATCAGTGGTGACCGTGTTGCGGTGCGTCTCGATCAGCACCGGCACGCCATATTCCCGCGCGAGGCGCTGCCAGCCCCGGAGCAGCGGCACGGCCTCGCCGGCGTCGTACGGCCGCACGTCGCCCTGCACGACGACATGATGGATCCCGTATCGACTCGCGAGTTCAAGGGCGGGACGCAGATCGTCGATGTCCCGCGGAAACGCCGCACCCTCGATCACGAAGCCGTAGTCGCGTGCCTGATCGATCCAGCTTTCAACGTCCGGCGCGAAATGGAAATGGGCCGAGATGCCATCGAACCCGGCATCCCGAATCATCGACAGACGGTCGGACATCGACCATTCCGCGCCGCCCGCTGAGCGGACGCGATCCATGCCCCAAATCGACTGCAATACGTGGAATTTTGGCATTGCGTTCACATGTGGAAAGTTGAGCACCATGGCAATGTCGGTGTCCGCCTCATTGCCGAATCAGACTCCTCAGATTGGTGTCCGGATCCTGCAGCACCTCCGGCGACGTACGCACGCCACGCGCAATCAGCCATTCAGCGAGCTTGATGTCGCGGGCGACGCGGTTCCCGACACCCAGCCCGCTCGCGCAGCGAACACTGCCGTCGTCCGCGAGCTGAAACAGCAGTTCGGCATCGCTCGAAAGTCGGCGAACGATGTTGCGCTGATCGGGAACCGGAATGCCCACGACCTGCAGGCCGAGGTCGTACTGATCCGACCAGAACCACGGCACCGCATCGAACCCCGCGTCGTCACCCAACATGGTTCTCGCCGCGTGCACACCCTGCTCCCGAGCGTTACGCCAACTCTCCAGCCGAAGCGGAATGCCGTTCGCGTATCGCGAAGGCACGCGCGCGCAGTCGCCGGCAGCGAATATGTCCGGGTCCGAAGTCGCGAGCGTTGCGTCGACGACAATGCCGTTATTCACGGCAAGCCCGGCGCGCTCGGCCAGCAACGTTTCGGGCAACACGCCGATAGCCGCCACGACGACATCCGCATCGACCGCCTTTCCGTCGGACAGTACAACGCCATCGCCAGGAATCGACGACACGTTGGCATTGAACAGGAAGCGGACGCCCGCGTCGCAATGGCGAGCGTAAAGGCGCGCCGCAAGCGCTTCCGGCACCGCGCGGCCCAACGGGCGAGGCCCCGCCTCGATCACGGTGACGTCGATTCCCGTCGCCCGCATGGTCGCCGCCAGCTCCATGCCGATCAGCCCGGCGCCGATTACCGCGACGTGACGCGCGTTCACGGTCCGACGGTATAGCGTCTCGGCATCGGGCAACGTGCGGAACGTCAATGCACGATCGCCGCCCGGGCAAGGCAAGGGCCGCGGTCGTGCGCCGGTCGCGAGCAACACCTTCCCGTACGCGACGCTACGACCGTCGGCAAGCCGCACGCATCGATGCGCCCGATCGAGTACCTCGACATCGAGGCCGCCGAGATACTCGATCCCCGCGGCACGAAATTCCGTGTCGTCGCATACCGGTCGATGACAGACGCCATCGCTCGTGGGCTTGGACAACGGCGGTCGTTCATACGGCATTCCCGGCTCCGCGCCAATCAGCACGATAGCGCCTTGCCAACCCTGTTCGCGAAGTTCGAACGCGGCGCGCGTCCCGCATTCCCCTGCGCCAATGATGACCATTGCAGTCATGCGGGCCTCCGCAGGTGCGTGTGTCGTGCGTCGATCGCGGCCGCAGCCGAATGCAGCAGAAAATGCGAGCGTGCAGCCTCGTGCATCTCACACCTCAATGAACACGCGGCCGTCTTCGACGCGGGTCGAATAGACCTTCAGGTTCCGGCACGCCGGTGCCCGCACGGCTTCGCCGGACCGATAGTCGAATTCGCCGCTGTGCTTCGGGCATTCGATCACATAGTCCATCACGAGTCCGTCGGCCAAATGCACGGCTTCGTGCGAGCAGAGTCCGTCCGTACAGAAATACTCGTCGGCGGGGCTCCGAAAAATCGCGAACGTACGCCCGGAATGGTCGAACCGGACGACGCCTTCGTTGTCGATATCGTCCGCCGAGCAGGCGTTGATCCACTGAGCCATGGTGATCCTCCTTGTCTTCTCAATCGCGCCGGGCCCTAACCGCGGCATCGGGTCATGGGTTGATAGCAGCGTTCGTCGCACCGCCCGGACTCAGGTTGCGTTGACCCGCTCCTTCTTCCGGTTGAAGCGTTCCTGCATCAGGCGATCGCCCTCCGGCGACCCGTCGTGCCAGGACCCGAACCATTTGTCGAGCGGGAACGCCCCGTTGTCGCAGTAATTCACTTCGAAGAATTTGTGGTGCAGGTAGTGCGCGTATGCATGACTCTTCGGCGCGATGCCGTCGGCCATTTCGAGCCTGTCGAAGCCGATATGCCCGACCACCGCACCAAAGCCGGCGAGATGAAAAAAGTAGATCGCCAGGAACGGATGCGACGGCAGCGCCAGCACCCACAACGCGACACCGAAGTACACGATGGACTCGACCGGATGCATGGACAGCGACGACCACGGCGAAGGATTGACCGAGTTGTGATGGACCGAGTGCACCCACTTGTACAGTGGCCCCCAGTGAATCGCGCGATGAACGAAATAGAAGTGCACCTCGTGCACGATCGGCGCAAGCAACGTCAGCGCAACGAGATAGGCCGGATGCTCGCGCCATTCGACCATCGGCGTGAGCCCATTCGCGAATGCCCAGAGCAAGCCGGCCTCGATCGCGGTGCCGATCGGCACCGATACGAAGAAACTGCGCATGAAGTTGTCGATGTTCTGGCTGCGGAACCAGAACACGTCCGACGGCTGCTCGGCTGGAAACCTGCCGTTGTATTTGAACCGGCGTTCCTGCACGCGCAACCGGTAATAGCGGAGTTCGAAATAGCCGAAAAACAGGAAGACGCCGATCCAGTTCGCCACCAGCAGTTTGAGTACCCCCCCCCCGCCGATCGTCTTCAGCGTCGCCATGTCGGGCACGATGAAATGCCACCAGAGCACCGTCGTGGTGATCGCGATTGCATTCCATGGCCATACGTAACCGATCGTCCAGCCGACGATCTTGCGAAGACTCAGCGGCCGAGTCCAGAACGGCGCGAGTTCGAGATGTTGATTCGGTGCCCAGTCGCCACGCCGGTTGCGTGTGCCGAATTGCAAGTCATCCATAACATTCCTCTCGGGTGATCGTCCTCGAATGCGAGGGCATCGTGTTGGCGAATGAACGTCATGTTGAGCCATGCACCTCGCTTTCCGAATCAGGAATCTTCATTTCGACACCGCTTTGGATCATTTCATGTCGCGACAAAATGCAATGCATGATGCATTTGTGCCATTGCCGCCATGGACGCCTCGTAAAGGCCCGACCGATATGGCCAAGCGCGATGGAAATCGCGCATGTGTGCCAATGGCGAGATGTCGATGTCCAAACGAAAAAGCCGGGTATGGAACCCGGCGTACAGTTTGATCGGCGGCGCCCACGAAGCCGACACGGCCATTGCCGCACGACCAACGCGATCGCGCGGCTCAGTTGCGTCCGACGAAATCCTTCAGATTGGCAGGCGTGACCAGCTGAAACGGCAGGTAATTGATCGACGGCACCTTTTCGCCATGCACGAGCCTCAACGCGGTGTCGATCGCACCGTGCCCTTGCCCGGCCGCGTCCTGGAAGACGGTGACCTTCAAGTCACCGGCTTTCATCGCCGTCAGCGCATCCTGGGTGGCGTCGACGCCTGCGACCGCCGTGCCGTTCAGCCGCCTCGCAGCCTTGAGCGCCTGGATCGCACCCAATGCCATCTCGTCGTTGTTCGCGACGACTGCACTGAACTGCGTGCCGCTGCTGAGCCAGTTCGTCGTCAGGTCCTGCGCGGCGGTGCGCGACCATTGCGCACTCTGCTTGCCGACCACCTTGATCCCCCTGCAGGCCGGCGCGGACGTCACGTCCTCCGCACTCTGCGTGCGCTCGCGTGTCGCCTGGTGCGCGAGGTCGCCCATCAGGATCACGACGTTCCCCTTGCCACCGAGCAGACGGCAGATCTCCTGCATCTCGAGCCGGCCCGCATCGGCTTCCTTCGAGCCGACGAACGCGACCTTTTCCGGGAGCATCCGGTCCGACGGCATCAGGTTCACGTAGACGAGCGGAATGCCGGCCGAGGTCACCATCTTCGTGATCTTCGGGCTGACCTGCGTATCGACCAGCGCAACGACGATGGCGTCCGCCTTTTGTGCGATGAAGTTCTGGACCTGAGAAATCTGGCGGCCGATGTCTTGCTGCGCGTCCTCGAACACGACGTTGACGCCCTTGGATGCGCCCTCCTGCTTCATGCTGTTGCGCAAGAGTGCGGCAAACGTGTCATTGAACCGGTTCATCGTAACACCGATCGTGGTCGCGGCCGCCGGGGTCGCGTTCGCGGTCACGCAAGCGACAGCGAGTGCGCCGGCAATTTTCAACATACGCTTCATCAATGTCTCCATCATTTGTCTGTATCGAACGACGGACCTGACGTGACGCTGCCGCGCGGCCAATGATCTCCGTCGAGCAGGACGCATGAGTCCTTTCGCCGCTCCGCTGGCACTGGCTCGGCCATGCGTGATCGAAACTGTAGGGAACGGCGGCCCGTCAATCAACGGACCGTAATCACGAGACATCGGAAATCTATCAATTTGAATCAGGCGGTCGAAGCAAAATGATATTTCAATGTCATTTCTTCGATTCTCCCGCCGGATTTCCGCCTTGCTCACCACGACAAGCGGCCTTCATGACCTGCCATGACAGCAGCAGCCCCCACGCGCTGCCACGATCACCGGCGCATCTGCTGATGCGTCGCACTGCTATGCGGCCAGTTCGCGTACAGCGATTTTGGCGAACCGCGCCGCGCGGTCTCGCACCAATCGTGCTCCACCGTTGTATGCACAGATTTCAGCGCGAACAGGAAGCCACGTTTCCCGTACCGTCGCCGAGCGAGGGCATTATCGTCCCGCACGTCCTGCGCAGATCATGGCATTTCCATTGACCGCCCGAGACAATAAGCGCATCCGTTGCCGTCGTGCGACCTTCGGTCGATGCACCTTTCCCGCATTGCCGGCCGCGGATCGCCTTGCAGGTTGTATGAATGGTGACGTGCACAATCTTGCCTCGTTGCGACGGGAATACGAATTCTCGACGCGACTCACCTTCGGGCAATCTCGCGCGCACAATCTGCAGTGCCGCGCACTGCGCAAGGACGAAATCGGACAGATGAATCGCAATCGCCGCGCTCGACTTCGTATGCTCCTTTGGAGGAGTCCTCCGCGTGCGTGTCTTGAAGTCAAGATCAGTCCATCGCGTCATGAGCGCTTCGCCGACGCCGGACCTCGCAAGCACTCCGCTACCTGTAAAACCGGCGAAATCATCGGCTTTGAAACACTGGGAGTACGATCAAGGAGAGCGGCAGAAGCAAGTACACCATCACCGAGTGACCGCTCCCAGTTCATTTCGCGCAATTCAAAGGCGACAAACGGCCTGCAGGTGATCGCGGTGTGCCTTGTAGGGTACCCTCAGGTGCATCCATTTGCATGCCCCTTCCGGTAAACGGTCCCGATCAACGGTTTTGCTTCTGGGGGCCTACGCGGGCTGTCCCTCGTAGCATCAGAAGGTCGATTCGGTCGCTGTAAAGTGCAGATGAATCAGCCGGTTCGTCGCGTCGAACATGTACACGGTTAGCCTCCAATCGGACGTTCACGCGGTCGCGAGCTTGAACGCCTTCACCGCGTCTTCAAGCACGCTAGTCTGCTGCCGCATACTGGTTGCCGCCGCAGCGGCCTCTTCGACTAGTGCCGCATTCCGCTGAGTCATTTCGTCCATGTGCCCGACCGCTCGATTGACTTCCTCAATTCCGGTACTTTGCTCGTCGCTGGCACTGCTGATCTCCGCCATCAGGCCCGCCACGTTATGAATCGAATCAACGACCCGCGACATATTTTGGCCGGCCTGATCGACAAGCTGCCCGCCAGCGTCGATCTTTCCTACTGCTTCACCGATCAGTTCCTTGATCTCGCGAGCTGCATTCGCACTGCGCTGCGCCAGTGTACGCACTTCCTGCGCGACCACCGCGAAACCCCGCCCTTCGGCCCCGGCTCGAGCGGCCTCAACCGCAGCATTCAATGCAAGAATATTCGTCTGGAACGCAATTCCCTCAATTGTTCCCACAATATCCGACATCCGATGCGACGCCTCCCGGATTCCAGCCATGTTGAGGACCGCCCGGTCCATTAGCTTTGCGCCATCGACTGCGGTCCGGACGGTCGACTGCGCTGAAGCCTGGGCCTCACGAGCATTTTCGGCATTGTTCCGTACAGTCGAAGTAAGTTCGTCCATAGCAGCTGCCGTTTGCTCCAACGAGCCGGCCTGTGCCTCGGTCCGAGAAGAGAGATCGACGTTGCCAGTGGCGATTTCGTCAGCGACCGCTGTCAGGCCACCGGTCGATTCGCGTACACGACCGATCAGAGTCGAAAGGCCAACATTAATGCCGTTCTGTGCATCGAGGATTCCACCGATCTCGTCGCCGCGTCTAACCGACGTCTGCGTAGAGAGATCGCCACGCGCTAATCGTCGCGCGGCCTCCGCGGCTTCACGCAGCGAACGACTCGCAAATCGCTCGACCGCCGCATATGCCACGAGGCCGAGAAATACCGATATGCCGAGGCTCGCCAGCAACTGGGCCCTCCCCGTCGGATCTGCGGAACTGATTGCCGCCGAAATCAAATCCCGCGCGACAAGGACTACCGCCACGCTGCCCGCCGTTCCGATTCCGAACTTCTCGGCAAGGGTCAGCATACGGACGTTGCTGATATTGAAGCCGACGGCGAGACTACCGATCGTCTGGCCGTCGCTATCGAGGATCGGCTGGTAGTCGACAATATACTTGTGGCCCGCCACCGATGCATAGCCGTAAAAGGCTTGTCCCTTGCGATTCAATCCGTAAGCTGGATGTGAGCGGTCCATCACTACACCAACCGCCCGCTGTCCGGACGCATTCGTTATATTGGTTGCCACACGAACGAAATCGTTGTTAGCGCGCACAAAGATTGAAGCCATACCGCCGTGCGTCTGTTTGCTCCATTCGTCAAGTGGCGCGTGATCGCAAGTAACTCGCCGCGTGCCGCTCATCAGCAACGGTGTCGCGTGTTCGCCAACGTTGACTTGACTCGAGATGTCTAGCGAAAAACCGTCAGGGTAGCGCTTCATCAGGGAAGAATACAGCCGCCGGACGCGGCCAACAGTCGAACGAATTTTGCTCATCCTGACCAGTCTCGATAGTTGAGTTTTGGCAAATGCTAGTGGGAAGCCGCTTTCGTTGCGACGGCGTCACTCAGTTAGCGACAGTTCCGCACCAATCTTTAGGCAACGTTCGTGTTAACCACAATAATCTAAACGCGTTTCCGATTGCGCACGGTTTGCGACTAGACGCGCTTACGGACGTGCCGAGCCACGTCGCCACAACCCGAGCCCGGATGTATCGCCATCGAGAGTCTGTTCGCACTACCTGAGCCCGTGGACGACCAACTCGAAATGATGAGAGTAAGAAGCATGAGGGTCCTGTTTTTTGATCCAGGGATCCGTTCCGCCGCAGCCATCGAAGCCTCCGACGCTGGATTGCCAGCGTTCAGTCAGCTTACGGCGGGTCGAAATGCGGACACCTGAACTTAGCTACTACAATCCAATGTCATATCCGGATTTAGATGCCATAGCATCAACCAAATACAGATGTCGCACGCTTCATCGCTCTTTCCGTCATGCGGCGTTGAAGCGTCGATCCGGAAGCAGCGGGGCTGCTTAGCTCGCGTTTCATTTCGAAATCGGCGATGCGACGTTGCTGGCGCTCGGCATATCGGCCCACGAACTCGGCGGCACCGAACTGTTGACCGCGATCGCGCGAATGACGGACATCTGTACCACGTGGAGGCCAAGTATGGCCGCGAGGTGATCGATCGGGTGCGGGTGAATCAGGCCAATCAACTCCGACATCTCAAGCCTGCCCGGAAAGTTCTGAAGTCCAGCTGGCGGCTGTTGCTGCGCAACCGCCATAATCTCAAGCCAGATCAGGCCGTGCACCTGAAGGAACTGCTTGCGGTCAATCAATCGCTGTTATGCGTCTACGTGTTACGCGACGAACTCAAGCTGCTCCGGTTCTATCGGAAGCCCGCTTGGGCGCAAAAGGCCTGTCGTCAAGCGCCGGGCTTACGGGTATCGCGAGGAGGAATACTTCCTCCTCAAGATCCGTGCTGCGTTCCACGAAATCCCGCGGTGAACAAAAAAATGCATTCTGGAGATCCTTCGATATCGCGTTTCGGGACCATTCCAGGTGGCCTCATTGCGCCAATCCGTGACACTTGCCGTGGTACATACACGATGCCTCCGTCAAGTAACCACGGATCCAAAACCCAAGCAGTTCGGAAAACTGATGTTTGACAGATTTGCAGCGAACCCCTGCCTCACCTTGGCAAGAACACTCGCGAAATTGGCAAGTTTCGAGCGCTACACTCTTTTCACAACGGAATGGGTTGCTTGCTCATTGGATGCAGGTACTCGTCAAAGTCATTGAGACTCGGGAACGCGAGGGGAACCTCATTATCGAGTGACGGAAGGCGCTCACGCCACGCCTTCAAGTAGTCCAATCGCTCCTCGGTCGTAACATAAGGTACATGCCAAGCGACGAAGGGCGCCAATACGTCGAGTCCCGTATAGCCCAGCGTTCCCTGCAAGAGATGCCTCAGCATCCCGTCAAGTGGGCCGTGCACGCCATCGTTGCCGAACATGTGTGGCTGCCCGCCCAACGTCAAGCTGACGATTGCGCGCTTTCCCCGAAGGCCACCTCGGTCATAAAAGTGCGTGCCACCGTACACGGTTCCGGAAACGAGAACCCGGTCAAGCCAGCCTTTCAGGATTGCCGGCGTCGAAAACCAGAACAGAGGAAAATTCAATACGAGAAGATCGCATTTCATGAGCTTGTCCAGCTCATTCTGGATATCCGGGCTAATCGTCCCGGTGGAAACCCCGTGACGCTGCTCGAGTGCATAGACGCAGTAGTCGGAATTGGATCGGCTCCCGAAATCATCGGCCGATGCAACCGGGTTGAAGCGCATTGCATAGAGGTCCGAGACTTGCACCTCATGCCCGTGCGCCTCGAACACTTCTGCTGCGATAGTCTTCAGGGCGGAACAGAACGACTTCGGCTCCGGGTGAGCGTGAACGATTAGCACTTTCATTAGGGTAGCTTTTCAGTCTAAAAAATTGCGATATAGGCCAGCACTGCTGCTATCGCAGCGACGGCAATTCCTGCCGCGAAATACCCGCAATAGAGGCCCTTCATCTCGCCAGCACCGTGAAATGACGGACAAAAACAACTTGGCGCAACCCACTCTGACTCCCGGTCAGATTCGCCTTCTCACTCGGAAGGCCATCGGGGCGTAAATCGCTTGCGATCAACACCCTGATCCTTCCGTATCTCCCGTGCTGGCGTGCAGGTCGACGATGCTCGATCTCGCGAGAGTACCGTCCTTCGACAAGACTGGATTTCATCGGGCTCCTTCTCCTTCTGGCTGCGGTGAAGCGGCACGAGATCGCCACATGTGGGGCACGCTGGGCGATGACCTTCGGACGAGTCAAGTTTCCGACCGCGTCGCGTTCGTGTACATTGTCTAAATTGACATATATTGTGTGAAATCGGACATGCACCGCGCTGCCATCCTAGCGTATGACGATTGCTATGCCTCTAGTCTGGGAGGGTTTGCCGACATACTTCAGATCGCGAATTCGCACTTGCGGCGACAGCTGGGTGATGCGACTTCACAATACGAATGGCGATTCGTATCGCCAACGGGTCAGCCTGTCAGAACGAGCAATGGACTCGAGGTGAACACGCTGTCGATTCGCCCGCGGGAGAAGTTCGACCTTGTCTTCGTTCCCAGCGCGCACTATGCGAGCAGCAAAGCGTTTGACAAGCTATTGGCGAGCCAATCCACTGCATGCGACTGGCTCGTTACGCAGTGGAATTCCGGCGCCTGTCTTGCGGCGAACTGCACGGGCACCTTTGTTCTCGCCGAAACCGGCCTGCTGGACGGGCGACCTGCTACGACAACGTGGTGGCTTGCCGAGCAGTTCCGCAGTAAGTTCCCTCGGGTCAATCTCCAGCTCGAACCGGTTATCACCGAAGCCGACCGGCTGATTTGTGCCGGCGCCCAATCGTCATATCTGCTGCAGACTGTTCGCATCGTCGAGCGCCTATCAGGACCAACGATCGCGTCACAAGTCGCGAAAACAATGCTCATCGATGTCAGCCAGACCAAGCAAACCCCCTTTTTACCGCTGCTTGCCGATAAAGCTCACGCTGACTCCCTGGTCCACCGCGCTCAGCACTGGCTGCAGAAGCACATGACGAAAGAGGTCCGGATGTCGGAGATGGCGAGCGAACTTGGCGTTGGCGAGCGAACGCTTATTCGTCGATTTCAGGCCGCACTGGATCAAGCGCCTCTGCGTTACTTGCAAAGCCTGCGAATCGAAGCGGCACGTGGTCTACTTGAGGCAGGCGACCTCAACGTCGAGGCAATTGCTGCCAAGGTAGGCTACATCGACGCAAGTTCGTTTTCCCGACTGTTCAAGGAAAAAGTAGGGCTCAGCCCAGGGGCCTATCGCGGTCGCTTTCGCCGCCATCCGCCCGCAGAAGAATAAGCTTGGTTGACTTGGTGTTGAACGTTGGAATTTCATTGAATAAGTTGCGGCCTGTAGTTGTGTGGTAAATGCATGAATACGACGAGGCGGCGATAAGCGGACGACCGAAGGCACAACTTGTGTAAAGCGGAACGAGCGCGATCGACTCACAGCACGAGCGTTGAAATAGCGAGCACGGATCGTGTGGGCCTGTGTGATCGACGAGAAGAGTCATGGCCTGAACATTCAAACCAAGAGATATAACTCAAAAAAATTCTCCGACCAGATGATCGTTGCGGTCAGTGATATACAGACGCAGCCTGAGATCTGCGCGATCAGATGGCCAAGCAAAATAAGTATGAGGAAATCCTTGATGGGCGATACCTGTCGAGCGCTTGCTGCGTGCGCATAGGAGGCGTCTAATTATCAAGGTGCGCACCCGAAGAAAATGGGGGATGTGAATGCGCTGCTCCAACTGCGGGTTCGAGAATCCCGTCAGCGCCAAATTCTGCAAGGGGTGCGGCGCGAGGCTGGCCCGCGAGTGCTCGCGTTGCGGCTACAAGCTGGCGCCTAGCGCCAAATTCTGCAGCGAATGCGGCGCACCGGTAGGCTTCGCTCCTCAAGCCGTTCCCGTCGTCCCTATCCAGTACACCCCGCCGCATTTGGCCGAGAGGATCCTCGCCGAACGAGCCGCATTCGAAGCGGCGGGCGAACGCAAGACAATCACGGCGCTGTTCGCTGACATGGCGGGCTCGACAGCATTGATCCACGATCTTGATCCGGAAGAAGCTGACAAACTGATTGCACCTGTCGTCGCGATAATGATGGAAGCAGTACACCACTATGAAGGTTATGTGGCGAAATCCCTGGGTGACGGCATTCTGGCGTTGTTTGGCGCCCCCATCGCTCACGAAGACCATCCGCAACGGGCGCTTTACGCGGCGCTACGCATGCTGGAGGCGATGCACCGCCACAGTGACCAGATCCGATTGGCACAGGGCGTTTCGCTCCATATCCGGGTTGGCGTACACACCGGCGAAGTAGTGGTGCGATCTGTCCGCACGGACGACCTACGCGCCGATTATGACCCGGTGGGGCAGACAATCCATATCGCCTCGCGGATAGAGACGATGGCTGCGCCAGCCTCAATCCTCGTGAGCGATTCAACTTATAAGCTCACACAAGGGTATTTCGATTTCAAGGCTCTGGGGGCGGCCCAAGTCAAAGGGGTACCCAAGCCACTCGCAGTATACGCAGTGCTTGGGCTAGGTCCATTGCGTACCCGCCTGCAGGTGGCCACGCGACGTGGTCTGGCCCCGTTCGTTGGCCGCGATAGCGAACTTCAAGCGTTGCACCATGCACTGGAGCAAACTACGGCAGGGCAAGGACAGATCGTCGGAGTCGCGGGCGAAGCAGGCGTCGGTAAATCGCGGCTTTTTCTTGAGTTCAAAGAGCGCTCGCAGCGCGGCCACCTGGTGCTCGAGGCCTTTTCTGTCTCGCACGGAAAGGCTTTCCCCTACCTCCCGCTGATCGAGCTCTTGCGACACTATTTCACGATCACCGTTCAGGACGACGAGCGGCAGTGCAGGGAAAAGATCACTGGGAAGTTATTGACACTCGAGCGCAGTCTCGAGGACTTCTTACCTTACTTGCTTGCCATTTTTGGCGTTAGCGACCCGAGCTCGGGGTTGGCGGACATGGACGTACAAGCGCGGCGCACTCGCACGTTCGAGGCGATCACGCGATTACTCGTACGCGAAAGCCTCAATCAACCGATCGAACTGCTGTTCGAAGACCTGCAATGGCTGGACAGCGAAACCGAAGCCTTCCTTGCATATTTCGCCAGCCGGGTGGCCAATGAAAGAATACTCCTACTCGTTAACTACCGGCCAGAGTATCAACCTGAGTGGATACCGAAGAGCTACTACACGCAGCTACGGCTCGACTCGTTGGGTGAGACCGAGGCTCAAGGACTGCTCTCTGCGCTGCTCGGCGACGACCCCGCACTACAACCGCTAAAACTTCTCATCCTGGAGAAGACAGATGGCAACCCTTTTTTCATGGAAGAGGTTGTCCAAACCCTGGTCGAGGAGGGAGCGCTGCTCGGCGAGCCCGGCCGTTACCGCATCGAGCAAACCCCAAACGCTCTGCATATTCCAACGACTGTACAGGGTGTGCTTGCGGCTCGCATCGACCGGCTCGGCACCGCCGAGAAAGCGTTGCTGCAAACCCTCGCCGTGATCGGCAAAGAATTCCCATGGAGTCTGCTTAAACAAGTCTGCAGCGACCAGGCTGGGCTGCCCGAAGACGAATTGCGCCGCCTGCTCTCGAGCTTGCAGGCGGCCGAATTCATCTATGAGCGGCCGGCGTTTCCGGAGGTTGAGTACACATTCAAGCACGCCCTCACACAGGAGGTCGCCGGCAAGTCGCTGCTCACGGAACAGCGCAGCGTACTGCACGAACGCACGGCGCAGGCCATTGAGGCACTCTACCCTGCCAGGCTCAATGACTATTGCAACGAGCTGGCGCGCCATTACAGCCAAAGCGGCAACGTTCTGAAGGCCGTGGAGTATCTGCAGTATGCAGGACAACAGGCGCTACTGCGTTCGGCCAATTTCGAGGCAGCCCAGCACCTCGGGGCGGCACTCGAGCTGCTGGGGTGCATGCCCGACACACCCGAACGTGCTCGCCGGGAGCTTACTATACAACTTGCGCTGGGTCCGACGTTGATGGCTGCTCGAGGCCCTGCCTCTTCACAGGTGAAGGACGCCTATACCCGCGCGCTGGCGTTATGCGAACAGGTGGGTGAAGTGGCAGAGGTTTTCCCGGCACAACTGGGGCTGCGAGTTTATTACGACTTACGTGCAGAGCACGTCAAGGCGCAAGAACTAAGTGAGCGGATGCTTCGCCTGGCGCAGAACGCGCAAGATCCGGGTTTGCTCGTGGAAGCGCATAGCGCAATCGGCATGAACCGCTACTTTCAAGGTGACTTTACCGCTGCACATGCGCACCTGGAGCAGGCACTTGCGCTCTATGATCCCGAGCAACATCGCGAGCACGCCTTTGTCTACGGGGTCGATCCTTACATGATTGGCCTGAGCATTTCAGGCTGGAGCCTGTGGTTCCTGGGCTATCCCGATCAGGCGAGTAAGCGAAGTCAGGAAGCCTTTGCCTTGGCTCGGAAGATGTCACATCCGTCCAGCTTGGCGCTTATCCTGAACACGGCGGCCGACTTGCATCAGTTTCGGTGCGAAGCTCGGCTAACCCAAGAGTGCGCCGAGGCCGCCATCACGCTATCCACCGAACAGGCGTTCCCATTCTGGTTGGCTTATGCAACCATCCTTCGGGGCTGGGCCTTGGCTGAACAGGGAGACATCGAGCCGGGGATAGCCCTTATTAACAAGGGCCTGGCCGCCTACCAAACAACCGGCGCAGAGTTGGCGCGATCGCGCTTCCTGGCCTTGCTCGCCACAGCCTATGGGCACGCGGGACAAACGCCGGCCGGCCTGAGCGTGCTGGCTGAGGCACTCGCTACGGTAGACAAGACCGGGGAGCGCTATTGCGAAGCAGAGTTGCATCGTCTCAAGGGCGAACTGCTCATCGATCAGCCTGGGAGCTCCCAATCCGAAGTTCAGCGAGAAGCGGAAGAATGTTTTCTACAAGCGATCGCAGTCGCTAGTCGTCAACGCGCTAAGTCTCTTGAGCTCCGCGCAACTTTGAGCCTCGCCCGCCTGTGGCAAACGCAAGGCAAGATGAAGGCGGCCCGTGAGCGGCTGTACGGAGTCTATAGTGCATTCACCGAAGGTTTCGACTGCGCTGACTTACGAGAGGCGAAGATGTTGCTCGATGACCTGCGCTAAAAAATTCTGCATACGTCCATTTTGCTGACGCGTCGTCGCGAATACCCTTTCCCCAGACCCGACAGCGGATACGAGTAGTAGTTCTACGGCGACGCCGGAAATTACCAATCGCGCCCATGCGCACTTCGACGAGCCACATCCGTGCCAGTCGCAGCTTACGATCCACCATCGCCGACGTTTACGTATGCCGATTGCCAACTGCTAGTGGTTGCACTCGACCACCAGTTCTACAGGGGCAAGTAAAGCCGCGATGCCAGCCGCAGCTTTCCCCAATTGTGAATCGCCATCAAGATACATTTTGATGCTATCGCCAATAAAGGACGCATATTGCATTTTATCGAGAGTCGGCAATTTTCCATTTTAATTGTATCGATAGAAACCTCGCCCACTCTTTCTACCGAGAAATCCAGCATCCACCATTTCCCTAAGAAGCGGGGCCGGTCGATATTTTTGATCATTAAAGTTTCTGTAAAAAACATCCATAACCGCGAGCATCGTATCCAAGCCAATCAGGTCGGCGAGCGCAAGAGGACCAATTGGATGATTTGCCCCAAGCTTCATGCCATTATCAATGTCCTCAGCAGTAGCCAAGCCTTCCTGCAAGGCGAATACTGCCTCGTTGATCATTGGGCAGAGAATGCGGTTAACCGCAAAACCGGGACTGTTCTTCGCAACGATCGCAGTCTTTCCAATTGCCTTGACGAATGCCTCGACACGCATCTGGGTTTCATCCAATGTCTGAAATCCTCGAATCAGCTCCACCAACTCCATCAGCGGCACTGGATTGAAGAAGTGCATTCCGATAAATCTTTCCGGACGTGCGGTGGACGCTGCTAGTTTGGTGATCGAGATAGAGGACGTATTCGTAGCAATGATTGCATTTGCGCCGACGATGGCATCGATCTCCTTGATTATTCGAATTTTGAGCGTTTCGTTTTCGGTCGCGGCCTCGATCACCAGGTCCACGTCGGAAAGAGCCGAGTAACGAGTGGTCGTGCTGACGCGCCCCAATATCTCCTGCTTGTCGGAAACCGTCAGCTTGTGCTTTTTCACCAGGCGATCGAGGCTGTCGGATATAGCAGCCGCGCCACGCTGCAGCGCCTCGTCCGACACATCCACGACCACGACGTTAAAACCCGCCGCGGCACATACTTGAGCGATTCCATTGCCCATAGTTCCTGCACCGATGACGGCGACTTTATTGATGCCCATACACGTTCCCTTTCAAATCTTCCACGGCCGCCTTGGTTAATGGCGACGCTCAAAGTGCTGATGGAAATCAGCGAAGCGCCGAACGCGGCATCCGTCACGGGGTGACGATTCAATGCCGGACTTCTGGTGATTCTCTCGTGACGTAGCGGTACAAGACATCAGATACGCTCATAAATCGCTGCAATGCCCTGCCCACCGCCGATACACATTGTCACCAGTGCATACCGCCCCCCCGTCCGGTGGAGTTCGTAGATCGCTTTAACCGAAATGATTGCGCCCGTCGCACCGACAGGATGCCCGAGGGATATCCCGGAACCATTGGGATTCACCTTGGCCGGATCGAAACCCAGTTCCTTTGACACGGCGCAGGCTTGAGCAGCAAAGGCTTCGTTCGACTCGATGACATCCATATCCTCCACCTTCAATCCTGTGCGCTGCATCACCAGTCGCGTGGCAGGAATGGGGCCAAGGCCCATATACTCAGGCTCTACGCCCGCATGGGCGTAACCAACAAGGCGGGCCAGGGGCACGAGACCCAATGCGGCCGCTTTTCCGGCCTCAGCCAACACGACGGCGGCCGCCCCGTCATTGATGCCCGATGCATTTCCGGGTGTAACCGAGCCCCCTTCCTTGAAAACCGGCTTCATCTTTGCCAGCATGTCGGCCGTGACGTCCTTGCGAACGTGTTCGTCAATATCGAACTGGACGATTCCTTGGCGGGTCTTGATCTCCACTGGAACGATCTGGCTCGCGAAGCGACCCTCGTCGATCGCTTTCGCTGCACGCATTTGGCTCGTCATTGCCAGTTCATCTTGCTCCGCACGCGAGATGCTGTAGCGCTCAGCAACGTTCTCCGCCGTCACACCCATATGGATGCGCCTCCACGGATCGTGGAGGATTCCCGTCATGTAATCGACCATCTGCGTGTCGCCCATGCGCACTCCCCAACGAGCGGCTGGCGTAATGAACGGCCCCCTGCTCATCGATTCGGCGCCGCCGCCCACAGCAAAATCGGCGTCGCCGAGCATAATTGACTGCGCCGCATTAATTATCGCCTGGAGACCCGAGCCACAAAGTCGATTGACATTGAATGCCGGGACTTCTTTCGGAATGCCCGCGTCCATGGCTGAAACACGACTCAAATAGGCATCCTTCGGTTCGGTCGGGATGACATTACCCATCACGACATGCCCGATTGACGCAGGCGGCACGCCCGAACGATCCAGCGCTGCACGGACGACTGTCGCGCCAAGTACCGTCATCGGCGCGTCCTTCAGTGAACCACCGAACGTTCCAATGGCAGTACGCGCTGCGCCAACCACAACCACTTCTCGATTACTCATCGCTCGAATCCTTTTTCACCCAGGTTTCTCGCCTGGCCCAAAGAAAGTACAGCGTTGACAACACGGGACTCACGTCAACCAATGAGAGTCGTCACCGGAGCAGAAAGGCGCCTCGACAAGCGCCCTTCATACGGCTTACCGGGTTACAGCATCCCCTCATGTGGGCCGCAGACGCCATAATTGCCGACCATGCGCAACTGCGCGCCCAATGTCGCAACCACGATTGCACGAAACCGACCTACATTGTCGAGTTCGGACCTCATCCGGATTCCGCCCGCGCTGGTCGCTCCGACGTTCCGGAACATCGCTGCAGCGGCATCGCTCAGTTATCCGGTGCGCCTGCGGCGATCCATGCCCGGATTGCCTCGATATCCTCCGATTGGAGAACTCCGCCTATAGGCATACGCTCGCCCTTTCCGCCCAACTCGGCTTGCGATCCCGAAATCTTGGCCAACAGATAGCTCGACTTTGGCGCACCGGGAGCGACCAACATCTGATGGGCTTCGGTGCTCGAATGATTGACGATGGCGCGATAAGATGCGCCGCTCTCGAGAACAAGATTCTGTGGAGCACTTCCCGTCTGGTGACAGGAAACGCAGTTCGCATCAAGGATGGGTTGCACATCCTTTTTAAAGCTTTGAGCGCCCACATGCGTTTCATCGAACATAAAAAACAGGCAGATAAAAAACGCCCTGGCGGCGCACTTCAATTTGAACGTCACTTTATGCATCCTTTACCGTTTCGAGCGCTGCATGCCTTCCTGCCAAGGTCCCAAATGTCATTGCCGGACCAATTGTTCCCCCGGCCCCCCAGTACGCCGAGGCCGCCGGAGATGCAATGCAATTGCCCGCGCCGTAGAGTCCCGGAATCGGCTTTCCGTCAACATCGAGAATCCTTGCGTAGGTGTCGATAACGGGTCCACCGTTTGTGTCAAGCGTTCCTGCTCCTAGGATGATCGCAAAAAACGGTCCCCTGGTATCGATAGGAAATACCGTTGGATTCGGACTAGCCGGTTTCCAATTCGTATCGGTACGCGGTTTCGAATTAATTTGCGTGTGCCAAATACCGTCGTACGGGTACTTGCCTCGCTGGAACTCGGTGTCCACACCTCGCTTGGCGTCATCGTTATAGAGAGCGATCTGCGCACCAAGGTTTTTCGAAAAATTTTCTGCCATTTTTTCACGCCCGATTTTTTCCCGCAACGAATCAAGGCGAGCCTGGATTGCATCTCCAAGCGCAGCTAGAGATGGCGCCTGAATCACATAGCTTTCGTTTTGCCCCGGACCCGGCAATGGATAATTTCCGGCAAACAGTTCAGCCGTCCGTTTATCATAAATCATATACAGAAGCTTGTTGGGATACTCGGATTCCACCGCATCCCAAACGAAGTGCGCTCGTGTGCGTTCGTGGTAATTTCGCTTCTCGTCAACGACGCGCCTGCCGTGCTTGTTGACCAGTATCATACTGTCGCCCGGAGGTTGCCAAATGTCGCGCGGAACGCTTGCCGACTCCATTGCGCTTTCCAAGAGCAGCTCGGCACGCCACGCGTTGACCATGTTGCCAATCTTTGCCCCGTTTCGCACCCCAATCTTGACGAGATCGCCTTGATTGGTTGGTACGGCACATCCGCCCCAGCTCGGCCCCGGTTGAAAATTCAACATCAGATCCGGATTGTGGGTAAATCCGCCGCTGCCGAATACCACGCCTTTTTTTGCTCGAACAAAGATTGTCCCATCCGGCCTGGTCACGGCCACACCAATCACTTGCCCCAATGTATTACGCTCAATGCCATTTACAGCATGGCGGAAAAGAAACACAACCTTATGTGCATCCAACCATGCGCGCATTTGTCGAATTAGTTCTCGACCTTGCCCAATTCCGCCATCCGGCTTCAATGGAACCAGGATGCGGCCATGAGTCAACTTGCTGGTTCCGTCCGGTTCATGGTCCTGGTAGTCCGGGAGATCAAACATCGTCGAACGAATGACGCCGGAATTCTCGAGGTCTTCGACAATCGAAGCAGCATTATCGTAATAGGCCTCAATCAGCTCATACTCGTGCGCACCGACCCCAAACCGAGGCTGTTCTTCACGGTAAAGAGTAGGGTACGAGCCCCGAACCATGTATCGCATTGCCTCGCTTTTGGGATCAGCAAGTTTCTGGGCCCGAAGGTGATGATTATTCGGTATCCAGTATGCCCCGTCCGACTTGCTCGTCGTGCCTCCGGCAACCGGCGCCTTTTCGAGAACGATCACGCTGGCACCCGCCTTCGTCGCGGCAATTGCCGCAGACAACGCCGCAGCGCCCGACCCAACTACAATCACGTCCGCCGTATGAGTCCAATTTCGACCGCCAACCGATGCATTCTCAGCCTTCGCCTGCACGGCAAACACAGCACCAACGCCTGCGGCCGCAGCGCGACCTAGAAAGGCTCGACGCGGGAGCTCAGTCCGATCTCTCTTCTTCTCATCCATAGTTTGTATCGCCTCGAAAGTTGGAGTTCCGCCACGCTCCTCACATGCGCCCTGACACCGGAATCAATGCACCGGTGATTGCGGCTGATCGACGCGACATCAGAAACGCGATAACTTCGGCGACAGCGTCTGGCGTCACCCAGCGCTGGAAGTCCGCATCGGGCATTATTTCGCGATTAATTGGCGTATCGATAACGCTTGGCAATATCGCATTGACCGTAATACTACGGTCCTTTAATTCATCGGCAAGCGCTTCGGTGAGGCGGGCAACCGCAGACTTGCTCGCAGCATAAGGGCCCATTCCTACAACTCCCTTCGCCGCGGCGGCTGCACCGATGTTTACGATCCGCCCGCCGTCGCGATCACGCAGATACGGCAATACGGCTTTCGACGTCATCAAGGCAGTCTTCAAATTCGCGTTGAAGAGGTTATCCCACGCGTCGACCTCATCCCCCTCCACAGTCGACCAGCGAAACGCTCCAGCGACGTTGACCACGCCGTAAATCTCTCCGTATCGCGCAGAGACCGTCGACATCGCCGAATGCGCTAGATCATAAGAACTGAGATCCACTTCACCCAAAACAAGTGCATCGCTCAGCGCTCCCGGAATTTGTCCCGCAGGCGCTTGGTTGGAGTCAACCAGCGCCACGGTTGCACCATATTTGGTGAGAGTAATGGCCGTCACCATGCCTAGGTTGCCGAATGCTCCCGTCACGACAATGACTTTCCCTTTCAACTCATCTTTCATGTCCAACTCTCCGCAACTAGACGCCATACGTTCCATACTCATCCCGGAAATAGCCAGTTACTGCTCGCTCATGGTCGAGTTCAAATCACGACCTGCGCGCCAACCGATTCGCGTTGGCACCGCGCGCCGTCCGTGGTGGCGCCGGTACCAACATTTCCCGCATACGCTGATCCGACGCTTACTTCGCCAGCTGCTCGAGACCACTCAGCGACCAATGGCTGTCGGTGATCCCGCGCGGATCTGCGCGACTGACGATCGGCGCAACAGTTGCGTGACGTGCCTTGAAGTCGATTGCTTCGACACCCGTATACAGCAGCACGTGCTGGCCGCCCTCGGAAACACCAGCCCGCATTTCGGAAATCACGAACTTCCAGAACTCGCCCTTTTTGTCGTAGTTCTCCGAGTAATACGGACGGAACGTATCGACATCAAGGTACATAACGCGTTTGCTATACGGGTGCTGGTCCGGCGGCGTTGCCTCGACGACATATACTTCGCGCGGCTGCCACTTTTCGATAGGATTCCAGTAGGGCGCATTTTTGAGGTCGTAAGTCGGAAATTCGTCCGCGGTTCCGGACCTGGACTCGACGTGATTGTTCTTGTTCCCATCCGTGACCGCGAGAATCCAGCGCTTGCCGGTCACCTTGAAGCCCTTGTACCAGCTCGGGCGAGCGTTAAATACGTTGTTGTCGTCGCCAAGAAAATCCAGTCCTCCGACCGGATCCATCCATGCACCGCCGGACAGGCGGCGCGTGCGCCGGGCCGACTTCAGATAGGCCCACGTTTCTTCGTACGACGGGGAATCCAGGCGGACAGCGAACGTCCCGATACCCTTTACATCCTCCGGATACTGCGCGAGGTCATACGTTTTGGCGGCAATCGTGCCGTCGCCGGCGACGGGTTGCTTGTCGAGCAATCTGTTCTTGAAGTAGTAGCGCTGATAAATCCACGCCTGCTTCGTTTCCAGGCCACTGTTACCGTTGACCGCCAACGCAAAGACGTCGTTGTACACGGTGTCCCCTTCCCGCGGCGCATAGTAGAAGTTCCACATCATCTTATAGCCGGCATCCGGGTCGCTGGTTTCAATGTCCGGGAATGGAACACCCGCCACGTAACCCGTGACCTCCTTTGTCTTCGGATCGAACTTCACCTGCCCCGAATACTTCTTCGTCGCCTCAACCAGTCGCGGCTCGGCCGGAATAGGTTTAGCGTGATCAAGCGTGATCTTGAGGTTCCAGTTCCGGATTTGCCACGCCACCTTTTCGGTAAGCAGGCTCGAAATCGGATGCCCGTCGAACGTATCACTCTTCACAGTGTCGATATTCGACTTTTCAATCACAGTGCCGGCGGGAAGTTCGGCGGCCCATGCCCCCGCCCCGACAACCAACGATGAAAGAAAAACAGAGTGACAAACGAGTTTATCGAAAGTTTTCATAACATGTCTCCAATTATTTCATTAGAACTGGTATGTAGCGCGAAGCATCAACTGATCGTTGTTGGCCAGGCCACCGAGCGGGCCAGTAGAGTACTCAATTTCTCCAGGGTGTTTCTGATGGTGCGGAAAGAAAATGTCGGCCTCAGCCAAAAACCGCCAATGGTTACCTACCTTGTATTCAATACTCGGAATGACGAAAGCATCACCGTTTGAAATATCCATCCCAGCCGCAAATCCCGGATTCAGACGGCTGTTCATATAGTTCAGCGTGAAGAATCCTGTTAATGTAGTAGTATGACGTTTCGCCTTTTTTCCATATCCAGCCGCATACACAATGTCATCGGAATTGTTGAGATTTCGAATCCATGTGTCAAAAATCTGAAGGGATGCCAAAGTGGCTTCGCTCGTCCCCAGCAACTGCATCAGGCGAAACTGCTTGTCGATTCGCAACGACGAGACAACGACGTCCTTCGTGATAACACCACCAAATCCCGGCAGAGCGCCGTTCGCGAAATTGCTACCCACGTTGAACGGCACGTTCTTCTGATACGCGACTTCCGCGGCCACCACGGAATCAATCGCCGGCACCTCGGTGCTGACGCTTGCCCCGAACACATTAATTTTCGGGAAAATGAAATCACCAAGCGTGCCCTTGGGCTTTTCTCCCCAAGGCACGAAGGCGGAGTTTACGATCGGATCGGGCCGGTAAGTATTCAAATACGACACTGCATAATTGACGGAGCCCGCCAGCCCGGTCCACCGCGCTCCACCGGTCACATCGGTTGCATTGCCGTTCCGATGCCGATAATTGACCGTTAGCGAACCCGGCGCCAAAAAGTCGATGCCCTTGAACGGCTGCCCGGCCCAGCGCCCACCCGATAGCTCGTATGTATTACCGATGTCCGCGAGCTGATCGATGCCCGGCCGCACCAGCAATTGCAGAGAGCCATTCAGTGCCGGGACGTCGAAATTCCCGTTCACCATGATCAGCGGCTTTCGCAGTTCATCGTTGTCACGCTCAAGAAACGACCGCCACCGATAGTCGAATCCGTTGATCAGGTCGGTCGGATGGAAGAAATCCGTCTCCCCCCATGCCACCTCCTGCTTGCCAACGCGGAAATGTGCATGTTCACCAATGTCAAAGTCGACGAAATACTCTCGAAGCTGCGTTTGATTGTATTGACTGAGCATGCTGCTACCCGGCCCGCCCGGCGTATTTGTTCGAGCGAGGTTTTGAAGTTCCCTCTCGTAATGCGTCAACACTTCCCGATCGGCTCGACCGACTACCGTCCATCGAAACGGCCCGGTCTTGGCATCCATGTTCAACTCCAAGGATCCTCGAGCCATGGAAAGCTGACCTTTTCCGCCCCCGGTCTCCGGGTGATCTTGCAAGTTCATCGACACCCAGCTTCTGACGAATCCGCCCATCTTGAAGTAGTTGTCGTTCGCGGATTTCTCAACCGCTTCCTCGATCGGGTCTGCTGCAAGGGCTTGCCCCGCACACCCCGATGCAATGATTGCAGCCAGAATGCGAATTCTATTTTTATTTGCATTCTTGATTGATTTCGTATTCATATCTACGTCTCCAGATAGATACCAAGCCTATGATCGTACAATCGGATTAGTTGTTCGTAGGGACGCCGTCGCACCCCGTCCCCTTTCCATCCATGCAGCCCGACTTCCTCGCGTCGTCGCCACGCCTCGTCTTCGAAATCCCCCCAATCACGAATTTTGGACGAAACACATACACCATGGCAGGCATAATGAATAAAGCACTACCTGCAGAGATTGCCAGCCAGATAGCCATCAGGGTCGCCATTTCTGCCTGGAAACGCAGCGACGAGAAGCTCCAGAGAACCACGCTGATGATCAACGTGGAAGCCGTAATGAGAACGCCCCGTCCGGCAGTGTTGATCGAGCGCGTGATCGCCCGCACTAGATCGTTATGACCATGGTGATGGAGATCTTCCTTGATTCCATCGACGATATAGAACGCATAATCGACACCAAGTCCGATACCCAGCGCAGCCACCGGAACGGTATTGATATTCATCCCGATTCCCTTCAATGCCATGAAAGTGAAGGTCAATGTATTGGCGAGCACAACCGGCACCATGAAAAAGATGCCTGCCATCATCGACCGGTACGCGACGGCGCAGCATGCAACCAGCACCAGAAGAGCAAATGCGATGCTTTCGACCTGGCCAGACAGGAGTACTTCATTGATGGCGGCGAGTACGCCGACCATGCCGCCAGCCAACTTGAACTCACCCTGCTCGATATGATGCGACCGCATGAATTCCTTGATCCGGGCAATCGCAGTACGAATCGTCGACCCCTGATGATCATGGAAAAAGAGCGTAACCGAGCCATTCTGATATTTCGGATCCACGAGACGGTCCATGTCTCCGGGTTCCGATCCGCTCTGCAACATATAGGCTAACTCAGCGTTCTCTTCCTTGTTTTTCCCGAACGTCAGATAGCGAGGGTTGCTTTCGTGAAGTGTTCGATTTACCACGGGAATGACATCGGCCAACGAGAGGCTTGCGCCGACTTCCGGTTGAGCACCCATGAATTTCTGGAAATCGCTCATGTTGCGTAGAACGTTTGGATCCTTCATCGCCCCAGGCTGATTACCGGCGAACACCACGAACATGCGATCCGCACCCGGAAACTCTCGGTTGATGGCTTCTGCGTCCGTGTTATAGATCGACTTCTGCCAAAGAATCGGAGACCCCGGATTGGCATCACCCACAGTCAGGTTGAACGCGTAGATACCCGAGCCAATGAATACGATGGTGGCGCCAGCGAGTACCGTATAGCGCCACTTCGACGTGACAATGCGGATGCAAACATCCAGGATCTTCTGAAGAATCGGCGATACATCGAACGGATGTGCGTAGCTCTTTGGATTCTTGATCCACGAGAGTAGCACCGGAGTGAGCACGACCGCGCTCAGAGCGATGGTCAACACCCATACCGTTCCGATAATCGCGACCTTCTGCATCAGCGCGATCGGCGTCAGTAGCACCACGATCATGCAGCCAGCGTCGGCCACGACACCGAGCATGCCGGGCTTGAACAATGCAAGCATGCTTGCCCTTGCCGCCGCCTTTGCATTATCAGCGCCACTGACAATCTCGTCGTCAAATCGCGTGACAAGCTGAACCGAGTGTGAAATGGACCGGGCCGTGATAAGAAACGCAACCACGATGACGAGCGGATCGACGTTGAATCCAAGCAATGTTGCCGCCCCAAGCGCCCACGTCGCGCTTACCACGCCAGCGAGCAATGGCAGAACGGTACCGCGCCACGTACGCGCCGTCACAAACAGCAGCAGGATCAGCATCCCGACAGTCAGGAGGAAGATGAGCAACGTCTCCGGCAGATAGTGATTCACCCATCCGAACAGGATCGGCGCACCGGTGACCCGCACGACGACTCCGTCTCCTCGTACGCTATCTGCAATCGCATTGATTTGCTGGAAGACCGTCTCGTAGTTGACCAACTGGTCGTAGAAGTCAACGGTGATCAATGCCGCCTTCAAGTCACGCGAGACATACGCGCCGTAGACCAGCGGGTTGTTCATCACCGACTTCCGTAGTGTTGCAACGTCACGATCGGATTGCGGGATGTCAGGCCACATCAGTGGCACAAATTCAATGCCGTCTGTCGACCCACGGATGTCCTTCGCCTTCTTTGAGGCAAGAGACATGATTTGAAACTGATTCGCGCCGTCAACGCGCTGCAGGTCCTGCGTAACCTTTTGTATTTTCGCCAGCGTCTTCGGATTGAAGATGTCTCCGTCCTTCACCTCCAACATGATGCTGACAATGTTCGATCCACCAAAGCTCTGCTTGAAACGCTCGTGTACTTGAATATACGCATGAGTACGCGGCAGCAGATCGTCCAGATCCGTCTTGATCGATACATGGAATGCCGCCACGCCCATAGTCGCCGTCGCCACGCCCAATATAGCGACCACCCAGATGCGCCGTCGAATACAGAACTCGACGAAGCGTTGCAATACGTTAAAGATCGCGTCCTTCACAACCGTCTCCTATTTTTTGGCCCTCTGACCACCGCCTTGCCAGCGGGTGTCATAACGCTCCAACAACGTCCACGGAACCACCGGACGCAACGTATCGGTCGCCATCTCTGACAATTTTGGTGTGCCATTGCCGGTTATCGGGCGTCACGCGTGATTCCCGCCAATGCGCTCCAGAAGCGTCGCCAATGAGCAGGACACCCATATCACCCACAGCCAACCATTCCTTTCCATCCCAAGTAACGTCGAACAAGTGGCTTGTGACCACGCGTGGCGCCACGGCCCATGCGACACCACCATCGGTAGTACTCAGCACGGTTCCATCCACGCCGACAGCAACCCCATGCATGTCATCGCGAAACGCCACTGCCATGAGACTGTTTTTGACCGGACTGGCAACGTTGGACCAGGTTGCCCCTCCATCTGACGACGAGCTGATTCGACCAAACTCGCCGACCAACCACACCTTGTTTCCGACCACGAAAACGTCGTTCCACGACTTGTCCTCTTCGCTGGTAACGCGATTCCAGGTCGCGCCATGGTCAGTCGACTTCAGCGCTGCGCCCATCTCACCCACAGCCCATGCACTACCGTCCTCGATGGCCCTCACTCTCACGAGCTTGTTGGCAACGGAGGAAAGCGTCACCTTAACTGTCGACCAGGATTTGCCTTGGTCCTGGCTCACGAGAACCGTCCCGCCGTCTCCAACTGCCACAGCCGCGCCATCGTTCCAGGTCGCGATGTCTTGCAATGCGGCACTGGTGGGCGACTTCTCACTCATAATCGTTTGCTCGCCCGGCGAAATCCGCCATATCTTTCCACCACTTCCCACGCCGAGAATCGCACCATCCTTCAAGCTGGCAACTCCGTACATGTACTCCCCCCGCGCGATTGGCGGTGGAACGACCGTGCTTGCACTGACGTTCGGCTTAACGAAAACTGCGGCGTAGAGCAATCCACCAATGATGAGCAGTGGAAGGACCGACAGCGTTGCTCGAATTGCTCGCAACATGATTTGCATTCCTCATATCTGTCATGAAGGCACGACCCTTCAATGGGTTCCCGCTACAACACGACCACTTTCCGGTCGATCTTAAATACCCGACATCCTCTTCCCTGCAACTTTCCGTACCATGCTCGCACTCATCAACGTCATCGCAAGTGCCATCAGAAGGAACAACGACGACACCATAACTTGCACTGAATTACTTCTTCCCGCGATCAATGCATTTGAAATCGCTTGACCGGCTGCCAATCCAAACGGCATCGCTGCACTGCTCAACACCGCTAATCGACCATCCGAATCGGCCGTAGACAAAACACCAAGGTAATATGGAACGCAAAAAATCCAGAATGCCATGAATGAAATCGCACAGACACTCAGACCGATCCGATCCGAAACGGCATTCAGCACAAGCATTGCTGTGGCCAATCCCAATGTACCGACGATAATGGGCAAGGTTCGGCCGAACCGAAGTCCGATCAGCGATACCAGCAACCCACCACCAATACCGCCGAATCCAGATGCCGCGAGGGCGTAGCCGACTGCATCCGATCCAATGCCGTGGGCGCGCGCGATCTCGCCGACAAACGGCCAGACACCGCCGATTCCAATGAGAAACAGGAACATACCTGTTAATCCGATGATGCTGGCGAGCCTCGAAGAAGAAGGCTTCATGCGTGCATTCACGGCAAGCGATGCCGGCTCTGAGCTGCTGCGTGGAAACCACCAACCGCCTAAACCTGTGAGTACGGTGAACACAAGCAATACATACATTGCGCCGCTGTATCCTTGGCCCAATGATCGCCAAGACAAAATCCACAAGATCAGTGTGACAGTCAGTTGGTTTGCGGTAATTGCCAAGCCGAAGCTTCGATCCGGTGCGCGCGTCCTGGACACGGCCGCTACCGCGATTGCGTACGTGATACCGACTCCAATGCCAGCGACAGCACGACTCGCCAGCAGGAGAGGATATGCCGTTGCAAGCGCGCTAGAAAAATGTCCAAGTGCAGTAAACAGCAGGCCCGTTGCCAAGAATAGCCTACGGTCGATTCGAGAGAGCACGAGCGATGTCAAGACCACAGCGACACTCATGCCAGTCAACTCGGTGGCGGTCAAGGTCGATGCTTCAGCCTGTCCAATCCATCCGCTGCCGATGTAGCCTCCAACCAATGCCGGCGTCAACAGCATCGTCACGGCGCCGAGATTGGTCATCAAAATCATCGCGGCCAACGCTGCCGGGCGGTCATAACCACTTACTTCGTTCGGGTTGCGACTCTCAGCGGACCGTTCAGGAGTTGCGATCTGGTTAGTCATTGCGTGAAATTGACTTCATCAGTTACTACCGTAGGGGCCGTCGACTTCCTACATGTCTGACGACGCAGCATCAACCAACTCAACGCCTCGATTCCTCGCCTCAGCCAATCCCACCGTCAACCGTAACCTCGGCGCCGGTGATGTAAGACGACGCGTCGGATGCAAGAAATAGTGCGAGCCGCGCCACCTCTTCCGGCTTGCCCAGCCGGCGCATGGGGATCATGTCCTCGTAGAACTTTGATCGCTCAGGGTCGTTCTTCCCGATCATCGGCGTATCGATGACACCTGGATGAATGGAATTGACTCGAATACCGAGTGGTGCGAGTTCGGAAGCTGCCAGCTTCGTCATACCGCGTACCGCCCACTTGCTACTGGCGTAGGCGAAGATTCCGGGTACGTTATTGAGCCCGGCGTTCGAAGACACGTTCACGATTGCACCGCCGAAAGCCGTCATCGCTTCCGCCATGGTGCGCATTCCAAGAAATACGCCGAGTTGATTGATACGGTAGTGGTGATCCCAGATGGCCATGTCCGTATCCAGCAACGTCGCCGGTTGGTATACGCCCGCGTTGTTGATCAACACGTCGATCTTCTTGAATCGATCAAGCGCTTGCCTCCTGACCTCTATCCATGAGGATTCCTTACTTACATCGTGCCGCACAAAATGGGCCAACCTACCGAATCGTTCGGCGACGCTCGCGCCCTTCGCATTGATGTCCGTAATCACGACGTTCGCACCGTGTTCAGCGAACAACTTTGCCTCAGCAGCACCTTGTCCGCTCGCCGCTCCAGTAATGACGACGACCTTGCCGTGCATATCGACCATGAACTCCTCCATTGCCGAATTACGTGTCCGCCCAACCATTCTGAGCGTCTGAATTTCGCACCGGTACGCCCGTAGCCTGCTTACTTCAGACCACAACGGCTCACCCAATGGTTCGCGGGCCGCATCGGTCCGAGCCTTCCGGGTTCGTCTCTTCTGTCGCTCTGTTCGGAACTGCTTCGAACCAGTCGTGGCGCATCCATGGACTCAATATAAATTTTGTCGTTCGTGGAGTTTATTGGGAGTGTCCCTACGTCGCGACGAAGGTTGGCCGGATGGAGAGACGTCAGTCAGCTTGTCGGGCCACAAGGGAAGAGCAGCGCGATGAAAACCTCAGTTGGTCACCCACGCTCGTTGCGATTCACTTGCTGGTCTTATGGCATCGCACCATGTTCGTCGCAATACAACAAAGTAAACGATCAATGGATGCGGCAGCAGCCACGATGCTGCGACCGTTGTCGAATCCGCGCGCGCTCCATGTCGCATACGCTGCGATCGACTCGATTGGTCGACGTCCGGCTCGCCGGGTCCTCGACCATCCGGCGATGCTCGATTTTCTCGAGCCCCAAAACGTCGCCGGTGTGCTTGCCCCCGTTTGCGAGAAACGATCCGAGTGTCAGCCCCACCGTTTGGCAAGAGACACGGCGGGCGACATCCGGGAATATCCCTAACTGTCGAATCAATGGGTCGAGCCGCGAGCGGAACGTCTTTCGATTCCGCATCGCACAACCCTGTCTCCCTTACTGCAGCAAGCTATCGGCACAGATGAACCCAACTGCAACGCCAAACTCTCCCGTCTTTTGGTCGAACTCGCGGAGGTAGTCACGTCATTCACCCAGCCTACAAACCTCCACACTCGTAGTATTTTGCAAAAAGACGTGCTAACGTGCCCACATCAGTCTGCTGTACCAAACAGAAGTGCCCACCAGGGCTCGAACATGGAAGGAGATGGATCTTGGTCAACGTACCTGTACTCGTAGTGGGTGCGGGCCCGGTCGGGCTCGCTACGGCTTTGGAGCTTCAATCGCGAGGCGTCAAGGCACTCGTGGTGGAAAGAAATCCTGGCACTACGCGACACCCGAAGATGGATGTCACCAACGGCCGCAGCATGGAGCACTTCCGTCGTCTCGGTGTCGCTGACCGTATTCGCGGCGTCGCGGTGCCACCCCAGAACTGCATGGACGTTTCGTGGGTGACTCGGCTCAACGAGTGGGAATTGGCTCGATTCAACTACCCCGACGTGCATACCTGGCGTGAGCGCATTCGCAACCAAAATGACGGCTCCCAACCGCTAGAGCCGAACATGCGCCTCAGTCAGGTTGTTCTCGAACCGACCCTGTGCGAAGTTTTGAAGGAGTCGCCGTTGGTCGAGCTTCGCTTCGGCTGGGGGATGCAAAGCTTCGTTCAAGATGCGGATGGCGTGACTGCAACGTTGCGTGAAATCGCAACGGGCCGAACTGAAGAGGTACGCTGCACATTGCTTGCCGGCTGCGACGGTGGCGGCAGCGTCGTTCGGGAATCGCTGGGCTTCTCGTGGGAAGGAAAATTCTCGATTGCCCGATTCTACATGGTCCATTTCCGCTCACCGGCAAAGGACCTTCTTCAGCGTTTCGGCATTGCTTGGCACTACCAATCGCCTGTTGGCGGCACGCTGATTGCGCAAGACGACAAGGAAATTTTCACTCTGCATTGCGTCCTTCCGGATGGTGTAGAAGCGGCGTCCGTCGATCCCAAGGAACTCGTATATCAGTCTATCGGTACCGAGTTCCCGTTGGAGGTGCTCCAAGCCAATCCCTGGTCCCCGCACCTCGTGCTTTCGACCGGCTACGGCCGAAACAGGGTCTGGATGGCAGGCGACGCTGTCCATCAATACATTCCGACCGGCGGTTACGGCATGAACACCGGCATTTGCGATGCGGTGGATCTCGGCTGGAAGTTCGCCGCGGTACTCCAAGGCTGGGGGGGGCCGAAACTGCTCGAGAGCATCGAGGCTGAACGACGTCCGGTCGGCGCTCGCAATCTCGAGGCGTCCGGCTCGCATATGGATATCCGCTTCCGTATTGCCGAAGCCTATGATCCGAAGATCCACGAAGACAACCAGGAAGGCGCTGTAGTGCGCGAGGCATACGCGAAGCTCATCGAGGAACTCGGCAACGCGGAAAACGAGTCGATTGGCATCGAGCTTGGGTTCCGGTATCGCGACTCGCCCATTATTTGCGGCGAGGATAACGAGCCGGAATGGAATCCTCTCAAGTACGTGCCCAGCACATGGCCTGGCGTTCGAGCTCCGCACCTGTTCCTTCAGGATGGTCGCGCGATTTTCGATCTCTTCGGACAGTGGTTCACATTGCTTCGATTCAACGACACAAACGTCGAACCGATGATCGAAGCCGCTCGGGAACGTGGCGTTCCTCTTACTGTGGTGGACATCCGTGACGACCACGCACGAAACATCTACGAGTGCGACCTTGTACTGGTGCGGCCCGACCAGCACGTTGCATGGCGTGGCGATGCCATGCCGTCGAACCCGTACGCCGTCATCGATCGAGTTCGCGGAGCGTGATTATGGAAGACCATGCTTATTCACACGAAAACACGCACTTTCGGCCGGTCGAACGTCCAGCGCCCATCGTTCGTGCCGACGCTGTAGCTCATGTCATCTTCGAACGAAGCAACGTGGAGGAGATGGGTCGGTTCCTCGAGGACTTTGGCTTCGTGCCCTGCAACGGAGAACAGGGCGCAACGCGGTACTTCCGAGGCTACGGTACGTTTCCGTATTGCGTCGAGGTTATTCCTTCCGACCGCGATGCATTCGTCGGATTCGCGCTCACAGCCAGGAGCGCTGACGATCTCCGGATTCTGGCCGACGCGGAAGGTGTCGATATCGAGTCATGCGACGGTCCGGGTGGCGGCATGCGTGTTCGTTTGACCGATCCGGACGGACGGCGCGTGGATTTAATTCACGGATTCACTGCCGTCGAACCAATGGAGACGCGCGCGGATCTGATGGCGACCAATACGCCGATGGAAAAGCGACGCGTCAATGCGACCGTTCGCACGCCCCTGCAGCCTGCCCCGGTCTTCCGAATTGGCCATGTCGTCCTCCAGACGCCAAACTTCGATGAAACCGCCCGATGGTACATGCGGCACTTCGGTTACATCCCGACGGACGTGAATTCGCTTTCGGACGGAAGCCCTGTGCTTGGATTCTTTCGGTTCAATCGCGGCGCAGAACCTAGCGATCACCACAGCCTCGCGATTCTCGAGGGACCCGCGCCGGCAATGCTGCATATCTCTACCGAGACCTTCGATATCGAATCGGTCGGCCAAGGGCATCAGTTTCTGCGCGCTCGAGGATGGACTCCACATTGGGGTATCGGCAGGCACAAGCTCGGCAGCCAAGTCTTTGATTATTGGAAAGACTCTGTGGGTGACGAGTGGGAACACTATGCGGATGGCGACGTAATGACGGATCAATATCCGACAGGTTATCACCCGCTCAACAGGGGCGGTTTGTGGATGTGGGGTCACGACCTCCCCGACACGATGCGGCCGAGCGAGATCGTTCCCGAGGGTGCACCGCACAAGGTCAGGATGTTAATCGAAGCGCTGCTGGAGCAGCCCCGCCCGTGGTTGCGGTGAAGTCACGCCGCCCATTAATTTTGCTCAACAAACAAATCAAGCGAAGAGGTAGCTGAAATGGCCGTTCTAATCCTTCGATATCGCGACGACGACGGTGCATCCCGGTGGGCCAAGCTCGTGTCAGCTCCGCCGACATCGCCCGACGATGTCATCGACATCATCGATCTTCCCGTTGCGCGAAACGCCACGACCGATACCATTATTGCCATGTATGGTCGGAATCTGGACCGCATCGACAATGGAGACGTCGTAAACATCACCGCGGCGCAATTGCAAAGTCCGGTGACCAGCGACGCAACAATTGTTTGCCAGGGGCTGAACTACGCAACTCACGCCGCTGAAGCGGGACATCATGAGCGCAAACAGAATCTCCTGTTCGCAAAGGCAAGCACTTCGCTCTGCGGCCCGTACGACGAAATCGTTCGGCCGAAGGGCGTCGAGCTCCTCGACTACGAGGTGGAAATCGGCGTTGTGTTGCGCTCGCAATTGACCGCCGGCACCGTTGTGGATAACACGAACGTCGGCGAATACGTCGCAGGCGTGGTGCTCTGCAACGACGTGTCCGCGCGAGACGTCATGTTTGGTGCGTCGTTCATGCAGTGGTACCAGGGAAAAAGTTTCCGGACTTTCTGTCCGACGGGGCCGCTACTTTACCTGTTGGCGCCTGACGAAGTCGCCACTGCCCTCATGAACCTGGAGATTTCGCTGGTCTACCGTGACGTTGAGCGACAGCGTGCCATCAGTTCGCAACTGATCTACAAACCTGCCGAGACACTCACACAGATCGCCGCAATGATGGACCTGAAGTCAGGCGACTTGATCCTGACCGGCACACCAGGAGGCGTCATCGCCCAAGGCACCCCAAAATTGATCGAGGCACTCAAGACACTCTTGCTTGATGACCCAAGCCGTCGAGCCGAGATGGTTTCCGAGATGAAGACGCTCGCAGATTTTCTGCAGCCCGGCGAAACGCTGACTTCCACGATGCGCGACCTGCATAGCAACCTCGATTTGGGCGGGCAATTTAGCACGATCGTGGACGACGGCTCAAACGGAGGCTCGGTAGCATGATAAACCGCCGTGTGATCCTGAAGGGGCGGCCGCAAGGTATACCTCAGGCCGAACACTTCGAATTGGATTCAACGCCAATCCCATACCTCGCTGAAGGCCAGATTCTAGTTCGCAACCTTTACTTGTCCGTCGACCCTGCCATGCGTGGTTGGTTGAGTGATGCCAACGGATATGCCGATCGCATTGAGATTGGCGATGTGATGCGTGCGTTTGCGGTGGGCGAAGTAGTGGAATCACGCACCGAAGCATTCTCGCCCGGCGATCGGGTAATGGGGCTGTTCGGCTGGCAGGAATATGCAGCCGTTGCCCCAACATCTGTCCTTTTGCGGATCAGCGACCGCGACTTCCCTCTCTCCCTCTTCCTTGGTGTGCTCGGGATCAATGGATATGCCGCTTATTTTGGCTTGATGGAATGCTTCCCCAAGCCAGGGGAAACCGTCGTGGTGTCGACTGCTGCCGGCGCGGTCGGATCATGCGTCGGCCAAATAGCGAAAACTCTTGGTTGCCGTGTGGTCGGCATTGCCGGAGGGCCCGAGAAGTGCAAGCTGTGCATCGACGAATTCGGCTACGACGACGTGCTGGATTACAAGCATGAATCCAACCTCTCTGCCGCAATCGCACGCGCATGCCCGGACGGCGTGGACGTCTATTTCGACAATACCGCCGGCCCGATCAGTGACGCGGTGATGCGAAATATCTCGGTGGGCGCGCGCATTGCGATATGCGGCACCGCGTCGATTTCAAGCTGGGATCCCTGGCCCTCCGGACCTCGCAACGAACGGCATCTGCTTGTCAAACGTGCAATGGTGCGAGGCTTCATTGCACTCGACTACGCTGACCGTTATCCAGAGGCCGTTGCGCAACTAGGGCGCTGGATCAAGGAACGCCGACTGCATTATCGCGAGGATATCTTGGAGGGGATCGAGCAGGCGCCCAGTGCGATCTCCCGCCTCTATGCGGGCGAGAACCAGGGAAAGCTGCTGATTCGCCTTCCTGCATCGAAAGGATAAGACCATGTCGAAAGTCATTATTAGTTGCGCAGTAACAGGTGCAGTGCACACGCCGACCATGAGTCCGCACCTGCCTGTTACGCCCGAGGAAATCGCAGCACAGGCTATCGACGCGGCCGAAGCGGGTGCCTCGGTGTTGCACCTGCACGCGCGTGATCCGCTGAACGGGAAACCCACTCCGGATCCGGAAGTCTTCATGCGCTTTCTTCCGCGCATCAAGGAAGGCACCAACGCAGTCGTGAACATCACCACTGGCGGCGGTCAGGGGATGTCCCTCGAGGACCGAATCGCGGCTGCGGAACTCGCATCGCCGGAACTTTGCTCCCTCAACATGGGCTCGATGAATTTCGGCATGTACCCGATGCTTGGGCGCTATCAAGAGTTCAAATACGACTGGGAACGTCCCTACCTGGAGGCATCCCGTGACTGGATCTTCCGTAACACGTTTGCCGACATCGAGAACATCGTCGAGCGACTTGGCAAGGGTCACGGAACCAAGTTCGAGTTCGAGTGCTACGACATCAGTCACCTCTACACGCTCGCGCACTTCCTCGATCGCAAGCTGGTGGCTCCTCCCCTGTTCGTTCAATCGATCTTCGGCATCCTCGGTGGTCAGGGTGCCGATACCGAGAACTTGCTTCATGCCAAACGACTTGCCGACAAGCTATTCGGAAATGACTATCGCTGGTCCGTCATGGCGAGCGGCAAGCATCAAATGCCGTTCATCACGATGGGCGCAATCAACGGTTCAAACGTGCGCGTAGGTCTTGAAGATTCGCTTTACGCTGGCAAGGGCAAGCTCGCGACCTCGAATGCGGAGCAAGTTCGGCTTATCCGTTCGATTCTCGAGCCGCTTTCACTCGAGATTGCGACACCGGACGAAGCGCGCACGATCCTGGCCCTCAAAGGCTCCGACAACGTCAAATTCTGAGGTAGTCAACATGTCGAATGCCCATCAAGACTCAAGGAACGTCACAGCTGTCAAAGAATACTTCATTCGCGGTGACACTGGACGAGCAGACCTATTCGATCTGTTCACCGAGGACTTTCAGTTCTATTTTCCAAAGTTTGGCGTGGGCCGAGGAAAAGCCGAGTTCACTGAGCTCGCAACCAAGCTTCTCGGGACGCTGAAATCGATCTCTCACGACATCGACGCCATGAAATTCTTCGAAGGGCCCGACTTCATCGTGGTTGAAGGGACAACCGACGGCGAATATGGCGATGGGACGCGGTGGTCGGGCGGCAAGACGTCGGGAGGTCGTTACTGCAGTGTCTTTGAGTTTCGCGATGACGGTCTGATCGAGCGGATGCATATCTATCTCGATCCCGACTATGCCGGGCACGATTCCGATCGCTTCCTCTGGGGCACCAATCGCACGTGGTAATTGTGCACACCACGATATCGCCACTCAGCAACAGTGTCCGGCGTGCGCGCGCTCAGCGTGCCGCCGGTCTTCATGTTGAGAATGTTCCGACGCTTTAAGCTAAACACGCATGCAAACCGCCGAACCCTTTGTCGAGTTTGATGTTTCACGTCTCGACGCCTTTCTCCGGAAAGAAATCGCGGGGCTGGAAGGCCCGATGACATTGGAACGTGTCGGAGGGGGACAATCAAATCCCACGTTTTTCGTCTCGTTCGCTAATCGGCGAATGGTGCTTCGAAAGAAGCCTGGTGGAGAGGTTCTTCCGTCGGCACATGCCGTGGACCGGGAGTACCGCATACTCAACGCACTCTCTGGCACAAATGTCCCAGTCCCCAGGACGGTCCTCTTTCACGCTGAAAATGACGTCGTCGGTACGCCCTTCTATCTGATGGAGCGGCTCGATGGTCGAATTTTCTCAGCGTGTCACTTGCCTGGCATGCAGCCCGAGGAGAGACGCGCAATCTATTTGTCCATGGCAGACACTCTGGCACAACTGCATAAGGTCGACTGGGCCTCCATTGGTCTTTCGGACTATGGCCGGCCAGGAAACTATTTCGAGCGGCAAATCAATCGGTGGTCGAAACAGTGGGCAATGTCAAAAACCCGCGAGAATGCGGACATCGACCGACTGCTGTCGTGGTTGCAAGACAATATTCCGGAAGACGACGAGGTTACGATCTGTCACGGCGACTTCCGGCTAGGCAATCTGATGTTCCACCCCGTCGAGCCCAAAGTCATCGCCGTATTGGACTGGGAACTGTCGACGCTTGGGCACCCCCTCGCGGACGCTGCTTTCAACGCTTGCACTTGGCGCACGCTCCCGAGCGAGTATGGCGGAATACGTGGGCTCGATCTCACGGCCCTCGGGATTCCCGGTGAAGCGGAATATCTCGACCACTACTACCGCGCCGCCGGTCGGCGGACTGACCTTGCGCCATTCCACTTCGCACTGGCCTTCCTTCGCTGGGCGGTCATATTTGAAGGTATCGCTGCACGCGCCAAGAGTGGAATCGCGATCGCGGATAACGCGGTCGAAGTGGGCCTGCTCGGCCGCGCTATGGCCCATCGCGGCCTGGAAGCACTCGACGGCGTCATCCCCGGCCCCCTCTGATCAGGAAAGATTCATGGACTTCCAATATTCTTCGAAGATTCAGGCTCTGCAGGATAAGCTGAAAAGCTTCATCGAGCAGCGAGTGCTCCCGGCCAACGCAAGCTGGAATCGCGTCGCCGACGGCGGCGCCTACCCTCTCGACATCGTCGACGCATTAAAGGCAGAAGCCAGGGAACTCGGTCTGTGGAACCTCTTCCTGCCCGCGCTGCGCGACAACGAGCCCGGGACGCGTTTGACCAACCTCGAATACGCACCGCTGGCCGAGATCATGGGTCGGATCCCCTGGGCGCCGGAAGTATTCAACTGCAATGCGCCGGACACGGGGAATATGGAACTCCTGCACTTGTTCGCGACGCCCGAACAGGTCGAACAATGGCTCGTCCCGCTGCTCGATGGACGAATCCGATCCAGCTTTGCCATGACGGAGCCCGACGTGGCTTCGTCAGATGCAACGAATATCCGCACGACCATTCGACGCGATGGTGACGACTACGTCATCAATGGCCGCAAGTGGTTCGTCACTGGAGCATCTCACCCGAATTGCAAGTTCGCCATCGTCCTTGGCAATTCCAGCGGCGATCCGCAAACCGCCAGGCATCAGCGTCATTCGATGGTCATCGTGCCGCTGAACACGCCGGGCGTCGAAGTGGTACGCAATGTTCCGATCATGCATCACGTTTCACCGGAAGGCCATTGTGAAGTCGTCTTTAGAGACGTGCGGGTCCCTGCAACCAATTTGCTTGGCACGGAAGGCGAAGGCTTTGCGATGGCTCAAGCTCGACTTGGCCCTGGACGGGTGCATCATTGCATGCGCACACTTGGTCAATGCGAACTCGCATTAGAAATGATGTGCGACCGTGCCAATGACCGACGCGCGTTCGGCAAGTATCTCAACGAATTCTCCAACGTTCAGGACTGGATCGCTCATTCTCGACTCGAGATCGATCAGGCCCGGTTACTGGTTCTGAAAGCGGCTTGGGTTCTTGATCAGCGCGGTAACCAGGCGGCCTATGTCGATGTGTCTGGCATCAAGCTCGTTGCCGCGCAGCTACAGACTCGTGTCGTGGATCGCGCGATTCAGGTATTCGGCGCGATGGGGCTCACGCCCGACACCCCACTGTCATTTCTCTGGACGTGGGGTCGCGCCATGCGCTTTATTGATGGCCCGGACGAGGTCCATCTTCGCACGGTAGCGCGCGCTGAGCTGGCGAGAGCCAAAGCCAATTCGGGTTCAACGAACGCCTATCTCATCACACACTGAGGTAAAGACCGAGTTGCTGATTCACGTCATCCAGCGCTCGTTCATGGAAGACTCGGCATTGACGGGACAGCAACTGCGGGAAATCGTCCACTAGCTTTTCTGTGACGTTGCCGTCGCTCGTTCGAAGGACGAGCAACGGCTCATCCACTAACCAGGTGGACCTGGGCGTGGCGCAATACTTCCTTAACGGTATCGCCATTTCCAGCCTAATCAATTCGATTTGTGTTGGACCATTTGATATGACAAGCAACGTTGATCTAGCCGAAGTCGACGACATCGCCATCGTGACGATGGATAACGGTGGGCACGTAACCACCATCGACATACCGATGTGTCAAGGGTTGCTTCGTGCCTTGGATGAAATCGCAGATCGCAACGAGCACCGTACCGTCATATTGCGAGCTACCGGCAAGGCATTCTCCGCAGGTGGTGATCTCGCTCAGATTTTTGCAGCCATCGACCGATCAGATAACGCATATCTGGACGAACTGATCACCACGTACCATGCAACAATTCTCGCGATTCGGCGGCTTGCCGTTCCCGTAATTGCTAGCGTACATGGTGCGGCTGCGGGCGCCGGGTTCTCATTAGCACTCGCCTGTGATGTGGTCGTTGCCTCAAGTGCCGCTCGCTTCGTTACCGGATATCCGAAACTGGGCACTTCGACCGATGGCGGACTCTCGTTCCAGCTTACACGCCGTCTGGGTGCTGCGCGGGCTATCGATGTACTGCTGCTCCAAGATTACTTAACGGCCGAAGATGCGCTATCACTAGGCCTTGTTCAGCGTGTTTGTGAATCACAATCGCTATGCCCCACCACCCTCGAGACTGCCGAGAAACTGGCACATTACCCTTCCGCTGGGGTCACGGAGATCAAATCACTTGTACGCCGAATTTCGGATGATGGCCTGGAGGAGTATCTGGAACAGGAAAAGCAAGCGTTCATCAGGTGTGCCCAAACAAAGGAATTCGGAGAGAGAATTGCAAAGTTCGTTCAGCAGTCGGGTGGCAAGAAAGGCTAAGAGAGGTCGTGTCGGATCTGCAGTTTGATGACGTAGAAACCTGACGAAAGCGATCGCATCGATCCGGCAGATACTTGCAGGCGCTGACGGCCGGCGTGTATCCTGAACATCTCCAGCCCGCCCCTTTTGGAATTTGCATGAGCCGCACACTGAATACTGCAGAGCAACCCGAGTCGTCACCTCGAACGCCGGCACTCGGTCGCCGCCATAACGAAGGTCGGCGCGAGCAGACTCGCGCCATCGAGACCCGTCGGGCGATCATGGACGCTGCATTAGATGAATTCGCTGAGCGCGGTTTTGATGGGGCCAGCATGCGTCGTATTGGGGAGCGAGCAGGGCTTGAGTATACGCTTATTACTTACCACTTTCGAAACAAGGACACGCTCTGGCGCGCGGTGGCCGAAGACGCATTCGCACAGATAGAAGTCAAATGGAATAACGCAATTCCGATCGACTCCAAAATGTCTCCTGCAGACCGTGTACGCGAGGAATTTCGAACCTTCCTTAAGTTCACGATAGAACACACCGCCTTTCACCATTTCATGCTGCGCGAAAACCAGGGAAATAGCCCTAGGCTTGAATGGTTGGTCCAAAATGTACTGTTGAAGACGCGTGACCGAATCTTGCCTCAAATCCGTGCTGCACAGGCTGACGGCGCCCTCATCAAAGTGGATCCGGATTTACTCTATTACATGCTGATCGGAATGACTTCCGTGCTTTCGTCCCTAAAGGGCGAGATGAGCGCCACGATAGGTTTTTCGCTTGACGATTCGAAGGCAGTTAATCGTTACTGGAAGTTAATCGAGAGAGCAGTATTTCGATAGACGAGATCGATTCGCCCCGTCATTCTGACCATATCCGAAGCAAACCTCCCGGAAGAGTTGGCAATCTTCGAAGAGTCGGATAGCGACTTGGAGTTTGAGGCTCACAGCGACGTCGAATTCATCTTGGGGGTGGCCATCAAGCATCCGCATGACCTTTGGCTCGGCCATTACTCGGTACATACGAGCGCCCAAGCATTGGAGCGAGGAGAAGCAGAGATTGTCAGAATCGGTAGCGAATTGAGGCTTGCTCAAGCCAACTGAACTTCGAGCTTCAGCGAAGCCGAATGGTGACCGACGTGCGGCAAAGCCCTACAAGGTAAGCGGCAACACAAATTGACGCGCCACCGCGCAAACGGGTCGCTCGCCTCATGCGCATTGTGCGTCGGTGCGGCTTGAGCCGGCGTCGCTGGATCAGCACCACGCAGCGACGCCAGCCGCACGGCTCGCGGTGAAATCAAACGAAGCGTGTTTCCAGGAACTCGCGGCATCGGTCGAAGAGGTCAAAGCGGTTCAACTCCAACGCCATGGAATGCGTGCCACGTGCCAGTATCTCCAGCCGCTTGTATGGCGCGTGCTTGAGCCGCGAGAACAGCTCCTGCGCCATGTACGCCGGGGTGTCTATGTCCCATTCGCCCAACAGTAGTTGGGTCGGCACCCGGATGTGCTCGGGCTCGTAGGTCGCTCGGCTAGTCGCCCAGTGGTCGATCAGGTCGGCCATCACGCCATTGGGCGCCTGCACTGTCTGCGCCGAATCGCCTGTCCTTCCCTGAATCTCGAACAGCGCCTGCCACCAGGTATCGAACTCGGCCTGCGGAATCAGCTGCTCGGCGGTAGTCTCGTCCAGCCCACGTACCCAGCGCTGGCGTGCTTCTTTCTTTGAGATAGCTCGAAAGTCGCCCAGGAAGTCAGCGTTGTTGGGTAGTGGCGGCGGCAGCATGGACATCATCCAGCGCGAGAGTGCTATGCCCGGCGAATTGCGGATGATCCAAAGCGGCGCGACCAAGACAAGATGGCGTACCGCCTCGTTGCGTGCCGCAGTAAAGCCGCCACCGAGGGCGGTACCCCAGGACCAGCCGATCAGGTTGACGCGCGCTCCGCTGGTGCGTGCGCGCACGAACTCGACCACCGCGGAAAGGTCATCGCCGGCTTCGGGCGTGCGGGCATACGGCGGGTTGCGCGGCACGGGGAAGGTGCTGGCAGCGGGGCGCGACGAACGGCCATAGCCGCGCACATCGAATAAGTAGGTGTCGAAGCCGTGCAACGCCAAGTAGTCAAGCCAGGATCCGCCGCCGAACATAGGGTGATCGAATGCCATGCTGCCCGGAAAGGTGGCGCCGTGCACAAACACGACCACCTTGTCCGGGTGCGGCTTGTGCAGCGTCGCCAGACGCTTGTTGCGCACATGCAATTGCACGCCTAGCGCACCGCTGGCAATACGGTGGTCAGTAGCGACGATGACCGGCAGGCTCGAGGTAGTACCAGTGCGCAGGTGGGCATTAATTGCATTAGGGGATGGCATCAGGATGGCCCTCAACTCTGCGGTACCTGTTCCAGTACATACGCACCGGGCGCAGCCTCCAGTGCCGGCCAGACAGTGCTGCCTGGCTGAGCCGGCGCGGGCACCAGCCTGCCGCTGGTCTTGGCCACCCAGCCGCACCATTCGGGCCACCAGCTACCCTGCCGCTTTTCGGCGCCTGCCTTCCAAGCCTCCGGGTCGCTTGTGCGCGGGCCGTTAAACCAATAGCTCTTGCGCGACTTAGCCGGGTGATTAATGACCGTGCCTGACACATGGCCTCCTTCTGTCAACAGGAACTCGCACGGCCCACCCACCAAATCCAGTGTGAGCAGCGTGGTCTGCCAGGGAACTATGTGGTCCTCCGTGGCAGAGACAACACAGCACGGTATATCTATGCTTCCCACGTGCACCCCGCGCCCACGCAAGCTCAGGGCGCCCGGCTTGCGTAGCTGATTGCGCAAGTACATGTTCTCCACGTAGTACTGGTACAGGTCGCCCGGCACGTTGGCGGTGTCACTGTTCCAGTACAGAACGTCGAAAGGCGGGATCTTCTCGCCCAAAAGATAGTTGTTGACCCAGAAGTGCCAGATCGAATCGTTGGCGTGCAGCATCGCCATGGCCTTGGCCAGGTCCTGCCCCGACATCACACCCTTCAGGCGGACGCGCGATTCGAAGGCACTGATCTGCGGCGCATCGACGAAGATGCTCACGTCACCGTGATCAGAATAGTCCACCAGCGTGGTGAGGAAACTAGCAGAGGCTACGCGCTTCTTTTCGGGAGGGGTCATCACCGCTAGCGCCGATACGGACAGAGCCCCACCGATACACCATGCGAGGAGGTTCAGTTGAGGCTCAGCGGCAATCTCGCAAGCAATCTCCACGGCCTTGTGCACGCCATCGTAAACGTAGTCCTCCCAGCCGTGACTTGCCCGGCCCGCATGCGGGTTGCGCCACGATATGATGAATACGTTGTGCCCTTGCTCGAGCAGGTACTTCACGAACGACTTCTTATCGTTCAGGTCGAAGGCGTAAAACTTGTTGACGCAGGGCGGCACAATCAGCAGCGGCGCCGCGTACACCTGGTCCGCCAACGACTGGTACTGAATCAGTTGGAATATCTCGTTCTGGAACACGACCGCGCCTGCGGTCGTGGCCAGGTTCTTGCCCACAGCGAATGCCTGCGTGTCGGTGGAGGCCGGCAGTGCGTTGCGCTGTAGTATGTCGACCAGCATTCGGGTGGCACCGGTCAACATACTCTGGCCATTGGTATCGACTGCCTTGATCAGCGCCTGCGGATTGGTCAGCAAAAAGTTAGATGGCGACAGGGCATCGAGAGCGTACTGTATGTAGAAGTCCCACACCTGCTTCTGATGCGGCGGCAGGCGCTCTCCCAGGGTGCCGATCTGCTGCGCCGCCTGGTCAGCCACCTGATACCACTGCAACATCAACTGGCCATATTGTGTATTGGTCCAGGCCGGATCCTTAAAGCGTGGGTCGTCGGCCAGCGGGTTGGAACGTGAGGTATCGGCGGTGGGCTTCATCCAACCGCGCGCCCAGTTGTCGAAAAGGCGTTGCAGGCTTTCGGGGGTCATAGTATTGCCTCATGCGTTATCGGATGTATCGACATCGCGATCCCCGCATCGTCCGGATCATCGTTGAACAGACTCAGAAAATTCATGTGCGCCCCCACATAGACCCACAAGGCGATTATCTTGTGGACCACGACGCGCGCCTGGGCGCGTTCTCTGGTGATCTGGCCGAAGAACTGTCCCAAAGCGACGGGACCGTCTACTATCAACGGGTAGTGTTGGATATACGCTAGACTGGCGAACTTGGCCACGTATTCTTCCGCCTTCTTCTGATTGATCTCGAGATCATAAAAGCCAAGAATATTGGCTTTGTTGCGAAAGGCACGGCTATCGTTCGTGTCGACGAGTTCAATCATGGCTAACTGCTTCCTCTGAGAATTGCATTAGCTGGATGGCTCTAACTCACGCTGACAATTTGGAGGCGGAATGCATCCTGTTCAGCGTCTGATTTCTCACGAGCGAGTCGCGGGTGCGATAGCGTGTCCGAGACCGATGCCGGCAACGGTGACTGCAGCGGATCGGCAAGAACGTTCGTATGGAGATGACATTTCATATATCGTCAAAAACTGAGGCGCACTTGGATTGCTGTCGACGACGAAAGCCGTCACGCTAATTGGTCGGACGTAGGGTTCCCATACGGCCCGACTGATAGTCGCGCATAGCACGTTCCAGATCGGCGGCCGAGTTCATGACGAACGGCCCGTATCGGTAGATCGGCGCATCAAGCGGATCTCCACCCACGACGATGAGCTCGGCTCCTCCTCTCGAGCTGATTTGAACCTCACTTCCGAGGGAAAGGCGGCCAATTTGTCCCGCCTGGATGGTCTGCCCAGAGACGGAAGCTGATCCGACCAACACGTATACTGCGAGTTCGTCAACGTCGCGCGGAGCCAGCGCGACGGCACCGCTTGGCAAGAGCGTTGTGTGTGCGACAAACGGCGCACCAGTCGTGACAATCGGGCCGACGTGTTGATCCAGGTGACCGGCGACCAGACGCGTGCGCCCATTGCCATTGGGGGTTTCAAGCACGGGAATTTCCGACGCCTTGACATGGCGATAGCTGGGATCGTCATGCTTGCTGGCCTTTGGTATGTTGATCCAGAGCTGGACGCCATGAAACCAACCACCGTTGCGGCGCATCTCGTCGTCGGGGCTTTCGTCATGGATCACTCCGCGGCCAGCACGCAACCACTGCACTTCGCCGGGCCGCATGCTGCTCACATTACCGAGACTGTCCTTGTGCCACGAAATGCCATCCAACAGCAATGTCAGCGTTTCAATGCCGGCATGGGGATGGGCGGACGCCCCCTTCGCCTCTCCCGGTTTCACGTCGATCGGCCCGAAATGATCGAGAAAAATGAAGGGGCCGACCGCCTCGAACTCTTTCGCGGGGATGGCGCGGCGGACTTCAAAGCCATCGCCTTCTAAGGTGTGGAAGGCGGTATGCACAGATCTAACCGTCCTTGCCTGCATCGTCGAGTTGCTCATGATTGACTCCCTGAGTGGCGACGGCGCGTGACGTCAGAATCGGTGACGCATGGCGGATCGGGCGGCAGCGGAATGAACTCCGTTTCGCCTTCGATTCCGGGGAAGCGACCGTGCCGCCAGTCCTCCTTCGCCTGCTCGATCCGGTCCAAGGAACTCGAAACGAAGTTCCAGTAGACGTGGCACGGTTCGCCCAGAGGCTCGCCCCCGACCAGCATCACATGGGCACAGCCGCGGGCCTGCAGAACGATCTCCGCGCCGGGTCTGAAAACCACCAACTGCGCTTCGCCGAACGTTCCGGCCTGACCGGGCATTTCGATTTCACCTGAGATGACGAACAGCGCGCGCTCGACATAGTTTGCTGGCACCTGCAGTCGCGCACCGGGCCTGAGCACGACATCGACATACATCAGGTCCGAATGGACCGGCACTGGCGAGCGTTCGCCGAAAGCTTCGCCCGCGATGACAGTGAGCGAAACGCCATCGGCCTCCAGCCTCGGCAGCGTGCCTTGGGGATGATGGGAGAAACCTGGCTGCATCTCTTCGAGGGCTTTGGGCAGAGCGACCCAGATTTGCTGGCCAAACATCGATCCATCCTGGATCTGGAACTTCGCAGGGGACCGCTCTGAATGGACGATGCCGCTACCCGCCGTCATCCAATTCACGTCGCCGGGGCGGATCGTTTGTACGCTTCCCGTGCTGTCTCGATGGATCATCTCGCCTTCGAGCAGATAACTCAGTGTCGCCAAGCCAATATGTGGATGAGGTCGGATATTCGGGCCATTTCCGGCACGGAATACGACCGGTCCGAAGTGATCGAGGAAAATGAATGGGCCGACCATCCGGCGCCGTGCAGACGGTAATGCGCGATGAACCTTGAAACCGTCACCGAGATCCCGGACTGGTGGAATGAGCACATCCTCCACCGCCCCATTCTGTGTAGCGCTCGCAATGGTCATTGCCCCTCCTCTGCATCACGACAAGGGCAGGCGGCCTCCGCAAGCGCCTGTTTAGCAGACAACAGTGCAGCCTCGCGAGCTCCGGGACCGAACCCGAGCTTTTCGGCATGTACCAAGGTGACACTGGAAAGTCCGATGAATCCGAGCCGGGTTCGCAAATAGGGCTTCTGGAAGTCCATCGCCTGGGCAGAACCTTCGGAGTAAAGACCACCGCGCGACTCGATGACGATGACCCGCTTGCCAATGAGCAGCCCCTGCGGACCGGCTTCCGAATAGCTGAACGTCTCCTCCGCACGAAGGACATAGTCGAACCAAGCTCGCAGGCCGGTTGGGATGCTGAAGTTGTACACCGGCGCCCCGAGCACGACGATGTCGGCGGCCCGCAGTTCGGCAACCAGTTCGTCCGACAGGGCGCGAGCCGCCAGTTCATCGTCGGTCGCAGCAACACCCCTGACGCCCGCTACATTGGCCGTAGTGAGGTGGGGAATTGGCTTCGCACCCAAGTCCCGATGAATGACGGTTGCCCCTGCGTTCGCCTCCATAAGGCGCTGGACGGCATCTTCAACCAAAATCTTCGAAACGGACCTATCGCCAAGAATACTGCTGTTGAGGACCAGAATATTGGCCATGCCAATTCCCCTCAGGTTCCAAACAAAGCTCAGGATGCCTCCGCGATTCGCAATGCGGTAGACTCGTGGGCAGACAATCTGTGTCGCGAAAAGTGGAACGGCTATGTCGGCGCAAAGTCAGAGGGCGTTATGGCTGCCGGACTCGTAGGACGGAAAGATCGCCGAAACCTATTGCGACAACTATCAAGAGCGACCGACAGGTCTCCGCATGAGGGGCCTAGACTGTCCGCTCGTTCCTGCCGACCGACGAATCACGAAGTGATCTCAGCGACAACGAGAACCGGTTCGGCGTCACACAGCGCCTCGACCTCAATCGTCGGTTCATTGCGCAGGGCCGCCCCCTCGCAGGCCTCAATACGAACCCCGTTGGCGATGACAGAACCGACGGCGGGCACGAAATAGGCACCGCGGCCAATCCTAAGGTCGATTCTGGCCGTGACACGAGCGGGAAGCACGGCACCATAGACCTCAGCGTTCGCTCGGATGGGCAGCGCATCCGGTGCGCCATAGCCGCTGGCGAGCGGAACGAATCGCCCGGCGCGGTCGCCCCTTGGAATCGAACCTGTGCTCCAGCGGGGTGCCTCGCCGCCCCGATTCCCACTTCGAACCAGTCGATAAATTCATCGGCGACCTGCCGCGGATCGACGACGGCTCCATGGCCGGCCACGATGGCCACGCGCTCGATGACTTGCCGCCGTCATCCCGTCACTTCGCGCTATGTCTCTGAGCAATTCGTAGTGACTCTTGATGCCGGGAACCGCGTCGAAGTCGAGTGGCGGAACGGGGACATCCAGCGGACAGCTAAAAGGATCGACGCCGATCAACTCGTAAAGCAGTAAGCTGCACGACAGCAAGGTGAGTTCGTCGGCGCAGTTTATCGCTTTCGAGCGAGTTACTTCACCGTCCGTCATTCGGCTCCGCGGTATCGAGCACTCGCGCACTATCATCAGCAGCAGCCATGGTGCACGAACCACCCGATCGACCAGGGGAAATTCGATCTTGCACGGGCGCCACCCGATCGGCTCGCGAGACCTGCCGCCTCCTAGCACCCGTATTCTCTGGTGGCAGCAGGTCGGCAACCGGGCGAGTCTCAGCCCACTGCCGAACTTCACGTACGAGCCACCCAACCCTCCGGCCCGATAGCAGTCGCGGTTCAGGGAAGGTCTTCTCACGTACAAGCTTCTGTACCGTCGCCGATGATAGTGAAAGTGCCTCTGCCACTTCTTTCAGCGAGAAACAGATCTTCATTGCGACTTCACCTTTCGTCTGTTGCCGTTGATTCCTTGTCTGCGCGGAGGCGTTGTCAACGCGACAACAGGAGAATCGATGAGTACGGCAAGCCCTTCATGCTTACGCTTGACCACGCACATCCAAATTTAATGGGTAATGTCACGCGCGGCAAATGCACTCAGAGAAACAAAATTCCGTTTGTCGGTGCTTCCACCGGACGATGGATTTCCTCAAAGTTCTGCTGTAGTCCTCTGCTAAAAGAGGCGGAGCCGAAATTCCTTTCAGTTCTGCTCGTAGGCGTTGATTCTTTTCGATTCAGGGACGATGGAAATCCTATTCGCGCGACATGTCAGCGGATGAACATTGTTTCGCGCCTTACTTGACGCAATGTCGCCGAGCGCGGTTGCTAGCCGACCGTAGAGGTTACTGCCTGAAATCAGCATCAGAAATTTGGGCGCGAAAACCAGCCCCTATGTAAGGCCCAGCGTCACATGGCTCGTGCGCGAGGTCGGGGCGCGACCCAAGCGCGCGATAGCCGCCCCCCCATCCTCGAACACCAACCACTACAATCGGAATCGCTGGTCTACTTCTTAGCGGGGTACGTTACAGCGATCGATTCCAAGCGATGCGACAACTGCGTGAGCCACTCGCGCCGCTCCCTGTCATAGGTATGTCTGTTGTAGACGCCGATGATTCCAGGCTGTACATGGCCGAGGACTGCCTCGGCAATTTCATTTGGACACCCCAGCATTGCGAGCAGCGTCCGTGTCGTACGTCGAAGATCGTGGGCTGACCAGTGCGTGACAGGCAAACGCGGTCGATCATGTTTCGGCGCAATCTTGCAATATGGTTGGTGATAGTAAACGCCGTGCTGGACCACTGTCTGGTCCATCGAGGTTCCGCGCGACGAAGGAAATAACAAGGTTCCCTTGACCTGATCGAGGCGCCGTCGAACAACGACCTCAGCACGACCTATGAGCGGCACGCGCAGATCAGTTGCCCTCTCGTTGTGCATCCCCTTGGTCCTGTGTTTCGGGACAGTCCACCAGAGGCCGTCGGCTTCCTCCGCCACCTCGGAGCTCTCCATGGCGACGATCTCGCCGCCCCTCGTCCCGGTCCAAAGATAGAGCGTCAACGCATCAGCCACAGTCAAACTGAAGTTCGGTAACCACCGAATCAATGTGCCCAGTTCCTCTGCCGAGAGCACTCGTTTCTGTGTCCCGGTGTACTTCCCCTCGACCTTGCGCCCTTTGCTCTTCAATCGCCCTCGTAGAACATCCTTCCACCGATTTGCAGTGTTTTCGGGAAGACGCCCGGCATCAAGCGCATAATTCCAGGCGCCACCCAGTTCCATGCGAAGACGCGAGGCGAGTACAGGCGTCGACCGATATGACTCGAGGAAATCGAACGCCTGTGCGCGCGTGATGGTCACCGCGCTCACATTCGCAATAGGCCCCAGCATCGCCTTGAATATGCGTGCGACCTCGACCGCCCCCTTGGCCTTACGATTGACTTCTACATACCCTTCCAGATAGTCGCGGCACAGCTCCCTGACGGTGTAGGTAGCCGGCGATGGACGAGCAGTCGCCTCGATCGGCTTTCGACGCAGCGCGGAAAGCTCAGCGCCAGAATCGCGCTCGACACGGCTCTTTTCCCACGCAGAGATGGCTGAGGCGAACGCCATCGCGGGCCACTCGCCGAGCTTGACTTGTCGCATACGGCCATCGACCGGCGACTTGTAGCGATACTTCCACGACTTGCGACTCATCGAAGCCTGCAGGCAGGGTCCCGGAAACCCCTCAAAGGTCATGTGCTCGCCGCTCGGCAGCCTGGCCGCGACGCGTGCATCCAAGCGCACTTTCCGCAGCGTAGGTTTTTCCTGAGAGAAGCATACGCGGCGTAGGTTTTCTGTACAACGCCACAGAAACCTACGCCGACGCAGCAAGTTTAGCTAAGCAGAGACAAGCGTTGATGCCACGACGAAGGCGACGAGAAGCCCTGAATTTCCATTAACATTCAATGGCTTAAAGACATCAACGGATCAATTCAGACCACCTCGGACAAAGCCGAAATTTCGACTATTCGTTCTCTTCGAAGTAGTGACGAAGCCTTTCCTGACAGTACTTCGTTGCGAAACCTACGCTGAAACCTACGCCGGATCACATAGGAACTCTTCGGTAAATTAACGTTGCTTTCCGGCAACAAAAGGAGCGAAGGTGCTCGCAGGCCCTGTCTCAGCGAGGAAGCAGTCACCAAGTTAAGCCTGTGGCGGCGCGCTCCCATACCCACTAGCGGTTCGGACACGAGATCACGGGCGGCGGCCCGATGCGGTCTACCGTAGCCGCCCCATAACTGCCCCTCGATCCTCCGTACCCTTTATCGCGGCTTCCACGGTAGTACGGCCGTTCGAGCAATCGTCTCGGTCTCGATGTCCGGCTTAGACTTGCCGCCGACACCGTCGTGCGCAACGCTGCTGCCGGTTCGGAGTGGTGGCGCATTCTGCCCTAGCCCGCCACACAGGACGCCGACTATACTCGCGCAAAAGCAGTGGTCGGCCCCACGGCGGCCTTGATAGGATTGATCTTGCGCGATGACCGGGTCGAAGTTGGAGCCGTCAGCAAATGCAGGAAGTAGGTCCGCTCTACTGCCGTCCGATGTCGAACTGCCACGTAGGCCAAAACCTTATAATTCTCGTCTATCTACGAATTAGCAATTCGCTACGAGAAATGATGAATCCGATGTTGCCGAGCAGGGAACAGTTTTTCCAAGATCCGGGAGGCTACAGCCGTTCGGGGTGGATGCGTTGGGCGATGATTGCGTCCATAAATGGCGCCGAGCTTGATCCTTCAAAGCAGCCAACCAGTGACGACTTGAAGAATCCGCTGTTATGGCTGACACAGGCAGAAGCTATGTCGCAAGCCGCACTCGTTTTAATTCGAACCGAGCCGTCCTTCGACAACTTACCAGCAGAAATGCGAGGCATTTGCGACAGTCAGTATTGTGCCGTTGCTCTCATGTTGGTTGGCTACAGTCTGGAGATATGCCTGAAGGCAATGATCATCGTTAAAGAAGGCGTTGAGGCGTATTCGGAAGCAGAGCGAAAGTATCTAACCCATGATCTGAAGAAGCTCGCAACGTTCATTGTCGATCTCGATGTGAAGGATCTGGCAACTCTCGAACTGTTGACTCACTTTGTCGCGTGGGCCGGACGATACCCTGATCCCGGAAGCCGGTATATTGAAAAGCACGACATCGTCTTCGAACTCGCCGAACAGAATCAAATCTCGGGACGTAACCTCTTTAAGCTTGCCGCAAAGGTGATGGGCCACGTACGGAATCTTACGGAACCACTGGGTTGACCTTAAAGCGCAGTGAGTGTGTTCGTGCCCGACGAGGCAGCGGACCGCGCTATTCAGCAGGCTTGATTAGTTGGCATGCCAGCTTGACGATCTCGCTTGCATCGAATTTTGATAGGTGATCAATAAGCGCGATCTTTTTCCCGATCCCATTCAAGGAGGTGCCCATAACTATGCCAACGTTATTTGCCGCATCTATCCAAAAACGATCATGGAATTCATCGGTAACAACGTCCTTGATCGAAACTTTTGGCGCAACAACCTTCAGAACCGAATGCATAGGCGATCTCTTGCTCGCCTTACTACCGTTTGTGAAGAATGTCACGGAGCTAAGCTGCTCAGAGAGCGCAGACATCATTTTCCCAAAAAGCGCGACGCAATCAGGATCATCCGAATAAAAATAGGGATCGATAATGAAAAGATCTTTTACGCCATTTAGTTTTTTTACAAATTCAAGAACGATATCCGCGATTTCATCTACATGAATCCCACCATGCATTACCGCATCGCAAGTCAGCGAAAAATTGAACAACGAGAAAATCCCGTTCTCAACAATATATTCACGAAAGTAATTGCGAGCGTTGATCGCATCAAACCTCGCGACGAGAAAATGCGAGAACTCTGGATGTCTGTAGACCTCTTTGACAAAATCCACAACATCTGAACCTTCCTTGTAGCTTTTGACATAAACGATTCCGGAGTCCATAGTCCCTTCTTTATATTGTTGGCGTCGAAGTTTCAGTCTCTTGACAATCCTCGGTGCGTAGAAAACTCGAAGGCTCGATCCTTCATTCGTCCACGAGTAACGACTCAGTGAAGTTTCTGATGCGAGCCTAGCGCGCAATTTTAGCGGCACGATTGCCGCCTTGGTCTATGAGGCAACTACTTCACCCAATTCGCAAAAGAGTCGTAGCCATTGTCAGCTGACCAGCAGTAGGTCTTGTAGCCCAGAGAAGACAGCGATACGGTCTTGCCCCAATGCCGCTCCGGCGCTACCTGTTTGAGCTTGTATGCCCCAAACTCCGCAAACGGGATCCACTTGCCATCTTTCGCCTCCATCGGTTCGACGGACTTTCCGTCTGCACTATATTTCAGCGCAAGATAGTCAAACGGATTCGGCCCGTTTGCCTTGATCTTCCCATCCTTCCCTTTAATTTGGTTGATGTGTACACCAAACACGCGATTTCCACGCCAGATGCTATAGAAGATTTCATAGCGAACCCAAGGACGAGCGTACGTCTGCGACCCGATTAGTATGCAGGTATTCGTTGTGTTTTCGAGGCCGTCATGAATCAACTTTTTGAGCGAAGCGGCCCCCTTCTTCTTGCTCTCCTCCCAGATCGACGCATCGAAGAAACCTGCGTCCTCCCGGTCATCCTTTGCCACCCAATGATTACGGACGACGTTCGCGCGAAAGTCGATTACATCTTGATAGTGAAAGCTAAAAAATACTCTCTTTGCCATGAATTTCCCCGCAGATTGGATAACGTACATATCCACCAACGAAGACCAGAAGATGGTCGGCTTCGGTGGCGCCCCGCATCATAAAAACGCACCCTCTGCGGCGTGGAGTCACCCGTATCTACATCAACACTGCCGAAAACACTCCTGCCCTTTTTGCGTGCACCTGCTTCATGCTTCCAACCGTCGCTCCTTGTTTTTTCTGAAATGTCAAAAACGAAATTACATGACAGCGGCCACTACGATTTGTCCAATCCGGGCTGATCAGTATCTTTTCCAGTCGGGCGCATGCATGCCATCCAGAAACCGGGATCGAACGGATGCAAACGAGTCCTTGCCTGCTTCGTTTCCTCTGGCTGCCATCTCGGCGATCGCCTCGGCATCATCGAGTTTGATCTCCATCGGAGTTTGCTGATTAACCCGGAGATGGCGCGTCGGCCCCAGAAAGCTCTCCGCCAGGAGTAATGCGCCATGCTGCTGGGCGGCGAAGAAAAGGTCTGCGCCGTGCGACGCCCAACCCAACTTCCCTTTTCCGTACGAGTCTGTGAAGTCGGATTCGCTACTCAACGTACCGATACTCAGAACATCGATCCGGTCCATCGGAATTTTCAGATGTCGCACGGATTCGGCCAGTGCAGGCAGAATTGGATTGTTTGCCCAAACACCGCCGTCCAGAAAAGCTTCGGCCACAATCGGTCCATTCCATTGCGAATCATCAAAATAGGTCGGCGCGGCTGCCGGGCTTCAACCTGCGCGTGCTGTCGATCGTGCAATCAATCGCACAATTCGAATCCGTTTACGGGCGATCCGACGCCCGTACCATCATCACGAACCACGCAATGCAGATCCTCTATGCGCCGCGCGAGCAGAAGGACGCGAACGAATACTCGGAAATGCTCGGTACGTTCACCGGTCAGTCGCGCAGTGTGAGCCGCCCCAATGCATTCTTTGGCGGCCGGGGTGGCTCCAGCGAAAGCGTATCCGAACAGCGCCGGCCGTTGCTGTTGCCGCAGGAGTTGAAGGAACTGGAGCGAGATAAGGAAATCATCTTGCTCGAAAACACCAAGCCGATTTTGGCCGACAAGATTTGCTATTGGCGCGATCCCGAGTTCGCCTCCCGCGTGGTACCCGCGCCGCCCGTATCTGCCCTGAACATGGCGCATTTCAGCGCTATCGACCTTCGCCCGAACTGAAACCTGGTGGCGCGGCACGAGATCGTGCGGTCTGGTCAGGCGATCTGGTACGGAGAGATGCAGAAGGATTTCTGTACTTCGTCGCGCGCAACGACGCGCAAATCAAGAGCTCCGGTTATCGCATCAGCCCTGAAGAGGTCGAAGAAGTCGTTCACGACAGTGGCCTTGTCACCGAAGCGGTTGCCTTCGGCATCGCTGACGATGAACTTGGCGAAGCGATCGTCTTGTTGGTCGTACCTGCAGCCACGAGCTTCGATGTTCAAACGCTTCAGGTCTGGTGTGTGGAGCATCTGCCACGCTACATGGTGCCGCATCGCATCGTGGTTCGCGAGACAGTTCCCCGCAACCCCAACGGGAAATTCGATCGGGCCGTATTGCGCGCCGCCTTCTCGAGCCCTGACGCCGCCTCCGATGTGAGGCAGTCATGAACGGGCTGTTTGGGGAGCACAGCGGCGTCCTCACCGTCGGCGGCGTCGAGATCAATCGCCTGGCCGACCGCGCAGGGCGCACGCCATTCTTCGTCTATGATCGCGCAACACTTGACGAGCGGGTGTCCACGCTGCGCGATACGCTGCCAGCCGGTATCGACCTACATTACTCGATCAAGGCCAACCCAATGCCCGCGGTCATCCATCACCTCGCGCCACAGATGGACGGGTTCGACGTGGCATCAGCCAACGAGATGGCACTTGCGCTGAATGCGGGCATGCCAGCAGAACTGATTGGCTTCGCCGGCCCAGGCAAGAGCCGCGACGATTTGCGTCGTGCCGTCGCAAGCGGTGTCAATATTCACCTCGAATCGATCACCCAGTTGCACCTCGTGACAGCACTCGGCTGGGAGCTCGGTGTGCAGCCGAAGGTCGCCATTCGAGTCAACCCGGACTTTCACGTCGATCACAGCGGCATGCGCATGGGTGGCGGGGCCACCCCTTTTGGACTCGATACGGAGCAGGTGCCCGAGCTACTGCGCGAGCTCGATACTAGAGAAGCAACGTTGGCCGGTTTTCACATTTTTTGGGGATCCCAGTGTCTGCACGCCCCGACCGTCATCGAGGCTCAACGGAAAAGCGCGGATCTCGTCGTGAGATTGGCCGGCGGCCTGCCAGTCGCGCCGCAATACGTGAACTTCGGAGGCGGTTTCGGTATTCCCTATTTCGCGGGGGAAACACCGCTGGACCTCGCTGCGGTCGCCGACGCCATGCACGATTGGCTCGGCGTATTCCGCGGTCGTTTACCGGGCACACGCACGGTCCTGGAATTTGGACGATATTTGGTCGGGGAAGCCGGCATCTATGTGTGCCGTGTTATCGATCGCAAGATATCCCGAGACAGAACGTTCCTGATCACGGATGGCGGCCTGCACCACCATCTGGCGGCATCGGGGAACTTCGGGCAGATCCTGCGCCGCAATTTTCCGGTCACGATCGGGAATCGCCAGACTCAAGCCCCTACGGAGCGTTGCCACATCGTCGGATGTCTGTGCACGCCGCTCGACCGGATCGCCGACGACGTGCTGCTTCCCGAAGCTCGGATCGGGGATTTTGTGGTTGTCTTCCAATCGGGTGCGTATGGACGCTCGGCCAGCCCCAGGGACTTTCTTGGCCACCCTGATGCGATCGAGATGCTCGTCTGATCAAGCTCGTTCTTTGTGGAGGATTGTGATGTTCTCCCCTGATTCCTTCCCGCCGGGACTGGCGCCAGCGTCGTGGACACTGACCGACGATCAACGCAACCTCTATATCGCGAGCCAACGCTTCGCGCGCGACCGACTGGAGCCCTTGCTTGCGGGTTCACCCCGTGCAGCAGCATGGCAAGAAACCGTCAGACTCGCAGCCGCAACACTTGATCTTGGAACAATGGTTTTACCCGAGGAACACGGCGGATTGGGAATCGATCGTCGCGGTCTGGCACTTGTTATTGAAGCGCTCGCCGCCGGGCCGCTTGAGCGTGCGGTGGAGCTAACGCTGACAGCACCCGCGCTCATGGTGCTCCGGACGCACAATGCGCTCGGTTCGGTTCTGGCTCGGCCTGTTCAAGCGTACTTCGACGGCACGACAGCGATCGCGCTGTCCGTGCCCGGTATCGACAACGGGGCAATATGGCAACTTGGTCCACTGGGCGGCGCGGCGACCCTCACCATGCGGATAGATGACAAGCGGCGACTCCTCCTCACCGAGCGCTCCCGTGATCAGCGATCTTCGAGATCGACAGGCATCGCCACGCTCGGCGCGCTCGTGTTGGAGCAATTGCATTCTGATGAGGTCGCGGCCGAAACGCCGCTCGCTGTGATTGCACGGGCCGACAGCGATAGCGCTCCTCCCGCGCAAACGTACCTGACGGAAATCGGCCTCTATCTCGCTGCGCTCTTGACGGGCGCCATGCAACATAGCATCCGGTTCGCGTTCGATTACGCGGCAACTCGGCAAGCGTTCCGAAAGCCGTTGGCAAACCATCAACTCGTCGCGGCGCGATTATCCGACATGCTAATCGCCGCCCATGGCATCCGTCTTTTTCTGCAAGCTGTTAGTGCAGCCCGCCCGTCGCCGCCGGTCTTGCTGATCCGTCAGTTACTGCGACACGTCGCGGCCGAGTCGGTCAACGTCAGTCGTGAATTCGTGCAGCTTTGCGGCGGCCACGGTTATGTTGAAGGCCTCCCGCCGGCAGCCCGCTTCCAGATCAGCAATTGGTTTGCCCAACTCCTGCTGCGGATCGACACAGCTCTCGACTGGCTCTCGGAGCCGCGGGACGCGAATGAGGAGGGCGACGTATGAATGGCTGCGCCCCTACGGATGGCACGCTTCAGCCCTCAATGGACAACGCTGCATCACATGCAACTTCCACCACCTGCTGGTTACGCGAACCAGGGCCGAATGACATCAACGACATCGTCGCCTGGCTCGCCCAGCCGACCATCAGTCGGTGGTTCGACTTCGGGCTCGGTCGCCAAGCCTTGCCCGCATTGGCGGTACAAGCGATGGTCCATAGCGGACAGCATCGAATACGCGTATTCGGTTCGACTGGCTATACAGTGCCGAGTGGTATGGTCGCCGTCAGTGACGTCACGCACCGCTTCGCTACGGGCTCGTTCTGGATCCTTCGCGACCGGTTGCGGCCAATCTGCATCAATATGGCTTACAACGCCGCGACATACCTCCTTCATGAAGCGTTCGCCCGTGATCGTCTGCGGTGTATCACAGCATGGGCTGTCGACTGCAATGTTCCGTCGCAACGTCTGCTCGCGCGCTTGGGTTTTCGTCTGATCGGACTGCAACGAGACTGTCATCTCGTCGATGGCACGCGCGTCGGGCGGCTCCTTTATGACCTGCTGCCCGAGGACCTCGCGCTACCACGTGCACCATGAATACGCCCGTGATCACGGCACTTGCCAGCTATGTGCCGCGCACAGTCGCTGTGCATCGTGATTGCGGAATCGAGCCGACGCATGATGCTCCGATACGGTCCGGTTGGCACGCTTGGGTCGCGTCATGGCAAGTAGATTACGCTCCCCACCCCACAAAGAAAGCGGCTGCAACCAGAAGCGGTGTAGTCAACACAGCGGCGGACGAATTTCGATGTGTGCCTGTTGAGCGCGATACCAATCTATCCGGGCTCGCCGCCAAAGTGGCGCAGACAATATGTGCAGCGCGGCCAGCCGATGCAGCGCCAATCGATATTGCCATGTTCTGCCACAGTAGCCTTAACGAGCATGTGTCCACAACGACCGCCGGACGCTTGCGTGCCGTAATCGGCACGCCTTGCTTCCCATTCTCTGTCTCCCAACAGCAAGGGGCCTCCACGTTCACGGCGCTCCAGCTGGCCAGCGATCTGTTGATTGCGGAACGCGGAATCAACACGATCTTGATCGTCGCTGCCGAAAAGTGGTGTTCGCCGTTTTCGCGATGGACCGACCGGGGAATCGTGCAGGGCGATGCAGCCGGCGCCATCCTGGTGGAGCGCTCCGAACCGGCGTCTTGCGGACTGATGGTGATCGACGCTCGCGCCAGCCGCCTCCACCGGCTCGCGACACCAGCCCCGCTCTCAAGCCAAGATATCCGCACAGATTGGGTTCGAGCGCTGCGATCGACAATCGACGCGATACTGCTCCGACACGCGCTTCAACCCAACGACGTTGGCACCGTCGTAGGAGCAGGAATAGATCCGCCACTTGATGAAGCTATTTGCCGACATCTCGGTCGCCGTCTGATTGAATTTTCCGACCACCGTCGCGCCAATCTAGGCGCAGCCGAACCTATCGTGCAGCTCGCCAATGTACTCGAATCTCACGACCTGCCAGTGTGCGAGCGGATCCTGACGTGGGGCGTCGGCCTAGGCGGCTTCGTCGGTTGCGCATTGTTCGAATCACATGGCAGGCCGCTCGTATATCTCAACCCACCATGAGCGTATCCATCGGAATCGTCCATACCGCTTACTACCTGCCTGAGCCGGTCGATGACGTTCGCAGCTGGGGCCAACGAACGAAACAGTCCGCCGA
>NZ_QTPP01000037.1 GCF_003853415.1 Burkholderia sp. Bp9142 | reverse complement strand
GACGCGGGCTTCCTGAACGCATCGCGGATCAAGGGCAGCCACGCGGCGATCAAGACCGGCATGCTGGCGGCCGATGCGGCGTTCGACGCGCTGCAGGCCGGCCGTCAGTCGGACGAGCTCAACGCGTACCCGGACGCCTTCAAGCAATCGTGGCTGTACACGGAGCTGTATCGCGCGCGCAACTTCAAGCAATGGATGGCCAAGGGCCTGTACCTGGGCACGCTGATGGTCGGTCTGGAGCAGAAGGTGATGGGCGGCAACGTGCCGTGGACGCTGCACCACAAGCATGCGGACCACGAGATGCTGAAGCCGGCGTCGCAATGCCAGCCGATCGAGTATCCGAAGCCGGACGGCAAGCTGACGTTCGACCGGCTGTCGTCAGTGTTCATCTCGAACACGAACCACGAGGAAAACCAGCCGGCACACCTGACGCTGAAGGACGCGAGCGTGCCGGTGAACGTGAACCTGCGCACCTACGCGGGGCCGGAGGGACGCTTCTGCCCGGCGGCCGTGTACGAGTTCGTGAAGAACGACGACGGCAGCGATCGCCTGGTGATCAACGCGCAGAACTGCGTGCACTGCAAGACCTGCGACATCAAGGACCCGACGCAGAACATCGTGTGGGTCACGCCGGAAGGCGGCGGCGGGCCGAATTACCCGAACATGTAACCTGCCGGAAAACGCCGCTTCGCGCGGCGTTTTTTTTCGTCCGTTCGGCATTCGACGCCGCCCTGCCCTCTGAAGTGCGCGCGATTCATGCATCGCGCGCCGCACTGCCACGCGCTAGCGCGCCGCGATCCGCCGGCGGAAGTGCTCGGTACCGGAAACGATCTTGTCGAGCACGGCGTCGAGCGCCCAGAACCGCTCGCGCACGTCGTAGTCGATCGCGCGGCAACGAATCGACGCGAACGTGCCGATCCGCTGGTGATAGATCTTCGCAAGCGCCGGGTAGCCCAGTGCTTCCGACACCGCCGAAACCACCAGGAACGTCGACAACTCGTCGGCGAGCGCCGGATCCGAGTCGCCCCGCGTGCGCAACCATCGATACAGATCCGGATGAAAGTTGGTGAACACGCCGTTGAAACCGGCGGAGCCCGCCTTCATCGCATCCCACGCGATCGCGGCGTTCGCATTCAGGATCTTCAACGGCGATCCAGCAGCGAGCGCAACGCGCCGCTTCACCGTCTCCAGGTCGCAACTCACGTCCTTGAGCATCACGAAGCGGCCGGTGTCGATGCACGCGCGCAGTTCATCATCGGACAGCAATCGGCGGTAAGGCGCCGGGCATTCGTACAAGCCGAGCGGCACATCCGACGGCAGTCGCGCGAGCAGCTTGTGAAGATGGTCGAGAAACGCGGCGCTGCCCTTGCGCTGCGGGTCGAGCCGGTTGGTCACGAGCACGACGCCCTGCGCCCCCGATTCCGCCGCCGCGCGCAGCTCGGCGACTTGCGCATCGAGATCTTCGCTGATGTGCCCGGACGCGACGACGGGCACGCGCCCGGCCACCCGCTCGATCACGAAACGCGCGAGTTCCGAACGTTCGGCAAGGCTCAGGAACTGCATCTCGCTCGATTGCGCGACCGCGAACAGCGCATCCGAGCCGTGCGCCAGATACCATTCGATGAGTCGCTCGAGGCCCGCGTAGTCGATCGCGCCAGCGTCGTCGAACGGCGTCAGCATCACCGGTACGATCCCCTCGATGGTCGCGGTCGACTGCTGGTGGTGTTGCATCTGTTTTCTCCTTCCTTCAGTAAATGCGCGATATAGCCGCGGTGCTCAGGCCGGCAGCGCGCCGGGCGCGGCACTCGAGGCCTGCTCGGGAATCGGTTTGCGCACCAGCAGCAGGTAAGCCATCGCGCCGGCGAATGCGATTGCCGCCGCCGTCAGCAGCGCCGGCACGAACGACCACTTCTGCGCGATGACACCCGTCAGGATCGGCGCGAGCGCCCCGCCGATGAAACCGCCGAAATTCTGGATCGCGCCGAGCGATGCGATGCGGCTCGGCGGCGCGGCCGCCGTCGCGAGCGCCCACGAACACGCCGATGCCGCATTGGCGAGAAAGATCACGACCGAAATGCACGCAAGGGCGACCGTGTTGCTCTGCACGAGCGCGGCCGGAATCGTGAACGCGACCATCCCGAGCATCGCGACGACCACCGCGTTGCGTCGACTCACGACTGGCGAGCGGCTGCGGCGCGTGACCAGATCCGACAGCCAGCCGGCGACCAGCGAGCCGACGAACCCGCACAGAAACGGCACCGACGCGGCAAACCCGGTGCGAATGAGGCTCATGTGACGCTCCATCGTCAGGTACCCCGGCAGCCAGGTCAGGTAGACCCAGTTCAGATACACGGAACCGAAGAATCCGATCAGCATGCCCCAGGTCGTGCCGTGCGAGAACAGGCTGCGCCAGTCGGCGAAGGTCAGTTTCGGCGCTGCGACGGCCGTCTGCGCATCGGCATCGAGATACGTGCGTTCCGCCGCGGTCAATTGCGCACGCGCCGGATCGCGGTACAGGGCAAACCAGATGACGGCGACGACGAGGCCGAGCGCCCCCGTCGCGACGAACGCCCAGCGCCAGTTGAACGACGCGACGAGCACCGACAGCAGCAACGGCGCGAGTGCGGTGCCGAGCGGCGATGCCGCGTTGAAGATTCCGGTCGGCGTACCGCGTGCACGCAGCGGAAACCAGTTGCTCACCACCCGCGCCGCCGACGGGAACTGCGGCGCCTCGCCGATGCCGAGCACGATACGCGCGACGATGAACCAGCCGAAGGTGGCGACGATGCCGCCCGCCGCCTGCGCGAGCGACCAGACGATCAACCCGACGCCGAGCAACCGGCGCGGTCCGATCCGATCGACGAGTCCGCCGACCGGGAACTGGCACAGCGCGTAGCTCCACGAAAATGCCGACAGCAGCAAGCCCATCTCGGAGAGCGACAGACCGAGATCGTTCCGGATGGCCGAACTCGCGACAGCCAGCGTGCCGCGGTCGAGATAGTTGACGATCCCGCTCACCATCAGCAGCGCGAGCGCGATACGTTGTCCGCGCCGGATGCGTGGCGGCGCAGTCGGAACAGCATGATTCTCGTTCATTGCGTTTGTCTCCATTGTCCTGAATGGTTGCCGGGCTCCGGCCCTTTCCGTCGTCGCGGAATCTATACGGCCGCACGCTCCACTTCGTCGCGTGTCGGAATCGAGGTCTGTGCGCCGTAGCGCGTCACGCTGATCGCGGCGGCACGCTGGCCGAACGCAATGGCATCGTCCATCGACGCCCCGCTCGCCCGGGCCGCCGCGAACCCGCCGACGAAGGTGTCGCCGGCCGCCGTCGTATCGACGGCGACCACCGCCATTGCCCGATGGCGGCCGTGTCCTGCGCTCCCGCGCCAGCACACGCCGCGCGCGCCGAGCGTGACCAGCACGTTGCCGACGCCCTTCGCGCACAGCGCATCGGCGGCGCGTACCGCCGATGCGTCGTCGCCGACCGCGATGCCGGTCAGCGACTCCGCTTCCGTTTCATTGACGACGAGGTAGTCGATCCGGGCCAGCAATGCGTCGAACAGCGGCCGGGCAGGCGCCGGATTGAGCAGCACGGGCGTCCGATGTGCGATGGCAGTGCCGATGGCGCGCGCAACGGTCTCGATCGGCACTTCGAGCTGGCATACCATCAGCGCCGCGCCGGCGATCACGTCGCGCGACGCGTCGATCAATGCGGCATCGAGGCATGCGTTCGCACCGGGCACGACGACGATGCTGTTCGCCCCGTGTGCGTCGACCGTGATCGTGGCGACGCCGGTTGCCTCGCCGTCGATCCGGTGCAGGTGTGTCACGTCGATGCGCTCCGCCGCAAGCGCGTCGTGCACGCGTGCCCCGAACGCGTCGTTGCCGACGCAGCCGATCATCGCGACCCACGCACCGAGGCGCGCGGCGGCCACCGCCTGGTTCGCCCCCTTGCCGCCGTGGACGGTCTGGAACGAGGTGCCGAGCAGTGTTTCGCCCGGTACGGGCAGACGCGGCGCGCGCACGACGAGATCGACGTTGACGCTGCCGACGACAGCGATTCGGGGTGGCTTTGCGTGATTCATCATCGAATGTAACCGCTTACATTTGCGGCGGACAAAATGGCCGGAAAGGCCGATGTCGACAAAAATTTCGCAATGCAGCTGGTACCTGTGTCTGACATAATACGGATTGGCATCAAGATAGCGCTTACATTCTCACAGGCGAGACCGGGAATGCAAGCGAGACCACAATGAATCGAGGGTAAACGATGGCGTTTTTGAGAACGTGCGCAGTCTGCGCGACGGTCGCGGCCGGGGACAACCGATGAGCACGCCTCCATCCAGCGGCGGCGCGGCGCGCGCACGCCGCGGCAGCGGCCGGTCGGTGCTCGGCGATGTCGCGAAACTGGCCGGCGTGTCGACCGCGACCGTTTCGCGCGTCTACAACGATCCCGGCAAGGTATCGGCGGACGTACAGCAGCGCGTGCGCGACGCCGCACGCGCGCTGAACTGGATTCCGAACGCCGCCGGCCGTGCGCTCGCATCCACGCGCACCCACATCACGGGCGCGATCATCCCGACGCTGGACGACCAGGTGTTCGCGTCGCAGGTGGCGGGGATGCAGGCGGTCATGGCCGAACACGGGATCACCCTCTTTCTGGGCTGCTCGAATTACGACCCGGCGCAAGCGCTGGCGCAGGTGCGCGCGATGCTGTCGCGCGGCGTGGAAGCCGTGTCGCTGGTCGGTGAAGCGTATCCGCCGGAAGTATTCGAACTGCTCGACCAGCATCGCGTGCCGTATGTCGTGACCTACGCGTATCGCGACGGCAGCCCGCACTGCTGCATCGGCTTCGACAACCGCGCGGCATTCGCACGGCTCACCACGCACCTGCTCGACCTCGGTCATCGCGATTTCGCGATCATCATGCAGCCTTCGGCGGACAACGACCGCGTGCAGGCCCGCCTGCGCGGCATTCACGACACGCTTGCCGCGCGCGGGCTCGCGGTTCGCCCGGTGCACCAGCACGAGGGGGCGGCCACGATCGCGTTCGGGCGGGCGAGCCTGCGCGCGATTGCCGACAGTGGCGCGACGCGCCCGACGGCCGTGATTTGCGGCAACGACGCTCTCGCGCTCGGCGCGCTGCTCGAGGCGCAGGCCCTGGGCATCGAGGTGCCGTCGCAGTTGTCGATCACCGGATTCGACGACGTCGCGCTGGCTCGCGAAATCCGGCCGTCACTGACGACGATGTGGGTCGACACCGCCGCGATCGGGCGCAAAGCCGCCCACGCGTTGCTCGACGCGCTCGCGAACGGCGAGCCCGGCCCCGGTTGCGCCGTGCTGCCCGAGCTGCGGGTGCGTGAATCGGCCGCGCCACCCCAGCCTCCAGCCCAATGAATACGGGGCGCCCCAGGCGCCCCGATGTGCATCGTGCCGGTCGAGCCGGCGGGTGCCGGCCCGGTCATGTCAGGTCGCGCTGCCCGCGATCTTCGGCGTCGGCGTCTCGACGTCGCCGCACTGCGCACGATGGCGCAGCGCATGATCGATCAGCACCAGCGAGAGCATCGACTCGGCGATCGGCGTCGCGCGAATGCCGACGCACGGATCGTGGCGGCCGAAGGTCTCGACCGTCGCCTCTTCGCCGGCCTTCGTGATCGAACGGCGCGGCGTGCGGATGCTCGACGTCGGCTTGATCGCGATCGACACGGTGATGTCCTGCCCGGTCGAAATCCCGCCGAGCACGCCGCCCGCATGGTTGCCGACGAAGCCGGCCGGCGTCAGTTCGTCGCCGTGCACCGAGCCGCGCTGCGCGACGCTGTCGAAGCCCGCGCCGATCTCGACGCCCTTCACCGCGTTGATGCTCATCATCGCCTTCGCGATGTCCGCGTCGAGACGGTCGAATACCGGCTCGCCCCAGCCGACCGGCACGCCCGATGCGACGACGTCGATGCGCGCGCCGATCGAGTCGCCGTCCTTGCGCAGCGCGTCCATGTAGGCTTCCAGCTCCGGCACGATCGCCGCGTTCGGCGAAAAGAACGGGTTCTCGCGCACATGCGACCAGTCGACGAACGGCACGTCGATTTCGCCGAGGCCGCTCATGTAGCCGCGCACCTCGACGCCGAAACGCTCGCGCAACCACTTCTTCGCGACCGCGCCCGCACCGACGATCGGCGCGGTCAGGCGCGCGGACGAACGGCCGCCGCCGCGGTAGTCGCGGATGCCATACTTCTGCCAGTAGGTGTAGTCGGCATGGCCGGGACGGAACGTCTCGACGATGTTGCCGTAGTCCTTGCTGCGCTGGTCGGTGTTGCGGATCAGCAGCGCGATCGGCGTGCCGGTCGTCACGCCTTCGAACACGCCGGACAGGATCTCGACCTCGTCGGCCTCCTGGCGCTGCGTCACGTGTCGCGACGTGCCGGGCTTGCGGCGATCGAGCTCGACCTGGATGTCGGCTTCGGTCAGCCCCATTCCCGGCGGGCAGCCGTCGATCACGCAGCCGATCGCGGGACCGTGCGATTCGCCGAAGGTCGTGACAGTGAAAAGCGTGCCGAGGGTATTGCCGGACATGATGGAACCGCCCAAAGAGAAATGGGCAAACCGATGCGCTGCCGGGGCCGCAGGCAGGCCGATCGTTTGCCGGTCGAGAAAAAGGGGTAAACCGCTATTATGCCAGCCGCCCGGCGCCCGCGGGCCGGGTGAACCGTTCAGACCACACGGGCCGGCCATCAATACGGCCCGGCGTGGTGGTCGAGCCCGCGCCGTTCCGGCCGAACGGGCCGCTTCGCGGCGGCCATCGAGGCCCGGCACGACGCCGCCGGGCCCGCCCCGCTTACTTGCGCGCGCCGCGCAGTTCGGTCACCGCGGCCTGCAGCGCCTCGGGCGTCGCGACCGATGCCGGAATCGGCTCGCCGACCGCGAGCGTCAGCCGGCTCATCACGCCGCGCTTGATGGGCCGCGGCATCCGCGCATCGGCATGACGGGAGAAATAGCTGCCCCACAGCCCGCGCAGCGCCATCGGAATCACGGGCGCCGGCGTGCGGCTCAGGATCTCGGTGATGCCGTGGTGGAACGTGTTGATGTCGCCCGTCTTGGTCAGTTTGCCTTCGGGGAAAATGCACACGAGCTCGCCGTCCTTCAGCGCGGCCTCGCACGCGTCGTACGCCCGCGCGAGCATGCCGGGATCCTCGTGGCGCGGCGCGATCGGGATCGCCTTCGCATGCCGGAACACCCAGCTCGCCAAGCGCGTCCTGAAGATCCGGTGATCCATCACGAACCGGATCGGCCGCGGGCTCGCGGCAGCCAGCACGAGCGCATCGACGTAGCTCACGTGGTTGCACACGAGCACGGCCGCGCCCTCTTCCGGGATCCGCTCCGCATGCACGAGGCGAATCCGGTAGAACGTGTGCACGAGCACCCACGCGACGAAGCGCAGCAGGAACTCGGGGACGAGCAGGTAGATGTACGTCGCGACGACGACGTTCAGCAGCGCGGTGACGAGGAACAGGCCCGGGATGTCGACGCCGGCCTTGGTCAGCCCCATCGCCATCAGCGCCGACAGGATCATGAACAGCGCGTTCAGGATGTTGTTCGCGGCGATGATCCGCGCACGGTGGGTCGGCGCGCTGCGGCTCTGGATCAGCGCATACAGCGGCACGCTGTAGAACCCGCCGAACATCGCGAGCAGGAACAGGTCGGCCAGGATGCGCCAGTGGCGCGCGCCGGCCAGGAATTCCCCGACCGACAACAGATGGCCGGGCGACGGCAGCGAGCGGCTCGCGAAATACAGCTCGATCGCGAACACGCTGATGCCGATCGAGCCGAGCGGCACGAGGCCGATCTCGACGCGCCGCTGTGACAGCCGCTCGCACAGCAGCGAGCCGAGGCCGATCCCGACCGAGAACGTCGCGAGCAGGACCGTGACGACGTCGGGGCTCGCGGACAGCACGTCCTTCGCGAAATTGAAGAACGACGTGAGGAACGTCGCGCCGACGAACCACAGCCACGAGATGCCGAGCAGGCTCAGGAACACGGTGCGGTTCTGCCGCGCGAGCCCGAGGTTGCGCCACGTCTCGCTGACCGGGTTCCAGTTGATCACGAGATCGGGCTGCGGCGCCGGCGTCGGCGGCACGCGCTGCGCGACGAGCCGCCCCGCGAGCGCGATGACGACGACGCTGACGGCGAGCACGCGCTCGCCGCTGCCTTCGATGCCCGCGGCCGCGCCGCCGATGATCGTGCCGATCAGGATCGCGATGAACGTGCCCATCTCGACGAGGCCGTTGCCGCCGACCAGCTCATGGTCGCCGAGATGCTGCGGCAGGTACGAATACTTGACGGGGCCGAACAGCGTCGAGTGCATCCCCATCATGAACGTGCACAGATACAGCAGCGTCGCGCTGTGCATGACGAAACCGGCCGCGCCGACCAGCATCAGCACGATCTCGAAGGTCTTCACGAAGCGCGTGAGCGTCGCCTTGTCGTATTTGTCGGCGATCTGGCCGGAAGTGGCCGAGAACAGCACGAACGGCAAGATGAAGATCGCGGAAATCAGGAACGCGGCCGTCTTTGCGTCGACACCGGAGAAACGCGCGGTGTGATAGGTGACGAGCGACGTGAACCCGATCTTGAACACGTTGTCGTTCAACGCACCCAGGAACTGGGTCGTGAAGAACGGTGCGAAACGACGCTGGCGCAACAGGTCGAACTGCGACGCGTGAGCGCGTCGTTCGCCGCGCGACGCGGAAGAGACTTGCGAGTGATCGCTCATGCGGAATACGCGCGCATCGTCTGGGCGAAGCTGCGCGGGCCTTGTATCGTTGTTGAAAAAACGGCGGCGCAGGCTGAACCTGCGCCGCCGTGCGCCGACTGGCAGCGCCCGCGCGTCATGGCACCGGGCGCGACGCGTTTCACGACTTGTGCGCTTCGGCTTCCGATTCCGATTCCGGCCAGTCGCGGATGTACGCCTTCAGCATCCGGTTCTCGAAGCTCTGCGCCTCGACGACCGTCTTCGCGACGTCGTAGAACGAGATGACGCCCATCAGCACCTTCTTGTCGAGCACCGGCATGTAGCGCGCATGGCGCTCGAGCATCATCCGGCGCACTTCGTTGACGTCGGTTTCCGGCGTGCACGTGAGCGGCTCGTCCATCACCTTGCGCACCTGCACGTCGCCGATCGCGCCGCCGTTCACATGCAGGCGCAGGATGATCTCGCGGAACGTCAGCATCCCGACGAGATCGCCGTACTCCATCACGACGAGCGAACCGATATCGTGTTCGGCCATCGTATCGACCGCTTCGCGCAGCGGCTTATCGGGCGTCACCGTAAACAGCGTGTTGCCCTTCACTTTCAGAATATCGCTGACGCGCATCGTAGTCCCCTCATGCTTGAATGCAAATCCTCTTTCGATCCTATCGGAAAGCCTGTCAAAAGGAAAGCACGGGCCCGCGCGGCGCGGCGCCCCCCGCTTGCGGACGCGGGCCGCCCGCCGCACAATGGCCGCATGGACGGCGGCCCGAGGAGACGGCCATGGCACATACGCATACGGAGCAATTCGCCAGCTTCGCTGATTTCTACCCGTACTACCTGAATGAACACCAGAACCTGACGTCGCGGCGGCTGCATTTCATCGGCTCGCTCGGCGTGATCGGCTGCGTCGCGATGGCGATCGCGACGGGCGACTGGCCGTGGCTGCCTGCGGCGGTCGTGTGCGGCTACGGATTTGCCTGGGTCGGACACTTCTTCTTCGAGAAGAACCGCCCGGCCACGTTCCGGCACCCGATCTACAGCCTGATGGGCGACTGGGTCATGTTCAAGGACATCTGCACCGGCAAGATTCCGCTGTAACGGCCGCCGGGCAGCGCGTCACGCCGTTTTCGGCGGCCGCGCGTGCGGGTCGGGCGCCCCGCCCGGCACCGGCCCGGGCACGGTCGGCGCCGGCTGCGCGCCCGCGAGCCGGTGCGCGGCGATCAGCGACGCGAGCGACACGTCGAAGCGGTCGTTCGACAGCACCTCGAGCAGTGCCGTGCCGTCGACGTGGCTGCGGCGCCGCTGCAGCTGGTAGGTCAGCTCCGTGCGGTCGATCACCAGCACGTCGAACAGCTGCGCGAGCGTCAGCTGCTCCGGGTTGGCCAGCAGGATGTAGCGCGGCGACGGCTCGCCGTTGTCCAGCCGCGCGATCCATTCCCGCTCCTCCATCGTCTGCAACAGCCGCTGCGCGGTTTCCATGTCGCAGCGCAACATGGCCGCGAGCCGCATCGCGGTATAGCCCGGCTTGCCGACCGCGCGCGCCTCGGCCAGCCGCGCGAGCAGTTCGAGCGCGTCGAGCAGGTCGCTGCCCGGATAGTGGATGCGATGGAACTGGCCGACGCGGATCGCCGGTAACGCGGACGCCACCATCGCGCCGAGCAGCGCGATGAACCAGCTCAGGTACACCCACAGCAGGAACACCGGCAGCGCCGCGAACGCGCCGTATACAGCCGTATAGGTCGGAATGCGCCGCACGTAGTAGCCGAAGCCGCGCTTCGCGAGCTCGAACGCGATGGCCGCGAACAGCCCGCCGATCACCGCGTCGCGCCACGCGACCGTGCAGTTCGGCAGGTACACGTACAGCAGCGTGAACGCGAGCACGGTCAGCGGCAGCGACACGAGCGCGAGCAGCCACTCGACGATCGACGTCGACGGCGCGGCGCCGGTGAACGCCAGCGACTGCGTAAACAGGTACGACGAGATCGACAGGCTCACGCCGAACAGCAGCGGGCCGAGCGTGATCAGCGCCCAGTACGCCAGCACGCGTTGCGCGAACGGCCGCGGCTTGCGCACCCGCCAGATCAGGTTGAACGCGGATTCGATCGTCATCATCGTCATCACCGACGTGACGACAAGCACGATCAGGCCGGCCGTCGTCAGCCCCTTGGCCTTCGACGCGAACTGGTTCAGGTACTTGAAGATCTGGACGTTGAACTGCGCGGGCATCAGGTGGTCGGCGAGGAACCCCTGCAGCGAGATCTGGAACGACGCGAACATCGGGAACGCGGTGAACAGCGCGAACGCGACCGTCACGAGCGGCACGAGTGCCAGCATCGTCGTGAACGTGAGGCTGCCCGCCACCTGCGGGATGCGATCCTCGGCGCTGCGCCGGGCCGCGAACTGCGCGAGGCGCTTGATGGTGTCGAGATCGACGCTCAACTTCGGCAAACGGCTTCTCCTTCTTGATGCCGCGCGCCCGACGGCGCGCCGCCGCCGCGCTGCGCGACGACTTCAGCCCCTATAATAGCCGCTCGATCCAGCAGGGGCCGACTGCACCGGGCATGCGCGCGGCCGCACGCGGCCCCGTCGCCCATGAAAGACATCCTCGTGCTCTATTACAGCCGTCACGGCGCCACGCGCGATCTCGCGCTCGCGATCGCGAACGGCATCGACAGCGTGCCCGGCATGCAGGCGCGCATCCGCACCGTGCCGCCCGTCTCGACGGTCTGCGAAGCCACCGCCCCCGACATTCCCGCCGACGGCCCGCCATACGCGGAGCTGCGCGATCTCGAGGAATGCGCGGGCCTCGCGCTCGGCTCGCCGACCCGCTTCGGCAACATGGCCGCCTCGCTCAAGTATTTCCTCGACGGCACGACCCCGCAATGGCTGTCGGGCGCGCTGACCGGCAAGCCGGCGAGCGTATTCACGTCGACCGGCAGCCTGCACGGCGGCCAGGAATCGACGCTGCTGTCGATGATGCTGCCGCTGCTGCATCACGGGATGATGATCGTCGGGATCCCGTACACGGAGTCCGCGCTCGGCACGACGCGCACCGGCGGCACGCCTTACGGCGCATCGCACGTGTCGCAGCACGATCGCGGCGCGACCGAAGGGCTGTCGGCTGACGAAAAGGCGCTCGCGGCCGCGCTCGGCGTGCGGCTCGCCCGCGCGGCGGCGGCCCTGTCCGCCGCCGGGGCCGCATGAACGCGCCCGCCCGCCCCGCCGTCGCCGCCCGGCCGCACTACGCGCGGGCCGCCGCCGCGTGCCTGGTCGCGCTGATCGCGCTGTCGCTCGCCTGGGAGCTGTGGCTCGCGCCGCTGCGCCCGGGCGGCTCGGCGCTGATGCTCAAGGCCGTGCCGCTCGCGCTCGCGCTGCCCGGCGTCTGGCGGCGTAACATCTATACGATGCAGTGGGCGAGCATGCTGATCCTCGTCTATTTCGCCGAAGGCATCGTGCGCGGCATGTCCGACCGCGGGCTGTCCGCGACGCTCGGCTGGTGCGAGACCGCGCTCGCCGTCGGCTTCTTCGTGGCTGCGCTTGCCTACGTCGCGCCGTTCAAGCGCGCGGCGAAGCAGCAGCGCGCCGCGTCCTGACCCTTACGCGACCGAACGTGATGATTTCTCCCGAAGCCTTCGTATCCGCCTGCCGCGACGCGATCGGCGCAGCTTACGTGCTGACCGATCCGCACGACACCGCACCGTTCCTGACCGACTGGCGCCGCCGCTACAAGGGCAGCGCGTGCGCGGTGCTGAAACCGGCCGATACGGCGGAAGTCGCCGCGCTCGTCCGGCTCGCGAACACGCACGGCGTCGCGCTCGTGCCGCAGGGCGGCAACACAGGCCTCGCCGGCGGCGCGACGCCCGACGCGAGCGGCAGCCAGGCCGTGCTGAGCCTCGCGCGCCTGAACCGCGTGCGCGCGCTCGATCCGCACAACAACACGATCACGGTCGAAGCCGGCGTGATCCTCGCCGACGTGCAGGCGCGCGCCCGCGAAGGCGGCAGGCTGTTCGCGCTGAGCCTCGCCGCCGAAGGCAGCTGCACGATCGGCGGCAACCTGTCGACCAACGCGGGCGGCACCGCGGTGCTGCGCTACGGCAACGCGCGCGAGCTGTGCCTCGGGCTCGAGATCGTGACGCCGCAGGGCGAGATCTGGGACGGCCTGCGCGGGCTGCGCAAGGACAACACCGGCTACGACCTGCGCGACCTGTTCATCGGCGCGGAGGGCACGCTCGGGATCATCACGGCCGCCGTCATGAAGCTGCACCCGCTGCCGGCCGCGCAGGTCACGGCGCTGGCCGCGCTCGAGTCGCCGCACGCGGCGCTCGACTTCCTCGCGCTCGCGCAGCGCGCGGCCGGCCCGCTCTTGACCGGCTTCGAGCTGATGTCGGACTTCTGCATGCAGCTCGTCGGCAAGCACTATCCGCAGTTGCGCTACCCGTTCGACCGCACGCATGCGCAGACGGTGCTGCTCGAACTGTCGGACAACGAGAGCGAAACGCATGCGCGCGCGCTGTTCGAAAAGCTGATGGAAGAGGCGTTCGAGGCCGGGCTCGTGGTCGACGCGGTGGTCGCGGAAAATCTCGCGCAGTCGCGCGCGTTCTGGGACCTGCGCGAACATATCCCGCTCGCGCAGGCCAACGAGGGGCTCAACGTCAAGCACGACATCGCGGTGCCGATCTCGTCGATCGCGCGCTTCATCGACGAAACCGACGCGGCGATCCAGCAGGCCGCGCCGGGTGCGCGGATGGTCACGTTCGGCCACCTCGGCGACGGCAACCTGCACTACAACGTGCAGACGCCCGAAGGCGGCGACCCGAAAGCGTTCCTCGCGGAATTCCAGAAGCCGATCAATCGCATCGTCTACGACAACGTGCACCGTCACCACGGCACGATCAGCGCGGAGCACGGGATCGGCCAGTTGAAGATCGACGACGCGCAGCACTACAAGTCGCCGGTCGAAACGGCGCTGATGCGTACGCTGAAGACCGCGCTCGACCCGCGCGGGCTGATGAATCCCGGCAAGGTCCTGCGCTGAAGCCACTCACCCCGGAGCGATGTCCATGAGAGTTCGCGTCCTGTCCGACCTGCATCTCGAATGCAACCAGCCCGACACGATCGCGCATGCCGACGCGGATCTCGTCGTGCTGGCCGGCGACATCCACAACCATGCGGAAGGCCTGCGCTGGGCCGCCGAGACGTTCGATCCGGGCGTGCCGGTCGTCTACGTGCCGGGCAACCACGAGTACTACGACGGGGAATTCGGCGCGCTCGAGACCGCGATGCGCGACGCCGCGCATGCGCTCGACAACGTGCATTACCTGAACAACGGCGTGTACGTCGATCCGGCGCAGCGCTTTCGCGTGCTGGGCACGACGCTGTGGACCGATTTCTCGCTGTTCGGCTCGGACGATGCGAGCGTCGCGCGCGCGATCGAGGCCGGCGTGCGCGTGATGCTCGATTTCAAGGGATTGATCCAGGTGACGTGGCCGCACGATGCGGCACTGCATGCGGCCCAGGCACCGGAACGGGATTTCACGCCGGCCGACGCGATCGCGCTGCACCGGCAAAGCCGCGCATGGCTGGAAGCGCGGCTCGCGACGCCGTTCGCGGGCCGCACGATCGTCGTCACCCATCATGCGCCGCATCTGCGCTCGCTGGCGGAGCGTTACGCGGAAGACCTGGCGTCGGCGGGATTCGTCACGGACATGGCGGAACTCGTGCGGCCGCCCGTGGACCTGTGGATCCACGGCCACACGCATACTTCATTCGATTACGTGACCGACAGCGGCACGCACGTGGTGTGCAATCCGCGCGGCTATATCCACCGGCGCACCGGCGAACTGGAAAATCCCGCGTTCGCGTGGGACAAAGTGGTCGAGTTCGGCTGAACGCCGGGCCAACAGGCCATCGGGCCGCACGATGCGGCCCTCCCCGATCCGGAACGCTGCCCGATCAGCGATCGGCGCGGCGCGATCCGTTCGACGACGTGCGCACCCGCACCGGCACCGGCACCGGCTTCATCCGTGCCTTCATCGCGCGCAGCAGATCGCGCGTCGCCGCGGCGGCCGCCGCCGCGCCAAGCAGAATTCCAAGGCCGATCATCAGTTGCGTATCCATTGCGACTCCGGGTGTAGGCAGTTCCAAATCTCAATGATTCAAACAGTATCAAACTGTCCGCGGTCCGATAGTAAAAAAGTGTTGCGTGAACGACAAATCTCGTCAGATTGGGCTCGACCGCGCTGTCATGTCGCAGCCGTGAACTGCGCGAGCGCGGCTTCGTCGGCTTCCAGCGTGACCGGCAACTCGTCGCGCAGGAAATCGACCCAGGTGCGAATTTTCGCGTCGAGGTACTGGCGCGACGGATACAGCGCGTAGATGTTCATCACGTGCGACCGGTATTCGGGCATCACGCGCACGATGTGTCCGCTGCGCAGCCCGCCGATCGCCGAATAGAGCGGCAACCCGCCGATCCCCATCCCTTCCCGCACGGCCACCGCGAGCGCCTCGGCGACGTTCACGCGAAACGGCGGCGCCGTGATCGCAATCACCTCGTCGCCGCGCGGGCCCGACAGCGACCACTCGTCGAAGTGAAAGCCCGGCGCGACCATCCCGAGACAGACGTGCTGCGCGAGATCCGCCGGCGTCTGCGGCGCGCCGTGCGCGTCGACATAGCCGGGCGACGCGCACACGACGCTATAGCTCTCGCCGAGCCGCTGCGACACGAGCCCCGAATCGGGCAGGTCGCGGCCGACGACGATCGCGACGTCGTACCCCTCGTCGAGCAGGTCGGGCATGCGCTGCGCGAGCGTCAGTTCGACGTGCACGTCCGGATAACGCTGCCGATAGCGCGCGATGGCCGGCACCAGGTAGTGCTGCCCGAGGCTCGTGAAGCAATGGACCTTCAGCTTGCCCGACGGGCGCGCATGCGCGTCGCCCGCTTCGGCTTCGGCCTGGTCGACGTACGCGAGGATCTGCTCGCAGCGCTGCAGGTAGCGCTCGCCGGCTTCGGTCAGCGCGATCCGACGCGTCGTCCGGTTCAGGAGGCGCGTGCGCAGGTGCGCCTCGAGATCCGACACGGCGCGCGACGCATAGGCGGTGGTCGAATTCATCTGCTGGGCGGCCGCGGTAAAGCTCCCCGCGTCGACCACGCGGACGAATACCCGCATGTTTTGTAACGTATCCATCCCATTACCCGTTTGAATCCGGAGGGATTGTTGCACAGGGTCGAACAAATATTATCTCAGGATTCGTAAAAATGACTTGCACCGTTGTTCGTTTATTCAGGAATCGCTGAAAAATATAATCGCATCCGGCTCATCTATATCCGAAAGGGAGAAAATCGTGCGGTCTCCGGCAACAAAAGGGACGCTGGCACTGGCGGTTCTTGCAGTCTCATTAATAATGGCCGGATGCGCGAGCATGGGCGACAACAAGCCGCAGTCCGCCCGCATCGAAGCGAACGCGCTCGACGCCGGCGCTGCGATTCGGGCGGCCGACCGCGACGCAGGCTGGCCGGCGTCCGACTGGTGGCGCGCGTACCGCGACCCGCAGCTCGACGCATGGATCGCCGCCGCGCAGGCCGGCAACCCGACCCTCGCGGCCGCCGAGGCCCGCGTGCGTGAAGCGCAGGCGATGGCGCGCGTGGCCCGTTCGGCCGAACTGCCGCAGATCAACGGCAACCTGTCGCTGATGCGCGAGCACTGGCCCGACAACGTGTTCTACGGCCCGGGCCCGCTCGCGAACGCCGACACCTGGAACAACACCGGCACGCTCGGCCTGTCGTACCACCTCGACCTGTGGGGCAAGGACAAGAACGCGACCGAGCGCGCGCTCGACACCGCGCATGCGACCGCGGCCGACGCCCGGGCGGCGAAGCTCGAGCTCGAGGTCAACGTCGTGCGCGCGTATGTCGGCATGTCGATGAACTACGCGCTGCTCGACCTCGCGCATGAAACGTTCGAACGCCAGCGCTCGCTGGCCGATCTCGCGCGCAAGCGCCTGCAGGCCGGGCTCGGCACGCAGCTCGAAGTCAGCCAGGCCGAATCGACGCTGCCCGACTACGAGCGCCAGATCGACAGCTATGAAGAAGCGATCCAGCTCGCGCGCCATCAGCTCGCCGCGCTCGCGGGCAAGGGCCCGGGCGCCGGCGACGCGATCAAGCGGCCGAGCCTGTCGCTCGACGCGCCGGCCGGCCTGCCGTCCACGCTGCCGGCCGACCTGCTCGGCCGCCGCCCGGACGTCGTCGCGGCCCGCTGGACGGTCGACGCGCAGGCCCGCGGCATCGATGTCGCGAAAGCCGCGTTCTACCCGAACATCGACCTGCTCGCGACGGTCGGCGGCTTCGGCGTGACCGCGCCGTTCACCGACTTCCTGCGCGCGATGAACGGCGGCTGGACGGCGGGCCCCGCGCTGTCGCTGCCGATCTTCGAAGGCGGCCGCCTGCGCGCGCAGCTCGGTGCGGCCAACGCCGGCTACGACCAGGCGGTCGAGCGCTACAACCAGACGGTCGTCGGCGCGCTCAAGGACATCGCCGACCAGGTCGTGCGGATCCGCTCGCTCGCTACCCAGAAGAAGGACGCCGCACGCTCGGTGGCCGCCAACGACCGCAGCTACCAGCTGTCGCGCGAAGGCTTCCGCCGCGGGCTGACCGACTACGTGAACGTGCTGGTCGCGCAACAGCAGTTGCTGCGCGCGCAGGAGACGGCGGCCCGCATCGACGCGGAACGCCTCGCCGCGCACGCGCAGCTGATGGCCGCGCTCGGCGGCGGCGTCGAGACGGGGACGGACGTGCCGCACGACGCGTCCGCCGCGGGTGCCGCCGCCTCGGGTGCGAAGCCCGTCGCGGCCGCCGCGCCGGCCGCACGGTAACGCGGAGCGACCGCCATGTCAGCCTCCTCCCCCGCTTCCACGCACGCCGGCGGCCCGCTCGCGGCCTGGTACGCCGCATTCGGCGACTGGGCCCGCAGCGACGGCGCCGCGTGGCTCTATCTGTTCAAGGCACTGCTCGCCGCGTTCATCGCGACCGGCGTGTCGATGCGGCTCGACCTGCCGGCGCCGAAGACGGCGATGACCACGGTGTTCATCGTGATGCAGCCGCAAAGCGGCGCCGTGCTCGCGAAGAGCTTCTACCGGGTCGCCGGCACGATCTTCGGGCTGATCGCGACGCTCACGTTCGTCGGGCTGTTCCCGCAGCAGCCGCAGCTGTTCCTGCTGGCGGTCGCGCTGTGGATCGCACTGTGCACGGCCGGCGCCGCGCGCAACCGCAACTTCCGCAGCTACGGCTTCCTGCTCGCCGGCTATACGACCGCGTTGATCGGCCTGCCCGCGTCGCAGCATCCGGACGGCGCGTTCATGAGCGCCATGACGCGCGTGTCCGAGGTCATCATCGGGATCGTGTCGGCCGGCGTCGTCAGCGCGCTCGTGTTTCCGCAGTACACGGGCGAGCAGATGCGCACGACGGTACGCAAGCGCTTCGGCAGCTTCGTCGACTACGTCGCGGCTGCACTGTCGGGCAAGCTCGACCGCACGCACATCGAAACGATCCATACGCGCTTCGTCGCCGACGTGGTCGGTTTCGAAGCCGCGCGCAGCATGGCCGTGTTCGAGGATCCGGACACGCGGATGCGCAGCGGCCGCCTCGCGCGGCTGAACAGCGAGTTCATGAGCGTGTCGAGCCGCTTCCATGCGCTGCACCAGCTGATGAACCGGCTGCGCGCGGCCGGCGCACAGGCCGCGATCGATGCGATCGAGCCGTACTTCCGCGAGATCGCGCCGCTCCTGACCCGCCATGGCGAACCCGTGCGCACGTCGGCCGACGCGGCACTCGCCGCCGAACAGCTGCTTGCATGGCGCGACGCGCTGCCGCGCCGCATCCGCGCCACGCGCGCGGCGCTCGAAACGCAGCCCGATTTTCCGCTGCTCGACTTCGACACGGCCGCCGAGCTGCTGTACCGCTTCATCACCGACCTGCACGAATACGCGGCGACCTACGCGTCGCTGTCGACCGCGACGCACGAGCGCGAACGCTGGATCGAACGCTACGAGCCGCGCACCAACGTGACGGCGATGGTGATCGCGGCGATTCGCACCGCGACCGTGATCCTCGTGCTCGGCTGGTTCTGGATCGCGACCGCGTGGCCGAGCGGCGTGACGATGACGCTGACGGCGGCGGCCACCTGCGCGCTCGCGTCGTCGACGCCGCGCCCGACCGCGATGTCCGCGCAGATGGGCATGGGTACCGCGCTGGCCGTCTGCACGGGTTTCCTGCTGATGTTCGGGATCTACCCGCACATCGACGGCTTCCCGCTGCTGTGCGTGGCCCTCGCGCCGCTGCTCTCGATCGGCATCTACATGACGTTGAAGCCGAAGCTCGCGGGCTACGGGATGGGCTACCTGATCTTCTTCTGTTTCCTCGCCGGCCCGGACAGCGTCACGCACTACGACCCGACGAGCTTCATGAACGATGCGCTCGCGCTGGTGCTGTCGATGCTGGTCTCGGCGATCGCGTTCGCGGTGCTGTTCCCGCCGACCGCGCCGTGGCTGAAGAAGCGGCTGTTCGCCGACCTGCGCCACCAGGTGGTCGCGGCATGCCACGCACGGCTGGCCGGATTGCGCACGCGCTTCGAGAGCGGCGCGCGCGACCTGATGTACCAGGCGCACACGCTGTCGGCCGACCAGCCCGACGTGCAGCGCGACGCGCTGCGCTGGATGTTCGCCGTGCTGGAAACGGGCAACGCGGCGCTCGACCTGCGCGCCGAGCTGGCGACGCTGCCGTCCGACCCGCGCCATGCGCCGACGACGCCGTGGCGACGCGCGATCGAGACGATGCGCACCGCGCTGTCCGCGCTGTTCAGCATGCCGAGCGCGGCGCGCTTCGACGCGACGCTCGCCGCGGTCAACACCGCGATCGACGCGACCCGGCGGACGCTCGACGCGTTCACGCCGTCGCGCGAGGAGCGCCACCGGCTGCAGCGCATCCTGAGCCATCTGCATTTCGTCCGCACGGCGCTGCTCGATCCGGAATCGCCGCTCGAGCCGCTCAACCGCAATCGCCCCGTGCGCCCCCAACAAGGAGCCTCGTCATGATGCCGCGTGAAATCGCCATTCTCGATGCCTACATGCCCACGGTGGTCCTGATGTTCGTCCTGGGCGCGCTGGCGACCTGGGCCGTCGACCGCCTGCTCGCCCATACGGGCCTCTACCGTCTCGTCTGGCACCCGTCGCTGTTCCGCGCGTGCCTTCTCGTCTGCATTTGCGGCGGACTGAGTCTTGCCGTCTATCGTTGATTCCGAACCACCATGATGCTCAGAAAACTCTTCGGCTTCGTCGCGACCGCCGTCATCCTTCTCGTCGCGATCCTGATCGGGCGCTCGCTGTGGGTGCACTACATGGACGATCCCTGGACCCGCGACGGGCGCGTGCGCGCCGAGATCGTCAACGTCGCGCCGGACGTGTCGGGTGCGATCGTCGAGCTCCCCGTGCATGACAACCAGCTCGTGAAAAAGGGCGACCTGATCATGCAGATCGACCCGTCGCACTACCAGATCGCGGTCGAGCAGGCACAGGCGGCCGTCGCCGCCCGCCGCGCGGAGCTGCAGATGCGCCGCGACGACGCGGCCCGGCGCGCCGACCTCGACGCGCTCGTCGTGTCGAAGGAAAACCGCGAGAACGCGGCGCACAGCGCGTCGAGCGCCGATGCGCAGTACCAGCAGGCGCTCGCCGCGCTCGACGCCGCGAAGCTCAATCTCGAACGCACGCGCGTGGTCGCGCCGGTCGACGGCTACATCACGAACCTGCAGACGTTCAAGGGCAACTACGCGGTGGCCGGCCAGGCGAAGCTCGCGATCGTCGACAGCCATTCGTTCTGGGTCTACGGCTACTTCGAGGAAACCAAGCTGCCGCGCGTGAAGATCGGCGCGCCGGCCGAGATGCGGCTGATGAGCGGCGGCGTGATGAAGGGCCACGTCGAGAGCATCTCGCGCGGCATCTACGATCGCGACAATCCGCAAAGCCGCGACCTCGTCGCGGACGTGAACCCGACCTTCAACTGGGTGCGCCTCGCGCAGCGCGTGCCGGTGCGCATCAAGATCGACGAAGTGCCGGCCGACGTGGTGCTGTCGGCGGGCACGACCTGCACGGTCATCATCGACCCGGACAAGCAGAAGAAGTCATAAGCGCCGAACGGCCGGGCGCTCACGCCGCGATGCGAAAACGCCCGACCAGCGCCTTGAGCGCCTGCGCCTGCTCGTCGAGCGCGTTCGCCGCGGCGGCCGCCTGTTCGACGAGCGCCGCGTTCTGCTGGGTGCCCGCATCCATCTGCGTGACCGCGCGGCCGATCTCTTCGATCCCCGTGCTCTGCTCGTCGGAGGCCGCCGAAATCTCGCCGATGATGTCGGTCACGCGCTTCACCGCCCGGACCACGTCGTCCATCGTGCGGCCCGCATCGTGCGCGAGCGTCGCGCCGTTCGCGACGCGCTCCACCGACGCGCCGATCAGCTCGCGAATCTCCTTCGCCGCGGTCGCCGAGCGCTGCGCGAGCAGCCGCACCTCGCCCGCCACCACCGAAAAGCCGCGCCCCTGCTCGCCCGCGCGCGCCGCCTCGACCGCCGCGTTCAACGCGAGAATGTTGGTCTGGAACGCGATTCCCTCGATCGTGCCGATGATGTCGCGAATGTTCTTCGCGCTGTCGTCGATCTGGCTCATCGTCGCGACCACGCGCCCGACGACTTCGCCGCCCGCCTCCGCGACGGCCGATGCATTGGCCGCGAGCGCGCTCGCCTGCCGCGCGTTTTCGGCGTTCTGCCGCACGGTCGACGTGAGCTGCTCCATGCTGGCCGCGGTGCGCTCGAGCGCGACGGCCTGCTGCTCGGTACGCCGCGACAGGTCGAGGTTGCCGGTCGAGATCTCGCCGGACGCAGCCGCGATCGCCTCGGCGCTGACGGCGATCTCGCCGACGGTCGCCGCGAGCCCGGTCTGCATGTCGGACAGCGCGCGCACCATGCTGTCGCGATCGTGCCGGACGAGCGGAATCGGCCGTGTCAGGTCGCCGCGCGCGATGTCGGCGGCAATCGCCTTCGCCTCCGCGGGCTCGCCGCCGAGCTGCAACGCGAGGCGACGCACGACCCGTTCGGCGATCACGATCGCCAGCACGATCAGCGCGGCCGTCATCGCCGCGATCATCGCGAACGACGACGAGAAGATCGTTGCGGACGCATCGAGGGTCGTCTTCGACTTCGCGCCGCGCGTCTTCACGAGCATGGCGACGAGCTTCTCGAGCTTGCCGGTCTCGACCAGCAGCGACACGTCCTGCGTGCCGACCTGCCAGTTCATCTGCGACAGGTCGAGCGGCTGCGCCCGCACGAGCGCGACGAAATCGCGCAGATGGCCGCTCCACGTGCCGACCGCCATCGAGAACGCGCGCAGTCGCGCGGAATCGTCCGCATCGGCCGGATCCGCGTAACGCTGCAGCGTCGCGAGCGCCTGGCCGATCGACGCGAGCCCCGCGCCGACCTCAGCGCCCAGGTCGTCGCGCTCCTTCGCGGTGGTCGCGGTCAGCAGCATCTTCTGCGCACGGCTCGCGCGCAGCACCTCGGCGCGCACTTCCTCCGCCGCCCGGCTCGCGACATGCCCCTGCTCGTAGACCGACGCGATCGACGCGTTCAGCCGGCTGATCTGCCACAGCGAAAACACGCCGATCGCGAGCGTGCCGGCCAGCAGGATCGCAAACGCGGCGCGCAGCGTCGCCTTCACGGTCCACGGCCGGCGTTCGCGCCGGGTTGCGCGCGGACGTCGTGCGGCGGGCCCGGCGGCTGCGCCTGAGGCGCCAATGGCCGCACCCGGTTGCGGATGCAATGATGCTGCTTTCATCGATATATCCCCGTATTGATCACGCCGCCGGAAAGGTCGGTTCCGGCGGCCGGCATTCCCACGATGGCCCGTCATGCCGCGCGTCCTGCCCCGCCCGGCTCGTGACCGGTGCCGGGTGCGGCGCGCCTGTGTTGTCGTTGCGTCGTTCTACGGCCGCCAGCGGCATTCCTTGAGTCCGGACTTACACCGATCCGGCCCCGCGCGACCCGGTCGACAGGCGGACGCGTCGCAGCGTTATACCCGGCCAAAAAAGGGCGCTATGGCCGAATCGTCACATCATTGTCCGAATCGCGATAAAACTTGGCCTGACATTCTCGATACGCCACATTAGACTTCTTTGACGCAACAACGATTCGAACGCGCCGATCCCCATCAGAGCGCGTCCCGCCACCTCAACTCGCTCAGCTCGCATGGAAACCAGCCTCGATACGGGCGCCGGCACAGCCGCCGCATCCCAGCCGTCCGCTCCACCCGCCCCGCGCACCGTCTACCCGGTGCTCGGCGCGATCAGCTTCTCGCACCTGCTCAACGACATGATCCAGTCGTTGATCCTCGCGATCTATCCGATGCTCAAGAGCCAGTTCGCGCTGTCGTTCGCGCAGATCGGCCTGATCACGCTGACCTACCAGATCACCGCGTCGCTGCTGCAGCCGCTCGTCGGCCTGTATACGGACAAGCGGCCGAAGCCGTATTCGCTGCCGGTCGGGATGGGCTTCACACTCGCGGGGCTGCTGCTGATGTCGGCCGCGCAGAACTTCCCGACGCTGCTGGCGGCGGCGGCGCTGGTCGGCTGCGGCTCGTCGGTGTTCCATCCGGAATCGTCGCGCGTCGCGCGGATGGCGTCGGGCGGCCAGCACGGGCTCGCGCAGTCGCTGTTCCAGGTCGGCGGCAACGCCGGCTCGGCACTCGGGCCGCTGCTCGCCGCGCTGGTGATCATCCCGCACGGGCAGCACAGCATCGCGTGGTTCTCGGCGGCCGCGCTCGTCGCGATGGTCGTGCTCACGCAGATCGGCCACTGGTACAAGAAGCATCCGTCGATGAAGAAAAAAGCGGCGGCGGCCGGCCATCCGACCCTGTCGCAGGGCCGCGTGCTCGCCGCGATCGGCGTGCTGGTGCTGCTGGTGTTCTCGAAGTACTTCTACCTCGCGAGCATCAACAGCTATTTCACGTTCTACCTGATCGACAGGTTCCACCTGTCGGTGCAGGCCGCGCAGATCCACCTGTTCGTGTTCCTCGCGGCCGTGGCGGCCGGCACGCTGATCGGCGGACCGGTCGGCGACCGGATCGGCCGCAAGTACGTGATCTGGGTGTCGATCCTCGGCGTCGCGCCATTCACGCTGCTGCTGCCGTATGCGAACCTGTTCTGGACGAGCGTGCTCTCCGTGATCATCGGCGTCGTGCTGGCGTCGGCGTTCGCCGCGATCCTCGTCTATGCGACGGAGCTGATGCCCGGCAAGGTCGGCATGGTCGCGGGCCTGTTCTTCGGCTTCGCGTTCGGCCTGGGCGGCGTCGGCGCCGCCGTGCTCGGCCAGCTCGCGGACGCGACGAGCATCACGTTCGTCTACAAGGTGTGCTCGTTCCTGCCGCTGATCGGCGTGCTGACGGTGTTCCTGCCGAACCTCGAAAGCAGCCGGCGCAAGAAGGCGTGACGAGACGGCCGCGGCAGGCGTGTCGCGGCCGGTCGACAGGCTTGAAGGGAAGGGACGACGGCGGCTTCAGGCCGCCGTCGTCGCATGCAGCGTCAGGAAACGCTTGAGGATGCCGGACGAATAGCTGCTCGCGATCGCCGACAGGAAGTGCGAGAACGACTGCGTCGCGTGATCGTCGGCCGTATCGGAAATCGTGCGCACGAGCGCGAACGGCACGTCGTGTTCGGCGCACACCTGCGCGATCGCCGCGCCTTCCATCTCGACCGCGAGCGCGTCGGGCAGCGCATCGCGCAACGCGACGACCTCGTGCTCGCTCGACACGAAGCGATCGCCGCTGACGATCAGCCCGCCGTGCAGCGCCGCACCGGCCAGCCCGAAGCGCTCGGTGAAGTGCGCGCCCTCCTCGGCGACGAACAGCGTGCACGCGGCCTTCAGGCGGGCGGTCAGTTCCGCGTCGGTCGCGAACCGCGTGATGCCGAGCAGCGGCACCTCGTAGCGCGGAAACAGCGGCGACGCATCGAGATCGTGCTGCAGCAGCGTATCGGCGACGACAACGTCGCCGACGCGCACCGTGCGCGACACGCCGCCGGCGACCCCGGTAAACACGACGCCGGACACGCCGAACACGTGGATCAGCGCGCTGACCGTCGCGGCGGCCGCGACCTTGCCGACCCGCGCAAGCGTGACGACGCAGGCCGCGCCGTGCACGGTGCCGAGGTGGTAGTCGCGGCGGCCGAACGTGACCGTCTTCATCGCGCCCTCGGCACGCATCGCGGCGATCAGGTCGCCGAGTTCCTCCGGCAGCGCGGCCAGAATGCCCAGCGGGCGCGTCGAAACCGTTTCAACCATGTCGATGCTCATCATTCCACCGCCTGCAGTTTCGCGACCGCCAGCGCGAGCCATTTCTCGCCGTGCCGCTTGAATTTCACCTGCGCCTTCGCGTCGGCGCCGTTGCCTTCGAGCGCGGTGACCGTGCCTTCGCCGAACTTGGTGTGGAACACCTGCTGGCCGACCCGGAAGCCGGTGTCGGCCGCGCGCTGCTGGTTCGCGAATGCCGGCAGCGGCGCGGAGACCGCCGCGTCGACGAACTGCTCGCGGCTGCCGCCGCCCGGCCGCGAGAACCAGTCGCGCCCCCAGCCGGCGTTGTCCGAGCGGCCGCCCCAGCGCGAGCCGGCCTCGACCTTCGGCGTCAGCCACTTCAGCACGTGCTCCGGCAATTCGTCGAAGAAGCGCGAGCGCACGTTGTAGCGCGTCTGGCCGTGCAGCATCCGGCTCTGCGCGAACGACAGGTAGAGCCGCTCCTTCGCGCGCGTGATCGCGACGTACATCAGCCGGCGCTCTTCCTCGAGGCCGTCCGATTCGAGCACGCTGTTCTCGTGCGGGAACAGCCCTTCCTCGAGGCCGGTGATGAACACGGCCGAGAATTCGAGGCCCTTCGCCGCATGCACCGTCATCAGCTGCACGGCGTCCTGGCCGGCCTGCGCCTGGTTGTCGCCCGCTTCCAGCGATGCATGCGACAGGAAGCCGGCGAGCGGCGTCATCGTGTCGGGGTTCTGCGCGGGGTCATCGAGCGGCGCCGGGTCGAGCACGTCGACCGCCGGATCGTCCGTCGCCGTGCCGAGCTCGGGTGCCGCGATCGCGCCCGCGCGCAACGGAATCGAGCGGGCCGGCGCGTCGAGCCCGTAGCCCTCCTCGCTGACGAACGCGGTGGCCGCGTTCACGAGTTCCTGCAAGTTCTCGAGGCGGTCCTGGCCTTCGCGCTCGCCCTGGTAGAAATCGGCGAGGCCGCTCGCCCGCACGACGTACTCGACCGTCTCCGGCAGGCTCATCTGCTGGGTCTCGGCACGCATCTTCGCGATCAGCGTCGCGAACGCGCCGAGGCTCGTGCCGGCCTTGCCGGTCACGTACGGAATCGCGGCGGCCATCGAGCAGTCGTACAGGCGCGCGGCGTCGGCCAGTTGCTCGATCGAGCGCGCGCCGATCCCGCGCGTCGGGAAGTTCACGACGCGCGCGAACGCGGTGTCGTCGTTCGGGTTGTCGATCAGGCGCAGGTACGCGAGCGCGTGCTTCACTTCCTGGCGCTCGAAGAAGCGCAGGCCGCCGTACACGCGATACGGGATGCCCGACGTCATCAGCGTGTGCTCGATCGCGCGCGACTGCGCGTTGCTGCGATACAGGACGGCGACCTCGCTGCGCGACATCCCGGTATTGATCAGCGAGCGGATCTCCTCGACGATCCAGCCGGCTTCCTGCGCATCGGTGCTCGCCTCGTACACGCGCACGGGCTCGCCGTGGCCGGCATCGGTGCGCAGGTTCTTGCCGAGGCGGTGCGCATTGTTCGAGATCAGCTGGTTCGCCGCGTCGAGGATGTTGCCGTGCGACCGGTAGTTCTGCTCGAGCTTGATCAGGTTGCGCACGCGGAATTCGTCCTCGAAGTCGCGCATGTTGCCGACGTTCGCGCCGCGGAACGCGTAGATCGACTGGTCGTCGTCGCCGACCGCGAAGATCGCGTTCTCGCCGCCCGCGAGCATCTTGAGCCACGCGTACTGCAGCTTGTTGGTGTCCTGGAACTCGTCGACGAGGATGTGCCGGAAGCGGGCCTGGTAGTGCGCGCGCAGCGGCGCGTTGTACGCGAGCAGCTCGTAGCAGCGCAGCAGCAGCTCGGGGAAGTCGACGACGCCCTCGCGCTGGCACTGCTGGTCGTACGCCTGGTACAGCTCGACGAACTTGCGGTTGAAGTTGTCGGACGCGTCGACCTTGTCGGGACGCAGCCCCTGCTCCTTCGCGTTGTTGATGAAGTACTGGACGTTCTTCGGCGGGTATTTCTCGTCGTCGACGTTCGCCGCCTTCATCAGCCGCTTGATCGCCGACAGCTGGTCGGCCGTGTCGAGGATCTGGAAGGTCTGCGGCAGGCCGGCGTCGCGCCAGTGCGTGCGCAGCATCCGGTTGCACAGCCCGTGGAACGTGCCGATCCACATCCCGCGCGTGTCGATCGGCATCATCGCCGACAGCCGCGCCATCATCTCGCGCGCGGCCTTGTTCGTGAAGGTGACGGCGAGCACGGTGGGCGGCGACGCATAGCCCTGCTGGATCAGCCATGCGATGCGCGTGATCAGCACGCGGGTCTTGCCGCTGCCCGCCCCCGCGAGGATCAGCGCCGGTTCATTCGGCAACGTGACGGCGGCGTATTGTTCAGGGTTCAGATTGGCGAGCAGATCGGGCATGGAGCGGCAGCGGACGGGCGAGAAAAATGCGGACCCGCCATTATAAGTCGGCCGCGCGATGCCGTTTCCGATCCGTTCGGCCAGGGGCCGCCGCCGCGCCGCGAGCGCGTCGCAGCGGGCCTGCGCGGGCAAGGCGATGGCTGGCCGATGTGCATCCATTTATAATTGTCGGATTCGGCATCCAATTCACGCATTTTTCGGCAAATTTCCAACCATGAGCGACAGCACGCTTGCGAAGAGTTTCGAGCCCCACACCATCGAGTCCCAATGGGGGCCGGAGTGGGAAAAACGCGGCTATGCCGCCCCGGCATTCGACCCGGCGCGCGCCGATTTCGCGATCCAGCTGCCGCCGCCGAACGTCACCGGTACGCTGCACATGGGCCACGCGTTCAACCAGACGATCATGGACGGCCTCGCGCGCTATCACCGGATGCTCGGCGAGAACACGCTGTGGGTGCCCGGCACCGACCACGCGGGGATCGCGACCCAGATCGTCGTCGAGCGCCAGCTCGATGCGCAGGGCGTGTCGCGCCATGACCTCGGCCGCGAGAAGTTCGTCGAGCGCGTGTGGGAGTGGAAGCAGCAGTCCGGCTCGACGATCACGGGCCAGGTGCGCCGTCTCGGCGCGTCGACCGACTGGTCGCGCGAATATTTCACGATGGACGACAAGATGTCGGCCGCCGTGCGCGACGTGTTCGTCACGCTCCATGAACAGGGCCTGATCTACCGCGGCAAGCGCCTCGTCAACTGGGATCCGGTGCTGCTCACCGCGGTGTCGGATCTCGAGGTCGTCAGCGAAGAGGAAAACGGCCACCTGTGGCACATCCGCTATCCGCTCGTCGACGGGTCGGGTTCGCTGACGGTCGCCACCACCCGTCCCGAGACGATGCTCGGCGACGTCGCGGTGATGGTTCACCCGGAGGACGAGCGCTACGCGCACCTGATCGGCAAGCTCGTCACGCTGCCGCTGACGGGCCGCGAGATCCCGGTGATCGCCGACGACTACGTCGACCGCGCGTTCGGCACGGGCGTCGTGAAGGTCACGCCCGCGCACGACTTCAACGACTACCAGGTCGGCCTGCGCCACAAGCTCGCGCCGATCGAGATCCTGACGCTCGACGCGAAGATCAACGACAACGGCCCCGAGCAGTATCGCGGCCTCGACCGCTTCGACGCGCGCAAGGCGATCGTGGCCGACCTCGATGCGGAAGGCTTCCTCGACTCCGTGAAGCCGCACAAGCTGATGGTGCCGCGCGGCGACCGCACGGGCGTCGTGATCGAGCCGCTCCTGACGGACCAGTGGTTCGTCGCGATGACGAAGCCGGCGCCGGAAGGCACGTTCCATCCGGGCAAATCGATCACCGAGGTATCGCTCGACGTCGTGCGCGACGGCCAGATCAAGTTCGTGCCGGAAAACTGGACGACCACCTACTACCAGTGGCTCGAGAACATCCAGGACTGGTGCATCTCGCGCCAGCTGTGGTGGGGTCACCAGATCCCCGCGTGGTACGGCGAGAACGGCGAGGTATTCGTCGCGCGCAGCGAGGAAGACGCGCGTGCGAAGGCCGCCGCGCAAGGCTACACGGGCGCGCTGAAACGCGACGAAGACGTGCTCGACACCTGGTTCTCGTCGGCGCTCGTGCCGTTCTCGTCGCTCGGCTGGCCGAACGAATCCCCTGAACTGCAGCACTTCCTGCCGTCGTCGGTGCTCGTCACGGGCTTCGACATCATCTTCTTCTGGGTCGCCCGGATGGTGATGATGACCACGCACTTCACCGGCAAGGTGCCGTTCCACACCGTATACATGCACGGCCTCGTGCGCGATGCCGAAGGCCAGAAGATGTCGAAGAGCAAGGGCAACACGCTCGACCCGATCGACATCGTCGACGGCATCGACCTCGAAACGCTGGTCGCGAAACGCACGACGGGCCTGATGAACCCGAAGCAGGCCGCGACGATCGAGAAGAAGACGCGCAAGGAATTCCCGGACGGCATTCCCGCGTTCGGTGCCGACGCGCTGCGCTTCACGATGGCGTCGATGGCGACGCTCGGCCGCAACGTGAACTTCGACCTCGCGCGCTGCGAAGGCTATCGCAACTTCTGCAACAAGCTGTGGAACGCGACGCGCTTCGTGCTGATGAACTGCGAAGGCCACGACTGCGGCACCGACAAGCCGGAAGTGTGCGGCGCGGGCGACTGCGGCCCCGGCGGCTACCTCGACTTCTCCGCGGCCGACCGCTGGATCGTATCGCTGCTGCAGCGCACCGAGGCCGACATCGCGAAGGGTTTCGCCGATTACCGCTTCGACAACATCGCGACCAGCATCTACAAGTTCGTGTGGGACGAGTACTGCGACTGGTATCTCGAACTCGCGAAGGTGCAGATCCAGAACGGCACGCCGGAACAGCAGCGCGCGACGCGCCGCACGCTGCTGCGCGTGCTCGAAACGGTGCTGCGCCTCGCGCACCCGGTCATTCCGTTCATCACCGAGGCGCTCTGGCAGAAGGTCGCGCCGCTCGCCGGCCGTTATCCGCAAGGCAAGGCCGAAGGCGATGCATCGCTGATGACGCAGGCATATCCGGTCGCGAACCTGCAGAAGATCGACGAGGCATCCGAGCAATGGGCGGCCGACCTGAAGGCGATCGTCGACGCGTGCCGCAACCTGCGCGGCGAGATGAACCTGTCGCCGGCGACCAAGGTGCCGCTGCTCGCGGCCGGCGACGCCGAGCGCCTGCGCTCGTTCGCGCCGTACGTGCAGGCCCTCGCCCGCCTGTCGGACGTGCAGATCCTCGCGGACGAAGCGACGCTCGACAAGGAAGCGCACGGCGCGCCGATCGCGATCGTGGGCCCGAACAAGCTGGTGCTGAAGGTGGAGATCGACGTCGCGGCCGAACGCGAGCGCCTGTCGAAGGAAATCGCGCGCCTGACGGGCGAGATCGCGAAGTGCAACGCGAAGCTCGGCAACGAGGCGTTCGTCGCGAAAGCGCCGCCGGCCGTGGTCGAACAGGAGCAGAAGCGCGTCGCCGAATTCCAGAGCACGCTGGAAAAACTGCGCGCCCAGCTCGATCGGTTGCCTGCGTAACAAACGGTAAGGTCGTTTGCGTTCACTATAATGGGGACGTGAACATAGACTGTCTGACAAGTCGATTACAGGAATAAAGGTTCGATCATGTTGAAAGTCACCAAGGCGGTATTCCCCGTTGCCGGTCTCGGCACGCGGTTCCTGCCGGCAACGAAGGCGAGCCCGAAGGAAATGCTGCCGGTCGTCGACAAGCCGCTGATCCAGTACGCGGTCGAGGAAGCGATCGCCGCGGGCATCACCGAGATGATCTTCGTGACCGGGCGCAGCAAGCGCGCGATTGAGGATCACTTCGACAAGTCGTACGAGGTCGAGGCCGAACTCGAGGCGCGCGGCAAGGAAAAGCTGCTCGAGCTCGTGCGCAGCATCAAGCCGAGCCATGTCGACTGCTTCTACGTGCGCCAGCCGGAAGCGCTCGGCCTCGGCCATGCGGTGCTGTGCGCGGAAAAGCTCGTGGCCGACAACCCGTTCGCGGTGATCCTCGCCGACGACCTGCTCGACGGCAACCCGCCCGTGATGAAGCAGATGGTCGACGTGTTCGACCACTATCACAGCTCGGTGATCGGCGTGGAAGAGATTCCGCCGTCGGAGACGAAGTCGTACGGGATCGTCGACGGCAAGGAGTGGGAAGAGTCGATCGTCAAGATGTCCGCGATCGTCGAGAAACCCGAGCCGGAAGTCGCGCCGTCGAACCTCGGCGTGGTCGGCCGCTACATCCTGAAGCCGCGGATCTTCGAGCACCTGCGCGCGCTGAAGCCGGGCGCCGGCGGCGAGCTGCAGCTCACCGACGCGATCCAGGCGCTGCTCGCCGACGAACAGGTGCTGGCCTACAAGTACCAGGGCACGCGCTACGACTGCGGCAGCAAGCTCGGCTACCTGAAGGCGACGGTCGAATTCGCACTGCGCCATCCGGAAGTCGGCGCCGAGTTCGACGCGTACCTGCGCGCGCGCGGCAACGCGTAACCGGCCGCCTGAACGCGGCACGGGAGCCGGCCTCGCCTGCGCGGCTGGCCTGCCCTCACCTCACGGCCGACGCGTCAGCGCGCAGCGGCCGGCTTCACCGAGACGACGCCCGGCATTGCGCCCGCGTCGTCTTTTTTCGTCTTCACGAGCCAGCCGTCGCCCTGCTCGAACGGCAGCTTCGCGAGCGCGCTCCTCACGAGCGTCGGCGCGGCCTGCTGCGTGCCGGGATCGCGATCGCGCAGCGACGCCGACACGCGATAGACGTCGGCGCCCGAGTTCGCATCGACGAAACGCAGCGTCAGCACGTGACGATACACGGTGCCCGCGAACGGCAGCGCGAACGGCGCCGGCCCGTCGACGGTCACGCACGCGCTGCTCGCGGCGCCGCACTGGTCGGCCGTCGCCGCGACGGACGCCGGCTGCGTCGCATACGCGATCGACAGCCGATAGCGCGCGGCCTTCCCGGGCTGCGCGTCGAAGCCGCGATGCGCGAGCTCGTCGCGCACGAGCGTCTCGATCCGCCGGTATTCGGCATCGTCGGCCTGAGCGGCCGTGCTGACGAAATCGTAGCCGTGCGCACCGGATGCGAACGCTTTCGGCTGCCCGAGCGCGCTCACGCCGGTCGTGACGCCGGCGCAACCCGTCAACAGCGACGCCGCCAGCGCGGCCGCTGCCCATTCCTTTCTCATGACTTCCCCCAAATGCCTGCCGTCGTGCCCGGCCCTGTCAGGCGGACGGCTCGTCGATCGCGGGCAGCGACACCGTCACCGCGGTGCCGACACCCACTTCGCTGTCGACCGTCACGCTGCCGCCGTGGCGCGTGACGACCGTCTTCACGAATGCCATGCCGAGCCCGGACCCCGAGATTTCGGGCCGCTCGCCGGCATGGAACCGCTTGAAACGCTCGAACAGATGCCGCTGATCTTCCGGCGCGATGCCGTACCCCTGATCGCGAATCGTACAGAACATCCGCTTCGATGCATGCTCGACCGTCAGCGTACACGCGATCACCGTGTCGGACGGACTGTATTTGACCGCATTGTTCAACAGGTTGACGAACGCACGCGTGATCAGCGAGCGGTCGGCGCGCATCCAGCCCATGCCGGTGCCGACGTCGGTATCGATGCGGATGCGCTTCGCCTGCGCCTGCGGCCAGACTTCGTCGCTCGCGTCGATCAGCACGTCGACGAGGCTCGTCGGTTCGAGCTGGTACGCCTGCGACTCCGCGCGCGCCAGTTGCACGAACTCGTCGGCAAGCGACAGCGCACGGTGCGCATACCGCTCGATCCGCGCAAGCAGGCCACGCATCGCGTCGGTTTCGACGCGTTCGCGCTCGATCTCGACGAGCGCGAGGATCGACGACTGCGGCGAGCGCATGTCATGCGACAGCAGGTGCAGCGCCTCCTCGCGATGCCGTTCGGCCGCGTGCAGCTCGGTCACGTCGACGAGGCCGGCGATCCAGCCCGTCACGCGGCCCTGCGCGTTCTTGCACGCAGCGTAGCGTAACAGATGGTCGAGCCCGTCGCGGTCGCGCACCTCGATGCCGCGCGCCATCGCGTCGTGTTCGGCCTCGAGCGTCGGGTCGAGCGCGGCCGGCCAGTGTTCGCGGATCGCGACGTCGTGTTCGGCGTTGCCGTCGACGGTCTTCATGAAGGTCAGCTCGCCGAGCGCGGCGCGCAGCGGCCGCCCTTCCGGCAGCGGCAGCGCGAGCCGCGACCCGTAGCGCTTCGCCGCATGGTTCGCGATCAGCACGGTCCCGGCCAGGTCGGTGACGAAGATCGGCTCCGGCATGCTGTCGAGGCTGTCCCACACGAAGCGCTTCATGTCCTGCACGCGCTGCGCGGCCTGCGCCATCAGCGCCATCTGCCGTTCGAGCACGTCGCCGCCGACGCTGCGCGTGCGCGGCGCCTCGGGCAGCAGGTGCGGCTCGTCGGCCAGCCGCTGCAGCTCGCGACGCAGGTACGACATCGTCATTTCGAGGCGCCGCCAGTTCCAGATCGGGTACACGGCGATCAACCCGAAGATCGCGGGCGCGGGCGACAGCCAAACGCGCGCCTCGAACAGCAGCGCCAGGCTCGCGACGACGGCCAGCGCGGCCAGGCTCAGCGTCAGCAGCAGCGCGCGCCACGGCGACAGCATCAGGAAACCGCCCAGCAGCACCGCGAGCGGCAGCAGCGACGCGGCGAAGAGCCCGGCGCGCGACACGGGCAGGATCGCGCTGCCGGTCGTCAGCATGTCGAGCACGTTCGCGTGGATGTAGACGCCGGCGAGCGGGCCGAAATCGCCCGACACCGGCGTCGCGAAGCGGTCGTAGAGGCCTGAAGCGGTCACGCCGACGACGACGATCTTGCCGCGCAGCGCGTCTGGCTTCACGCGCCCCTCGAGCACGTCGTCGAACGACAGCGTCGGATAGGCGGGCGTGTTGCGGCTGAACGGAATCAGGTAGCGGCCCTCGCCGGTCGCGTCGCGCGACAGGTCATGCGCATTCGCGCCGGGCGCACCGCCGGCCGGACGCAGCCGGCCGGCCTGGATCGCGCGGTAGACGGGCACCATCAACTGCGGCCAGCGCACGCGCCCGTCGCTTTCGAGCAGGGCGACGCTGCGCACGATGCCGTCGGGATCGACTTCGAGATTGATGTGGCCGAGCCCCATCGCGCGTGCCGACAGCTCGGCCACCGGCGGATCGACGGTGCGCGTGCCGTCCGCCTGCTCGGGGCTCAGCAGGACGGGCAGGAAGGTCGGCACATGGGCCATTGCGTCCGCGAACGCGCGATCCTCGGGCGACTGCTCGGTAAACAGCACGTCGTAGACGACCGCGGCCGGCTGCGCACGCGCCAGCGCGTCGAGCAGCCGCGCATGCACGCTGCGCGGCCACGGCCAGCGGCCGAGTGCGGACACGCTCTGGTTGTCGATGTCGACGACGACGACGTCGGGCGACAGCGGCAGGCTGCGCAGCATCAGCAGGCGGTCGTAGATCAGCCCGTCGACGCTCGACGACAGCCGGCCAAGCGCGCACGCGAGGATCACCGCGATCCCGAGGCAGCCGATCGCGATCCACTCGATCAGGAAGCGGCGGCCGAGGCGCCGCCGCGGGGAAACGGAGTCGGTTTTCATGCGCCGCGGGTCAGCGCGACAACGTGAACGCGCTGACCGGACTCGTCTTCTGATAGAACTTGCCGCCCTCGAACTCCTCGACCGTCACCGCCCAGTAGTAGTCGCCGGGCGGCAGGTGCGAGACGGTGATCTTGCGCGCCTGCAGGCCGACCTGGTCGACGACCGGCGCGCTCAGGTCCTTCGAGCGCGACAGCACGAACCGGTAATGCGTGTCCTTGCCCGCGCCATTCGGCGACCAGCGGAACTCATAGCCGTTCGGGCCGGGCGACGCGGTCGCGTCGAGCCCCATCAGGCGCCGCTCGAACGCGTAAATGTGCGGCATGCCTTCGAGGCCGTTGTCGTCGATCGCGGCAATCCGGACGAAATACGTACCGTTCGGCACCTCGCGGAACACCGCGCGCGACGAGACCGTGCGCGTTTCGCTGAACAGCTCGAGCATGCCCGCATCGCGCGCGAGTTGCAGATGATAGGCGTGCGCGTGCTCGAGCGGCGCGATGTCGAACGTGAGGTCGGGCTCGTCCTGCACCTTGTCGGGATGCGTGAGCGCGGGCGCCGGCAGCAGTTGCACGGGTGCGCCGACCGCGCCCGACGACGTCGAGACGCTGCCGAAGTTCGCATGCACGAGCGTCGGGTCGACCGTCTGCTGCTTGCCCGCGACGCCGACGGTGCCGTCGAGCACTTCGACGCGCGTCGCCGCGTTGCCGGCCGCGTCGTAGTTCACGCGAAACCGCGTGCCGCGCACGCCGGCCACAACCGACGGCGAGCGGATCTGGAAGCGGTCGTCGCGTTTCTTCAGATGCGTGACATCGCTGTCGACCGAGCCGCGCGTGAGCTCGAACTCGCGATCGAGCGTGCCGGTCAGCACGGTGCGGCGCAGCGTCTTCAGGTCGAGCTGGCTGTCGGGCGGCAGGCTCATGTGCGTGCCGTCGGCGAGTTCGAGCGTCACGAAGCCGTTCGCGCCGGTGCGCACGCGGTCGCCCTCGCCGAGCGTCGCATCGTTCGCGAGCGGCGCGTAGGCGTCGCCGGACGCGCGCTCGGCCGTGCCCTGCACCGCGACGACGCGTGCGGTCAGCTTTTCCTTGCGCAGCCGCGCGACCGGCAGCTTCAGCGCGATGCCGGGCTGCAGGTGCCTCGGGGCGGGCACGCCGTTGATCTGCTGCAGCAGCTGCCAGTCGTCCGGGCCCTGCAGGTAGCGCGCGGCGACGTCGTACAGCGTGTCGCCGGCATGCGTGCGGTAGACGACCATCTTGCCCGCGGCAGCCGGCGGCTGCGCGGCGGCCTGCTGTGCCGCGAACGCAAACGCGACCGCGCACGCCGCGCGCAGTGCCGCCGTGTGCAAGCCCGCCGTGCGCTGCGTGATTCGCGTGGTCACTCCGGTTCCCCCTGGCCGACCCGCTCGAGCCGGTAGCCATAGCCGTAGATCGGCGCGAGGCGATAGCCGTTTTCAGGGCGCAGGCCGAGCTTCGTGCGCAGCATCGAGATGTGGGTGTCCATCGTGCGCGACGGAATGTCGGTCGCCTGCTTCCACACGAGATCGAGAATATGCGCGCGCGACAGCGGCCGGTCGAGGTGCTGGAACAGCAGCAGCGCGAGCTCGAACTCCTTCTGCGTGAGGCTCACGGCCTTGTCGCCGACATAGGCCTGCTTCAGGTTCACGTCGAAGCGGAACTGGTCGAACTCGCGAACGGTCGCCTCGGCGTTGACCGGATACGCGCGGCGCAGCAGCGAGCCGATGCGCGCGCGCAGGATCGGGCCCGACACGGGCTTGACCACGTAATCGTCGGCGCCGGCGTTGAGGATCTGCGTGATCCCCGCCTCGTCGTCGCGGCTCGTCATGAAGATGATCGGCAGGCTGTGCTCCGTCTGGTTCGCACGCACCCACTTGAGCACTTCCTCGCCGGACATGTCAGGCACGTTCCAGTCGAGCACGAGCAGATCGAACGTCTCGCGCTGCAGACGCTTCTTCAGAGCCTTGCCTTCCTTGAACGCATAGCACGTGTGGCCGGCGGCCGTCAGCGTTTGACTGACGAAATCCGTCTGGGCCGGATCGTCATCCAGTACAGCAATTCTCATAGCACCCCGCAAATCGAAATCGATTCGTCCAGTTCAGCTCCCCGCGCTCACCCCGCCGCGCCGCATACGCGCTCGGCTTTCGACACCGGCCGGCGAACCGCCGTTTGCCGAGCGCGCAACCTGCGCGATACGGCGCCCCGGCCAAATATCTCAAAAACGGGGCACGGACGAACCGGCGATTTCATCATAGTAGTATGAAATTCGCCAAGAAATTGCGCGGACTACGGTCCTTTATTCGAATAATCCTTCCCGTCGCGCGATCGCGCGCCTAGTCGGCGCCCGCCGTGCCGGCCACCGGCTCGGCAAAATCGCCGGTCGGCACGCGCAGCAGCCGCGCGGCCGGGGGCTGCCCCAGCACCCGCTCCAGCTGGCCGCGCACGCGTTCCCACGCCGGCGCCGCATAGTCCGGCTGGCTCGCCGCCCACGCCTGCGCGAGATCGAGCACGCGCTCGATCGTCGCACCGCAATACGTGAGGCCTGCGCCGTCGTCCCGCGCGGCGTCGCGCAGCCGTTCGTCGAGCGATTCGGCCAGCCACGGCATCTCGGCCGCCGCCGAATCGGCATACGCCTCCAGCGCGGCACGCGCGTGGCGATCCTGTTGCGGGTCGAGCTCGATCCGGCTCAACCCCGCCGCGCGGGCGGGCGCGATGCATTCCGCTGCGGACGGACTTCGAATGGTCCCTGGTCTGAAGGACATGTCCTCTCCCCGTTGTACGACGGCAGCGTCAGGCATGGCCCCCGAGCCCGCCTCGTATGACGTACCGTGGCCGGCGCATCCATCCGAGACGGACGACCGGCCGGGTCAGTATACGCAGCCGGCCGTGCGACGAGGTTTAAGAATTGTCAGAGGCGTTTTCTGTTTTGGAAAGTGCTGAGGAGGCGGCGCGGCCGGGCCGCAACGGGCGCTGCCCGTCCGGATGCCGCGAGAGGCGCGTGATGCGGGCCGTCAGCGGCGGCGCATCAGGAACACGAATGTCTTGTCCTGGGTCGTCACTTCGACGATCTCGTTGCCCGTCTGCTTCGCGAACGCGGCGAAATCGCGCTGCGAGCCCGGATCGGTCGCGAGCACCTTGAGGATCTGCCCGCTCTCCATATCGGCGAGCGCTTTCTTGGCGCGCAGGATCGGCAACGGGCAATTGAGCCCGCGCGCGTCCACTTCCTTGTGAATCTGCATCGGCTGTCGACCTTCGAATGACGCGCCACACGGGCGCGGGAGGAAGCGGCGATTTTACCGCAGCGCGGGCGGGCCTGCCCGCGCGGCCACGACCGGGCCGTGCGACGCGGCCCGCCCGCGCTCGCCGGTCAGGCGCCCGAGAAACCGCCTGCGAGCCGCTCGCGCAGGTGCCGCACGAGCGCGCGCACCGCGCTCGGCACGACCGGGCTGTACGGCCGGATCGCGAAGATGTGGTCGCCGAACGCGCCCGACGGCCGCCAGCCGTCGAGCAGCGCGACGAGCCGGCCGGCGTCGAGATCGCGCTGCGCGCTGAAATCCGGCAGCAGCGCGATGCCGAGCCCGCCGAGCGCGGCCTCGCGCATCGCCTCGCTGTTGTTGGCCGCGAAGCTGCCGCGCACCGGCACGCTCACGCGCTGGCGGCGCCGGCCGTCCGGCTCGAAGCTCCACGCGGCGGGCTCGTTGTCGCGCAGGTAGCACAGGCAGCTGTGGTCGACGAGTTCGCTCGGGTGGCGCGGCGCACCGCGCGCGTCGAGGTAGTCGCGGCTCGCGACCAGCAGCGAACGCGTGTCGCACAGCTTCCACGCGACGTGGGTCTGAGGCGCGGTCGTCGTATGGCGGATCGCGAGGTCGAAACCCTCCTGCGTCAGCGAATGCAGCCGGTCCGACAGGTCGAGCTCGATGTGCACGCCCGGATGCTGCCGCAGGAAATCGGGCAGGTGCGGCACGACCTGCTGGCGCCCGAGCGCGACGGGCACGGTCACGCGCAGCAGCCCGCGCGGCTCGCCGGCCAGATCCTTCACGCGCGCGAAGTGCTGGCCGATCGACTCGAACGCGTCGCGCGTGCTGTCGACCAGCGTCTGCCCCGCGTCGGTGAGCCGCACGCTGCGCGTCGTGCGCCGCACGAGCGGCACGCCGGCCGCCTTCTCGAGATCGGCGATGCGCTGGCTCATCGCGGCCTTGCTGATGCCGAGCCGCTGGGCCGCGGCCGTGAAACTGCCGGCCGCGGCCAGCACCGTCAGCGAATGGATATGCGGCCAGAGCGCCTGGACATTTTGCTGATTCATCCACTGATTATTCAGAATTCTGAACAGTGAATCAAGCGGCGCGGCCTTCTCCCGCCCCGCCGCTTTGCCTAGACTAGGTTCCGTCCACCCCACATCCCCAGGAGACACGATGAATCCGGTTCCCGCGTACACGTCCGACGCCGACGTCGGCCACTACATCGACGGCGCGCCCGTCGCCGGCCGCAGCGGCCGCTTCCAGGACGTCCTCAACCCGGCGCTCGGCCGCGCGGTGCGCCGCGTCGCGCTCGCCGACGGCGACGAAGTGCAGCAGGCCGTCGCGTCCGCCCACGCCGCGTTCCCGGCCTGGGCCGCGACGCCGCCGATCCGCCGCGCACGCGTGCTGCACCGCTTCCTGCAGCTGATGAACGAGCACCGCGACACGCTCGCGGCAATCATCACGGCCGAGCACGGCAAGGTGTTCTCCGACGCGCAGGGCGAAGTCGCGCGCGGCATCGACATCATCGAGTTCGCATGCGGCGTGCCGCAGCTCCTGAAGGGCGACTTCACCGACCAGGTCAGCACCGGCATCGACAACTGGACGATGCGCCAGCCGCTCGGCGTCGTCGCGGGCATCACGCCGTTCAACTTCCCGTGCATGGTGCCGTGCTGGATGTTCCCGGTCGCGCTCGCGACGGGCAACACGTTCGTGCTGAAGCCGAGCGAGCGCGACCCGTCGGCGGCGCTGTTCATCGCCGACCTGCTCACGCAGGCCGGCCTCCCCGCCGGCGTGTTCAACGTCGTGCAGGGCGGCAAGGATGCGGTCGACGCGCTGCTCGACCACCCGGACGTGCAGGCCGTCAGCTTCGTCGGCTCGACGCCGATCGCGGCCTACGTGCAGCAGCGCGCGGTGCAGTCGGGCAAGCGCGTGCAGGCGCTCGGCGGCGCGAAGAACCACCTCGTCGTGATGCCCGACGCGAACATCGAGCAGGCGGTCGACGCGCTGATCGGCGCCGCGTACGGCTCGGCCGGCGAACGCTGCATGGCGATCAGCATCGCGGTGCTGGTCGGCGACGTGGCCGACCGGATCGTGCCGGCGGTCGCCGAGCGCGCGCGCCAGCTGGTGATCGGCGACGGGATGTCGCCGGAAGTCGAGATGGGTCCGATCGTCACCGGCGAAGCGCTCAAGCGCATCGAGGGCTACATCGAGCAAGGCGTCAGCGAAGGCGCGCAACTGGTGGTCGACGGCCGCGGGCTGCGCGTGCCGGGCCGCGAGGAAGGCTTCTTCACCGGCGGCACGCTGTTCGATCACGTGACGCCCGACATGCGCATCTACAAGGAAGAGATCTTCGGGCCGGTGCTCGGCTGCGTGCGCGTGAAGGACTTCGGCGAAGCGGTCGACCTGATCAACGCGCACGAGTTCGGCAACGGTGTCGCGTGCTTCACGAGCGACGGCGGCATCGCGCGCGAATTCGCGCGGCGCATCCAGGTCGGCATGGTCGGCATCAACGTGCCGATTCCGGTGCCGATGGCATGGCACGGCTTCGGCGGCTGGAAGAAGAGCCTGTTCGGCGACATGCACGCGTACGGCGAGGAAGGCGTGCGGTTCTACACGCGCCAGAAGTCGGTGATGCAGCGCTGGTCGTCGAGCATCGGCAAGGGCGCCGAGTTCGCGATGCCGACCGCGAAGTAAGCGTCGCCGACGCGCCGCCCGCCGGTTGATTCCGCGGGCGGCGGGCGAATGAAAGGCCGGCGTCAGCCGGCCTTCGTGCCGGGTGCGCCGTCGGCGGTCGGCAGGTACGACAGCTCGAGCCGGTACGCGAGCGCGACGAACAGGCTCTGCGCGAGACCCATCGTCGCCGTCAGCGCGCGGAACCCGAACGTCGCGCTGTCCTGCACCATCAGCGTCACCTCGGCCTCCCGCGCGAGCGGGCTCATCCGGCTGTCGGTGATCGCGATCAGGCGCGCGCCGCGCTGCACGGCCTGCTGCGCGACCTGCACCGTCTCTTCCGCATACGGCATGAACGAGATCACGATCATCACGTCGCCCTCGCGCACCGAGCGGATCTGCCCGAGATGCATGCTGCCGAGCGCGCTGAACAGGCCGATGCGCTTGTCGGTGTGCTGCAGCGCATAGTCGAGATACACGGCGATCGGAAACGCGCGGCGCGAGCCGGCGATCCAGATCGCCTGCGTGTCGGCGAGCAGGTCGACGGCCTGCGCGAGCGCCTGCGGATCGAGCGTCTGCCGCAGCTGCTGCATCCCGGCAATGCTGCCCTTGATGAATTCGTCGGCGATCTGCTCGGGCTGCAGGCTCGACGAGCCCGCTTCGATCACGTCGCGCAATCGCAGGTTGTACGCGCGGCCCGGCGCGATCTGCTGGGCCAGCCCCTCGCGGAACAGCCGCTGCATCTCGGAGAAGCCGGAGAAGCCGAAATGCTTCGCGAACCGCACGACGGCCGACGGCTGGACACCGCACGCCTCCGCGAGCGACTGGATGCCTTCCAGGCCAAGCTGGTCCCGATGCGTTTCCACGTGGCGCGCAATCACCTTCAGGCGATTGCTGAGGCCGTCGTACTCCTGCGTCAGGTGCTGCAGGAACTGCTCGACGGTGGCGGGAGGTTTCTCGGATGAACTCATCGGATAGCGCGAAGTTGACGGCCCCGATGCGCGCGCAGCTGACGGGCGCGGCCCGGGGCTCCCCTGGATACATGCATGAAGGGCGAATTTAATCACGTTTGCGGCACGGCCCGTGCCGCACGCTCGCTCCCACGCGCTCGATCATCACCTGCACACGCTCCACGGCGATACTGGAAACGATTTTCCAACGCTCTCGCCGTGCCGTAAAGATTAGGGCGTTTACCGACCCCGGCAGCCTCCGGCCGATGCCGCGCAGCGGCCCTCCATGGCTCAACGATAGTCGACCCACACGCCGCCCGCATCGGCGGACCGCACGCAGTTCTCGACCCACCGCACGCCTTCGACGCCCGCACGAACGTCCGGAAAGCGGATGTTCTTCAATGCTTCGGCGTCGCCGCGATCGGCCGCGTCCATCGCGAGCGCGAAGCGCGCATACAGGTTCGACCACGCTTCGAACAGCCCTTCCGGATGCCCGGCGCCGATGCGGTCCTCGCGCAATGCGTGCGGATGCAGGTACCCCATTCCGCGATCGAGCACCTGCGCGGGCTGCCCCTGCACCTCGTAGCGCAACTGGTTCGGATGCTCGTCCCACCATTCGACGCTCGCCTTCGAGCCGATCACGCGCACCTTCTGCCCGTGCATCGAGCCTGCGTTCACCGCGCTCGACCACACGTAGCCGACCGCGCCCGTGTCGTATTCCATGATCGTGAACGCGTTGTCTTCCAGCGGCGCGCGGCTCTTCACGAAGCTCTGCCGCGAGCACATCAGCCGGCGGATCTTCAGCTCGGGCACCATCACTTCCGAGATGTACAGCGGGTGCGTGCCGATGTCGCCGAGCACGTAGCTCGGCCCCGCGAACTTCGGATCGACGCGCCAGCGCGCGGCCGCGCTCGCGGCCTCGACGCCCTCGCTGTGGAAGCCGTGCGCGAACTGCATCTGCACGATGCGGATCTCGCCGAGATCGCCGCGCGCGATCATCTCGCGCGCCTGCTCGATCATCTGGTGGCCTGAATAGCCGTACGCGACGCCCACGACGCGGTTCTTCTCGACCGACAGCCGCTGCAGCGCCTCGGCCTCCTCGGTCGTGAAGCACAGCGGCTTCTCGCAAACCACGTGCAGCCCCGCGTTCAGCGCCGCGCGGCAGATCTCGAAGTGCGTGTTGTTCGGTGTCGCGATCGACACCGCGCGGATGCCGTCGGCGCGGCCGGCCTCGGCCTCGAACATCGTCCGGTAATCGGGATAGCAGCGCTCGGCGTCGACGCCGAGCTTCACGCCGAACTGCCTGCCGCGCTCGGCATCGATGTCGAACGCGCCGGCGACCAGCCGGAAGCTGCCGTCGCGCGATGCGGCCGACCGGTGGCTGTAGCCGATCTGGCTGCCGAGCCCGCCGCCGACCATGCCCCAGGGAATCGAATGTCCCAGCAGAATCTGTCCGTCGATCATGATTGTCGTGTTCCTGTCCGTATTCAGGTGTTCAGAGGTTCAGATAGTCGATCGTTCATGCGAACCCGGCCGACGCGAGAAACGCGCGGCTCGCCGCGACGTCGCGCAGGCTCGTGCCGGCATTGCGCGGATCGCGCTCCTGTTCGATCGTGATATAGCCGGCATAGCCGATGTCGTCGAGCGCGCGGCGAATCGCGCGGTAATCGAGCACGCCGTTGCCGATCGGGCACATCACGCCGCGCGCGCAGGCCGCGAAGAACGCGATGTGCTCGCCCATCACCGCGCCGTACACGGCCGCATCGATGTCCTTGAAATGCACGTAGTCGAGCCGCGCCGCATGGCGGCGCAGCCACGTTTCGGGATCCATCCCCGAGTAGTACAGGTGGCCGGTGTCGAGACACAGGCCCGCCGTGTCGGCCGCGATGTCGGCGACGATCCGGTCGATCTCGTCCGCGAACTCGATGTAGCCGCCCGCATGCGGATGGATCACCGCGCGCACGCCGAATTCGTCACGCGCGATGGTCGCGATCTGGCGGATATGGTCGACCATCCGCGCCCAGCGTTCGGCGGACAGGCGCGGCGCGCGCTCGGCATGGCCGGCCGCGTAGTCGCGCTCCTCGTGTCCCCAGTCCATCACGACCAGGTACGGCGCCGCGTAGCGCTGGCCGTGCTGGGTCGGCAGCTTCGGCAGCCGCGTGATCAACGCGCAGATCTCGCGCGTCTGGCGCAGCAGGTTCGGCAGGTTCTCCGGCGCCACCAGGTCGTCGAAGATCGTGCCGGCGGTGATGCTCAGGCGCTGCCGGTCGAGTTCGGCGCTCACCACGTCGAGGTCGAGCGGGATATAGCCGTAGGGCCCGAGCTCGATGCCCGAGTAGCCGGCCTGCGCGGCCTCGGCGAGCACCTGCCGCCACGGCGGCAGGTGCGGGTTGTTCACGTCGTCGACGCCCCAGCAGCAGGGCGCGCAGCCAATCTTCATCGTCATGTCGGTCAGTCCGGCAGGAAAGCGGCGCGCAGCCGCGTGCGTGGCGACGCGGCCACGGGTCAGCCGCGATAGAACGCCGGGCGTTCGGCCATCGCGATCGGCTCGACCGCCCCGCTCTTTTGCGCGCGCACGCATGCGTCGGCCGCGACCGCCGCCGCGTAGCCGTCCCACGCGGACGGGCCGGTCAGCGCGCCCTGCCGCACGCCGTCGATGAATGCCTGCAGCTCGACGTCGTACGACGCGATGAAGCGCTCCTTCCAGTCGGTCATGATCTCGACCGATTGCCGCGCCGCGTGCTTGAGCCCGACGGCCGGCGGATCGGGCAGCTTCGCGATGCCGTTCTCGCCGACCACCTCGCACTGGATGTCATAGCCGTACTGGCAGTTGACGAAGATCTCGACGTCGATGCGCACGCCGCTCGCGGTTTCGAGCAGCACGATCTGCGGATCGGCGAGATGCGCGCTCGCGTGGCGCGTCTTCTTCGGATAGACGACCTGCGTGCTCGCGTAGTCCTCGCCGAGCAGCCAGCGCAGCACGTCGAGCTCGTGGATCAGCGTGTCGGTGATCGCCATGTCGGTGGTGTAACGCTCGCCGACGGACTGGTTGCGGTGCGCGCAATGCAGCATCAGCGGCGCGCCGATTTCGCCGCTGTCGATCACGCGCTTGAGCGCACGATAGCCTTCGTCGTACGGCCGCATGAAGCCGACCTGCACGAGTCGGCGGCCATGCGCGACCTCGGCCTCGACGATGCGCATGCAGCCTTCGGCCGTCACCGCGAGCGGCTTCTCGCAGAACACCGGCTTGCCGTGCGCGATCGCGTCGAGCACGAACGCTTCGTGCGTCGGCCCCCACGACGTGACGAGCACGGCCTGCACGTCGGCGGCCGCGACCACTTCGTGGCCGTCGCCGTAGATTTCCGCGTCGAGCCCGTACTTCGTCACCGCGTCGCGCGCCTGCTGCGGATCGATGTCGTTGACGGCCACGACACGCGCGCCGGACAGCGTGCGGGTCAATCTGCGAATATGGTCCTGGCCGATCGCGCCGCAGCCGATCACGCCGATTTGCAAGGTCATCTAAAAGTCTCCAGTCGTTCATTTGCGGCGCGGCATTCGCCGCACCGGTCAGCAATCCGTCAGCGCGCCGCGCGCTCGAAATGGCGCTCGACGTAGCGCTGGATCGTCTCGCGCATGTAGCGCGACGACGCTTCCGCGCGGTCCTCCCACGCGAACACGCACGACGACATCACGCCGTCGAAGCCGGCCTCGCCGAGCGCGCGGAAAAACAGGTCCCAGTCGATCTCGCCCTGCCCGATGTCGAGATGCTGGTGCACGCGGACCTGGTTCGAGCCGGGCGGGTTCACGATGTAGCGCAGCTGGCTGCTCTTGCGGTGGTCGAAGGTGTCGGCCACGCGCACGTGCGCGAGAATCGGCGCGGCCCGCGCGATCATCGCGGCCATGTCGTCGCCGTAGTAGAACGTGTGCGGCGCGATGTACGACAGCTTCAGCGACGGCGAGCCGATATTGGTGACGATGTCGATCGCCGGCTGCAGCTGCTCCATCCAGTCCTCCGGATGCGGCTCGACCGACAGCACGATGCGCTCGCGCTCGAGGATCGGCAGCAACTCGTCCATCGAACGAAACCATGCGGCTTCGCACAGCTCCTTCGGGTTCGCGCCCGGCCGCTCGCCGACCGAGCGCTCCGGCGACGCGCCGCGCCCGAACTCGGACACCATCAGCGTGCACTCCATCTCGAGCGCGACCTCGATCGCCTTCTTCCAGCAGCGCACCGCCCATTGCCGCTCGTCCTCGAACGGGCTGGCCCAGCGGTACATCGGCTGCAGCGACGCGAGGCCCACGCCGCTTGCACGCAGCGCGTGCCGGAACGCGGCCATGCGCTCGCGCGTCGCGCGCGGCATCACCCACCAGTCGAGAAAGTCGCTGCGCGGCGACAGCTCGATCTGGTCGTAGCCAAGCTCGGCAACCGCGTGCGGCAGACGGTCGAGCGGCACGTGGCGAATCATGTAGGGATCCAGAGCGATCTTCATCTTCTTCCCGGGCAATCTGGAAATCGGTCGCGGCCGCTCAGCGGCGCGACTTCTTGTTGCGGTACTGGTCGGCGATCACGGCCGCGACGATGATCGCGCCCTTGACCATCTCCTGGTAGTACGCGTCGATCCGGATGAACGTGAAGCCCGACGTCATCACGCCGAGGATCAGCACGCCGATCACAGTGCCCGTCACGCGCCCGAGGCCGCCCGACAGCGACGTACCGCCGATCACGACCGCCGCGATCGCGTCGAGCTCGTACATCACGCCCATGCCCGACTGGCCGGAGATCGCACGCGCGGCCGTCACGGTGCCGGCGATCCCGCTCAGGAGGCCCGCGATCGCATACACGAACACCAGGTGGCGCGTCACGTTGATGCCCGACACGACGGCCGCGTGGCGGTTCGCGCCGATCGCATACGTGTACTTGCCGAAACGCGTGTAGCGCAGCACGACGTGGAAGATCGCGGCCACCACGACGAAGATGATCACCGGGTTCGCACCGGCGCCGATCGCCGCGAACTGATCGGTCAGCATCGACACCGGCATCCCGTTCGTGAACCACTTCGCGAAGCCGCGCGCGGCGACCATCGTGCCGAGCGTCGCGATGAACGGCGGGATGCCCGTCAGCGCGATCAGCGAGCCGTTCAGGAGGCCGACCAGCAGCCCCACGCACACGCCTGCCAGCACCGGCCAGATGATCGGCAGGTCGGTCAGGTGCGGGAACACCGCACGCGGAAAATCGGACACCTGCGCGAGGCTGGCCGACACGACGGCCGCCGCGGCGACGACCGAGCCCGACGACAGGTCGATCCCGCTGGTGATGATCACGAGGTTCACGCCGACCGCGATGATGCCGATCACGGCCATCTGCAGCACGATGATCTCGAGCCGCTCCACGTTGAACAGGAAGCTCTGGCCGACGACGAGCCAGCCGATCACCTCGAAGAACAGGCTGATGCCCACCAGCACCAGGAAGATGCTCAGTTCGGGCGGCCACTTCGCGTGCCGCGTCTTGATCGTCAGGGACTGCGCGTCCGCGACCGGATTCAGGTTGCCCATTTCAGTTGTCTCCACTCTTGTTTCGGCTCAGCGCGACGCGAGATCCATGATGCGGACCTGGTCGGCGTCCTTGCGATCGACGATGCCGGTCATGCGCCCTTCGTGCATCACCATCACGCGATCGCTCATTCCCAGCACTTCCGGCATCTCCGACGAGATCATCAGCACCGCGACGCCCTTGCCGGCGAGCGCGCTGACGAGCCGGTGGATCTCGGCCTTCGCGCCGACGTCGATCCCGCGCGTCGGCTCGTCGAGGATCAGGATGCGCGGCTGCGTCAGCAGCCAGCGGCCGATCAGCACCTTCTGCTGGTTGCCGCCCGACAGGTTCTGGATTTCCTCGTGCAGCCCGGGCGCCTTCACGCGCAGCATCCGGCTCATTTCCTCGCAGTCGCGCCTGAGCTGCGCCTGCCGCACGAAGTTGAACTTCACGTAGCGGTTGCTGAGCACGGCCGCTTCCATGTTCGCGAGCAGGTCGAGACTCAGGAAGCAGCCGGTGTCCTTGCGGTCCTCGGTGAGGAACGCCATCCCGTGCTTCATCGCCTGCGCGGGCGTGGCAATGCGCACCGGCTTGCCGTCGATCAGGATCTCGCCCGAGGTGGCCGGCACGACGCCGAACAGCGCCTCCGCGACGTTCGAGCGCCCCGAGCCGACGAGGCCCGCGACGCCGAGGATCTCGCCCGCGCGCAGCTCGAAGCTGACGTCGCGGAACACGCCGTCGACGCCGAGGTTCTTCACGGCCAGCACGACGTCGCCGATCGGCACCGCCTCCTTCGGGAACATCTGCGTGATCTCGCGGCCGACCATCATCCGGATGATGTCGTCGCGCGTGACGTCGGTCGACGCGTGCGTGCCGATGTACTTGCCGTCGCGAAACACCGAGAACTCGTCGGCGATCTCGAACAGCTCGTTCATCTTGTGCGTGATGTAGACGATGCCCTTGCCCTGCTCGCGCAGCTGGCGAATGATCCGGAACAGGTGCGTGACCTCCTTCTCGGTCAGCGCGGAGGTCGGCTCGTCCATGATCAGCACGTCGGAGTCGAACGACACGGCCTTCGCGATCTCGACCATCTGGCGGCTCGCGACCGTCAGCGTGCGCACGTCGGCTTCCGGATCGATGTCGATCGACAGCCGCTCGAACAGCGCGGCGGTGCGGCGGCGCAGCTCGGCGTGATCGATCAGGCCGAAGCGGTTCTTCGGTTCGCGGCGGATCCAGATGTTCTCCGCGACCGTCATGTACGGCATCAGGTTGAGTTCCTGGTGGATCATCGCGATGCCGCGATCGAGCGCGTCGAGCGGGCCGTTCAGCACGACGGGCTCGCCGTTGATCAGGATCTCGCCCTGGTCGGGCGTATAGACGCCGGCGATGATCTTCATCAGCGTCGACTTGCCGGCGCCGTTCTCGCCCATCAGCGCATGCACGGTGCCGCGGCGCACGCGGAACTGCACGCCGTCGAGCGCGACGACGCCGGGAAACGACTTGCCGACGCCGCGCACCTCGAGCACGCAATCGGCCATGGGCGCACCGGACGAACCCGGTGCGGCGGACGAGGCGGCCGGCGCGCTTTCGCTGGCCATCGAGCGCGCCATCCTGGCTGTAAACATGGACGTTCCTCGAAAGTCACACGCGAACCCGGACACGCCGGGCCCGCGCAATTCAGCGGAAAAACCGGTCAGTGCTTCGCGTACTGGTTCATGTTCTCCGGCGTGACAAGCTCGAACGGCACGTTCACGAAGCGGTCGACGGGCTGCTTCTTCGCCAGCTTGAGCGCGGCCGCAACCGCCTGCGCGCCCTGCCCGGCCGCGTTCTGGTACACGGACACCTTCAGGTCGCCGCTCTTCATCGCCGCGAGCCCGTCCGGCGTCGCGTCGATGCCGGCGACGACCGTCTTCGGCGTCAGCTTGCGCGCGGCCTTCAGCGCGTTGATCGCGCCGATCGCCATTTCGTCGTTGTTCGACACGATCGCGTCGAACTTCGTCCCGGAGCTCAGCCAGTTCATCGTGATGTCCTGGCCCTGCGTGCGGCTCCACTTGCCTTCGCGCTTGTCGACGATCTTCATGCCGGCACAGTCCTTGGTCGCGATCACGTCCTCGATGTCCTTGGTGCGCGCGCGCGCCGACTCGTTGGACAGCTCGCCCATCAGCACGAGGATGTCGCCCTTGCCGCCGAGCAGCTTGCACACCTGGCGCGCCTGCAGCGTGCCCGACTGCTTCTCGTCGGACGCGACGACCGCGACGCCTGCCGGCAGCTTGTCGAAATCGACCGGCTTGCGGTTCACGTACACGAGCGGGATCTTCGCGGCGGTCACCATCTTCGTGATCTTCGGCGTCGCGTCGGTGTCGACCGCATTCACGATGATCGCGTCGACCTTCTGCGCGATCATGTTCTGGACCTGGCTCAACTGCTTGCCGACGTCGTTGCCGCCATCCTCGATCTGCACGGTCGCGCCGTCCTTCTTCGCCGCTTCGCCGATACTGTTGCGCAGGATCGTCAGGAACGTGTCGTCGAACGATGCCATCGTCACGCCGATCTTCTCGGCATGCGCGAGCGGCATGGCCAGGATCGCGGCGGCCGCGGCGGCCATCAGCTTGGTCTTCATGATCACTTTGTCTCCTCATCTCCGGGGGCGGAAAACGGCGCGTTGCGCGCCGCCGGGCCGAGTCCGATACGGACTGAAGCATCCGGATGAAACTGTAGATCACTTCCTCGAAAATTTGGAAATTTATTTCTACGTGATTTCACCTAGGGAACTGGATTTCCAAAAAGTCTAGACTCCGTTCCGTAGCCCGATTCCTTGCGGCAGGCGCTCTCGTGTCGTGCCGCGGACGCGACGAACCCTCGTCGCAGGATCGGTCCCCCAATCCGCCGGCAGGGTCGAACGCCGGCCGCGAGCGTGATACGTGATATGAGCCCGTTGAACTTTCCGACTGACCGCCCCATCGATCTCGCCTGCCTCGGCCGCGTCGCCGTGGACCTTTACGCGCAACAGTACGGCAGCCGCCTGGAGGACGCGCGCACCTTCCAGATGTATCTCGGCGGCTCGTCGGGCAACGTCGCGTTCGGCGTCGCCCGGCTCGGGCTGAAGACCGCGATGATCTCGCGCGTCGGCGACGAGCAGATGGGCCGCTTCGTGCGCGAGACGCTCGAGCGCGAAGGCTGCGACACGAGCCAGCTGCAAACCGATCCGGAGCGGCTCACCGCGCTGGTGTTGCTCGGATTGAAGGATCGCGACACGTTCCCGCTCCTGTTCGTGCGCGAGAACTGCGCGGACATGGCCGTGCGCGCCGACGAGATCCGCGAGGACTTCATCGCCGGCTGCCGCGCGCTCGCGATCACCGGCACCCATCTTTCGACGCCAGCCACCCGCGAAGCGTCGCTGACCGCGCTCGGCTACGCGCGCCGCCACGGCGTCGTGCGCGTCCTCGACATCGACTACCGGCCGGTGCTGTGGGGGCTCACCGCGCGCGGCGCGGGCGAGAACCGCTACGTGCCGGACGCGCACGTCACGCGGCAGCTGCAGCAGGTGCTCGGCGAATTCGACCTGCTGGTCGGCACCGAGGAGGAGTTCCTGATCGCGGGCGGCGTGCCGCACGACCTGATCGCGTCGCTGCAGGCCGTGCGCCGCGCGAGCGGCGCGGTGCTGGTGGTCAAGCGCGGCGCGCTCGGCTGCTGCGTGATCGAGGGCGACATCCCCGCGCGCATCGACGATGCGCCGACCTTCCACGGCGAACGCGTCGACGTGCTGAACGTGCTCGGCGCGGGCGACGCGTTCCTGTCGGGCCTGCTGTCCGGGCTGCTGCGCGGACGCGATTGGGCGGAAGCGACACGCATCGCGAATGCGTGCGGCGCGATCGTCGTGTCGCGCCACGCGTGTTCGGCCGCGATGCCGACGCCGGCCGAACTCGCGCACTGGTTCGGCGGCAGCCGCAACCCGCAGGTGGACGCCGATCGCACGCTCGCCCACCTGCATCGCGTGACGGTGCCGCGCCGCGAATGGGACGACCTGTGCGTGATGGCGTTCGACCATCGCAGCCAGTTCTACGAACTCGCGGTGCAGGCCGGCGCGGATGAAGCGCGGATCAAGACGCTGAAGCGCCTGCTCGTGCGCGCGGCCGAACAGGTCGAGCGCGATCGCCGGATCGAAGGCCATGTCGGCGTGCTGATCGACGGCGGCGCATACGGCAGCGACGCGCTCGCGTCGGCCACCGGCCGCGGCTGGTGGGTCGGCCGCCCGGTCGAGCTGCCCGGCTCGCGGCCGCTGTGCTTCGACGACACGCGCTCGGTCGGCTCGTCGCTCACGCACTGGCCGACCGAACAGGTCGTGAAGTGCCTGGTCCACTACCACCCCGACGACGACGTCGACCTGCGCGTCGCGCAGGAGCAGCGCGTGCTGGAGCTGTGGGAAGCCACGCGCGAGAGCGGCAACGAGCTGCTGCTGGAAATCATTCCGCCGCGCGCGGTCACGCCGGCCGGCACCGAGGACGACGCGGTGCTGCGCACGGTCGCGCGCTTCTACAACCTCGGCGTGATGCCCGAATGGTGGAAGCTCGCGCCGATGAGCGCCGACGGCTGGGCGCGGCTCGAGACGCTCGTGGCCGAGCGCGATCGTCATTGCCGCGGCGCGGTGATCCTCGGGCTGAACCAGCCGTTGCAGTACCTGGTCGACAGCTTCCGCTCGGCGACCAACCCGATCGTCAAGGGCTTCATGGTCGGGCGCACGCTGTGGGCCGACGCGTCGCTGAACTGGCTCGCCGGCCGGATCGACGACCAGGCGCTGATCGACGAAGTCGCCGGCAATTTCGCGCAGCTGGTCGACGCATGGCTCGGCCGCCGTGCCGCCGCGCGCGCCGCCGCCGCGGCCTGATGCCCGCGCCTGTGATGACCACCCGACTCTTCATGATCGACAGACGATGACCACCACCGTGAGACTGACCGTCAGCCAGGCGCTCGTGCGCTACCTGGCCGCCCTGCGCGCCGAAGTCGTCCAGCCGGACGGCCGCACCGAGATCCTGCCGTACTGCGGCGGCGTGTTCGCGATCTTCGGCCACGGCAACGTGGCCGGGCTCGGCGAGGCGCTGCACGCCGAACGAGACCGGCTGCCGACGCTGCGCGCGCACAACGAGCAAGGGATGGCCAATGCGGCCGTCGCGTTCGCGAAAGCGAATTTCCGCCAGCGGATGATGGCCGCGACGTCGAGCATCGGCCCCGGCGCGACCAACATGCTGACCTCCGCCGCGCTCGCGCACGTCGGCCGGCTGCCGTTGTTGCTGTTGCCCGGCGACGTGTTCGTATCGAGGCTGCCCGACCCGGTGCTGCAGCAGGTCGAGGATTTCGAACAGGGCGACGTCAGCGCGAACGACTGCTTCCGGCCGGTGACGCGCTACTTCGACCGGATCACGTCGCCCGAGCAGCTGCTCGTCGCGCTGCCGCGCGCGATCCAGGTGATGACCGACCCCGCGCAGTGCGGCCCCGTGTGCCTCGCGCTGCCGCAGGACGTGCAGACCTTCGCGTACGACTGGCCCGAGGATTTCTTCGCGCCGCCGGTGATCCGGATGCGCCGGCCGCCGGCCGACGCGCTCGAACTCGCCGATGCACTCGACGTGCTGAAGGCCGCCAAAAAACCGCTGATCGTCGCCGGCGGCGGCGTGCTGTACAGCCAGGCGTGGGACGCGCTGCGCGCGTTCGCCGACACGCACGGCGTGCCGGTCGCCGAATCGCAGGCCGGCAAGGGCAGCCTCGCGTGGGACCACCCGCTGAACCTCGGCTCGATCGGCGTGACGGGCTCGCCCGCCGCGAATCGCGCGGCCGCGCAGGCCGACGTGGTGTTCGCGGTCGGCACGCGCCTGCAGGACTTCACGACCGGCTCGCATGCGCTGTTCGGCAATGCGACGCTGCTGAGCCTGAACGTGCAGCCGTTCGACGCGGGCAAGAAACGCGGCCGGCAACTGATCGCCGATGCGCGCACGGGCCTCGGCCAGTTGTCGGCCGCGCTCGCGGGCTGGCAAGCGGATGCGGCGTGGACCGCCGCGAACCGCGACCACGCCGCCGCGTGGAATGCGCGCGTGACCGAGCTGACCACGCGCATCCCGAAGGACACGCTGCCGTACGACGCGGAAGTGATCGGTGCGGTGCGCGACTCGGCGGCGGATGCGGGGCGCGACAGCGCGCACGACGATCTCGTCGTGTGCGCGGCCGGCACGCTGCCCGCCGAGCTGCACAAGCTGTGGCGCAGCGGCGTGCCGGGCAACTATCACATGGACTATGCGTACTCGTGCATGGGCTACGAGGTCGCGGGCGGCCTCGGCGCGAAGCTCGCGCGGCCCGAGCGCGAAGTGATCGTGATCGTCGGCGACGGCTCGTACATGATGCTCAACGCGGAGCTCGCGACGTCCGTGATGCTCGGCCGCAAGATCATCGTCGTGATCCTCGACAACCGCGGCTACGGCTGCATCGAGCGGCTGCAGCTCAATTGCGGCGGCGCGAGCTTCAACAACATGCTCGACGACTGCGTGCCGGAAGGCGGCGAGCGCTCGACGATCGACTTCGCGATGCATGCGCGCGCGATGGGCGCCGAAGCCGTGCACGTGCGCGACGTGAGCGAGTTGCGCAGCGAAATGAAGCGTGCGCGCGCGGCGAAGACGAGCCAGGTGCTCGTGATCGACACGACGCACGAACGCACGACCGCGGACGGCGGCGCGTGGTGGGAAGTCGCGGTGCCGCAGGTATCCGCGCGCGCCGGTGTCGAACGCGCGCACCAGGCGTATCTCGACGAGAAAACCCGGCAGCGGCGCTGAGTCGTTTCCCCGCCCCGCCCCCGCGAGTACAACATTCGAACCAAGGAAACACGTCATGAGCTGGAACGTTCGCATCGGTATCAATCCCCTGTCGTGGATGAACGACGACCTGCCGTCGCTCGGCGGCGAGACGCCGCTCGAGACGGCGCTGAAGGAAGGCGCCGAGATCGGCTATGCGGGCTTCGAGCTCGGCAACAAGTTCCCGAAGACGGGCCCCGAGCTGAAGGCGAAGCTCGCCGAGTTCGGGCTCGTGTGCGTGTCGGGCTGGTATTCGGGTTTCCTCGCGGAAGTCGAGCCGGGCCTGAGCGATGCCGACGCGGTCGCCGCCGAAATCGAGCGCTGCCGCGCGCACATGACGAAGCTGCAGGTCAACGACGTCAAGGTCGTGGTGTACGGCGAATGCGCGGGCACGATCCAGGGCAGCATCGACACGCCGGTCGCGAAGCGGCCGCGCTTCGTCGACGATGAATCCTGGCGGCGCTACGCGGCACGCCTCGACGCGTTCGGCGCGCACCTGCTCGAGACCTACGGGATCAAGCTCGCCTACCATCACCACATGGGCGCGTACGTCGAATCGCCGGACGACGTCGACCGGCTGATGGCGCTGACCGATCCCGCGAAGGTGTTCCTGCTGTTCGACACGGGCCACGCGTATTTCGGCGGCGCGGCCGATCCGGTCGCACTGCTGAGGAAGCATGTGGCGCGCGTCGTGCACGTGCACTGCAAGGACGTGCGCCCGCAGGTCGTCACGCAGGCGCGCAACGGCGGCTGGAGCTTCCTGAACGGCGTGATCAACGGCACCTTCACGGTACCGGGCGACGGTGCGCTCGATTACGAAGCGACGCTGCGCACGCTGAAGGACGCCGGCTACGAAGGCTGGCTCGTCGTCGAGGCCGAGCAGGATCCGGCCGTCGCGCCGAGCTATCAGTATGCGAAGAAGGGCTACGAGTCGCTGCGCGCGATCGTCGACCGGTTGAGCGCGTGAGCCCTGTCACCCCCGCTGTCACCCCATTGCGGAGCCCCACTCCATGACGATTTCTCCCCTGCTGGTCAAGGCATCGGCCGACCGCGAGATCTGCAACGTGACGCCCGAGTCGGCCGGCTGGAAACACGTCGGCTTTCGCGCGCTGCGCCTGAAGGCCGGCGACACCGAAACGCTCGACACGGGCGCGCGCGAACTGTGCGTCGTCGTGCTCACGGGCACGCTGCGCGCGCAAGTCGACGGCGAAACCTACGATGCGCTCGGCAAGCGCGACAGCGTGTTCGAGGAGGTGTCGCCGGACGCGCTGTACGTGCCCGGCGGCAAGACCGTCACGCTGGTCGCGACGCGCGACGCGGAAGTCGCGCTGTGCACCGCGCCCTACGCGAGCGGCGACAAGCGCGTGCAGCGCCTCGACGGCGAACGGATGCGCCGCGCGGTGCGCGGGCAAGGCACCAACACGCGCTACGTGTGCGACATCCTGATGGGCGACAACCCGGCCGCGGACCGGCTGCTGGTCGTCGAAGTCATCACGCCCGCGAGCCATTCGAGCAGCTATCCGCCGCACAAGCACGATCGCGACGCGGCGCCCGACGAAACGTCGCTCGAGGAAACCTATTACCACCGGATCGATCCGCCGCAGGGCTTCGCGTTCCAGCGCGTGTATACAGACGATCGCAGTCTCGACGAAGCGTGCGCGGTCGAGAACCACGACGTCGTGATGGTGCCGCGCGGCTATCACCCGGTGGTCGCGCCGCACGGCTACAACCTGTACTACCTGAACGTGATGGCCGGGCCAAGCCGCGCATGGGCGTTCAGGAACGATCCCGCGCACGAGTGGATGCTCGACGCGGCGCCCAAGCGCTGACATGTTGATGCGCTGAACGATCGACGGCCGGCGCGCGACGCGGCACGCGCGCGCCCGAGCCGGACTTGCGACGACCCGGAGCTGCCATGGCGATCCCCTTCCCGCGCTTTGCACCCACGCCCTTCGGCGATACCGCGTCGGCCCCGATGCTGCCGCACTTCGATGCCGACGTCGCGCGCCGGCTCGGCGACATCGCGGTCAATCTCGCGTCGCGCCGCGGGCTGCCGATCGCGGTCGGCATCGTCGGTGAAGCCGCGCCGCTGTTCTATTGCGCGCTCGACGGCAGCCGCGCGGACGACAGCGACGCGATCCGCCGCCGGCAGAACACGGTGTTCCGGTTCGGCGTCAGTTCGCTCGAGGTCGGCGCGCGCTTTCGCCGCGCCGGCTGGTCGTTGCAGTCGCAGGGCTTGTCGGACGCCGACTATGCGCTCGACGGCGGTGGCGTGCCGTTGCGGCTTGCCGGCGGTGCAATCGTCGGCGCGATGACGATCGCGGGGCTCGACGACGAACGCGATCACGCGCTCGTCGTCGAGAGCCTGCGCTGGCATGTGGGCGCGAGCGCGCTCGCGATGATCGCGTAGCGGCGCGCGCCGACTCGCTCGGTCAGTGCAGCCCGCCGCTCGCGACGAGGCGCTCGCCGGTCAGCCAGCGCGCATCGTCGGATGCGAGGAACACGGCGACCGACGCGATGTCGTCCGGCTCGCCGAGGCGGCCGAGCGGCGTCTCGCTGCGCACCTGCCGGTCGAGATCCGAACCGATGATGCCCGCGCTGTGCGTGCCTTCGGTCACGACCATCCCCGGGTTGATTGCGTTCACGCGAATCTTGCGCGGGCCGAGTTCGAGCGCGAGCACGCCGGTGATCGCGTCGACGGCGCCCTTGGTGCCGCTGTACACCGCGCTCGCGGGTGGCGTGATGCTCGTCACCACCGAGCTGATGTTGATGATGCTCGCGCCTTCGCCGAGATGCTTGACGGCCGCCTGCGTCGTCAGCAGCACGCCGAACACGTTCGTATCGAACTGCCGGCGATAGTGCTCCTCGGTGATCGCCTCGATCGGCGCGAATTCGTACACGCCGGAATTGTTGACCAGCACGTCGAGACGGCCATAGGTCTCGATCGCGGTGTCGACGATGCGTTGCGCATCCGCTGCCTTCGACACGTCGCCGCCGACCGCGACCGCGCGGCCGCCCGCCTCGACGATCGCGCTCACGACGGCGTCGGCGCCTGCCTTGCTGCTCGCATAGTTGACGACGACCGACGCGCCTTCGACGGCCAGCGCCTTCGCGATCGCGGCGCCGATCCCCTTGGAACCGCCCGTGACGATTGCCACCTTGCCTGCCAGCTTGCTCATGATTTCATTCCTCGGTCGGAAGACCTTCGATGGATGGGTACCGGTCGCGCCTGTCGCGTCGCACCGGCCTTGATGGCAATCTTGGCGGTTCGCGCGACGGCGATAAAGCGGCTCGACACGAATTGACTGGCGGGGTTTGCCGAACAATCGGCGGGCAGGCGATCAGCCGGCACTCAGCCATGCGCTGACGACGTCGGCGCCGAGCCCTTCAAGCGCGCCGTCATGGACGATCCGACCGCGCCCCATCACCGCGACGCGCCGCGCGAGCCGCGGCGCAAGCTGCAGCCGCTGCTCGATCAGCAGGATCGCGACGCCGTCGGCCTGCAGCGCGGCCAGGCAGGCGCCGACTTCGTCGACCGCGAGCGGCGCGAGCCCTTCGGCCGGCTCGTCGACGATCAGCACGCGCGGGCGGCCGGCCAGCGCGCGCACCAGCGCGAGCACCTGCTGCTCGCCGCCCGACAGCCGGCCGGCCTTCACGTCGGCCCGCGCGGCCAGCAGCGGAAAGCGCGCGAGCAGCCGGTCGAGCGCCGGGCGCTCGGCCGCGCCGCGCGCGCCGCGCAGCCCGAGCCGCAGGTTGTCGCGCACGCTCAGCAGCGGAAACACGTCGCGGCTTTCGGCGACGTAAGCCACGCCGCGCCGCGCGATCTCGAACGTGCGTGCACCCGCGCATTCGGCACCGGCGATGCGCACCGAGCCCGCGGTGCGCACCAGCCCCATCACGGCCTTCGCGAGCGTCGAGCGGCCCGAGCCGTTGCGGCCGAGCAGCGCGAGCGTCTCGCCCGCCGCGAGCGCGAGATCGACACCGTCGAGCACGGGCTGCATCCCGTACCACGCGCGCAGGCCGCGAATATCGAGCAGCGCGCTCATGCCCCCTCGCCGAGATAGGCCGCGCGCACGGCCGGGTCCGCGCGGATCGCGTCGGGCGCCCCGGTTGCGACCACGGCGCCGCGCACGAGCACCGTGATGCGCTCGGCGAAGCCGAACACCGCATCCATGTCGTGCTCGATCATCAGCACCGTGCGGCCCTGCGTCGTTGCGCGGATCAGCGCGATCATCCGCGCCGCCTGGTCAAGGCTCATGCCGGCCGTCGGTTCGTCGAGCAGCAGCGTGCGCGCGCCGCTCGCGAGCGCAATGCCGAGATCGAGCGCGCGCTGCTCCGCATAGCCGAGCTCGCCGGCCGGCGTGTCGCGCCGCGCATCGAGGCCGATGTCGTGCAGCACGCGCGCAGCCGCGCGATCGACCGACGCCGATTCGCGCAGCCGGTTCCACCAGCGCCGCCGCTCGGCCGGCGCGTGCAGCGCCGCGCAGCGAAGGTTGTCGAACACGGAGAGCCGCGCGAACGCGCTCGTCTGCTGGAAACTGCGGCCGATGCCGAGCCGGCTCGCGACGACCGGCCCGCGCCCGCGCAGCTCGACGCCGTGCAGCACGACGCGCCCGCGCGTCGGCCGCGTCGCGCCGGCAATCACGCCGAACAGCGTCGACTTGCCCGCGCCGTTCGGCCCGATCAGCGCGTGACGCTCGCCGGCCGGGACGCTCAGCTCGATACCGTCGAGCACGGTTTGCGCGCCGAAGCGCTGCACGATCCCGTGGAGCGCGATCGCGTTGCCGTTCATCGCCCGTCCTCCCGCTTGCCGTGCCCGTGGTTCATCAGCCGCGCGCGCCAGCCCCACAGCAGCGTGCCGATGCCGGCCGCCGAGCAGGCGACGGCCCAGCCGGCCGGCGCATCGGCGTCGATGCCCCACGCGCCGAACGCGAGGCCGGCGCCGTCGTCCTGCGCGAAGCGCCACGCATAGCCGAGCTCGGCCGCGCAGACGATCGCGACGCCCCAGAACACGCATGCGCCAACGCCGCACAGCATGCGCCAGCGCTCGGCAGCCGGCGCGTCGCGGCGCAACGCATGCGCGAGCGTCTGCGCGATGCCGGCGATCCCGCGCGGCGCGGCGACGACGACCGCGACGAACAGCACGCCGAGATACAGCGCCCACGCACGCGACACGCCCGCGACGACCACGCTCAGCGCGGTCAGCACCACCGCACCGGCCGCCGGCCCGAAGAACGTGCCGGTGCCGCCGATCACCGCGGCGATCAGCACGGTCGCCGAACGCGCCATCGACACGCTGTCGGGCGTCGCGATCTCGACGTCGATCAGCGTCAGCGTGCCCGCGATGCCCGCGAAGAACGACGCGCAGGTGACCATCGCGAGCCGCACGCGGCGCGGCTCGGTGCCGAGCGCGGCGACGCGCGCGGGGTTGTCGCGCACCGCGTTCGCGAGCCGCGCGAGCGGCGTGCGCGTCAGCGCGTGCATCGCCAGCGCCGACACGATGCACCATGCGGCGATCACCGCGTAAGCCTGCGCCGGCGCGCCGAACTGCCAGCCGCCCCATGGCGTGCCGCGCGCGCGGTCGATCGGCACGCCGCCGAGACCGCCGAACCACGCGGGCACGCTCCACGCGGCCGCCGCGACGCATTCGCCGAGACCGAGCGTGATCATCGCGAACACGGTGCCCGCGCGGCGTGTCGCGAGCAGCCCGGCCATGAACCCGAGGCCCGCGCCGGCCACGCCGCCGACGAGTGGCAACAGCGGCAGCGGGCCGCCGACATGATTGAACCAGTGCGCCGCGGCGAACGCGCCGAGGCCCGCGAAGGCCGCATGGCCGAACGACAGCAGCCCCGTCGTGCCGAGCTGCAGGTTGTACGACAGCGCGAGCACGACGAGCGCGGCCGTCTGCGCGAGATAGCCGAGCACCGCGCCCTGCGGCCACAGCCACGCAGGCAGCGCGACGCACGCGGCGAACAGCACCCAGCGCAACGCGCCGGCCGGCGCGCGGCTACGCATCGGCACGCTCGCCGAACAGCCCGCGCGGGCGGGCGACCAGCACCGCGACGAGCAGCAGGTACGGGACCAGCGGTGCGAGCTGCGCGATCGACACGGCAGCGACGCTGTCGGGCAGCGCGACGCCGGCCCAGTGCGCGAGATCGCGCAGCGACGTATCGCTGGACGCCGCGAAGGTCTGCGCGAAGCCGACCGCGAGCGACGCGACGAACGCGCCGCCGAGCGAACCGAGCCCGCCGATCACGACGACCGCGAACACCACGGACCCGACGGTCTCGGCCAGCGCCGGCTCGATCACCGCGAGCGGCGCGCCGATCACGCCGGCCAGCGCCGCGAGCGCGGTGCCCGCGCCGAACAGGCCCGTCATCACGCGCGGCACGTCGTAGCCGAGCGCCTCGACGGCCGCGCGGTGCGTGAGCGCGGCGCGCACGACGAGCCCGATGCGCGACGCGCGCAGCAGCGCACCGAGCGCGACCAGCATCGCGGCGGACATCGCCATCATGAAAAGCCGGTAGCGCGGCAGCGCGAGGCCGAACACGGCCACCGGCGCCCCGTCGAACAGCGGCGGCACCGGGGCCGGCAGCGGCGCGAGGCCCCACAGCAGTTTCGCGCCCTCGCCGATCAGATAGGCGAGGCCGAAGGTCAGCAGCAGTTCGCTCGTGTGACCGCCGCGCGCCTGCACGCGGCGCAGCAGCCAGCGCTCGCAGCCGGCGCCGAGCAGCCCGAGCGCGAGCGGCGCGAGCACGAGCGCGGGCCAGAAGCCCGCGCGCGCCGCGATGCTGTAGCCGACGTACGCGCCGAGCATGTAGAAGCTCGCATGCGCGAAGTTGAGCACGCCCTGCACGCTGAAGATCAGCGTCAGGCCGGCCGACAGCATGAACAGCAGCAACCCGTAGCTGAGGCCGTTGAACGCCTGGAGCGCGAACGCGTGCACCGCCGCGCGCCCGTCAGCCGGCGAGCGGTTCGAGCGCCGCGCGCAGCACGTCCGGCAGCGCGACCGGGCGGCGCGTGCCGCGATCGACGTACACGTGCACGAAATGCCCCTGCGCGGCGGGCGCGGACGCCCCTGCCGCGAACAGCCCGATCTCGTAGCGCACGCTCGACGTGCCGAGCTTCGCGACGCGCAGCCCCGCGTCGACCGACTGCGGAAACACGAGCGGCGCGAAGTAGTTGCACTGCGTCTCGACCACGAGCCCGATCGTCTGCCCGTGCTCGACGTCGAGCACGCCCGCGCGGATCAGGTACGCGTTCACGACGGTGTCGAAGTAGCTGTAATAGACGACGTTGTTCACGTGCCCGTAGACGTCGTTGTCCATCCAGCGGGTCGTGATCGGCAGGAAGTGGCGATAGGCGTCGCGCGGACGCGGCTGCGGCTTGTCGGACATGGCGATGGCGGTCAGGACGAAGGAAGCGACGAGGAACACACGCGACGGCCGCATGATACGGCGCGCCGGCAACGGGCAGAGCGCCGCGCCGCGATCGCGCGCGGCGCAGCGGCTGAAACCCTGCGGGCAGGCCGGCCCGTCACTGCCCCGGCCGGTCGACGAACTCGAAATCGAGGCCGCGCGCGCGCATCCAGTCGGCGAGCGCGACGCCCGTGCCGGCGCGCCACGGGCGCAGCCGCGGCGGCTCGACGAGCCGGTATTCGAGCAGCTCCGGCGACAGCGCGACGGTGCCCGACGCGCGCACGTGGTACGCGATGATCAGCTCGTTCTTGCGGATGAATTCGTAGACGCCGACGAGCGTCACCTGCTCGGCCTTCAGCGCGGTTTCCTCGAACACCTCGCGCGCGATGCCGTCCTCGGGCGTCTCGCCGTTCTCGAGGAAGCCGGTGATCAACGCGAACATCCCTTCCGGCCAGGCCGCGTTGCGCGCGAGCAGGATCTTGCCGTCCAGCTCGACGATCGCGGCCACCACCGGCAGCGGGTTGTTCCAGTGCACGTAGCCGCACGCATCGTCCGGGCAGGCCTGGCGCACGCGGCCGCCCTCGTGTTCGGGATCGGCCCGATCGGTCAGCGGGCGCGCGCAGCGCGGGCAGAAACGGTAGTCGGCGGTGGTCATCGATGAGAATCTGGCAGACGCCCGGCGGCGGCCCCCAGGCTGCTGCGCGCGCCCGCTCGGCGCGGGAAAGGCTTCATTCTAGCGAGTTTGCCCGCGCCGCAGACGATCCGGCCCCGATGCCCTCAGGGTTGTGCGCGCCCGCGTGCGGCGGTCGCCGCAAAACCGGCGGCACCGGCGAGCAAGGCGCCCGCCGCGACCCACAGGGCCGGCGAGAACGACCCGAAACGCGCGGTCAGCGGCGCCGCGACGAGCGGGCCGAGAATCTGCCCGACCCCGTACGACGCCGTCGCATAGCCCATCAGCCCGGCCGCGCGTTCGCCGTGCAGGCGCCGCGCCTCGCGCATCGCGAACAGCGTGATCGCGGTGAACGGCAGGCCGAGCAGCGCGCTGCCGACCGAGAAGCCGGCCGCGTCCGGCCACACGATGCCCGCCGCGATCCCGAGCGCCTGCGTCGCGCAGCCGGCGGCGAGCAGCAGCCGGTTGTCCCAGTGGCCGGGCAGCCGCGCGGCGGCGACAGCGCCGACGATCAGCGCCGCGCCGAACATCGGCCAGAACAGGTCCGGCCACGGCGAGCCGGCCGGCAGCGCGGCGCGCGCGATCACCGGCAGGAACGTCGCGGTGATGATGTAGCCGAAGCCCGGCATCCCGTACAGCACGACGAGCCACGCGGCATCGGCCCGATGGCGCCGCGCATCGTGCGATGCCGCCGCGGCTGTCGCCGCATGCCGGGCGGGCGCGGCCGGCGACGCAACTGCGGGCGCCGGCGCCGTACCGAACGTGCGCCAGATCGCGACCGACAACACCGCCGACAACACCGCGAAGCCGAGCCACCCCGGCGCCGCGCGATGGCCGGCCAGCGCGCTGCCGATCAGCCCCGTCAGCACGATGCCGACGCCCGGCCCCGCGTAGATCACCCCGCTCCACTCGGGCGCGTGCAGCTCGGCGAGCCGCCGCAGCCCCCATTGCGACACGAACACGAAGGTCCATGCACTGACGACACCCGCGACGAAGCGCACCACGAGCCACACGGGCAGCAGGTGGCCGACGCCCATCGCGGCGGTCAGCAACACGGTGGCGACAAGCCCGAATCGCACCATCCGCGCGGGCGCGATGCGCACCGCCGCGCAGCTGACCGCGCCGACGAAATAGCCTGCGTAGTTCGCCGACGCAAGCCAGCTGCCGGCCTTCAGGCCGATCGAGCCGTCGGCGAGCATCAGCGGCAGCAGCGGCGTGAACGCGAAGCGGCCGACGCCGAGCGCGACCGCGAGCCCGATCATGCAGGCGAGCGCGGCCGCGCGGGCGCGGCGGTCGGCGTCATCGGACAGGTGCGCGGCGGCGGCACCCGGAGCATCGAAACGAGACATGGCGGCATGGGCCGCGCGCGCTGCGCGCCGGCCGGAACGGAAATCGGAATGCCTGTATCGTAGCTTGACCAAACATTCTCGAAAAATGAATAATCGAGAATCCACATATCTCCCGGAGAGAATCATGGACCTGGCGGCGCTGGCGATTTTCCGGGCCGTCGTGCGCGAGAACGGCGTGACGCGCGCGGCGGCGAAGCTCCATCGCGTGCAGTCGAACGTGACGACGCGCATCAAGCAGCTCGAGGAGGAACTCGGCGCGGCGCTGTTCGTGCGCGATGGCCGCCGGCTCGTGCTGACGCCGGCCGGGCAGACGCTGCTGCCGTACGCGGAGCGGCTGCTCGCGCTCGCCGACGAGGCACGCGACGCAGTGCGCGAGGACACGCCGCGCGGGCGCCTGCGGCTCGGCACGATGGAAAGCACGGCCGCGAGCCGGCTGCCGACCGTGCTCGCGCGCTATCACCATGCGTGGCCCGACGTGTCGCTGGAGCTCGTGACGGGCACGACCGGCTGGCTGATCGACAAGGTGCGCGACTTCGAGATCGACGCGGCGCTGTTCGCGCGTCCGCCCGCGCCGGACACGCTGCCCGACACGTTCGAGACGGTGCCGATCTACCGCGAGGACCTGGTGCTGCTGACGCCGCGCGGCCATCCGCCGGTGCGCACGCCGCGCGACGTGATCCTGCCGACGCTGATCGCGTTCGAGCGCGGCTGCACGTACCGGAAGTACGTCGAGCAATGGTATGCGGCGCACGGAATGAAACCCGCGCGCGTGCTCGAACTCGGTTCGTATCACGCGATCGTCGCATGCGTCGCGGCCGGCGCGGGCGTCGCGGTCGCGCCGCGCTCGGTGCTCGACCTGCAGCCCGAGACCGGCAACGTCACGGCCCACACGATCGCCGAACTCGAAGGCATCGACACGGTGCTCGCGTGGCGGCAGGGTTACGCGTCGGCGGCGCTCGCCGCGCTGCGCGAGGCGTTGGGCGACGCCGGGCGGCCGCCGGGCGATGCGGCCAGGTCGCCGGTGGCGATGCCGGCCTGAACCGGCGGCGCAGGCAGCCGGTGCGCGTGCATTCGGCGCACCGGCAAAAAACAAAACGACCCGACCGGCACACTTGCCGATCGGGTCGTTTTTTCATGAGATGCGACGAAGTCAGCAAGACCGCATCGCATCAGCCGTGACGATCAAAGACGCGCTTCGACCCAGCCCTTGACACCCGCGAGCGCGCCCGGCAGGTTCGCCGGTTCCGTGCCGCCTGCCTGCGCCATGTCCGGACGGCCGCCGCCCTTGCCGCCGACCTGCTGCGCGACGAAGTTCACGAGCTCGCCGGCCTTGACCTTCTTGCTCGCATCCGGCGTGACGCCCGCGATCAGGCTGACCTTGCCGCCTTCGACGGCCGCCAGCACGATCGCCGCGCTCTTCAGCTTGTCCTTCAGCTTGTCGACCGTCTCGCGCAGCGTCTTCGCGTCCGCGCCGTCGAGCGTCGCGGCCAGCACGTATACGCCGCCGATTTCGATGGCCTGCTGCGCAAGCTCGTCGCCCTGGCTCGATGCGAGCTTCGACTTCAGCGCGCCCAGTTCCTTCTCGAGCGACTTCACCTGGTCCTGCACCTGCGCGATACGCTGCGTGAGCTCCGACGGCTGCGCCTTCAGCGCGGCCGCGGCTTCGTTCACGCGGGCGTCGAGTTCCTGCACGTAGCGCACCGCGTTGTCGCCGGTGATCGCCTCGACACGGCGGATGCCGGCCGCGACGCCGCCTTCGACGACGATCTTGAAGAAGCCGATGTCGCCGCTGCGGCTCACGTGCGTGCCGCCGCACAGTTCGCGCGAGAAACCGAGGTCGAGCACGCGCACTTCGTCGCCGTACTTCTCGCCGAACAGCGCCATCGCACCGCCCTTCACCGCTTCGTCATACGGCATCACGCGCACGATGCCCGGCGCGTTCGCGAGGATTTCGTCGTTGACGATCTGCTCGACGCGACGGATTTCGTCGTCGGTCATCGGCGCGTTGTGCGCGAAGTCGAAACGGGTCTTTTCCGCGTCGACCAGCGAACCCTTCTGCTGCACGTGCGCGCCGAGCACCTCACGCAGCGCCTTGTGCATCAGGTGGGTCGCCGAGTGGTTGCGCTGCGTGCGCGCGCGGCGGTGCGCGTCGATTTCCGCGCGCAGCACGTCGCCGATCTTCAGCATGCCCTGTTCGAGCTTGCCGTGATGGCCGATCACGTCGGCCTGCACCTTCAGCGTGTCGGCCACCGCGAAGCGCGTCGAGGCGTTCGCGAGCACGCCCTGGTCGCCGACCTGGCCGCCCGATTCCGCGTAGAACGGCGTGTGGTCGAGCACGACGACCGCATCCTGGCCGCCCTTCACTTCATTGACCGACGAGCCGTCGACGTACAGCGCGACGACCTTCGCGTCGTCGAACGCGATTTCCTCGTAACCGTGGAACGCGGTCTTCGCGCCCGTGTATTCGAGGCCCTGCGCGGCCTTGAACTTGCCGGCCGCGCGCGCCTGCTCGCGCTGGCGCGCCATCGCGTCGTCGAACGCCGGCTCGTCGACCGTCATCCCGCGCTCGCGGCACACGTCGGCCGTGAGGTCCAGCGGGAAGCCGTAGGTGTCGTGCAGCTTGAACGCGAGTTCGCCGTCGAGCACCTTGCCGCCCTTCGCGTCGACGTCGGCCAGCGCGGCCTCGAGGATCGACATGCCGTGCTCGATCGTCTCGAAGAAGCGCTCTTCTTCCTGGCGCAGCACGTCGGTCACGCGCTGCTCGGCTTCCTTCAGCTCCGGATAGGCGGCGCCCATCTCGGCGACGAGGTCGGCCACCAGCTTGTGGAAGAACGAACCCTTGCGGCCGAGCTTGTAGCCGTGGCGGATCGCGCGGCGCACGATGCGGCGCAGCACGTAGCCGCGGCCTTCGTTGCCCGGAATCACGCCGTCGACGATCAGGAACGAGCACGCGCGGATGTGATCGGCGATCACCTTCAGCGAGTTGTTGGCGAGGTCGCTGATCTCGGTCACGCGCGCGGCGGCCTTGATCAGGTTCTGGAACAGGTCGATCTCGTAGTTGCTGTGCACGTGCTGCAGCACCGCGGCGAGGCGCTCGAGGCCCATGCCCGTGTCGACCGACTGCTTCGGCAGGCGCGTCATGTTGCCCTGCGCGTCGCGGTTGAACTGCATGAACACGAGGTTCCAGATCTCGATGTAGCGGTCGCCGTCTTCTTCGGGCGACCCCGGCGGGCCGCCCCACACGTCCGGGCCGTGGTCGTAGAAGATCTCGGTGCACGGGCCGCACGGGCCGGTGTCGCCCATCGTCCAGAAGTTGTCCGACGCGTAGCGCGCGCCCTTGTTGTCGCCGATCCGGATGATCCGCTCGGCCGGCACGCCGACTTCCTTCGCCCAGATGTCGTACGCTTCGTCGTCTTCCTGGTAGACGGTGACCCACAGCTTGTCCTTCGGCAACTGGTAGACCGTGGTCAGCAGCTCCCACGCGAAGCGGATCGCGTCGTGCTTGAAGTAGTCGCCGAACGAGAAGTTGCCGAGCATCTCGAAGAACGTGTGGTGGCGCGCCGTGTAGCCGACGTTCTCGAGGTCGTTGTGCTTGCCGCCCGCGCGCACGCTGCGCTGCGCCGTGGTGGCGCGCGAGTACGGACGCGGGTCCGTGCCGAGGAACACGTCCTTGAACTGGACCATGCCCGAGTTCGTGAACATCAGCGTGGGGTCGTTACCGGGCACGAGGCTCGACGAGCGGACAATCGTGTGGCCCTTCGATTCGAAGAATTTGAGGAATTTCTCGCGGATTTCGGCAGCTTTCATGGCGTGCGGGGAATGTCTGGCTGAGACGGCTTCAAACGCCGGCCGTCCTCGCGGACGCACGGCGGGCAAATATCGTAAACGGTCGATTATACGATAGAGACCGGCTACAGACCGGCGGCCCGGACCGCAGCGGCCCGCCGCGCCGGACGATCCTGGGCCACCCGCGCGGCCGATTCGCCTTAAGATGCTCGGCATGCCAATCCGCCTTGCCCCGGCCGGGCGGGCCACGAAAGGAGACGATTCGACGATGGGTGCCCTGAGCCATATCCGCGTGCTGGACCTCACCCGCGTGCTCGCGGGCCCGTGGTGCGCGCAGACGCTTGCCGACTTCGGTGCGGACGTGATCAAGATCGAGCGCCCCGGCGCCGGCGACGACACGCGCCACTGGGGGCCGCCATACCTGAAGGACGCGGCCGGCGCCGATACGGCCGAGGCCGCGTACTACCTCGCGGCGAACCGCAACAAGCGCTCGGTGACGGTCGACATCGCGACGCCGGAAGGCCAGCAGATCGTGCGCGAGCTCGCCGCGCAGAGCGACGTCGTGCTCGAGAACTACAAGGTCGGGCAGCTGAAGAAATACGGGCTCGACTATGAATCGCTGCGCGCGGTGAAGCCCGATCTCGTCTACTGCTCGGTCACGGGTTTCGGCCAGACGGGCCCGTACGCGCATCGCGCGGGCTACGACTTCATCATCCAGGGCATCGGCGGCTTCATGAGCATCACCGGCGAGCGCGACAGCGAGCCGGGCGGCGGCCCGCAGAAGGCCGGCGTCGCGATCGCCGATCTCGCGACGGGCCTCTATGCGACGATCGCCGTGCTCGCCGCGCTCGCGCACCGCGACCGCACCGGCGTTGGCCAGTACATCGACATGGCGCTGCTCGACGTGCAGGTCGCGCTGCTCGCGAACATGAACACCAACTTCCTCGCGAGCGGCAAGCCGCCGGTGCGCTGGGGCAACGCGCACCCGAACATCGTGCCGTACCAGACGTTCCAGACGAGCGACGGCTGGATCATCGTCGCGGTCGGCAACGACGGGCAGTTCCGCAAGTTCGTCGAGACCGGCGGCCGGCCCGAGCTGGCCGACGACGAACGGTTCGCGACCAACCCGTCGCGCGTGCGCCATCGCGACACGCTGGTGCCGATCCTCGCGGAGATGGTGAGGACGCGCGGCAAGGCCGACTGGATCGGCGCGCTGGAAGCGGCCGGCGTGCCGTGCGGGCCGATCAACGCGCTCGACGAGGTGTTCGACGACGAACAGGTGGTCGCGCGCGGGATGCAGGTGTCGCTGCCGCACCCGTGCGGCGCGGACGTGAAGCTCGTGCGCAATCCGATCCGGATGAGCGCGACGCCGCCCGACGCGCGCACCGCCCCGCCGCTGCTCGGCGCGCAGACCGAAGACGTGCTGCGCGACATGCTCGGCTACGACGACGCGCGCATCGCGGCGCTGAAGGCGAAGCAGGCGATCTGAGCGGGCCCGGACGGGCACGCCGCGGTGCCTTCGGGCACGCGCGGCGGCCGGTGCGGATGACGGCTGACGACGAGCCGGTCAATGGACCGATGGCTGGCGGCTAACGCGCGAGCGCGTCGAGCCAGCCGCGTGCGTCGGGCCAGTCGCCGAGCCCGCTGTCCGCGTTGATGTGGCCGCGCGGACCGAGGTCATGGAACGTGCTGCCCCACGCGCGTGCGCAGCCGCGCGCGAACGCGAGCGACCCGTACGGATCGTCGCTGCTCGCGACCACGCAGGTCGGAAACGGCAGCCGTTCGTGCGGCACCGGCCCGAAGCCGTGCGCGTCGGCCGGAAATGCGGGCCCGGCCGGATCGGGCAGCGCGACGAGCAGCGCGCCGCGCACCTTCGCGAGCGCGGCCGGCCGCGCGTAGCGGGTCGCCCACCACGCGGCGGTCAACGTGCCGAGGCTATGCGCGGCGATCGTCACGGGGCCCGGTGCGGCTTCGACCGCGCGATCGAGCGCGAGACACCAGCCGTTGCGGAACGCCCGATCCCAGTCGGGCATCGCGACGCGCGCGAAACGCGCGTCGGCGCGCTCCCAGCGGCTTTGCCAGTGCAACGGGCCGGAGTTGCCGTAGCCTGGCAGCACGAAAACGGAAGAATCGCTCATGGAAGGTTCGTCGACGAATGAAGTCGTTATGTGAGGTCGACGAAGTGTCGCACACCCGCTCCTCCCTGAGGCTGCCTGTCGAATCGCGGAATGGATGTGCTGCGTATGGGGGCCGGCCGGGGCCGGCCGTGGCGCGTTGCGGACGCGTCACGACCGGCCGGCGCTCACGCGCGCCGGCTTCGATCAGCGCACGCCGGCGCCGACCAGGCCGCCTGCCGCCGCGCCGGCAACCGTGCCGACCGGGCCGCCGGTGATCAGGTAGCCGAGCGCGCCGCCTGCGGCCGCGCCGATGCCGGCGTTACGTTGCGTCGTCGTCATCGCGCATGCGCCGAGTTGCGACAGGACCGCGACGATGACCGCGGTACGAACGAGAAAAGTGGTCGTCTTCATCATGATTGTTGGTGTCCTCCCGCCAGGCAAAAAATACGAATGGCGGCATTGAATCGGTAAAGCCATCATAGGAAAAGCCGAACGCGCCGGGCAATCCGATTTACGTCGTGTTACAGCGGTCACACTGTCGAGATATTGCGATCCGCATCGCGAACCGGCGCGTGCGGCCCCGCAACCCGCGCGGGACGGACCCCGGTCAGGTAGAATTACAGGATTAAACCGGCGCGACGCGCCGACACAACCTGACGCCAACCGCATGAGCACCGAACGTAACGACGCCCCCGCGGCTTCCAATTTCATCCGCAACATCATCGACGACGACAACCGCACCGGCAAATGGGGCGGCCGTGTCGAGACGCGCTTCCCGCCCGAGCCGAACGGCTATCTGCACATCGGCCACGCGAAGAGCATCTGCCTGAACTTCAGCGTCGCGCGCGACTTCGGCGGCGTGTGCCACCTGCGCTTCGACGACACGAACCCGGAAAAGGAAAGCGTCGAGTACGTCGACTCGATCGTCGACGCGGTGCGCTGGCTCGGTTTCGACTGGCGCAAGGATGCCGTCGACCACCAGTATTTCGCGAGCGACTACTACGACAAGCTGTACGAATTCGCCGAGCTGCTGATCCAGCGCGGCAAGGCGTACGTCGACAGCCAGAGCGCCGAGGAAATGCGCGCGAGCCGCGGCTCGCTGACCGAAGGCGGCAAGCCGTCGCCGTATCGCGACCGTTCGCCCGAGGAAAACCTCGACCTGTTCCGCCGGATGAAGGCCGGCGAGTTCAAGGAAGGCGAGCACGTGCTGCGCGCGAAGATCGACATGGCCTCGCCGAACATGAACATGCGCGACCCGGTGATCTACCGGATCCGCTACGCGCACCACTACCGCACCGGCGACGCATGGTGCGTGTATCCGATGTACGACTACACGCACTGCATCTCGGATGCGCTCGAGGGCATCACGCACTCGCTGTGCACGCTCGAGTTCGAGGATCACCGCCCACTGTACGACTGGGTGCTGAACGAACTTGCGGAAGCCGGCAGGTTCACGCGTCCGCTGCCGCAACAGATCGAGTTCTCGCGCCTGAACCTCACGTACGCGATCACCAGCAAGCGCAAGCTGCTGCAGCTCGTCACCGAAGGTCACGTCGAAGACTGGGACGACCCGCGCATGCCGACGATCGTCGGGATCCGCCGCCGCGGCTTCACGCCGGAGAGCATCCACCTGTTCTGCGAGCGGATCGGCGTAACCAAGGTCGATTCGTGGATCGACATGAGCGTGTTCGAAGGCGCGCTGCGCGACGACCTCGACGACAAGGCGCCGCGCTCGGTCGCCGTGCTCGATCCGCTGAAGCTCGTGATCGACAACTATCCGGCAGACCTCGAGGAAGCATGCACGGCTCCCGTGCATCCGCATCATCCGGAGCGCGGCGTGCGCACGTTCCCGATCTCGCGCGAGCTGTGGATCGAACGCGAGGACTTCGTCGAAAACCCGCCGAAGGGCTATTTCCGCCTGTTCCCGGGCAACAAGGTGCGCCTGCGCTACGGCTACGTGATCGAGTGCACGGGCTTCGACAAGGATGCCGACGGCAACGTGACGGCCGTGCACTGCAACTACTTCCCGGACAGCAAGTCGGGCACCGAAGGCGCGAACACCTACAAGGTCAAGGGCAACATCCACTGGGTCAGCGCGAAGCATGCGCAGGCGGCCGAAGTGCGGATCTACGACCGGCTGTTCAAGGCGCCGCACCCGGACGCGGGCGGCGCGAACTTCCTCGAGGCGCTGAACCCGGATTCGAAGAAGATCACGCAGGCCTACGTCGAACCGGGCGCCGGCGACGTCGCGCCGGAAACGCGCCTGCAGTTCGAGCGTCACGGCTATTTCGTCGCCGACCGCGTCGATTCGAAACCGGGCAAGCCCGTGTTCAACCGGATCGTCGGGCTGCGCGACAGCTGGGGCAAGCCGGCCTGACGATCGGCTTCACGCGACGTAAAAAACCGGCCATCGGGCCGGTTTTTTATTGGGCGGATCGCGTCACGATCGTGGTGGCGGCAGCCGCCGATGCAGGTCCGCCAGCGGCAGCGTCGTGCGAAACACCCGCGCGAGGCTGCGGCTCGCATACGCGTCGATGTCGGCGGGCGCGGTCCAGCGATACGCGTCCATTTCGGGAATCAGCGAGCCGTCGCGACGGCTCGGGAACAGCGACGTGCACGTACAGTGCGCGAGATCGACTTCGTCGTCTGCGACGCGCACCGCGAACAGGTGCAGCTCCTTGTCGTGCCGGTACGCGAAGCGGCCGAGATCGAGCAGCCGCTCGAGCGCGAACACGATGCCCGTTTCCTCGCGCAGTTCGCGCAGCGCCGCCTCGGCCGGCGACTCGCCGGGCTCGCCCTGCCCCTTCGGGATGTCCCAGTGCGTGGTGTCCGTCGCGTGCGCGAGGAACACTTGCCCGGCTCCGTCGAGGATCACGACGCCGCACGAGACCGTGCGCGGCGCGGCGCCCCGCTTCATCGTCCGCGTGCTCAGCGCTTCTGCAGCTGCCACGTGCCCGCGGACGTCTTGCAGTAGACGGGCTTGAGCGTCATCGTCTGGCCCTTCGCGGAAATCTCGGCGGCGATTTCGCGGCAGGTCTTGCCGTCGGTCTCCGACGTGCTCGGCGTGAGCTTCGCATCGATCTGCGTGCCGCGGCCGCTGCTCTGCCACGTCGTGACCTCGCCGTCCTTGCCTTCGTCGCGCACTTGCGCCACGGCCTTCGACAGCGATGCGCGGTCGGTCTTGCTGAAGTAGCTGAGCGGCGTGTCGCTCAGGAAGTTCAGGTTGTTCTGCGCATGGGCGGGCAGCATCGCGGCGGCACACGCAGCGCCGGCCAGCACGCGCGTGACGAGGGAAAGGGATGCACGCATCGACATGTTGTTCTCCTTGGATGTTCGATCGAACGGCGCGGCGCGAACCGGAAACCGGCGTGCGCCACGCCCGTCAGCGAGCGAGCATAGCATGCGTGCTGCAACCGGGCCCTACTGGCGGGCCGCCTGCGTGGCCGCTGGCTGATATCCGTCAGTCAGCGTGTTCAGGAACGCGATCACGTCCTTGATCTCGGCCGCGTTCAAGGCCGGCTGGTCGCCCGGCTTGCGGTCGAACGGCGGCTCGCGGTTGATGTTCGGCCAGTAGCGCTTCGGCAGATCGTCGTACGCCTGCACCTTGCCGTGCACGACCGGATAGAACTTCTCCGGATGGATGTCGCGCTCGACGTAGAAGCGCATCACGTCCTCGAGCGAGTGGTACACGCCGTTGTGGAAGAACGTCTTGCGCAGCGCGACGTTGCGCAGCGACGGCGTGCGGAACAATCCGCAGAATTCGTCCCGGCCCTTCAGGTCGGTGCGCTGCGGGCCGCACGCGCCGAGATCGTAAAAGTGCGGATCGCGATTGACCGCCAGCGCGCGGTTGCGCGGCACCGCGATCGCGATCAGGCCGAAATCGCTGAATTGCGGCGGGCCGCCTTCGAGCGTGCGCTGGCTCACGTGGCAGCTCGCGCAGTTGCCCTTCTTCTCGTCGTTGAACAGTTGCAGCCCGCGCAGCTCCGCAGGCGTGAGCCGTGCGTGGCCGGCCAGATACGCGTCGTACTTGCTCGTGTACGGATCGAACAGCGCCGGCTGCTGCTGGAATGCGTCGAGCGCGCGCAGCACCGCGCCGAACGTTGCCTGGTCGTCGCCGAGGACCTGGTCGCCGAACGCCTTGCGGAACGCGTCGGCATAGGGTGCGGCGCGAACCGCCTTCGCCACCCGCGCCGGCGAGCTGCTCATCTCGAATGGCGACGTGAGCGGAATGCGCGCCTGCGCGTCGCGCGTGTCGACGCGGCCGTCCCAGGTCAGCCCGCCGGTCGGACCGGCGTCGATGCTTTCGTCACCTTCGTCCGGCGAATCGTGAAAGTGCTCGCTGAACGGGGGGATGCCGCGCAGGTACTTCAGCGACGGCACCGCGCGAAAACCCGTGCGATGCATGTCGTCGCCGCCGAGCTGCACCGACAGCGCGTTCGGCGGCCCGAACGCATGCTCGGCGCTATGGCACGACGCGCATGCGAGCTTGCCGGACCCCGACAGCGACGGGTCGAAGAACAACTGCTTGCCCAGCGCCGTCATCTGCTTCACGCCCTCGAACACCTGCGCGCGCGTCTGCGGCTGGCTGGCCGGCGCGACCGCCGGAGCGGCCGGGGCTGCCGGGGCTGCCTGTGCCGCCGGCACGACGGAGGCGGCCGGCGCATTCGCGCCGGGCCGCGCATCGCAGCCGGTGAGTGCCGCGAGTCCCCCGACCAGCGCCAGCGTCGCCGCGGCAGGGACCAACGATCGCGCGGACGCGAAGGATTTCAGGAGGCTGTGCATCGTCGTTCTTCTTGTAGCGGTGGGCAATCGGCCGGAGCTTATGTCAGTTCCATGACCGTTGCATGACGTTCCACCGACAGTGAATTGAAAGCGCCCCTACACCCGCCTGTCAAATCGGCTCCAGATAATGCGCGCATCCGGTCGGTGCCCGAAGTGCCTGCGCCGGCCCGACGCCACCGCGGTTCCCACACGCGACAAACGACGAAAGAGAGAACATCGCATGAAGAAGCACGCCTGGATTCGCCATACACCGATCGCCCTCGCGGCCGCGCTCAGCCTGACCGCATGCGGCGGCGACGATGTTACGCAGCAAGGCCTGTCGGCCGTCAAGAACGTCGTCGTGATCTACGCGGAAAACCGCAGCTTCGACAACCTGTACGGCAACTTCCCGGGCGCGAACGGCCTGCAGAACGCGACCGCCGCGAACTCGGTGCAGAAGGATCGCGACGGCTCGACGATGGCGACGCTGCCGAAGATCTGGGGCGGCCTGACCGCGACCGGCATCACGCCGGCGGTCACCGAGGCGATGACGGCGAACCTGCCGAACGCGCCGTTCGCGATCGACGATCCGAATGGCTTCAACCAGTCGATGAGCATCGCGACGCGCGACATCGTGCACCGCTTCTACCAGGACCAGATGCAGATCAACGGCGGCAAGAACGACATGTACGCCGCATGGACCGATGCGGGCGGCCTGACGATGGGCCACTACACCGCCGACCCGTCGAAGCTGCCGCTGTGGAAGATCGCGCAGCAGTACGTGCTCGCCGACAACTTCTTCATGGGCGCGTTCGGCGGCTCGTTCCTGAACCACCAGTACCTGATCTGCGCGTGCGCGCCGTTCTATGCGAACGCCGACAAGAGCCAGGCGGCGGGCAAGATCGCAGTCCTGAACGCCGACGGCAAGTCGCTGAAGGTCGCCACGAACTCGCCGGCCTCGGCGCTGAGTGGCGCGCCGAAATTCGTCAACGACGGTGCGTTGACGCCGGACTTCTACGGCGTCAACACGATGCAGCCGGCGTATCAGCCGAGCGGCAACAAGGCGGCCACGGGCGGCGACCCGCTGCTCGCCGACCCGGCCAGTCCGTCGACGATGCCGCCGCAAACGGCGACCAACATCGGCGACCTGATGACCAACGCGGGCGTATCGTGGGCATGGTATGGCGGCGCGTGGGGCCAGGCGCTGCAGGCGAGCCAGAACGGCACGTCGAACGTGATCTACGGCGCCGACCTGTCGACGCCGAACTTCCAGCCGCACCACCAGCCGTTCAACTACTACGCGAACCAGGCGCCGGGCACCGCGAGCCGCGCGCAGCATCTGCTCGACGGCGGCGCGAACGGCGCCGAGTTCATCAAGGCGATCGATGCGGGCACGCTGCCGCAAGTCGCGTTCTACAAGCCGCAGGGCAACCTGAACGAGCACCCGGGCTACACGGACGTCACCTCCGGCGACCAGCACATCGCCGACGTGATCGCGCACCTGCAGGCGAGCCCGCAGTGGAAGAACATGATCGTGGTCGTCACGTATGACGAAAACGGCGGCTTCTGGGATCATGCCGCGCCGCCGACCGCCGACCGCTGGGGCCCCGGCACCCGCATTCCGGCGCTGATCGTGTCGCCGTACGCGAAGAAGGGCTTCGTGGACCACACGCAGTACGACACGGGTTCGATCCTGCGCTTCATCACGCGCCGCTTCTCGCTGCCGCGCCTCGCGGGCCTGCAGCAGCGCGACGACGCGCTGAAGACGAATGGCGCGCAGCCGATGGGCGACCTGACGAACGCGCTCGTGCTGTCGCCGAACCTGTAACGGCATCACCGCGACCGGGCCGGCCGCGCTGCCGGCCCGGACGAACGGAGGGTGGCCCGCGGGCCGCCCTTTTTCATGCTCGCACGTTGCCGTGCCGCGTCCTCACCAGCCGTACTTCAGCTCGACGCCGACATAGTCCGCGTTGTGCCCGCCCGCCTGCCGGATCGCGTCGCCGACCTGGAAGTGCACGGCCTCGACCGCGCCGATCAGGTTCGCGGCGATCGTCCAGTCCGCGCGCAGCTGCACGTACATCCCCGTCCACAGGCCGCCCTTGCCCGCGGTGCCCGGCACCACGACGTTCGCCTGCTGATAGACGGCATCGCCGGTCGTCTCGCGCCACTGGAAGCCGAGCGCGCCGAGCAGCGACAGGTTCGGCGACGGCTTCAGCGTCACGGACGGCTTCACGTGGATCAGGTTCGAGTAGCCCGTGAAGCCGGCCAGCGTGAAGTAATAACCGTTCGGAAACAGCGGGTTGAAGGTGCCGACGCGGCCGTCGTGCGGATGCCGGTCGCCCGATGCCGCATCGACCTGCAGCGCGATACGCGGCGACCAACGCGCATCGAGCCGGTAGCCGGCGATCGAGCCGACGGCCCATGCACCGATCGTGTTGTTGCCGACCGTCCCGGTCTGCAGCATCGTCTCGAGATCCCAGTCGAAACGGCCCTGCGTGCCCGAGTAGCGCAGGTCCCACACGTCGCGGTGCTCGGGGCCGCTCGCATCGAGAAAGCGCGCGTTGCCGCGGTTGTAGCGCGACCAGTAGCCGGACAGATCGCCCGGCCCGACCGACTGCCGCTCGACGCGCACGCCGCTGAACGTGAGATCGCGATTCGACACGTCATCGAAATCGGACGCGTTGCGGTTCTGCACCGGTTGCGTCGCATAGGCGATGAAGCGCCACTTCCCGTATTCGTAATCGGCCCAGACCGCATCGAACGCCTGCCGCACGTTCGGGCCGTCGCGCGCGGCGATGAAGCGCTGCAGGTCGAATGCCATCTCCTGCCGGCCGACGCGGAACTTGAACGTGCCGCCGCCGAGCGCGCCCGTATAGGTCGCGAACGCCTGCTCGAGATCGATCGGGTTCTTGTCCACCGGCGACACCGTGTTCTTGCCGAACGCGCGCGCGTCCTGCAACTGCACGAAGAACTGCCAGTGCCGGCCGAGATGCGCATCGGCATGCACTTCGACGCGCTGGATCAGGTACGTATCCGATTGCGTGGAGCCGATCCCGAACCGCGGCGCGTCGTTGGCCTCCAGCCGCTCGCGCAGGTTCACGCCGAGCGACAGATAGGATGACGGATCGTTGCCGAGCGGCATGTATTTCAGCCCGTCGAGCGGCGCACGCGGCACGCACGGATTCGCGAGCACCGACCAGTCTTCCTGCCAGCGGTTGAACAGCACCGCCGGCCGCTTGGCCGAGCATGTCGCTGCGGTAGCGTCGCCGGGTGTCGAAGTCGATGCCGCCGTTTCCGCGAACGCCGCGTCGGCGCCCGCGAAAAACAGCCCCGCGACGATCGACAGGCGCGCGGCCCGCTCGAAGCGGCGGCCGTGGCGTCTCACTTGTCTCCCCTGCCTCCGCCCGATCATGCGCGCTCCTGCATCGCGGGTCCGGCCGCTTGCGCCGCACACAGTGCAAGCGTCGCGAGCGCGCCGACCGGCACGAGCAGCGCCAGGAATCCGACGTAGCGGAACCCGAGCGCACCGCACGCCGCGCCGAGCGCGAACGCGACGATCGCGGGCAGCATCTTGCCGAAGCGTGCCCGCGCCGCCGCACGCACGCTGTCGGCCGTGCCGGCCGACAGCATGTCGACGACATCGAGGATCGCCTGCGTCACGTTGCCCGTCATCACCGTGTTCGGCACGCCACCCGCACGCGGAATCACGCGCGGATGCGCGTTCTGCACGCCCATCGCGAACGTGCCGACGATGCCGGCCACCAGCGCCGGCAGGCTGTCGGGCTGCGTGACGGGCGTCGCCCACACGCCGGCCGCGCAGAAGCCGAGCAGCAGCACGGCCTGCACCGTGTGCAGCACGCGCGTGCCCTGCCACGCGGGCCGCCCGGACATCGACCGCGCGATCAGGCTCGCCGCGATCACGCCGCACACGAACGCGGGAAACACGCTGAGCTTCAGCACGACACCCTGGCCGAAGCCCGCGATGCCCGCGCCGATCAGCACGAAGTTGCCCGTCACGTGTGCGGTGAACAACCCGAACAGCGCGACGAAGCTCAGTGTGTCGACGAAACCGGCCACCGCGGCCAAGATCGTGTCCTCGTAATTCATCGCGCCGCGCTCGCGTGGATCTCGGCGACGTAGCCGCCCGGGAACTGCACGAGCGCCGCGTCGCGCCCGTCCGCTGCGAACGGCGGCACGAGCACGGTCACGCCCGCGGCTTCGGCCTGCTTCAGCGTCGCGGCAAGATCGGGCACTTCGTAGCCCGTCATCTCGCGCCCGAACGGATACGGCAGATGGCGGTCCGTCACGAGCACGGTCATCTTGCCGAAGCCCGATTCGATGCGGATCCGGCGGTAGGTGTCGTTCGGCCGGCCGATCTCGATGCCCGGCGCCTTCAGGTTGTCGGACACCACCTTGCCCTTCGAGAACTTGACGAAATCGTGCACGAACTTGCGTACGCTTTGCGGCGACACGTAGACGCGATTCTCGGGAATGGTCTGCAGCGCGCCGTAGCTCGGCGCCTGGGTATGCCAGTAGAGCTGCATCTTCACGCCGCCCGTCCACGCAATGACCGCATCGCGGCCGATCGGATCGGGGAACGTGTCGACGATCACGTCGGCGCCGTGCTCGCGCGCCGTCTTGACCGCGAGGTCCATGTCCGTAACCAGATAGCCGGTACGCTCCGCGCAGAACGGATACGGGATCGGCGTCTTGAAGCCGAACACCGAAATCGTGCCGACCGGCGTGAGCACGAGCTGCGACATCGTCTGGCTCGGTGTCGGCGTGACCTGGAACACGCCCTGCTTCGACTTGCTGCCACCGAACGTCGCGACGAAACTGTCGGTGAAGCGGTCGAAGTCGTCGGGCGCTACGCACACGTGCGTGGTGTCGTACTGCGGACCGACGGCCAGCGTCGGCGTGACCGCGGGCGGCACCGGGGGTTTCGCGAATGCGGCAGGCACGGCGACGAGGCCGCCGGCAATCGTCAGCGCCAGCAACGCGGAACGAAGGGCTTTCATAACGGATATCCTTGTTGTTACATCAGATGGTGCACCGGTTCGGGCAATCCCGGTCACCCGCGGCCGTCGCCGGCCGGTTGCCGCGCATCGTCGATGCACGGTCGCGAGCACGAGCGCCGAGATCAAGCCCAGGTGTTCGAAAAAACTGTTGAGCGCCATGAAATGTTCGGTGCCCGAACGGTTCCAGAAATCGTTCGCCACGACCATCGCGACGAGCGTCAGCATGCCGAGGCTGCCGGCGCCGAGCCACGTGAAGCGGCGAAACACCACGCACAGCGAGCCGCCGATCTCGACCACAACCGCCAGTGCAGCCCAGAGCGCGGGCGG
>NZ_QTPP01000036.1 GCF_003853415.1 Burkholderia sp. Bp9142 | reverse complement strand
GCCGGATATAGAGACGCAGCCCATCCTGTCTGTCAGAAACGCAAGAAAGCTGTTGCAAACGGGACGCGTTCATATAGGCGCAATGATCGTCCGCTGGTTGCTGGCAGCCGTTCACCTGATGGCGTTCGGCGTTGCGTTCGCCGCGATCGCGGGGCGCAACCGCGCGCTGCGCCGGGTCATCGCGTCGGCGCAGGCCGCCGACCTGCCCGGCGTGTTCAAGGCCGACGCGGCCTGGGGATTGTCCGCGCTGCTGTTGATCGCGACAGGACTCGCGCGCGCATTCGGCGGCTTCGAGAAAGGCTCGGCGTATTACCTTCACGAGCCGCTCTTCCACCTCAAGATGACCGCGCTCGTACTGATCCTGCTGCTCGAGATCGTGCCGATGCTCGGGCTGATCCGCTGGCGCATCGCCGCGCGGCAGCAGCAGATGCCCGATCTCGGCCGGGCACGGACCTATGTGCGGATCGGCCACTGGCAGGCCGTGCTCGTGATGGTCATCGTGCTTGCCGCGTCGGGGATGGCGCGGGGGATCGGGGCGGCCGGGTAGGCTGGCCGGCCAGGCGTCACCGGGTCGCTTCGGCACGGCAGGTGCAATTGGCCGACCGCGGCGGTTTACGTTCTTCCGGGCCGCGGTTCGACCGGCCGGCGCTGCCCGGCCCGATCCCGTTCGGCGCCCGCAGGCCCTTCCCCCGGGCATCCGTCGATGCGCCGGTGAACCCGACGCATTCGGTTCCGTCCGGGCGGAATCGCCGCCCGGTTCATGCCGCGCTCAGCGAACGAGGCACGGGCGCTTGTTGTTGAACGTCCACCCCGGAATCAGGTACTGCATCGCTGCCGCATCGTCGCGTGCGCCGAGCCCGTGCTGCTTGTACAGCTCGTGCGCGACCGCGACTGCATCCATGTCGATGTCGATGCCGAGGCCCGGCCGCTTCGGCACTTCCACGAGTCCGTTCTCGATCTTCAGCGGCTCGCGCGTCAGCCGCTCGCCGTCCTGCCAGATCCAGTGCGTGTCGATCGCGGTGACCTGGCCGGGCGCCGCGGCCGCGACGTGCGTGAACATCGCGAGCGACACGTCGAAGTGGTTGTTCGAATGCGAGCCCCACGTGAGACCCCAGTCGCGGCACATCTGCGCGACGCGCACCGAGCCCTGCATCGTCCAGAAGTGCGGGTCGGCGAGCGGGATGTCGACCGCCTGCAACTGCACCGCGTGGCCCATCTGGCGCCAGTCGGTCGCGATCATGTTGGTGGCCGTCGGCAGCCCGGTCGAGCGGCGGAATTCGGCCATCACCTCGCGGCCCGAGTAGCCGTTCTCCGCGCCGCACGGATCTTCCGCATACGCGAGCACGTGATGCAGGTCGCGGCACAGCCGCACGGCTTCGTCGAGCGACCACGCGCCGTTCGGATCGAGCGTGACGCGCGCTTCGGGGAAGCGCTCGGCCAGCGCCGTCACGGCGTCGACCTCGCGCGCGCCCTCGAACACGCCGCCCTTCAGCTTGAAGTCGTTGAACCCGTAGCGCGCATGCGCGGCTTCGGCGAGGCGCACGACCGCCTCGGGCGTCAGCGCGGCCTCGTCGCGCACGCGGGTCCAGTCGTCGGTCGCGCCGCGGCCGTCTCGATAGGGCAGCGCGGTCCTGGTACGGTCGCCGATGTAGAACAGGTAGCCGAGCATCTCGACGCGCTCGCGCTGCTGCCCTTCGCCGAGCAGCGCGGCCACGGACACGCCGAGATGCTGGCCGAGCAGGTCGAGCAGCGCGGCTTCGAGCGCGGTGACCGCGTGGATCGTGGTGCGCAGGTCGAAGGTCTGCAGGCCGCGGCCGCTCGCGTCGCGATCGGCAAAGGTGCGCCGCACGTCGTTGAGCACCGCATGGTAGTTGCCGACCGGCTGGCCGACGACGAGCGCGCGCGCGTCCTCGAGCGTGCGGCGGATGCTTTCGCCGCCCGGCACCTCGCCGACGCCGGTCCGGCCCGCGCTGTCCTTCAGGATCACGAGGTTGCGGGTGAAGAACGGGCCGTGCGCGCCACTCAGGTTGAGCAGCATGCTGTCGTGGCCGGCGACCGGAATGGCTTGCAGGTCGACGATGCGCGGCGTGTCATGGGAAGGCGAGGCAGTGACGGCGTTCATGGCGGCGATGGCGAAAGAGTGGGCAATGCCGGGCGGCAAAATCTTTGCCGCGCGCGGCGGGAGGTGCGATCATTCGACAACCGACGTGCGCGGCGTGCAAGCCCCGCATGTCGACAGCAACCCGAAAGGGTGGGGGCGACCCGCTCGATACCGGTGCCGCGCAGAAGCAGAAGCGCGAACGCCGGTCGATCGCGAACCACGGGACCCGGCAGGCGCTGATGCGCCGGCCTCGGTCAACAGGAGATCCGTATCGCAATCATCAGTCGTCGGATGACTTGTGACGCAGTATAATGAATCATCGGCGTTCGCTCAAACCCCGCGTAAACCCTCGGCTCACATTACGATCATTCAACAAGGAACCGGCCTCATGTCCGTGCCCACGCTTCCCGCAGCGCCGCGCCGTCGCGCACGCAGCCTCGCACAAGATGTCGTCGACGCGCTGACCGCGCAGATCGAAAACGGCACGCTGCGTCCCGGCGACAAGCTGCCGACCGAAACCGAAGTCATGGCGGCGCAGGGCGTCAGCCGCACGGTCGTGCGCGAAGCGATCTCGCGGATGCAGGCGAGCGGCCTCGTCGAGACGCGCCACGGCATCGGCAGCTTCGTGCTCGAACCGTCGCGCCGCCAGGCGCTCGGCATCGATCCCGCGACCATCACGACGCTGCGCGACGTGCTCGCGGTGCTCGAGCTGCGCATCAGCCTCGAAAGCGAATGCGCGAGCCTCGCCGCGCAGCGCGCGAACGATACCGATCTCGTCGCGCTGCGGCGCGCGCTCGACGCGATCGCGTCGGGGGCGGGCGGCGGCCGCGACACGGCGCAGCTCGACTTCCAGTTCCACCTGCAGATCGCGCAGTCCACCGGCAACCGCTATTTCGTCGACATCATGACGCAGCTCGGCGCATCGATCATCCCGCGCACGCGCGTGAACTCGGCGCGCTTCGCCGGCGACGACCTCGAACGCTACGTCGGCCGGCTCAATCACGAGCACGAGGACATCTACGAGGCGATCGCGCGTCACGACCCGGAAGCCGCGCGCGCCGCGATGCGCACGCACCTGACCAACAGCCGCGAGCGCCTGCGCCGCGCGCACGAGGCGGCCGAGGCCGAACGCGACACCCAGCCCAACTGACACGCGGCCGTCGTCACGGCCCGTGCGACGCCGCGGGCCGTGACGAGCATTGCTTAACGTCAGTCATCGTATGATGCTGGCGCGATTGCGTCGATCGTTTCGCTGCCGGCAGCCGATTCGCCTGCTCCCGCATCGGGCGACAGGAGGGGCGGGCAGCGTTCCCGCCGCCGCCCGCGCCCGGGCGGCCTGGCTACCCAGGTCGCCCATCCCGTCCGATCAGCCCCCCTTCGTCACGATGGTCTTCCACGCGCCGTTCTTCACCTGGTACAGCGTCGACATCCCGCTCTTCAGCGAGCCGTCGTTCGCGAACGAGATCCGGCCGGTGATGCCCTCGAAGTCGATCTTCTTCAGCGCCGGGCGGTAGACCTTCGGGTCGGTCGAGTTGGCCGCCTGCATCGCCTTGATCGCGGCCCAGGTCGCGTCGTAGCCGAACTGGGCGTACGACAGCACGTCGACGCCGAAGCGCTTCTTGAACCGCTGTTCGAAATCCTTGCCCTGCGGCAGCTCGTCGAGCGGACGTCCGTATTCCCATGCCATCGCGCCTTCCGCGGCCGGGCCGGCGATCTTGATGAACTCGTTGTCCTTCACGCCGCCGCCGCCGACGAACTGCGCGTTCAGCCCGAGCTGGCGCATCTGCTTGACGAAGTTCGCGGCGAGCGAATCGAGACCGCCGAAGAAGATCAGGTCCGGGTTCTTGCCCTTCAGGCTCGTGATCTGCGCGCGGAAGTCGACCGCCTGGTTGCTGGTGAACTCGCGGCCGATGAGGTTGCCGCCGGCCGCCTTCACGGCCTTCTCGAACTCGTCCGCCTCGCCCTGGCCGAACGCGGTGCGGTCGTCGATGATCGCGATGCGCTTCGCCTTGGTCACGTCGACCGCGTACTTGCCTGCGTTGCCGGCGTTCTGGCCGTCCGTCGCGATCACCATGAACATGTTCGCGAGCCCGCGCGACGTGAGCGTCGGGTTGGTCGCGGCCGGGTCGATCACCGGGATGCCGGCCTTGTCGTAGACCACCGACGCCGGAATCGTCGTGCCCGAGTTGAAGTGGCCGACCACCACCGACACGCTCTGGTCGACGAGCGCCTGCGCGGCCTGCACGCCGATGCGCGGGTCGGCCTGGTCGTCCTGCACGACGAGGTTGAAGTGCGCGGGCTTGCCGGCGATCTGCACCTTCTGCGCGGCGGCATCGTCGAGCGCGAGCTGCACGCCGTTCTGAAGATCCTTGCCATAGCCGGCGTTCACGCCGGTGAGCGGCGCGGCGAAGCCGACCTTCACGTCGGCCGCGTCGGCGGCCTGGGCGACCTGTTGCGAGAGGAGGGCAAATACGGATACGACCGACACCGACAGCAGGGAATGACGGAATTTCATGTTCGTTCCTCTTGTTCTTACACCAGCGGGTGGGTACCGCACGCAACCGGCGGGCCGGATGCGTGCGACGGGCGGGCGGTTCGACCGCTTCTCGGAATCGGGCGGGGAGGTCGGCATGCTGATGATTCCCGGAAGAATCTCCCGTCAGGCTCTGCGAGGAGCCCCGATCGCCTCGATTTATAGGTCGCCGATATGCACGGGTCTTGGCAATTTGCCGCGCAATCCATGCGGATTTGCGCATAGCTTCCGCGCGTGCGCAGGCGGCCGGTATCGGGAGTTTCCCGTCACGAACGGACGGGAGGCGGGGGTGGGTGGACGGGCGGCGCGGCCCGCCGGGGCCGCGCCGTGCTCGCCGTCGTCAGTCGGACAGCGTGTCCGACGCTGCTTCGGCGTCGTCGTGCGACGCGCTCGTGCGGATCGCCGGGTCGCTGGTGCTCGGGCGGCCGGTTTCGACATGGCCCGCGAAACGGCGCAGGAAGCCGAGCAGGCGGCCGTCGCTGACGGTCAGGTCGTACCAGCCGTGGCTGCCGCGCAGATCCCAGTAGTCGTCGACGTGCGCGCCCGGTGCCAGGTCGAACGTGCGCGCGCCGCCGTGGCCGTACGCGTTCGTCACCTTGAGCCGCACGGCCTTGTGGCCGCGGTTCATCAGGCGCAGCGTGATGTTGCCGTTCGCGACGTCGTAGCCGTAGATCACCTCCGGGTTCACGCTCGCGCTGCCGATGCCGGTCGCGAACGGGCCGCGGAAATGGCAGTAGAAGCCGTTCGGGCCGTACACGTCGAGGTCGTACAGGCCGAGCGATGCCGCGGCGCTCCACGTATCGGCGATCCGCTTGCCGGCTTCGACCGTGTACGCCCACGGGCCGTCGACACGGTTGCGCGACTGCACCTGGAATGCCGCGCCCGCACGGCCGGTGTTCGCGAAGGTCAGCCGGAACAGGCCGTTCACGGCTTCGACGCGGCCGCGCACGAACAGCTCGTACGGCAGCGCGCGCGCCGGACGCAGCCCGTCCTCCTGTTTCGGCAGTTTCTGCGCGACCGGCGGCACCGGGATGTAGTCGGGATGACGCAGGCGGTCGGGCGGCGCATAGCCGCTCGTGTCCGGCAGCGTCGGCCACGCGGCGTCGGCCGTCGCGAACTCGAACGCCGACGTCAGGTCGCCGCACACCGCACGGCGCCACGGCGACACGTTGGCGGCCGTCACCGGGTACTGCGCGCCGAAACGCGCTTCGATGAATTGCAGCAGCGACGTGTGATCGAAGGTCTGCGAGCAGACCCAGCCGCCCTTGGTCCACGGCGACACCACCAGCATCGGCACGCGCGGCCCGAGCCCGTACGGGCCGGCCATGTGCGACGCGTCGCCGGCGAACACCTCGTTGGTCGTCGCGACCGTCGACAGCCCGTTGTCGCGCGACTGCGGCGCGAACGGCGGCGCCACGTGGTCGAAGAAGCCGTCGTTCTCGTCATAGGTGATGAAAAGTGCGGTCTTGCTCCACACGTCCGGATTCGACACGAGCACCTTCAGCACCTGCTCGATGTACCACGCGCCGTAGTTGGCCGGCCAGTTCGGATGTTCCGAATACGCTTCCGGCGCGCAGATCCACGACACCTGCGGCAGCGTGCCGTTCTTCACGTCCTGCTGCAGCACGTCGAACAGCGTGCCGCCGGCGCTGATGTTGGTGCCGGTGCGCGCCTTGTCGTACAGCGGCGTGCCGGGCAGCGCGCTGCGGTACTGGTTGAAGTAGAGCAGCGCGTTGTCGCCGTAGTTGCCGATGTACGGGTTCTGCGTCCAGCCCCACGAACCGTTCGCGTCGAGCCCCGTGCCGACGTCCTGGTAGATCTTCCACGACACGCCGGCCTGCTCGAGCACTTCCGGATAGGTCGACCAGCCGTAGCCCTGTTCCTCGTTGCCGAGCACCGGGCCGCCGCCCGTGCCGTCGTTGCCGACGTAGCCCGTCCACATGTAGTAGCGGTTCGGGTCGGTCGAGCTCGGGATCGCGCAGTGATAGGCGTCGCAGATCGTGAACGCATCGGCGAGCTGGTAGTGGAACGGGATGTCGTCGCGCTTCAGGTACGCCATCGTCGTGGTGCCCTTGTTCGGCACCCACTGGTCGTAGCGGCCCTTGTTCCACGCGGCGTGCATGTCCTGCCAGCCGTGCGGCAGGTCCTGCAGGAACTGCAGGCCGAGCTTGTCCGCGCCCGGGTGGAACGGCAGCAGCTCGGCCGGGCCGACCGGCTGGTGGAACACCGACTTGCCGTTCGCGAGGCGCAGCGGGCGCGGGTCGCCGAAGCCGCGGACGCCGCGCATCGTGCCGAAGTAATGGTCGAACGAGCGATTCTCCTGCATCAGGATCACGATGTGTTCGATGTCGCGGATCGTGCCGGTACGGCGGTTCGCGGGAATGGCGAGCGCATCGCGGATCACGGGCGGGAACAGGTTCAGCGCGGCGGCGCCGGCGGTGCCGGCGGCGACGCGAAGGAAGTCACGACGGTTCGATCGGGTCATGGTCGTTATCGTGCGGTAAAGGGGGGAGCCGGTTGGCGGGACATGCGGAAAGAGTCGGCGCGGCCGGGCGCAGGATGCGGCTGCGCCGGTCGTGCCGCCGCGAGCATAGCGAGGAATCGGTGTCATTCATGTGAAGTCCGGAAACGTTTGCAGGTGCGGACCGGACAGGACTCGGACGGCGTTGTGCCGACGATCGGACTGCGCAGGAGGAGCGCGGCGGCGGCGCGAGTGGCACGCCGGAGCGGCGAGGGGGGACGGCGGCGGCGCGATGCGGGGGCGATGCAGGGGGGCGATGCGGGCGCGTCAGGCGTCGGTCACCCACGCGCCGAACCATTCGCTCGGGCGCGCGATTTCATCCTGCGCGGCGACGAGTTCGAGCTCGTAGCGGCGCGCGTCGTAGGTCGCCTTCACGACCGCATGCACGGCCGCGAGCGTGTGCTCGAACGCGGCGCGCACGGAGTCGCCGCGCAGCCGGCGCGCGACGAAAATGGCGCTGGTGAGGTCGCCGACGCCGACCGGATGGCGCGGAAACGCGTACAGCGGCCGCTGGCCGATCCACGCTTCGGTTTCGGTGACGGCGAGCATGTTGAAGCGGTCGGCCGGGCTGTTGCGGTCGTGCAGGTGCTTGACGAGGACGATCTTCGGGCCGCGGCGGATCAGCGCGCGGCAGGCGTCGACGGCTTCAGCGACGGTCTCGATGCGCCGCCCGGCGAGCTTCTGCAGCTCGGTGTGGTTCGGCGACATGCCGTCGGCGAGCGCCGGCACTTCCTGGACGATGAATTCCTCGACGCCGGGCTCGGGCCGGATGCCGCCCGTCTGGCCCATCGCCGGATCGCAGAAGTACCATGCGTTCGGGTTCATCGCCTTCACCGAGCGGACGATCTCGACGGCCGCGCGCGCTTGCGGCGGCGAGCCGAGGAAGCCGGACAGCACCGCGTCGCAGCGCTTGAGCGCGCCGATTGCAGCGATGCCGTCGACGAGCTGTTCCATCTTGGCGGCGTCGATCGCGCTGCCGGCCCAGTGGCCATACTGCATGTGATTCGACAGCTGGACGGTGTTGAGCGGCCAGACGTTGACGCCGAGGCGCTGCATCGGGAACACGGCCGCGCTGTTGCCGGCATGTCCGTAGATGACATGCGACTGAATGCTGAGGACGTTTTTCATGGATGTTCGCCTGCAGGCGTTTCAGGGTCACGTCACACGATACCCGAGTTCGTCGCGCGCGCGGAAGTCGCACGGCCATCGAGTGTTGCGCGCCGTCGTCAGCCCGACCGCGTAGAATCGCGGTGCACGAAGCCGCCCGGCTGCCCGCGTGCATTTCCCATTACCGTGATCGCCCGCCATGCCTTCGATTTGCAAGATGTTGTCCCTCGCGTGCGCCGCCGTGCTCGGTGCGGGCGTCGCCGCCGCATGCGCGACGTCAGTCGCGGCCGCCGTCCCGGCACCGGCCGGCAATGACGGGCCCGCGTACGGCCCCCGCCTGGAAGGTTTCGCCTATCCGGAGCCGGTGCACCGCTACGCGTTCGTGTCGCAGCGCGAAACCCTCGAGATGATGTACATGGACGTGCAGCCGGCGCACCCGAACGGCCGCACCGTCGTGCTGCTGCACGGGAAGAACTTCTGCGCGGCGACCTGGGAGGACACGATCGGCGTGCTGAGCCGCGCCGGCTATCGCGTGATCGCGCCGGACCAGATCGGCTTCTGCAAGTCGTCGAAGCCCGAACGCTACCAATATAGCTTCCAGCAGCTCGCGCGCAACACGCATGTGCTGCTCGAGTCGCTCGGCGTGAAATCGGCGACGATCGTCGGGCATTCGACGGGCGGGATGCTCGCGATGCGTTACGCGCTGATGTATCCGAAGGCGACCGACCAGCTCGTGCTGGTGAACCCGATCGGCCTCGAGGACTGGAAGGCGCTCGGCCTGCCGCCGCTGTCGGTCGACTACTGGTATGCGCGCGAGCAGAAGACGACGGCGGACGGCATCCGCCGCTACGAGCAGGCGACCTACTACGCGGGCAAGTGGGCGCCGTCCTACGAGCGCTGGGTGCAGATGCTCGCCGGCATGTATCGCGGCCCGGGCCGCGACGCGGTCGCGTGGAACTCGGCGCTGATCTACGACATGATCCTCACGCAGCCGGTGGTCTACGAACTCGGTGCGATCCGCGTGCCGACGCTGCTGCTGATCGGCGACAAGGACACGACCGCGATCGGCAAGGACGTGGCGCCGCCCGACGTGCACGCGAAGCTCGGCCGTTACCCGGAACTCGCGAAGCGCACGCAGGCGGCGATTCCCGGCGCGCAGCTCGTCGAATTCCCGGCGCTCGGCCACGCGCCGCAGATCCAGGATCCGGACGCGTTCCACAAGGCGCTGCTCGACGGGCTGGAGGCGGCGCACCCGCAGTGACGCAACGGCGGGCGCACCTGTCCGGTCAGCGGGTTTCGTTCGCGAGTTCGTCGCGGATCTGCGCCGCCAGTTCGAACGAGCGCACCCGCGCGGCGTGATCGTGGATCTGCGCGGTGATGATCACCTCGTCCGCGCCCGTCTGCGCGATCCGGTCGCGCAGCTTGTCGCGCACCGTGTCGCGCGAGCCGACGGCAGCGAATGACAGCGCGTGCGCGACGTTCGCGAGTTCGAACTCGCTCGCCTCGAGCGCGTCGACGGGCGGCGGCAGCTTGCCCGGCGTGCCGCGGCGCAGGTTGATGAACTGCTGCTGCAGCGACGTGAAGAGGCGCCGCGCCTCGTCGTCGGTATCGGCCGCGAACACGTTGACCCCGACCATCGCATGCGGCTTCGGCCACGCGGCCGACGGCCGGTACTGCGCACGATAGAGCTCGAGCGCCCGCATCAGGTAGTCCGGCGCGAAGTGCGACGCAAACGCGAACGGCAGCCCGAGCATCGCGGCGAGCTGCGCGCTGAACAGACTCGAGCCCAGCAGCCACACGGGCACGTCCAGCCCCGCGCCGGGCACCGCGCGCACGCGCTGGCCGGGCACCGGTTCCGCAAAATAGCGCTGCAGCTCGGCGACGTCGTCCGGAAACGCGTCGGCGCTGCCGATCAGGTCGCGGCGCAGCGCGCGCGACGTGGTCTGGTCGGTGCCGGGCGCACGGCCGAGCCCGAGGTCGATGCGCCCCGGATACAGGGACGCGAGCGTGCCGAACTGCTCGGCGATCACGAGCGGCGCATGGTTCGGCAGCATGATTCCGCCCGAGCCGACGCGGATCGTGTTCGTCGCGCCCGCGACATGACCGATCACGACGGCGGTCGCCGCGCTCGCGATACCGGGCATGTTGTGATGTTCGGCGAGCCAGTAGCGCCGGTAGCCCAGGCGCTCCGCGTGCCGCGCGAGATCGACGGTGTTGCGGAAGGCCTGCGCGGCGTCGGCACCGTCGGGGATGGGGGCGAGATCGAGTACGGAAAACGGAATCATCGGGTGGCCTTCGAAAGGGAGGAGCGCGGTGATGCGCATGCGCAACAGAGGCTGACGATTTTGCCAAAGGGTTCCGGAACGCGCTGGCGACGCACGGATACCCATGCGCCTTTCAGGGGTGCAAGGTGGGGTGTCGTGATCGTTGCAAAAATCGTTCTAATCGCCAAATAATTACTAATCTTTACGGCGATTGGGCATGTCTTCGCATCGACGTACAAAATTCCACGAAACGTTTGATTTTCAAGACTGCAATACGCCTGCAAAGTGCTTACGCTAACGTGAATGTAGTGGCACCAGAATGGTTCCGCGGCCGCACAGCTTTGCTGAAATCGCACCAGTCCGTTTCGCGAGGTGCCGCGCGCGGGCTGGCGCGGGCTGCTAAAATCCGGCGCCTGTCCATGTTGTGCCGATGATAGCCATTCGAATCTTCCCGCATCCCGTCCGGGCATCGCGCGAGGATGTGCCACGCGAAGCAGGGCATGGCCGCTTTCGGGGAATGGGCCGTGCCTCCCCATTACAGACGCTGCTGGAACAAGGAGTCGGGTCGTGCTCGCGTTCGTTGCTGTCGGAATACCCAATCACGTTCAACCCGGTTCGATCGATCGGCGGGGTGCCCGCGTCGCCGGAGGGCGTCGCGCATGACACCGACCGTCACGCTGCTTGACTGGCTCCTGATCGTGTTCACGCTGGCCGCGGCCGGCTATGCGCTCGTTGCGGCCTTCGCGCCGCGCCCGCGCACGCCGCGCACCGCCGCGCGCGACGGCTTCGAGCCGGTCAGCGTGCTCAAGCCGCTGTGCGGCGCGGAGCCGCACCTGTACGAGAACCTCGCGACGTTCTGCGAGCAGCGCCACCCGCGCCATGAAGTGCTGTTCGGGGTCGCGTCCGCGGCCGATCCGGCCGTCGCCGTCGTCGAGCGGCTGCGCGCCGACTATCCGGAATGCGACATCACGCTGGTGATCGACGCGCGCGTGCACGGCAAGAACCTGAAGGTCAGCAACCTGATCAATCTGGCCGAACGCGCGAAATACGGCCGCATCGTGATCGCCGACAGCGACATCGCGGTAAAGCCGGACTATCTGGAGCACGTGACGGCGCCGCTCGCCGACGCGTCGGTCGGTGTCGTCACGTGCCTGTATCATGCGCGCAGCGTCGGCGGGTTCTGGACGCGGATCGGCGCGCAGTTCGTCGATGCCTGGTTCGCGCCGTCGGTGCGGATCACGCACCTCGGCCGCTCGAGCCGCTTCGGCTTCGGCGCGACGCTGGCGCTGACGCGCGACACGCTCGAGCGGATCGGCGGTTTTCTCGCGTTGAAGGACGAGCTGGCCGACGACTTCTGGCTGGCCGAGCTGCCGCGCCGCCTCGGGCGACGCACCGTGCTGTCCGAGGTCGAGGTCGCGACCGACGTGATCGAGCCGTCGTTCGGGCCGCTGTGGCACCGCGAGACACGCTGGCTGCGCACGATCCGTTCGCTGAACCCGACCGGCTTCGCGTTCCTGTTCATCACGTTTACCGCGCCGTGGCTCGCGATCGGCGCGGCGCTCGCGCTGCGTCTCGACGGCACCTTCGCCGGCACGCTGGCGGGGGGAGCGGCCGTCGCGGGCGCGTTCGGGCGGCTGGTGCTGCACGCGCGCGGCGAGGACGGCTGGCGCGCGTTCTGGCGCGATCTCCCGCTCGTCGCGGTGCGCGACACGCTGCTCGCGCTCGAATGGCTCGCGGCCGTGTTCGGCACGCAGGTCGTGTGGCGCGGCGCGAGGATGACGGTCGTCGGCGCCGAACGCGCGACGGCGGCGGTGGAAGGCGGGGACGGCCGCTGAGGTACGTTCCCCGAGGGAGCCGGCCATGCGCCCGTTCCCGATCGAATCCGGCCGGCGGGCCGAGACGTGCCGCGCGGCCGGCCGCGCGACGCGACATGACAGAGAGGCGGGCGCCGGCAGGGCGGCCCGCGGTTGATTGACTGAATCGTTGAAACGAATCGAACTATGCAGGCTACCGGAGCATTCATGAAAACGCTGTTCTTGCAGGCCCCTTCGTATGACGGCTTCGACGGCGGAGCCGGTTCGCGCTATCAGGCGAAGCGCGAAATCCGTTCCTTCTGGTACCCGACGTGGCTCGCGCAGCCGGCCGCGCTCGTGCCGGGCAGCCGCGTCGTCGACGCGCCGGCCGACGGCCTGTCGGTCGAGGAGACGCTGAAGATCGCCAACGACTACGACCTCGTGATCATCCACACGAGCACGCCGTCGTTCCCGACCGACGCGATGTTCGCGCAGGACCTGAAGAAGATGAAGCCGTCGATGCTGGTCGGCATGGTGGGCGCGAAGGTGATGGTCGATCCGCACAACTCGCTCACGGCGAGCGAGGCAATCGACTTCGTGTGCCGCGAGGAATTCGACTACACCTGCAAGGAAATCGCCGAAGGCAAGCCGTTCCCACAGATCAAGGGCTTGAGCTGGCGCGCGAAGGACGGCTCGATCGAGCACAACGAAGCGCGTCCGATCCTCGAGAACATGGATGAACTGCCGTTCGTCGCGCCCGTCTACAAGCGCGACCTGAAGATCGACAACTACTTCATCGGCTACCTGAACTATCCGTACGTATCGATCTACACGGGCCGCGGCTGCAAGTCGCGCTGCACGTTCTGCCTGTGGCCGCAGACGGTCAGCGGCCATCGCTACCGCACGCGCTCGGTCGAGAACGTGCTCGCGGAAGCGAAGTGGATCCGCGACAACATGCCGGAAGTGAAGGAACTGATGTTCGACGACGACACCTTCACCGACGACTTGCCGCGCGCCGAAGCCATCGCCATCGGCCTGGGCAAGCTCGGCATGACGTGGTCGTGCAACGCGAAGGCGAACGTGCCGTACAAGACGCTGAAGGTCATGAAGGAAAACGGCCTGCGCCTGCTGCTGGTCGGCTTCGAATCCGGCGACGACCAGATCCTCGTGAACATCAAGAAGGGCGTGCGCACCGATTTCGCGCGCCGTTTCAGCGCGGACTGCAAGAAGCTCGGCATCAAGATCCACGGCACCTTCATCCTCGGCCTGCCGGGCGAGACGCAGGACACCATCAAGAAGACGATCGAGTACGCGAAGGAAATCAACCCGCACACGATCCAGGTGTCGCTCGCCGCGCCGTATCCGGGCACGACGCTTTACAAGCAGGCCGTCGAGAACGGCTGGATGGAAGAGAACAAGACCATCAACCTGGTGAGCAAGGAAGGCGTGCAACTGGCGGCGATCGGCTATGCGCACCTGTCGCGCGACGAGATCTATCACCATCTCGAGCAGTTCTATCGCCAGTTCTACTTCCGTCCGTCGAAGATCTGGGAGATCGTCCGCGAGATGCTGACGAGCTGGGACATGATGAAGCGCCGTCTGCGCGAAGGCGTCGAGTTCTTCCGCTTCCTGCGCGCGCACGAGGCCTGATTCGTGACGACGCAGCGGGCGGCGCGGGCGCTGATCTTCACCGCGGACGACTTCGGGCTGCATCCGCGCGTCAACGCGGCGGTCGAGCGCGCGCATCGCGACGGCGTGCTGAACGCCGCGAGCCTGATGGTCGGTGCGCCCGCGGCGCAGGATGCGATCGAACGCGCGCGGCGGCTGCCGTCGCTCGCGGTCGGCCTGCATCTCGTCCTCGCGGACGGGCCGGCCATGCTGCCCGCGCATGAGATACCCGCGCTCGTCGGCCGCGACGGGCGGTTCGGCGACGCGATGGCGAAGGACGGCTGTCGCTTCTTCTTCCTGCCGCACGTGCGTGCGCAACTGCGCCGCGAGATCCGTGCGCAGTTCGACGCGTTCGCGGCGAGCGGCCTGCCGCTCGATCACGTGAACGCGCACAAGCATTTCCACCTGCACCCGACCGTGCTGTCGCTGATCATCGAGATCGGCCGCGACTACGGGCTGCGCGCGGTGCGGCTGCCGTACGAAACGAGCGCGCCCGCGCTGCTCAAGCCGTGGATCGCGCTCGTGCGCGCCCGGCTCGATCGCGCAGGGCTCGCACACAACGACTACGTGGTCGGGATCGAGCATACGGGCGCGATGGACGAGCGCGTGCTGCTCGACGCGCTCGCGGCGCTGCCGCCCGGGGTCGGCGAGATCTACTGTCATCCGGCCGAAGCCGGCGACGGCCCGATCACGCCGACGATGGCCGCTTACCGTCCGGTCGACGAACTGGACGCGCTGCTGTCGCCGCGCGTCGCGGCCGCGCTGAAGGCGGCCGGCGTCGCGACCGGCGGGTTTGCGGACGTGTTCGGCCAGTCCGCGGCGCGGCGCGGCACGCGCGCGTCGCGCGAAGCGGGGGCGCAGCCGTCATGACCAAGTGGATCAAATGGCTCGGCTGGCCGGTCGGCATCGGGATCCTGCTCGCGCTGGGGCTGCACGAAGGCGTCGGCGACGTGTCGCGGATGCTCGAGCGCGCCGGCTTCGCGCTGCTGTGGCTCGTGCCGTTCCACGCGCTGCCGCTGCTGCTCGACGCATATGCGTGGCACCAGCTGCTCGACCGGCGCGCGTCGCTCTCGTTCCTGTGGTGGATCGCGACCGTGCGCGAAGCCGTGAACCGGCTGCTGCCCGTGGTCGGGATCGGCGGCGAGCTGGTCGGGATCCGGATGGCGCGCTGGCAGGTGCCCGACGCGAGCCGCGTGACCGCGTCGGTGATCGTCGAGGTGCTGGTGACGATCGTCGTCCAGTATGCGTTCGCGGCGCTCGGCCTCGTGCTGCTGCTCGCGACCACGCACGACATGGGCGGCGGCACGATCGGCCTTGCGCTGCTGCTGACGCTGCCGCTGCCGGTGCTCGGCGTCGTGCTGATGCGGCGCGGCGGGATCTTCCACGCGATCGAGCGGTTCGCGGGGCGCCTGCTCGGCGATTCGCACCGGCTGCTGCAGGGCGTCGACGGCCGCCGGCTCGATGGCGACATCGACGCGCTGATGTCGCGCACGGAGCTGCTGTTCAGCGCGTTCTTCTGGCAATTGTCGGGCTACGTGCTCGGCGCGCTCGAAATCTACTGGGCGCTCGCGCTGCTCGGTCATCCGGTATCGATCGGCGGCGCGATCGCGATCGAGGCGATGACGCAGGCCGTGCGGCATGCGGCGTTCATGGTGCCGGGCGGCCTCGGCGTGCAGGAGGCGACCGTCGTGCTGCTCGCGCAGATGTTCGGCGTCGATCGCGAGACGGCGCTGTCGCTCGCGCTGGTCAAGCGCGGGCGCGAGGTGCTGTTCGGCTGCCTGGCGCTCGGCTCGTGGCAGCTTGCCGAACTCGTGCGCACGCGCCGCCGCATCCGTGCGGTGCCGGCCGTGCCGCGCGCACCGCACGCGCGCCGCGAGGCCGACACGCAAACTGAAACGACGCATTGAACACGAGACGGGCCGCGCGCCCGTCTCGCGCTTTTGGCGTGGCGCGGGTATCCTTGCCGCGTGTTTTCTCGACGCGTATTTCTTCCGATGATTTTCCGTTTCCGGCTGCTTCCCGTGACGATGCTGGCCGCCGCGCTGGCGCTGACCGGCTGCGACGACAAGCAAGGCAATCTCGACGTGCAACGCATCAGGGATTTTTTCAACGCGATCAAGCCGGCGCCGCTGCTGCTCAAGGGGCTGAAGGCCGGCGTATCGACCGAGGCCGACGTGCGCGGCACGATGGGCAAGCCCGAGACCGAGCGCACCTTCACCGACGGCTCGAAGCGCCTCGAATATCCGCGCGGCCCGATGGGCAACCAGACCTGGTTCGTCGACCTCGACGCGAGCGGGCACTACATGGGCGCGACGCAGGTGCTGACCGCCGAGAACTTCGCGAAGGTGCGCCCCGGGATGAACGAGGACGAGGTGCGGCGCCTGCTCGGCAAGCCGGGCGACATCGCGCAGTACCCGCTGAAGCCCGAGACGGTATGGAGCTGGCGCTGGCTCGAGGACGGCGTCAACACCGACGCGTTCTTCAACGTCCATTTCGGCCCGGACGGGCTTGTCTATACGACTTCGCGCTCCGACATCCTGAAGGGGCGGTGAACCCGTGTGCGGCGCTATATCGAAAAAGCGACCGGAAAATTGCAAAAAGCCCGCTTCCCGGTGTGTTATCCGACTGTCAGGAAGCGGCTTTTTTCCTTTTGAAACAGCAGGCTACGCGTTGCCGGCAAATGATGGGATGAATTGCTGCAACGCAGCAATCGCATGCGAGGTGATTTGAGGCAATCAATTTCGCTTGCGACTATCCGCGTCAGCCCGGCGCGGAACAGATATGTGCGCCGGTGTTCATATCAACACTGGAGACGCGCGTGTTCCTTTACGGCTTTGGTCCCGTCCTCTGGGCCGGCACCGTGCAGACCATCGAGCTGTCGGTGCTGTCGCTCGCCGCTGCGGTGGCGCTGGGGCTGATCGGCGCGGTGGCGAAGCTGTCGCACAACCGGGTGCTGCGAGCGATCGCGACCGGTTATACGACGCTGATCCGCTCGGTGCCCGATCTCGTCCTGATGCTGCTGTTGTTCTACAGCATCCAGATCTGGTTGAACCAGTTCACCGACCTCGTCGGCTGGGACCAGATCGACATCGATCCGTTCGTCGCCGGCGTGCTGACGCTCGGCTTCATCTACGGCGCGTACTTCACCGAGACGTTCCGCGGCGCGTTCCTGTCGGTGCCGCGCGGCCAGCTCGAGGCCGGCGCGGCGTACGGGATGAGCGGGATGCGCGTGTTCGTGCGGATCATGTTTCCGCAGATGATGCGCTTCGCGCTGCCGGGCATCGGCAACAACTGGCAGGTGCTCGTGAAGGCGACCGCGCTGGTGTCGATCATCGGCCTCGCGGACGTCGTGAAGGCCGCGCAGGACGCCGGCAAGAGCACGTTCAACATGTTCTTCTTCATCCTCGTTGCGGCGCTGATCTACCTCGCGATCACGACCGTTTCCAACCTCGTGCTGATCCAGCTCGAGAAGCGTTATTCCATGGGCGTGCGGCACGCAGAACTATGATCGAGATCCTCCAGGAATTCGGCCAGGCGTTCCTTTACTGGGACGGCCAGCGCCTCTCCGGCCTTGCGGTGACGCTGTGGCTGCTCGTCGCGTCGATTTCGCTCGGCTTCGTGTGCGCGGTGCCGCTCGCGGTCGCGCGCGTGTCGAAGAAGAAGTGGCTGTCGATGCCGGTGCGGTTCTACACGTACGTGTTCCGCGGCACGCCGCTCTACGTGCAGCTGCTGCTGATGTACACGGGCATGTACAGCCTCGAGTTCGTGCGTTCGCACTCGCTGCTCGACGCGTTCTTCCGCAGCGGCTTCAACTGCGCGATCCTCGCGTTCGCACTGAACACCTGCGCGTACACGACCGAGATCTTCGCGGGCGCGATTCGCGCGATCCCGCACGGCGAGGTCGAGGCGGCGCGTGCGTACGGGATGTCGCCGTTCACGATGTACCGCCGCGTGATCCTGCCGTCGGCGCTGCGCCGTGCGCTGCCGCTGTACAGCAACGAGGTGATCCTGATGCTGCACGCGACCACCGTGGCGTTCACGGCGACCGTGCCCGACATCCTGAAGGTCGCGCGCGATGCCAATTCCGCGACCTACATGGCGTTCCAGTCGTTCGGGATCGCCGCACTGATCTATCTTGCGGTATCGTTCGCACTCGTCGCGGCGTTTCGCCGGGCGGAGCGCCACTGGCTCGCGTATCTCGCGGCCGGCCGTCATTGATTTCACTTCGAGGAGAGCCAGTTGGCCGAGATCACTCAAACGAGCGCGTCCGCTTCCGTCAAGCTTGCCGCGGTCGATATTCACAAGCGCTATGGCGATAACGAGGTGCTCAAGGGCGTGTCGCTGAACGCGAAGGCCGGCGACGTCATCAGCATCATCGGCGCCAGCGGTTCGGGCAAGAGCACGTTCCTGCGCTGCATCAATTTTCTCGAGCGGCCGAATGCGGGGCAGATCGTCGTCGACGGCGAGGCCGTGCGCACGAAGACCGACCGCGCCGGCGCGCTCGAGGTCGCCGATCACAAGCAGTTGCAGCGCATCCGCACGAAGCTTGCGATGGTGTTCCAGCACTTCAATCTGTGGGCGCACATGAACGTGCTCGAGAACGTGATGGAAGCGCCGGTGCACGTGCTCGGCATTCCGAAGAAGGAAGCCGAGGAGCGTGCGCGCGAGTACCTGGAGAAGGTCGGCCTCGCGCCGCGCGTGGAGAAGCAATATCCGTCGCACCTGTCGGGCGGTCAGCAGCAGCGTGTCGCGATCGCGCGCGCGCTGGCGATGCATCCGGACGTGATGCTGTTCGACGAGCCGACGTCGGCGCTCGACCCGGAACTCGTCGGCGAAGTGCTGAAGGTGATGCAGAAGCTGGCCGAGGAAGGCCGCACGATGATCGTCGTCACGCACGAGATGGGTTTCGCGCGCAACGTGTCGAACCACGTGATGTTCCTGCATCAGGGGCGGACCGAGGAAGAGGGCGATCCGAAGGAGGTGCTGGTGCGCCCGCAGAGCGAGCGTCTGAAGCAGTTCCTGTCGGGCAGCCTCAAGTAACGCGAAGGGCGGGTTTCATACGTGGTACCGGTGTCTCGTCCCGCAGGCGCCACCCGCACGACGCAGGTGGTGATCGTTGCATTGCCGCCCGTGTCGATGTCGGGCGTGGGTCCGATCGTCGATGCGTTGCATCTCGCGAACGAGATCGACGGGCGCTTGCTGTATCGCTGGCAGGTGTGTTCGTGGGACGGGCGGCCGGTGCCGCTCGTGGGCGGTGCGCAGTGGCATGCCGATGCGGCGTTCAACGATGCGATCGCGTGCGACTGGCTGATCGTCGTGTCGGAGCGGTTTCAGCAGTTTGCCGATTATCGGCTGTTTCTCGCGAGTCTCGCGCGGGTCGGGCAGCGCACGCCGGTCGTCACGGGTATTCACCACGGCGTGTGGTGGCTCGCGATGGCCGGGCAGCTTTCCGGATATCGCGTGAGCGTGAACTGGGAGACGTATCAGCAGTTCGCCGAGCAGTTCGAGCGGTCGATCGTCACGCAGCAGATCTTCGAGATCGATCGCGATCGGGCGACCTGTGCAGGTGGGCAAGCCACCGTTGACTTCATGCTGGCCATGATCGGCCGGGAACATGGGGCGGATCTTGCGGAGCGGATCGCCGATGCGCTCGGGGCCGGGACGCTGCGCAGCGGCGAGGAGCGGCAGCGGATTCCTTTTGTCACCGCGCCCGGTGAGCGGCATCCTCGGTTGAATGACGCTCTGCTTTTGATGGAAGCCAATATCGAGGATCCTTTGACGACCGATGAGATCGCCGGGCTCGTTGGCGTTTCACGCCGGCAACTGGAGCGGCTCTTTCGGCAGTATCTCGGGGCGATGCCCTCAAAGTATTACCTCAATCTTCGGTTGCTCAAGGCACGGACGCAGTTGCAGCGGACCAGCAAGTCGGTGGTTCAAGTGAGTCTTGCATGTGGGTTTTCTTCTGCTGCGCATTTTTCTAACGCTTACCGTGAGCGGTTTGGCGTTACGCCTCGGGAAGATCGACGGGCATGGCTCGAGAAGCAGACCGGTGGCGGGAGCGAGCCTCGGGGTGGGGCGCTCGTCGAGCGCGGGAAAGATTGAGGTTTTGTTTGGTGGTGCGCTTTCGTTTGACGTGAAGCACCTGGGGTCGTGTCGGTCTATTAGCGTCGCCCCTGCGCGGGGCGGCGGTTACTTTTCTTTGTCTTGCCAAAGAAAAGTAACCAAAAGAAAGGCGCTCGGATAACGCATGACCTCCCGGTGCCATGGCAACCAGAGTGGCCCTCGCCTAAGTGTCGGCGCCAGTCGGGAACCCGGAGTGGTTCGAGCAATGGTTCTGACGCGCCACATCACCCCACAGAGCGGTATACCGCTCGCTAGCTCCATCCTCGCTACGCTCGGCTGCAAGGTTCTTCAATCGCAATTCATGCGCCTGCGCACCACCTACAAACACCGACTGATCAGTTCCCCCAATCAGTGAAGTGCCCGTTGCACTGCAACGACGATTTCGATTTATTGGATTGATGCGCCACCCGCCACGATTGTGGAAACCAATCGACCGATAGCGTTGCAAAGGGGGGATGTTTGGACCCGTCGGCCGAGCGAAGCGAGGACGGAGCTAGCGGGCGGTATACCGCTCTGTTGGGTGGTGTGGCGGGTCAGAACCATTGCTCGAACCACTCCGGGTTCCCGACTGGCGCCGACACTTAGGCGAGGGCCACTCCGATGGCTACGGCACCGGGAGGTCATGCGTTGTCCGGGCGCCTTTCTTTTGGTTACTTTTCTTTGGCAAGACAAAGAAAAGTAACCGCCGCCCCGCGCAGGGGCGACGCTAATAGACCGACACGACCCCAGGTGCTTCACGAAAACGCGAGCGCACCGCCAGAACCCCCCCAAACCACAGCTCCCACCCGAAAGGGCAAAATATCCCGAAGAAAAGCGCTTCCGATAGAACCCGTCGCAAATCTGCAAGACGCTTGCGCCACCCTTACCTAAACTTGATCCTGTTGAACCCTCTTACGAAACCGAAAGGAACGACCATGACGACCTCGACCGTGACCCGCCAGACATTCGACGAAGTGATGGTGCCGGTATTCTCCCCCGCGCCGTTCGTGCCGGACCGTGCAGAGGGCTCCCGCGTGTGGGACACGGCCGGCCGCGAATACGTGGACTTCGCCTGCGGCATCGCCGTGACGTCGCTGGGCCACGGCCACCCGGAACTGCTGAAGGTCCTGGACGAACAAGGCCGCAAGCTCTGGCACATCGGCAACGGCTACACGAACGAGCCGGTGCTGCGCCTCGCGAAGCGCCTCGAATCGCTGACCTTCGCCGACCGCGCATTCTTCGCGAACTCGGGCGCGGAAGCGAACGAAGCCGCACTGAAACTCGCACGCCGCGTCGCATTCGACCGCCACGGTGCCGACAAGTACGAAATCGTGTCGTTCGTGCAGTCGTTCCACGGCCGCACGTTCTTCACGGTCAGCGTCGGCGGCCAGCCGAAATACTCGGAAGGCTTCGGCCCGGTGCCGGCCGGCATCAAGCACCTGCCGTTCAACGACATCGAAGCCGCGAAGGCCGCGATCGGCCCGCAAACCTGCGCGGTGATCGTCGAGCCGGTGCAGGGCGAAGGCGGCGTGATTCCGGCCGATCCGGCCTTCCTGAAAGCGCTGCGCGAAGCATGCGACGCCCACGACGCACAGCTGATCTTCGACGAAGTGCAAACGGGCGTCGGCCGCACGGGCCAGTTCTACGCCTACATGGACACGGGCGTCACGCCGGACATCCTCACGACCGCGAAGGCGCTCGGCAACGGCTTCCCGATCGGCGCGATGCTGACGACGAACGAACTGGCCGCGTACTTCAAGGTCGGCGTGCACGGCACGACGTACGGCGGCAACCCGCTCGCCTCGGCGATCGCGGACAAGGTCGTCGAACTGATCGGCGACCCGGCCCTGCTCGAAGGCGTGCGCGAACGCAGCGCGCGACTGAAGGGCGCGCTGGAACGCATCAACGCACGCTTCGGCCTCTTCAAGGACATCCGCGGCAAGGGCCTCCTGGTCGGCGCGGAACTCACCGCCGCATTCGACGGCCGCGCGAAGGACTTCGTCACCGCCGCCGCCGACAACGGCCTGATCATGCTGATCGCGGGCCCGAACGTGCTGCGCTTCGTGCCGTCGCTCGTGATTCCGTTCGACCTGCTCGACGAAGGCGTGAAGCGCTTCGAGAAGGCGGTCGAGCAGGTGCTCGCGGCTCAGGAAGCCACCGCGCGCTGATCGGCGCACCCATCGCAGACAGGAACGACGATGCTATTTGTTCGCCCCGGCAAACTCACGGATCTCGATGCGCTCGCGCACATGGCGCGCACCGCGCAGCCGGTCCTGCACTCGCTGCCGCACGACCGCGCCGCGCTCGAAGCGCGCGTGGCGCTCTCCGAGGATTCGTTTCGCGCGGATGTCGACTTCGCCGGCGAGGAGTTCTACCTCTTCGTGCTCGAGGATTCGTCGACGGGCCAACTGCTCGGCACGGCGAGCATCGTGGCCGCGGCCGGCTACTCGGAACCGTTCTACGCGTTCCGCAACGACGCACTGATCCACGCGTCGCGCGAGCTGCACGTGAACCGCAAGATCCACGCGCTCACGATGTCGCACGAGCTGACCGGCAAGAGCCGGCTGGCGGGCTTCTACGTCGATCCGTCGCTGCGCGGCGACGCGGCCGCGCACCTGATCTCGCGTGCGCGGATGATGTACATCGCCGCGAACCGACGCCGCTTCACGCCGGAAGTGTTCACGCTGCTGCTCGGCGTGAGCGACAACACGGGCGCATCGCCGTTCTGGGAAGCGGTGGGCCGCAAGTTCTTCGGCCGCGACTTCACCGACGTCGACATCGCATCGGGCGGCCGCAGCCGCACGTTCATCGCGGAAGTGATGCCGGCCTATCCGCTCTACGTGCCGCTGCTGCCGGAAGCCGCGCAGCGCGTGCTCGGCGAGCCGAACGAAACGGCACTGCTCGCGTATGACATCCATCTCGAGGAAGGCTTCGAACCGGACCGCTTCGTCGACATCTTCGACGCGGGCCCGGTGCTGACCGCGCAGGTCGACCGAACCGCATGCGTGAAGCACGGCGCGGAGCGCACCGTGCGCGAAGCGGCGCGGCAGCAGGGCGATGTCGCGTACATGGTGTCCACCGGCAGCGGCGAATCGTTCCGCTGCGTGCTGGCCGACCTGCCGGGCGGCACGGCCGATGCGCCGCTGGCCGGCGACGCGCGCGCGGCGCTCGATGTGAAGGATGGCGATGTCGTGCGCTGCGTGCCGCTGCACCGCCGCGACGATGAAGACATGAAGGGAGACGCAGCATGATCGTCGTTCGGGTCGTACAAACGGGCGACGTCGACGCGCTCGTGTCGCTCGCGAAGGAAACCGGGCCGGGCCTGACCACGTTCAAGCCCGACCGCGACGCGCTCGCCGCGCGCATCGAGCGCACGCGCCGCACGCTCGAGGGCGAGGCCGCGCCCGGTGAAGCCGGCTACTTCTTCGTGATGGAAGAGTCGAAGACGGGCGACATCGCGGGCGTGTGCGGGATCGAGTCGCAGGTCGGTCTCGAACAGCCGTTCTACAACTATCGCGTGAGCACGGTCGTGCACGCGAGCCAGGAGCTCGGCGTGTGGACGCGGATGTCCGCGCTCAACATTTCGCACGACCTCACGGGCTATGCGGAAGTGTGCTCGCTGTTCCTGAGCCCGCGCTATCGCACGGGCGGCGTGGGCGGCCTGCTGTCGCGCTCGCGCTTCATGTTCATCGCGCAGTTTCGCGAGCGCTTTCCGGAACGCATCTGCGCGGAACTGCGCGGCCACTTCGACGAAGACGGCACGTCGCCGTTCTGGCGCGCGGTCGGTTCGCACTTCTACCAGATCGATTTCAACGCGGCCGATTACCTGAGCTCGCACGGCCGCAAGTCGTTCCTCGCGGAACTGATGCCGCGCTATCCGGTGTACGTCGACCTGCTGCCGCAGGATGCGCAGGACGCGGTCGGCCTCACGCACCGCGACACGCTGCCGGCGCGCAAGATGCTCGAGGCGGAAGGGCTGCGCTACCAGAACCACGTCGACATCTTCGACGCGGGCCCGGTGCTCGAATGCCACGTCAACGACCTGCGCACGGTGCGCGAGAGCGTCGTCGTGCCGGTCGCGATCGGCGTGCCTGACGCACGGGTCGATGCGCCGCGGTCGCTCGTGTCGAACACGTCGCTGAACGATTTCCGCGTCGGCGTCGCGCCGGGCGTGGTCGCGAACGATTCGTTCGTGTTGTCGGCCGACGATGCCGTCGCGCTCGACGTCAAGGCCGGCGATCCGGTGCGCGTGCTGCCGCTCAAAGTCAAACAGGGATAAACGAATCATGACGGAACTCTTCATCGATGGCGCCTGGGTCGCAGGCTCGGGCCCCGTGTTCGCCTCGCGCAACCCCGGCACCGACGCGATCGCATGGCAGGGTGACAGCGCGTCGGCGGCCGACGTCGACCGCGCGGTCGCGAGCGCGCGCCGCGCGTTCGCCGGCTGGTCGGCGCTCGACTTCGAAGCGCGCTGCGCGATCGTCAAGCGCTTCGCGGCGCTGCTCACCGAGCGCAAGGAAGCGATCGCCACCGCAATCGGCCGCGAGACGGGCAAGCCGCTGTGGGAAGCGCGCACCGAAGTCGCGGCGATGGCCGCGAAGGTCGGCATCTCGATCCAGGCCTATCAGGAGCGCACCGGCGAGAAGCGCCAGGACATGGCCGACGGCGTCGCGGTGCTGCGCCATCGTCCGCACGGCGTCGTCGCGGTGTTCGGGCCGTACAACTTCCCCGGCCACTTGCCGAACGGCCATATCGTGCCGGCGCTGATCGCGGGCAACACGGTCGTGTTCAAGCCGTCGGAGCTCGCACCGGGCGTCGCGCGCGCGACGGTCGAGGTGTGGCAGGAAGCCGGGCTGCCGGCCGGCGTGCTGAACCTCGTGCAGGGCGAGAAGGACACGGGCATCGCGCTCGCGAACCATCGGCAGATCGACGGCCTCTTCTTCACCGGCAGCTCGGATACCGGCACGCTGCTGCACAAGCAGTTCGGCGGCCGTCCGGAAATCGTGCTCGCGCTCGAGATGGGCGGCAACAACCCGCTCGTGATCGGCGAAGTCGAGGACATCGACGCGGCCGTGCACCACACGATCCAGTCGGCGTTCCTGTCGGCCGGCCAGCGCTGCACGTGCGCACGCCGCATCTTCGTGCCGCAGGGCACGTTCGGCGACCGCTTCCTCGCACGCTTCGCCGACGTCACGTCGAAGATCACGGCCGACGTGTTCGACGCCGATCCGCAGCCGTTCATGGGCGCGGTGATCTCGGCACGCGCGGCCGCGAAGCTCGTCGACGCGCAGTCGCGCCTGATCGAGCAGGGCGCGAAGCCGATCATCGCGATGACGCAGCGCGATCCGCGCCTGGGTTTCGTGAACGCGTCGATCATCGACGTGACCGGCGTCGCGAGCCTGCCCGACGAGGAGCACTTCGGCCCGCTCGCGCAGATCGTCCGCTACGCGACGTTCGACGAAGCGATCGAGCGCGCGAACGACACGGCGTTCGGCCTGTCCGCCGGCCTGCTCGCGGACGACGCGAACGCATGGACGCACTTCCGCCGCACGATCCGTGCGGGGATCGTCAACTGGAATCGCCCGACCAACGGCGCATCGTCCGCGGCACCGTTCGGCGGCACGGGCCGCTCGGGCAACCATCGTCCGAGCGCGTACTACGCGGCCGACTATTGCGCATATCCGATGGCGTCGGTGGAAAGCACGCAACTGACCTTGCCCGCGAGCCTGTCGCCGGGCCTGCATTTCTGATCGAGGGAACGACGATGAACGCACAAGAAGCCAATTTCGACGGACTCGTCGGCCCGACCCACAACTACGCCGGGCTGTCGTTCGGCAACGTGGCGTCGCTCAACAACGAGAAGTCGGCCGCGAATCCGAAGGCGGCCGCGAAGCAGGGGCTGCGCAAGATGAAGCAACTCGCGGATCTCGGCTTCGCGCAAGGCGTGCTGCCGCCGCAGGAGCGGCCGTCGCTGCGCCTATTGCGCGAGCTGGGCTTCTCCGGCAAGGACGCGGACGTGATCGCGAAGGCCGCGAAGCAGGCGCCCGAACTGCTCGCCGCGGCGAGCTCGGCGTCGGCGATGTGGACCGCGAACGCGGCCACCGTCAGCCCGTCGGCCGACACGAGCGACGGCCGCGTGCACTTCACGCCGGCCAACCTGTGCAGCAAGCTGCATCGCGCGATCGAGCACGAAGCGACGCGCCGCACGCTGTCGACGCTGTTCGCCGATCCCGCGCACTTCGCGGTGCACGAGGCGCTGACGGGCACGCCGGCGCTCGGCGACGAAGGCGCGGCGAACCATACGCGCTTTTGCGCGGAATACGGCCAGCCGGGCGTCGAGTTCTTCGTGTACGGCCGCGCGGAATACCGCCGCGGGCCGGAGCCGAAGCGCTTCCCGGCGCGCCAGACCTTCGAGGCGAGCCGCGCGGTCGCGCATCGCCATGGTCTTGACGAAACGGCGACGGTCTATGCGCAGCAGGATCCGGACGTGATCGATGCGGGCGTGTTCCACAACGACGTGATCTCGGTCGGCAACCGCGACACGCTGTTCACGCACGAGCGCGCGTTCGTCAACAAGCAGGCGATCTACGACACGCTGACGGCCGCGCTCGATGCGCGCGGCGCGCGCCTGAACGTGATCGAGGTGCTCGACGCGGCCGTGAGCGTGAACGACGCGGTCACGTCGTATCTGTTCAACAGCCAGCTGCTGTCGCGCGCGGACGGCTCGCAGGTGCTCGTCGTGCCGCAGGAATGCCGCGAGAACGCGAACGTCGCCGCCTATCTCGACCAGCTCGCGGTCGGCAACGGCCCGATCCGCGACGTGCTCGTGTTCGACCTGCGCGAAAGCATGAAGAACGGCGGCGGCCCCGCGTGCCTGCGCCTGCGCGTCGTGCTGAACGACGCCGAGCGTGCGGCCGTCACGTCGAACGTGTGGATGAACGACACGCTGTTCGCGTCGCTCGACGCGTGGATCGAGAAGCACTACCGCGACCGTCTCGCACCGGAAGACCTCGCCGATCCGACGCTGCTCGACGAATCGCGCACGGCGCTCGACGCGCTCACGCAGATCCTGCGCGTCGGGTCGCTTTATGATTTCCAGCGCTGAGTCCCGCATGTCGGCCGCCGCGCTGCTCGACGACTTCCTCGCGTTCACGCTCGCGGGTGACGCGCCGGACGTGAAGGACGGCGCGTGCGCGGACGGTGCGGTGCGCTGGCAATGGCTCGGCGACGGGCTGCTCGCGCTCGAGCCGGCGGCTGGCGACCATGCCGATGCTTCGGCGCGCGCGAGCGTGCTCGTGTCGGCCGGCGTGCATGGCGACGAGACCGCGCCGATCGAGCTGCTGTCGATGCTCGTGCATGATCTCGCAGCGGGCACGCTGCCGCTCGCGTGCCGGCTGCTCGTCGTGCTCGGCAACGTGCCGGCGATGCGCGCGGGCGAACGCTATCTCGACGACGACCTGAACCGCCTGTTCAGCGGTCGTCACGCGCAAGTGCCGGCGAGCCGCGAAGCGCCGCGCGCGAAGCAGCTCGAAGCGGCCGCCGCCGCGTTCTTCGCGGCCGCGCCGGCGGGCGGTTCGCGCTGGCACGTCGACATGCATACGGCGATCCGCGCCTCGGTGTTCGAGCAGTTCGCGCTGCTGCCGCACACGGGCACGCCGCCGACCCGCGCGATGATCGAATGGCTCGGCGACGCGCGCATCGCCGCCGTGCTGCTGCATACCGCGAAGGGCAACACGTATTCGCACTTCACGGCCGAGCAGTGCGGTGCGCTCGCATGCACGCTGGAGCTCGGCAAGGTGCGGCCGTTCGGCCAGAACGACCTGTCGCGCTTCGCGCCGGCCGACCGTGGGGTGCGCAGGCTCGTGTCGGGCGCCCCTCGCGATGTCGACGCTCGGGGCGGCCATCCGCCGTTGCCGCGCGTGTTCACCGTGATCGACCAGATCACGAAGCAGAGCGACGCGCTCGAGCTGTTCGTCGCGGCCGACGTCGCGAACTTCACCGCGTTCGCGCGAGGCACCGTGCTCGCGCAGGACGGCGACTACCGCTACACGGTGAAGCACGACGAGGAGCGCATCGTGTTCCCGAATCCGACGGTGAAGCCGGGTTTGCGCGCGGGCCTGCTCGTCGTCGACACGACGCGCGACACGCTCGCCGCACTCGTCTGACCCGTGACCGGTTGCGCGCGGCTGCGGTGATCCGCGGCCCGCGCGTCGCCGCGCGGCATCCCCGATTTACGATGACGCCCGCACACGCCGCGCAGACGGCCCGCGCGTCGCGCTTGCGTATTTGCGACATCGTCTTGCAGTTTCGATGGGCCGCCCGGTCGTCGCCGGCGCACGCAGCGCAGCATCGCGCGCCGGCGGCTGCTTTGGCGTATCGGGCCGCGCGGATTGGTACAATCGCGGCCTTGCGGCTGTTGCGCCGCATCAAGGCGCGGCATCGGGATTGTCGTTGTCATCCGACCCTGCAATGATGCATGCGCCCGTAGTTCCGGAACATTCGAGTATCGAGGAGAACACCTGATGAAGTTGGATTGGCGTAAAGTGGCCGCGCACGCGGTAGTGGCGGCATCGGCCGTGGCGGCAGGCAGCGCGATGGCTGCGGATCTGAAGGAGATCCGGTTCGGCGTCGAGGCCTCGTACGCGCCGTTCGAATACAAGACGCCCGACGGCAAGCTGACCGGCTTCGACATCGACATCGGCAACGCGGTGTGCGCGAAGCTGAAGACGAAGTGCGTGTGGGTCGAGAACGACTTCGACGGCCTGATCCCCGCACTGCAGGCGCGCAAGTTCGACGCGATCAACTCGGACATGACGATCACCGACCAGCGCAAGCACGCGATCGCGTTCACCGATCCGATCTACACGATCCCGAACCAGCTGATCGCGAAGCAGGGCAGCGGCCTGATGCCGACCCAGCAGGCACTGAAGGGCAAGCGCGTCGGCGTGCTGCAGGGCACGATCCAGGAAGCGTACGCGAAGAAGAAGTGGGCGCCGGCCGGCGTCGAAGTCGTGCCGTACCAGACGCAGGACCTGGCCTACGCCGACCTGAAGTCGGGCCGTCTCGACGCGACGTTCCAGGATTCGGAAGCGGGCTCGAAGGGCTTCCTGTCGAAGCCGCAAGGCCAGGGCTTCGGCTTCGCCGGCGGCACGGTCAGCGATGCCGAGATCCTCGGCTCGGGCGTCGGCTTCGGCCTGCGCAAGAACGACGCGGCGCTGAAGACGGCGCTCGATCAGGCGCTGAAGGAGCTGAAGGCCGACGGCACGATCGACAACCTCGCGAAGAAGTACTTCAGCGTGCCGGTCACGCTCAAGTAAGCGTTTCGATCCGTCGCACGATGCAGCCGGCCGCTTTCGCGGCCGGTTTGCGTTTGGGGCACCGCGTGTCGCACACGTGCCGGCGGGGCGGCCGCCGGTCGCGTGCCGCTTGCGTCACGCGGGGAAGAACCGCCCCAGTTCGCGCGCGAGCTCGTTGAGCACGCTCATCTCCTGCTGCGTGATCTTGCGCGCGGGCTGCGCGCCGGCCCAGTCGCCGTACAGAAGCGCGACGGTCTTCGTGCCGACGCGCACGGGCAGCAGCACGAATGCGCGCGTATCTTCCAGCGCATCGAGGTACCACGCGGGCAGGCGCTTCACCATCTTCGGCTCCTGCGCCTGCTCGATGAAGATGCCGACCGAGTTCGTGATCGCGAGGTGGAAGACATCCGGCTCGAAGCGCTCGTCGAAGCACAGCCGGTCGAGCGCCGCATCGACGCCCGGGCCGAAGCCGAGACGCGCGGCGAACCTGCCGTCGTCTCGTCGCACGAACATCACGGTGCGCGTGAACGCGAGGCCCGCGAGCAGGCTTTCCGACGCGAGCGCGAGCACCGGCGTCAGCACGTGCTCGGACGGCAGCGCGCGCAGGTCCGCGAGGCCGGCTTCGAGGCACGCCTCGGGCTCGGCCTGCGCCCGTGCGATCGCATCGGCGTTCGCGCGCAGCTCGACGATCTCGCGCATCACCGTGTCGCTCGCTTCCTCGCGCGCGAGGCGGTCGGCGATCTCGACGAGCGCGTCGGAATCGATCTCCAGCGCCGTGCCGTAGTGCTGCGCAAGTGCCGCGATGCGCGCGTCGCGCTGCGGGCTCGCGGGCATCGTGAGCGCACTGGCGAAGTCGGTCGAGCAGCGGCTCACCGCGCGCAGCCAGTGCACGCGGTCGGGGCTGTCGTCGGCCGATGCATCGGGGGCGCGGCGGCGGTCGTCGTCATCGTCATCCTCGTCGAGCCTGTCGGCGTGCGCGGCGCGACCGTCGCCGTCGGCCATCCCGGCGCGGATCACGTCGGGCAGCCGCCAGCTCGCGGCGGCCTCGAGGCCGATCTCGTCGAAGCCGACGCCCAGCACGTCGATGCACGCGGCCGCTTCGTCGCCGTTCAGCTCGGCGGCGCGGCGGCGGATCCGGTCCCATTCGCTGTCGAGATAGCAGACCACCAGCAGCTTGCCGACCTGGCGCATCAGCGTGCAGACGACGGCTTCCTCGCCGCCGCGCAGCTCCGCATGCTCGGTCAGCTTGCGGGCGACGCAGCCGGACAGCAGCGCGCGGTTCAGCTCGAGTTTCGCGTCGATGCGGCGCGGCGTGCTGTGATGGAAGTGGTCGACGAGCTTCAGCCCGACGACGAGATGGCCGACCGTGTCCATGCCGAGCACCATCAGTGCTCGCGTGACGGTCGTGATGTTGCCGCCGAATGCCATGTACATTGCGGAATTCGCGAGCCGCAGCACCTTCTGCGTGAGCGCGAAGTCCGACAGCACGACGCGCACGAGCGCGGTGAAGTCGAGGTCGTCGTTCTTCATCGCGGCCATTGTCGCGCGCAGCGATTCCGACAGCAGCGGGAAGTCGCCCCGTTCGTTCATCCGGGCCCACAGTTTGTCGAGCAGCGCCGAGCGGGACAGGTGTTCGGTGATTGACATACGGATTTGTCCGGTTCGCCGCGCGTCAGGCGGCGTGCAGGCGCAGTTGCCGTGCCTCGAAGCGCCGCGCGAGCTCCTCGGACGGCAGCGCCTGGCAGACGAGCCAGCCCTGGATATGGTTGCAGCCCATCTCGGTCAGCAGCTCGCGCTGCGCCTCGGTCTCGACGCCTTCCGCGACGAGCTCGAGCTCGAGCGTCTGCGCGAGGCCGACCACCGCCGACACGATCGCGCGATCGTTGCGCGACGTCAGCAGGTTCTCGACGAAGCTGCGGTCGATCTTCAGCTTCGCGAGCGGGAAGCGCTGCAGGTACGCGAGGCTCGAATAGCCGGTACCGAAATCGTCGATCGCGAAGCGGATGCCGAGCTCGGTCAGCTCCTCGAGCAGCACCTTCGCCTGCACGGGATCGTGCATCAGCAGGCTCTCGGTGATTTCCAGCACGATGCGGCGCGGGTCGATGCCCGTCAGCGCGATCGCCTCGCGCACGCTCTGCGTGAAGCGCGGGTCGCGGAACTGCTGCGGCGACACGTTGACCGCCACATACTGCAGCGCGAGCCCCTGGCGATCCCAGGCGACGAGCTGCATGCACGCGGCCTTGAGCACCCAGTTGCCGAGATAGTTGATCAGGCCGATCGATTCGGCGAGCGGAATGAAGGTCGCCGGCGGCACGAGGCCGTGCACCGGATGACGCCAGCGGATCAGCGCCTCGACGCCGTCCACCGCGCCGGACTGGCTGCGCGTGATCGGCTGGAAATGGAGCGAAAACTCGCCGTTGCGCACGCCGTCGTACAGGTCGGCCTCGAGCTTGAGCCGTTCCGCGTCGGCCGGGTCGCCGACCGGCTCGTGAAACGCGAGCGCATTGCCGCCCGACGCCTTTGCCTGCGCGAGCGCATGGTCGGCGCGGCGCAGCAGCGGGCTGTGGTGCTGCGCGCGATGGGGCGCCGCGCGTTCATCCGGGTACAGCGCGATGCCGATGCTCGCGGACAGGTGCACGGTCTGCCCCTGGTACGCGTAGGGTTCGCGCACCGCGGCCTGCAGCCGGCGCGCGAGCGCGTCCGCGGCGTCGCTTGCGCGCGTGCGGTCCGGTGCGGTGAACACGATCGCGAACTTGTCGCTCGCGACGCGCGCGAGTTGCTCGCCGGGCGCGACGAGCGCCTGCAGCCGCTGCGCGGTGTCGCGCAGCAGCGTGTCGCCGGCGTCGTAGCCGAGTGCGCGATTGATGCGCTGGTAGTCGTCGAGGTCGAGCAGCAGCAGCGCCGCGCACGTGCCGCTCTCGTCGGCGGCCTCCTGCGCGCGCATCAGCGCGGGCACGAGCGCGGACAGGTTGTCGAGCCCCGTCATCGGGTCGTGATGCATCTCGTACGTCAGGCGGGCTTCGAGCGCGCGCCAGGCCGACACGTCGAACGCCGCGATCGCGAAGCCGTCGACGCCGTGGTGGCGGCTCTTGAACGCGCGGATCTCGACGTCGAGCGGGTAGGTGAGCGACTTCACGATGCACATCGTCGCCTTCTCGACCTGGCCGGAACGCGCGGCGCGCGCAAGCAGGCCTTCGAGCGCCGCGGTATCCTGTTCCGCGATCAGGTCGCGCAGCGTCAGCGTGTGCAGGTAGTCGCGGTGATAACCGATGAAGCGCAGGCTCGCGTCGGATACGTACAGAAAGCGCAGCTCGCGGTCGACATGGGCGAGGAAATCCACCGTGCCGACCGTCTGTTCCAGCCAGTTGCGCACGGTGTCGTCGCGTCGCGGCGTGCCGGCGCGCGCAGGCATCAGCGCGCCGCCCGACCAGGCGAAGCGGCGCAGCGTATGCAAGGCATTGCGCCAGGAGCCCTTGCGTGGCGTCTGTTTCCTGTTGGCTTCCATGTGTCTCGCTGACGTGAAGGGCTGGAACCGGTTGTCCGGAAGGAATAACGGCAGGCGGCGCGGAATCTTTAACCGGCCGGCGGCGGCTGGCGCTGCCGCTCGACCGGGTTGTGCACACCGGTGTTCGACAGGCGAACGCCGGTGTGGCCTACATCGAGGCTGACTTTATAAGAAATGAGGACGCAGATGAAGCGAAAACTGTTGGCGGGCGCCGCGGCGGCGCTGCTGGTGCCCAGTCATGCGCGGGTCGCGCAGGCGGAACTGAAGCCGGGCGACACGGCGCCCGGCTTTACGACGCAGGCGTCGCTGGGCGGCAAGACTTACACGTACTCGCTCGCCGATGCGCTGAAGCGCGGGCCGGTCGTGCTGTACTTCTACCCGGCCGCGTTCACGAAGGGTTGCACCATCGAGGCGCATGCGTTCGCGGATGCGGTCGATCGTTACAAGGCTTACGGTGCGACGGTGATCGGCGTATCCGCCGACAACATCGACACGCTGACCCGGTTCTCGGTGAGCGAGTGCCGCAGCAAGTTCCCGGTCGCGGCCGATCCGGACGCGAAGATCATCCGCGAATACGACGCGAAGCTGCCCGCGCTCGATCGCGCGAACCGCGTGTCCTATGTGATTTCGCCGGAAGGGAAGGTGCTGTACGAGTACACGAGCCTGTCGCCCGACAAGCACGTCGAGAACACCCTCGGCGCGGTGAAGGCGTGGGCCGACGCGCATCCGAAGCAGTAAGCCGCGGGCAGCAAGCCTGCTGCAAAGCGGCCCGCATCGCGGGCCGCGGGCACGGACGCAACGCGCCGCCCGGCGGCGGCGCGGGCATGCATTACGCGCGCAATGCCTGTTCGATCGGCACGCTGCCGCCGACGAAGCCGACGACCTTGCGCGAGATGCCCAGCTTGATCGCCTCGATCGCGGCCCATGCGACATCCTGGCGCGACACCGGCGGCGCCGCGTCGAGCGGCGCCTCGGTCAGCGCGATCTTGCCGACGCCCGGGCCGTCCGCGAGCGGGCCGGGGCGCAGGATCACGTAGTCGATGCCCGACGCGATCACGTGCTCGTCGCCTTCGCGCTTCATCTGCGAGTAGTGGCGCAGCGCGTCGCCGCTGCGCTCCGGCCAGTACGCGGTCAGCGAACTGATCACGACCAGCTTCTGCACGTTGTAGGCGAGCGCATGCTCGGCCGCGCGCGCGACCGCGTCGCGGTCGATCTGCTCCTCTTCGGCGGGGCCTTCCGATTCCGCCGAGCCGGCCGCGTAGATCACGTGCGTGATGCCCTGGAACGCGTGCGAGAAATCGCCCGTCAGATCGGCCTCGACGACCTTCGCGCCCGGCAGCGCATAGCCGTGCCGGCGTACCAGCGCAGTCACCTCGAATTCCGGCTGCTCGAGCAGCAGATCCGCGCAGGCCCGGCCCGTGCGGCCGGTCGCGCCAATCAGCAATACCTTCGTCGTCATGAAACCGCTCCTTGCTCGATGCGTCATCCTTCCAGATAGGGACGGACGACCGATACTCAAGTGTATGTCGATTTGGGCCGGCGGCGCGCGGGCAATTGGGGCTGTACCGTCCGAGGCGTGCCGGCGCGGCCGTGCCGGGCCCCGTCGGCACGCCGCCGCGCGCATGGATTGCGGGATCGACCCGCCGACCGGCTATCATGTGCGCGATGCATTTTTCGCCGCCACGCAATACAACGCGGCGGCCAACCGGTTGGAGTACACATGGCATTACCCCTGGACAACGTCAGCATGGCCGTGTTCTGCGACTTCGAGAACGTCGCGCTCGGCGTGCGCGACGCGAAGTACGAGAAATTCGACATCACGCCCGTGCTGGAGCGGCTGCTGCTGAAGGGCAGCATCGTCGTGAAGAAGGCGTATTGCGACTGGGAGCGCTACAAGGGCTTCAAGGCGTCGATGCACGAGGCGAGCTTCGAGCTGATCGAGATTCCGCACGTGCGCCAGTCGGGCAAGAACTCGGCCGACATCCGGCTCGTGGTGGACGCGCTCGATCTCTGCTACACGAAGTCGCACGTCGATACGTTCGTGATCATCAGCGGCGACTCGGATTTTTCGCCGCTCGTGTCGAAGCTGCGCGAGAACGCGAAGAAGGTGATCGGGGTCGGCGTGAAGAAGTCGACGTCGGACCTGCTGGTCGCGAACTGCGACGAATTCATCTTCTACGACGACCTGGTGCGCGAGCAGCAGCGCACGCTGGCCAAGCGCGAACAGCAGCGCACGGGCAACGGCGGCGCGAAGCGCCCCGACGAGCCGTCGCGCAAGCCGGAGCTGGAAGCGCGCCGCAGCGAGGCGATCGCGCTCGCGGTCGAGACCTTCGACGCGCTCGCGTCCGAGCGCGACGACGTCGGCAAGATCTGGGCGTCGGTGCTCAAGAGCGCGATCAAGCGCCGCAAGCCGGACTTCAACGAGTCGTATTACGGCTTCCGCGCGTTCGGCAACCTGCTCGACGAAGCGCAGGCGCGCGGCCTGCTCGAAGTGGGGCGCGACGACAAGTCGGGCGCGTTCGTGTCGCGGCCGCGCCAGCCGGTTGCGGCGGAGCCGGTGGCGGCGGCACGGGATACGGGCGGCGCGCACCATGGTCATGGCGGGCGTCATGCGGAGGCTGCGCCGGCCAGGCGCGAGCCGCGGCGTCGCGGGCAGCAGGCGGCCGCGGCCGCGCAGGAAGGCATGCAGGTCGACGTGGAAGAGACGACCGTTGCCGATGTCATGAGCGAAGCGGCGATCGTGCCGGCAGCGACGGCCGAAGCCGCCGAAGCGGCCGACACGCACGGTGACGCGAAGGACGGCCGCAAGCGCGCGCGCAAGAGCGCGGCGAAGAAGACCGGCGCGAAGAAGGGCGCCGGTGCGAAGGCGGCTGGCCGCCACGCGGCGGCGCAGCCGGACGATGCGGTGCACGGCGGCGCGAAGCAGGGTGGCGGCAAGCACGCGGAAGGCAAGCACGCCGAAGCGGCGCATCGCGACGCGGAGTACGGCGACGACCGGCACGTCGCAGCGCAGCACGCGGCGCCGACGGCCGGCGAGTACGGTGCTTCGGCGGTTGTCGCGCAGCCATCGCACGAAACGGCACCGGCCGCACCGGTTGCCGAATCGACCGGCGAATCGACCGGCGAAGCAGCGGGTGACGCGGCGACCGCCGCCAAGCCGAAGAAACCGGCCCGCAAGACGGCCCCCCGCGCCCGCCGTCCGCGCAAGACGGCGCCCGCCGCCGAGTAACGGCTTCAGGGCCGAGCGGCGTCCGACCGAGGGCGCCGCCCGCGTCACCCCGTCGGCCGGTGCAACACCGGCCGGCGCGTCCCGCTATCCGTTCAGCACGTACGGTTGCGTCATCACTTCGAGGAAGTGACCGTCAGGATCGTCGAAATACACACCGCGCCCGCCGTTGTGGCGGTAGATGTCACCGGCCTGCCGCTTCGCCGGATCGGCCCAGTGCGGCAGCCCGCGCTCGCGAATGCGCGCATACACGCGATCGAAGCCGGCTTCGTCGGTCAGGAACGCGTAATGCTGGGCCGTGATCTCTCCCTCTTTTTCGTAGAAATCGAGCGACACGCCGTTGTCGAGCGGGACCACCAGCATCGGGCCGAACGGCGTCGGCGCCGGCAGTTCCAGAAGCTCGGTGAGGAAGCGGCTCGACGCGTGCTTGTCGCGGCACCAGACGATCGTATGATTCAGCTGGACGTTCATGGCGGGTCCCCGGGAAGGGGCGCGAGGGTGGGCATGGACACACGATAGTCGATCGCCGCCGGCGTGCAAGCACGTCGAGCGGCCGCGTGATGCGGCCGCTTGCCGCCGTTATCCGCTTACTCGCCGGCCACCGCCGCCCCGCCCGAATTGTCGCGGCGGTTGCGGCGCTTCTCGGCCCACACGCGCAGCCGGTCCATGTACAGATAGACGACCGGCGTCGTATAGAGCGTCAGCATCTGCGACATGATCAGGCCGCCGGCGATCGCGATCCCGAGCGGCGCGCGCAGCTCGGCGCCGTCGCCGTGGCCGAACGCGAGCGGCAGCGCGCCGAGGAGTGCCGCCATCGTCGTCATCATGATCGGCCGGAAGCGCAGCAGGCAGGCCTCGTGGATCGCATCGAACGACGACTTGCGGCCGTTGCGCGTCTGGTCGATCGCGAAGTCGACCATCATGATCGCGTTCTTCTTCACGATGCCGATCAGCAGGATCACGCCGATCAGCGCGATGATGCTGAACTCGGTCTTGAACAGCAGCAGCGCGAGCAGGGCGCCGACGCCGGCCGACGGCAGCGTCGACAGGATCGTGATCGGGTGGATGTAGCTCTCGTACAGGATCCCGAGCACGATGTAGACGGCCAGCAGCGCCGCGAGGATCAGGATCGGCTGGTTGTTCAGCGATTGCTGGAACGCCTGCGCGGTGCCCTGGAAGCTGCCGACGATCGTCGGCGGCACGCCGATCTGCGCCATCGTCTGGTAGATCACCTGGGTCGCCTGCGACAGCGACACGCCCGGCGGCAGGTTGAACGAGATCGTCGTCGCGACGAACAGGCCCTGGTGGTTGACCGACAGCGGCGTCGTGCTCGGGCCGAAGGTCGCGATCGCGGACAGCGGGATCATCGTCGATTTCGACGTCGACACCGCCGCGCCCGACGACGCGCTCGACTTGCCGCTCGACGCGATCGAGTTCAGCGCCTGGTTGCGCGCGGAATCGGACGCGATCGCCGCGGCGCTGGTGGCGGCCGTGCCGGCGCTGGACGTGCCGGCCGAGGTCGCGACGAAGGTGCCGGCCGCCGCGTTGGTCGTCTGCGAGCCGTTCGCGCTGCCGCCCGACGTGCTGATCCACACCTGGTTCAGCATCTCCGGGCTCTGCCAGTATTTCGGCGCGACTTCCATCACGACGTGGTACTGGTTCAGCGGGTTGTAGATCGTCGAGACCTGGCGCTGGCCGAACGCGTCGTACAGCGTGTTGTCGATCTGCGCGGGCTTGATGCCGAGCCGCGCGGCGGTCGCGCGGTCGATCGTCACCATCGCCTCGAGGCCGCCTTGCTGCTGGTCGGAGTTCACGTCGGTGAGCTCGGCACGCTTCTGCAGCGCCTCGGTCAGCAGCGGCCCCCACTTGTACAGCTCGGCGCTCGAATCGCCGAGCAGCGTGAACTGGTACTGCGCGTTGCTCTGCCGGCCGCCGACGCGGATGTCCTGCGCAGCCTGCAGGAACGTGCGCGCGCCTGCAACGTCGGCCAGCGGCTTGCGCAGCTGCTGGATCACCTGGTCGGCCGACAGCTTGCGCTCGGTGCGGTCCTTCAGCGTGACGAACATGAAGCCCGAGTTGGTCTGGGCGCCGCCCGTGAAGCCCGCGGCGCTCTGCACGTTCGGGTTGCTCTGCACGATCCGCATCATCTCGGAAAACTTCAGCTTCATCGCCTGGAACGACGTCGACTGGTCGGCCTGGATACCGCCGATCATCAGCCCGGTGTCCTGCTGCGGAAAGAAGCCCTTCGGCACGATGATGTACAGATAGACGTTCAGCCCGATCGTCGCGAACAGGATCAGCAGGACCAGCAGCGGACGACGCAGCGCCCACGACAGCGAGCGCTCGTAGCCGCGCTGCAGCCGCGCGAAGAAGCGCTCGAGGAAGCGCCCGAGGCGGCCTTCCTCCTGCACGTCGTGCGGCTCGCGCAGCAGGCGCGCGCACATCATCGGCGTGACCGTGAGCGATACCGCGAGCGACACGGCGATCGCGAGCGACAGCGTCAGCGCGAATTCGCGGAACAGGCGTCCGACGATGCCGCCCATCAGCAGGATCGGCAGGAACACCGCGACGAGCGAAATGCTCATCGACAGCACCGTGAAGCCGACCTCGCGCGCGCCGTCGAACGCGGCCTGCAACCTTGGCTTGCCGTTCTCGATGTGGCGCGTGATGTTCTCGAGCACGACGATCGCATCGTCGACGACGAAGCCGGTCGCGACGATCAGCGCCATCAGCGACAGGTTGTCGATCGAGAAGCCGAGCAGGTACATCGCGCCGAACGTGCCGATGATCGAGATCGGCACCGCGACGCTCGGGATCAATGTCGCGCGCCAGTTGCGCAGGAACAGGAACACGACCATCACGACCAGGCTGACCGCGATCAGCAGCGTGTGCTCGGTGTCCTTCAGCGACGCGCGGATCGTCGTCGAACGGTCGAGCACCGGCGTGACCGTGATGTCGGCAGGCAGCGACGCGGTGAGCTGCGGCAGTGCCGCACGCACGCGGTCGATCGTCTCGATGATGTTCGCGCCGGGCGAGCGGTACAGGATCACGAGCACCGCGCGCTTGCCGTTCGACAAGCCGAGGTTGCGCAGGTCCTCGACGCCGTCGACGACTTCGGACAGGTCGGCCAGCCGCACGGCCGCGCCGTTGCGGTAGGCGACGACCAGGTCGCGGTATTGCGACGCCTGCGAGGCCTGGTCGTTCGTATAGAGCTGGTAGTGCTTCGGGCCGAACTCGATCGCACCCTTCGGGCTGTTCGCGTTCGCCGACGCGAGCGCGGCCCGCACGTCCTCGAGGCCGATTCCGTAGTGGAACAGCGCATGCGGTTCGAGCTCGACGCGCACGGCCGGGTTCGCGGAGCCGCTCAGCGACACCTGGCCGATCCCGTCGATCTGCGACAGCGACTGCTGCAGCACCGTCGACGCGGCGTCGTACAGCTTCGCGGGCGACGACGTATCCGACGTGAGCGACACGATCATGATCGGCGAGTCGGCCGGATTGACCTTGCGGTACGTCGGGTTGCTCTTCAGCGACGCGGGCAGGTCGGCGCGCGCCGCGTTGATCGCGGCCTGCACGTCGCGCGCGGCGCCGTCGATGTCGCGGTTCAGCCCGAACTGCAGGATGATCCGCGCGTTGCCGACCGTGCTGGTCGACGTCATTTCGCTGACGTCGGCGATCGAGCCGAGGTGCCGCTCGAGCGGGCTCGTCACGCTGGTCGCGACGGTCTCGGGGCTCGCGCCGGGCAGCGACGCCTGCACCGAGATGGTCGGGAAGTCGACCTGCGGCAGCGGCGACACCGGCAGCTTGATGAACGCGAACAGGCCCGCGAGCGCGACGCCGAGCGCGAGCAGCGTCGTCGCGACGGGGCGGGTGATGAAGGGGCGCGACAGGTTCAACGCTTACGCCCCCGTGTGCTTGCCGGCGTGGGGGCCGTGCCGCTCGAACCAGCCGCGCACGCGGCGCGCGAGGCTGTCGAAGCCGAGGTAGATCACCGGCGTCGTGAACAGCGTCAGCACCTGCGACACGATCAGGCCGCCCGCGATCGCGATCCCGAGCGGCTGGCGCAGCTCGGAACCCGCGCCGGCGCCGACGATCAGCGGCACCGCGCCGAGCAGCGCGGCGAGCGTCGTCATCAGGATCGGCCTGAAACGCAGCAGGCATGCCTGGTAGATCGCCTCGCGCGGCGGCTTGCCTTCGACCCGTTCGGCCTCGAGCGCGAAGTCGATCATCATGATCGCGTTCTTCTTCACGATGCCGATCAGCAGCACGATCCCGATGATCCCGATGATGTCGAGGTCATGCCCCGTGATCATCAGCGCGAGCAGCGCGCCGACGCCGGCCGACGGCAGCGTCGACAGGATCGTGATCGGGTGGATGTAGCTCTCGTACAGCACGCCGAGCACGATGTACATCGTGACGACCGCCGCGAGGATCAGGAACAGCTGGTTCGACAGCGATGCCTGGAACGCGAGCGCCGCGCCCTGGAAGCGCGTCTGGAACGAGGCGGGCAGGCCGATGTCCTTCTCGGCGGCGCCGATCGCCTTCACGGCCTCGCCGAGCGACGCGCCCGGCGCGAGGTTGAACGAGATCGTCGTCGACGGGAACTGCGACAGGTGCGCGACGAGCAGCGGCGACGGCCGTTCGTGGAACGACGCGATCGACGACAGCGGCACCTGGCCGCCGCCCGCGGACGGCAGGTAGATGTCGTTCAGCGATTCGGCGTAATGCTGCTCCTTCGGCGCCGACTCGAGAATCACGCGGTACTGGTTCGACTGCGTGAAGATGGTCGACACGATGCGCTGGCCGAATGCGTCGTACAGCGCGTTGTCGACGGTCGCCGGCGTGATGCCGAAGCGCGCGGCGCTCGCGCGGTCGATCTCGACGTAGACCGACTGGCCGTTGCTCTGCAGGTCGGTCGCGACGTCGGCGAGCGACGGCTCCTTCTGCAGCCGCGTGACGAGCTTCGGCACCCAGGTCGCGAATTCGTCCGGGTTCGGGCTCGTCAGCATGAACTGGTACTGCGTCGGGCTCACGGTCGAGTCGATCGTCAGGTCCTGCACCGACTGCATGAACAGCGTGATGCCGGTCACGTTCGCGACGCGCTGCTGCAGGTCGCGGATGATTTGGGCGGACGACTCGGCGCGTGCGTCGCGCGCCTTCAGGTTGATCAGCATCCGGCCGCTGTTCAGCGTGATGTTGCTGCCGTCGACACCGATGAACGACGTCAGGCTCGCGACGTTCGGATCCTTCAGGATCTCGGCCGCGAGCGCCTGCTGGCGTTCGGCCATCGCGCCGTACGAGATCGACTGCGGCGCCTGCGTGATCGCCTGGATCACGCCGGTATCCTGCGCGGGGAAGAAGCCCTTCGGCACGTAGACGTAGAGCAGGGCGGTCAGCGCGAGCGTCAGCAGCGCGACGACGAGCGTCGAGCGCCGGCGGTTCAGCACCCATTCGAGCGCGACCGCGTAGCGCGCGATCACCCGGTCGATCGTCTGGTGCACGCGTGCCTCGAAGCGGTGGCTCTCGGGCGGCGGCGAATGGCGCAGGAGCTTCGCGCACATCATCGGCACGAGCGTGAGCGACACGATCGCCGAGATCACGATCGTCACCGCGAGCGTGATCGCGAATTCGTGGAACAGCCGGCCGACCACGTCGCCCATGAACAGCAGCGGGATCAGCACGGCGATCAGCGACACCGTCAGCGAGATGATCGTGAAGCCGATCTGCCTCGAGCCCTTCAGCGCGGCATCGAGCCCCGAATCGCCTTCCTCGACGTAGCGCGCGATGTTCTCGATCATCACGATCGCGTCGTCGACGACGAAACCGGTCGCGATGGTGAGCGCCATCAGCGACAGGTTGTTCAGCGAGAAGCCGGCCAGGTACATCACCGCGAGCGTGCCGACCAGCGACAGCGGCACCGACAGGCTCGGGATGATCGTCGCGTAGATGTTCGCGAGGAACAGGTACATCACCAGCACGACCAGCGCGACCGCGAGCAGCAGTTCGAACTGCACGTCGCGCACGGCCGCGCGGATCATCGTCGTGCGGTCGGTGACGATCTGCACGTCGAGCGCGGCGGGCAGCGTCTCCTGCAGCTTCGGCAGTTGCGCCTTGATCGCGTCGACGGTCGCGATCACGTTCGCGCCCGGCTGGCGCTGCACGTTCAGGATGATCGCGGGCGCCGAATTCACCCACGCGCCGAGCTTGGTGTTCTCCGAGCCGGAGACGACCTTCGCGACGTCGGTCAGCATCACCGGGCGGCCGCTCTTGTACGCGACGACCGCGTCGTTGTACTGGTCGGCGCTGGTGAGCTGGTCGTTCGCGTTGATCGTGTACGCCCGCGTCGGGCCGTCGAAGTTGCCCTTCGGCGTGTTGACGTTCAGGTTCGAGATCGTCGTGCGCAGGTCGTCGAGGTTCATCCCGTACTGCGCGAGCGCGGTCGGGTTCGCCTGGATCCGCACGGCCGGCCGGTTGCCGCCCGACAGGCTGACGAGGCCGACGCCCGCGATCTGCGAGATCTTCATCGCGAGGCGCGTGTCGGTCAGGTCCTGCACCTGCGTGAGCGGCAAGGTCTTCGACGTGATCGCGAGCGTCAGCACCGGCGCGTCGGCCGGATTGACCTTCGCGTAGATCGGCGGAGCCGGGAGGTCGGACGGCAGCAGGTTGCCGGCCGCGTTGATCGCGGCCTGCACTTCCTGTTCGGCGATGTCGAGCGGCAGGTCGAGCGAGAACTGCAGCGTGATCACCGACGCGCCGGCCGAGCTTTGCGACGACATCTGGTTCAGCGACGGCATCTGGCCGAACTGCCGCTCCAGCGGCGCGGTGACCGACGACGTCATGACTTCCGGGCTCGCGCCCGGATAGAAGGTCTGGACCTGGATCGTCGGGTAGTCGACTTCGGGCAGCGCGGCGAGCGGCAGGAAGCGCAGCGCGACGAGACCGGCCAGCATGATCGCCGCCATCAGGAGAGCGGTGCCGACCGGCCGGAGAATGAAGAGGCGGGATGGATTCATCGAGCGGTCCGCGCGTTACTGGGCCGCGGGGGCCGCTGCCTGCGACGCGCCGTGCTGGTGTCCGCCGCGGTGGCCGGCCGCACCCGAGGCGCCCGAGGCGCCGGACGCCGCACCGGCGCCGTGCGCGCCCGACGCGCCTTTCGGCTTGTCGGCCGGGATCGAGATCTTCGCGCCTTCGCGCAGCCGGTCGGAGCCGTCGGTGACCACGCGCTCGCCGAGCGCGACGCCGCTGACGATGCTGGTGCGCTCGCCGTCGACCGGGCCGATCGTGACCTTGCGCACCGTGACCGTGTTGTCGGGCTTCACGATGTACACGAACTGGCCGATCGAGCCCGTCAGCACGGCGGCCGTCGGCACGATCGTCGCATTGCGCAGCACGTCGACGAGCAGCCGCGTGTTGACGAACTGATTCGGGAACAGCAGGCCTTCCTTGTTATCGAACGTCGCGCGCAGCTTGATCGTGCCGGTGCTCGTGTCGATCTGGTTGTCGAGCGTCTGGAGCGAACCCGTCTCGAGCGGCACCGTGTTGTTGCGGTTGTATGCGGTGACCGACAGTGTCCGGCCCGCGTTCACCTGCTTGACGATCTGCGGCAGGTTGTCTTCCGACGTCGTGAAGATCACGCTCATCGGCTGCAGCTGCGTGATCACGACGATCCCGTTCGTGTCGCCCGCCGTCACGTAGTTGCCGGGGTCGACCTGGCGCAGGCCGACGCGGCCCGACACCGGCGCCGTGATGCGCGCGTACGTGAGGTTCAGTTTCGCGGAATCGATCGCCGCCTGGTCGGTCTTCACCGTTCCTTCGTATTGCTTGACGAGCGACGCCTGCGTGTCGACCGTCTGCGACGCGATCGAGTCCTGCGACAGCAGCGTCTGGTAGCGCTTCAGGTCGATGCGGGCCGTCGCGAGCAGCGCCGCGTCGCGCGCATGCGTGCCTTCGGCATTGTCGAGCGCCACCTGGTACGGGCGCGGGTCGATCTGCGCGAGCAGGTCGCCCTTCCTGACGATCTGGCCTTCCTGGAACGCGACGGACTGCAGGTAGCCCGACAGCTGCGTCTTCACCGTCACGCTCGCGAGCGGCGTCACGGTGCCGAGCGCGGACAGCACGATCGGCATCTCGCCTTGCGTGGCGGCCGCGACCGATACGGGCTGCGGAACGTTCGCCATGGCGGCGGGGCCGCCGCGGCCGCGATGGCCGCCGCCGGCGCTCGCGCCGGAGGCCGCGCTGCCTGCCGCCGCCGCATCGGCCTGCGCACGGTTCCATGGGTGCCACCACAGCAGGCCGCCGATGACGATGACCGCGAGCGTCCCGATCACCAGCGTGCGGCGCGGGCGGCGCGCGGCGGGGGAGGCGGGATCCTTCGAAGGGGGCGTGGGCTTGTGTTGGTTGTCCATCGTGTTGTGTCAGGAAGGCGGCGCGGCGGGCCGGGAAACGGAAGTGGAGCGGCGCGTGGGCATGCGGTGCCGGGAGGGCCGGCTCGGTCCGGGCCCTTCCGGTCCGCGCGGGAAAAGAGCGGTGCGCACCGCGAAGGCGGCGCGACGATGGGCATGATCCTACGTCCCGCCCCCGTTACAGTCCAGCGGACTATCTTTCAACGGGTTACGGTCGTTACAGAACGCGACGGGACGATGACGGATCGATTACACGGCGCTGCGCCGGGCCGGCGCCCCGCCGATCTCGCGGGTGATTTTCGCGATGCATTCGTGCAGCGCGGGCACCACGTGTTCCTGCAGCCATTCGGGCGGGCACTGGCTGGATGCGCCGCCGCAGTTCACCGAGTAGCGCTGGCCCGACGGACCGACGAACCCGGCCGCGACCGCGTTCAGCCCCTCGCGCCATTCGCCGATCGCGATCGCATGGCCGGCGCGCATCGCGTCCTCGAGGCCGGGGTTCAGGCGCGCCGACACGTGCGGCCAGTCGTCGCCGGCCGTCGCGCGCAGCGCGTCGAGCAGCGTGCGGCGCTCGTCGTCCTCCAGCGCCGCGAGATACGCGCGGCCGACCGCGGTGCGCGCGATGTCCATCCGCGAGCCGATCTCGAGGCGCGTGACGAGCACGGCCGAGCGCGGCCGGATCACGTCGATCGCGACCATGTCGAGCCGGTCGCGCACCGCGAGGTGCACCGACAGCGACGTGCGCTCGGCGAGCTCGATCATGAACGGCCGCGAGCGCGCGCGGATGTCGAAGTTGCGCAGGAAGCCGTGGCTCAGCTCCAGCACCGACGCGGTCAGCACGAAGCGCTCGCTGTCGGGCAGCTGGAACAGGAAGCCGGCGCTGACGAGCGTCGCCGTGATGCGCGACACGGTCGGTTTCGGGATGCCCGTCAATTCGGTCAGCTCGCGGTTGCTGACCGGGGCGTCGGCGGCCGCGATGCGGCGCAGCACGGCGAGGCCGCGCGCGAGCGCGGTGATCTCGTCCGGCGACGATTCGCGGTCTCGGGGCGCGGGAGGCGTTACAGATGTCGACACGAGGGGTTCTCTCTATTTCCGAAACTCGATTTCAGTTTTGTTGGTATTGTAGGATGATTGTCAAAAGATGCATGTTCCGTGGGTGAATCGTTCATTGGATGATATTTTACGGGTTCACCCTTGGTTTATTGGGAAAGCGCTCAAATGAGCCTTGCCGGAAAGTGCGGGAAACGGTGCAAATACCGCTTGACTTGTCGGGCGGAAACAGAAAGAATGTCTCACGTTTTCGAAACATCGTTTCAGGAGTTTAACCGGCAACGGTGTTTCGCGCAGTCTCTCAGGTTCTAGCACGGCCCTCGGAATGGCTAGAACTTTTTTAGCGCCACGGTCTCCGTGGCGCTTTTTTTTGCCCGTCTATCGGCGCACATCAAAGTCTGCAGCAACTAGGAAGAGGGGTTTCAGAGACATCAAAGTATGCAGCATCGGGGAAAAGTATGGTTCAGCGCACCATTTCGAGTGCGTTTGGCTAGACTTGTACCTGCGCATCTGCGCAGCAATCAATGACAGTCCAACCCCGACCCATCAGCATGTCGAGTTCCCCATGCCCAAACGCATCCTTCCGCATCGCCAAGCACAGCAGATGGGTCGGGCGAGTCATGGCGACGTAATGTAGCCTGAGCCGCCCGAGCATTCGCGTGCCCTCAGGGACCTGCCGGCCCCTGGCGTTTGTCGAAAAGCCGCCCGACTTCGTGCCCAGCAACCATGGCTTGAGTTCGCTTAGATGATGCGCGTGGTAGAAACTGTCGAGGACGAGCGTCGCCGTGTGCGTTTCGCCCTTCACCGCATGGATCGAGCTCAGCCGAATGTGTACCTGCGGTGCGTCGGGCGGATAAGCAAACAAATTATCGGTGCGCGCGGCGATTGCGGCTTCGCCCTCAGCTACGGCCTGAGCCTGCGGCGGTGCTAAGAAGGTGGCAACATCCTCGCCGAGCACCTCTGCACCGCTCAGTTGCCGGATCACCGCCTCGATACGGGCTTGTGCTGCCGCTGCACAGACCGCAGGGGTGATATCGCCTTGGTGCGTCAGGATGATCTCTTGCAATGCGAGATATTCGCCTCTTGCGTCGCTGTCGCCAAGCATCTCGACCAGCCGGCGATGAGGCGATTTCCGTGCGCTCGCCCCATACGGGGCACCGGCAAGCTCGCTTGCAGCGAGGAGCGCCGCGGCCACGGCGTTGATAAGCCTGTCCGTGTTTCCGCTGCCAGCCATCTCAAAACGAGCCCGCGCAAGGTATTGTGCGAAGCTGCTCGGCGTGGACTCCTTCCGAGCGCATGCCGGGTCATAACTGGGCACATAGTGTCCCATCGCTCGCGGGATGCGATCGTCGTCTCCGGGCTCGTGAACCCCGGCCACTGCAGTGAACACTCCGTTTTTCAGCACAGTTGCGTCGAAGCTATCCAGCAGATGCTGGCCGTAGCGCTCCAGCACTCTCTGGACCGACCCGTCATCGAAAAGGAAGATTGCCGACGCCTTAGGATCGGCGCTGAGGTGTTCCGGTGGACCAGCGCCGATTAGCGCATGCGGCGTAACCCCCAATCCCTTTACTTGATCCGCAAGATTCTGACCAAAACGATAGCTGCGTGGCATCGGATGTACAACGGCGCCTGGAAACTGGTCCGTCGTGGCGCCACTCTGGCTGGTGCTTCCGTAGATGGCCTGGTTGGAGTCGCCGAAACGCTGACGGCGCGACGGCGCGTCGCCGCTGCAAAAGATGCGGTGCAGCAGCGCCGATTGTGCCTCACTGTTGTCCTGCGCCTCGTCGATGAATACCAGCGGAAAGCGCCGACGTAGCATTGGAATCGTCTCAGGATCCCGATCAAGCAATTCGCAGGCCCATACGAACATTTCGTCGAAGCAGAAATATCCCTGTTCGCTCGACTGGCGACGCGCATCGATGATCGCTTGATATGTAGGCGTCTGCGGTCCGAAATGGCCTGTCTTGCCCCCGCCATAGTCAGTCTGGTCGTAAATCAGGCAGGTCTCGCTCAGATTTGCCTGCTGCAAAGCCCAGCGCCGATTCGCGGGTAACAGGCTCCAGCGCTTTGCAAGCGCAATCCTTGTATCGATGCAGCGCACTTCGACTCCTTTCGACCGGAGCCAAGGCAGCGCGAGATACTCGTTCACAAACGCGTGGATCGTGCCGACGAAGTGCGGGTAGCGCGTCAACGAGACACCAGCCGCCGAACTGCTGAGCTTCGCGCTGATTTCGTTGCGCGCGGCGTTGGTATGCGATAGCACGCAGATGCCCTGCTGACGGCTTGGCCAGCGCATCGCCAGCACTGCGAGTTTTGCGACCAGCAAAGTCGTCTTGCCACTTCCCGGGCATGCCTCGAAGTCGATTGTGTCGAGTCGCAGCATTGCTCGGAGTCGGCTGTCATCACCCTCGACAGCCGCAAATCCGGCCGGACCAAGCCCCATCAATACTGCTGCCCAGGTAACGTCTTCCTCTCGGATTAGATCGTCGTACATCACTCAGGCCCCCGGTGCCGGCGCCATTACTGGCGCGCCCGGCTCTCCGGCCGCGCCGCCTTCGAGCGGCGGTGCGAACGGCCCGGTGACATGCTCGATAGCCGCAACGATGTAGGGTGGCAGCAATGCGCGCAAGCTATTGGCATCAAGGTTATTGTCCGTAACCTCCTTTTCCAGCAGTTCGGCAAGATATTGCGCGCCGATCGCCTTTGAGCCCCCATCATCCTCAAACAGCGCATAGACATGTGAAGCGAGCGTCGACGGATCATGACCCGCATCGATCAGCGCTTGATAGGCTGCATCAGCGGCGGCGAGGATGACGGCCTGATCGGCAGTGCCGGCAGTGAGGCGGTCATTGGCTAGCGCCAGCGTCCCTGCACGGTAGACGTGCTTGCTGAGACCATGGAATGCGAGGTCAAATTCAAGCGTCCATTCGTCAGCGACGAACGTCTCGACCTTTTGGCCTGAGGCCTTCTCCCTGCGTTCGGCTCGCCGCTGTTCGAGCTGTTCGCCCGGAAAATCGTCCTTAATCCGCCATTGCCGCTTTGAGGGAGGTCTTAGAGGGATCGGTTGCCCGTCCTCCAGCTTGCCGACGATCCAGGGCGCATTGTTGGGCATCACGTCCATGTCGGTGATGCAGGCGACGGGAATGTTAACGACCCCATCCTTCTCAACGTCTTCGCGCATGAATACGCGCGCGTATCGGCCGAGCCCAACACCGCCGACATTAACCACGGAGACACCGTGATGGTGGAAATCGCGGTCAAGTAACCTCGCTATGACGGGCAGGAGGATGTTCTCGGCATCCCCCTCGACGATCATCACTGCGCGCGCGAAGAATAAGTTTGCCTTGGTCACATCGAGGAAGCGCTCGAGAAATCGATAGTCTGATGCGCTGAGCTTGGTCTTTCCCTCACACAGAGGGAAAGCGCGTCCGCCTTCAATCAGTACGAGCCTGTCGAGTTGTAGGTCCGAAGCGAGATTGGCACTATGCGTTGTAACGATGATCTGGATGCGCTGTCCATCGGCACGCGTCTTCTTTGCCTGTGCCTGCAGGAACGACATAAGTTGCAACTGCCGCTGCGGATGGAGATGCGCCTCGGGCTCTTCGATCAGCAGCAACGGGAATCCGTCGCTTTCAGTAGCGAGAAGCAGGAGCTCGCACGCCATGAACAGCAGGTTGTTTGAGCCGAGTCCACGACTGTGCGCGCTTTCGGCGTCAGACGACGCGGTCAGTACGAGCTCAAGCTTCTCAAGCAACTGCCGCAATCTGAGGCTGTCCTCCTGCGCGCCTGCTACGCCGATCCGCGCATTTAGCATATCGTTGGCGAACGAGAGGGGCTTCAGGTACTCATCATTGAGCCGCTTTCGAGCCTGCCTAATGCCTTCGCTCTCCCCAAGCAGATGAGTCGCATAGTCGCCGAGGCCCAACACACTCAACGTCGTCGGGTCGGGTGGCGGATCGGCAAGCTTGTCGAAAGGGTTTCCTGTGTCGCGGATTTCCGTGGTGTGCTGGAGGATCTGCGACAGTCGCGATCCTCGCCCAGAGCTCATGGCCCGCTCGGCGTCGCGCAACGGCCGCAGATACGTCGCCGTCAGCAGCGATCGTGCCCCCAGATCGAGCAAGGGGCCGTCTCCCTTGGCACCCGTGCGCCACTCAGGCGGAAGCACCCGGCGTGAGCTGCCTTCCTTGGTGTTGCGTTTCGCAACCCAGGTCACGATCAGCACGGTATTGACCACCCCGGCTACCGTTTCATACGTGAGGAACTCGGCAAACGCGCCTCGATCAGCGGTGGTGAGGCCTCTGAAAGTCAGACGGATGATAATTTCGTTGGCACTTGGACCACCGGGGACGGGCTGATGAAAATCAAGTGGATCCACCCGCAGCACGTCCTGGTCACGCGTGCCGACCACCAAACGTAGCGCGTCGATGACCGCTGTCTTACCGGCATCGTTCTCGCCGACCAATGCGGTAAGTCCCGGGGACAGTGGTAGCACGAGCGCATTGTTATTGGCACCAAACAGGCGGAAGTTCTCGATTCGAATTTCTGCGATATACACAGTGACGCCCCTGCCGCGTAGAGTCCTACCGATAGGCTATTCCAATGACACATGCGAGAGACTGAAAATTTCTCGGAAATTCTAACCGATCATTGGGGATGCAATAGGCCGGAATAGAATTTCAGGTGTGTCTACCAAACGGTAATCCCCCGCTTTTGACGCGAGTCAAAAGTAGAGTTTCTGTTGCGGCCATGAGCAGCTGTTTCGGCGCCATGCCGGGCCGTTCATGATCGGCTTCGTCAAGGGAACGGGGCAGAGCGCGACGCCTGGGCTGCTGTTTCTCGCGGCGCTGCTCGTCGTGTCGTTCCTGATGACGTTCTTCATTCGCGTTCACGAACAGCCGGCCGCCGACACGCCGTCGAACGTGGTGAACCAGACCCATTGACACGATGACGCGCAATCCGGCGGCGAGCCGGGACATATAACCGAAGGAGGAGATCGATTGATGAGGAAGCTTTCATTTTGCTTTGTTGTACTGAATTCAATGCCGGCAATCGCACTGGCGCAAAGCAGCGTGACGTTGTACGGGATCATCGACAGCGGCATCAATTACACCAGCAATGTGCAGACGGCGCGAACGGCGGCCGGCCCGGTCGGCGGTCATCAGGTCGCGATGATCGAAGGCGGGTCGGCCGGCCTGCAGGGGAGCCGCTGGGGGCTCAAGGGCAGTGAGGATCTCGGCGGCGGTCTCAAGGCGCTGTTCGTGCTGGAGAGCGGTTTCTACAGCAACAACGGCGTGCTGAACCAGGGCGGCGCGATGTTCGGGCGGCAGGCGTATGTCGGCCTGAGCCATCCGGTCGGCACGGTCACGCTCGGGCGCCAGTACGATCCTGTCGTCGATTTTTACGGGCCGTTCCTCGCCGCGCCGCAGTGGGGCGGCTACATGACCTCGCATCCGGGCGACCTCGACAACGCGTTGAACACGCGACGCATCAACAATTCGATCAAGTTCCGCAGTGCCAGCTACCGCGGGCTGACGGTCGAAGCGTTGATGAATCTCGGCGGCACCGCCGGGTCGTTCTCGACCAACTGGATCTGGGGCGCCGGCGCGTCGTATGCGGCGGGGCCGTTTTCGATCGGCGCAGGCTACCTGAACGTCCGCAACCCGAACACGTCGTTCTTCGGCGCGAATCCGAATGCCGGTCCGGCTACGAGCAACAACCTCGGCAGCGCCGGCAGCGCGAGTGCGCCGGAGAGCAACCCCGTGTTCGCCGGCTACGCGTCCGCGAACCGGCTCGAAATCGCCGGCGTCGGAGCGGGCGTGACGCTGGCCGCCCTCAGCGTCAACCTCGCGTATTCGAATACGCGCTTCGAGGGGCTGGGCTCCGCGTCGGGGCCGAATGCGCTGCGTTACGCAGGCACCGCGGCATTCAACAACGTCGAGATCAACGCGAAATACCAGTTCACGCCGTCGTTGCAGGCGGGTGTCGCCTACGACTACACGAGAAACGGCGGTGCCGGTGGCAAGGGCGGCGCGAACTACAACCTGTTCAGCGCGGGTGTCGATTATTTCCTGTCGAAGCGTACCGACGTTTATACGGTTGCCGTGTTCGAGAAGGCGAGCGGGACGGATTCGCTCGGGCAGCCAGCGGTTGCGCAGATCACCGGATTGACACCGTCCGCGACTGACAAGCAGGTTTCGCTTCGGGTTGGGGTACGGCATAAGTTCTGAGCGAGCAGTGGCGGGCGCCGGGTGTAGCTGCGGCAATCGTACTGATTGTAGGTGGGAGGCATACGCACCAGGCCGTGGTCACGGAATCGGGCATCGCTTCTTCGCAACGTGCCTAGTGCGACGGAGGGGGATGTTTGCTTCGCTTCGCATGCCGGTAGGTTGCGGGCCGCTATCTGACGATTCGGGAACGATCGGTCAGCTCGATAATGGATTCGGGTGTCTCCACTGCGGGACGGTGCGGCAGCACGATCGCAATTTCGTGCGGCCGCATGCTTACGGTTTCAAACGGGTGCCGTTGCCGACGATCAACGACGACAACACGAGTAGTGCGGTACCGCCTACCAGCGTTGCGGCGATGGACAGGTGGTCGAGCAGAACCCCCCCAAATTCAGCGCCGACCATAATGGATAACTGAATTGCAGCCACCATCAGGCCACCGCCGCTTTCAGGTTCGTCCTTGATGCCCTGGGTCAGCCACGTAGACCAAGCAACGGGGATCGCCGAATTGATCGTACCCCATGCGATCATTGCGACCGCCACTGCCCACAGCAGGTGGCCGACCGAAAGCATTCCGATGGTTACGGCGCCAAGCGCGACCGGGAGAATCATGAGCAGTAGGTACAGGCGCTTGGCGATCAGCGAACTTGCCCCATAGGTGCCCACGAAGCCCGCGAGCCCCAAACCCAGGAGCAGCATCGACAATTGGGCGACGTCGACGTGTGTATACGCTTCGAGAAAGGGGCGCAGATAGGTGAAGATGGCAAATGCGCCGCCGAACGTCAGCATGACGGCGAGCATCCCGAAGGCCACATTGCGTCGCTTGAGCAGGCCGATGACTTTGCCAATTGATTGGTTTCCTTGGGGCGGCATCGACGGAATGCTGAACCACAACCAGATCAGGTTGAGGACAACGATTGGCGCCAGTGCCCAGAATACGCCGCGCCACCCGATCACACCGCCTACGTAACTGCCGATCGGCGCGGCAAAAGCGGTTGCAACGGCGTTGCCGGTGAAAAGGACAGCGAGCGCCCGCGGAATAGAGTGTTCCGGCACGAGACGCATGACGGTTGCTGTTGCGAGTGACCAGAAGCCGCCGACTGAAATGCCGAGCAGTGCACGGGCTGCCATCAGCATAGCGAAGTTGTCTGCGTCTGCGATAAGGACAAGCGACACGAGCATCAGCACCGCCATTGCGGTAAGTACGTTTCTACGATCGAAGCGGCCCGCGAGCGCCGGAATCAGCAGGCTGGTCGCCACGGCGAAGAGTCCCGATATCGAAATTGCCTGACCCGCCATCCCGACGGTTGCATGAAGGTCCGATGCAATCGGCGTAAGAAGGCTCACCGGCATGAATTCCGTGGCGATCAACATTGCGGCGCACATTGCCATCGAACTAACGGCGCTCCATATATGCCGGGCGGAAATTTGAGTTTGTGCTGCCAATGTCGACATGGTGTTCCTTGTTGCTTCGCGAATACACAGCTGGCCGCGAACGAGTACAGATGAAATGGTTGCTTCGCACCGATCGGCATGACGTGTAGTGCCGCGGTCACGGATCCTGCGGACGGAAGCCGCAGTACGGCTTGTTCGTCATCCGACAACTGCGGGCGCGGGTAGACGCCGCGCAGACATTTCGGTCGCAACCCGCGAGCGTAGAGGGAATGATGGATGCCGGAATGCCGACGACACGTCTGGCGGATGCGAGCGTCACGGAGCCAAGACCGCATTAAACAGTGCTGCGGACAATCGATAAAGATGGTTGGGGTGATTGGACTTATGAGTATTCGTCATAAAACAATCGGTGAAAACGCTAGTGTCGGGCGGATTCCTACGCCACCGTGCGATCCGCATGGGAGGGGCGAACCACTGCTTCCGCAAAAAGGCCACGCCGGAGCGTGGCCTTTGGACTGTCGGCTGCGGGTAGCCGCGAACCTCATCGACTAGAGGTTCTTCTGGAAGAACGACGTCAGCTTATCGAACGGAATCAGATTGACTCGATCGTAAAGGTCGACGTGACCTGCACCCGGTACGACGACAAGCTCTTTCGGTTGGCCAGCAAGTCGGTAGGCCTCTTCGCTGAATTCCCGAGAGTGTGCGTTCTCACCCGTGATGAACAGCATCGGGCGGGGTGATATCGTCTCGATGTCATTGAACGGATAGAAGTTCATGAACTTGACGTTGCTGGTCAATGTCGGGTGCGTCGTGAGCGCGCGCGACGATCCCTTCGGCGTGTACTCGCCCCGTGGTGTGCGGTAGAAATCGTAAAATTCGCGCTGAATTGGCGGAGTATCTGCGTCCAACTCATGCACCGTCCCGCTGGTGTACTCGGCTTTACCACCGGCGAATTCGACATAGCGTTGTTCTGCAGCTGCGGCGATTGCCTGCTTCCGCTGCTCAACGGTCTGCGAATGCCGCAGACCGTTTCGATTGACGCCGCCCATGTCGTACATGCTGACTGTCGCGATGGCTTTCATGCGTGGATCGATCTTGGCTGCGCTGATGACAAAGCTTCCGCTACCGCAGATGCCGAGCACGCCAATTCGCTGTCGGTCCACAAACGGCCTCGTTCCGAGGAAATCCACGGCAGCGCTGAAGGCTTCGGCGTATATGTCCGGTGCTACAGCATTGCGCGGCTGCCCGGCACTCTCGCCCCAGAAGGACTGGTCGATGGCGAGCGTGACGAATCCCTGCTCAGCCAGCCTTTGCGCGTACAGGTTCGAGCTCTGTTCTTTGACGGCGCCCATCGGATGCCCGACGATGATCGCCGGGCTCTTTTTGCTACGGTCGAGATTCTTCGGAACGAAGAGATTCCCGACGATGTCCATCTTGTATTGATTCTTGAACGTGACCTTCTGCGAAGCTACCCGGTCACTCTTGTAAAAATTGTCGGCCCCGTTGGACATGTCAGCCGCCGCTGCGGAGAGTGTACTGACAAGCAGGCCAAGCAACATAATGAGCTTTTTCATTGATGCGTCCTTCGTCTTGTGAAGTAACCTAAGCCCGATGGTGTCTACGATGTAGCATCGCGTTCATGCGGCCAAAGTGGCGTTGTCGATCACGAAGCGATATTTGACGTCGCCCTTGAGCATGCGCTCATAGGCATCGTTGATCTGGTCGACCCCGATCAACTCGATGTCGGCGACGATGCCGTGCTCGGCGCAGAAATCGAGCATTTCCTGTGTTTCGGGAATGCCGCCGATCATCGAGCCTGCAAGTGATCGCCGCTTGAAGATCAGATTGAACACTTCGGGTGAGGGATGTGGCGACGCAGGTGCACCGACGAGCGTCAGGGTGCCGTCCCGCTTCAGCAGCGTGAGGAATACGTTGAGGTCGTGAGGTGCCGCAACGGTGTTGACGATCAGATCGAAGCTCTTCACATGGGCGGCCATTTCGTCTGAATTGCGGGATACGACGACCTCGTTCGCCCCCAGCGCCTTGGCGTCTTCGCGTTTGGATTCCGATGTGGTGAACGCAACGACATGTGCGCCCATCGCGTGGGCAAGCTTGATACCCATGTGCCCGAGGCCACCGATGCCGACGATGCCGACCTTCTTTCCCGGCCCGGCGTTCCAGTGGCGCAGTGGCGAATATGTCGTGATGCCGGCGCACAGCAGGGGCGCGACGGCGGCGAGCTGTTCTTCGGGATGACGGATGCGCAAAACATAGCGCTCGTGAACTACGATCTGCTGGGAGTAGCCGCCCAGCGTCCAGCCGGGCGCGTCCGCAGTTGGGAAGTTGTAGGTACCGATCAGGCCATCGCAGTAATTCTCGAGGCCCGAATCGCACTCTTCGCAGTGCTTGCAACTGTCCACGATGCAACCGATGCCGACAAGGTCTCCCGGGCCGAATCCGGACACGTGTGCACCCACGGCGGCTACGCGGCCAACGATTTCGTGACCGGGTACGCATGGGAATTGCGTGCCGGCCCATTCGGCGCGCACTTGATGAAGATCGGAATGGCAGATGCCGCAATACGCGATGTCGATCAGCACATCATGCGGGCCAGGCACTCGCCGGGAAATTTCCATGGGCTCGAGAGGTTTGTCACCGGCATACGCGCCGTAAGCTTTTACAGACACGGTTTGTTTCCTTGATAGAAGGGGAGATGAACGTCAGTCGGCACGTCGTCTGGCTGACTCGGACTGCTCCGAAATACGATGTTGTCGCGCTACGCGGCACGATGGTCCGAATTTGCATGAACCGGAATAAATGTGTGCGCTGGTCCTTCGTTTCCCATGTAAAGCCGCGCCTTCATGTCATACAGCTGGCTCGCGATCGGAACGCCGTGAACCCATCGAGTTGATTTACGTGGCGGTGCGCGGTATTGGCCGATCAGTAGCCTGGCCGCTGCCGGGCTGATCGCAATGGACCAGAGCCCTTGCGTTGCACAGTCGGATCGATGCAATCAGAAGTCAGTCGATCTCGAGAGCGCCTCGTGGGCAGCGGCATCTCGCCGACGTAGCTCGGTGACGTCGCGAATGATGTCCAGGACATCGCCTCCAACCGCGAAGAACCGCGGCGGATTTTCCAGGGCAGTCAACTTGACCAGCGCCTCGCCGAACTTGTCGGGGTCGCCTACCTGGGTGCCGTTGATGCGGGACCAAGACGTATTGACTGGTTCCTCATGCGCATAATCGGAAATCGACGGGGGCGTGTAGCGGACGTTGCTGTCGGCCAGCAGGTCCGTCCGGAACATGCCCGGCTCCACCACGGTCGACTTGATCCCGAATTGCTCGATTTCGCCCGCCACCGAAAGCGTGAGTCCTTCGACCGCGAACTTGGTCGCGCAGTAGGCCGCTACATCGCTGAATCCCATGATGCCGCCACCGGAGCTGATGTTCATCACATGCCCGGATCGCTGTTTGCGCATCACAGGCAGCACTGCCCGAAGCACGTGCATCACGCCGTAGACGTTCGTGTTGAACTGACGCTCGATATCCTGCCATTCGAGTTCTTCGAAGTTTCCGAGCAGGCAAAAGCCGGCGTTGTTGACCAGTACGTCGACGCGACCGAAGCGACGGATGGCGGTTGCGACCGCCTCAGTAACATCGCCCGCTTTGGTCACGTCGGCTTTGATGATTGCGAGACTATCCCCGGCGAAATCGCCTAGGGAGCGCTCGATCTTGGCCGTGTCTCGTCCGACGGCTACGACCTTGTCGCCAGCCGTCAATGCCGCCTTCGCGACACCAGCACCGAGGCCGCTGCCGGCTCCGGTAATGAACCATACCTTGGTCACTGCATTCTCCTTATCAAGTGGCGAGTCTGCGGTTCGGCAATAAAGGCGATCGGCCCGGATTGCCGGTTTCGCTTGCTTACACGTGGTGTGTTGTCCCGGGTGGAAGATTCGAGTCACGAAACGCCGGAGTTGCGATCGCGGTTGCGGCGAATATTCGGGCGATTCCGTGGCCGGGAGTGCCTTGGACGCGGTTCGAATCGGGCCCCGTCGAGCCAAGCGACTAGACGCTGATCACCGAACGTGTTGGTCGAACCGGCTGTAAGTAGGCGTCTGTAGTTGGACGTTCGATTTCAATGATAGAGAGAGAGCCGCGATAGAAAACTCCCCGGAACGTGATTGGAGTCATGAGCGCAAGTAATCAATGATGTGCCATTCCTGCCTTATCGATCCCGGCTGAATATCTGCCGATACATTTTCGCTTGTCGTGTGCCGAGCCCGGCGTCAAACCGCAATCCGTCAACGACGTCATTACGGTAGCGGAGACTGAACCGGATTCGCTGTCCGCCACGAGTTTACGTTCGATATTCATGAATGGTGCTAATAGGGGCAATCTGTATCGATGGGGTAATTACAAATTCCTTGCGTGCTAGCATCGGCCGCATCCGCGAGGTACGTCGGCGTCAATGTGGGAGTCCAGAGCGCCGCGCTCGCAATTTCAGCTTTACGAAAAGATGGGAGTGCCATGCAGCTTCAAATCAACGGCAAGACCTACGAAGTCCATTCCGATGGCGATACGCCCTTGCTATGGGCGCTTCGCGATGAACTCGGCCTGACGGGCACCAAATACGGCTGCGGCCTTGCGCAATGCGGTGCCTGCTCCGTGTTGGTCGACGGCGCGTTGATGCGCTCCTGCGTCACGCCCATCGAAGGTGTCGTCGGACGCAAAATCACGACCATCGAAGCGATTGAGGAGGATGCGGTCGGCAAGCGCGTTGTCGCGGCGTGGGTCAAGCACCAGGTTCCTCAGTGCGGCTACTGTCAATCCGGTCAGGTCATGGCCGCGACCGCGCTGCTCAAGCAGACGTCGCATCCTTCCGACGAGCAAGTCGCGGCAGCGATGATCAATCTGTGTCGCTGCGGAACATACAACGCGATTCATGCGGCCGTGAACGATCTATCGGGCGGTTCCAACCCCCATGCTGCCGTCGCTCAGCCGTCCGGGCCGACGATGCAACACGCCGCCACGGCAGCGACCGCGACGCTGGCAGGTATCGCGGCGGTGGGTGCGATCGCCTGCAAGGTGTCCGGCACCACAGAAGAAGAGCGGGGTGACGCATGACGAAGCTGGCTGACACGTCCGCACCGAGCGACGTCTTTCCGATTGACGAGCCGACCAACATTTCCCGTCGCCGTTTCCTTCTGGCGAGTGCGGGCACCGCTGCGGGCGCGCTGGTCCTTGGTTTCGGTCTGCCGGTGCGTACCGCGCGCGCCGCTGCCACTGCGGCGGCTACAACGCCTGGGACGCGTGTTCCGGCGTTCCTGGAGATTCGTCCGGACAACTCGATCCGGTTTCTCAGTCCGTTCATGGAAGGCGGGCAGGGCGTCTTTACAGCGATGGCGCAAATCGTTGGCGAGGAGCTGGATGCCGATCCTGCCAGCTTTGTCGTGGAAAGCGCGCCGCCTGGTGCCGAGTACAAAGTGATGGACAACGGCATGCGCATTACCGGCGGCAGCATGTCGGTGCGCATGAGTTATCCGACGATGCGCCGTTTGGGCGCGCTTGCTCGGCAGATGTTGCTGCAGGCGGCGGCGGCTCAAATGCGCGTCCCGGTCGATGGCTTGAGCACGGAACCGGGCAAGGTGATCCATCGCGCGTCAGGTCGCTCGCTCGATTACGGGCAGCTCGCGTCGCATGCGATGGACCTGCCCGTGCCCGGTCCCGCAAGCGTGAAGTTGAAGGATCCGGCGCAATTCCGCTGGATTGGCAAGCCGATCCAGCGTGTGGATGTGCATCAGAAATCGACGGGCAAGGCGATGTACAGTATCGACAGTCGCGTGGACGGCATGCTGCAGGCGGCGGTTCAGCATGCTCCCCGGCTGGGACTGACCGTGGCTGCAATCCGCAATGAGGCACAGGTCGGCGCGATGAAAGGCGTGCATTCCGTTCATCGTTTGCCGGGTGCAGTCGCGGTGGTGGCGGAGCGCTGGTGGGTCGCGAAACGCGCCGCGGAGGCGCTTCAGGTCGACTGGCGGGAGCCGGGTACGGATTCGACCGTGCGTTACATGCCGGCCGATTTCTCGACCGCGGAATTCGCACGGCGCCTCGCCAACGAGCCGGGCGTCGGTGACAACGCCGAGGTCGTGGGGAATGCGAACGCCGCATTCAAGCGCGCGAAGAAAGTCGTCAACGCGACCTATCACAGCCAGTATTTGAATCACGCGCAGCTGGAGCCGCCGTCGGCACTCGCGCGATTCAACGCGGACGGCTCGCTCGAGCTGTGGATACCCAATCAGGCGCCCGAGATGTTCCAGGCCGATATCGTCAAGCGTACGGGCTTGCCTGCCGAGAAGGTGATCATCCACTCTCCGCTGCTGGGAGGATTCTTCGGGCGCCACTTTCTCTACGACACAGCGCTCGTGTATCCGCAGGCGATTCAGCTGGCAAAGGCCGTCGGACGACCGGTCAAGGTCATCTGGAGTCGCGAGGAAGAGTTCCTGCGCGATGCGTTGCGGCCGATGGCCGCGGTGCGCTTCCGCGGTGGACTCGATGCGCAGGGGCTGCCGATCGCCCTCGAGGCCGTGACGGTCACCGAAGGTCCGACCGAGGCGTTGAGCAACAAGCGCGGCGAGACAGTCGATCCCAGCGCCGTCGAAGGGCTGGCCGGCAAGAAATACGCGATTCCGGATCGTCGCATTGCCCGTCTCTATGTGAAGAGTCCGATGGTGCAGGGTTACTGGCGCTCGGTCGGCAATTCGATGAACGACTTTTTCTACGAGACGTTCCTGGACGAGCTGGCCGACGAGGGCGGGCACGATCCGTATGACCTGCGGATGCGGATGCTGAACGGCAACAAGCGGCTCACGAACCTGCTGCGCGCGGTGGGCGAAATGTCCGGCGGCTGGAAACGCGGACCGTTTACGGCCAGCGACGGCACGCGCCGCGCGCGCGGCGTCGCGATGGCAAGTCCCTTTGGTACCGAAGCGGCGGTGATTGCGGAAGTGTCGATCGAGCAGGGGCAAGTCAAGGTACACGATATCTGGGAAGCGATCGATCCGGGCAGCATCGTCAACCCGGCGATCATCCAGGCGCAGGTGAGCGGAGCAGTGGCGCTCGGACTGTCCCAAGTCTTGATGGAAGAGGCGACCTACGAAAAGGGTGTGCCGACCGCACGCAATTACGACATGTATCCGATCCTGCCACCCGCGCGGATGGCGCGCGTACACGTCCGGATCATCGAGAGCGGCGAAAAGATGGGTGGAATCGGCGAGCCTCCATTGCCTGCCGTGCCGCCGGCTGTAGCTAATGCGGTTGCCAGGCTGACGGGGCAGCGCATTCGCAGCATGCCGCTCTCGCGCTACACGTTCAACACCTGAAATCTTGCCCGGAAAGCCACGCCAGACAATGACGAAAAACCGCTTCAAGAAGATCCTCGCCATCCTGCTGCCCACCTGCGTTGTCGTGGCGGTCGGGATCGCCTGGTTCTCGACCCGTACGCCGGCGTCGCCGTTCGACGGCGCTGCCGATACGGGTGTGCCGTCGGCCGAACTGATCCGGCATGGCGAATACGTCGCGCGGCTTGGTGACTGTGTCGCGTGTCACAGTACCCCGAGCGGCGCACCGTTTGCCGGCGGCCTCGAGATGGCCACGCCGATGGGATCAATCTTCGCGACGAACATTACGCCCGATAGCGCAACCGGCATCGGCAGCTATACGCTCGCCGATTTCGACCGTGCACTGCGCGACGGCATCGCACGCGACGGTCGTCGGCTCTATCCGGCGATGCCGTACCCGTCTTACTCGAAGCTCGCCGACGACGACGTGCGCGCACTGTACGCATACTTCACGCACGGTGTGCAACCGGTTCGGAAGGAAAACAAGCGCAGCGATATTCCCTGGCCGCTGAACATGCGGTGGCCGCTCGCGCTTTGGAACGCCGTATTCACCGAGCCGGGCGCCTATCAGGCGAAAGTGTCGGCCGACGTGCAATGGAACCGGGGTGCCTACCTCGTTCAGGGACTCGGCCACTGCGGCAGCTGTCACACACCGCGCGGCGTGGCAATGAACGAGAAGGCACTCGACGAGCGCAGTGCACTCTATCTGGCCGGCGCCGAACTGGATGGCTGGTATGCGCCGAGTTTGCGTGGCGACGCGAACACGGGGCTCGGCCGCTGGAGCGAAGACGACGTCTTTCGTTTCCTGAGGGCGGGGCGGAACCCGCACGCCGTCGTGTTCGGTTCGATGGCCGACGTGTTCAACAACTCGACGCAGTACATGACGGACGACGATTTGCGGGCGGTCGCGCACTATCTGAAGACGCTACCCGGCAATCCGGCGCGCGACGGCGCCCCGTGGCAATACGATGCCGCGTCCAACGGGCATCTCGCGCTCGATCAACGGCTGAAGGTACCAGGTGCACAGACGTTCATGGCGAAATGCAGCGCGTGCCACGGTATCGACGGACGCGGACAAGGACAATGGATCCCGCCCTTGGCAGGTGCCGCATCATCGATGGCCAACACGAACGTGTCGTCCATCAACGCGGCGCTGAACGGCTCCGGTCGTGTCGTCGCGGCTGGCGTACCGGACACCTATCGCATGCCGCCGTTTCGCAAGCAGCTGTCGGACCAGGAGATCGCAGACGTACTGACTTTCGTCCGGAGCTCGTGGGGTAACCGTGGCGGGCCGGTGACGGCCGATGAGGTGAAACACCTTCGCGAGCGGACGAATCCGGCCAGTAGTAATGTGATCGTTCTACAGATGCGTTGAGGCGGATCGCCCCGTCACTCGGTGGCAACAAACGAGGCGGTTCTGGCGATCAGCGTGGCGAGCGAGTGTGCACCGCGCGTAGCGCGGTCGACTCGCGGGATAGTTCCTCTGGCTGATGACTTTGACCGGTCGAGTTGCAAGTTTCAGCGACCAATTTCATCGACCAGACATCAAGCACGATGTTTCAGCGCGTCGATCACGACCGAAAATGCGCGCGATGCCTGGCGGCGGCTCGGATAGTAAGCGTGGTAGCCCGGAAATGTCGGGCACCAGTCTTCGAGCACGCATTGGAGACCGCCGCTTCGAAGATACGGCTGCGCCGCGTCTTTCGGCAGGAACGCCAACCCGAATCCGTCCAGAGCGGCCTGCAGCATTTGCGGCTGTGTATTGAAGGTCAGTTGGCCACCGACACGGACTTGAATTTCGCGTTTTCCTTTTTTCAGCTCCCATGCATACACGCCTTTCATGGTGGTGAGCCGCAGTGTAATGCAGTCGTGCTGAAGGAGATCCTCTGGCGTTTCTGGAAGCGCTCGCCCTCTGAGATAGGAGGGTGCCCCGACGATCACCATCGGAATGTCCGGACTGATCCTGACCGCGATCATATCCTTCGCTACCTGGTCCCCAAACCTGATGCCGATGTCGTACCGTTCCTCAACGATGTTCGCGAGACTGTAGTCGACCGAGATCTCGACTCGAATCTCGGGATACTTTGGTAGTAGCTTCCTCAATTTCGGCCAAACGACTGTATCGATCGGATGATCGGTTGCAGTAATGCGGACGACGCCTGCGGGTTTGTCTCGGAAGTCCGAAAGCGATGCCAGCTTCGCCTCGATCTCTTCGATACATGGCGCGACCGTCTGGAGCAATTCTTCGCCGGCATCGGTCGTCGAGACACTGCGTGTCGTGCGAGTGAGGAGGCGAATACCGAGGCGTGACTCGAGATCGCGGATCGTATGGCTCAGCGCTGACTGTGAGACGCCGAGTCGTGCCGCAGCGCGCGTGAAGCTCCTCTCGCGTGCCACGGCCAGAAACACTTGTAGGTCGTTGAGGTTTTCCCGATTCATCGGCGATTCCCGAGTCGAAAGTGCCAGAATCCTAACACCAATGAGCTTTTGCGCGCAGGCTGTACTTGCAGCTATTCATGAGAAAAATTAATAGGTCCTAGCGAACATAGCTACTTAATCGCGCTACCAGGAAAACGTAAACTCATGGTCGATATAAGGCTGTCGGCCCACCGTGCGGGCTGAGAGCGACCAGACCAAGCACGGCACCAGAGGGTACATTGAGCTGGAGACGTTGATTTTTCTGCCGAATGCGCTTTGCATGACGAGCTTGCCGCCAGCGGGTGAGTCATCGAATACGGCGACGAACGGTCGTCGGTGCAGCGCAGGTATACGGCAGTCCTATATTCGTCTTTCTGGAATCAATGTCATGAAAAACCGTATCGCTCTTGTCGCCGCCGCGTCTGCTGTCCTCATTCCTGCGATTGCATCTGCCCAGTCGACTTCGCAAGGCCTGACCCGCGAACAAGTTCGCAATGAAATGATTCAATACGAGGCGGCCGGCTTCAATCCGGCACGTGCGAATCCGCGTACCTGGGTCAATGATGTTCAATCAGCGACAACGAAAGTATCGCTTGCGCAGCAGACACATGCGCAATTCGCGGACACCGGCGCATCGCCGAAGTGCAATTGATATTTCCGCAGCACTTCCATAATGCTCGCAACGATCGGGGCGGCGCTGATCGCCCCGGCACGCCAGACTCGGCGGGCACACCATCACTGGTCGATATGCGTTCGCGACGCGACGTTACGCCTACCGACATCACGGCGGTCACGCTAGTGCCCGGCGAATTTGATTCCCGTGATCGCCTCGGCACGTTGCCGTGCTGCCGATCGACGCACTCCAATCCTTGAAGCTGGTCCGAATGATTTCTCGCCTTGGCGGACCGGCCCATCCAGGCGTCTGCCGACTCGCTCGCTGTTCCGTTGCAGTCGTGCAACATGTCTCGATACCGGGCGCGTCGGTGACGACGCATCTTTACGAGTCGAACAAGTTAGTGAATGCGCGACGGTATCACCGTCGGTCTCCTGTTTCAAAGTGAAATAAGGAATTCGGAAGAATATGGTCAGTCGAACTGGCCAGATATCGGAAGATCCTCCGGAAAAATATTACCATCAAGCACATCAGGATTATCGATTTCGATAGATGCGGAATAGACGTCCTTGAAAATATAGTCCCACTCAATCCGCTGCGAAGTGGATCGACGAAGGGGTCCATCGTAGACCCCTGTTTCGTGATGGTGGGGACGTCAATTCAAGGAAGTCATATGAAAGCGAAGGGATGGATTGGTCTTTCGTTGCTCGCGATTGCCTCTGGGGCATACGCACAGAGCAGCGTCACGCTCTACGGTCGGATCGACAACGGCATGACGTACTGGAGCGGGCGAGCCGATGGGCGTTTGATCGGCCTTGAGACTGCAGGGTTTGGGGAATCGTGGTGGGGGATCGAAGGGACCGAGGATCTTGGTGGAGGAACCAAGGCCCTCTTCAAACTCGAGAGCGGTATTAACACGTTGAATGGCGGCATCAACAACGGAAGTTTGTTCGGCCGCCATGCATACATCGGTGTCACCCATGATCGTTATGGCACGTTCAAGATGGGCAACATTGGTACGGGCGAGATCATGCAGGACAGCTACGACGCCGATCCGCAAGTCTTTCAACAGTTTGCGCTGTCGACCCTGGTACGTGGTCGCAATTGGACGCAGGCGGGCAACGGGCTGGAGTACACGTCGCCCAGTATCGATGGATTCACGGTAAAAGGGCAGTACGATCTGACGAACAATGCGAACGGATGGAACTCGGCGCCATCAAGCAGCGGAATTTCCGGTTCAGGGCCGAACCAGCTTGGCGGTGCTCAGGGGCGTGCCGATGGCATCAAGGCGATGTACAACGGCAGCAACTTCGAGGTGCTCGCAATCTACGACGAAACGCGCGATCCGAACGGAAAGTTCAGCAACGTCTACGTCAGTTCGCGATCCGTCATGGCAGGCGGAAATTTTACATGGGGGCCGTTGAAAGCGTATCTTGGCTACCAACATCTGAGTGCACCGGATGCATCTCTGGGCAGCTACGGTGTCTCGAGTGGCACGTTGCCATCGGGAGCGAGAGGTGTACCGACGGCGGTTGACCATGAGTGGGTCGGGGTGACCTATACCGTGAACCCGTTTGCCGCGGTCACCGGCGCGGTTTACCACGCGAACGCAAACAACGGGAATGGCAACGCGACCATGTATACGCTCGGGGGCACTTACAGCCTGTCGAAGCGTACTTTCTTCTATACGGAGCTCGCGTATCTCCACAACAGCTCGACGTCAAACCTGGGGTTGGGAAATGGCTTCGCCGATCCGTACGGCCCGAACCAGAACCAGGGTGGGGCAGCTGGAAACATTTCACCGAACTACGGTCACAGTCAGTTCGGCGTTGTCGCTGGCATCATGACCCTGTTCTGATTTTAGATTCACTCTTTCGGAGCAGCTTCATTGTCGCTCTAGTGTATCTCCAAGCGCAAACTTTATGCGGCACGAACGCCATACCCTGCGTCGTGCCGCCTTTTTTTGATGGTGTCCCGTGCGGCTCGCGCCTGACCTGATCAGGAGCTAGCTTGTTGAGGAGTCTGCGCCAGCACTGTACGGGTGTTATCGAGTCTTCTAAATACCAGCGCAGATAGAAGCGTAATAAGACCGACGCAGATGAATCCGAGTCTGAATCCGACGGAGACCGATTTCCATTGCCAGGAAAAAATGTGGACGAGCGCGCCACCAATCGAGACCCCCAGTCCAATCGCAAGCATCTGAACCATCGAGAAGAGACTATTGCCGGTTGCCGCATCCGAGCGAGACAAGTCCTTCAGCGTGACGCTATTCATTGCCGCAAACTGCATCGAGTTGGTCGCACCGAACGCAGCCAACAGGAGGATCTCGACGGCAAGCGGCGTGTTAATCGAAAACAGCGAAAGCGCCATGATGAATGTGCCGACCATCAATGTATTGCCCAGCAGAAAGGTGCTGTACCCGTAACGTTTGACGAGTGGTGGTATCCAGCGCTTTGCGGTGGCCCCGGCGAGTGCAGCAGGAAGTAGCATCAAACCCGATTGCAGTGGTGTGAATCCAATTTGCAACTGCATCATGAGTGGCAGCAGGAACGGCACAGCACTCGATCCGATGCGGCACACGAGGTTCCCGACCAGGCCAACGCTGAAATTCTGTTCGCGAAAGAGGGCTAACCTGAAGAGTGGGCTGGACCGGAGCCGCGCATACGGAATGTAGGCGAGTGACGCGACAAGTCCGAGCAGGAACAGTGCCGCCGACCGTGGCATATGGTGGACGTCGAATGGGGCATCTGTCGCGAGTGAGAAGGCAATCATCGCGAGCGAGAGTAGGGCGCAACCTGCAAAATCGAACGGTGGGGCTGCCCGCGCCGTATCGCGCGGCAGATAGCGACGAACGGCGAGAAGGCCGAAAATCCCGATGGGTACGTTGATCAAGAAGATCCAGTGCCACGAGATCATCTCCGAAAACAATCCTCCGAGAGTCGGACCGACAATGGGTCCAGCTTGCCCGGCAATCGAAACAAGCGCGAGCGCAGACACATACTGCTCTCCTGGCATGCTTCTCAGTATCGCAAGGCGCCCGATTGGCAACAGCATCGCCCCTCCGATCCCCTGAAGTACGCGAGCGGTTACCAACTGATCCAACGTCTGTGCGCTCGAACAAAAAATCGATCCGATGACGAAGACAAGGATTGCAGCGAAGTAGACGTGACGGGTGCCAAAGCGGTCTGCTAGCCAGCCGGAAGCTGGCGTGAGGAGCGCCATTGTGAGCGTGTAGGCGACAACGATCGAGCGCATTGCGAGAGGCGACGCGTTGAAGCTGGACGCGATAGACGGGAGTGCGGTATTGACGATAGTAGTATCGAGCGTTTGCATGAAAAAGCCCGTTGCCACGATCCACAGTAGAGGTGCTTGCGCGGAGTTTTGATTCATGGTTGAGTTTGCATGTCGCCACCGTATGGTTCGATCTCGAATCTGTCCATTTCGTTGACCTGCGTGAGGCATCCACTAGCAGCGCAAGAAAACCGGCTGGATGGAAAAAGTACCGCTCCGTCGGAGCGAGATGCGGTGTGGCGCTACAGAGCGATTTGGTTTCTTGTTCTTATCTCTAGTCCCATCTCAGGCGAGATGCGCGTGGAGTCGAGATGAGCGCAAGCATGAACGACAGTGATGTTGAAGCGTCCAGAATCGACGCTTCGATGTAGTCAGGGCAATGATGTCTATCGTGGTGCGCTCGGCCCCGGACGTAGTCCAATTCGTTGCCGGCCCAGCGACCATTCGTATGCGGAGAGTCGATGTGGGGCGCAGTGACAAGTGCGCCCCACGTCCCGGTTTGCGGCCGAGATTAGAGTCCTGCTGTTTGGCCACCGTCTACTACGACAGCATGACCGATCGCAAACCCGGCAACGTCGGAGCAGAGCCAGAGAACGGTTTCGGCGATCTCTTCAGGTTTGCCCAGTCGGCCAACGGGTTCCTGCGCGATCATTCGCTGACGACCTTCCTCGGTGCCTTGCGTGAATCGGCCGATCATCGGTGTGTCGATGATGCCTGGACAGACGGCGTTGATACGCACGCCGTCCTTCGCATACTCCAGGGCCGCTGACTTGGTGAGGCCGATCACACCATGTTTCGCCGCGCAATATGCGCCCTGGCCGCGAATGCCCACGACGCCGGCACCGGACGACGTGTTCACGATTGCACCGCCACCGTTCTTGAGCATCAGCGGGATTTGGTGCTTCATGCAATAAAACACGCCGCCGAGATTCACGCGAACGGTCCGTTCGAACAGTTCGTCGGATACGTCGGCTGTATACGACAAAGGTTGTTCGATGCCTGCGTTGTTGAAGGCGAAGTCGAGGCGGCCGAACGTCTCGATCGTCTTGTCGAGGGCTACCTTTACGTCTTCCGATCTCGAGACATCGCACTTCACTGCGATCGCACGTACTCCAAGGGTTTCGATCTCCCGTACCGTTTCCGCTGCGCCCTCTTGCGAAAGATCTGCGACAACGACATTGGCACCTTCTCGCGCAAACGCCAGTGCCGTGACGCGACCGATACCGTTTGCACCACCCGTTACAAAGGCGACCTTACCTTCGTAGTTCCATTTCCGATGAATCGTCATATTGCGGTCCTATCTCCGTTCCATTTGCTCGTTTTGATATGGTCAACGCGCGAGTCCTCGAGCATTTCAGGATTCGCGCGAACTTGGCGGTCGATGTCCCGACCGGCTGCCGGCCTTCTCTAGGGGCAAGGATTCGCAATCCGTGCGCGGCTTTGGCTGCGCGTTATATGTCGTGTCCCAGGGAACGGCCGGCAGGTCACATGCCAGTCCGGCCCGCCTGGGAGGCGGGACCAGGCGATGTCACTTCAACTGTGAAGATCGCGCTGCGTGGAATTCGTGCCTGAAGCTCTTCGTCGGTTCCAAGGTATACGCAGCAGTAAAGAGTCGTGCCATCGTTACCGCCCAGCACACACGAGACGGCATGTCCGTCAAACTGCACGCGATCCGTGATGGCGCCCCCTTCGAGTACGCGTACGAATTCCCCGGTGTTGTAGCACCCTGCCCAGATGGCGCCATCCGCGTCTGCACAGATGCCATCCGGTTGTCGCTCGCCGAGATCGGCGTAGAGGCGCCGATTCGACAGATTGCCCAGCGGGTCCCTGTCATAGGCGGTGAGGTGTCCGCGCCATGTTTCGGCGACGACCAGTGTTCGCCCGTCGTCCTTGATAACTGCACCATTCGGAAATTCGAGTTCAGACGCGGCGACTCGTATCGACCCGTCCGGTTCGACGAGATGCAGGTCCGTGAGAGCTCGGGGTGCGCCACCGAACAAGTCGTAGCCGAAATTTCCGACGTAGATGCGTCCGTCGTCGTCTACGACGAGATCGTTGAGGTCTCCGGTGGCGAGCGCGGAAAGGTCTGCGTAAATCGATACGTCGTTTCCGCACACCTTCATCAACTTCTTTTCCGCGCACGACACGACTACAGCCGTATCATCTGCGAGGAATCCGATCCCGGCGGGGCGGCCGGCGACATCGCAAACGAATGTTCGACCACCATTCTCGTCGACGGTATACAGCTTCAGATCGAATACGTCGGAAACCCACAGGCGGCCATTACGCCAGCGTGGAGCCTCCAGGAAAACGAAGTTGTCGGCCAGCAGACGGGCCCGATGTTCTTTCATGAATGTGCTCGTGTCGCGACATGTCGGCCATCGAACTTTCCGATGGCCTTAGATGAAGGTTATTTCGCTGCTCTAGGTAGGTCTAGTCGATTTTTCTGGCATGCGCGGTAAGTTTCGCTGAACGAGGGGCGTCTTTCGGGATGTCTCATCCCGATGATAGGTACGCCCGATGAGCGCGGCTCCGCGAGTGTCCCGTTTCGCGACACCCGCTGGAAATTCAACTGACCGCAGCAGTTTCGTTACCGTACCTTCCGAAGGACATGGATCGTATTTTTCTCGACCCAGTCAGCGACCTTTTCCAGGTAGGCCGTAACGTGCGAGGAATTGCAGTGAGCATCGAACGTCTTCTCATCTTCCCAACGCTCGATGAAAACGAAGCAGCGTGGTTCGCGCATGTCGCGATGCATCTCGTACTGCAACATGCCGGCTTCCTTGTGTGTCGGCTCGAGCAGCCCTTCCAGAGCCTCTGCCAGTTGAGCTTCGTATCCCGGTTTCGCCCACGATATAGCTACTGCGGAAACTTCAGACATGCTGATTCTCCTAGATCGAAAAAGTGAGTGCGCAGCATAGCCGTTACAGCGTCCGAGAAAAAGGAGTCCCGACCTGAGGACCAAGGAGGCGATCTGATTCGCGACGATTTGGTTGCGAGATTCGGATCAGGTTTTTCCCTGATTTTTGGGGAAGACGACAACGCGGCAGACCGCGTCGTTGTTGGCCGATGCCGTCTGCATCAGGCTTTGCGCGATGCGCTTTGCCGCCCCGTCCCGAATTCAGAGTTACTTACCGTCAACGCCAGAAAAATCGACTAGACCTAACGTCTCTCGCGGCAATAACCTTGGCTTCAACGGAGACAGCTTTTTGACGCAAGTAGGCAACCAGTGTGGAAATTTATGCTAGTAGCATCGGCGCGGCAACCAGTCGATGCCTTGGGATTCGTGGGGACCGGCATCTGTCATGCCTGTCTGAACCGACGACGTCCGGCGCGTCGAATCTCTCCACTGCAGCGGCTACGGTCTTTACTTCCGCATTCGCGTGAACTGGAATTGGTTCATGGACCCACAATTGAGCGGTGTGCGGCCGACCGGAGCGGAACTGGCGAAGCTTATGTCCTGCTTCCGGTGCTCGGATTCGCCTACCGATAGGACGTTCGGCGTCAATGAACTATTTGCATGGACCTGACAACTGCGTGTCGGACCTTGACGGTCTCATGTAATGATCTGCGTTGAATTTGCTTTCGATAACTAAGGAATAGAGAGATGGTCAAGTTGAGCTCCCCGACTGCGGAAAGCACGCGACGATATGCGTACCCACGAATCGGACTTTTTATCGATGGCGAGTGGATCTACGATCGCGAGACTGCCGTTGAGGTGAGAAACCCAAGTACGGAAGAAGTCCTGGCAAGTGTCCCCAAGGCCACTGCAGGTGACCTCGAGCGCGCTCTTGCCGCAGCGGCGCGCGGATTCCGGACGTGGCGCGAAACCGCTCCCCAGCAGCGTGTTGCGGTGATCAGGAAGGCAACTGCACTAATGAGGGAGCGGTTGGAGGAGATCGCTTCGACGATCACCCTCGAAAACGGCAAGCTCTACGCGCATGCGTACGCCGAGGCCGATCGTTCGCTGAACTTCTTCGACTGGAATGCCGCGCAGTCGCTGCGGGATTATGGGCTCATCGTGCCAGGCGAGCCGCAAATGCAGAAGTTCGTGCTGCGGCAGCCGATCGGACCCGTGGCGGCCTTTACCCCGTGGAACGTGCCGATCAGCTCCGCGGCACGGAAGGTCAGTGCAGCGCTGGCAGCAGGCTGCTCGGTCGTTTTGAAAGCTGCCGAGGAAACCCCGGGAGCTGCGTGTCAGGTCGTGCAGGCATTCGAGGATGCGGGACTGCCCGCTGGGGTGCTGAACCTCGTTTTCGGCAATCCGGCCGAAATTTCGTCGACTTTGATCGCGTCACCCATCACCAGGCTGGTGACATTCACGGGTTCGGTACCGGTTGGCAAGCACCTTACGCAGCTGGCCGCGGCGGCCATGAAGCCGGTTCTGATGGAGCTTGGCGGCCACGCGCCGGTGCTCGTTTGCGAAGGCGTCGACGGAGCGGCGGTCGGCCGACTCGCCGCACAAGGCAAGACCAATGCGAGCGGCCAGATCTGTGCGTCGCCGTCGCGCTTCATTGTGCATCGCAGCGTGTATCAAGCATTCGTCTCGGCATTTGCCGATGGGGTGAAAGACGTCCGCGTGGGCGACGGGTTCCGCCAGGACGCGCAGATGGGGCCGGTTGCGAGCGCCCGTCGCCTCGCCGCGATGGAATCCCTCGTCGCGGATGCCCGACGGCGCGGCGCGCGCGTCGCCGCAGGCGGCAACCGGATCGGCGATCGCGGTTACTTTTTCGAACCCACGGTATTGGCCGATGTGCCGCTCGACGCGGACGCGATGACGACGGAGCCGTTCGGACCGCTCGGCGCATGCGTGCCGGTATCCGATCTCGATGAGGCCCTGACGGTAGCGAACAGTCTTTCCGTCGGGCTCGCGGCCTACGCATTCACGAATTCCTTGCACGACGCGGAGCGTATCGGTCGGGAGCTCGAATGCGGCGTGCTATCGATCAATCATTTCGGGACCCCCGATGCCGACACGCCGTTCGGCGGTGTCAAGGAAAGCGGAATTGGTCGAGAAGGCGGACCGTCGACGCTCGACGCGTTCGTCGTGACGAAGACAGTCCTGCAGAAGACCGTGCGAGTCTGATTTCAAGCCCGGTTCGGCATGTCGGCTGCCGGGCCGATAACAAGAGCGCCGACGTTCGATAAAAATGATGGAACAGGAGACAGCGATGAAATCGCAATGGAAGAAGCTCGGCCTGGCCGGGATGGCGGGTGTGCTCGCACTGTCCGCGCAGTTGGCCGGTGCCAAGGAGTTGACCGTCGGCTATGTCGCCGCAGGGATGCAGTACCCATTCAATGTCGCTGCTGCCAGAGGCTTCGAAGCCGCCGCAAAGGAGGCCGGCGTCAAGACGGTCGTTCTCGACGCGAAGACGAGCGTCGAGCGGCAGGGTAATGCGGTCGACGATCTCATCGCACAAAAAGTCGACGGTATTGCAGTGCTGCCGATCGACGCAGTCGTCGCGCAGAGCTGGGTTGACCGCGCGGCTGCGCGCAATATTCCGGTCGTGGCTGTTGCTACTCAGATTGGCGATCCGCAGAAGCATTCGATCAAGGACGTCTATCCGAAACTGGCCGGGCTCGTCGCAAGCGACGAAGTTCGAGCCGGCGCTGACGCAGCGCAGATCGCCGCTCGTCTGCTACCGAAGGACCGTGTCGCGAAGATCGCCATCGTGGAGGGCGCGCCGGGATATCCGACCGTGTGGCAGGCAACCAAGGGATTCAAGGACGGTCTCGAAAAAGCCGGCATCAAGTATCAGATCGTGGCGTCTCAGCCGACCGACTGGACGCCGGAGCAGGGCGAATCCGTCTGCCAGAACATTCTCACGGCTCATCCCGATGTCGATCTTTTCTATAACCAGGCAGACGATATGGTGATTGGTTGCGCCCGTGCTGTTCGAGCGGCCGGATCGCACGCGAAGCTGGTCAGCCGTGGCGGTTCCAAGCTCGGCATCAATGCGGTCAAGACTGGTGACGTCGACGGTACCGTGTGCATTCAGCCGGGCAAGATGGGCCGGCTTGCATTCAAGACCCTGTACGCGGCGATCACCAACCCCGGCGCGCCGAAGGGTAAGTTCGTCGATGTCGACACGCCTCAGGTGACCAAGACGTCGTTGTCGGCGTGCGTTCCGGAGTGGTGAGCACGTGAGCGACCCGGCGACATGGCAAGGAGACAGCAACATGACGAATAGCGTCCCGCTTCTGCGTCTTCAGGGAATTACGAAGACGTATCCAAATGGTCTCGTCGCGCTGCGCGGCGTGAATCTGGACATCGAACGAGGAAAGGTCCACGGGCTTCTTGGCGCGAACGGTGCGGGAAAATCCACGTTGATCAAGATCCTGTCCGGCTCATTCTCGGCGTCAGGCGGGCGGATCATCTGGAGGGGCGGAAACGTCGAGTACAACAGCCCGAAGGAGGCGAGCAACCTCGGAATTGCGACGATTCATCAGCACATTCCCCTCGTTTCGACGCTGTCGGTGCTCGAGAACGTGTTTCTCGGCGTGGACGGACCCTGGCGGCGGGATCCGGCGTACCGCAAGCGCTTCATGGAGCTGTGTCAGCGAATCGGGTACTGGCTCGCTCCGGACCGATTGGTCAGCGATCTGTCAATCGGCCAGCGCCAGATGGTGGCGATATTGCAGGCGCTTGGTACGGGCGCAGAGCTCATCGTGATGGACGAGCCGACGGCGTCGCTTGCGACCAGCGAGCGGGAAGTCGTGTATCGGATCGTTCGTCATCTGTCGCGCGTCGAGAACAAGGCGATCCTCTTCGTGTCGCACTTTCTCGACGAAGTCGTGGCGCTGACCGATTGCGTCACGATACTGCGGGATGGGCAGGCGGTCGTGCATGCGCAGACGAGCGACCTCGACGAATCGCGTATTGCGGAGGCGATCGTTGGGCGTCAAATCGCCGCGCTCGAGCATGCTGCACCGCAACCGATCCGTCCAGACGCGCCGGTGCTTCTCGACGTACAGAACCTCGCTTCTCCGGGCAAGCTCGAACCGATTTCGCTGCAACTTCGCGCGGGCGAGGTGATAGGCATTGCCGGCCTGCTCGGGTCCGGGCGAAGCGAGCTGTTGCATGCAATCTTCGGCGCCGATCCGGATGCAACGGGTGTCGTCAAGGTGGAAGGGCGCGTAATGCGGCGCTCGCCGATCGCGGCGGTCAAGGCGGGTCTCGGTCTCGTTCCCGAGGATCGGATGGATCAGGGCCTGGTTCCCGGCTTCGAGATCTGGCGCAATACGACGCTGCCGGCACTCGATGGTGTGTCATGGCTCCGATGGCTGCCCCAGCGCGAGCGCGAGCGCAAGCGCGGTGCAGACGCCATTCGGCGGTTGCAGATCAAGGCGGATTCGCCGGACATCCTCGTGACCGAGCTGAGTGGTGGCAATGCGCAGAAGGTGACGATCGGCAAGTGGCTGTTCAGCGACGTCAAGGTGTTTCTGCTCGATGAACCGACAGCCGGCATCGATATCGGTGCGAAGACCGACATTCTGTTGCTGGTGCGTGAGCTGGCGGCCGCCGGCAAGGCCGTCATCATCGTTTCGTCCGAATTCGAGGAAATCCTCGCAGTCAGCGGACGCATTCTGGTCATGCGCGACGGTCGAGTCGTTGCCGAGCGGCGTGGGCAAGAGACCTCCGAACATGAATTGATCCTGCTGGCCGGCGGGCAGAGCGCCGCTTCCGGTGGTTTGCAGCAAAGCAGCGCCCATTCTTCACAGAGCGAGTAATGATGAACATGATCACTTCCACACACCATTCTGCTTCGACGAGCGGTGGTGCCGGCAACGGTCCCGCCGGCGGCCCCCCGGCGGGTGTCTCCGCAAGCACGGAACAGACCGGAACCGATTGGCGCAGATTGCTCAGTCTGCGGGAGATGGGCGTCTATTACGCGCTGATCCTGCTGGTGCTCGTCATTTCGGCTGTGACTGTGTATACGGGCCGGCCGAACTATCTGAGTATCGCCAACGTGTCGAACGTGCTGTACCAGTCTTCGCTGGTCGGCATCATGGCCGTCGCGATGACCGTGATCCTGATTACCGGGAATTTCGATCTGTCCGTCGCATCGGTCGCCGCGTTATCTGCTGCCGTCCTTGTCGGCCTTGCCGACATGATCGGCTTCTGGCCGGCAGCTGGCGTCGCAATGATCGTATCGATCGTGGCCGGTCTCCTGAACGGCGCAATCGTGCAGTATCTGGGCATCAACGCGTTCATCGTGACGCTGGGAACGCTCACGGCGATCCGCGGCGTCGTGCAGATTTACACCGATGGCCGATCGCTGTCCGTCGAATCTCCAGACGTGCTGCAATCGATGCGTGCGTTTGAATCGGGGCGCATCGCGATCGCGATTCCGCTCGCGATCATCGGTGCTTTGCTCATCGCCGGTGGCGTCTGGTCCGCGCTGCGCGCGCGGCGCGAAACGCGCAGCCTGCCCGTCGCGTCTGTCGGCATGATCGTTGGCGGTGTATGTGCGTTGGCTCTCGTATGGGCTGGCGGCGTGTCGTTCGCGATGCCCAAGCCCGTGATCTATATGGCGTGCTTTACCGCGGTAGTCTGGTTCGTGCTGACGATGACGAATGTCGGCCGACGTGTCTACGCGGTGGGTGGTAATCCCGAAGCGGCACGGCTGTCCGGGATCAACGTCCGACGCTACAAGATGGCCGGTTTCGTGCTCTGCAGCGCCGCTGCGGGTTTCGGCGGCGTACTGTTCGGCAGCCGGCTCGGTGCGGTCAACCCGACGGCGATGCAGGGTGCCGAGTTGACCGTCATTGCTTCCGCGATCCTTGGCGGGACGTCGCTTTTCGGCGGGGCGGGTTCGGTGGTCAAGACGCTGGCGGGTGCATTGCTCCTCTTCACGCTTACCAACGGTTTCAACATCCTGAATCTCGGCGCGAACTACCAGGGAGTGATCGAGGGAACCGTCGTGGTGACGGCTGCCGCGATCTACACGGTCGGCGGGACTCGCCGCCGCGGAAAGGGCCGCTGAAACACGACGAGAGCCGCTGCTCGCGGCGGCTCTCCGAAGCATGACGCAAAGAGGGGGGACAAATGGCCAAAACAAACAAGGCCCGTACGCTTGCTGCTGGCTCCATCGGAAACTTCGGCGAGATTTATGATTTTGCCGTTTTCGGGTTCTCGGTACCGATTCTTTCGACGCATTTCTTTCCCGGAAGCGATCGGACGGCCGCGCTGCTGAGCACGTTCGCCGTCTATGCGGTCGCATTTTTCGCGCGACCGCTCGGGGGGCTGCTGTTCGGCTTCATGGCCGACCGTCTGGGCCGAGTCCGAGTCATGGCCACGACGGTCTGGTTGATGGCGCTCGGCACGGCGGTCATCGGATTGCTGCCGACCTATGCGGAAATCGGGCTCGCCGCGCCGATTTTGCTGGTCGTATGCCGGATTGCCCAAGGCCTGGCGTTAGGCGGCGAAACCACGGGCAGCACGAGTTTCATCCTCGAGTCGGCGCCGGACGACAGCCGCGGCAGATGGGTCGGTATTACGCTGATTTTTTCGCATCTGCCGAACGCGGTGGTCGCCGGACTGATGATCGGGCTGCAGTTTGCCGCAGGCTCCGACGCGTATACGAGTTGGGTATGGCGAGTGCCGTTCCTGGCGGGTGGATTGATTGGTATCGTCGGCTTCTGGTTGCGCCGAAACCTCGATGAACCTGAGGAATTCAAGCAGGCCACGCATCGCGGCGGCGGCCGGAATCCGCTTGCATCGGCGCTGCGGTCGGGCGGGCTGCGCGGCATGTTGAATGTTGCGCTGATTCAACCGATCCAGACGGTGGGGTCGTACCTGCTGCTCGGGTTCATGTACACCTTTCTCGTTCGCGTCGCAAAGCTTGATTCGATGGCAGCGCTACTCACGAACGGGATGGCAATCATCGTCCTCTCACTCGTCATTCCCGTCGGCGGCATACTCAGTGACCGATACGGGCGCAAGCGTGTTCTCACGATCGGAGCGGCGTGGATTGCGCTGTTTGCGTATCCTGCGGTCCAGCTGGCAGCGTCGGGCACGTTCCTGACTGCTCTGAGTGGGCAACTCCTCCTCGTTATCGGTGTCGGCTTGTATGGTGGTGCATGTTTCGTAGCAGCACCGGAGTTTTTCCCGACGTCGTTCCGGGCGACTGGGCATGCCATTTCGTATCAGTTGAGTGTTGCGATATTCGGCGGTACGACGCCGTTCGTCAGCGCCTTGCTTGTCCAGACCTTCAGTTCACCACTCGCGCCGGCAATCTATGTGGCGATCGTTGCGGTAGTGTGTCTGGTCACCGTGCAGTTCGTTCCTGAGACGAGAGGTGTTCGTCTGAGGACGTCGGTGGCGCAATCTTCCGATATCACGGGTGACCAGGCGGTGCGGGAATCTCGGTGATCGCGGGTCCGTTCCGCATCGCTGCAAGCCGCGAAACGAATCCCATCAACGGTCGATAAAACTTACCGTCAAGCACAGTAAACGCGACTCGACGATATGGATAACTGAACATAATCTAGCGGCTGAACTGTCCGAATTGGGACGTTCTTGGAGCGAAAACAAGGACAGCGGCGACCCGATACGAAAGAACCACACTTCGCCGCTCGTTCAAGATGGCAATTGGTCATCCCGGGGTGCCGGAGCCGCCCCGTTGGACGCATCACAGAAATCAACTAAATAGGAGACGCTCGTGCGAGCATTGTCGAAACTTCTCGGCGTGGCTGGATTGGCCGGCACGTTGGCTTGTGCTTCTGCCGCGGTCGCGGCGAAAACAGTCACATTGGCGCTTGTTGCCGCCGGGTTGAATCATCCGTTCGAGGTATCGGTCGCGAAGGCATTTCAGGAGGCTGGCAAGAAGGCTGGCGTGAATACCATCGTGCTGGACTCGAAAACGGACGTAGCGAGGCAGGCCAACAATATTGACGATCTGATCGCACAGGGCGTCGATGGAATTGCGCTGTTGCCGCTCGATAGCGTCGTGGCGCAGGGATGGGTGGATCGCGTCAGTGAAAACCATATCCCGATCGTCGCCGTAGCCGTGGATATCGGCGATCCGCATAAACGAGCGACCAAGGACGTCTACCCGAAACTGGCGGCGCTCGTAGCGAATGATCAGGTGCACGCCGGCGAGATCGGCGGGCAGATGGCGGCCGCGATGCTCCCGAAGAATCGAGTTGCGAAAATCGCGATCGTCGAAGGCATGCCTGGCGCGCCTCAAGTCTGGCAGCTCAGCAAGGGTTTCAAGGCCGGCTTGGACAAGTCTGGTGCGCGATATCAGATCGTTGCATCCCAACCGACTGACTGGACGCCTGAGCGCGGTCAGGCAGTGTGCCAGAACATCCTGACGGCGCACCCGGACATTGATCTTTTCTACAACGAAGCCGACGACATGGTTATCGGTTGCGCGAAGGCGGTGCGCGCGGCCGGATCGTCAGCCAAGCTGCTTGGTTGGGGCGGGTCGCATCTCGGCCTCGATGCGATCAAATCGGGAGCGGTCGACGGGACGGTATGTGCGTCACCAGGAAACATCGGGAGCGCGGGCTTCGATGCGCTGTATGCAGCGGTCACCAAGACGAATACCGCCAAGGCTCGATTCGTCGAGGTCGCGACCCCGCCGATCACGAAGGCGAATCTCGCCAGTTGCCCGCCGCAGTGGTAATCGGCGAGAGGGTGAGGCCGCCTGACGTGGCAGGGCGAGTAAATGGCACTTGGTAAGCGGGTGGCCGAAATCAAGAAACTATGGAGCGGCACGCATTCCCCGTGACGTGCCGGCTTCGGCCGTCGAGAGATGGCAGGGGCCATCGATCGACGTTCGATCAACCGAACCGGAGCGAAACGTGGTGCGAAAAGTATCGAAGGCAACGTTCAAGGCCAAGGCGTGCGAGCTCTTTCGCCAGGTGGAAAACCTCGGTGAGAGTGTGATCGTCACGGATCATGGAAAGCCGACGATTGAGATCCGTCGCTACACGAAAGCGCAGAGCGATCCGCTCGCGATGCTGTCGGCAGCCATTGTGAAGTTCGAGCCCGAAACGATGGCAATTCCCGTCGCGCCGCCAGCGAGATTGCGATGATCGTACTCGATACGCCGGCCCTCATTTCGTGGTTGAGCGGTCGAGGCGACTTGTGTGCGGGAACCCGAGAAGTTATCGATCGGTCGCTTCGGGCGCGGGAAATTGCGGTTTCAGTGATCAGCGTGCTGGATATCGGGCAATACGTTCACGACGGTCGACTGGAGCTGTCGGTAAGCACGCGAAGCTGGTTGTCCGAACTGGCGTCGATCGACGGAGTACGTCTCGTGGCTGTGGATACGATCATTGCAGTACGCGCCGCCGCACTGTCGACAATGCTCTCGTCGCACCAGCGACTGATCGCTGCGACGGCGACAACGCTCGCTGGCGTGCTAGTGACGCCCGATACACGAATGCGGGAACTCGCATATGTCGAAACGATATGGTGATGTCGGTCGGAGGTGCGGCGACGCGAGCTTACCCCTATCGGTTTGCGACGCAGGCGAGAACTTAACGACCGAGGCTGTGAGGTTAGTTTTCCTTGCGTCAGCGGCCAGAAAATCCAAATGGACGCAGCAACAAGCTCGGGATAATTTATATCAACCGAGACCACAGCGACACCGCTGAGACTCACGTGCGATCCCGACCACGGAACTCGAGCGATATCGCGGTGAAAAGGGGCTCGATGAGCCTATTCGAATATCAGTACTTCTGTCAGCCAACATCATGACCACGATTGCAGTGATTCACACCGGGCCGGTTACGGTCCAGCCGATCAAGGAGCAGATCGGTGATCTTATTCCCAACGCCCGCGTCATCAACATCATGGACGACAGCCTGCTGAACGACGTTCGCGCGGCCGGGCACCTGACCTCCGATGTTACGAGCCGGATCTATACGTACATGTCGAATGCGCAAGCGATGGGGGTGGACATCATCCTGAATGCATGTTCGTCGGTTGGCGAAGCGGTCGATTCGGTGCAGAACCTGGTTCGAACCCCGATCGTGAAGATCGACGAGGCGATGGCCGAACAAGCGAGTGCGACGGGGCCGCGCGTCGGCGTCGTGGCAACGGTGCCGACCACACTCGATCCGACAGTGCGACTGATCCGGAAAAAGGCCGCGGAGCACGGTCGCACGATCGAAGTCACGGAGCGCATCGCGGAAGGCGCATTCGATGCGTTGCTTCGCGGCGATGCTGCGCAACACGACGAAATCGTCAAGCAGGCAATTTCGACGCTCGCGGAGCAGGTCGACGTGGTGGTTCTTGCGCAAGTGTCGATGGCACGTCTGATCCCGCAGCTCGGGACGCTGCCGGTGCCGGTGCTTTCGAGCCCGCGCAGCGGCGTCGAGGCCGTGAAGCGCGCGCTCGCGGCTGCCTGAGTTGCAGCGCGTCGTCAGATGCTGACAGGCGCGTGACGAACAAGTTGTAGCAATGTTGTATTCGAGCATTTGGGAGAATTGAAATGAACGCGTCCCACCCGTGAACGTGAGAGCAGAAGCAGGAGGTGGATCCTCGCGGGCCAACGGCA
>NZ_QTPP01000035.1 GCF_003853415.1 Burkholderia sp. Bp9142 | reverse complement strand
TCGCTCGGCGGGATCGGCGGCACGAACTTCACGCCGATCATCAACGCGCCGGAAGTGGCGATCCTCGGGTTGTCGCGCGGCCAGATGAAGCCGGTGTGGGACGGCAAGCAGTTCGTGCCGCGGCTCACGCTGCCGCTGTCGCTGTCGTATGACCATCGCGTCATCGATGGCGCGGAAGCCGCGCGGTTCAATGCGTATCTCGGCGCGTTGCTTGCCGATTTCCGTCGCATCATTCTTTGATGAGCGGGGAGTGGGCTCGCGGGGGCGTGGGTTTTTTGGTTTGTTATCCACGCTCTGTCGTTGAACCTGTTTTGCTAACGGTCTATTAGCGTCGCCCCTGCGCGGGGCGGCGGTCACTTTTCTTTGTCTTCCAAAGAAAAGTAACCAAAAGAAAGGCGCGTCCTTGGGCGGACGGCAAAGGTGGTCCTGCCCAGGTTCGCGCTCTCTTGTCAGGCCGTCGTTGCGGGTTCTTTCTGCGGGTCTCTCCCTCTCTGTCTGCAGCTAATCAAGAAGGGGACAGTAATGAGTCTCATCGAAGTCAAGGTTCCGGATATCGGCGATTTCAGCGGCGTCGATGTCATCGAAGTCAACGTGAAGCCGGGCGACGTGATCGAAAAAGAGCAAACGCTCATCACGCTCGAATCGGACAAAGCCTCCATGGAAGTGCCCAGCGACGTCGCCGGCACAGTCAAGGAAATCAAGATCAAGGCCGGCGACAAGGTCTCGCAAGGCACGGTCATCGCACTCGTCGAAGCAGCGGCAGGCGCCGCCGCACCCGCGAAGGCACCGGAGCCGGCCAAGCCCGCAGCGGCTGCACCGGCACCGGCGGCCGCCGCCCCGGCACCCGCGCCGCAAGCCGGCAGCTACAGCGGCTCCGCCGACATCGAATGCGACATGCTCGTGCTCGGCGCCGGCCCCGGCGGCTACTCGGCCGCGTTCCGCGCAGCGGACCTCGGCATGAAGACGGTGCTGGTCGAACGCTACTCGACGCTCGGCGGCGTATGCCTGAATGTCGGCTGCATCCCGTCGAAGGCGCTGCTGCACACGGCACTCGTCGTCGAGGAAGCCGAGGCGCTCGCGGCGCACGGCATCTCGTTCGGCAAGCCGGAAGTCGATCTCGACAAGCTGCGCGACTTCAAGGGCGGCGTCGTCAAGAAACTGACGACGGGCCTCGCCGGCATGGCGAAGGCGCGCAAGGTCGACGTGGTCACCGGCGTCGGCGCGTTCATCGATCCGTATCACATGGAAGTGCAGGGCGAAAACGGCAAGAAGGTCGTCAAGTTCAAGCAGGCGATCATCGCCGCGGGCTCGCAGGCCGTGAAGCTGCCGTTCATGCCGGAAGACCCGCGCGTCGTCGATTCGACGGGCGCACTCGAACTGCGCCAGCTGCCCAAGCGCATGCTCGTGATCGGCGGCGGCATCATCGGCCTCGAAATGGCGACGGTGTACGCGACGCTCGGCGCCGAGATCGACGTGGTCGAAATGATGGACGGCCTGATGATGGGCGCGGACCGCGATCTCGTGAAGGTCTGGGAAAAGTACAACGCGAAGCGCTTCGGCAACGTGATGCTGAAGACCAAGACGGTCGGCGCGGAAGCCAAGGAAGACGGCATCTACGTGAAGTTCGAGGGCGAGAAGGCGCCGGCGGAAGCGCAGCGCTACGACCTCGTGCTGGTCGCGGTGGGCCGCAGCCCGAACGGCAAGACGATCGGTGCCGACAAGGCAGGCGTCGCCGTCACGGATCGCGGCTTCATCGACGTCGACAAGCAGATGCGCACGAACGTCCCGCACATCTTCGCGATCGGCGACGTCGTCGGCCAGCCGATGCTCGCGCACAAGGCTGTGCATGAAGGCCACGTCGCGGCGGAAGCCGCGCACGGCGAGAAGGCGTACTTCGACGCGCTGCAGATCCCGTCGGTGGCGTACACGGATCCGGAAGTGGCGTGGGCCGGCAAGACGGAAGACCAGTGCAAGGCCGAAGGCATCAAGTACGGCAAGGCCGTGTTCCCGTGGGCCGCTTCGGGCCGCGCGATCGCGAACGGCCGCGACGAAGGCTTCACGAAGCTGATCTTCGACGAGGAAACCCATCGCGTGATCGGCGGCGGCATCGTCGGCCTGAACGCGGGCGACCTGATCAGCGAAGTGTGCCTGGCCGTCGAGATGGGCGCGGACGCGGAAGACATCGGCAAGACGATCCATCCGCACCCGACGCTCGGTGAATCGGTCGGCATGGCCGCCGAACTGTACGAAGGCGTCTGTACGGACCTGCCGCCGCAACGCAAGAAGTAACGCAATCGGCACGGCCGGCCTCGCGCCGGCCATGAAAAACGCCGCCGCCCGGGACACCCGGACGGCGGCGTTTCTTTTGTCCGTGTCGCGCCAACGCACCGACGACCGGATGCACGGATGTTCACGCGCCGGAAACAAAAAAGCCGCGCAGTGCGCGGCTTTTTCAGGAGCAGGGGACGCTTACGCGGCCGGCTTGCTCGAACGGCGCGATGCAGCAGCGCTGGCAGCCTTCGTCGCGACAGCGGCAGCCGCGTTGAAGTTCGTTTCGGCGATCTCGACGGCTTGCTTCGCAGCCTTCTGGACCGTTTCGTACGTGGTGTTCGCAGCGTTCAGTGCCGACTTCAGCGCGGCAACAGCCGTTTCCGAACCGGCCGGGGCGTTCTTCGCGACGTTGTCGACGAGGGCCTGGACCTTCTTGTTCTGCTCTTCGAATTGCGCTTCGGCAACCTTCGCGAACTCGGCTTGCGTCGCCGACGCGATTTCATACAGGTGACGGCCGTACGACAGCACCTTTTCCGCGACCGGTTGCGACAGGCTCGCTTGCAGCGCGATCAGTTCCTGTGCGTCCTTCACCGACAGCAGGCGCTGTGCGTTTTCCTGGCTCTCCGTCAGCGTCGACTTCACGACCTGCAGGTTCAGTTCGATCAGCTTTTCGACGCCTTCGAACGCCTTGGTCGTCAGACCGAACAGGCTTTCGAGGTTGGCTTTCTGTGCGGCGGCGATTTGCTCGGGGGTCAGCAAGGACATGTCAAGCTCCTGAAAAGCGATCGCGTCGATCGCAGGGTAAAGGGCACTACGCTGGGGAATCTCGGATGTGCGCGCTTTGTGCGACGCAGCAATGAGTCGTATTTTAGGGCAGAGAAAACAGTTGTCAAGCACTTTTTGTGCGTTGCACAATCGCGACAAATTATCGATAAAACAACAAGTTATCGCGGTCGTTCGGAATCGGTTTCACGCGCGATCCCACATGGTGCGCACCGGGCAGGGGCAGGCACGGCATTCCATGATCATGCACAGGTAAACCTGACAGGGGTGTGGAACGTTATGCTTCTGTTCCTGTCGAAGAGCGCACCGTTTCAATGCGCGCGCCGTGGCGATGGGCCGCCGCCGCGGCCGAGACCTGTGCCACAGGCACGCCGAGCGCCGGATACGTACTTTCCCCGCTTTAAATCGTCGCCGAAGTGACGTTATCTCAATTAACCGTGTGGTAATCGGGAGACGGGTGCTGTCGGGCAGCGCATCCCATGAATTTTTTCGATGGGAGCGGGAAGGTTGATCGACTCATGGTCGGGCGACCCTTACATTCCGGTTTAACGACGATCGGTAAGTGCCTAATATTGCTCTTTTTTTCAGCTTTAACTACACTTGCGGAAACTCCGCCCGCTTTGTCCAGACCCCAATGAAAGCCGAATCGTTTTCACCGCGCAGATTGTTGCAGAGCATGACGCTCGGCACGGCTGTCTCGGTCGCCGTCGCCTTGCTGGCGACCGCCGCGTCCGTCACGCCCGCTGACGCCTTTGCCGCCACTGCGAACACTCACCAGGCCGCCAAGAAAGCCGCTTCCGCTTCGTCCACGAAGAAGAAGGTGAAGGCCGCCTCCGCAAAATCCGCCAACGTTGCGTCGGCCGATGCGCCTAAGGCATCGCGCAAGCGCGCGACGCTCGCGTCGAACGTGCACGGCCATCGCGGCGCGGTGCGCAAGGTGGCGTTCCAGCCGCGTCGCCCGACGGTCGGTCAGGCATTCGGCCTGCACGACACGCCGGACGCACTGGCGCTGCGCTCGAGCGTCGCGTACGTCGTCGACCAGAACACCGGCGAGCCGCTGTTCGACAAGAATTCGCACGCGGTCGTGCCGATCGCGTCGATCTCGAAGCTGATGACGGCGATGGTCGTGCTCGACGCGAAGGCGCCGATGGCCGACCAGATCGAGGTCACCGACGAAGATCGCGACTACGAGAAGGGTACGGGCTCGCGCCTGTCGGTCGGCTCGGTTCTGTCGCGCGAGGACATGCTGCACATCGCGCTGATGGCGTCGGAAAACCGCGCGGCTGCCGCGCTGTCGCGTTACTACCCGGGCGGCCGTCCGGCCTTCATCGCCGCGATGAACGCAAAGGCGAAGTCGCTCGGCATGAACGACACGCACTTCGAGAATTCGACGGGCCTGTCGAGCTCGAACGTGTCGAGCGCGCGCGACCTCGTGAAGATGGTCAATGCCGCGTACCAGTACCCGATGATTCGCCAGTTCTCGACCGATCGTACATACGACGTCAATACGGGCAAGCGCAACTTGGTCTACAACAGCACGAACGCGCTGATCCGCGGCAACGGCTCGTGGGACATCGGCCTGCAGAAGACGGGCTTCATCAACGAGGCAGGCGAGTGTCTCGTGATGCAGGCGACGATCCATGGCCGTCCCATGGTGCTGGTGTTGCTGGATTCGTTCGGCAAGTATTCGCGCTTCGCCGACGCGGCGCGCCTGCGCAACTGGCTCGACGCCGGCGGCGGCGAGCGCCTGACGGCGGCCAACACGGCGAACGGCGGCACCTGATCGCGCCGCGGCGGTTCGCCGCCGCACCGATCGCTGCAAGGAAAAAGCCCCGCAAAATCGCGGGGCTTTTTTCGTTCGGCCGCCATGCCGCGGGTAGCGCGGCTCACGCGTGCCGCTGCAGCCCTTCCGTATCTTTCGCGGGCGCGGGGCGGTAGCCGAGCGATTCGGAGATGGTCAGGGCGGTGCGGCTCAGCTGGCCGAGCCACGCGTCCTGCAGGCGGTCGGCCGGAGCCGATAGCGACAGGCCCGCGACGAGCTTGCCCGAGTCGTCATAGATGCCGGCCGCGATACAGCGCACGCCCAGCTCCAGTTCCTCGTTGTCGCGCGCGCACGATTGCTGGCGCACGAGCGTCAGCTCGCGCTCGAGCTTCGCGATGTCGGTAATGCTGTTCTGCGTATGGCCGGACAGCCCGGTGCGCGTCGCATAGGCGCGCACGCGCGACGTTTCGTCGACCGCGAGAAACAGCTTGCCGACCGAGGTCAGGTGCAGCGGCGCGCGGCCGCCGATCGCGCGGACGACCTGCATGCCCGAGCGCTCCGAATACGCGCGCTCGATATAGACGATTTCGTCGCCCTGGCGCACCGACAGGTTCACGGTCTGGCCGGTCAGGCGGTGCAGCTCGCGCATCGGCATCAGCGCCGCGTCACGCACCGACAGGCGCGCCTTCACGAGGTTGCCGAGCTCGAGCAGCCGCATGCCGAGCCGGTAGGTGCCGGGATCGGAACGGTCGACGAGGCGGCAGGTCACCATGTCGTTGAGGATACGGTGCGCGGTCGACGGATGCAGGTCGGTGCGCTGCGCAAGCTCCTTCAGGCTGACGGGGTCGCTGTGCGCGGCGAGCGCGTCCAGCAGCCGCATCATGCGTTCGATCACCTGGATCGACGTTTTGGAATCCGGGGTGGGTTGGCTCATGTCGGGGGAGAATCGGTTGACGCGTCAAGCGGTGTTGCGTCGATTGTATCTCGTATCGTGAAAAAAGCGAACGCCGTTCGAGGAAGTCCTCGTTTCCGGCCGTGCGCGCTTGCGTACGCGCCGGCGTTGGTCTTGCCGGCCAAACGGCGGATAATGAGAGCCGTTTTCTCGAAGGAGCGCGTATGCGAGTCGGTTTGTTCGTGACCTGCCTGGTCGACCTGATGCGTCCGGAAATCGGTTTTTCCGCGCTGAAACTGATTCGCGATGCCGGCTACGAGGTGTTCGTGCCGCCTGCGCAAACCTGCTGCGGCCAGCCTGCCTACAACTCGGGCGACCGCGCGCTCGCGCGCGACCTCGCGGAAAAGACGCTGCGCGAGTTCGAGCAGTTCGACTACGTCGTCGCGCCGTCGGGCTCGTGCGGCGGCATGATCCGCGCGCACTACGGCGACCTGTTCCGCGACGACCCCGAACTGATGGGACGCTATGCGCGGCTCCAGCAGAAAGTGTACGAACTGACCGATTTCCTCGCGAACGTCGCGAAGGTGACGCTCGCGCCCGGCGAATTCGCGGGCCCCGTCACCTACCACGACTCGTGTTCGGGCCTGCGCGAGCTCGGCGTGAAGGCGCAGCCGCGCGCGCTGCTCGCGCAGCGCGGCGTGGCCGTCACCGAGATGAAGGACTGCGAGCACTGCTGCGGCTTCGGCGGCACCTTCGCGGTCAAGTACGGCGACATTTCGGCGGCCATCGCGGACGAGAAATGCGCGAACGTGCGCGCCTCCGGCGCGGGCGCCGTGGTGCTCGGCGATCTCGGCTGCATGCTGAACATCGAAGGGCGGTTGCGCCGCACGGGCGACCGCGACACGCGCGTGCTGCACGTCGCGCAGGTGCTGGCGGGCGACGTCTGACGCCCGGTTCCGCTCACTTTTCCCCGATACCGCGATGCAAGTCCAATCGATGCATTTCAAGGCGCGTGCCGGCCAGAAGCTGGCCGACCAGCGCCTGCAGCAGAACCTGAAGAAGCTGTCGAGCAAGTTCGTGTCCGCGCGCGCCGACGCGATGACCGCAATCGACTTCCCGGCGACGCGCGCAGCGCTGAAGGCGCGCCGCAATCGTGCGCTGGAGAACCTCGACGTATGGCTCGAGGCGTTCGAGCGCGAGGCGACGCGGCGGGGCACGACGGTGCTGTTCGCGGAAACGACCGCGGACGCCGCGCGGCTCGTCGCCGACATCGCGCGGCGCCACGACGTGAAGAAGGTCATCAAGACGAAGTCGATGGTGTCCGAGGAAATGCGCCTGAACGCGGTGCTCGCCGAGATGGGCGTGCAGTCGATCGAGACGGACCTCGGTGAGTACATCCTGCAGATCAACGACAACGAGCCGCCGAGCCACATCATCGCGCCCGTCGTGCACAAGGACAAGGACGAGATCGCCGACCTGTTCGCGCGCACGCACCACCGCGAGCGGCTGACCGAGATTCCCGACATGACGCGCGAGGCGCGCGAGGTGCTGCGTCCGCATTTCCTGTCGGCCGACATGGGCGTGACGGGCGGCAACTTCGTGATCGCCGAGACGGGGTCGGTCGCGCTCGTCACGAACGAGGGGAACGAAGGGATGTGCACCGTGATGCCGCGCGTGCACGTCGCGGTGACGGGCATCGAGAAGGTGCTGCCGACGCTCGAGGATCTCGCGACGGCGATGCGTCTGCTGCCGCGCTCGGCGACCGGGCAGAAGACGTCGAACTACTTCTCGCTGCTCACCGGGCCGCGCGGCCCCGGCGACGAGGACGGCCCGGAGCACAACTACGTGGTGCTCGTCGACGGTGGCCGCACGGGGCTGATCGGCGGCGAATTCCAGGAGATGCTGCGCTGCATCCGCTGCGGCGCGTGCATGAACCATTGCCCGGTGTACCAGAAGGTCGGCGGGCACGCGTACGGATGGGTCTATCCGGGCCCGATGGGGTCGGTGCTGACGCCGAGCTACGTCGGTGTCGACCGAGCGCTCGACCTGCCGCAGGCCGCGACGCTGTGCGGCGAATGCGACAGCGTGTGCCCGGCGGGGATCCCGCTGTCGCACCTGCTGCGCACGCTGCGCGAGAAACAGGTCGAGCGGCACCTGCGACCGTGGCGCGAGCGCGCTGCGCTCGCCGCGTGGGGCTTTTTCGCGCGCAGGCCGGTGCTGTACGCGCTGGCGACCAAGCTCGCGGTGCGGGTCCTCGAGCGGCTCGGCGGCAGCGGCGGCACGCTGCGGCGCCTGCCGATGATGGGCGGCTGGATGGACACGCGCGACATGCCGACGCCGACCGGCCGCACGTTCCGCGAACTGTACGCCGCATCGCAAAGTCACCTCGGCTGACGACTGTTCATCGGGCGACAACAGTGCGTTCGCTATTTACACATTTATCTCGATAGGTGCGGTCTATAGAATCTTGCCTGTAGTCCCCGAAATCGGGTTTCGGGGCATGAGGTCAAGGAGCCGCATCATGAGAAAGACAATATCGATGTACTGGCCGCTGGCAATCGTCGTCCCGCTCGCCGCGCTCGCCTATCTGCACGCAATGGCCGACGCGCCGGCGCGTGGTCCGCTCGCCGTGCATCAGGCATCGGCCGAGCTGGCGCGCGCGGTGTCGTTCGGTCTGGTCGACGACGCGACGAAACCGTTGCCGGCCGCATCCGGCGACGTCGTGCTCGCCGCACCCAAGGCGCTGTAAGGCACGCCGCCGTCGCTTTGCACGGCGGCGCGATTTCGGGCGCCTTTGTATAATGGCGCGTTCTTCTCCCTCGCGGTTCTCCGCGGCTTTCCGATAGTGCGATGACCCGCGTTGCGATCTGTTTCGTCTGTCTCGGCAATATCTGCCGTTCGCCCACGGCGGAAGGCGTGATGCGCCACCAGGTGGACGCGGCCGGGCTGGCCGACCGGATCGCGATCGATTCGGCCGGCACCGGCGACTGGCACGTCGGCGAACCGCCCGACACGCGCGCGCAGGCGGCGGCCCGCACCCGCGGCTACGACCTGTCGACGTTGCGGGCGCGGCAGGTGAGCGCGGCGGATTTCGAGCGGTTCGACCTGCTGCTGGCGATGGATGAAGCCAATCTCGCGGAATTGCGCCGGCGCTGTCCGCCCGAGCTTCGCGACAAGGTGCGCCTGCTGATGGAGTTCGCGCCGGGCGCGGCCGAGACCGAAGTGGCCGATCCTTATTTCGGCGGCGCGCAGGGCTTCGAACAGGTGCTCGACCAGGTCGAGCGCGCGTGTGCGGGCCTGCTGGACACCCTCCGCAGCGGCGCCGCACGCTGATCGAGGCAAGGTATTCAGCGTGCTGCGAATACCCTGTCGCAGACATGGATACTTGACTAAAATCGTCAAATATTTATACTTGACCAAAATCGTCAAGATTGCAGTCCCCTAGACACCATGAGACTCACCACCAAAGGCCGTTTCGCCGTCACGGCGATGATTGACTTGGCACTGCGCCAGGAGCAGGGCCCGGTGACGCTTGCAGGCATCAGCCAGCGCCAGCGGATTTCGCTCTCGTATCTCGAACAGCTGTTCGGCAAGCTGCGCAGGCATGAAATCGTCGAATCCGTGCGCGGCCCGGGCGGCGGCTACAACCTCGCGCGCCGCGCGCAGGACGTCACCGTCGCCGACATCATCATCGCGGTCGATGAACCGCTCGACGCCACGCAGTGCGGCGGCAAAGGCACGTGCGACGGCTCGAAGCAGCCCGACGGCCATTGCATGACGCACGAGCTGTGGTCGACCCTGAACCAGAAAATGGTCGAATACCTCGATTCGGTGTCGCTGCAGGATCTCGTCGATCAGCAGCGCGCACGCGAGGGCGCACCTGCGGTGCTGCGCGACCGGCGCACGCCGGAGCCTGTCGCGGCGCCGGCCGAACCGGTGCGCACGATGCCGCTCGGTCCCAATTCGGTGTTCAACATCGCGAGTTCGTGAGCGCGAACGCGCCGCACACCCCATAACGCACATAGTCCCTGCACAGAATACCCGGAGCGACAGATGACCCAAGAGACTCTCCACCTGCCCATCTACATGGATTACAGTGCGACGACGCCGGTCGACCCGCGCGTGGTCGACAAGATGGTGCCGTACCTGCGCGAGCAGTTCGGCAATCCGGCGTCGCGTAGCCACGCGTACGGCTGGGATGCGGAGCGCGCCGTCGAGGAAGCGCGCGAACAGGTGGCCGCACTCGTGAACGCGGATCCGCGCGAGATCATCTGGACGTCCGGCGCAACGGAATCGGACAACCTGGCGATCAAGGGTGCCGCGAACTTCTACAAGGGCAAGGGCAAGCACATCATCACGGTGAAGACCGAGCACAAGGCCGTGCTCGACACCTGCCGCGAGCTCGAGCGCGACGGCTTCGAAGTCACCTATCTCGACGTGAAGGACGACGGCCTGATCGACCTCGACGTGTTCAAGGCCGCGCTGCGCCCGGACACGATCCTCGTGTCGGTGATGCACGTGAACAACGAGATCGGCGTGATCCAGGACATCGAGACGATCGGCGAGATCTGCCGCGAGAAGGGCATCGTGTTCCACGTCGACGCCGCCCAGTCGACCGGCAAGGTCGAGATCGACCTCGCGAAGCTGAAGGTCGACCTGATGTCGTTCTCGGCGCACAAGACCTACGGCCCGAAGGGCATCGGCGCGCTGTACGTGCGCCGCAAGCCGCGCGTGCGCATCGAAGCGCAGATGCACGGCGGCGGCCACGAGCGCGGGATGCGTTCGGGCACGCTGGCGACGCACCAGATCGTCGGCATGGGCGAAGCGTTCCGCATCGCGCGCGAGGAAATGGCGACTGAGAACGAGCGCGTCCGCATGCTGCGCGACAAGCTGCTGCGCGGCCTGTCGCAGATCGAGGAAACGTACGTGAACGGCGACATGGAGCACCGTGTCCCGCACAACCTGAACATCAGTTTCAACTTCGTCGAAGGCGAGTCGCTGATCATGGCGATCAAGGACGTCGCGGTGTCGTCGGGCTCCGCGTGCACGTCGGCGTCGCTGGAGCCGTCGTACGTGCTGCGTGCGCTCGGCCGCAACGACGAACTCGCCCACAGCTCGATCCGCTTCACGGTCGGCCGCTTCACGACGGAGCAGGACGTCGACTACGTGATCAACCTGCTGAACAGCAAGATCGCGAAGCTGCGCGAGCTGTCGCCGCTCTGGGAAATGCACCAGGAAGGCATCGATCTGTCGACGATCGAATGGGCCGCACACTGAACACCGCATTGAATACATTCGCGGGCGGATTTGCGCACGCAGACGTAACGAGTCAAGGAGTCTGAGTCATGTCATACAGCAACAAGGTTCTGGATCACTACGAAAACCCGCGTAACGTCGGTTCGTTCGCGAAGGACGACGACGCGGTCGGCACGGGCATGGTCGGCGCGCCGGCCTGCGGCGACGTGATGAAGCTGCAGATCCGCGTCGGCGCGGACGGCGTGATCGAAGACGCGAAGTTCAAGACGTACGGCTGCGGTTCGGCCATCGCGTCGAGCTCGCTCGTGACCGAATGGGTGAAGGGCAAGACGCTCGACGAGGCGCTGTCGATCAAGAACACGCAGATCGCCGAAGAGCTCGCGCTGCCACCGGTGAAGATTCACTGCTCGATTCTCGCGGAAGACGCGATCAAGGCAGCCGTGGCCGACTACAAGAAGCGCCACGACACCAAGGAAGGCGATCAGGCAGCGGCCTGAGCGGCATCGAGCGGCTTGTGAATGAACGCGGCGGGCCCGAGCGGCGCGCCGCGGCAAGGACATCATGGCAATTACACTGACCGAAAAAGCAGCACAGCACGTCCAGAAATACCTCGTCCGTCGCGGCAAGGGTGTGGGCCTGCGGCTTGGCGTTCGCACGACCGGGTGCTCGGGGCTCGCGTACAAGCTCGAGTATGTCGACGAGCTGGCTCCCGAGGATCAGGTGTTCGAGAGCCATGGCGTGAAGGTCGTCGTCGACCCGAAGAGCCTTGCGTACATCGACGGTACCGAGCTCGACTTCGCGCGCGAAGGGCTGAACGAAGGGTTCAAGTTCAACAACCCGAACGTGAAGGACGAGTGCGGCTGCGGCGAATCGTTCCGCGTGTGACGCGGTCTTCCGCGCGATGCGGGCAAGAGGCGGCACGGGCCGCCTTTTTAATGTGCGGCGTTTGCCGCGCGACGAACCGGAATTGAACGCGACGATGGTTTCGCTGAAAGACAGCCACTTCGATCTGTTTCACCTGCCGGCGCAATTCGCGCTCGACGAGGCGGCGCTCGACAGCGCGTATCGCACGGTGCAGACGCAGGTGCACCCGGACCGCTTCGCGGCGGCCGGCGACGCGCAAAAGCGCATCGCGATGCAATGGGCGACGCGTGCGAACGAAGCCTACCGCACGCTGCGCGATCCGCTGAAGCGCGCGACCTATCTGCTGTCGCTGCGCGGCGTCGACATCGGTGCTGAAAACAACACCGCGATGGAGCCCGCGTTCCTGATGCAGCAGATGGAGTGGCGCGAGGGCATCGAGGATGCCGCGGCCGCCCGCAACGTCGACGCGCTCGATGCGCTGCTCGCCGAACTGCGCGACGAAAAGCGCGTGCGCCTCGAGCGCCTCGGCACGCTGCTCGACAGCGCGGCCGACCAGGCCGCCGCCGAGGCCGTACGCCAGTTGATGTTCATCGAACGGGTCGCGTCGGAAGTGGGCGCGCAGATCGAGCGCCTCGAAACTTAACCGCGTGCCTCGCGGCACGCGCAGCAAACGGGCCGAGCGCCCGAACGAACCAAGATGGCTTTACTGCAAATTTCCGAACCGGGCATGGCGCCGGCGCCGCACCAGCGGCGACTCGCTGTCGGGATCGATCTCGGCACGACGAACTCGCTCGTCGCGGCCGTGCGCAACAGCGTGCCCGAAGTGTTGCCGGACGAGGCGGGCCGCGCGCTGCTGCCGTCGGTGGTCCGTTATCTGGAGAAGGGCGGCCGCCGCATCGGCCACGAAGCGAAGGAGCAGGCCGCGACCGATCCGCGCAACACGATCGTGTCGGTCAAGCGCTTCATGGGCCGCGGCAAGGCCGAGGTCGAAGGCGCGGCGAACGCGCCGTACGAATTCATCGACGCGCCGGGCATGGTGCAGATCCGCACGATCGACGGCGTGAAGAGCCCGGTCGAAGTATCGGCCGAGATTCTCGCGACGCTGCGTTACCGCGCGGAAGACACGCTCGGCGACGACCTGGTCGGCGCGGTGATCACGGTACCCGCGTATTTCGACGACGCGCAGCGCCAGGCGACGAAGGACGCCGCGCGTCTCGCGGGCCTCAACGTGCTGCGCCTGCTGAACGAGCCGACCGCGGCCGCGATCGCCTACGGTCTCGACAACGCGGCCGAAGGCCTCTACGCGGTGTACGACCTCGGTGGCGGCACGTTCGACCTGTCGATCCTGAAGCTGACGAAGGGCGTGTTCGAGGTGCTGGCCGCGGGCGGCGATTCCGCGCTCGGTGGCGACGATTTCGACCACGCGCTGTTCGGCCACGTGCTCGCGCAGGCCGGCATCGACGCGAAGGCGCTCGCGCCCGAGGACGTGCGCCTGCTGCTCGATCGCGTGCGGGTGCTGAAGGAAGCGCTGTCATCCGCGCCGCAAGCGTCGCTCGACGTGACGCTGTCGAGCGGTGCGCGCCTCGTGCAGACGATCTCGCACGACACGTTCGAGTCGCTCGTCGAGCCGCTCGTGCTGCGTACGCTGACGCCGACCCGCAAGGCCTTGCGCGACGCGCAGGTGAGCCCGGCCGACATCAAGGGCGTCGTGCTCGTCGGCGGCGCGACGCGCATGCCGGTGGTCCGCGACGCGGTCGCGCAGTATTTCGGCCAGCCGCCGCTCGTCAATCTCGACCCCGACCAGGTCGTCGCGCTCGGTGCGGCGATCCAGGCCGACCTGCTTGCCGGCAATCGCGGCAGCGGCGACGACTGGCTGCTGCTCGACGTGATTCCGCTGTCGCTCGGCGTCGAGACGATGGGCGGCCTCGTCGAGAAGATCATTCCGCGCAATTCGACGATTCCGATCGCGCGTGCGCAGGAGTTCACGACCTTCAAGGACGGCCAGACCGCGATGGCGATCCACGTCGTGCAGGGCGAGCGCGAGCTCGTCGCCGACTGCCGGTCGCTCGCGCGCTTCGAGCTGCGCGGCATCCCGCCGATGACGGCCGGCGCGGCGCGCATCCGCGTGACCTATCAGGTCGATGCGGACGGGCTGCTGTCGGTGTTCGCACGCGAGCAGCACTCGGGCGTCGAGGCATCCGTCGTCGTGAAGCCGTCGTATGGCCTCGCCGACGACGACATCGCGAAGATGCTCGAGGACAGTTTCAAGACCGCCGAGATCGATATGCGCGCGCGCGCGCTGCGCGAAGCGCAGGTCGAGGCCGAGCGGATGATCGAGGCGACGCAGGCGGCGCTGGCGGCCGACGGCGAATTGCTCGATGAAGCCGAACGCACGCAGGTGGACGCGCTCGTCGCGGCGCTGCGCACGATCGCTCAGGGCGACGACACGGACGCGATCGAAACCGCCACCAAGACACTGGCCGACGGCACGGACGAATTCGCGGCGCGCCGGATGGACAAGAGCATCAAGCGTGCGCTGGCGGGCCGACGGCTCGACGAGATCTGAACGAACGACCTGCACGCGGGCTGGCGACGGCCCGCGTGATATTGAACCGTGCGGCGCCAGCCGCCGCACCCTGACTGACGGAACGGACATGCCTCAACTGGTGGTGCTGCCTCACGTCGAACTGTGCCCGGACGGCGCAGTGATCGACGCGACGCCCGGCAAGAGTATTTGCGACAACCTGCTCGACAACGGGATCGAGATCGAGCATGCATGCGAGAAGTCGTGTGCATGCACGACCTGCCACGTGGTGATCCGCGAGGGCTTCAACGATCTTGAGCCGTCCGACGAGGACGAAGACGACCTGCTCGACAAGGCATGGGGCCTCGAGCCGACGTCGCGCCTGTCGTGCCAGGCGATCGTGACGGAAGATTCGGACCTGGTGGTCGAGATTCCGAAGTACTCGATCAACCACGCGAAGGAAAATCACTGACGGATCGGCGGGCCGGGCAGCGCGCAACGTGCGCGCCGTGCCCCGGTGGACTCGCCGCGTACACGGGAGAGCAGGCCATGAAATGGATCGATTCGCGCGAAATCGCCATCGCGCTGGCAGACAAGCATCCGGACGTCGATCCGCAGCGGATCAATTTCGTCGACCTGCGCCAATGGGTCATCGAGCTCGACGGCTTCACCGATGATCCGGCCCACTCGGGCGAGAAGATCCTCGAGGCGATCCAGGCCCACTGGATCGACGAATCCGACTTCGACGACGAAGACTGAGGTTCGCGCCGGCGCCCGCGCTGCGTTGCTCCCGCAAACGAAAAAGGCTCGTGATGCTTCACGAGCCTTTTTCGTTTCGAGTGCGCTGCGAGAGCCGTCGACGGACGGCCCCGGCGATGCGTGGAGCGTTACGAGCCGACCAGCGTGCCGTTCTCCACACGCACGCGCTGGCCCTGGCCGAACGGCGGCGCGTTGTGGTACGTGAACGTGCGCGTCGCGCCGCTTTCCATCTGGACCTGCACCTGGTAGTCGGTTTCCGCGCGCACCTGCTTCTCGACCTGGTTGCCGGCGAGACCGCCGCCGAGCGCGCCGATGATGGTCATCGCGGTGCGGCCGTTGCCGTGACCGAACTGGTTGCCGAGCAGGCCGCCGGCCGCGGCGCCGCCGACCGCGCCGATTCCCGAACTCTGGCCCGGCGTACGCGTCTGCGTAATCGCGACGACCGTGCCGCAGGTCTGGCAATAGGCCGGCTGCGCGGGTGCGGACGGCTGTTGCGCGTATTGCGGCGGTTGCGGTGCCGGCGCATGGCGGCGGTGCGTTGCCGCCGGGCGCGGCGCGGGCTTGGGTTCGGCTTGTGCAGCCGCCGCCTTCTCGGCAGCCGCCTTCTGCTGCGCGGCCTGTTCGGCTGCCTGCTGCTGCGCTTGCGCGGCCAGCGCGGCGCTGGCTGCCGCGGCCGTATCGACGGCCGGCTGCGACGCGATCAGCGCGGCCTGGGTCTGGCCGTTCTGCGCGTTATTGCTGCTGGCCTTCGGGAAGATGCCCGTGATCGCGGCGGTGGCAGCGAGGCTGGCGACGATGACGGTGCCTGCCGCGGTCGCGATGAGCGGGTGGAGGCGTTGCTTTTGCGGCGTGGTCTGATTCTGGTTGTCCATTTTTCTCTCCGGTGTCGATCCGGCTCGCATGTTGGTGCTGGCCGGATCCCACGCTCGGGAGCGATCAGACTCGGCGTTCCGGCGCCTCGTTCTGGTCCCGTGGTCATGCGTGGTGACGCAACAGGAGTGTCTTCCACGGGCGAGCGGCGCACCGTATCAAGGTGTAACGAATTGCAGCGGGGAACCGGCGGTCGCTACCGGGAAAACCCGGGGAAGGCCGTCGCGACAAGTAGATAAAACGGGGGAGGATCGAGGGCCGGCGGACGCCGGCAGGCGGGATTTACGCGTGGTTACAAAGCCGGCACGTATGCGCCGGCCGCGGGGCGCGACGCATACGTGGGCACGGGCGTCAGTCTTCGCGGCGCAGGTGCGGGAACAGCAGCACGTCGCGGATCGTCGGGCTGTCGGTCAGCAGCATCACGAGACGGTCGATGCCGATCCCGCAGCCGCCCGTCGGCGGCATCCCGTGTTCAAGCGCACGGATGTAGTCGGCGTCGAAGAACATCGCTTCCTCGTCGCCGGCATCCTTCTGCTCGACCTGCTTCCGGAAGCGCGCGGCCTGGTCTTCCGGATCGTTCAACTCCGAGAAGCCGTTCGCGATCTCGCGGCCGGTCATGAACAGCTCGAAACGCTCGGTGATGCCCGGCACCGTATCCGATGCGCGTGCGAGCGGCGACACTTCGACCGGGTAGTCGATGATGTAGGTCGGCTCCCACAGCTGCGATTCGGCGGTTTCCTCGAACAGCGCAAGCTGCAGCGCGCCGATACCGGCGTTCAGGAAGGCCGGCTGCGACACGTCGACGCCGAGACGCTTCAGTTCGGAGCGCAGGAACGCGTCGTCCGACAGCTGGCCATCGGTGTACTGCGGCGCGTACTTCTGGATCGCCTGCGTGATCGTCAGGCGATGGAACGGCTTTGCGAGGTCGAGCTCGCGGCCCTGGTACTGGATCGTCGCGGTGCCGAGCGCATCGATCGCCGCCTGGCGGATCAGCTGCTCGGTGAAGTCCATCAGCCAACGGTAGTCGGTGTACGCGGCGTAGAACTCCATCATCGTGAATTCCGGGTTGTGGCGCGGCGACACGCCTTCATTCCGGAAGTTGCGGTTGATCTCGAACACGCGTTCGAAACCGCCGACGATCAGGCGCTTCAGGTACAGCTCCGGCGCGATGCGCAGGAACATCTGCATGTCGAGCGCGTTGTGATGCGTGACGAACGGCTTGGCCGCGGCGCCGCCCGGGATCGGGTGCAGCATCGGCGTCTCGACTTCCATGAAGTCGGCGTTGTCCATGAAATTGCGGATCGACGCGATGGTCTTGGTGCGCGCACGGAACGTGTCGCGCGTTTCCGGCGTGACGATCAGGTCGACGTAGCGCTGGCGATAACGCATTTCCTGGTCGGCGAGGCCGTGGAACTTGTCCGGCAGCGGGCGCAGCGCCTTCGACAGCAGGCGCAGTTCCTTGCACTGGACCGACAACTCGCCCTTGTTGGTGCGGAACAGCACGCCGCGCGCGGCGACGATGTCGCCGAGGTCCCACTTCTTGAATGCGTCGTAGGTCTCCGCGCCGACGTCGTTCGGCGTCACGAAGAACTGGATCTGGCCCGACCCGTCCTGCACCGTCGCGAAGCTCGCCTTGCCCATCACGCGCTTGAGCATCATGCGCCCGGCAACCGACACCTCGACCGGGTTCGCTTCGAGCGCGGCCTTGTCCGAGTCGACGTATTTCGCCTGGAGATCGGCGGCGTGATGCGTCGGCCGGAAATCGTTCGGATAGGCGATGCCGTGCTCGCGCAGTGCGCGCAGCTTCTCGCGGCGCTCGGCGATGATCTGGTTTTCGTCCGCGGCGACGGCGGGCTGCGTTTGGGTCGGTTCGGTCATGATGGTCGGAATTCGGAGTGGGTGCGGCAACGCAACGGGAAGGGCGGCGCGACCGGAGGGGCCGCGCCGCGGCGCTTACACGCCCTGTTTGAGGCTCGCGCTGATGAAGTCGTCGAGATCGCCGTCGAGGACGGCTCGCGTGTTGCTCATTTCGACGTTGGTGCGCAGGTCCTTCACGCGGCTCTGGTCGAGCACGTATGAACGGATCTGGTGGCCCCAGCCCACATCGGTCTTGCTCGATTCGAGCTTGTCCTGCTCGGCCTGGCGCTTGCGCATCTCGGCTTCGTACAGGCGCGACTTCAGCATCGCCATCGCTTCGGCACGGTTGCGGTGCTGCGAGCGGTCGTTCTGGCACTGCACGACGATGCCGGTCGGCATGTGCGTGATCCGCACCGCCGAGTCGGTCTTGTTGATGTGCTGGCCGCCCGCGCCCGATGCGCGGTACGTGTCGATGCGCAGGTCGGCCGGATTGACCTCGACTTCGATCGAGTCGTCGATTTCCGGATATACGAACACCGACGAGAACGACGTGTGGCGGCCGCCCGACGAGTCGAACGGCGACTTGCGCACGAGGCGGTGGATGCCCGTTTCGGTGCGCAGGAAGCCGTATGCGTATTCGCCCGTGACCTTGACCGTCGCGTTCTTGATGCCGGCGACGTCGCCGTCGGACTCTTCGAGCACTTCGGCCTTGAAGCCCTTGCGTTCGCAGTAGCGCAGGTACTGGCGCAGCAGCATCGACGCCCAGTCGCACGCCTCGGTGCCGCCGGCGCCGGCCTGGATGTCGATGAAGCAGTTGTTCGGGTCGGCCGGGTTCGAGAACATCCGGCGGAATTCGATGTCGCCGACGCGCGCTTCGAGTTTCTTCGCGTCGTCTTCCGATGCGAGCAGCGTATCCTCGTCACCTTCCTCGCGAGCCAGCTCGAACAGGTCGAGTGCATCGCGCAGGTCGCTATCGAGCACCGTCAGCGTCGTGACGACGCCTTCCAGCAGCTTCTTCTCGCGGCCGAGTGCCTGGGCGTTCTTCGAATCGTTCCAGACGTTCGGGTCTTCGAGTTCCTTGTTGACTTCGATCAGACGCGCAGATTTGGCGTCGTAGTCAAAGATACCCCCGAAGCTCGCCCGCGCGGTTGCGCAGGTCGAGCAGGGAGCTTTCGATCGCGTTGAGACGTTCCGCTTCCATGATCGTTCGCTGTTCTTGCTTCGTAAAAAAGCGGAATTATAGCCGATCGGCAGGGTGTCCCGGTGACGCGGAATATGCTTGCATGCGCGCCGCGGCCTCGTCCGGCGCGGCGCGCATGCGGCCCGCGAGCGCCGCAGGCCGGGTGGCCGGGCGCGCGACGCTCAGCCGGCCGCGTGCTCGACGATCAGCTGGACGCGCGTCACGCCGTTCCACGTGTCGGCCACGAGGCGATATGCGATCAGCGCGCTCGCCGGCAGCGGCTCGGTGTGATTGAACCAGATTGCGTTCAAGCGCTGGCGGCCGCGCGCCAGCTGCAGCTTCAAGTGCTTTTCCTTCACGAGCGACTGCGACACGACGTCGAACTCGCCGGAGAAAAGCGGGGCCGGAAAGCCCTGGCCCCAGACGGCTTCGTCGAGCAGCCCGACGAACTGCGGTGTGAAATACGCTTCCTCGAGTTCGCCGTCGGTCTCGATCACGCGCGCGAGCGCGTCGTCGGACAGCCACTCGCGCGCGACGGCCTCGAACGCGGCCGCGAAGCGCGGCACGTTGTCGGTGTCGAGCGTGAGGCCGGCGGCCATCGCGTGGCCGCCGAACGCGACGATCAGGTCGGGCTCGCGCTTCGATACAAGATCGAGCGCATCGCGCAGGTGGAAGCCGGGAATCGAGCGGCCCGAACCCTTGACCCGCGTGCCGGCTTCGTCGGCATGCGCGAACGTGAACGACGGACGGTGGAATTTCTCCTTGAGCCGCCCCGCGACGATGCCGATCACGCCCTGGTGCCATTCGGGATTGAACAGCGTGATCGTGCACGCGTCGGCCGGATCGACGTCGGCGAGGTCGGCGAGCGCCTGCTGCTGCATGCCGGCCTCGATCTCGCGGCGCTCGCGGTTCATCACGTCGAGCTGCTGCGCGAGGTCCCACGCGCGGCCGATGTCGTCGGTGATCAGGCATTCGATGCCGAGCGACATGTCGGAGAGCCGTCCGGCGGCGTTCAGGCGCGGGCCGAGGCCGAAGCCGAGGTCGAAGCCCGACGCGGTGCGCGCCTCGCGGCCGGCCGCGCGGAACAGCGCGGCGATGCCCGGCTGCATGCGGCCGTTGCGGATGCGCTGCAGCCCCTGCGCGACGAGCACGCGGTTGTTGCCGTCGAGCCGCACCACGTCGGCGACGGTGCCGAGCGCGACGAGGTCGAGCAGCCCGTCGAGGCGCGGTTCGGCCTCCTTGCTCGCGAATGCGCCGCGGCGGCGCAGCTCGGCGCGCAGCGCGAGCAGCACGTAGAACATCACGCCGACGCCGGCGATGTGCTTGCTCGGGAATGCGCAGCCGGGCTGGTTCGGGTTGACGATCGCGCGCGCGGCGGGCAGCGCGTCGCCGGGCAGGTGGTGGTCGGTCACGAGCACGTCGATGCCGCGTGCGTTGGCGGCCTCGACACCCGCGACGCTCGCGATCCCGTTGTCGACCGTGATCAGCAGGTCGGGCTTGCGTGCGGCCGCGAGCTCGACGATCTCGGGCGTGAGCCCGTAACCGTATTCGAAGCGGTTCGGCACCAGGTAGTCGATTTGCGCGCCGAACATCCGCAGGCCGCGCACCGCGACCGCGCAGGCGGTCGCGCCATCGCAGTCGTAGTCGGCGACGACCAGGAGGCGCCGCTTGTCGGCGATCGCGTCGGCGAGCAGCGACGCGGCGTCGGCGCAGCCTTTCAGTTCGGTGGGCGGCACGAGGCGCGCGAGCGCGGTCTCGATGTCGGTCGGGGACTGCACGCCGCGCGACGCATACAGGCGCGCGAGGACGGGATGCAGGCCGTGGCGCGCGAGCGCTTCGGCGTCGGCGGGCGCGACGGGGCGGGTAACGATCCGGGTCATTCGGGTTGGGTTATTCGAACAGGGAGGCCAGCGCGCGGCGGCGCCAGAACTTGCGCAGGTCGCCGCGCGTCGCATGCAGCGTCACGGAGCTGGTGTCGCCGCACAGCGTGAAGTCGACGCTCGCCAGCTTGCCGTTGCGCAGCGCGGCGAGGGACGGCGCGAACCAGTCGCGCTCGAGCGCGGCGAGCGCGTCGTGCCAGCGAGCCCAGTCCTGTTCGATGAACGGGGCGGACAGCGTCGGCAGCTCGACGAGCGTCGCGCCGGCGGCGGGCAGCGCATCGAATGCGGCCGGCACGGCGCCGGCCTCGGCCTGCGCGGCGCGCGCGAGGCCGAGCGCCGCGGGCGACGTGGACAGCACGCGCGCGAACGGCTTGCCGACCGGCTTCAGCGTGCCTTGCGCATGGAACCAGATCGAATTGACGGCGGGCAGCCCGCGCGCTTCGCGCGCTTCGTTGACCGGATGCTGGAACCACGCCATCTGCACTTCGTTCTGCAGCTTCATCCACATCCGCGAACGTTCGCCGGTGTGCGCCTCGTGCGGCAGCCAGATCTCGATGTTGCGGCCGCTCGCGCGCAGCGGCGCGGCGCCGGCGAGGCGGGCGAGCTGCTCGCTCGACAGGTACCAGCGAGCCGGCTGCGGCGCTTCCAGCCGCACGCCGAGCTCCTCGATCAGCGGGCGCGCGACCGCCAGCAAGGCGGCCGCGTCGCCGTCCTCGAGCGCGAGGCTCGCCGGATCGACGAGCACGAGGTGATCGTGCGCGATTTCGACGTGGACAGGCTCGACGCACGCCCAGGCCTGCGTGCCGGGGTCGCCGCCGTCCGCCAGCAGCATGTAGGGCGCGAGCGGCGCCTCGTCGGCGGCGTTGCCCTGGGTCGCGCCGAACTGGCGGGCCAGCCAGCGCTCGTGCGGCAGCGTGCGCTGGAAGTCCTCGCCGGCCACGCGCTCGACGAGGCTTGCGCGGGCGAGCAACTTTTCGAGCGCGGGGCTGTCCAGCGTGTGCAGGGACGAGGCCGCATCGGCCGCCGGCGGCAGCGCGAACGGAACGAGAAAATGGAGGCGTCGGTCGTGCATGATGGTGCGCATTGTATGGCAAACTGCGCGCGTGATCGGGCCGGCTAACGGCCCGATCGGGCTCGATTGGGCCCGATTGCGTCCGGCGGCCGCTTTTTCGGCCGCGCCCGGGCGGCCGGCCGCCGCCGGACGGCGCTCCGGGCGCGGGCCGCCATCCCCGCCGTAACCAGCAGAAAGGATTCGCTTGAAACTTCCGTACGAATGGCAGATCGGCTGGCGCTACACGCGCGCCGGCAAACGCACGACCGGCAACGGCTTCATTTCCTTCATCGCGCTCGTGTCGATGCTCGGGATCGCGCTCGGCGTCGCGGCGCTGATCGTCGTGCTGTCCGTGATGAACGGCTTCCAGAAGGAGGTGCGCGACCGCATGCTGTCGGTGCTCGCGCACGTCGAGGTGTTCTCGCCGACCGGCTCGATGCCCGACTGGCAATTGACCGCGCAGGAAGCGCGCCGCAACCCGTCGGTGACCGGCGCGGCGCCGTACGTCGACGCGCAGGCGCTGCTCACGCGCCAGGACGCGGTGAGCGGCGTGATGCTGCGCGGCATCGAGCCGTCGCTCGAGCCGCAGGTGTCGGACATCGGCAAGGACATGAAGGCGGGCCAGCTGACCGCGCTCGTGCCCGGCCAGTTCGGCATCGTGCTCGGCGACGCGCTCGCCGGCAACCTCGGCGTGACGGTCGGCGACAAGGTCACGCTCGTCGCGCCCGAAGGCACGATCACGCCGGCCGGCATGATGCCGCGGCTCAAGCAGTTCACGGTGGTCGGCGTGTTCGAGTCGGGCCACTACGAATACGACAGCACGCTCGCGATGATCGACATCCGCGACGCCGAGGCGCTGTTCCGGATGTCCGCGCCGACCGGCGTGCGGCTGCGGCTTACCGACATGCAGAAGGCGCCGCAGGTCGCGGTCGAGCTGTCGCATACGCTGTCGGGCAGCCTGTACATCCGCGACTGGACCCAGCAGAACAAGACCTGGTTCTCGGCCGTGCAGATCGAGAAGCGGATGATGTTCATCATCCTTACGCTGATCATCGCGGTCGCCGCGTTCAACCTCGTATCGTCGCTCGTGATGACGGTGACCAACAAGCAGGCCGACATCGCGATCCTGCGCACGCTCGGCGCGCAGCCGGGCTCGATCATGAAGATCTTCGTCGTGCAGGGCGTGACGATCGGCTTCGTCGGCACCGCGTCGGGCGTCGCGCTCGGCTGCCTGATCGCGTGGAGCATTCCGTGGCTGATCCCGATGATCGAGCATCTGTTCGGCGTGCAGTTCCTGCCGCCGTCGGTGTACTTCATCAGCGAGCTGCCGTCCGAGCTCGTCGCGGGCGACGTCATCAAGATCGGCCTGATCGCGTTCGCGCTGTCGGCCGTCGCGACGCTCTATCCGAGCTGGCGCGGCGCGAAGGTGAAGCCGGCGGAGGCGCTGCGCTATGAATGACCGCGCGACCGCATTCGCGGATTCACGACAACCCATCAGACAGGATTCGGCAGGTATGCAGGAATACGTGCTTCAGGCGCGCGGGATCACGAAGGCGTTCGTGCAGGGCGGCTTCAACGTGCAGGTGCTCAACAACGCCGAGCTGACGGTGCGGCGCGGCGAGAAGCTCGCGGTCGTCGGCGCGTCGGGCTCCGGCAAGAGCACGCTGCTGCACGTGCTGGGCGGCCTCGACGAACCGGGCGCGGGCGAAGTGTCGCTGCTCGGCAAGCCGTTTACGCAGCTCGCCGAGCGCGAGCGCAACGAGCTGCGCAACCGCGCACTCGGCTTCGTCTACCAGTTCCATCACCTGCTGCCGGAATTCACCGCGCTCGACAACGTCGCGATGCCGCTGCGCATTCGCCGGATGACGACCGAGGATGCGCGCGAACAGGCGCAGGCGATGCTCGAACGCGTCGGTCTCGGCCCGCGTGCGAAGCACCGGCCGGGCGAGCTGTCGGGCGGCGAGCGGCAGCGCGTCGCGATCGCGCGCGCACTGGTGACGAAGCCGGCCTGCGTGCTCGCCGACGAGCCGACCGGCAACCTCGACGGCACGACGGCCGATACGGTGTTCAACCTGATGCTCGAATTGTCCGAGACGCTCGAAACGAGCTTCGTGATCGTCACGCACGATCCCGAGCTCGCCGCGCGCTGCGACCGCATCATGCGCTTGCGCGACGGCGTGCTGCACGAGGAGCCGGCGCTGCCGGTGTGAACGAACGCCTCCACCGTGCCGCGGGGTGAGTCCCGGCGTTGCGGCGAGGGCGCAGGAAAGCCGCCATGTGGATCGATACGCATTGCCATCTCGATGCCGCCGAATTTGACGGCGACCGCGACGCGGTCGCGCAGGCGGCGCGCGCGGCCGGCGTGTCGCGCATCGTGATCCCGAGCGTCGGGCGCGACAACTTCACGACGGTGCGCGAACTGGCGCAGCGCACGCCGGGCGCGGTCTATGCGCTCGGCATCCACCCGATGTATACGCCGCACGCGCGCGACGAGGATCTCGACCGGCTGCGCATGGAGATCGAGGCGAGCCTCGACGATCCGCGCTTCGTCGCGATCGGCGAGATCGGTCTCGACTACTTCGTGCCGGGGCTCGACGAAGCGCGGCAGCAATTCTTCTATCAGGGGCAGCTCAAGCTCGCGCGCGAATTCGACCTGCCGGTGCTGTGCCACGTGCGCAAGTCGCAGGACCGCGTGCTGGCCGGGCTGCGCCGCTTCGGCGTGCGGCGCGGCATCGCGCATGCGTTCAACGGCAGTTTCCAGCAGGCCGACGCCTATCTCGCGCAGGGGCTGCATCTCGGTTTCGGCGGCAACGCGACGTTCGGACGCGCGTTGCAGATCCGCCGGCTCGCCGCGCAGTTGCCGCTCGATGCGATTGTCGTCGAGACGGACGCGCCCGACATCGCGCCCGAGTGGGCGTACAAATCCCGCAACACGCCCGACCAGGTGCCGCGCATCGGCGACGTGCTCGCCGAGCTGCGCGGGATCGACGCACACGCGCTGTCCCTATCCACAACGGCTAACGCGCTCGCCGCGCTGCCGCGCCTCGCACTTTCGTCCGCATAATCGTTGCCGGAAGGCGCCGTCTCGACAACGGCGGCGTCAGGTCGACGAGGAGGCGCGATGCGCGTGTGGTGGATCGCGTTCGCGCTCGGCGTCGTCGTGCTGCAGCGGCAGGCGGCGTTGCCGGGCGCGGGCGGCTGGACTGGCGGGGCGGCCGTGCTGGCCGGTTGCGGCGCGCTGCTCGGATGGTCCGCGCGGCGCCGTCGAACCCGTGCGATCGTCGCGCTCCGGTGGATGCTGTGCGCAAGCGCCGCCTGTGCGATCGGATTCGGCTATGCGGCCGCGCGCGCCGAATGGCGGCTGCGTGACAGCCTGCCCGTCGAGCGGGAAGGGCGCGACATCGTCGTCACGGGCGTGATCCGCGGGTTGCCGGTGATCGACGACACTGGCGCGCGACTGTTGTTTGCCGTCGAATCGAACGACGCAGGGCTCGCCCGTTTCCCGCCGGTGATCCGGTTGTCATGGCGCACGTACGGCGCGGCCGACGCACGCGACACGATTCCCGATTTGCGCGCCGCGCAGCGCTGGCGTCTCGTGGTGCGCCTGAAGCGCCCGCATGCCGAGGCGAATCCCGGCGTGCGCGACAGCGAGGCGGCGTGGCTCGCCGCGGGCATTCGTGCAATCGGCTATGTCGTCGCGCCCGAGCGGGCGGAATTGCTTGACGCGTGCGCATCGGGATGGCGCGCGTCGATCGATCGGCTGCGCGACGCGCTGCGCACGCGTATCGGCGACGCGCTCGGCGGCGGCGCGCGCCATCGCGGCATCGTGACCGCGCTCGCGGTCGGCGATCAATCCGGCATCGGCGACGACGACTGGCGCGTGCTGCGCAATACGGGCACGAGTCATCTGGTCGCGATCTCGGGCCTGCACGTCGGGCTCGTCGGCGCGATTGCAGCCGCGATCGTGTCGATGGTCTGGCGGCGTCTGCGCTGGCGTGGCCGGGCCGCGGCGCTCGTGATGCCGGCGCCCTACGTGGCTTCGCTGGCGGCGCTGACGGCCGCCGCCGGGTATGCGGCGCTTGCCGGCTTCAACGTGCCGGCGCAGCGCGCGTGGTGGATGATCGCGGCCGGCGCGGCTGCCTATCTGGCCGGACGCAGCGTGCCGACGTCCGCGGTGTTGTGCGCGGCGCTCGGCGGCGTGCTGCTTGCCGATCCGTGGGCGGTGCTGTCGGCCGGGTTCTGGCTGTCGTTCGGGGCGGTCGCCGTGATCCTGATGGCGGTGGCGGGCTGGCGCGCGGTGCGCGCGTTCGACGGCGACGACAGTGCGCCGGATGGCGCCGCTGCGGTCGACCGCCGGCGCCGGCTGCGCGCATGGTGTACGCGTGCCGGGCGCCGTATCGCGGAGGCGACGCGCGTGCAGTATGCGGTGACGATCGGCCTCGCGCCGCTGACGGCCGCGTGGTTCGCGCAGATATCGGTATCGGGCCCGTTCGGCAATGCGTTTGCGATTCCGTGGGTCAGTTCGGTCGTGACGCCGATCGTGCTCGCCGGTATCGGGTTGCCTGCGCCGTTGGACGCGTGTGCATTCCGGCTCGCGCATGCGGCGCTCGAACCGATGATGGTGCTGCTCGGGCACCTCGCCGACTGGCCTGCCGGCGTGTTCTGGCTGCGCATGCCGGACTGGCCGGTGCTGGCGCTTGCGTGCGTGGGTGTCGTGTGGGCATTGATGCCGCGCGGCTGGCCGCTGCGCTGGGCAGCGCCGATGACGTGGCTGCCGCTGGTCGCGCCGGCGCCCGATGCGCCGCCGCCCGGCGGCTTCCGGCTGACCGTGCTCGACGTCGGGCAGGGCGCGGCGGTACTGGTCGAGACCGCGCGCCGGACCTTGCTGTTCGATGCGGGGCCGGGGGCGGAGTCGACCCATGCCGGTACGCGGATCGTTGCGCCGTCGTTGCGTGCACGCGGAATCCGGACCGTCGATTCGCTCGTGCTCAGCCACGCGGATGCCGATCACGCGGGCGGTGCGGAGGCCGTCTATGCGGCCGCCGAGGTCCGCCAGCTGCTTGCAGGCATTGCGCCGCAGCACCGGCTGTGGCGCGACGCGCAGGCGGCTGGCGTGGCGGATCGGCTGCCTTGCACGGCCGGGCAGCGGTGGACCTGGGACGGTGTCGCGTTCACGATGCTGTGGCCGCCGCGCGTCGCGGGCGCGGGGCCGTCGAACGAACGGTCGTGCGTGCTGCGCATCGACGCGGGCGGCACGTCGGCACTGCTGACGGGCGACATCGAAGCGCGCGCCGAGCGGCGGTTGGTGGCCGGCTCGCGCGATGCACTGGCCGCGCAGATCCTCGTCGTTCCGCACCATGGCAGCCGCACGTCGTCGGTCGAGCCTTTCCTCGATTCGGTCGGGCCGCGCGTCGCGGTATTTCCTGTAGGCTATCGCAATCGCTTCGGGCATCCGCACCGGACCGTCCTTGCGCGCTATGAGGCGCGCGGGATTCCGCTGCCGCGCACCGATTGCGACGGGGCCGTGCGGTTCGACGTCGCGCCGGCGGGCGGCGGTTTCGCGTTCGAGCGTTACCGCGATGCGCAGCGACGGTACTGGATGGACCGGTGATCGGCGTGAGGGCGCGCGCCAAGAAAAGAACCGGGGTAGGCGCTGAAGTGCCAACTTCCGTCGACCGCGAAGCATGGGACGGGGGTAAGTGCTAAAGCACTAACTCCGGTCGACCGCGAAGCATGGGACCGGAGTAAGCGCTAAAGCGCCAACTCCGGTCGACCGCGAAGCATGGGACGGGAGTAAGTGCTAAAGCACTAACTCCCGTCGACAAAGGAGACATCGGCGTTTGAAGGACATCCTCCACTTCTCGCATGCGAACGGTTTTCCGGCATCGACGTACCGGACGATCTTCGCCGAGCTGGCAGACGACTACGAGCTGCGCTACATCGAGCGCATCGGTCACGATCGCCGCTACCCGGTGACGCGCGACTGGCCGCATCTCGTCGAGCAACTGCTCGACGACATCGGCGGCCGCTACGAGCGCCCGGTCTGGCTCGTCGGCCATTCGCTCGGCGGCTACCTGTCGCTGATGGCCGCGCTGAAAAAACCGCAATGGGTGCGCGGCGTGGTGATGATCGATTCGCCGATCATCGCCGGATGGCGCGCCGGCGCATTGCGCGCAAGCCAGTGGGCCGGACTCGACGAACGGCTGTCGCCGGCGGCCGCGACGCGCAACCGGCGCACGCGCTGGGTGAGCCGCGACGAAGCCTGGCGGCACTTTCACGAGAAACCCGCGTTCGCCCGCTGGGACGAGCGGATGCTGTCCGACTACATCGACTACGGCATTCCGCAGGCGGGCGCCGACGGCGAACGCGCGCTCGCCTTCGACCGGCAGGTCGAATACCTGATCTACCGGACGTTGCCGCACACGCTCGGCCCGCGGCTCGCGCACGGCGCGCCGGTGCCGCTCGGTTTTCTTGCCGGCACGCGCTCGCGCGAAGTGCGGCAGGTCGGACTCGATGCGACGCGCCGCGCGGCGCGCGGGCGCATCGAGTGGCTCGAGGGCAGCCACCTGTTCCCGATGGAGCGGCCGATCGAGACGGCCCGCGCATTGCAGCGGATGCTGAATTCGCTGAAGGCGGCGGATGGCGGCGTGCCGCATGACGGCGTGGCGCTCGCGAGGCGCGCCTGACGCCTGATGCATCGTCCGGCGCACCGCGTCCCGCATGCGCGGTTGCACCGACCGGCCCGCCGGTTTGCCCCGGGCGCGCACGGCTGGCGCGGCGCAGCGCGAAAGGGCGGGATCATCGCGTCGATTGCTGAGAGAAGGGCGGGCTTTACGGTATAATCCGTTTTTCCCGCGAGCATCCAGCGATGACCAAATATGTTTTCGTCACCGGCGGCGTAGTTTCCTCCCTCGGCAAGGGTATTGCCGCCGCCTCCCTCGCCGCGATCCTCGAATCGCGCGGTCTGAAAGTCACCCTCCTCAAACTCGATCCCTACATCAACGTCGACCCCGGCACGATGAGCCCGTTCCAGCACGGCGAAGTGTTCGTGACGGAAGACGGAGCGGAGACCGACCTCGACCTCGGCCACTATGAGCGCTTCATCAGCACGAAGATGCGCAAGGCCAACAACTTCACGACCGGCCAGATCTACGAATCGGTGATCCGCAAGGAACGCCGCGGCGACTATCTCGGCAAGACCGTGCAGGTTATCCCGCACATCACGAATGAAATCCAGGCGTTCATCGAGCGCGGGGCGGCATCGGCTACCTGCGGCGAGCCGGACGTCGCGATCGTCGAGATCGGCGGCACGGTCGGCGACATCGAGTCGCTGCCGTTCCTCGAGGCCGCGCGCCAGATGAGCCTGCGCCTCGGCCGCAACAGCGCGTGCTTCGTGCACCTGACGCTCGTGCCGTACGTCGCGACGGCCGGCGAGCTGAAGACGAAGCCGACCCAGCACAGCGTGCAGAAGCTGCGCGAGATCGGCATCCTGCCGCACGTGCTGCTGTGCCGCGCGGATCGCCGCATTCCGGACGACGAATCGAAGAAGATCTCGATGTTCTCGAACGTGCCCGAAGACGCCGTGATCTCGGTGTGGGACGCCGACAGCATCTACAAGATTCCGCAGATGCTGCACGACCAGGGCCTCGACCGGATCATCTGCGAGGAGCTGAAGCTGTCGCCGAAGGACGCCGACCTGAGCATGTGGTCGGAGCTCGTCGAGAAGCTGGAGAACCCGAAGCACGAAGTGACGATCGGCATGGTCGGCAAGTATGTCGATCTGACCGAGTCGTACAAGTCGCTGATCGAGGCGCTGCGCCACGCATCGCTGCATACGTCGACCAAGGTCAACATCGAGTACATCGATTCGGAAGAGATCGAGACGAACGGTGTCGACAGCCTGAAGCACCTGGATGCGGTGCTCGTTCCGGGCGGTTTCGGCCGTCGCGGCACGGAAGGCAAGATCGCGGCGATCCGCTACGCGCGCGAGTCGAAGGTGCCGTACCTCGGCATCTGTCTCGGCATGCAGCTCGCGGTGATCGAATTCGCACGCGACGTCGTCGGCCTGAAGCAGGCGAACAGCACTGAATTCGAGCCGGACACGCCGGAACGCGTGGTCGCGCTGATCACCGAGTGGTACGACCGCGACGGCAAGGTCGAGACGCGCACCGAAGAGTCGGATCTCGGCGGCACGATGCGCCTCGGCTCGCAGCGCTGCCCGATCAAGCCCGGCACGATGGCCGAAGAGATCTATGGCAAGGATGTGAACGAGCGCCATCGCCACCGTTATGAAGTCAATAACCGCTTCGTGCCCCAGCTCGAAGCCGGCGGCCTTATCATCAGCGCCCGTACCCCGAGCGAGGATCTGCCGGAAATGATGGAGCTGCCGCGTTCGATGCACCCGTGGTTCGTCGGCGTCCAGTTCCACCCGGAATTCACGTCGACGCCGCGCGACGGCCATCCGCTGTTCAAGTCGTTCGTCGAAGCCGCGCTCGCCAACAAGCAAGCGCGCGGAGTGAAAGCATGAAGCTGTGCGATTTCGAGGTCGGTCTCGACCAGCCTTTCTTCCTGATCGCGGGTACCTGCGTCGTCGAATCGGAGCAAATGACGATCGACACGGCAGGCCGCCTGAAGGAGATCTGCGAGAAGCTGAACGTGCCGTTCATCTACAAGTCGTCCTACGACAAGGCGAATCGCAGCTCGGGCAAGTCGTTTCGCGGCCTCGGAATGGACGAGGGCCTGCGGATCCTCGGCGAGGTGAAGCGCCAGCTCGGCCTGCCGGTGCTGACCGACGTGCATTCGATCGAAGAGATCGAGCAGGTCGCGTCGGTCGTCGACGTGCTGCAGACGCCCGCGTTCCTGTGCCGCCAGACCGACTTCATCCAGGCGTGCGCACGCTCGGGCAAGCCCGTCAACATCAAGAAGGGCCAGTTCCTCGCGCCGCACGACATGAAGAACGTGATCGACAAGGCGCGCGACGCGGCGCGTGAAGCCGGTCTGTCGGAAGACCGCTTCATGGCGTGCGAGCGCGGTGTCTCGTTCGGCTACAACAACCTCGTGTCCGACATGCGTTCGCTCGCGATCATGCGCGAGACGAGCGCGCCGGTCGTGTTCGACGCGACCCACTCGGTGCAGCTGCCGGGCGGGCAGGGCACGAGCTCGGGCGGCCAGCGCGAATTCGTGCCGGTGCTCGCACGTGCCGCGGTCGCGACGGGCGTCGCGGGCCTGTTCATGGAAACGCACCCGAATCCGGCCGAAGCGAAGTCGGACGGCCCGAACGCGGTGCCGCTGAACCGGATGAGCGCGCTGCTGGAGACCCTCGTCACGCTCGATCAGGCGGTGAAGCGCAATCCGTTCCTGGAAAACGATTTCAACTAAAGATCGAATGAACCTTGCGGCGGCTTCGCGCGTCTGTAGCGAAAGCAGTGTCGGCACGCGTGCCGTCGCAGTTTGAAGAATCCATCGTCATTCTCAGAGGAAACCCATGAGTGCAATCGTAGATATCATCGGCCGCGAGATTCTGGATTCGCGCGGCAACCCCACCGTCGAATGCGACGTGCTGCTCGAATCGGGCACGATGGGCCGCGCGGCGGTGCCGTCGGGCGCGTCCACCGGCTCGCGTGAAGCGATCGAACTGCGCGACGGCGAAACCGGCCGCTACAACGGCAAGGGCGTGCTGAAGGCCGTCGAGCACATCAACACCGAAATCTCCGAAGCCATCATGGGCCTCGACGCGTCGGAACAGGCGTTCCTCGACAAGACGCTGCTCGAGCTGGACGGCACCGACAACAAGTCGCGCCTCGGCGCGAACGCGATGCTGGCCGTGTCGATGGCCGTCGCGAAGGCAGCCGCTGAAGAAGCCGGTCTGCCGTTGTACCGCTACTTCGGCGGCTCGGGCGCGATGCAGCTGCCGGTCCCGATGATGAACATCGTCAACGGCGGCGCGCACGCGAACAACAGCCTCGACATCCAGGAATTCATGATCGTCCCGGTCAGCCAGCCGACGTTCCGTGAAGCTCTGCGTTGCGGCGCGGAAGTGTTCCACGCGCTGAAGAAGATCCTGAGCGACCGCGGCATGAGCACGGCAGTCGGCGACGAAGGCGGTTTCGCACCGAACTTCGGCAGCAACGACGAGTGCCTGTCGACGATCCTGCAGGCGATCGAGAAGGCCGGGTACCGTGCGGGCGAAGACGTGCTGCTCGCGCTCGACTGCGCGGCATCCGAGTTCTACCACGACGGCAAGTACCAGCTCGCGGGCGAAGGTCTGCAACTGTCGTCGGCCGAATTCACCGACTACCTCGCGACGCTCGCCGACAAATTCCCGATCGTGTCGATCGAGGACGGCATGCACGAAGGCGACTGGGAAGGCTGGAAGCTGCTGACCGAGCGCCTCGGCAAGAAGGTGCAGCTCGTCGGCGACGACCTGTTCGTCACGAACACGCGCATCCTGAAGGAAGGCATCGAGAAGGGCATCGCGAACTCGATCCTCATCAAGATCAACCAGATCGGTACGCTGACCGAAACGTTCGCGGCAATCGAAATGGCGAAGCGCGCGGGCTACACGGCCGTGATCTCGCATCGCTCGGGCGAAACGGAAGATTCGACGATCGCGGACATCGCGGTCGGCCTGAACGCCGGTCAGATCAAGACGGGTTCGCTGTCGCGCAGCGACCGCATCTCGAAGTACAACCAGCTGCTGCGCATCGAGGAAGATCTCGGCGATATCGCGAGCTACCCGGGCAAATCGGCTTTCTATAACCTGCGCTAACGCGCTACTATCGGGTTCGTCATCTCGACGCCGCTCTGTGCATGTCGCGCGGAGCGGCGCTTCTTATATCTGCGTCTTCTACATGCGGCTTGTCACTGTCGTCCTGATTGCCTTGCTGGCGCTCATTCAGTACCCCCTATGGTGGGGACACGGCGGCTGGTTGCGGGTGCACGAATTGCGTCAGCAACTCGGCGACCAGTTGCAGAAGAATGCGGACGAGAAGCTGCGCAATGAGCGGATCGCGGGCGAAGTGCAGGATTTGCAAGGCGGCACCGCGGCCATCGAGGAGCGTGCGCGCTACGAGATGGGCATGGTGAAGGACGGCGAAGTATTCGTGCAGTTCGTGTCGCCGAATGCGCCGGCCGTGCCGTTGAACAACGCGCCTTCGAACACGACGTCGACGCGCGGTGCCGTGTCTGCGGCGCCCGTACGTGTCGTGCCGAACCCGCAGTCGATCGCGAAGCCGTCACGGCATCACGGCGGCGAGAAGGGCAAGGCCGCGCATCACTGAGCGCGGTAGTCCGAATCATTGAACAAGCGCGGGAAATGCCGCGCTTTTTTATTTCCTGCCGGTTTTCAATCGACTCGATCGGCGCGGTGAAGCATTACCACCACCAGCCCGGGTAGCCATAGCCGATGCCGGTGCCCCACCGGTTTCCCCAACCGCCGCTGTAATAGCCGCCGTAGACGGTCACGGGCGGCGGCGCGTAATACGCCCAGGCGCGCGCGGCGGCCTCGGCCGCCATCGCGTTGTTCTGCTCGCGCAGCACCTGCCGGTCGATCTCGTCGTAGCGTTTGCGCTCCGCGCTCGACAGCGCTGGCGGCTGGCCGCCCGATGCGCCCGGTTCGGGCAGGCGGCTCAGGATCGTCGACGAAGGCGGCTGCACCGCGCAGCCGGCGAGGGCCAGCGTGCCGGCGGCGACGCCGGTCAGGACGAAGGTGCGGAACGGGCGATTCATGTGTTTCTCCAGCAGCGCGCCGACAGCGGAAAGCGGCTTGCGCCGAAGGCCGGGCCTGCGGCGCCTGAGCCGTGCGTGCGACGCTCGTGCGTCATTATGCGCCCGCGCCCGCGTCGCGGGCACGGGCGCGCGGCTCAGTGACGCTGGTCGGTCGCGGGCGTGATGCCGGTCGCGAGTCCCGGCGCGGCGAACAGCTGCGCGACGTCGACGGGATCGAATTCGTAGCGCTGGTTGCAGAATTCGCAGTGGATCTCGACGTGACCGCGCTCGACGATCACGCTGTCGACTTCTTCGCGGCCGAGCATGCGCAGCATCGCGCCGACCTTCTCGCGCGAGCACGAGCACTGGAAGCGCGTGCCGGCCGGTTCGAAGTGCTGCACGTTTTCCTGCCAGAAGAGCCGGCGGAACACGACTTCCGGTTCGACCTCGAGCAGTTCCTTCGCGGACAGCGTGCCGCCGAGCGTGCAGACGCGCTCCCACGTGTCGGCGTCCGTCTCGGCGTTGCGCGGCACGATGCCGCCGTCGCCTGGAAGCTTCTGCAGCAGCATGCCGACCGCGCGGTCGCGATCGGCCGCGAGCCACAGCCGCGTGTCGAGCTGCTCCGAATGGTGCATGTACTGTTCGAGCATCTGCGACACCGATTCGAGCGGACCGTCGACGCCGTTCAGCGGCACGATGCCCTGGTACGGCTGCTGGCCCGGCAGTTTCTCGGCCGGGTCGAGCGTGATCACGCAACGGCCGTGGCCGCTCGCGTTGACGAGCGACGCGAAGCTGGTGTCGTCGCCGATCGTCTGCGCCGCGTCGCCGGCGAACTTGGCCGTGGCCCGCATCGACAGGTCCGAGCCGCACTGGACGACCAGCATCTGGACCGGCCCGTCGCCGAAGATCTGCATGATCAGGGTGCCGTGAAATTTCAGGTTCGCGGACAGCAGCGCACACGCGGCCATCATCTCGCCGAGCACCGTGCGCACCGGGGCAGGGTAGTCACGGCGGGAAAGCACCTCTTGCCACGTGTTGCGCAGCGACACGATCTCGCCGCGCACGGGTGCCGAATTGAACATGAATTTCTGTAACTGGTCGCTCACTCTTCTTCCTTGAAATCCGCGCGAATCACCCGATCCGCACGAGTTGCTCCTTGAAATGCGCACGCCGCTCGACGTACGTCTTCGCATTTGCGCGCAGCCGCGCGATGTCGTCTGCCGACAGCTCGCGCACGACTTTCGCCGGGGCGCCGACAATCAGCGAGTTGTCCGGGAACGTCTTGCCTTCCGTCACGACCGCGCCGGCACCAACCAGACAGTTGCGGCCGATGACCGCGCCATTCAAGACCACCGCCTGAATCCCGATCAGCGACCCTTCGCCGATCGTGCATCCGTGCAGCATCGCCTGGTGCCCGATCGTCACGTTTTCGGCAATCGTCAGGGGAAAGCCGGGGTCCGTGTGCAGGACCGCGCCTTCCTGGACATTGCTGCCGGTGCCGACCGTGATCGTCTCGTTGTCGCCGCGGATCGTCGCGCCGAACCATACGCTCGCGTTTTCCTCGAGCACGACCTTGCCGATGATGGCCGCCGTATCGGCGACGAATACGCTTTCGTGGATCGTCGGGGCCGTCTCGCCCAGTTTGTAGATCGTCACGGAGTCTCCTGGTCTCTTCGATGATGGGCGCCGGTAGAATGGCGCGTCTGGCGTGCCGTGCGCATTGCGTCGCGGCACAAACACTTATTGTAAACCGTCACGCGCATGCGCTCCCGCGATGCGCGCGGACGGTGCCCCCGTTTGACGAGCATGGAGCCTTCTTCTTTCACCGCTGCGCCGCGCTGCGTGCGCCGCGCGGCGCTCGACGCGCTGCGGATGTCCGAGCCGGCCGCCAAGGCCGCGCGGGTCCGCGCGTTGTACGACGCGCTGCTGGCCGGGCAGGCCGCGATCGCGCCGGCGCTCGACCTGGGCGAGCCGGCCGACCTGCCCGGCCGTCCGGCGCGCCCGCCGCTCGTCGAGCCGCGCCAGCTCGAGCGCCGCAGCATGCGCTCGCCCGCGGGGCGCGCGGTGCTGCTGCACGCGCTCGCGCATATCGAATTCAATGCGATCAACCTCGCGCTCGACGCCGTGTGGCGCTTCGCCGGGATGCCGGACGCGTTCTATGCGGACTGGCTGAAGGTCGCGGCCGAGGAGGCCTGTCACTTTGCGCTGCTGTCCGACCGGCTGGCCGGGTTCGGGCATGCGTACGGCGATTTCCCCGCGCATAACGGGCTGTGGGAGATGTGCGAGCGGACCAAGGCCGACGTGCTCGCGCGGATGGCGCTCGTGCCGCGTACGCTCGAGGCGCGCGGGCTCGACGCGTCGCCGCCGATCCGCGCACGGCTCGTGCAGGCGGGCGACGACGCATCCGCGGCGATCCTCGACGTGATCCTGCGCGACGAGATCGGCCATGTCGCAATCGGGAATCGCTGGTTCCGGCACCTGTGCGACGAGGCCGGCCGCGATCCGGTGCCTACCTACCGCGAACTCGCCGAGCAGTACCATGCGCCGCGGCTGCGCGGGCCGTTCAATTTCGACGCGCGTCGCACCGCGGGATTCGAGCAGGCGGAGCTGGACGAACTCGCCGCGCAGGACGCGGCGGACGGCAAGCCGGCGAGTTAGGGCGGCTACGCGGTGCGAAAGCCGGCGCCGGCCGGCCATGCGACCGTTCGGCGCCATTCCTGGGGTACCCGATGCGGCGGCTCCCTGTCGCTAGAGACGCTAGAGAACTGCCTCGACTGCCGGCCGCCGGAACGGAAGCGTCGTCGCTATAATCGAACGATCATTCTTTTTTCTGGCGGTTGCAATGAGTGCCTCGAGTTCTGTTTCCGATTTCGTCACGGTGCGCGGCGTCAAGCTGCATGTGCGGCGCTGGGGCCGGCCCGATGCGCCGACGCTGTTCATGCTGCACGGCTGGATGGACGTCGCGGCATCGTTCCAGTTCGTCGTCGACGCGCTCGCGGGCGACTGGCAGGTGATCGCGCCGGATGCGCGCGGCTTCGGCCTGTCTGACTGGCCGGTCGCGCGGCAGGGCGGCGGTCATTACTGGTTCCACGCGTACCTGGGCGACCTCGATGCGCTCGTCGATCACTATGCGCCGACTGGCGAAGTGAACCTGATCGGGCACAGCATGGGCGCGAACGTCGTGTGCCTGTACGCGGGCGCGCGGCCGGAGCGCGTGCGGCGCGTGGTCGACCTCGAAGGGTTCGGGCTCGCCCCCGCTCGGGCCGAGCAGGCGCCGCGCCGGCTGCGCGGCTGGCTCGACGAACTGCGCGAGCCGCCGGTGCTGCGCCCTTACGCGTCGCTCGACGACGTGGCGGCCCGGCTGATCAAGACCAATCCGCGGCTCGATCCGGGCCGTGCCGCGTTCCTCGCCGCGCACTGGTCGAAGCGCGGCGACGACGGTCTGTACCACCTGCTGGCGGACCCCGCGCACAAGATGGCGGGCCCGCTGCTGTACCGGCTCGACGAGGTGATGGCCGTCTGGAAGCAGGTGCGTGCGAAGGTGCTGCACGTCGAGGCCGTCAATTCGCCGACGCTCGCATACCTCGCGGGCGACATCCCGCTGCCGGAGTTCAAGGCGCGCTTCGGCGCGTTCCCCGACTGGCGCGAAAAGCTCGTCGACGATGCCGGTCACATGGTCCATCACGACCAGCCGGAGCAGATCGCGGCGCTGATCGAGGCGTTCTGCGCGTAGCCCGGCGGCAGCAGCAGGGCAGGCGGGCGGCGCAATTGCCGCGTTGCAGTAGAATGAAGCCTCACCTGCCATACCGACGATGAACGCTGATCTCCACTGCCATTCGAATGTTTCCGACGGGTTGCTGTCGCCTGCCGACGTCGCGCGCCGCGCCCATGCCGGCGGCGTGACCCTCTGGGCGCTGACCGACCACGACGAGATCGGCGGCCAGGCGGCGGCGCGCAGCGAGGCGGAGGCGCTCGGGATGCGTTACCTGGGCGGCGTCGAGATCTCGGTCACGTGGGCGTCGCGCACCGTGCACATCGTCGGCCTCAACATCGATCCGTCGAACCCGGCGCTCGTCGATGGCCTCTATCGCACGCGCCACGGCCGCGCCGCCCGTGCGCGGGCGATCGCCGCGCAGCTCGAGACGCTCGGCATTCCCGGCGCGTACGAAGGCGCGCTGAAGTACGTCTCGAATCCCGACCTGATCTCGCGCACCCACTTCGCGCGCTTTCTCGTCGAGAACGGCCACGCCGCATCCACTTCCGACGTGTTCGACCGCGTGCTCGGCGACGGCAAGCCCGGATTCGTCCCGCACCGCTGGGCGACGCTGTCCGACGCCGTCGCATGGATTCGTGCGGCGGGTGGCGACGCCGTGGTCGCGCACCCGGGCCGCTACCGCTATACGCCGGTCGAATTCGACGCATTCTTCGCCGAATTCATCGATCTCGGTGGCCGCGCGATCGAGGTCATCACGGGCAGCCACACGCCCGATCAGTACCGCGAATACGCGGACGTCGCGCGCCGCTTCGGCTTCGAGGTGTCGCGCGGTTCGGATTTCCATGCGCCGGGCGAGGGCCGCATCGAGCTCGGCAGCCTGCCGCCGTTGCCGCCCGACCTGAAACCGGTCTGGGAGCGCTGGCTCTGACGCGCAGCGGCCGCTTGCCGTTCGCGCTGCCGTCGGCGCGCATCCGACTTCTCCCTCTTTACGTGTCCCCATGTCCCAGTTCTTCAGGATTCATCCGGATAATCCGCAGCCGCGCCTGATCAAGCAGGCCGCGGACATCGTCAGCAAGGGCGGCGTGATCGCGATGCCCACCGACTCGAGCTACGCGCTCGCGTGTCACCTCGACGACAAGGACGCGGTCGAGCGCGTGCGCCGCATTCGCGGCCTCGACGAGAAGCAGCACCTGTCGCTGCTCGTGCGCGACCTGTCGGAACTGGCCAACTTCGCGATGGTGGACAACCGCCAGTACCGGCAGATCAAGTCGGTGACGCCGGGCCCGTACGTGTTCATCCTGCAGGCGACCAAGGAAGTGCCGCGCCGGCTGTCGCACCCGTCGCGCAAGACGATCGGGCTGCGCGTGCCCGATCACGCGATCACGCTCGCGCTGCTCGAATCGCTGGGCCAGCCGCTGCTTGGCACGACGCTGATCCTGGCGCCGGACGACGAGCCGCTCAACGATCCCGAGGACATCCGCGCGCGGCTCGAAAAGCAGGTCGATCTCGTGATCGACGGCGGTGCGTGTCCGCGCGAGCCGTCGACGGTGATCGACCTGACGGGCGACGAGCCGCAACTCGTGCGAGCGGGGCGCGGCGCGCTCGAACCGTTCGGGCTGTCGGCCGCGTAAGTGCCGATCATTTTTGCGCGAGTGCGCTTGTTACAATAACGCGATATGAATGCTTCCCTGATACAGACCATCGCCGTCTACGCGCTGCCCGTGATCTTCGCGATCACGCTGCACGAGGCCGCGCACGGCTATGCCGCGCGCCTGCTCGGCGACAACACCGCCTACATGATGGGGCGCGTGTCGTTCAACCCGATGCGCCACATCGATCCGCTCGGCACGATCGCGATCCCGCTCGCGATGTATTTCCTGACCGGCGGCGCGTTCCTGTTCGGCTATGCGAAGCCGGTGCCGGTATCGTTCGGCAACCTGCGCGACCCGCGCTGGGGCAGCCTGTGGGTGTCGCTCGCGGGCCCGGCCTGCAACTTCGTGCAGGCACTGATCTGGGGCGTGCTGACCATCGTGCTGCCCGCGGCTGGCATCGACGAGCCGTTCTTCACGCGGATGGCCTATGCGGGCGTCAGCGCGAACCTGGTGCTCGGCGTGCTGAACCTGTTTCCGCTGCCGCCGCTCGACGGCGGCCGCATCCTGGCGGCGCTGCTGCCGCCGAAGCAATCGATCGCGCTGTCGCGCATCGAGCCGTACGGTTTCATCATCGTCCTCGTGCTGGTCGCGACGGGCGTGCTGACGAACTTCTGGCTGCGGCCGCTCGTGAACGCCGCGGCCGGCGTGCTGAGCGCCATCCTGTCTCCATTCGCCTCGCTTTTCTAACGACAATCATGTTCCCAGATCGTATTTTCTCCGGCATGCGACCCACCGGGTCGCTGCACCTCGGCCACTACCACGGCGTGCTGAAAAACTGGGTGAAGCTGCAGTCCGAGTACCCGTGTTTCTTCTGCGTGGTCGACTGGCATGCGCTGACGACGCACTACGAAACGCCCGAGGTCATCGAGAAGAACGTGTGGGACGTGCTGATCGACTGGCTCGCGTCCGGCATCGACCCGGCGCAGGCGACGCTGTTCATCCAGAGCAAGGTGCCCGAGCATGCGGAACTCGCGCTGCTGCTCGGCATGAGCACGCCGCTCGGCTGGCTCGAACGCGTGCCGACCTACAAGGAGCAGATGGAGAAGCTGAAGGACAAGGACCTGTCGACCTACGGCTTCCTCGGCTACCCGGTGCTGATGGCGGCCGACATCCTGCTGTATCGCGGCTCGCTCGTGCCGGTCGGTGAAGACCAGGTGCCGCACGTCGAGATGACGCGCGAGATCGCGCGCCGCTTCAACTACCTGTACGGCCGCGAGCCGGGCTTCGAGGAGAAGGCGCTCGAGGCCGCGAAGAAGCTCGGCGGCAAGCGCGCGAAGCTCTATCACGAGCTGCGCAATGCGTACCAACAGGAGGGTGACGACGAGGCGCTCGAACAGGCGCGCGCGATGCTGCAGGAATCGCAGAGCCTGTCGATGAGCGACCGCGAGCGCCTGTTCGGCTATCTCGAAGGCGCGCGCAAGATCATCCTGGTCGAGCCGCAGGCGCTCTTGACCGAAGCGTCCCGGATGCCGGGCCTCGACGGCCAGAAGATGTCGAAGTCGTACGGCAATACGATCGGCCTGCGCGAGGATGCGGAGACGATCACGAAGAAGGTCCGCACGATGCCGACCGATCCGGCGCGCGTGCGCCGCACCGATCCGGGCGATCCCGACAAGTGCCCGGTGTGGCAGCTGCACCAGGTCTATACGGACGAGACGACGCACAAGTGGGTGCAGAACGGCTGCCGCTCGGCGGGCATCGGCTGCCTCGACTGCAAGCAGCCGGTCGTCGAAGGGATCCTGCGCGAACAGCAGCCGATGCTCGAGCGCGCGCAGAAGTACATGGACGATCCGTCGCTGCTGCGCGCGATCGTCGCGGACGGTTGCGACAAGGCGCGCAAGCACGCGGTCGAGACGATGCGCGACGTGCGCGAGGCGATGGGCCTGTCGTACACCTGACCTGACGGCATGCGCGAACCTGTCATTGCCGCCGCGGGCGGCCACGTCGCCCAGACCGAGCCGTCGCGCTGGGTCGCCCGGTGGTCGCGGCTCGTTCCGGCGGGCGGCGCGGTGCTCGACGTCGCCGCGGGCGGCGGCCGCCATGCGCGCTGGTTTGCGTCGCACGGGCATCCGGTCGTCGCGCTCGACCGCGATCCGGCCGCGCTGGCCGCATTGCGGGCGATTCCCGGCGTCGACGCGCGCGACGCCGATCTCGAGGGCGCGCCCTGGCCGCTGCCGGCCAATGCGTCGTTCGCGGCCGTGATCGTCACCCATTATCTGCATCGTCCGCTCTGGCCCCATCTGCTCGATGCGGTGGCGCCGGGCGGCGTGCTGATCTACGAAACCTTCGCGCAAGGAAACGAAACGGTCGGCAAACCGTCCAATCCCGCGTTCCTGCTCGCTTCGGGCGAGCTGCTGGACGCGGTGCGCGGCCGCCTGCGGGTGGTCGCGTACGAGGACGGATTCGTCGCCGCGCCGCGCGAAGCGTTCGTGCAGCGCATCTGCGCGGTACGCGAGGGTGCGACCCCGACGGCGGGGGCGGGAATTCCACGTTACGAACTGCCCGGCTAATCCGCTACAATCTCAACGTTTACCGGTACATCAATCAATCGCGTTTCATGGCTAACGGCACCCAAGACGGCATTCAAATCCGCGGCAGCATCCCCGCGATCGTCACCCCGATGCTCGAAGACGGCAGTCTCGACCTGCCGGCGTTTCGCAAACTGATCGACTGGCACATCGAGGAAGGCACCGACGCACTCGTCGTGGTCGGCACGAGCGGCGAGTCGGCAACGCTCAACGTCGAAGAGCACATCCTGATGATCCGCACGGCGGTCGAGCATGCGGCGAAGCGCATCCCGATCATCGCTGGCGCGGGCGGCAATTCGACCGCGGAGGCGATCGAGCTGACGAAGCACGCGAAGGCCGTCGGCGCCGACGCGACGCTGCAGGTCGTGCCGTACTACAACAAGCCCACGCAGGAAGGGATGTACCGGCACTTCAAGGCGATCGCCGAAGCGGTCGACCTGCCGGTGATCCTGTACAACGTGCCGGGCCGCACGGTCGCGGACATGGCGCACGAGACCACGCTGCGCCTCGCGCAGGTGCCGGGCATCATCGGCGTGAAGGAAGCGACGGGCAACATCGATCGCGCCGCGCACCTGATCAAGGCCGCGCCGAAGCATTTCGCGATCTACAGCGGCGACGATCCGACCGCGATCGCGCTGATGCTGCTCGGCGGCCACGGCAATATCTCGGTGACGGCGAACGTCGCACCGCGCGCGATGAGCGACCTGTGCCGCGCGGCGCTGGCCGGCGATGTCGCGACGGCGCGCGAGCTGCACATGAAGCTGCTGTCGCTGCACAAGAACCTGTTCATCGAGGCGAACCCGATTCCGGTGAAGTGGGCGCTGCAGGCGATGGGCAAGATGCAGGGCGGCATCCGCCTGCCGCTCACGCCGCTCGACGCGCGCTGCCACGATGTCGTGCGTTCGGCCCTCGTCGAGGCCGGCGTTCTCGCCTGATGCACAGGCGGCCGCGCCCTGCGGCCGCCGACCCCTCATCAACCCGCACCGGCCGGCTCCGTCCGGCGCCGCTCCTGACGAGCGTTCTAGCAAGACGAAGGATTTCATGAAACGTTTCGCCTTTTCCTCTCGCGCCATCCAGGTTTCGGTGGTGGCGCTGGCGCTGGGCGCGCTCGCCGGCTGCGATACGCTGAACGACTATCTGGCTCCTGACCGGGTCAACTACAAGAACACGGGTTCGGCGCCGCCGCTCGCGGTGCCGAGCGACCTGAAGCCGGTGCCGACGACCCAGCAGTTCGTCGCACCGCCGAGCAACGCCGGTCTCGGCACGCTGCCGCCGCGGGCGACGACGGCCGCAGGCAACGCGACCGACGGCGTCCCGAGCGCGCAGGATCCGCTCGGCATGCATATCGAGCGCGACGGCGACCGTCGCTGGCTCGTGGTGGATGGGCGCACGCCCGAGCAGCTGTGGCCGATCCTGAAGGAATTCTGGCAGGAGAACGGCTTCTCGCTGAAGACCGACGCACCGTCGACCGGCATCATGGCCACCGACTGGGCCGAGAACCGCGCGAACATTCCCGACGACTGGTTCCGGCGCACGATCGGCAAGGTCATCGACTTCGCGTACTCATCCGGCACGCGCGACCGTTTCCGTACGCTCGTGAACCGCACGCCGAACGGCAACACCGACATCTCGATCACGCACAGCGCGATGGAGGAAATGATGGTCGGCCCGCAGGGCGGCACGTCGTCGCGCTGGGAAGAGCGTCCGCGCAACCCGGTGCTCGAGGCCGTGTTCCTGTCGAAGCTGATGCAGAAGTTCGGTCTGAGCGACGCGCAGGCGAAGCAACTGCTGACCGATGCGCGTCCCGCGACAGCGCCGGCGCAGGTCAGCGACACGAGCAGCGGCGCCGCGACGCTGCAGCTCGCGGAATCGTTCGACCGCGCATGGCTGCGCGTCGGGCTCGCGCTCGACCGCACCAACTTCGCGGTCGACAATCGCGACCGCGAGAAGGGCCTGTACACGGTCCGCTACGCGAACACGATGGAAGAGCTCAAGCGCGACGGGCTGTTCGGCAAGCTGTTCTATGGCGGCCCGTCGGCGGCCAAGCCGGGCAAGGAATACCTGGTCAACGTGCGCGCGCAGGGCAACGGCGGCACGCAGGTCGCGGTGGTCAACGCGAACGGCCAGGTCGACAACTCGTCGGACGCGCAGCGGATCATTTCGCTGTTGCACGCCCAGCTGAACTGACCGCGTGCGCTTCGCCAGCCTCGGTAGCGGCAGCGAAGGCAACGCGCTGGTCGTCGAGGTCTCGAGCGGCACGACGACCACCCGCGTGCTGCTCGACTGCGGTTTTTCAGCGAAGGAGGTCGAGCGCCGCCTCGGCCGCCTGAATCTCGGCATCGACGATCTCGATGCGATCCTCATCACCCACGAACACAGCGACCACGTCGGCAGCGCGCTGACGCTCGCGCGGCGCGGGTCGTTGCCGCTCTACATGAGCTGGGGCACGGCGCGCGCGGTGGGCGCGGACGAGGCCGATGTCGATCTCCACGTGTTGTGGGGCGACGAGACGGCCGCGATACGCGATCTGGCCGTGATGCCCTATACGGTGCCCCACGACGCGCGGGAACCGCTCCAGTTCGTCTTCATGGATGGTTGCCGCCGGCTCGGCGTGCTGACCGACGTCGGGATGGCCACACCGCACATCACGGCCGTCCTGAGCGGTTGTGACGCGCTGGTGCTCGAATCCAACCACGATACCGCGATGCTGGCCGGGAGCCGTTATCCGCAGTCGCTGAAGGCGCGGATCGGCGGCAATCACGGCCACCTGAGCAACGATGCTGCCGCCGGCATCCTCGCGTCGCTCGAACGCAGCCGCCTCCAGCACCTGGTCGCCGCGCACCTGAGCCAGCAGAACAACCGGCCCGAGCTGGCCCGCCAGGCGTTGGCCGGCGTGCTGGGAACGGACGGGGAGGACGTGGTCGTGGCCACGCAGGACGCGGGCTTCGACTGGCTCACGCTAGGCTGAGCGGCGCGGGAGAGGGCGGAACGGCACCGGGTTGCCGGGCGCGACGTGCGTGCGGAACCGACAGGCATAAAAAAACCGGCCCGAAGGGCCGGTTTTTTTTTCAGCTGATGCTGAGGCTTACTGGCTTGCGCCCGAAGCCGGAGCAGCCGTCGCTGCCGAAGCAGCCGACGCCACAGCAGCAGCTGCGTCGCTCGCAGCAGCCGTCGCCGACGAAGCAGCAGCCGAAGCGTCGCTCGCAGCACCAGCAACTGCCGAAGCAGCCGTCGAAGCAGCAGCAGCTGCGTCGCTTGCAGCCGACGAAGCAGCTTGATCAGCGCTCTTGTTGCAAGCAGCCAGTGCAACAGCAGCCAACAGGGAAGCTACGAGGAGGGATTTCTTCATGATCACGTCCTTTTATGGTTAAAGGTAAGCAACAGCGCGAAACAATACCGGTAATGTGCTCCAACACCGACCTGGGCCGCTGGTGGAGACGCACTTCTAGAGCGTGAATCTTCCCTACGGCTTGGGCGGAAATTATATGCACTTTCCTATCGACCGTCGACAAATGCGGGGTCAATACGTTGTCTTTCCCATACAGAATTTGATCTGCACGGGCATACGGGACGACTCACTAAATCCGGTTTCCGACCCGTATCCAGCCCGCACAATACCACTCGTGCAGCAAGGCTGTCATTGAGGGAACCCGGGATAGTGTTACAAACCGTTTCGCCTCCATGTGGCGCAGATTGGCCAGTTCGGGCAGCCATTCGCTGGCTTGCTCGAGCGGTTCTTCCTCGCCATTAATGAAGTACGAGCGCGCGTTATACATCAATGCGGCCCTTCTGTCGAGATACACGCCTCGGCGTGACGCCTGCGTGACGAACGCGGCCTCGGACAGCGGGCGTGCCGGCGGCTCGAATACGACGTTCGATTTCGGCTCGCTCAGGTAGCAACCGAGGAATTCGGCGACGTCGCGCTTGCGCCAGCGGATCGCATCGACGATCTCGGCGACACGCTCGACCATCGCCGGCGGCAGTTGCGCAGGCGCGTCGACCGCCGGCTGTTTCGGGTCGCGATAGAGCGCGTCGCCGCGCTCGTCACGCAGGCCGCCGCGTTCCGCGAGGTAGTACAGGAATTGTGCGCCCAGTTCGCCGGCGGACGGGGCCCGAAAGCCGATCGAGCAGGTCATGCATTCGCCTTCGGCCACGCCGTCGTGCGCGATGTGCGGCGGCAGGTACAGCATGTCGCCCGGCTCCAGCAACCATTCGTCGCTCGGCTCGAAATGCTCGAGAATCTTCAGCGGCACGTCCGGCTGCAGCGACAGGTCCTTCTGCGCGCCGATGCGCCAGCGGCGGCGGCCCTCGACCTGCAGCAGGAACACGTCGTACGAGTCGAAGTGCGGGCCCACGCCGCCGCCGTCCGTCGCGTACGAAATCATCAGGTCGTCGAGGCGCGCGTCCGGGACGAAGCGGAAGCGGTCGAGCAGCGCGCGTGCCGCGTCGACGTGCAGGTCGAGCCCCTGGACGAGCAAGGACCAGGACTTGCGCGACACGGCGGGCAGCGCGCCCGGCTCGAACGGACCGTGCGCCAGTTGCCACTTGTTACGAAAATGGGTGATCAGTCGCGATTCGGCATCATAGTCGGCTGCCAGCTCGAACAGCGCGTCGCGCGTGACCGGCGGCTTCACGCCGGGGATCGCCTGGCGGATCAGCAGCGGCTTCTTCTGCCAGTAGCGGCGCATGAACTGCGCTGGCGAGAGACCGCCGAGCAGCGGCGTGGGAAGATCGGAGGGCGGCGCGCCGAGCGGGGTGGCAGCGGCATCCCGCGGTTCGGCTTGAGACCGGTTGCGCATCGTATAATGAGATTTGTATTTGGGAGAATTGGATGAAAATCGCAAAAAACACCGTCGTGTCGGTCACTTACAAGCTGTCGGATGCGCAAGGCAATCTGATCGAGGAAAGTGACGAGCCGATGGTCTATCTGCACGGCGGCTATGATGGCACGTTCCCCAAGATCGAGGAACAGCTCGACGGCCACGAGCCCGGTTACCAGGCGCAGATTCAGCTCGAGCCGCAGGACGCGTTCGGCGACTATGATCCCGAACTCGTGAAAATCGAGCCGCGCGACCGTTTTCCCGAGCCGCTCGAAGTGGGCATGCAGTTCGAAGGCACGCCGGAAGACGGCGACGAGGAAGTGGATTCGCTGATCTACACGGTCACCGACGTCGCCGAAGACAAGGTCGTGCTCGACGGCAACCACCCGCTCGCGGGCATGGCGCTGCGTTTCGCGCTCACGGTCAAGGACGTTCGCGAAGCGACCGAGGACGAGATCGAGCATGAGCACGCGCACGGCGCGGAAGGCCTCGAAATCGTCGACGAAGACGAGGACGAAGACGAGGACGGCGACACGCCGTCAGGGCGTACCCTGCACTGAACTGGCAGGCAGGCCCGGCGCCGGCCCTGAAGCAGGGGGCGGCGCGGGCCACGAGGCGCCGCCCGGCGTCGTGCCGTCGCCCTGCAGCGGCGGCGCGACCGACGACGAGTCGGGCAGTGCCGGCAAGGCCGGGATTTCGGGCATCTGCGGCAGCGGGACATCGTCACGCGGCACGGCCGGCAGCGTGGGCGGGATCGGCAGGTTCTTCGGGACGTCCTGCAAGCTGACATTGAAGATCGTCTGACGGGCCGGCGACACGCTGACCTTCACCCATTGATTCGCCGGATGACGCGGTCCGATCGCGACGCGCGTCACATTTCCCACCAGCACACCGTCGTCCGCATGCAGCGGGCGATCGATCAGGAAGCCGTTCGCAAGCGGCTCGCTGCTCGCGTGCATCACCAGGATCGGGCCGCGGAAAGTCGCTGCCGCCTTCACCAGCGTTCGTTTCAGCTCACGGAAGCCGTCGCGGACGCGCGGCCGGTTGAAGCGCAGCCATGCAAAGCGTTCGGCGCGCTCATAGCGATCGAATTGCGGATCGCCTTCGAAAATCACCACCATTGCGCGCGCTTCGCGCCGCTTCGCATATTCGGCCGCATGGTCGATCCAGAAGCCGTTCGCGATGATGCGGTCCTCGAATTCGCCGTTGCGGCCGCCGGCCGTCAGGTAATGGTTGTTCGGCGCCGGTGCGTTCAGCGCGACGTAGACGACGTCGTCGTGCATCCAGCGCGCGTTTTCGCGATAGGGCCGGAACCGCGCGACTTCGCTTTCGCGCGTGATCTGCAGCGCGCCGGGGTCGGGCAGCGCTGCGTCGGCAAGCAGCGTCTGGCGCAGGAAGTCCAGGCGTTCGACCGGGTCGTAGCCACCGCCGGCCGCCGTATTGCACGTCACCCAGTCGTCGTGGCCGGGAATGAACACGAGCGGCACGCGCGACGCGTCCAGGATCGCGCCGCGCTGCGTGTACAGCGAGTCGCGGCACGCTTCCTTCGCACCCTTGAGGTCGCCCGCATAGACGACGAAGGCCAGGTTGCGCTCGCGCGCGATCGACTCGAACAGCCGCTGAGCGGCCGGCTCGTCGGCCGGCACGTCGATCACGCCCGACACGACCGCGAACGAGTAGGGTGCGGCGGCACGCTTGGGCGGCGCCGCCAGCGCGCCGGCCTGCGTCAGCACGAGCACCGCCGCGACCAGCGCGGCGGCGGCGCGGGCCGGCCGGCCCGGCGGGACGCGTTTACGCGTGCCCGTCGGCATCGTGCGAGCGGAGGAGCGTGCGCAGCTCGTACAGCAGGTCGAGTGCTTCGCGCGGCTTGAGGTCGTCGGGATCGATGTCGCGCAGCTTTTCGAGCGCCGGATGCGGGATATCGGACGGCGCCGGCGCTTCCGCGCATTCGAATTCGTCGGCCGTGGCGGGCGGCGCGCTGAACAGGTCGAGCTGCGGCGTGTGCTGCGTGGCCGACTGCTGTTCGAGATACGCGAGATGCTTGCGAGCGGCGCGGATCACCGGCGCCGGCACGCCCGCGAGCTGCGCAACCTGCAGCCCGTAGCTCTGGTTCGCCGGGCCTTCGTTGACCGCGTGCAGGAACACGATGCCGTGGCCGTGCTCGACGGCCGACAGGTGGACGTTCGCAGCTTGCGGAAATTCGGCCGGCAATTGCGTCAGCTCGAAGTAGTGTGTCGCGAACAGCGTGTAGCAGCCGTTTTGCGCCAGCAGGTGGCGCGCAATGGCCCACGCAAGCGCGAGGCCGTCGAACGTCGACGTGCCGCGGCCGATTTCGTCCATCAGCACGAGGCTTTGCGGCGTCGCGTCGTTGAGGATCGCGGCGGCTTCGGTCATCTCGACCATGAAGGTCGAGCGGCCACCGGCGAGGTCGTCGGCCGCGCCGATCCGCGTGAAGATGCGGTCGATCGGGCCGAAGCAGGCCGACTTCGCGGGCACGTAGCTGCCGACGTATGCCATCAGCGCGATCAGCGCCGTCTGCCGCATGAACGTCGACTTGCCGCCCATGTTCGGGCCGGTGATCAGCAGCAGCTTGCGCTCGGCGCCGAACCGGCAGTCGTTCGCGATGAACTGCTCGACCTGCGCTTCGACGACCGGATGGCGACCCTGTTCGATCTCGATGCCGATTTCGTCAGTGAAGGCGGGGGCGACCCAGTCGAGCGTGCGGGCACGCTCGGCGAACGCGGCGAGCACGTCGAGCTCCGCGAGCGCCGACGCGACGCGCTGGCACTCGGGGATGAACGGCAGCAGCGCCTGCAGCACGCCGTCGTACAGCGCGCGCTCGCGGGCCAGCGCGCGCTCCTGCGCGGACAGCGCCTTGTCCTCGAAGGTCTTCAGTTCGGGCGTGATATAGCGCTCGGCGTTCTTCAGCGTCTGGCGGCGGCGATAGTCGTCGGGTACCTTGTCGGTCTGGCCGCGCGTGACCTCGATGTAGAAGCCGTGCACCTTGTTGTATTCGACGCGCAGGTTCGCGATGCCGGTGCGGGTGCGCTCGCGCGCCTCGAGATCGATCAGGAATTGGCCGCAGTTCTCGGAGATGTCGCGCAGCTCGTCGAGTTCCGCGTCGTAGCCGCGCGCGATCACGCCGCCGTCGCGCACCATCGCGGCCGGCTCGGGGGCGATCGCGCTCGTCAGCAGGTCGAGGCATTCGGCGGGCGGCGCGAGTGCCGCGTCGACGCGCATGAGCGCATCCGCGTTGGCGACGATCGCGCTGATGCGCTCGCGCAGTGCCGGCAGCGCGGCGAACGTATCGCGCAGGCTCGACAGGTCGCGCGGCCGCGCGGACAGCAGTGCGAGGCGCCCGGTGATCCGCTCGACGTCGGCGATCTGGCGCAGCGCGCTGCGCAGTGCGTCGAGGCTCGCGTTCGCGGGCGCATCGAGCAGCGCGCCGATCGCTTGCTGGCGCGACTGCGCGGCGACCGACGCGCGCGGCGGATGATGCAGCCAGTGACGCAGCAGGCGGCTGCCCATCGTCGTGCAGCAGGTGTCGAGCAGCGAGTACAGCGTCGGCGATTCGGTGCCGCGCAGCGTTTCGGTCAGCTCGAGGTTGCGGCGGGTCGCCGGATCGAGCCCGATGTATTCCGTTTCGTTCTCGACCTTCAGGCTGCGCACGTGACGCAGTTGCTGGCCCTGCGTGGCTGCCGCGTACAGTAGCAGCGCGCCCGCGGCGCCGCACGCGCTCGTCAGCGAATGCGCGCCGAAGCCGTCGAGGCCGGCGACGTCGAGCTGGTCGCACAGGCGCTGCGTGCCCGATGCGATGTCGAAGTGCCATGCCGGCACGCGCTTGATCGCGCCGGCGCCCGCGGGCACCGCGTCGGTCGTGCCGTCCGCCGTCAGGATCTCGGCCGGGCGGATGCGTTCGAGCGCGGCGCCGAGCTGGTCGGGTTCGATTTCGGCGAGCCGCAGCGCGCCGCTCGCGAGGTTCAGCCACGCGAGGCCGATGTTGACCGCGACGCCGCGCTTGTTGTGGCCCGTGCACATCGCGAGCAGGTAGACGTCGTTCTTGTCGGACAGCAGTGCGGCATCGGTCAGCGTGCCGGGCGTGACGACGCGCACGACCTTGCGCTCGACCGGCCCCTTCGACGTGGCGGGGTCGCCGATCTGCTCGCAGATCGCGACCGATTCGCCCATCTTCACGAGCTTCGCCAGATACTGTTCGACCGCGTGATGCGGGACGCCGGCCATCTTGATCGGCGTGCCGGCCGATGCGCCGCGCTGCGTGAGGGTCAGGTCGAGCAGGCGCGCGGCTTTCTCCGCGTCTTCGAAGAACAGCTCGTAGAAGTCGCCCATCCGGTAGAAGACGAGCGTGTCGGGGTGATCGGCCTTGATGCGCAGGTACTGCTGCATCATCGGAGTGTGGCCAGCAAAGGCCTCGGGCGACAGCGTGGTCATAGATCCGGCGTAAAGTTGTTGCTTGAGTTGCCCGAGTTTACCAGTGGCTTCGGTGCACAAGCGCGAAGTTCGCCGTTCGGCCAGTTGTCGGAGATCGCGATAGGCGGCGGTCAGCCCGATACGGCGATTTGATGTTGTTCCCGGGCAGGCATTGAAATGCCGGCTTCACCCGGCGCACGGACCTTCGTGCGCCGAGTCTCGCCAGCCAGTCAGGACGCGTGCGCCGACATCAGATCGAGCGCCACCGCCTGCGCGACTTCGATACCGTCGATGGCCGCCGAGTAGATGCCACCCGCATACCCGGCGCCTTCACCGGCCGGATACAGCCCTTCGACGTTCACGCTCTGGTAATCGTCCTTGCGTCGAATGCGGATCGGCGACGACGTGCGCGTCTCCACGCCGGTGAGCACCGCATCGTGCATCGCGAAGCCCGCGATCTTCTTGTCGATCTGCGGCAGCGCTTCACGAATGGCTTCGATCACGTAGTCGGGGAGCGCGGTGCTGAGATCGGTCGGGCGCACGCCCGGCTTGTATGACGGCACCACGGAGCCCAGCGACGTCGACGGCCGGCCGGCGATGAAATCCCCGACCAGCTGGCCCGGCGCGCTGTAATCGCCGCCGCCGAGTTCGAACGCGCGCTCTTCCCACTTGCGCTGGAACGCGATGCCCGCGAGCGGGCCGCCCGGATAGTCTTCCGGCGTGATGCCGACGACGATGCCCGCGTTCGCGTTGCGCTCGGCGCGGGAATACTGGCTCATGCCGTTGGTGACCACGCGGCCCGGCTCGGAGGTTGCCGCGACCACCGTGCCGCCCGGGCACATGCAGAAGCTGTAGACCGCGCGTCCGTTGCTGCAGTGATGGACCACCTTGTAGTCGGCCGCGCCGAGTTGCTTGTGGCCCGCAAACTTGCCGAAGCGGCTGCGATCGATCACCCCTTGCGGATGTTCGATCCGGAAACCCAGCGAGAACGGCTTCGCTTCGACGTAGACGCCGCGATCGTGCAGCATCTGGAACGTGTCGCGCGCGCTGTGGCCCACGGCCAGCACGACGTGGTCGCAGCGGAGCGTTTCGCCGTTCGACAGCTTCAGCGAGCGCACCTTGCCCTGATCGATGTCGATGTCCTCGACCCGGGTTTCGAAGCGCACTTCGCCGCCCAGTTCGTGGATGTTCGCGCGCATCTTTTCCACCATGCTGACGAGGCGGAACGTGCCAATGTGCGGCCGGCTCAGATACAGGATGTCTTCCGGTGCGCCGGCCTTGACGAATTCGTCGAGCACCTTGCGACCGTAGTGGTGCGGATCCTTGATCTGGCTGTACAGCTTGCCGTCGGAAAACGTCCCGGCGCCGCCTTCGCCGAACTGCACGTTGGACTCGGGATTGAGGACGCTCTTGCGCCACAGGCCGAAGGTGTCCTTGGTGCGCTCGCGCACGGCCTTGCCGCGTTCGAGGATGATGGGGCGGAAACCCATCTGCGCGAGGATCAGGCCCGCAAACAGGCCGCACGGCCCCATGCCGATGACGACCGGGCGCAGGAAGTCGCCGTGCTCGGGCGCCTTTGCGACGAAGTGGTACGCCATGTCGGGCGTGACGCCGCAATGCGGCGTGCCGGCGAGTCGTGCAAGCACGGCCGCTTCGTCCTTGACCTCGACATCGACGATATACGTGAGCTTGATGTCGGAGCGCTTGCGCGCATCGTGCGCACGGCGGAACACCGTATAACGGAGGAGGCCGTCTGCCGCCACGCCAAGTTCCTCGAGGCGCGCGCGAATCGCGGCTTCCAGGGCGCTCTCGGGGTGGTCGAGCGGGAGTTTAAGTTCGCTTAGCCGTAACATGAATATTCGGATACGGTCGCCACGAAGTCGTGGCGGTGTTGAGACGGGCGGGGGCCGGCGTGCAGGCCGCGTGCGCTGCCCGGGCATCCCGGAAGCCGATCATTCGCCATCGGAAAGCGCGGTACGCGCGGCGGCACACCCAGGCCGGACCACTCGGGCAATGTCGGGACGGACGCCTGAAGCAACCCCTGCGTAGAGAAGATTACCTTGCCTCCCGGACAACCGGAAGGCAACGCGCGCTCCATCGTGACGGTGCCGGCGAGTGGTTGATGCGAAAGCCGCGCCGCACGGGCGCGGCCCTGGCTTACTCCGCTGCCGGATGCAGGCGGCTGTAGCGGTTCAGGATCGGGATCATCTGCGCGTAGATCTTCGGGTTCGCCGCGACGATCTCATGGCGATGCAGGAAGTCTGCGTCGCCCGTGTAGTTGCCGACGAGGCCGCCGGCTTCGGTGATCAGCAGGCTGCCCGCCGCCATGTCCCACACGTTGATGCCTTGCTCGAAGAACGCGTCGAGACGGCCGGCCGCGACGTTCGCAAGGTCGAGTGCGGCCGCGCCCGGACGGCGCAGGCCCGTACAGGCCTGCGTCATTTCGGTGAACAGTCGCGCGTATGCGTCGAGGCCGTCCTTCTCGCGGAACGGGAAGCCCGTGCCGACCAGCGCGTCTGCCAGGCGGTCGCGGCGGCCCACGCGGATGCGGCGGTCGTTCAGGTACGCGCCGCGGCCGCGGGTGGCCGTGAACAGGTCGTTCTTGTTCGGATCGTAGACGACGGCCTGCGTGACGACGCCCTTGTGCTCGAGCGCGATCGACACGCAGTAGTACGGGAAGCCGTGGATGAAGTTGGTCGTGCCGTCGAGCGGATCGATGATCCACTTGAATTCGGATTCGTTCTCCGATTCGCCCGATTCTTCCGCGAGGATCGCATGGTCGGGGTAGGCGGTCTTCAGCGTCTCGATGATCGCCTCTTCGGCGGCCTTGTCCACTTCGGTGACGAAGTCGTTCTGCTGCTTCTTGCGGATCTCGATCAGGTCGAGGTCGAGGGAGGCACGGTTGATGATCTGTCCGGCGCGGCGCGCAGCCTTGACAGCAATGTTGAGCATGGGATGCATGAGCCTGGATCCTGTAGCCGGCGGCACGGGCCGCCACGAAGTGGAACACGCCGCCTGGAACGGCGCAAACGTGCCGGGCGGGATGAGACGCGAATTGACAAAGAGCGGGGTACGACCCGCGCCGCACGGGATGCGACGCGTAAACACATGATTTTACCCGATTTTCGAGCGTTTCAGGTGGCCCGAGTGCGGGGAAACCCCACTGGCCGTCCGGACGAGTGGGTTTGCCGGGGCGAAGGCGATACCATACTGCCATTCCGATGAACCGAGTCGTATGTAGTGGAAACTCCGCAGAACCCCGCCGCGCCGTCCGAACCGGGCGCGGCCATGTCCCGGCTGCCGTCCGGCGGCTTCACGTCCACCCGTTTCGTGCTCGTCGAGCCGAGCCACCCCGGCAACGTCGGCGCGGCCGCTCGCGCGCTGAAGACGATGGGTTTCTCCAGGCTCGTGCTGGTCGCGCCGCGCGTGCCGCACGTGCAGAGCGACCCCGAGGCGATCGCGATGGCGAGCGGCGCCGACGACGTCCTGGCGTCCGCGCATGTCGTGCCCACGCTCGGCGACGCGCTGTCCGGCGTCCACTGGTCGATCGCGCTGACCGCGCGCACGCGCGAATACGGGCCGCCGCGCCTTGCGCCGCGCGCGGCCGCCGAGCAGGCGTGCATGCAGGTCGGCACCGGCGACATCGCGCTCGTGTTCGGCAACGAGCGCACGGGCCTCGCGAACGAGCACGTCGAGCAGTGCAGCGTGCTCGCGCACATTCCGGCGAATCCGGCCTACAGCTCGCTGAACCTCGCGCAGGCCATACAGGTGCTCGCGTATGAGCTGCGCGTCGCGTTCCTGGAGCAGGGGGCCGAGCCGCACCAGGCGCAGGCCGAGGCCGGCACGCTTGCGCAGAGCGACGAGATCGAGCGGATGTACGCGCACCTCGAGAACGCGCTGATCGCGCTCGATTTCCTCGACCCGCGCAACCCGAAGAAGCTGATGCCGCGGTTGCGGCGCCTGTTCGCGCGCACCGGTCTCGAGCGCGAGGAAGTCAACATCCTGCGCGGCATCGCGAAGCACATCCTGCTGAAGTCCGGTACGCCTGACGGCGACGCGTAAGCGGCCGGACCGTCGGCTGCCGGGCGCTCAGGCGTTCGGTGCTGCTGCATATCCGCCTGCGCGGCCGCGTTGTATCGGCCGTCCGATGGCTGCGCCCCGGCACGCGCGAATCCACGCGGATCGTGCCGCCCGAGTCACAACAAGGGTCCCGCGCGAATACCCGCGCCGCCGGCGGGGTGAACGCGCGACGTTGTGCGGCCGGGCGCGAGTGGCCCTACAATCGCCGGACGTCATAAGCAAATTACCCGGCGCGATAACGGCCGGCCTTTTCCCCCCAGCCCAGACCAGATCATGTTCACAAGACTGCGCGAAGACGTTGCGACGATTCGCGAGCGGGATCCCGCCGCTCGCAGTGCCTGGGAAGTGCTGACCTGTTATCCGGGGCTGCACGCGCTCGTGCTGCATCGTTTCGCGCATGCGTGCTGGCGCGCGAAACGCTACTGGCTCGCACGTTTCGCGTCGCAGGCCGGGCGCTTCCTGACGGGGATCGAGATTCACCCGGGCGCGACGATCGGCCGGCGCGTGTTCATCGATCACGGGATGGGTGTCGTGATCGGCGAAACCGCGATCATCGGTGACGACTGCACGATCTATCAGGGCGTGACGCTCGGCGGCACGTCGCTCACGCGCGGCGCGAAGCGCCATCCGACGCTCGAGGCCGGCGTGATCGTCGGCGCGGGCGCGAAGGTGCTCGGCGGTTTCACGGTCGGTGCGGGCGCGAAGATCGGTTCGAACGCGGTCGTCGTGAAGCCGGTACCGGCAGGCGGCACCGCGGTCGGCAATCCGGCGCGCATCGTGATGCCGGCGCAACCGAAGCCGCAGCCCGAGCGCGCCGCGTTCTGCGCATACGGGATCACACCGAACGCGGACGACCCGATGTCACTCGCGATTCACGGGCTGATCGATCACGCGGCGAAGGAAAGCCGGCGCGTCGACGAGATCGTCGCGGCGCTCGAGCGACTCGGCACGCATCTGGAAACGTTGCAGGGCGCGGACGCGGCGCGCCTCGACCTGCGCAGGCTGTCGGCGGTGCTGGAAGGCAAGGCGGTCGAGCGCCAGTCGTAACGCGGCGCTGCCGCCAGCGCCGCCGATCGCGTCAGTCGAGCGGCATCGCGTGGATGCCTTCGGCGTCGACGCGCAGATAGCCACCGCGCCGCATGCCGTGGTCGAGATCCCAGTCGGGCAGTACCCAGCGAATCCCGCCTGGTTCGACGTGGCACGCGGGGCGATGCGTGTGGCCGTGAATGATCACGCTGGCGCGGCTCTTCCGGAACAGCGCGGCCACGCCTTCACGCGTGACGTCGTAGATCGCCGAAACCGGGCGCATCCGGCCCGCTTCGCTGTTCGAGCGCATCCGCTGCGCGAGCGCGCGGCGCCAGCGGAACGGCCAGGCGAGAAACAGTGCCTGCGCGACGCGATTGCGGGCAAACCGGCGAAATACCTGATAACCGCGATCGGCCGTGCATTGCGCGTCGCCGTGGGCGAGCACGATGCGCTGGCCGAACGCCATGATCAGCGCCGGGTCGGGCAGCAGCATCGCGCCGGCCGCCTTCATGAAGCGCCGGCCGAGCAGGAAATCGCGGTTGCCGTGCATCACGTAGAGTGCGATGCCGCGCTCGGAGAACGTATGCATCAGCGCGGCCATGCGTGCCGCGAACGGATCGTCGTCGAGCACGTCGTCGCCGATCCAGTATTCAAACAGGTCGCCGAGGATGAACACCGAGTCGGCGCTGTCGGCGGTGTATTTCACGAAATGCTCGAACGCGGCGACCGTCTTCGGAATCGCCTCGCTCAGGTGCAGATCGGAGAGAAACAGGAACGGGCGTGCGGCTTGCGCGTATTCGCGCTCGCCCGGCACGCCCGCGGAGACGCTTCGCGGCGGACTCTCCTGCAACATCGAAGTGCCTCCGTAACAACCGTGGGTCAGACCACCACGGCCTTTTCGATCACGACATCGTCGGTCGGGACGTCCTGGTGGAAGCCCGCGTTGCCCGTCTTGACGCCCTTGATCTTGTCGACCACGTCCTGGCCTTCGACGACCTTGCCGAACACTGCGTAGCCCCAGCCCTGCGGCGTCGGCGACGAGTGGTTCAGGAAGTCGTTGTCGTTCACGTTGATGAAGAACTGTGCGGTCGCCGAGTGCGGATCGTTCGTACGCGCCATCGCGATCGTGTAGTTGTCGTTCTTCAGGCCGTTGTTCGCTTCGTTGTCGATCGGCGCGTCGGTCGGCTTCTGCTTCAGGCCCGGTTCGAAGCCGCCGCCTTGAATCATGAAGCCGTTGATCACGCGATGGAACACCGTGCCGTCATAGTGGCCCTTCTTCACGTAGTTGAGGAAGTTCTCGACCGTCTTCGGTGCCTTCGCGGCGTCCAGCTCGAGCTTGATCACGCCGTGGTTCGTGTGCAGTTCAACCATGATGAATCCCTTCGGTAAGGCGGTTTAAATGGCACGCGGCCGGTCGTGCGACGCGGCCGCGTGTGGCGCCGGACGTGCCGGCAGGTGCTTATTTCGAGACGATGCTGGCCGATTCGATCAGGACCGGCTGGGCCGGCACGTCCTGCATCGGGCCGCGCGAGGTCGTCGCCACGCCTTCGATCTTCTTCACGACGTCGAGGCCCGACACGACCTTGCCGAACACCGCATAGCCGTTGCCGTCCGGGTTCGGGTAGTCGAGGCCGCTGTTGTCGACCGTGTTGATGAAGAACTGCGCGGTGGCCGAGTTCGGATCGCTGGTACGCGCCATCGCGATCGTGCCCGTCAGGTTCTTCAGACCATTGCGGCTTTCCAGCGGGATCGGCGCGCGGGTCGGCTTCTCCTCGAAGCTGCTCTTGTAGCCGCCGCCCTGGATCATGAAGCCCTTGATCACGCGATGGAAGATCGTGCCGTTGTACTGGCCGGCCTTCACGTAATCGAGGAAGTTGGCGACCGTTTTCGGCGCTTTCTCCGGGTAGAGCTCGACACGGATGTCGCCCTGCGAGGTCTTCAGCTGCACGACGGGGTGCGCGGTAGCCGATTGCGCGAAAGCAGGCGCGCTCGCGAGAAGGGCGGCGCCGCCAAGCGCCAGCAACAGACGTTTCATTGCGATCCTCAGGTTGGGAGGGAAGGAAGGTTGCGCCGCTTACTGCGACGGCGCGACGTACGGCGCCGCCAGCGCACCGGACGGACCGTTGAACTGGAACGTCGGCGACATCGGCAGCGTGGTGGTGCTCACGTTCGCGGCGGCGCGATCGGTGTACGCGCGCGTGGCCGGCGTGACGGTGCGCGCGTTCGGTGCCGCCTTCGGCGGCGACACGATCTTCTGCAGGTCGGCGAGGCGCTGCGCGGTCGCGCCGCTCGTGCGGCCGAGCGATTGCGCGCGCTTGTACGATTCGGCCGCGAGGCGCAGGTAGAGGTCGCCGAGGTTCTCGTACGCGAGCGAGTAGCTCGGGTTCGATTGCGTCGCGGTGACGAGCGCGCTGCGCGCTTCGTCGTAGCGGCCGTGCTTCGCGTAGAGCGCAGCGAGGTTGTTGTACGGTTCGGGCAGTTCGGGGTAGGCCTGCGTAATCGCGACGAACTGCTGGATCGCGTCGTCGTCGCGGTTCAGGCGGGCGAGCACGGTGCCGCGCTTGAACTGCGCCTGCACGTCGTGCGGATTCGCCGCGATGCGCGCGTCGAGTTGCGCGAGCGCCTGCTTCCACTGCTTGCCGGTGATCGACGCGTCGATTTCGGGCGTGCCGTCGGCGGTGGCCGGGGCCTTTTGCGCATGTGCCGAGGGGGCCGCGAAAAGCGTTAGCGCGACGCCCATGACGGCGGTCGCAACGAGGGTCGCAGCGCTCGGCGCGCGGCCGCGATGAGGTTTCATAGGCGTAAATCGGAATGTTATACTCCGAGCCATTCTAACAAAACGTCTGCGCGTTCCGGCGAGCGGCAGACAGTCTTTCTTTGCCTCTCGTGGCCGTCACCGCTGTGCTTGCAGCCTGACCGCCCCATGTGATATCGAGGACGCCCGGTGTCGTGCTGCGGCAGAGGGTCCGTCCGTTTCGCATGCAGGGCGAGCTTCGCCAGGGCGGTTTCCTTCGGCTCACGGTTCATCTCTATGGAATCACTGCGCATCTACAACACGCTCGCGCGTGACAAGCAAGTTTTCGTGCCGCGCCAGTCCGGCGAAGTGCGGATGTACGTATGCGGGATCACCGTCTACGACTATTGTCACGTGGGCCACGCGCGCATGCTGGTCGTGTTCGACCTCGTCCAGCGCTGGCTGCGTGCGATCGGCTATCGCGTCACGTACGTGCGCAACATCACCGACATCGAGGACAAGATCATCCGCCGCGCGGTCGAGAACGGCGAGACGATCAAGTCGCTGACCGACCGGTTCATCGGCGCGATGCACGAGGATGAAGCCGCGCTCGGCATCCAGCGGCCCGACATCGAGCCGCGCGCGACGCAGTTCATTCCGCAGATGCTCGGGATGATCGAGCAGCTCGAGGCGAACGGCTACGCGTACCAGGCGACCGACGGCGACGTCAATTATTCGGTGCGCAAGTTCGCGAACTACGGGAAGCTGTCGGGCAAGTCGCTCGACGACCTGCGCGCGGGCGAACGCGTCGCCGCGAACGACGCGAAGCAGGATCCGCTCGATTTCGTGTTGTGGAAGCGCGCGAAGGCGGAAGATCCGGAAGGCGCGTCGTGGGCATCGAAGTACGGGATGGGCCGGCCGGGCTGGCACATCGAATGCTCCGCGATGGGCTGCACGCTGCTCGGCGAGCATTTCGACATCCACGGCGGCGGGCAGGACCTGCAATTCCCGCACCACGAGAACGAGATCGCGCAAAGCGAAGGCGCGACCGGCCAGACGTTCGTCAATTACTGGATGCACAACGGCTTCGTGCAGGTCGACAACGAGAAGATGTCGAAATCGCTCGGCAACTTCTTCACGATCCGCGAGGTGCTCGAGCGGTACGACGCCGAGGTCATGCGCTTCTTCATCGTGCGCACGCACTACCGGTCGCCGCTCAATTACAGCGACGTGCATCTCGACGATGCGCGCGCGTCGCTCACGCGCCTGTACACGGCGCTGAAGGATGTCCAGCCCGACACGCTCGCGCTCGACTGGAACGAGCCGCATGCGCGGCGTTTCGCGGCCGCGATGAACGACGACATCAATACGCCGGTCGCCGTGGCGACGCTGTTCGAGCTGGCGGGCGAGGTCAATCGCACGGGCGATGCGTCGCTCGCGCGGCAACTGAAGCAACTGGCGGGCCTACTCGGCCTGCTCGGCCGCGAACCGCGCGCGTTCCTGCAGCAGGGCGCCGGTGCCGCCGCGCAGGCAGGCGGGCTCGCAGCCGACGAAATCGAAGCGAAGATCGCCGCGCGCGTCGCGGCGAAGCAAGCGAAGGACTATGCCGAAGCGGACCGGATTCGGGCGGAACTGCTCGACGCCGGCATCGCACTTGAAGACAAACCGGGCGGATCGACCGAATGGCGTCGCGTATGAGCGCGGTGCGTTCCACTGACCGATCCGTCAGGTAGGAGGCAAGATGGCAACGGCCAGAAAAGCGCCGGTCAGGCGTGCGACTCCGGTCGCCGTGCGTCCGGCAGCCAAGCGCGCGCCGGCGGCGAAGGCGGACGCGACGCGCGCCGTGCCGAACGGCGCGCTCAACGGTCATGCGAAGCCCGCACGGGCGAAGGGCGCGGATGCGGCGCAGCCGGAGGTCGCGATGGCAGCCGCCGACGCGGCCCGCAAGGTGCGTGCATCCGATGCGGCAGCCGACGGCGCCGATGGCGTCGTGCGTCCCGCATACTGGGATAAGGCGTGCGCCGATCTCGTCAAGCGCGACCGCATCCTGAAGAAGCTGATCCCGAAGTTCGGGCCCGCGCATCTCGTGAAGCGCGGCGACCCGTTCGTCACGCTCGCGCGTTCGGTCGTCGGCCAGCAGATCTCGGTGCCGTCCGCGCAGGCGCTGTGGGCGCGCATCGAGGATGCGTGTCCGAAACTCGCACCGCAGCCGGTCATCCGGCTCGGCGCGGACAAGCTGATCGCGTGCGGACTGTCGAAGCGCAAGACGGAATACATTCTCGATCTCGCGCAACACTTCGTGTCCGGCGCGCTGCACGTCGACAAATGGACGTCGATGGACGACGAGGACGTGATCGCGGAACTCACGCAGATCCGCGGCATCAGTCGCTGGACGGCCGAGATGTTCCTGGTCTTCAACCTGTCGCGGCCGGACGTGCTGCCGCTCGACGATCCGGGCCTGATCCGCGCGATCAGCGTCAATTACTTCAGCGGGGAGCCCGTCACGCGCAGCGAGGCGCGCGAAGTGGCCGCCAACTGGGAGCCGTGGCGTACCGTCGCGACCTGGTACATGTGGCGCAGCCTCGACGCGCCTGACGCCGACGCCGATTGAAGGCTATCGGGTTTTAAACATCAATAGTTGAGAGCCGGTCTTGCATATCGCCCGCGCGGGTAGAATACGCGCTGCCGCAAGACCCAAGGATTCGAACACATGAAGACCACGTTTCTGGATTTCGAACAGCCGATCGCCGAACTCGAGGCCAAGATCGAAGAGCTGCGATTCGTGCAGGACGACTCGGCTGTCGATATTTCGGAAGAAATCGAGCGGCTGTCGAAGAAAAGCCAGCAACTGACGAAGGACCTCTACGCGAACCTGTCGCCGTGGCAGGTCTCGCAGATCGCGCGGCATCCGCAGCGTCCGTACACGCTCGATTACGTTGCGGAACTGTTTACCGATTTTCACGAACTGCATGGCGACCGCGCATTCGCGGACGATCTGTCGATCGTCGGCGGTCTCGCGCGCTTCGGCGGCCATCCGTGCATGGTGATCGGCCACCAGAAGGGCCGCGACACGAAGGAGCGCGCGGCGCGCAACTTCGGGATGCCGCGTCCGGAAGGCTATCGCAAGGCCGAACGGCTGATGCGTCTCGCCGAGAAGTTCGGGCTGCCGATCTTCACGTTCGTCGATACGCCGGGCGCATACCCCGGCATCGGCGCGGAAGAGCGCGGCCAGTCGGAAGCGATCGGCCACAACCTGTACGTGATGGCCGAACTGAAGACGCCGATCATCACGACCGTGATCGGCGAGGGCGGTTCGGGCGGTGCGCTCGCGATCGCCGTGGCCGACACCGTGATGATGCTGCAGTTCTCGACGTACTCGGTGATCTCGCCGGAAGGCTGCGCGTCGATTCTGTGGAAGAGCGCCTCGAAGGCGCCCGAGGCCGCGGAAGCGCTGGGCCTGACCGCTCATCGCCTGAAGGCGCTCGGCCTGATCGACAAGATCATCAACGAGCCGCTCGGCGGCGCGCACCGCGACCCGAAGGGCATGGCCGCGCTGCTGCGCCGCGCGCTCGCCGATTCGCTGCGCCAGTTCCAGGGCATGAGCATCGATGCGTTGCGCGAGCGCCGCTTCGAGCGCCTGATGGCCTACGGCAAGTTCAAGGAAACCACGCCCGGCGCATGACCGGCGTGTTCGCATCGCGCGCCGTCCGGCGCGCGTCCGTCTCGTGATCCCCCCGACCGAATTCTCCGCCGACCGCGTCGTACTCGATGCGGTCGGCGTTGCGCTTGCCGATCTGCCGGCCGATGCGCGCATCGCGATTGCGTACAGCGGCGGCCTCGACTCGACGGTGCTGCTCGACGCGGCCGTGCGCGTCGCGGGCGCGGCGCGCTGCGTCGCGCTGCACGTGCATCACGGCCTGAGCGCGAACGCCGACGCATGGGTCGCGCACGCGCAAGCGACGGCCGAACGACTCGGCGTCGCGTTCGAATCGGAGCGTGTCGACGTGCCGCGCGACAGCGGCCTCGGCATCGAGGCGAGCGCGCGCGAGCGCCGATATGCAGCGCTCGATGCGATGTGCGAACGTCATGGCGTGGCGGCGCTCTGGGTCGCGCAGCATGCGGACGACCAGGCCGAGACCGTCCTGCTGCAACTGCTGCGCGGGGCAGGGATCGCGGGCCTGGCCGCGATGGCGCCGCGCTATCGCCCCGACGGCGCGAGCGTCGAGCGCGTGCGCCCGCTGCTGCGATTGTTGCGAGCGCAACTGGAGCGCTATGCGGCGCAGCGCGCGCTCACGTGGATCGATGACGAATCGAACGACGACACGCGCTATGCGCGTAATGCATTGCGCATCGACGTGCTGCCGACGCTCGCCGTGCATTTCCCGGGCTTTCGCGATGCGCTGGGCCGTGCGGCCCAGCATGCGGCGGCCGCGCAGCGGCTGCTCGACGACCTGGCCGAACTGGATTTCGCCGGCGCCGCGCGCAACGAAGGCCGCGCACTGTCGCGCGATGCGCTGGTCGCGTTCGACGACACGCGCGGCGCGAACCTGCTGCGTTTCTGGATGCGCCGGCTCGGCCTGCCCGGTGCGTCGGCAGGCCGGCTCGCGAACATGATGCGGCAACTGCGCGCTGCGCACGACGCGCATGCGCTGCGGGTCGATCACGCGGGGCAGTGCCTGCGGCTCTATCGCGATATCGTGTACTGGGAGGCGGGCGACAGCGCCGAGCCGGCCGACGACGGCACCGGGACGCCGCGTCCCGAGTCTTCGCTTGCATGGGACGGACAAGAAGTCTGGCGCGTGCCGGCATGGCGCGGCACGTTCGTGTTCGCGCCGGCCGAGGCCCGCAGCGACGGGGCGGTGCCGGAGGCGCTGCTGCGCGGCGCGCCGCTCGCCGCGCGAGCCCGTGCGGGCGGCGAGCGGCTGCGTACGTCGCCCGGCGGCCCGGGACGCACGCTGAAGAACCTGTTCCAGGAGCGCGGCGTGCCGGCCTGGCAGCGCGACGTCCCGCTGCTGTTCGCGGGCGACCGGCTCGTCTACGTGCCGCGGCTCGGCGTGAATCATGGCGACGGGCTTTCCGGCGACGGGCTATCCGGCGACGGCGGGTGGCGCCGGATCGAATGGCGTCCCGACCTGCTGATCGCGTAGCGGCGGCACGCTTTCCGGCGCATGATCGCGCGCCGGTTTTCACCATTTGGTAAACAGCGCCGGAACGCTTGCCAAACCGGCGAGCGGCTTGTCAAGCGGGCCTCTATCGGGTACGCTCGGTCGTTTGCTCGGCTCGATTTTTGAGCGTTTTGTGCAGGTTTTCCGCGTGACGTACCCGGTTTGCGCGGCCTGATCGGCCTTCCGGGCAAAATCCGTCACGCTTGCGTGTTGCGTCCCAGCCGTTCCCCTCGTCGTCCGTCCACAGCCACAAGCCGCGTGACCGAACGGCAACGCGGCCTGCCCAGCGCGCCCGTGCGGTTTCTCCTCCAGTTCAGAACGACAATGGCACTCATCGTACACAAATACGGCGGCACTTCGATGGGCTCGGTCGAGCGCATCAAGAACGTCGCGAAACGCGTCGCAAAATGGCATCAGGCCGGGCACCAGATGGTGGTCGTGCCGTCCGCGATGTCCGGCGAAACCAACCGTCTGCTCGGTCTCGCGAAAGAGATTTCGAGCCAGCCGAGCCCGCGTGAGCTCGACATGATCGCGTCGACCGGCGAGCAGGTCAGCGTCGGCCTGCTGTCGATCGCGCTGCAGGAAATCGGCGTCGAAGCCGTGAGCTATGCCGGCTGGCAAGTGCCGATCAAGACGGACAGCGCGTTCACGAAGGCGCGTATCCACTCGATCGACGACGAGCGCGTGAAGGCCGATCTGAACGCCGGCAAGGTCGTGATCATCACGGGCTTCCAGGGCGTCGATCCGGACGGTCACATCACGACGCTGGGCCGTGGCGGCTCGGACACGTCGGCGGTGGCGGTCGCGGCCGCGCTGGATGCCGAAGAGTGCCTGATCTACACGGACGTCGACGGTGTCTACACGACCGACCCGCGCGTGGTCGAAGAGGCGCGACGCCTCGACCGCGTGACGTTCGAGGAAATGCTGGAAATGGCCAGCCTCGGCTCGAAGGTCCTGCAGATCCGCTCGGTCGAATTCGCCGGCAAATACCAGGTGAAGACGCGTGTGCTGTCGAGCCTGACCGATCCGCTGATTGCGCTCGACGAAGAAATGCGCTCGGGCACCCTGATTACTTTTGAAGAAGACGAGACCATGGAAAAGGCAGTCATTTCCGGCATCGCGTTCCAGCGCGACGAAGCACGCATTGCGGTGATGGGCGTGCCCGACAAGCCGGGTATCGCGTATCAGATCCTCGGCCCGGTCGCCGACGCGAACGTCGACGTCGACATGATCATCCAGAACCAGAGCGTCGAAGGCAAGACGGACTTCACGTTCACGGTCGGTCGCGGCGATTACCAGAAGGCGATGGACATCCTCACCAATCAGGTGAAGGGTCATGTGAGCGCCGAGCGCGTGCAGGGCGACCCGAAGGTGTCGAAGGTGTCGGTCGTCGGCGTCGGCATGCGTTCGCACGTGGGCGTCGCGAGCAAGATGTTCCGCACGCTGTCGGAAGAGGGCATCAACATCCAGATGATCTCGACGTCCGAAATCAAGATTTCGGTGCTGATCGACGAGAAATACATGGAGCTGGCCGTCCGCGCGCTGCACAAGGCATTCGAACTCGACCAGGCGGCGTGAATTTTTTGTGATGCATTGAAGAAAATGCATCACGGAAATTGACGAGCGGTTCGAAACCCTATATTATTTCGTTCTCGTCGCACTGCCTCCCTGGTGCGAGCGAAAGTTTGGGAGACGTGGCCGAGAGGTCGAAGGCACTCCCCTGCTAAGGGAGCATCTGGGCCAAAACCTGGATCGAGGGTTCGAATCCCTCCGTCTCCGCCAAAAGCGGTGACAAAGCCCCGCAAGTTCTCGGACTTGCGGGGCTTTTTCTTTTCCTGATTCTTTTCACGCTTCCTTTCCGGACTTGCCGCTCGGCGCCACGTTTCGTCCGGGCTTCCAATCAAGGCTCGACTTGAGCGACGCTCATGCGCTAAATAGGCGTATCGCCTCGCGCGGCTCACGTGGAGTTCCTGCACGCATGCATTCCGTTCTGACCATCCTTTCGCATCGACCCGTCGACGGGCTCGTCGACAATCACGAGCGATACGCGAGAGGCCACGGCTATCGGCACGCGATCGTCGACGGCACGCACGTGTACGGCGAGCGCCAGCAGGCGCTGCACAAGTACCACGCGATCAACGCGCAGCTCGTCGCGATGAGGCAGGGCGCGTTGCTGCTCGTGCTCGATCCGTTCTCGGTCGTGTTCGGCCAGCATGCGTTGCCGGATGTCGCGCACGGTTATGACGCGATCGTCACGACGCAGACGTCGAAGTCGCCGTTGCCGGCGGCGAGCGGCATGATCTTTCGCAACGTGCCCGATGTGCGCGAGCGCCTGCGCAAGCTGGCGCTCGACCTGGGCAAGTGGGCGATGCGCGTGCCCGAGCGGCAACACGCATGCGAGGCGACGCTGCTGGCGGAGCATTTCCCGCCGTTGCCGTTCGACCAGCCGCTTGCGACCGGCTATTTCGCGTCGGCCCAGACGGTGTGGAGTGACGGGCATGCGATCGACGCGGTCGTCGGCGCGCATCCGCTCGTAGCGCACCAGGCGCCCGAATGGCGGCAGATCGATGGCGTATGGGCGCCGACGCCCGACTACGACTTTCGCTACGTGCTCGCGCTCGTCGACGATGCGGCGCGGGTCCGGCAGGGCGAGCAGCCGCGCGCGATGGACGATTGGCGCGCCGCGCAGCAACGAACGCGCGAGCCGGCGCGGCACCTGAACCCGCACGCAGGCATCGCGTTCGTGAGCCTGCACACGTCGCACATCGCCGGTTACGGCGATCTACACGAAGAGAACTTCGTTCGCTACTGCACGCGACACGGCTATGCGTACCACGCGTATCGCGAACCGCCCGCGTTCCTGCCGGCCGGCGTCGATGCGAACTGGGCAAAGCTGCACCTGATTCGCGAACATCTGCCTGATCACGCGTTCGTGTTCTGGGTCGACGCCGACATTCTCGCGATCGACCAGCGCCAGACGATCGACAGCGTGATCGACGGTCGCGATTTCGTGATCGGCACCGACCACACGGCCTGGGCGATCAACTCGTGCATGATCGGCGTGCGCAACGTCGCGCCGATGCGGGAACGGGTCGAGCGCATGTGCGCGCGCATCGAGAGCTTCGACGATCGGTCGTCGGTCTACGCGAGCGGCGGCGACCAGCAGGCGATCTATGTCGAACTGCTCGAGGCGGGCATGATCGACGCGCGCTACATCGTCGACGCGATGTCGCTCGCGTCGTCACCGGTCTACGCGACGCGCGACAGCCGCTTCGTCCATTTCCCCGCGCAACACAACCACTATCGTGCGGTGACGATGCGCGTGTGGGACCGGCTCAGCCACCAGCGCTGACAGAGTGCGCCGCAAGTTCCGGTGCATTCCGGATCGCGGCGCCCGGCACCCGGTGAAATAAAAATGAAAGAAAGCGTGTAAGAAAAGAATCGCCCCCATTCATCCTTCCCCTCATTTTCTTCTCGCGCCCCCAAGCGCCGCGTTTCCGAAAAAAATGCGGCATCGCATCGATTCGCGCGATTGATGCAGCGTCGCAATACAAAAAATTACGCATGAAAATCAGTGGCCTATCTGTACGCCACGAAATGGCGCTCTGTTGCGCTGCAAAAAATAATCGTTCGCCTTATGCTCGTTAACCCGATTGCGCTTGAGCGGCGTCAAGCTTTGCCCTGATTCCGCTTTACATTTTGCCAACATTGTCGATCCACGAAATCTATCTGTCGATTTGATTTCGTTCCTTTCGTCACGCCTGTTCCCGATGCAGTGCGCGACCTTCCCAAGGCCTGTTGACATGCATGATTTCCCTTTCCTGAGCCTGGCGATCTGGGTTCCGATCCTGTTCGGCGCGTGCCTGCTGCGCGCCGGCTCCGACCGTCATCCGCATCGCACGAGGCTGATCGCGCTCGTCGGCGCACTCGCGGGGCTGGCGGCCGTCGTGCCGCTCGTCGCCGGTTTCGATTCGCACTCGGCCGCGATGCAGTTCGCCGAAACCCGCAACTGGCTGGCGGCCTTCAACGCCGGCTGGCGCGTCGGGATCGACGGCGCGTCGCTGTGGCTCGTCGTGCTGACCGCCTTCACGACGCTCGTGGTCGTGATTGCGTCGTGGGAGTCGGTCACGGTGCGCGTCGCGCAGTACCACGCGTCGTTCCTGATCCTGTCGGGGCTGATGGTCGGCGTGTTCGTCGCGCAGGACGGGCTGCTGTTCTTCATCTTCTTCGAGGCGACGCTGATCCCGCTGTATCTGCTGATCGGCACGTGGGGCAGGGAGCATCGCGTCTACGCGGCCGTGAAGTTCTTCTTCATCTCGTTCGCGGGTTCGCTGCTGCTGTTGATGGCGATGCTGTACCTGTTCGCGAAGTCGCATACGTTCGACATGAACGCATGGCGCACGCTGCAGCTCGGCTTCGCGCCGCAACTGCTGGTGTTTCTCGGTTTTTTCGCCGCGTTCGCGGTCAAGGTGCCGATGTGGCCCGTTCATACGTGGCTGCGCGACGTCTACACGGACGGCCCGACGGGCGCCGCGCTGATGCTCGCGATGCTCAAGCTCGGCGGTTACGGCTTCCTGCGCTTCGCGCTGCCGATCACGCCGGACGCGAGCCACTTCTTCGCGCCGGCCGTGATCGCGCTGTCGCTGTTCGCGATTGTCTACGCGAGCCTGATCGCGCTCGCGCAGACCGACCTTGGCAAGCTGCTCGCGTATTCGACGGTCGCGCATATGGGGATCGTCACGCTCGGGTTGTTCCTGTTCAACCGGATCGGCGTCGAAGGTGCGATCGTGCAGCTCGTGTCATACGGCTTCGTCGCGGGCGCGATGCTGCTCTGCGTGAGCGTGCTGGTCGATCGCACGAAGCAGCGCGAGATCGCCGCGTACGGCGGCGTGGCGGGCGTGATGCCGCGCTTCGCGACGTTCGCGCTGCTGTTCGCGATGGCCAACATCGGCCTGCCGGGCACGTCGGGCTTCGTCGGCGAGTTCATGGTCATCATGGGCGCGATCCGCGTCAACTTCTGGATCGGTGCGATCGCGGCGCTCACGCTGATCCTCAGCGCGTCGTACACGCTGTGGATGGTCAAGCGCGTCGTGTTCGGCAAGATCGCGAGCCCGCGCATCGCGAAGCTCGCCGACTTGAGCCGCCGAGAGATCGTGATGTTCGCGTCGCTCGCGCTGATCGTGCTGATGGTCGGGGTCGATCCGAAGCCGTTCACCGACGCGATCGATCCGACCGTCGCACGGCTGATCGACGACGCCAGCCATTCGAAGCTGCCGGCCGGGGACGGCGGCGCACCGGCGCAGCCGGCGTACATGGCATCGGCGCACGGCTGATCGCGTGACGTCGCGCCCGACGGGCCGCATCGCACGACGATGCGGCCGTGGCGCGCACCACCATCGGGGCAGGGCGGGCCCTGTCCGGCGTCTTCGGCGGGTTTCCTGTCGGCTCGCGGCTGGCTTCCGCCTGCGTGAAATTGCCCCGCGACAATCTGTCTCACAGCAGATTTTGCAATGATGATTTGCCGCATCCATCGGTTTTTCATCGCGCCCGCGCGACGTATGATTCGGCCACTTTCGTGGATCGAATGCGCATCGGGCATACGCAACGGATTCAATGACCCTCGGGCTGTGTGATGAAAAGAAGAGCTTCAAAAGGCTGGACGGCGCTGATGTCGATCGGCGCGGCGTTGAGCCTGTCAGGCTGTAATTTAGATGTACTAAATCCGAAAGGAAGCGTCGGCGCTGCCGAAAAGGCGCTGATCGCAACCTCCACTTGGGCGATGCTGCTCGTCGTCGTGCCGGTGATCCTGCTCACGCTGTGGTTCGCGTGGCGATACCGCGCATCGAACCGCAACGCCACCTACGCGCCGAACTGGTCGCACTCGACCGCGATCGAGGTCGTGATCTGGACGGTGCCGACGCTGATCATCCTGTTCCTCGGCGTGCTCACGTGGAAAACCACGCACGAGCTCGATCCGTACAAGCCGCTCGAGTCGTCGGTGAAGCCGATCGACGTCGAGGTCGTCGCGCTCGACTGGAAGTGGCTGTTCATCTATCCGGAACTCGGCATCGCGTCGGTCAACCAGCTCGCGATTCCGGTCGGCACGCCGGTGAACTTCCGCATCACGTCGGATTCGGTGATGAACTCGTTCTTCATTCCGCAGCTAGGCGGCCAGGTCTACGCGATGGCCGGCATGCAGACGCGCCTGCACCTGATCGCCGATGAAGCCGGCGACTACGCGGGCACGTCCGCCAACTTCAGCGGCCGCGGCTTCTCCGACATGAAGTTCCGCACGCTCGCCGAGCCGCGCGAGCAGTTCGACGCATGGGTGCAGAAGGTGAAGGCCTCGCCCGAGCGGCTCGACGCGACCGTGTACGGCAGCGTCGCGCAGCCGAGCGAGAAGGCGCCCGTGCGCTACTTCTCGTCGGTCGATCCGCGGCTCTTCCACAACATCATCGCGAAATACAACGACGGCCACGTCCTCGACCTGAAGGACGCCGCCTGCGGCACGAAGGGGTAACGCATGTTCGGCAAACTCACACTATCGGCGATCCCGTTCGATCAGCCCATCATCATGGTGGCCGGCGCCTTCATGGGGCTGGTCGTGCTGGGCATCCTCGCCGCGCTGACGATCACCGGCCGCTGGAAGTGGCTGTGGACGGAATGGCTGACGACGGTCGACCACAAGAAACTCGGCGTGATGTACATCATCGTCGCGCTGATCATGCTGCTGCGCGGCTTCGCCGACGCGATCATGATGCGCATGCAGCTGGCGCTCGCGTACAACGCGCCCGGCTACCTGCCGCCGCACCACTATGACCAGATCTTCACGGCACACGGCGTGATCATGATCTTCTTCATGGCGATGGTGTTCATGGTCGGCCTGATGAACCTGGTCGTGCCGCTGCAGATCGGCGCGCGCGACGTCGCGTTCCCGTTCATCAACTCGCTCTCCTTCTGGATGACGGCGGTCAGCGCGATCCTGATCAACATCTCGCTCGTGATCGGCGAGTTCGCGCAGACGGGCTGGCTCGCGTATCCGCCGCTGTCGGAGCTGCAGTTCAGTCCGGGGGTAGGAGTCGACTACTACCTGTGGGCGCTGCAGATCTCGGGCGTCGGCACGCTGCTGACCGGCGTGAACTTCTTCGTGACGATCATCAAGATGCGCGCGCCCGGCATGACGCTGATGAAGATGCCGGTGTTCACGTGGACGGCCCTCTGCACGAACGTGCTGATCATGGCGTCGTTCCCGATCCTGACCGCGACGCTCGCGCTGCTCGGCCTGGACCGTTACCTCGGCATGCACTTCTTCACGAACGAAGCCGGCGGCAACGCGATGCTGTACCTGAACCTGATCTGGGCGTGGGGCCATCCGGAGGTGTACATCCTGATCCTGCCGGCGTTCGGCATCTTCTCGGAAGTCATCGCGACGTTCTCGAAGAAGCCGCTGTTCGGCTACAAGACGATGGTGTACGCGACCTGCGCGATCATGGTGCTGTCGTTCCTCGTGTGGCTGCATCACTTCTTCACGATGGGTTCCGGTGCGAACGTGAACGCGTTCTTCGGGATCATGACGATGATCATCGCGATCCCGACCGGCGTGAAGGTGTTCAACTGGCTGTTTACGATGTACCGCGGCCGGATCGAATTCACGACGCCCGTGCTGTGGACGATCGGCTTCATGGTCACGTTCACGCTCGGCGGGATGACCGGCGTGATGATGGCGATCCCGGGCGCGGACTTCGTGCTGCACAACAGCCTGTTCCTGATCGCGCACTTCCACAACGTGATCATCGGCGGCGTGCTGTTCGGCTATCTCGCGGGCTTCAACTACTGGTTCCCGAAGGCGTTCGGCTTCAAGCTGAACGAGAAGCTCGGCAAGGCTGCGTTCTGGTTCTGGCAGGTCGGCTTCTACGTCGCATTCGTACCGCTCTACGTGCTCGGCTTCATGGGCATGACGCGTCGCCTGAACCACTACGACAACCCGGCGTGGCATCCGTGGCTGCTGGTTGCCGCGTTCGGCGCCGTGCTGATCGCGATCGGCATCGCATGCCAGCTGCTGCAACTGGTCGTCAGCATCCGCAACCGCAACCTGCCGGCGTATCGCGACACCACGGGCGATCCGTGGGGCGGCCGCACGCTGGAATGGGCGACCTCGTCGCCGCCCGCCGACTACAACTTCGCGGTGATTCCGCCAGTGCGCACGCTGGATGCGTACGCCGACATGAAGGCACGCGGCGACGGCCGGCCGAACCCGGCGACGATCCGCGACATCCACATGCCGTCGAACACGTGTGCGGGTCTCGTGGTCGCGATCTTCAGCCTGGTGCTCGGCTTCGCGCTGGTGTGGCACATCTGGTGGATGGCGATCGGCGGCCTGGTCGGCATCGTCGCGACGCTCGTGGTCTACAGCTCGCGTGACAACGACGGCTACTACATCCCGGCGTCGAAGGTGCGCAAGATCGAAGAGAAGCAACCGGCGGCGCGCGTGGCCACGCGTGTCGACGACGTGGAACTGGAGGCCAACTGATGCTGCAGAAAACCTTGAGCGCAACCCTGCTCGAGCACGACGACCATCCGCCGTCGCACTCGGTGTTCGGCTTCTGGCTGTACCTGATGACCGACTGCGTGATCTTCGCGGCGCTGTTCGCGACGTTCGCGGTGCTCGGCAACCAGTACGCGGGCGGTCCGACCGCTAAGGACCTGTTCGACATTCCGGGCGTCGCGGTGGAAACCGCCGCGCTGCTGCTGTCGAGCATCACCTACGGCTTTGCGATGCTGGCCGCGTACCAGCAGCGGCGTGGCGCGCTGCTCGCGTGGCTCGCGGTGACGTTCGTGCTCGGCGCGGCGTTCCTTGCGATGGAACTGCGCGAGTTCTCGCACCTGATCGCGGAAGGCGCGGGCCCGCAGCGCAGCGCGTTCCTGTCGGCGTTCTTCACGCTGGTCGGCACGCATGGGCTGCACGTGACGGCAGGCCTCTTGTGGATGATCGTGCTCGCGGGGCAGATCGTATTGCGCGGCGGTGACCTGACCGATCGCGACCTGCGGCGCCTGACGTGCCTGAGTCTCTTCTGGCACTTTCTCGACATCGTGTGGATCTGCGTGTTTTCCTTTGTCTATCTCGCGAGCGTGATCTAAATGGCCCATTCGCATTCGTCTCAACTCGAAGAAGGGCACGGCAGCGTCGGCGGCTACGTCGCCGGTTTCATCCTGTCGGTGCTGCTGACGGCCGCGTCGTTCGGCCTCGTGATGGGCGGCGTGCTGTCGCCGCACGCGTCGCTGATCGCGCTGGCCGTGCTGGCATTCGTGCAGATCGTCGTGCACCTCGTGTACTTCCTGCACATGAACGGTTCGTCCGGCCAGCGCTGGAACGTGATGGCGTTCAGCTACACCGTGCTGACCGCGGCGATCCTGATCGTCGGCACGCTGTGGGTGATGCACAACGTCAGCATGAACATGATGTCGCGTTGAACGGCATCGCGGCGCGATGCGCCGGTCATCGAGAAGCGGCACGCGCGTGCCGCTTTTTTTTCGCCCGCCGGATGCCGGCGCATCGCTTCGACGATGGTGAGCCGACGAGGGAGCCAGCAGGCCGGAAGCAGTATGATTTGGCCCGCGAAGGGCGCCTGACAGGCGCAAATCCGGCGCGAAAGCCGGTGGCGGCGGACGGGAAGGGCCGCCGCGGCCATGCCGGGCCGCCAGTTGTTACAAGACGTTAGCGAGCGCGTCCTGGTGCGACGCTGCGCATCAGTTCTTACAAACTTGAAATATGCCGACACGGCGCTTGCCGTTATAGTCGAATCACACATCAAACAACTCGAAGAGGAATCCATGAAGACTTTGCGTGTTGCCTCGCTCTTGACCGGTATGACGGCCTTGCTCGTGTCGGGCGCAGCAATGGCGGGAGTCAATGTCGGGATCAACGTCGGCGTGCCGGCTCCGGTCTACGTCGCTCCCGCGCCGGTGTATGCGCCGCCGCCGCCGCCGGTCGTCTACCAGCCGGCGCCTGTCTATGCGCCGGCGCCCGTCTACGTGCCGGCACCGGCGATCGTGATCGGCTGGCACGGCGATCGCTACTGGGACGGCCGACGCTACTGGGGCCGCGACGAGTGGTATCGCCATCATGGCCGCGGCTGGGGCGGCGATCGCGGTCACGGTCACTGGGATAACGGCCGCCACAACGGCTGGCGCTGATCGACATGCGGCGCACGCGCGACGTGTGTGCCGCACGAGAAAAAACCGCCCGCGTGGCGGTTTTCTTTTATCCGCGCGGGCCGCGCGCGGATGGCGTGACGCACTGACGCCACGCACGAAAAGCCGAGAACTGGCTCGACGTCGAACTGAATGGGTAGAATCGACCCGTGTTCCATCCCTCAATCGACCGACAGGGCCTCTATGACGAAGGGTTCGCCCCGGGCCGCCGCCGCGCGCATCCGTTTCGGCGTCGCGCATGCGGTACGAGCCGCCGGCCGCACGGCGGCAGCATGGGCAATACAGGCGGTGCTGGCCGCGACGGCCGCGCACGCGGCCTATGCGATCGCGCAGTACGGCGAGCCGAAATATCCGCCGGGCTTCAAGCATTTCGACTATGTGAACGCGGATGCGCCGAAGGGCGGTACGCTCGTGCTCGCGAACCCGAGCCGGCTGACGTCATTCGACAAGTTCAATCCGTTCACGATGCGCGGCAATCCCGCACCGGGCATCGACATGCTGTTCGAGAGCCTGGCGACCGGCAGCTCGGACGAACCGGCGTCCGCCTACGGGCTGCTCGCCGACGACATCGAGATCGCGCCGGACCGCCGCTCGGTCACGTTCCACCTGAATCCGCGCGCGCGTTTTTCGAACGGCGACCCGGTCACGGCCGACGACGTCAGGTTTTCGTTCGACACGCTGAAGAGCAAGCAGGCCGCGCCGCAGTTCGGCGCGTATTTCGCTGAAATCGCGAAGGCCGTGGTGATCGACCGCGCGACCGTGAGGTTCGAATTCCGCAGCGCGAACCGCGAGCTGCCGCTGATCGCCGGCGGCGTGCCGGTGTTCTCGCGCAAGTGGGGGCTGCGCGCGGACGGTACGCGGATCCCGTTCGACCAGATCGCGTTCGAGCAGCCGATCGGCAGCGGCCCGTACCTGATCGAGCACTACGACAACGGCCGCACCATTACGTACCGGCGCAATCCCGCGTACTGGGGCGCCGACCTGCCGGTGCGGGTCGGCACCAACAACTTCGAGCGGATCGTCTACAAGCTGTACGGCGACGGCGTCGCGCGGCTCGAGGCGTTCAAGGCCGGCGAGTACGACGTGCTGGTCGAATACATCGCGCGCAACTGGACGCGGCGCGACGTCGGCAAGCGCTTCGACAGCGGCGAGCTCGTCAAGCGCGAATTCCGCCAGCACAACGGCGCGGGCATGCAGGGTTTCTTCATGAACCTGCGCCGGCCGCTGTTTCGCGACGCGCGCGTGCGCCAGGCGCTCGATCTCGCGTTCGATTTCGAATGGCTGAACCGCCAGTTGTTCTATGGCGCGTACACGCGCCTCGACAGCTATTTCGCCGACACGGACCTGCAGGCGACCGGTACGCCGGGCCCGGGCGAGCTGAAGCTGCTGGAACCGTTGCGCGCGCAGCTCGACCCGGCCGTGTTCGGCCCGATGGTCACGCAACCGAGCACGAACCCGCCGGGCTCGCTGCGCGCGAACCTGCTGAAGGCGCGCGCGCTGCTCGCGCAGGCCGGCTGGACCTATCGCGACGGCGCGCTGCGCAACGCGCAGGGCGAGCCGTTCACGTTCGAGGTCCTCGACGACGCAGGCGGCGCGATGCAAGGTGTCGTGACCGCCTATCAGCGCAATCTCGCGAAGCTCGGCATCGACGCACGCTTTCGCACGGCCGATTACGCGCTGCTGCAAAAGCGGCTCGACGCGTTCGACTACGACATGACGACGGTCCGCCTGCCGGGCGTGCAGGTGCCGGGCGCGGAGCAGTTCTCGCGCTATGCCAGCAAGTTCGCCGACGAACCGGGTTCCGACAACATCATCGGGCTGAAGTCGCCGGCTGTCGACGCGCTGCTGCACGCGCTCGGCGCCGCGCAGACGCGCGACGACCTGCTCGACGCGACGCATGCGCTCGACCGTGTGCTGATGCATGGCTACTACGCGGTTCCGCAGTGGTACAGCACGACGCACCGGATCGCGTACCAGCGCACGCTCGACTATCCGCGCACGCTGCCGCTGTACTATTCGGCCGAGGGCTGGGTCGTGTCGACCTGGTGGGCCAAGCCCGATCACTGAGGCCTGCCGGCCCTTCGTTCAACCCAGCCTATCGATCGCGAGTCGACGCCCTATGTGGAGCTACATCCTCAAACGCCTGCTGCTGATGATCCCGACGCTCGCCGGCGTGCTCACGCTCACGTTCGCCGTGATCCAGTTCGTGCCGGGCGGCCCGGTCGAACAGGCCGTGCAGGAGCTGCGCAAGGGCGCGACGGAGCAGGGCGCGACGCCATTCGGCATGCGCGCGCATACGGGCGTCGACGCGCAGCAGCTCGCGCAGCTCAAGGCACTGTACGGCTTCGACAAGCCGCCGCTCGAGCGCTACTGGCTGATGCTGAAGCGCTTCGCGCGCTTCGATCTCGGCGACAGCTACTTTCGTCACCAGAGCGTATGGTCGCTGATCGTGCAGAAGCTGCCGGTCTCGATCAGCATCGGGCTGTGGACGTTCTTCGTCACGTATCTGATCTCGGTGCCGCTCGGCATCGCGAAGGCCGTGCGCAACGGCTCGCCGTTCGACGTCGCGACGAGCCTCGTCGTGCTGATCGGCTATGCGATTCCGGGCTTCGTGCTCGGCGTGCTGCTGCTCGTGCTGTTCGGCGGCGGCTCGTTCTGGCAGCTGTTCCCGCTGCGCGGTCTCACGTCGGACAACTTCTCCCAGCTGTCGCTGATCGGCAAGGTGCTCGACTATCTGTGGCACATCGCGCTGCCGATCACCGCGTCGGTCGTCGGCAGCTTCGCGGTCATCACGATGCTCACGAAGAACGCGTTCCTCGACGAGATCCGCAAGCAGTACGTGCTGACCGCGCGCGCGAAAGGGCTCGCCGAGCGCACCGTGCTATGGAAGCACGTGTTCCGCAACGCGATGCTGCCGCTGATCGTCGGGTTTCCGGCCGCGTTCATCGGCGCGTTCTTCACCGGCAGCCTGCTGATCGAGACGCTGTTCTCGCTCGACGGCCTCGGGCTGCTGTCGTACGAGTCGGTCGTGCGGCGCGACTACCCGGTCGTGCTCGGCACGCTGTACCTGTTCACGCTGATCGGGCTCGCGACCAAGCTGATCTCCGACCTTTGCTACGTGTGGGTCGACCCGCGCATTCAATTCGACAACCTGGAGCGCTGACATGAAACCGACCGTCCGCACGCCGCTTGCCGGCGCGCCCGTCCGCCTGCCCGCGCTCGCCGGGCGAGGTGCGCGATGAACCGGGCCGTCGTGTCGCCCCGCATCGACGCCGCGCGCGCGCGCGTGTCGCCGTCGCCCGCGCGCCGCGTCTGGCAGCGCTTTCGCCAGCAGCGCCTCGGCTACTGGAGCTTCGTGATCTTCGTCGTCGCGTTCGCCGCGAGCCTCGCGGCACCGTTGTGGTCGAACGACAAGCCGCTCGTCGTGCGCTACGACGATCACTACTATTTCCCGATGTTCCATGCGTACCCGGAGACGACCTTCGGCGGCGACTTCCCGACGCCGGCCGACTATCTCGACCCGTACGTGCGCAAGCGGCTCGAGGCGCCGGGCAACTTCGTCGTCTATCCGCCGAACCGCTATTACTACGACACGCTGAACTACTTCTCGAGCGCGCCGAACCCGGCGCCGCCGTCGCGCGCGAACTGGCTCGGCACCGATGCGCAGGGGCGCGACCTGCTCGCGCGGCTCGTGTACGGGTTCCGCGTGTCGGTCGAGTTCGGGCTGGTCCTGACCGTGATCGGCACGCTGCTCGGGATCGCCGCGGGCGCGGTGCAGGGCTTCTTCGGCGGGCGCATCGACATCGTCGGGCAGCGGCTGATCGAGATCTGGAGTTCGCTGCCCGAGCTGTACCTGCTGATCATCTTCGCATCGATCTTCGAGCCGAGCTTCCTGCTGCTGATCGTGCTGCTGTCGCTGTTCGGCTGGATCGGCCTTGCCGACTACGTGCGCGCCGAGTTCCTGCGCAACCGCACGCAGGACTACGTGCGCGCGGCCCGCGCGATGGGGCTCACGAACTGGCAGATCATCTGGCGCCACGTGCTGCCGAACAGCCTGACGCCCGTGATCACGTTCCTGCCGTTCCGGATGAGCGGCGCGATCCTCGCGCTCACGAGCCTCGACTTCCTCGGGCTCGGCGTGCCGCCGCCGACGCCGAGCCTGGGCGAGCTGCTCGCGCAGGGCAAGGGCAACCTCGATGCGTGGTGGATCTCGCTGTCGACGTTCGGCGTGCTGGTCGCGACGCTGCTGCTGCTGACCTTCATGGGCGACGCGCTGCGCAACGCGCTCGACACGCGGATCGCCGACTCGGTGCGCGCGGCGGGAGGCCAGCGATGAGCGACACGGTCGTATCGAAGCCGGGCGAGCTGCTGCTGTCGCTCGAGCATCTGCATGTGCGCTTCGGCGACACGGTGGCCGTCGACGACGTGACGCTCGCGATCGGCCGCGGCGAGCGCGTCGCGCTCGTCGGCGAGTCGGGGTCGGGCAAGAGCGTGACCGCGCTGTCGATCCTGCGGCTGCTGCGCGACGCCGACGTGAGCGGCACGATCCGCTTCGCGGGGCACGACCTCGCCGGCAAGAGCGAGCGCGAGATGCGCGGGCTGCGCGGCTCGGACATCGCGATGATCTTCCAGGAGCCGATGACGGCGCTCAACCCGCTGTATACGATCGGCACGCAGATCGGCGAGACGATCGTGCTGCACGACGGCGTGACGGCGGCGGAGGCGCGCAAGCGCGCGATCGCGCTGCTCGCGCGCACCGGCATCGCGGAGCCGGAGAGGCGCGTCGACAGCTACCCGCACCAGCTGTCGGGCGGCCAGCGGCAGCGCGTGATGATCGCGATGGCGCTCGCATGCCGGCCGCGCCTGCTGCTCGCGGACGAGCCGACCACCGCGCTCGACGTGACGATCCGCGCGCAGATCGTCGACCTGCTGCTCGAGTTGCAGCGCGAGGAGGCGGAAAAGCGCGGGATGGCGGTCCTGCTGATCACGCACGACCTGAACCTCGTGCGGCACTTCGCCGAGCGGGTCGCGGTGATGGAGCGCGGCAGGCTGGTCGAAAGCGGGCCGGTCGAGCGGATCTTCGCGGAGCCGGAGCATCCGTATACGCAGCGGCTGCTGAACAGCCGGCCGCAGCGCGCGGTCGCGCCGGTGATGCCGATCGCGCCCGTGGTGCTCGACGCGCGCCACGTCAGCGTGCAGTTCGCGCGCAAGCGGCCGGGCTTCGCGGGCTGGTTCGGCACGACGCCGGTGACGGCCGTCGCCGACGTGTCCGTGTCGGTGCGGCAGGGCGAGACGCTCGGGATCGTCGGCGAATCCGGCTCCGGGAAGTCGACGCTCGCGATGGCGCTGCTCGGGCTGCAGAAGACGGCTCACGGCGAAATCGAATTCCAGGGACGCGCGCTGTCGACCTATCGCGGCCGCGAGCAGACCGCGCTGCGCTCGAACATGCAGGTCGTCTTTCAGGATCCATTCAGTTCGCTGTCGCCGCGCCACACGATCGAGCGAATCGTCGGCGAGGGGCTGGAACTGCATCGCCCGGAACTGACACCGGACGCACGCCGCGCGAAGTCGGTGGCGGTGCTGCGCGAGGTCGGCCTCGACCGCACGGTGCTGCATCGCTATCCGCACGAATTCTCGGGCGGGCAGCGCCAGCGGATCGCGATCGCGCGCGCGCTCGTGCTGGAGCCGCGCATCCTGATCCTCGACGAACCGACCTCCGCGCTCGACGTGTCGATCCAGCAGCAGGTGCTGAAACTGCTCGCGAATTTGCAACAGAAATACAACCTCGGCTATGTATTCATCAGCCACGACCTGGAGGTGATCGGAGCGATGGCGCACCGTGTCGCGGTGATGCAGGGCGGGGCGATCGTCGAGTCCGGCGACGTGGCCGACATCTTCACGAGACCGTCACATCCTTACACACAAAAGCTGTTGAAAGCGGTCTGGAAAGCGTGATAGGCGTCCAATGGTCTGATCATCTCGATTGTATTTTTTAATTTGTTTTGACAAACGATTACGCGCTGGCTAGTATCGACCGAAATTTTCCGCCAATCAGCTGATTTTTAAGCAAATTCCATCGACCAATGCAGCATCGATCCCTGACCCAGGCATGCGCGCGCACCCTCGCCGGGCTGTTCATCGGCGCCCTGTTCGCAGCAGCTCCCGGCGCGTTCGCCGACGAAGTCAGCAGTTTTAACCAAAATGTCACCAATTCGACTCAGATCGGGTCGGGTTCCTCCCTCCAGCAGACCAGCGCGCAGCCGTCGACCGGCGGCGCGAAGTCGTTCCTCGCCGGCATGGCAGGCAAGGCAGGCGACGTGGTCGTCGGCGCGCTGAACATGATCGGCGTGCGCTATCGCTGGGGCGGTAACTCGCCGGATTCGGGCCTCGACTGCAGCGGCTTCGTGCGCTACGTGTTCCAGGACACGCTCGGCATGTCGCTGCCGCGCCGTGCGGAAGAAATGAGCCGCGTCGGCGAGAAGGTCAGCATGAGCAACCTCAAGCCGGGCGACCTCGTGTTCTTCAACACGATGCGCCGTACGTTCTCGCACGTCGGCATCTACATTGGCGACAACAAGTTCGTGCATTCGCCGTCGACGGGCAGCACGATTCGCGTCGACGATCTCGACAACGGCTACTGGGAAAAGCGGTTCACCGGCGCGCGCCGGCTCGAGTCGGAGTTTCCGATGAAGGCCGACGACCTGCGCCAGCGCGTGCGCGCAACGATCGGCGACGACGCGGCGAACGGCAGCAACTGACGCTCGCCGGCGCTCCGCCGGATCAAGGAAACCCTGTCACCGAAAGGCGGCAGGGTTTTTGTTTTTGGGGCGCGCCGTTACGCACCCCGCGCCGAGTCCGCTTACGCCGCCGCGGCGCCGCGGGCCGCCGCGAGCTTGCGCTGCAACTCGGGCATGATGCGCGCGACGGCTTCCTCGCCCGCGAGGATCGCGGCGTTGCGCTGGTTGAAGTCGCTGCCGCCCATCGCCGCGAGGTTCGGGCGGATCACGACGTCCGCGTATTTGTCGAGCTCGTAGGTCTTGATCGTCTGGCCCATGATCGTGAAGGTCTGCAGCAGCATCTCGATCGGATTGTTGGTCGCCGCGCCGTCAGGCCGCGACGAGATGTCGACCGCGATCACGAAGCTCGCGCCCATCTTGCGCGCGAACGACGCAGGCACCGGGCTCACGAGGCCGCCGTCGACGTACTCGCGGTTGCCGATCTTCACGGGTTCGAACACCGACGGCACGCTGCACGACGCGCGCACCGCGAGCCCCGTATTGCCCTGCTGGAACAGGATCGGCTGGCCGTTCTGCAGGTCGGTCGCGACGATGCCGAGCGGCTTCGCCATCTTTTCGATCGGCCGGTTGTTGAGCGTCTTGTTCAGGAAGTTCTGCAGCGCGACGCCCTGCAGCAGCCCGCGCGAGCGGAACGGCAGCGCCCAGTCGCTGATTGCCGCCTGATCCATGTCGAGCGCGATCTTGTTGATCTGCAGCCCGTTCATCCCCGACGCGTACAGCGCCCCGACCACCGAGCCCGCGCTCGTGCCCGCGACGATGTCGACCGGGATGCCGCGCGCCTCCAGCGCCTTCAGCACGCCGATGTGCGAGAAGCCGCGGGCGGCGCCGCCGCCGAGCGCGAGGCCGATCTTCACGGACTTCTCGCGCGACTGCGAGGGATTCGCGGTGTTGTCGGGGCGGGACTTGTCGCCGAACGACGTGCAGGCGGCGAGGCTGGCGGACGCGCACGCGATCGTGAAGTGGCGGCGCGACAGGCGAGGGGACGACATCGAATGGTTCTCCGGCGGCTTGGCAGCGGGCCGTGCGGCCCGCTGCGGCGATAGGTTCCGAGCGGCCGGCGCGGCGGAAACCGTGCGGCCGGCGCGGCGCCGGCTGGCGGCCGCGGCGCGGACATCATAAAGCAAGCCGCGCGCTTGGCGCGAAGACCGGCGCGAGTATAATTCCGGCTTCTTTCCCGTCCCGGGCGCGGCCGGCCCCATTGCTGTCCGGGCCGTCGCCGTCGATCCCGCGTCGAATCATTCATGCGCCCCAGGCGTTCGAGTTACCGTTTATGACCCGTCCTGTCCGTACCCGCTTCGCGCCGAGTCCCACCGGCTTCATTCACCTCGGCAACATCCGCTCCGCGCTCTATCCGTGGGCGTTCGCGCGCAAGATGAAAGGCACGTTCGTGCTGCGTATCGAGGACACCGACGTCGAGCGCTCGTCGCAGGAAGCCGTCGACGCGATCCTCGAGGGGATGCAGTGGCTCGGCCTGGATTTCGACGAAGGCCCGATCTACCAGATGCAGCGGATGGACCGCTATCGCGAGGTGCTCGCGCAGATGCTCGACCAGGGCCTCGCGTACCCGTGCTACATGTCGGCCGAGGAACTCGACGCGCTGCGCGAACGCCAGCGCGAGGCGGGCCTCAAGCCGCGCTACGACGGCACGTGGCGTCCGGAGCCGGGCAAGGTGCTGCCCGAGCCGCCGGCCGGCGTGAAGCCGGTGCTGCGTTTCCGCAACCCGCTGACCGGCACGGTCGTGTGGGACGACGCGGTGAAGGGGCGTATCGAGATCTCGAACGAGGAACTCGACGACCTCGTGATCGCGCGCCCGGACGGCACGCCGATCTACAACTTCTGCGTGGTCGTGGACGACATGGACATGAACATCACGCACGTGATCCGTGGCGACGACCACGTGAACAACACGCCGCGCCAGATCAACATCCTGCGCGCGCTCGGCGGCGAGCCGCCCGTCTATGCGCACCTGCCGACCGTGCTGAACGAGCAGGGCGAGAAGATGAGCAAGCGGCATGGCGCGATGAGCGTGATGGCGTATCGCGACGCAGGCTTCCTGCCGGAGGCCGTCGTCAACTATCTCGCCCGTCTCGGCTGGTCGCACGGCGATGCCGAAATCTTCTCGCGCGAACAGTTCGTCGAATGGTTCGACCTCGAGCATCTCGGCAAGTCGCCCGCGCAGTACGACCACAGCAAGCTGAGCTGGCTGAACGCCCATTACATCAAGGAAGCGGACAACGCGCGCCTTGCCGCGCTCGCGAAGCCGTTCCTCGACGCGCTCGGCATCGACGACGCGGCGATCGCGACGGGCCCGGCGCTTGACGCGGTGGTCGGCCTGATGAAGGATCGTGCGACGACGGTCAAGGAGATCGCCGAAGGCGCCGCGATGTTCTACCGCGTGCCGGCGCCGGACGCCGATGCGCTCGCGCAGCACGTGACCGATGCGGTGCGCCCGGCGCTGGCCGACCTCGTCGCTGCGCTGAAGGCGGCCGACTGGACGAAGGAAGCGGTGTCCGCCGCGCTGAAGGCGACGCTCGGCGCCCACAAGCTGAAGATGCCGCAGCTCGCGATGCCGGTGCGCCTGCTGGTGGCGGGCACGACGCATACGCCGTCGATCGACGCGGTGCTCGTGTTGTTCGGTCGCGATGCCGTGGTGTCGCGTATCGAGGCCGCGCTGGCCTGAGGTTGGGGTGGTAGCGAGGCCGCCCGCACGTGACGTTGCGGCGGTTTCGCAAAAAAATTCGCTCGAATCGCAAAAAGGGTATTTACAAGTTCAAAATCGGTCCATATAATCTCATTTCTGTTCTGCAAGGGGGTATAGCTCAGCTGGGAGAGCGCTTGCATGGCATGCAAGAGGTCAGCGGTTCGATCCCGCTTACCTCCACCATCAGAGCAGAACGGATTGATTTGCGAAGCAGTGGTGGTAGTAATAAATGCTTCACAAAATGATTTAAAGCAGTTAGAATTTCGGCCTTCGCTGTTGACGATGAGTGAATAGCGAAAGTCAGACAGATCTGAAAAGATCATGTCCCCTTCGTCTAGAGGCCTAGGACATCACCCTTTCACGGTGAGTACAGGGGTTCGAATCCCCTAGGGGACGCCA
>NZ_QTPP01000034.1 GCF_003853415.1 Burkholderia sp. Bp9142 | reverse complement strand
GCGCCCGCCTTCGCGAGCTCCAGTGCGATTTCCTTGCCGATGCCGCTTGCGGCGCCCGTGACGACTGCGGTCTTGCCATTCAGGTTGCTCATTTCGAATTTCCCGTGGTGAAAGGATTGACAGGGAGAAAGGACTGCGGACGTATTACTGAGCCAGGTAATCGTAGACGACTTCGCCGAGGCCGAGTGTCAAATCCGCGACGATATGGCGGGCCTCGACGATCTCGAGCACCGGCAGGTCGGCCACCGGCGCGAGCGCGTGCGGCGCCAGTTCGAGCGACGCGGGGCCCGTCCACGCGCCCTTCATCCTGATGTCCTGCATGTAGTAGCGCACCAGTTCGCACACGCGTGCGGTGCCGTCCACGTGCGGGATGATCTTCAGCAGGAAGTTCGGGCCGGCGAGGCGCTTCGTCTGCTCGTCGATGTCGAGTTCCTTGTGCTTGTAGCCCATCGTGCCGGTCGCGACGCGCACCTTGCCGTAGTCGAGCGTACCCAGGATGTGATCGGTGTTCACGTGCAGCGTGGGCGACGCGAGCTTCTTCGGGAAGCCCCACAGCTCGCGGCCGCCGGCGATCGGCGGGTGATCGTCGAGATACATCGCGAGCGTGTAGCCGCCGGCCTGGCCGTTGTATTCGACGGGGATCACCTGGCCGCTTTCGGTGTAGTCGCCGAAGCCGGTCGAATCGGCCATGCGAATGAATTCGTAATGCACGAGCGGCTCGGTGATCTGCAGCGGCTCGGGGACGATTTCACGCAGACGGTCGGGATCGGTGCGATACGTGATGATCAGAAACTCACGATCGACGAAACGGTACGGGCCCATCGGGAACGCAGGGCTGGTCAACGGCATCGCAAACGCTTTCGATCGGACATCGCTGGGTTTCATGCGGACTCCTTGTTGTTGATCGCTTCGTGGATGAGTGCTCGTAAGCCCGTAATCCTATGCCTGTGCGTTGCCGTTGTGCGATGCCGCATTTGGAATTAATTGTTGCCGATTTCGAATTATTTGCAACGCAAATATTGAGACGAACGGCGCATACGGCATGGAGCGCGCGTGGCGGTCCGATCCTCGCACACGTCAATGACGCCACGATGTGAAAAAGGTGAGCCTTTCCGGGACGGTTGGTGAGCTTTTACGGGGGACGGTCGTGCGGAAATGTGACAATTGTGTGAACTTGTGTTGCAGTGCGGGCTCTAAGTGCCTTCGCGCGCGGTGCACGGGTCCGTCCTGATCGCCGGTCGCCCGACGCATTAAGCAATGCTTAAGCGAATGCGCCCTAGCATCGTTCGCATTCGACCGGTACGCCCGGTCCCATCATTACGCCCCACGCAACCGGATTCATGCAGAACCTCAATCTCACCCTGTTTTCCGCCGTCAATGCCGGCGCCGCGCCGCACCCCGGCGTTGCCCGCCTCGCGATCTTCGCCGCCGACTGGCTCGTCTATGCGCTGCCCGCGATGCTGCTGCTGACCTGGATCTTCGGGGAGCGCCCGACGCGTCGACAGGCGATCGAAGCCGGCGTCGGCACGTGCGTGGCGCTGGCGCTCGCGCAGGTGCTCGGCCATTTCTGGTTCTCGCCGCGGCCGTTCATGGCCGGCGTCGGCACGCAACTGATTCCGCATGTGCCGGACAGCTCGTTTCCGAGCGATCACATGACGTTCGCGTGGAGTCTCGCGGTCGGCATGATGCTCGCCGGCACCACGCGGCTGACCGGGTTCGTGATGGCCGCGATGGCCGTCGCGATTGCATGGGGGCGTGTGTATGCGGGCGTGCACTGGCCGTTCGACATGGCCGGCGGTGTGCTGGTCGGCACGACCGGCGCACTGGCCGCGCATCTGTACGGGCAACGCGTGGTCGAGTTGCTCGAACGGATCGGCGATGTCGTGCACGCGGTGATGATGGGGCGCGAGCGCGCGCCCTGAGCCCGGGAACCACGCGGATAAGACTTCGTCCGGACGCCTTCAACCAGGCGTCTTGGCTGCGTCGGCCGATGCCGATGTGCTGCCGCCTGCTTCGTGCAGTTCAGGCGTTTCGCCCGGGTGCTGGGCGGCGTCGCGTTCGAGAGAACTTTCCTTCAGGATCGCGCACATCGCGACGAACAGCGCGAGCACGACGGCCGCCAGGCCGCAATAGCCGGCGATCTTCAGGTTGCGAAGGAAAGGCGAAGCGTGGCTTTCTTTTGTCATGACCGGGCGCTCCTGGGCGGGCTGCGGCGGCTGTCGCACGACAGCGGCGTCGCAGACATACATATATACCAGCCACGCCGCCGATGCCAAGCTCGCCGATGCGCGGGTGCCCGTTCGCGTCAGTCTTCCAGCGTTTCATGCACGGCCGCCGCGCCGCGCTTCCAGTAGGCCGCCGCGCGGATGCGCGACTTGTCGACGCCGCGCTCGCCGGTCAGGTGCTGACGCACCGCGCGCATCGACTGCGCTTCACCGGCCGCCCACACGTAACCGTCGCCGGAGGACGGTAGCGGCAGCTCGCGCACGGTATTCAGCAGCACGTCGCCGTCCGCCGCGTCGGCTTCGGCGCGAAAGCGCCAGATTTCATGCACGTCGGCGCGCGTATCGAACGCAATCTGCGCGGTGCGATCCGCGACTTCCAGCACGACCGCCGCGCGCGTGCCGGCCGGCAATTGCTCGAGGCGCCGCGCGACCGCCGGCAGCGCCGTATCGTCGCCGATCAGCAGATGCCAGTCGAAATCGATCGGGACCACGAACGAACCGCGCGGGCCGCCGATACCGAGCCATTGGCCGACGCGGGCCTGCGCCGCCCATTGCGATGCGGGACCCGGATGGTTCAGCACGAATTCGAGATCGAGTTCGCAGGCGGCGCGGTCGAAGCGGCGCGGCGTGAAATCGCGCGCGACCGGCTTCGGCTCGCCTTCGGGAAACTCGGGGCCGTTCGGGCCGAGCGTCGGCATCGCGGGCCGCTCGGCGCCGGGCGCCGGGAAAAACACCTTCACGTGGTCGTCGAACGACGACGATTCGAAATCCGCGAGGTCGGGGCCGCCGAGGGTCACGCGCAGCAGGTGCGGCGTCACCGCGTGCACGCGCACGACCTGCAGCTGGCGGAACTTGAGGGTATGGCGCACACGGGTGACGGCGCGTTCGGATGGGTTCTGCATCAATCCGTTCTCCTATGGTTTTGACGAGGCGGCGCGGGTTACGCGCCGGTGCCGCCTTCGATTTCGGCCGTCGCGCGGCGCATGATCGCCGCGATACGCCGCTGCTCGTCGGCATCGGCGGCGCTCTTGTGGAGCAGCGCCCGCTTCAGTGCGAGGCGGGCCTCGACGAACTCCGGCAGCCAGCCGGGCTGCGCTTCGTCCTGCGCTTCGCTGCCCGCCGACTCGCCGGCGAACGCGCGGCGCATGAATTCCATCTTGCGCGCGAGGTGCGTGAGGCGCGCGAACAAGGTGTCGACGCGTTCGCGCTGTGCATTGAGATGCGCGCGGCCGGCGTCGGTCAGTGCATAGCGCTTGCGGTTGCCTTCCGCCTGCGATGCGACGAAGCCGACTTCCTCGAGATACGTGAGTGCCGGGTACACCATGCCGGGGCTCGGGCTGTAGAAACCGTTCGAGCGCGTGTCGAGCGCCTTGATCAGTTCGTAGCCGTGGCTCGGTTGCTCGGCGACCAGCGCGAGCAGCAGCAGCTGGAGATCGTCGGAGCTGAACTGGCGGCCGCGCGGCATGCCGTCGTCGCCGAAATCGCCAAAGCCGCGTCCGCCACGGCCGCCGAACGGGCCGCCGCCAAACGGGTCGTGGCCGCGGCGATGGCGGCCGATCGCGTGCCAGAGGCCGGCGAACCAGTCAGGGCCGGCATGCGCACCATGACCGTCGCATCGGGCATGGCCGCGGGAGGGGTTGTGTCGCATGATCGTGTCCTATATGTCGTAAAACATATCTAAAGATATATATCGAAAGATAGGGTGTCAAGGACGGAATATTGGGGATGAAACGGCGGCGGGGCTCGAACGGTGAGGAATGTGGCGTGGCATCGCTTGCCCGGGTTGCGTGCGTCTGGCGAGCCGGTTCGGTCGTCGCGGCAATTGCTTGCATTGCTCTGGTCCGGCACCTGTCGCCCGGGTAGCCAACGATAGAAAGGGGCTCGCCAACGACGCGATGAAGTTGCCCATCCGTCCGTGAGTGAAAGGTCGACAACGGCTCGCTGTGATCCGCCTGACGCATCCGCGCAACCGCCGCATGTGGATCGCGTCACGCGACGGGCGCATTCCGATACGCGACCCGATACGCCCCCGGACTACACCCGAACCGCGCCTTGAACGCCCGCCCGAAATGCGTGATATCCGAAAACCCGCACGCGATCGCCAACTCCAGCAGCGTGCGATTGGTATCCGCCGGATCCTCCAGCGCGCGCCGGCTCGCCTGCAGCCGGTATTCCTGGATCAGGCTCTGCGGGGTCCGCTCGGTCGCGGCCAGCGCGCTGTACAGCGTGCGCCGTGACACGTTCAGCGCGCTCGCCAGCTTGTCCGGCGACAGATCGGGATCGCTGTAGTGATGCGACAGATAGATTTCCGCGTTCATCCGCAGCGTCGCGCTGCGCGCATCGGCGCCGGTCAGCGAATCGCTCGCCTCGCGGCGGATCACCGAATCGAGCAGCATCAGCGTCGACTGCTCGAAGCCGAACAGGCTTTCCGGATCGTTCGGCACCTGCCCGTCCATCAGGTAATGGATCGATTGAAGGGCCAATTGCGCATTGCCGACGGTCCGACGCACCTGCACGCCCTCGCGCTCCACGAACCAGCGCCACATCGTGCCGCTTCTCGGCGGTGTCAGCGCGGCGACGAAGCGTGATGCGTTCGCCGATTCGATCATGTACGGCTGCGTCGCATCGTAGATCACCCACTCGCCCGGATTGACGGTCGACGTCGCGTTGCGCTGCGTGACGCGGCTCTGTCCGGCGATCTGGAACAGGATCTTGTAGCAGTCGCTGTCGGCGCGCGACGCGAGCGAGCGGTCGCGATCGACGCGGATCGCGGTGGTGTCGACGTCCGCCATGCGCAGGCCGCCAACCGTGGCAACCCGCACCGACATCCGGAACTGCGGGCCGGTGTCGTGAAAGACCAGCGGCAGGAAGCTGTCAGCGATCAGGTCGCGCAGATTCGCGCTGCTGTTGCTGGCGTCGACGACGAGTTCGTGTGCCATTGCCGGAAGAGGGAGAGGGCCGGGGAACGCGTCAAGGTTAATGCAAACGGCCGGGACGCGCGTTCAGACGCGGCCATTGTCGGGAGCCCGGCCCTGCAGCGTCAATCGTGGTTTCTCCACGTTCCCCAGGGCCGCCGCGGCACGGCATCGATCTGCACGCTGAAGCCAAAAGTATGCACGCAACGCCGATCGGCGCTTGCGGCGCGTCCCTAGAATCGACAAGCGGTCGGCAAGCTGTCCTGTCGAATCGGGCGTGCGCTCACGCGCAGCCCGTCGGCGCGTCGAATCGCACGGGCTGGCTCGCGCCATGAAAAACAACCACCGATTTTCAAGGAGACCCCGCCGAAGGCCGGGCGACGAACGCATGCGGCGACTGCGCGCGCCGGCGAACGTGGCGCGGACGACAGCGGGCGCATACCAGGATGTCCGATAGAACTTTCGACTACATCGTCATTGGCGCCGGCTCGGCGGGCTGCACGATCGCGACCCATCTCGTCGAGCGCCGCAAGGGCACCGTGCTGTTGCTGGAAGCGGGCGGCCACGACAAGGATCTGTTCATCCATATGCCGGGCGGGTTGGCGAAGGCCATTCCGCGCTACACGTGGCCGTATGCGGCCGAGCCGTCGGACGACGTGAAGGGCCGCTCGATCGCGGTGCCGCAGGGGCGCGTGCTCGGCGGCTCCAGCTCCGTCAACGGGATGCTGTACGTGCGCGGGCACCGCAACGACTACGACCGCTGGGAGACCGAGTTCGGCTGCAAGGGCTGGGGCGCGGACGACATGCTGCGCTACTTCGCGAAGGCGGAGAACAACGAATCGCTGACGGCGCCCTATCACGGCAACAAAGGGCATCTGCAGGTCACCGAGATCCGCTATCGCCATCCGCTGTCGCAGGCGTTCGTGCGGGCGGGCCAGCAGATGGGGCTCGACTACCTGATCGACTACAACGGCGAGCGGCAGGAGGGCGTCGGGTTCTATCAGGCAACGATCTTCAACGGCGAGCGCGGCTCGACGGCGGCGACCTACCTGCGCTCGATCCGCAACCGTCCGGAATTCAGCCTCGAAGTCGATGCGCTGGTCGAGCGCGTGGAAATCGAAGGCGGCCGCGCGACCGGCGTCACGTATCGGCAGGGCAACCGTCGCGTAACCGCGCGCGCCCGTGCGGAAATCATCGTGTCGGCCGGCGCGATCGGCTCGCCGAAGATCCTGCAGTTGTCCGGCATCGGGCCGCAACAGGTGCTCGAGGACGCCGGCGTACAGGTCAGGCACGTGCTGCCGGTGGGCGAGAACTTCCACGATCACCTGCACATGTCGGTCAACGCGACGATCCGCACGCCGGTGTCGCTCTACGGCCAGGACAAGGGATGGCGCGCATTGAAGCACGGCATCCAGTGGAAGTGGTTCCGCTCGGGCATCCTGACGTCGCCGGTGCTCGAAGGGTTCGCGTTCGTCGATACCTGCGGGCAGGGGCAGCCGGACGTCCAGTTCCATTTCCTGCCGACGATCGACTCGTTCGACGATCCGATCGGCGTGACGGCGGGCCGCACGCACGGGATCACGATCAAGACCGGCCATCTGCGACCGCATTCGCGCGGCCGCGTGACGATCCGCTCGTCGAACCCTCATGAGCTGCCGCGCATTGACGGCCGGTATCTGGCCGATCGCCGCGACGTCGATGGCCAGATCCGGGCCGCGAAGCTCGCGCTGAAGATCCTGCGCCAGCCGGCGCTCGCGGATCACGTCGACGAGATCTTCTCGCCGGACTGCCCGCCCGACGACGACGCGGGGATCGAGGACTGGGTGCGCGGCGCCGCGAAGACGGTCTATCACCCGGTCGGCACCTGCCGGATGGGCACGGATGCGGCGTCGTCCGTCGTCGACCCGCAACTGCGCGTGCACGGTATCGCGGGGCTGCGCGTGGCCGACAGCTCGACGATGCCGAGCATCCCGAGCGGCAACACGAACGCGCCGACCATCGCGCTCGCCGAGAAGGCGTCGGACCTGATCGCCAACGCGACCTGATCGGATCTTTCACATTCAATTCGATTTCCGGAGGAATACAGATGGCACTGGTTCGGATGCTGGACGAAGTCAAGACGTTTCTCGCGCGCGAACACGGTCACTACATCGACGGCCGCGCGGTGGCCGGCCGCGGCGAACGGATCGACGTGCGCGATCCGGCCACGCGCGCGGTGATCGGCTCCGTCGCGCAGGCGACCGACGACGACGTCGAAGCCGCGATCGCGTCGTCGCATCGCGCGTTTGGCGGCGAGTGGGCAAACCTCACACCGGCCGATCGCGAGCGCATCCTGCTGCGCTTCGCAGACCTGATCGACGCACACGGCGAAGAGATCGCGCAGATCGAAACCGCGCAGTCGGGCAAGCTGATCGGGTTGTCGCGCGTGATCGAGGTCGGCTGGTCCGCCCGCTGGCTGCGCTACTACGCGGGCTGGGCCACGAAGATCGCGGGCGAAACGCTCGCGCCGTCGTTTCCGAGCATGAATGGCGAGCGCTACACGTCGTTCACGCTGCGCGAGCCGCTGGGCGTCGTGTTCGGGATCATTCCGTGGAATTTCCCGGTGATGATCCCCGTGTGGAAATTCGGCGCGGCGCTCGCGACCGGCAATACGGTGCTGATCAAGTCGTCGGAGTTCACGCCGCTCACGATGCTGCGCATCGCCGAGCTGGCGACCGAAGCCGGTTTGCCGCCCGGCACGCTGAACGTGATCAACGGAACCGGCCAGGTCGGCGCGAAGGTGATCCGCGATCCGCGCGTGGCGAAGGTGTCGTTCACGGGTTCGGTGCCGACCGGCCGCATCATCGGCGAGCAAGCCGTCAACGCGAATTTCACGCGCTTCACGCTCGAGCTGGGCGGCAAGAATGCGGCGGCGTTCCTGCCGGATACGCCGGTCGACAAGATCCTGGACGGCATCGTCGAGGCCGGGTTCCTGCATAGCGGGCAGGTGTGCGCGTCGGCGGAACGCTTCTTCGTGCACCGTTCGAAATTCGACGAGGTGGTCGAGAAAATGAAGGCGCGCCTGGACAGCTTCCAGCCGGCCGACCCGATGGACGACGCCGGGATGATCGGCCCCGTCTGCAACGAGCCGCAGTTCCGCAAGTGCCTCGATGCGTTCGAGCTGGCGCGTTCGGAAGGCGACACGATCGTCACCGGCGGCGGCGCGTATGCGCGGGACGGCTTCTACGTGAAGCCGACGATCGTGCTGCCGCGCTCGCTGGATTCGGCTTCGTACCGCAAGGAGATCTTCGGGCCGGTCGGTGCATTCGTGCCGTTCGACGACGAGGAAGCGCTGATCGCGATGATGAACGACACGCCGTTCGGGCTGACCGCGAGCCTGTGGACGAACGATCTCTCGAAGGCGCTGCGCTACGTGCCGCGGATCGAAGCCGGCACCGTGTGGGTGAACATGCACACGCTGGTCGACCCGGCCGTTCCGTTCGGCGGCGCGAAGGGTTCCGGTATCGGCCGCGAGTATGGCTCGTCGTTCATCGATGCGTATACCGAGCCGAAATCGGTGACCATTCGCTTCTGATGGCAGAGCGCCAACATAAGTCCCGCCCGGCGCGAACCGGGCGGGTGTTCTGTCCAAGACGACGGCGTTTCAGAACCGCGTACTGAACCCGATCCGCGCAACCGACTGCAGCGCGCCGCTCGACGCGCCGTCCGCGTCCATCACGCCGTTGATCTGCGCGTTGCTGCACACCCGCGACATACATCATCGTGCGCTTCGACAGCCAGTACTGGACGGCGGCCAGGAGCTGGTGCGCATGCGCGTTGTCGAGCGTGTCGTTGCCCTTCATGTACGTGTAGCTCGCCCCGATCACCCAGACCGGCGACGGATGCCATGCCGCGCCGGCTTCCGCCGGCCACGCGCCCGCGCCGTTCCACGCGTTGTGCACGGTCGTGAAGAACGATGCGCGGCATTACCGACGCATCGCGGATCCGCAATCCGTCAATCCGTCGATCCGTTGAACCGCGAACCCCGCGGTTCAAGCTACCGGCCCGCCGCGGGCGACCTCAGACCGCGCTGGCTTCGTCGATCTTGCGGATATCTTCATCATCGAGCTGCACGCGGATCGCTTCGCCGAGCAACGCGAGCTGCGCGAGCGACGTCGCGCTCGCGATCGGTGCGGTGATCGTCGGCCGCGCGATCTGCCACGCGAGCGCGATCGCGGCCGGTTGCGTGCCGTGCTTCGCCGACACGTCGTCGAGCGCCGCGAGAATGCGCAGGCCGCGTGCGTCGAGATAGCCGGCGACGCGATCGCCGCGCACGCTCTTCTTCAGATCGGCCTCGCTGCGGTACTTGCCCGACAGGAAGCCGCTCGCGAGCGCGTAGTAGTTGACGACGCCGAGCTTCAGGTCGCGCACGACCGGTTCGAGATCGCGCTCGTATTCGGCGCGGTCGACCAGGTTGTATTCCGGCTGGATCACCTGGTACGCGGGCAGGCCGTCGCGCTTGCTGATGTCGGCGGCTTCGCGCAGGCGTGCGCCGCTGTAGTTCGACGCGCCGATGATGCGCACCTTGCCCGCGTCGATCAGCGCCTGGTAAGCGCCGAGCGTTTCCTCGAGCGGGGCCGTGTCGGCGAGATCGCGGTGCGAGAAATACAGGTCGATGTAGTCGGTCTGCAGGCGGCGCAGCGAATCGTCGGCGGCCTTCAGGATGTTGTCCTTCGTCAGGCCGGCGCGCGCCTCGAGCAGGCCGACCTTGGTCGCGATCACGACCTGGTCGCGCTTGCCGGAACGCTTGAGCCACTTGCCGATGATCGTTTCCGATTCGCCGCCGCTGTTGCCGGGCGCCCAGGCCGAATAGACGTCGGCCGTGTCGATGAAGTTGATGCCGGTGTCGGCGAGCGCGTCGAGCAGCGCAAACGATGCGTTCTCGTCGACGGTCCAGCCGAAGACGTTGCCGCCGAAGGCGAGCGGGGAAACCTGGAGGTCCGACGTGCCGAGGGTGCGTAGTGCCATGTTGCTCTCCGAAATCTGCGGGGTAAGGGGATCGAACGACGGGAGCGGCCGAGTTGAAGGCGACGGGACGGCGGATGGGCGAAGCGCTTTCGCCGTGGTCGCGGGGCGCTCGAACATTCTCGCCGATCGACCGGAATCGTGCAGCGGGCGCGCGGCCGCGGAGACGGAGGACTTGCCGCGGATAACGGATGCATCGTCCGCTGCGTGATTGATCCGTACGGCCGGGTTTGATCGAGAACCGGATTTCGCCGTGGCTGGGCGCGGCAGGGAGCGGGGCGAGGCGAGCAGAAGCCAGGCGTACTGCGTCGCTGCGTCGGAGCGGAACGGAATGAAAACGGGCGGCAAGTGCCGCCCGCGATCGGTCATTGATGAAGCGCGTTACCGCAACTGCACGGCCGCCAGAAACAGCACCATGCTGCCGATCGCGCCATCCAGCACGCGCCACGCGACGGCCTTGCGGAACCACGGCGCGAGCAGTCGCGCACCATATCCGAGCCCGAGGAACCACACGACACTGACCGACATCGCGCCGATCGCGAACGCGACGCGTGCGCCTTCCGGCTCGCGCGCACCGGCCGTGCCGATCAGCAGGAACGTATCGAGATACACGTGCGGGTTGAGCCAGGTGAACGCGAGCGTCATCAGCACGATCGCGACCGCGCCCTGCGGCGGCGGCGCGACGGCGTCGCCGCGGACGTCGAGCGTTTCGTGTCCCGGCTTGAACGCCCGGCGCAGCGCGTTGAAGCCGAACCATGCGAGATACGCGAGGCCGACGTACAGCACCACGTGGACGAAGGTCGGATAGCGTTCGACGAGCACCGACGCACCGCCGACGCCCGCGCCGATCAGGATCATGTCGGACAGCGCGCACAGCAGCACGATCTTGCCGACATGCGAGCGCATGATGCCTTGCCGGAGCACGAATGCGTTCTGCGCGCCGATGGTGACGATGAGCGACCCGCACAGGGCGGCGCCGTGGGAAAAAGCGATCCAGTTCATGATGGTGAGAGGTGAAGCAGTAGACGGGTGAATTGGTTGGCGCTAGTCTGCGGTCGACGATGACATAAGAGAAGCTAATTCACCTAATGCAGATTAAGGAAATCTAATGCTCGACTATGCGTTGCTCGACGCCCTTGCGGCGGTGATCCGGCACGGTTCGTTCGAACGGGCGGCCAAGGAGCTGAACGTTACGCCGTCGGCGGTATCGCAGCGCGTGAAACTGCTGGAGGAGCGCGTCGGCAGCGTGCTGGTCAAGCGCGGGCAGCCGTGCGTCGCGACGACGTCGGGCGCGCTGCTGTGCCGGCATACCGAACGCGTGCAATTGCTCGAGGCCGAGCTGGGCGGCCGGATGCCGGCATTACCGGGTCAGATCGCGAGCGCATGGCCCACGTTGCGCGTGGCCGTCAACGACGACAGCGTCGCGACCTGGTTCATCGACGCGGTCGGGCCGTTCTGTACCGAGCGCGAGACCTTGCTCGACCTCGTGATCGACGACCAGGACTATACGGCCGCGCGTATTCGCGACGGCAGCGTGCAGGGCGCGGTGACCGCGCAGGCCGAGCCGATCCAGGGCTGCCGGTCGACGCGGCTCGGGCGCATTCGCTATCGGGCGGTGTGTTCGCCGGCGTTTTACGACCGCTATTTCGGCGCGGGCATCACGCGCGATGCGCTGCGTCGCGCGCCGTGCGTGATGTTCAATCCGAAGGACGGCTTGCAGGCGCGCTTCATCCGGCGCGTGACGCGCGCGGATCTCGATCCGCCGCAACACTGGATCCCGCACGTCGCGGGCTACCTGCGCGCATGCGAAACGGGGCTGGGATGGGGGATGTGCCCGGACCGGATGGTCGATCGCCAACTGGAGGCGGGCGAACTGGTCGACATGTCGCGGGGGCGGACCGTCGATATCGAGCTGTACTGGCAGAGCTGGCGCCTGTCGATCGGCTGGCTCGACGATTTCAGCGCGGCGCTCAAGGCGCGCGCCGCGCTGTTTCTCGACTGATCGAAGCGGGAGAGGCCGGTGGCTGCGCTCCCATGCGCCGCGCGGAGTCAGACGTGGTGCAGGCCGTCGAAGTCGACGATCTGCACGAGGCGGCCGTGCATTTCGATCAGGCCGCGCTTCTGGAACTTCGACAGCGTGCGGCTGACCGTTTCGAGCGTCATGCCGAGATAGCTGCCGATGTCTTCGCGCGTCATCCGCAAGTTGAATTCCGACGGCGAGTAGCCGCGCTTCAGGTAACGCGACGACACGTCGAGCAGGAACGCGGCGACGCGCTCTTCGGCGTTCAGCGAACCGAGCAGCATGGTTTGCGTGGTTTCGCGCACGATCTGCTCGCTCATCAGCTTGTGCATGCGCAGCTGCATCGAGCCGGCTTCCGAGCACAGCGACTTGAGCGCGCTGTACGGGATCACGCAGACCGAGCTGTCTTCCAGCGCGACGGCGGTGCGCGGGTGGGTATCGTCGCAGATGCCGTCGAGGCCGAGCGCTTCGCCCGCGAGGTGCAGGCCGGTGACCTGTTCGCGGCCATCGTGGCGCGTGGCGACGGTTTTCAGCGAACCCGAGCGCACGGCATACAGGTTGTCGAACGTGTCGCCTTCGCGGAACAGCGCTTCGCCGCGCTTGACCGGGCGCGCCGCGCAGATGACCGACTCGAGGCGGCTGAGTGCTTCGGGTGCCAGGCCCTGCGGCATGCACAGGTGCCGCATTGCGCACGACGAGCAGTGCGGGGCCTGGCGGGGCGCCCAGCTGCCTGCATGGGACGGGGCGGCGGGGCGTGTGGCGACGGGCGTCAACATGATCGTTTACTCCGGCATTGAATCGACGGAATCATTGTCCCACCGCAAGTTGCGGCTGTCGGGTGACAAAACGTCGCGACCGCGCGCACATGCCGCGTGGCGTCGCAACGGCAGGCGTGCATGCCGCCGCGCATCCGCAATGCGCGCGTTAACGCCGCTCAGCCTGCCTGCTCGTCCGTATGCGCGGCGGCCGGAATCAGCAGCACGGGCAGCGTCGCATGCCGCACGCACTGTTCGGCGATGCTGCCGAGCACGAGGCGGCGGAAGCCGCGCCGGCCATGCGTGCCGAGCACCAGCAGATCGGCGCCGAACGCCTTCGCACCGTCGAGGATCAGCGTCGACACGTCGTTGAGCGACGACGCTTCGTTCGTCAGCGTCTCGCCCTTCACGCCCGCCGCCTGCATCAGCTTCCTGAAATCCGCCGCGAGCGCATTGCCTTGCGCGATGAGCTGGTCGCGCAGCACGGACGGATCGTAGCCCGGTACGTTGTAATAGATCGCGGCGTTCTCGACGACGTAGAGCGGTTGCAGTTCAGCACCGTGCTCCTTCGCGAGCGCGAGCGCGGCATCGAACGCGTGGCGGGACGTGTCGCTGCCGTCGACGGCAACCAGAATGCGCTTGTACATAGTGTCTCCGAGTGGCGGGTTGGGCGGAAGCCGGCCGAACGGCCGAGCGGGTCGCGCGTTGCTGCGAGGCAGAGTAAACCAATGGCAGGGACTTTGCAGCGACGTGCCGGTCGTCGCGATCGCGGCGCTTCAGCCGTTGCGGCGGCGTGCGACGGTCGCGAGCCATGCACGCGCTTCACGGTGCGCCGCGCGATGTGCGCGGCGGATTCACGAACGCGTGATGACCGCATCCGACGCCCGGACAACGGATCGCGACGGTTGGCGCATGCAATGACGGCACGCGAACGCCGTGCGGATACCGGATCGTCAGCGGTAACGGTTGCACGGGCATCGGGCGACGGTCGGCATGCGAGCGTGCCCGAGCCACAATCCCGCGTCGTCGACGCATGCCGATGACCGTCCGGCAAACCGCGCGCCTTGCCATCCATTGAATCGCGTCCGTATCGCGACGACGTGACTTCGATCAACGTCCGTGCATCTGCGTTGCGAAACCCCGAGTACCGAACCCGGCGCCGATATCGATACCGGCGCCGATTCGGAAGGTCGCGCTATCTGCGGACCGAACGACCGGCGCGCGAGCGCGCACGCCGATCCACCGCCATCGGCCGTCGGCCCCGGCGCACCCCGGCAATCGAACGACCGATTCAAACGCCGCGCGCATTACTTCGGCACCGCCGTGATTTCGATCACCCGTTCCGGCCGGCGGCCGTGACCGGGCCAGTACGCGCTGCCATACATCCGATGAACCGGGCCGTACAGCTTGTCGCCCGCTTGCGACGGCGCGTCGAACCCCTTCTCGATCACCACGTAGCCGGCACGCAGCGCGAACGCCGGATGATTGCCGCCGGGCCGGCTGTCGAAGCCGGCGAAGCCGTCGCCGGCCTCGGGCATCGCATTGACGAGCGACGCGTTGCTGCCCGTGATCTGGTCTGGCGAGAACGCGCCGCCGCTCGCGAGACGCGCGGCCTCGCGATTCTTGCCGTCGGTGTCGACGGTGCTGTCGTGCGTGTCGTCGTTGTCGAGTTCGATGCTGCGCGGGTGCGCGGAGGGTGTTTGAGCTGACGATTCCATCGCGGCTCTCCTGGCGGCGATGCGATCCGGATCGAAGCAAATCCCGTTCCGGGCACGACGGGAAAAAGGCGCGCGGGCGATCGCCGCGTTCGCACGGCGCGCACTGATTTGTCATGATTTATTTCAGCTAGAACACCCGTTTTCTACAGAGTATGATTCTTTTCCTGCGGAGCGGCGACAGGGGATGCAGTCTCGCCGACTCTGCCCGCACCAGGGCGCCGCAGCACCCTTAAGACGGGTAGTGAACAACAAGGCAAGGGACTAGAGGTGGCGGATTCATGCAAGCGACTACTGCGTTCACGCACCGCGGTTATCTGTTGAACTGCGCGCCCGCGCGCGCCACTGACGGTTCGTTCAAGCCCTACGTCGTGATCTCCCGATCGAGCGACGGGGAACTCGTCGCGAACCGATTTTTTCCGACCGAGCTCCAGTTCAACGACGAAGGCGACGCGATCGCGCACGCGCGCGACTGGGCGGTGCGCTGGATCGACGCGAGCAGCATCACGATCTGACGCCGTCGCGTGGCGCCAGCGTCGGCCGTCCGGCCGATCCCCCGGCGTGCCGCTGCCGGACGAAAACGCGGTAATCTTGTGGAACCCGTCACTTTATTAGCGGCCGTGCGATCGAGCGCGGCTGCCTGCATTGGCATATGTCGACATCACCCGCCCGTCAGTGGGGCCTCGAAGAAATCGTTGCCGGCTTGCGCGAATCGCGCGAGGAACTCCATCGCACGCGTCATCCGCGCGGTATCCGCGAGCTGCCGTCGCGCGACGCGATCTGCAAGATCGTCACCGGCCTGCGCGCGTCGATGTTTCCGACGCACTACGGCGCGCCCGATCTGACTGATGAAAGCGTCGACTATTACGTCGGCCATACGCTCGAAAGCACGCTGCGGATCCTGTCCGAACAGATTCGCCGCGCGCTGCCGTTCCTGCCCGAGCATGCGGACACGCCGTTCGCTGAGCTCGACGAACGCGCGTTCGAGATCGCGCGCGAGTTCGGCCGGCAGTTGCCGTCGGTTCGCGCGCTGCTGGTCAGCGACATCCAGGCCGCGTACGCGGGCGATCCGGCCGCGCAGCACATCACCGAGATCCTGCTGTGCTATCCCGGCGTGCTCGCGATGATGCACCATCGGCTCGCGCATGCATTGCACCAGCTCGGCGTGCCGCTGCTCGCGCGTTTCATCAATGAAATCGCGCACTCGGCCACCGGCATCGACATCCACCCGGGCGCGCAGATCGGCCCGAGCTTCTTCATCGACCACGGCACCGGCGTCGTGATCGGCGAAACCGCGATCATCGGCGAGCGCGTGCGCGTGTACCAGGCCGTCACGCTCGGCGCGAAGAGCTTCCCGGCCGACGGCGAAGGCACGCTGGTGAAGGGCAATGCGCGGCATCCGATCGTCGAGGACGACGTGGTGATCTACGCGGGCGCGACGATTCTCGGCCGCGTGACGATCGGGCGCGGCTCGGTGATCGGCGGCAACGTGTGGCTCACGCACAGCGTGCCGCCCGGCACGAGCGTCGCGCAGGGCAAGGTTCGCGAAGGCGGCAGCGCCGAGAAGCCGTAACACGGTGCGAACGGCGCGGGGCGTCGTTCGCGCACCGCGGATGAACGTGGGCCGCGCGGCCGCTTGCGAATCGCCGGTCCGTCAGTGCTTGCCGGCCGGCGAACGATGCTTGTACAGCACGTCCTGGTCGACGCGGATCAGGTTCTGCCCCGCGTCGACGACGAAATCCACGCCGTTGTACGCACTGCCCGTCAGCAGCAGGATCGCGCTCGCGACGTCGTCGGGGCCGGCAATGCGCGCGAGCGGCGTCGATGCGCGGCTCGCGTGTTCGAAGTCGGCCTGCGTCTGGTCGTCGCTCGGCAGCATCAGCCCGGGGAACACCGCATTCACGCGCAGCACCGGCGACGACGACAGCGCGAGCATCTGCGTGAGGTTGCCGAGCGCGGCCTTCGCGACCGTGTAGCTGAAATGGTCGCGGTGGAAGTTTTCCTTGATCTTCTGGTCGACCACGTTGACGACGACGCCCTGCGTGCCGGCCGCGCGGGCCCGTTCGTAGAACGCGCGCGTGAGCAGGATCGGCGCGCGGCAGTTGACGGCCCATGCCTGGTCGAACGCCGCGAGGTCGAAGCTCGGGAAATGGTCCTGCCAGAACACCGACGCGTTGTTGACCAGCACGTCGAGGCGGCCGAAGCGCGCATACACCTGGTCGATCAGCGCGGTGATCTGCGCGGCATCCGACAGGTCGGCCTGCAGCGCGGCCGAATCGTGCCCGTGTTCGGCGATCGTGCGGGCCGCCGCATGCGCGGCATCGGCGGAGCGGTCGTAGTGCACTGCGGTGCGATAGCCGTGCGCGGCGAAATACTCGGCGAACGCGCGCCCGGCCCGGCGCGCGGCACCGGTCACGAGCACGACCGGCGCGTTCGCCGCTTGCTTCGTGGACTGCATTACGTGTTTGTCAGGTTGACTGAAGAAGGATTCGCGACGATCGACAGGAATTCGCGGCGCGTCGACGGATCGGTGCGGAACGTGCCGAGCATGCGCGACGTGACCATCTCGACGCCCGGCTTGTGCACGCCGCGCGTCGAGATGCACTGGTGCGCGGCTTCGAGGATCACGCCGACCCCCTTCGGCTGCAGCACGTCGAACAGCGTGTCGGCGATCTGCACGGTCATTTTTTCCTGGATCTGCAGGCGCTTCGCGAACGCGTCGACGAGACGCGCGAGCTTCGAGATGCCGACGACGCGATGGTTCGGCAGATACGCGACGTGCGCGCGGCCGATGATCGGCACCATGTGGTGCTCGCAGTAGCTCTCGAAGCGGATGTCCTTCAGCACGATCATTTCGTCGTAGCCGTCGACTTCGCTGAACGTGCGCGCGAGGATGTCGCGCGGCTCCACCGCATAGCCGGCGAAGAACTGCTCATAGGCGCGCACGACGCGTGTCGGCGTGTCGATCAGGCCTTCGCGGGCCGGATCGTCACCGGCCCAGCGCAGCAGCACGCGAACGGCCTCCTCGGCTTCTTTCCGGCTCGGCCGGGATGCGGCCGGTTCGGGCCGCGGGTTTTTTTTACCCATCTGGTCGCTCCATCGAATGCGCCCGCCAGCGGCGGCGCGGATATCCGGCCATTGTTTCATGCTTTCGCGGGTCGTGCGTGCGGCCCGCCGCTCCCCCTTGCGTCACTTCGGCCATTCGTCCTGCTCGTCGTTGAACAGCGACGCGACGATGCCGCGCAGCCACGCGGTGCGCGGATCGTTGTGGTACTTGCGGTGCCAGTGCTGCTTCAGGTCGAAGCGCGGCAGCGCGAGCGGCGGCTCGACCGGCACGATGAACGCGTGCTCGGCCGCATACGCATAGCCAATCGCATGCGGCACCGTCGCGATCAGGTCGGTGCGGCTCAGGATGAACGGCAGGCTCATGAAGTGCGGCGTCTCGAGCACCGCGCGGCGCTGCATGCGCTGCTTCGCGAGGTATTTCTCGAGCACCTCCTGGCTGCGCCCCTCGGCGCGCACCACCGCATGCCCGCAGGCGAGGAACTGCTCGGCGGTGAACGGGCGCGCCTGCTCGAGCGGATGGCCGCGCCGCATCAGGCAGACGAACCGGTGCGTAAACAGCCGCTGCTGGAAGAAGTTGTTGCCGTCCAGATCGGGGAAATAGCCGACCGCCAGATCGATCGAACCGGCTTCGAGGCCGCGGCCGACTTCGTCGTGCGCGAGCGAGACCGAGCGCAGGTTCGCGTGCGGCGCAAGCGTCGCGAACGCCTGCAGCAGCTTCGGCAGGAACACGATCTCGCCGACGTCCGACAGCGCGATCGAGAACGTATGCGTGCTCGCCGCCGGATCGAAGTCGTGCGGCGCGACGAGGCCGCGCTCGATCTGCGCGAGCGCGTCGCGCGCGGCCGGCAGCAGCGCGAGCGCGCGCGGCGTCGGCTCCATCCCGCGGGACGTGCGCACGAACAGCGGATCGCCGAAGTACTCGCGCAGGCGGCCGAGCGCCGTGCTCACGCGCGGCTGGCTCACGCCGAGCAGGTCGCCGGCGCGGCTCACGTTGCGCGTGTCGTCGAGCGCGACGAGGTAGGGAATGAGGTTCAGATCGAGCGCTTCCATCGTCGGGCCAGTATCGTCAAAACGTATACAACATATCTTCTGAATCGCGTTGCCGGATAGTCGGGAAAGCGCTCAAATGGTCTCCATTATTCGAACCAATGTTCTGGAGACGAACAATGCGCACCCAGGTCGCCATCATCGGCGCCGGTCCGTCCGGCCTTTTGCTTTCCCATCTGCTGCGCCTGCAAGGCGTCGATTCCATCCTCGTCGAAGCGCGTTCGCGCGAATACTGCGAGAACCGCATCCGCGCCGGCGTGCTGGAGCAGGGCACCGTCGACACGCTGAACGAAGCCGGCCTCGGCGAGCGGATGCGCCGCGAAGGGCTCGAACATCACGGCATCGAGCTGTTGTTCTCCGGCCAGCGCCATCGCATCGACCTGAGCGAGCTCACCGGCGGGCGCGCGATCACCGTCTACAGCCAGCATGAAGTCGTGCGCGACCTGATCGCGGCCGGCGACGCGCATGGCCATCCGATGCACTTCGAAGTCAGCGACGTCGCGCTGCACGACGTCGAAAGCGAGCACCCGTTCGTCACGTTCAAGCACGCGGACGGCCGCGCGGACCGCATCGACTGCGACTACATTGCCGGCTGCGACGGCTTCCACGGCATCGCGCGCCAGACGATCCCCGCCGAGCGGCTGAACACGTTCGAGCGCGTCTATCCGTTCGCGTGGCTCGGCATCCTCGCCGACGCGGCGCCGTCGCTCGATGAACTCGTCTACGCGCATCACGAGAACGGCTTCGCGCTGTTCTCGATGCGCTCGCCGACGGTCACGCGCCTCTACCTGCAGTGCAAGCCCGACGAAAACCTCGCCGAATGGTCCGATGCGCGGATCTGGGACGAACTGCACACGCGCTTCTCGAACGACACCGGCTGGACGCCGACCGAGGGCCGGATCACGCAGAAGAGCGTGACGCCGATGCGCAGCTTCGTGTCGGAGACGATGCAGCACGGCCGCCTGTTCCTCGCCGGCGACGCCGCGCACATCGTGCCGCCGACCGGCGCGAAGGGGATGAACCTCGCGGTGGCCGACGTCCGCGCGCTGTCCCGCGCGCTCGGTGCCCGCTACCGCAACGGCGACGCGACGCCGCTCGAGCGTTATTCGGCGACCTGCCTCGAACGCGTGTGGCGCGCCGAGCATTTCTCGTACTTCATGACGAACATGCTGCATGCGTCGCCGGACGACTCGCCGTTCGTCAATCGCCTGAAGTTTGCCGAGCTGAAGTACGTGACGCGCTCGCGGGCCGCCGCGCAGTCGCTGGCCGAAAACTACGTCGGCCTGCCGTTCGACGACCAGATACCCCCCGAGGCATCCCGCCTTGACAACGCGCTGTGCGCGACTCTATGATCGGCCCATCGTTCGCTAATCGAATCTAGGTTCGAATAGCGAACAAATGCCGAGGGTCGACGACGGCCTCCGGCGCGGCACGCGACACGCGCGTGTCCCCTCGACAGGCCGCGCATCGTGCCGCGGGTTCGTATCAGGAAGAGACATGGTCAACAAGATTTTCGAATCGCTTCAATCGGCGGTCGCGGACGTCCACGACGGCGCGACCATCATGATCGGCGGTTTCGGCACGGCAGGCATGCCGTCCGAGCTGATCGACGCGCTGATCGAGCAGGGCGCGCGCGGCCTGACGATCGTCAACAACAACGCGGGCAACGGCGAGACGGGCCTCGCGGCGCTGCTCAAGGCGAAGCGGGTGCGCAAGATCATCTGCTCGTTCCCGCGCCAGAGCGACTCGCAAGTGTTCGACGCGCTGTACCGCGCGGGCGAGATCGAGCTGGAGCTGGTGCCGCAGGGCAACCTCGCGGAGCGGATCCGCGCGGCGGGCGCCGGCATCGGCGGCTTCTTCACGCCGACGGGCTTCGGCACGAAGCTCGCGGAAGGCAAGGAAACGCGCGTGATCGACGGCAAGTCGTATGTGTTCGAGACGCCGATCCACGCCGATTTCGCGCTGGTGAAGGCGTACAAGGGCGACCGCTGGGGCAACCTGGTGTATCGCAAGACCGCGCGCAACTTCGGGCCGATCATGGCCAGCGCCGCGAAGGTCGCGATCGTGCAGGTGTCGGAAGTCGTGCCGCTCGGCGGGCTGAACCCGGAACACATCGTGACGCCGGGCATTTTCGTGCAGCGCGTCGTCGAAGTGCCGCAGGCCGCGCATGCGGCCGAGCTGGCCGCCGAACGTGCCGCATCCCAAGCCGCCTGAGGATACTGAAATGAAACGACTGACCCGCGATGAAATGGCCAAGCGCGTCGCCCAGGACATCCCCGAAGGCGCGTACGTGAATCTCGGCATCGGTGTGCCGACGCTGGTGGCGAACCACCTCGATCGAGCCAAGGAAATCTTCCTGCACAGCGAGAACGGCCTGCTCGGCATGGGCCCGGCGCCCGCGCCCGGCGAGGAGGACGACGAGCTGATCAACGCCGGCAAGCAGCACGTGACGCTGCTCACCGGCGGCGCGTATTTCCACCACTCGGATTCGTTCGCGATGATGCGCGGCGGCCACCTCGACTACTGCGTGCTCGGCGCGTTCCAGGTGTCGGCGAACGGCGACCTCGCGAACTGGCATACGGGCGCGCCCGATGCGATTCCGGCCGTCGGCGGCGCGATGGACCTCGCGATCGGCGCGAAGCAGGTGTTCGTGATGATGGAACACCTGACGAAACAGGGCGAGAGCAAGATCGTCGCGCAGTGCTCGTATCCGGTGACCGGCGTGCAGTGCGTGAGCCGCATCTACACCGATCTCGCCGTGCTCGACGTGACGTCGGACGGCCTCGCGGTGAGCGAGATCTTCACCGACCTGTCGTTCGACGAACTGGAGAAGCTGACCGGCGTGCCGCTGATCGACGCGACGCGCAAGGCCGCGGCCTGAACGGCAAGCGTGCCGGCGCGCGCGATCGCGCGCACGCCGGCACGCTTGGGTAGACAATAGGCGCACGCCGCTTCCCCAATCTGATGCCATGCTCGAAGACAGCGCCCGCCTGACCTCCTTCATCTGCGGCACCGAGCCGCTCAACCGGATCTGGTCGCCCCGCGCGACGATCCAGCGGATGCTCGACGTCGAGGCCGCGCTTGCGCGCGCGCTCGCCGCGCGGCAGGTGATTCCCGCCGCGGCGGTCGCGCCGATCGAACGCGCGTGCGACGCCGGCCGGCTCGACGCCGACGCGCTCGCGCACGGCGCGGCGCTCGGCGGCAATCTCGCGATTCCGCTCGTCAAGCAGCTCACCGCGCAAGTGAAGGCCGACGACCCCGAGGCCGCGAAGTTCGTGCACTGGGGCGCGACGAGCCAGGACATCATCGATACCGCGACCGTGCTGCAGCTGCGCGACACGCTCGACGTGCTCGAGCCGCTGCTCGACGAAGCGTGCACGTCGCTCGCGACGCTGGCGCGCACGCATCGCGCGACGCCGATGATCGGCCGCACGTGGCTGCAGCAGGCGCTGCCGATCACGCTCGGCCTCAAATTCGCGCAGTGGCTCGATGCGCTGCTGCGCCATCGCGCGCGCTTCGCCGAATTGCGCGAGCGTGCGCTGGTGCTGCAGTTCGGCGGCGCCGCCGGCACGCTGGCGAGCCTGCGCGAGCATGCAGCCGGCGTGAGCGCCGCGCTCGCGGCCGACCTGAAGCTCGCGGCGCCGGCCGTGCCGTGGCATACGCAGCGCGACCGCATCGCGGAAGCCGCGTCGTGCTTCGGGATGCTGGCCGGCACGCTCGGCAAGATCGCGCGCGACGTGTCGCTGCAGATGCAGACCGAGGTCGGCGAGCTTGGCGAACCGGCGGCCGCCGGCAAGGGCGGCTCGTCGACGATGCCGCACAAGCGCAACCCGGTCGGCTGCGCGGCCGTGCTGACCGCCGCGGTGCGCGCGCCGAACCTCGTCGCGACCGTGTTCGCGGGGATGGTCCAGGAGCACGAGCGCGCGCTCGGCGGCTGGCAGGCCGAATGGGACGCGCTGCCCGACCTCGCGCGCCTGACCGGCGGCGCGCTCGCGCAGATCGCGCAGATCGTCGCGGGCCTCGACGTGAACACCGAACGCCTCGCCGCGAACCTCGAGCTGACGCACGGGCTGATCCTCGGCGAAGCCGTGATGCTCGCGCTCGGCGACCGGATCGGCCGGCTCGACGCGCACCACGTCGTCGAGCATGCGTCGAAGGAAGCCGTGCGCACCGGCGCGACGCTGTTCGACGTGCTCGCCGCCGATCCGACCGTATCGGCCAATCTGTCGCGCGACGCGCTCGCGCGGCTGCTCGATCCCGCACATTACGTCGGCGAGGCGCAGGCCTATGTCGACGCCGTGCTCGCGCTGCACGCGAGCACGCAATAACCAGGAGAACAAGATGCCTTTCGCCACTGTCAACGGCGTGAAACTGCATTACCGGATCGACCGTGCCGCGCGCGACGACGCGCCGTGGCTCGTCTTCTCGAACTCGCTCGGCGCAGACCTGCAGATGTGGGCGCCGCAGATTCGCCCGCTCACGCAGCACTTCAACATCCTGCGCTACGACACGCGCGGCCATGGCCATTCCGAAGCGCCGGCCGGCTCGTACACGGTCGACCAGCTCGCGGGCGACGTGATCGGCCTGCTCGACCACGTCGGCATCGAGCGCGCGCACTTCTGCGGGATCTCGATGGGCGGCCTGACGGGCGCCGCGCTCGCCGCACGCTTCCCGTCGCGCATCGTGCGCGCCGTGCTGGCGAACACCGCCGCGAAGATCGGTTCGCCGGAGGTGTGGACGCCGCGCGCGCAGAAGGCGCGTGCCGAAGGGATGGCCGCGCTCGCCGACGCCGTGCTGCCGCGCTGGTTCACCGATGCGTTCGTCGATCGCGAGCCGCGCCTGCTCGACGCGATCCGCGACACCTTCGTGCATACCGACAAGGACGGTTACGCGGCGAACTGCGACGCGCTGAACGCGGCCGACCTGCGCGAGGAAGTGAAGGGCATCGCGCTGCCGGTACTCGTCGTGACCGGCGCGAAGGACATGTCGACGCCGCCCGACCAGGGCCGTGCGCTGGCTGCCGCGATTCCCGGCGCGCGTCACGTCGAATTCGACGCCGCGCACATTTCGAACATCGAGTGCACCGACGGCTTCAACCGCGCGCTGCTCGACTTCCTGACCGCGTGAGGCACCGACGATGGACGACCAGCAACGTTATGAAGCAGGGATGAAGGTGCGTCGCGCGGTGCTCGGCGACGCGCACGTCGACCGTTCGATCGAGAACCGCACCGAGGTGACCGACGAATTCCAGAACCTGATCACGCGCTATGCGTGGGGCGAGATCTGGACCCGCGACGGCCTGCCGCGCCACACGCGCAGCCTGCTGACCATCGCGATGATGGTCGCGCTGAACCGCGGCGAGGAACTCGCGCTGCACCTGCGCGCCGCGCGCAACAACGGCGTGACGCGCGACGAGATCAAGGAAGTGCTGCTGCAGACCGCGATCTACTGCGGCGTGCCGGCCGCGAACTCCGCGTTCCATCTCGCGGACAAGATCTTCAAGGAACAGGATGGGGCCGCCTAGGTGCGGCTGAATAACACGGCCGGCTCGCGCCGGACGTGACCCGATCGCGACGCCTGCCGCAGCCGGCAGGTGTCGACGATGCATGACGCGCCGGCGGCGAATCGGCGCGCGAACAAGGAAAGGCGCGGCCATGAGGCCGCGTTGCTTACATAGGAGACTCGCGATGAATCGCGCAACCGTGGTCGATGTCCAGACCTTCATTAATGAGCAGCCGTTCGGCGGCTTCCAGTGGCTCGTGTTCCTGATGTGTTTCGTGATCGTGCTGCTCGACGGCTTCGATACGGCCGCGATCGGCTTCATCGCGCCGTCGCTGCTGGGCGAATGGAACCTCACCAAACCCGATCTCGCGCCCGTGCTGAGCGCCGCGCTGTTCGGCCTTGCCTGCGGCGCGCTCGTGTCGGGCCCGCTGTCCGATCGTCTCGGGCGCCGTTCGCTGCTGCTCGGCTCGGTGTTCCTGTTCGGTGTCGCGTGTCTTGTTTCCGCATTCTCGAACACCATCGGGCACCTGACGATCCTGCGTTTCATCACCGGCGTCGGTCTCGGCGCCGCGATGCCGAACGCGGTCACGATGATGGGCGAGTTCTGCCCGGACAAGCGCCGCGCGACCGTGATCAACCTGATGTTCTGCGGCTTCCCGCTCGGCGCCGCGTTCGGCGGCTTTCTCGCCGCGTGGATGATTCCGCATTTCGGCTGGCGCAGCGTGCTGATGCTCGGCGGCGTGACGCCGCTGCTGCTCGGCGTGCTGCTGCTGCTGAAGATGCCCGAATCGGTGCGCTTCATGGTCGCGCAGGGCCAGAGTGTCGACCGGATCCGCGCGACGCTCGCCCGGATCTCGCGCGACGCGCTGAACGCCGGTTCGTTCGCGATGACCGAAGCCGCGCCGCACACCGGCAGCAAGGGGATCGGTGTCGTGCTGTCACGCTCGTACCTCGTCGGCTCGGTGATGCTGTGGCTCGCGTACTTCATGGGCCTCGTGATCTTCTACGCGTCGATCAACTGGATGCCGATCCTGCTGAAGGACGCCGGCCTGACACCGAAGAGCGCGACGCTGATCTCCGCGCTGTTCCCGCTCGGCGGCGTCGGCGCGGTGCTGTGCGGCGTATTGATGGACCGCTTCAACGCGAACCGCGTGATCGCGGTGTGCTATGCGCTGACCGCGATCAGCGTGTATGCGATCGGGCAGGCGGCGGGGAATGTGGGGTTGCTCGTGCTGGTCGTATTCATCGCCGGCGTGCTGATGAACACCGCGCAATCGTCGATGCCGGCGCTCGCCGCCGCGTTCTATCCAACCGAAGGGCGTGGCACGGGCGTGGCGTGGATGCTGGGTGTCGGCCGCTTCGGCGGGATTGCCGGGTCGTTCCTCGTCGCCGAACTGACGCGCCGGCACTTCTCGTTCGCGGGCGTGTTCGCGACGATCGCGGTCGCGGGCCTGCTCGCGTGTCTCGCGTTGCTGATCAAGCAGGCGGCGCGGCCGCACGGCGTCGCGCAGCCGCCCGGCAAGATCGAGTCGCTCGGGCATTGAGCAGGCGCGAGGCCGGGGCGGTGCGCCGGCCTTATGGCTGCGGCGGAGGGTCGTAAGCCGGCCGACACGCAACATCAGACCGGGCCGCATTCGCGGCCCGTTGACGTCATGGCCGTCGCGCCGCTACTCCGCCGCGTCGTGTTCCTTGACGAAGTTGCGCAGATACGCGCGCAGCGCGGCCTCCCGGCTGCGATGATCGGCGAGGTTCGCGGCGCCCATGTCTTCCTCTTCGCCGAACATTGTCGGCGGCGCGCAGTAGGTGCCGATCTCGATGTCTTCACGCAGCACGCGGATCTCGTGCGTCAGCGGGTGATACTCGGCGATCCAGTGCATGCCCTCGATGTGCTCGCCCGTTCTCAGCAGTGGCTTCATCGGCAATCTCCCGGAAGCAGCGGCGCAACCGCCGAAGCGGTTGTGCGCGCCCGTACCAAAAGGGTACGCCTGCCCTGCGTGAATCTCAACGGGCGCGCTGTGAGCGCTCACTGCGGCAGCAGGTGCGCGATGAGCGGATACAGCGACAGGATCAGCAGCACGGCCATCGTCACGTTGAAGATGCGCAACGCACGGCGGTTCGACAGGAAGCGGCGCAGGCCGAGGCCGAATGCGGCCCACAGGCTGATGCACGGAAAGCCGATCAGGATGAACACGACGGCCATCCACGCGGCGTTCATCCCGTAGTCGGCGGACAGGCGGATCGTCGTCGCGGCGGTCAGCACCATCATCCACGCCTTCGGATTGACCCACTGGAACGCGGCGGCTTCGATGAACGTCATCGGCCGCGGCTTGGCGCCGTGAGCGTTCACTTCGCCGGACGTGCCGATGCGCCAGGCGAGGTACAGCAGGTACGCGACGCTCGCGGCTTCGAGGATCGTATACAGCAGCGGGACGCGCTTGAACACCTCGCCGAGCCCGAACCCGACGCAGAGCATCAGGATCGCGACGCCGATGCTGATGCCGAACAAGTGCGGCATCGTGCGGCGGAAACCGAAATTGACGCCGGACGCGAGCAGCATCGTGTTGTTCGGGCCGGGCGTGATCGTCGTGACGAGCGCGAACAGCATGCCGGCGGGCAATGCGCTCAAGGTGAGGAATTCCATCGCGGATTCTCCATTCGTGTTCGAGACAGGGAGGGAGTCAGTGTAGCGACGGTTTTCTGTACAGTACCGGTACAGTTTGACTGGCGATTGCCGGTACGGGGGAGGGGCTGTCGACGAGATGATCAGCGGCGTCGCCCGCGTGCGCGCGTCTATCTATTGCCGACGAGGCAGGCCGCGTGCGGTCGCCGGCCGGACCGCACGCATCGTCGGCAACCTTCCGCTTCTACATCTCGTATCGCAACGTCGCCATGACGCTACGCGGTGCCCCCGGCATGTTGAGGTTGGGGCTCGAGCCGTGTGCCGAGACGATATAGCCCTTGTTGAACAGGTTGTAGAGGTTCAACTGGAGCGACATCGGTCCGTGCGCGTACCAGGCCATCATGTCGGCCGTCACGTAGCCCGGCAAGGTCACGGTGTTCTGCGGATCGGCCATGCGTGCGCCGACGAAGTTCAGGCCGCCGCCGACGCCGAAGCCGCTGCCGAGATTCTTGGTCAGCCACAGATTGCCGGAGTGACGCGGCGTGAGCGTGGCCCGCTTGCCCTGCAATGCAGCGGTCGAGTGGGTGACGGTTGCATCCAGATACGCGTAGCCTGCCAGCACGCGCCAGCCATGGCTGAGCTCGGCTGCGCCGCTGAGTTCCACGCCGTCGGTCCGCTGCTCGCCGATCGGAATCAGTGCCGTATTGGTCGCATTGGCGACCTTGATGTTGCTGCGATCCAGCCGGAACACCGATATCGTCGTGCTGGCCTTGCCGCCAAGCCAGTCGTATTTCGCGCCGATCTCGGTATTGGTCGTGGTTTCCGGAGCGAGCTCCGCATTATTGGCCGCGAGCGAGAACGCCTCGCCCGAAGGCTGGAACGAGCGGCTCCACGACACGTAGTACGACTGCGTCCGGGTCGGCTGCCAGACCAGGCCCAGGCGCGGGCTCCATGCCGTGTCGGTACGCGACAGGCCCGGCTGTTTGGGACGGCGGTCGAGCGTCTCCTGCTCGAAGCGATCGTAGCGGATGCCGAGCAGCGCCTTCCACTGATCGTTGAAGCTGATCAGGTCCTGCGTGTAGAACCCGAGCGTCTTGAAGATGCCGAGGTTGTTGGCGGCCGGCGTGGTCGACGTGTGCAGCGGCAGCGTCGGCAGCGCCGGCGCGAACAGGTCGAAGTTCACCGGCTTGCCGTTCGCGCCGGTGACGGGCGCCGAATAATTGACGAGATCCTTGTTCTGCTGGCCGATTTCCATCCCGTACAGCAACTCGTGCTTCATGCCGAACAGCGTGGCCTTTTGCGTGAGATCGGTCTGGTTGAACCAGCCGTGTTCCTCGCGATAGACGTTCCCGTGATTCAGCGTGAACGTCCGGTTCGCTTCGTTGACGCTGCCGACGAGCGTGTTGTTCCGGTCGAGCGAATAGTGATAGTAGCGAGTGGCGTTGCGGATTGACCACTGTTCGTTGAACTCGTGCTTGATCGTCGCGGTGCTCGAATACACACGCGAGCGCGAGTAGTCGACCTCGCCGGCGTTCGCCGCGCCGTAATACGCGGATGCCGGCACGTCGACCGGCCGTCCCTTGTAGGCCGGGATGCCGAAGTCCGTCACGCGGCGATCCTCGAGGTAGTCGGCCTGCAGCAACACCGTCGTCTTCGGCGCAATGCGGAATTCGAACGACGGCGCGACCGCCGTGCGATTCAGAAACTGCTGCGACCGATAGCTCTTGGCTTCTTCGTGCGCCCCGGTTATGCGGAAAGCGGCCGCGCCGTTCGCGAGCACGCGTCCGACGTCGGCTTCGACCCGACGATCGGCCCACGCGCCGTAGCTGACACCCAGGTTGGTGACGTCGATTCCGGGTTTTTTCGTCACACGATTGATTAGCCCACCTGAAGAACCTCGGCCATAAAGAACGGCGGCAGGGCCCTTGACGACTTCCACCCGGTCGACGTTCGACAGATCGCGGAAATACAGCGCATCGTCGCGAATGCCGTCGACGAACTGGTCGGCAATCGCGGAGAAGCCGCGAATGGTGACCTGGTCGCGCTGACCGTCGCCGGTGGAAAACCCGACACCCGCGACGTTCTTCAACACGTCTTGCAGGGAATTTGCGTGCTGATCACGCATCACTTCGGCCGTGATCACGTTCACCGTCTGCGGGATATCGCGCAGCGGCGCATCGATCCGGGTGGCGCTGACCGCGTTCGACGGGTTGTAACCTTCTCCCGGATCGCGAAGCGCGCTCGCGCTCACCGACACGGCCGGCAACACGTTGGTCGGCGTGCTCGTCGGTGCAGTCGTGTTTTCCTGCGCGAAGGCCGCGCCAACCATGATCGGCTGGCACGCAACGGCGGCCAGTACGGCTCGTCGTGCCGGGTGCAATACTCGTCTCATCTCCCAATCCGTCGTATGTAATGATTCGTAATTTCAGAATGCGACGCATTATCATTTGAAAGGAACGGAAGGTCAACAAGTGTTGTGTCGCCGCTAGATTTTTGATTTGTCTGATGTTTGTGCCGTGCAACGGCACCTTCGTCACGAACTGCGTGTCGATTCAGTCGAGATGCGTTTCGGTCTCGTCCAGAATGTGCTCGATAATCTCCCGGGACACGTAGTCCTGTACCGATTCGCAGCAAGCGATGCGTTCCCTGGCCGCCGACGCATTCCCGTGAAACGGCGCACGCGCTGCGACACGAAACGCCGGCACACGCCGCACCTAACCTTGATGTCGACCCGTCATGAGCGCACCCTCACCGATTGCCGGCAAGCCTGCGATTCCACGGACCGTATGGGCATTGGGCCTCGTGAGCCTGTTCATGGACCTGTCGTCCGAGCTGATCCATGCGTTGCTGCCGATCTATCTGGTGTCGACGATGGGGATGAGCGTCGTCGCGCTCGGCATCCTCGAAGGGGCGGCCGAAGCGACCGCGATGATCGTCAAGGTGTTCTCCGGCGCGATCAGCGACTGGCTCGGGCGCCGCAAGGGTCTGCTGCTGGTCGGCTACGGACTCGCGGCGTTGACCAAGCCGTTGTTTCCGCTGGCGTCCACGCCGGCAGTCGTCGTGACGGCCCGCCTGCTCGATCGCGTCGGCAAGGGCATTCGCGGCGCGCCGCGCGACGCGCTGGTAGCCGACGTCGCCCCGCCCGAAATCCGCGGCGCGTGCTTCGGCCTGCGTCAGTCGATGGATACGGTGGGCGCGTTTCTCGGCCCGATGCTCGCGATCGTGCTGATGCTCTGGTACGGGGACCAGATCCGGACCGTGCTGTGGTTCGCCGTGGTACCGGCCTTCGCCGCGATCGTGCTGATCGTCTTCGGCGTGCGCGAACCCGATCAGGCGAAACCGCAGCGGCGCTTTCACTCGCCGCTGCGCTGGAGCGCGCTGCGCGAGTTTCCCCGTGGCTACTGGTTCGTCGTCGCGGCCGGCGCGACGTTTACGCTCGCGCGCTTCAGCGAGGCGTTCCTGATCTTGCGTGCGCAGCAAACCGGGCTCGATGCTGCGTGGATCCCGGCCGTGATGGTCGCGATGAGCATCGCCTATTCGCTGTCCGCGTGGCCGGTCGGCGCGTTGTCGGACCGGCTCGATCGCCGCGTGCTGCTCGCGGCCGGCATGGTGCTGCTGATCGCGGCCGACCTGCTGCTCGGCATCGGCACATCGACGATCTCGATGTTCACCGGGGTGGCCGTATGGGGGCTGCACATGGGCTTTACGCAGGGCATCCTCGCCGCGATGGTGTCGGAAACCTCGCCGGCCACGCTGCGCGGGACTGCGTTCGGCGTATTCAACCTGGTGAGCGGTATCTGCATGCTGCTCGCGAGCAGCATCGCCGGCGCGCTGTGGACGCGTTTTGGCGCATCGACCACGTTTCTCGCCGGCGCTGCGCTGGTCGTGGTGCCGCTGTGCCTGTGCCGGTTCATGCCGCGACCGGGCACGCCGGCGGCGTGATGGGTCGCCTGCCGGGTTCGCCCACGTCCCGCGCAAGGCCGACCTGACGGGCGGGCACGACGGTGCCCGAAGACCGGACCCGCGTCGCGGCACACCGGGCCCCTGGATCCCCGCGCCCCCGCCCGGCGAAAGCCCGTCCTGCCACCTTCCCCGCCCGCTGCTTTCAGATTTGAAAGATGGTCCGCCGTTTGCGATAGAATGCCCCCCCTGTTCGCCGTGGCCACGTCCACGGACGAACTCGGGCACTCGAAGCGGCGTGCGCCGCGCGCGCGGAATTCCGTGTCCATTTCGATGCCGGCGATCGACCTGCCGTTGGAAACACACGTTCTATAATTTGGATTGCTAATGAAGAAGAAGCACAACATCACCCGGTACATCGTCATAGCGATGGCGCTGGGTATCGCCGTGGGCTACGCCTGTCATGGCGCGTTTCCCGACCCGAAAATGGCCAGGGAAGTCGCCGGCTACGTGTCGCTGCTGTCCGACGTGTTCCTGCGGCTGATCAAGATGATCATCGCGCCGCTGGTGTTCGCGACGCTGACGGTCGGCATCGCGCAGATGGGCGACAGCGGGTCGGTCGGCCGCGTGGGCGTGAAGGCGTTCGGCTGGTTCTTCATCGCGTCGTTCACGTCGCTGGTGCTCGGCCTCGTGACCGCGACGATCCTGAAGCCGGGCAGCCATCTCAGCCTGCCGCTGCCGGCCGCCGATGCGGCGCTCAACCTGAAGACGGGCGCGTTCACGCTGAAGGACTTCGTCGTCCACCTGGTGCCGAAGTCGATCGCCGAGGCGATGGCGAACAACGAGATCCTGCAGATCGTCGTGTTCTCGATCTTCTTCGGCACCGCGCTGTCGGCGCTCGGCGACGCCGGCAAGCGCCTGACCGGCGTGATCGACGATCTCGCGCAGGTCATGCTGAAGGTGACGGGCGCGGTGATGTGGTTCGCGCCGGTCGCGGTGTTCGCCGCGCTGGCGTCGACGATCACGACGGAAGGGCTCGGCATCCTGCTCACGTTCGCGAAGTTCATGGCGAGCTTCTATCTGGCGCTGGCGTTGCTGTGGGGCGTGCTGACGCTCGCCGGCGTGACGTTCCTCGGCAAGCGTGCGTTCACGCTGATCCGCCTGATTCGCGAGCCGTTCCTGCTGTCGTTCGCGACGGCGAGCTCCGAAGCCGCGTACCCGAAGCTGCTCGACGCGCTCGACCGTTTCGGCGTGAATCGCAAGATTTCGAGCTTCGTGCTGCCGATCGGGTATTCGTTCAACCTCGACGGCTCGATGATGTACTGCACGTTCGCGGTGCTGTTCATCTCGCAGGTGTACGGGATCGACCTGCCGTTCGGCACGCAGATCACGATGCTGCTGATGCTGATGGTGACGTCGAAGGGGATGGCGGGCGTGCCGCGCGCATCGCTCGTCGTGATCGCGGCGACGCTCAACCAGTTCCATCTGCCGGAAGCCGGCCTGCTGCTGATCATGGGCGTCGACATGTTCCTCGACATGGGGCGCTCGGCCACCAACGCGGTCGGCAACTCGATCGCGGCGGCCGTGGTCGCGAAGTGGGAGGGCCAGCTCGGCGATCCGCGCGACGACGCGGATGCGGGCGGCAGCGAGGTCAAGCAGGTGGAGGTGCGGGAGACGGCGACGTCCGCGTGATTTCCCTGTTGCAGTAATGTGTGCCGGCCTGGATTCGACCTGGATTCAGGCCGGCGCGATACCCGCCAGCGGTCATTCCTTTATCCGCATTCGGCGATTTTCCCGATTCGCCGAAATTCCCCTCCGTTATTGCAATGCGCCGCATTTGAACACGCGGCGATATTCGCGCAGGCGCAAACCCGACTTTCCCCGATATCAAGCGCAAACGCGTAAGTGATCATTCACTCTCGCGCAGTCGCGCGCGCCGTCTGCGACAGCGGTTCGCAATTTTTTTCGATTTATATAAAGCTATTCTCGACGCTGCCGATTATCGAATGCCGGCGATGTAATACCGACCGCGCCGGATGATTCAGCGGAAGTATTTACGCATTGCCGATTTCCAGTCATCCGGCTGCCCCGTCACGCGAATGATTCCACCATTCAGGAGAGCATCAGCCATGGTCGCCAGAAAACCGATTCAGGCCGTGCTGCTCGCTGTCGCGATCGCCGCGATTGCGCCGGCTGGACATGCGGGTAACACCACCGACTGGCTGGCGAACACCTACGGCACACTCGCGGCGCACGTCGGCAACGTCGCGCGGTCGATGTGGGTTGCGCCTGAAGGCGTGATCTACACGGCGTCGATGTGGGACGAGTATGAAGGCGGTGTCGCGATCTACCAGAACGGCAAGAGCGTCGGCTCGATCGGCACGCATGCGGAATTCCAGGGCAGCGCGATCACGGGCAACGCGGCGTCGCTGTTCGTCGCGCTGCAGCCCGGCAGCGGCTACGGCAGCGGCGCGGTCGGGCGCTACAACCGCGCGACGCGCTTGCGCGACAAGCTCATCCAGGTCGCCGCGGCGACCAACCAGCCGCGCATCGACGTCGTCACCGGGCTCGCCACGGCCGGCTCGCTGCTCTATGCGAGCGATTTCTACGGCAATCGCGTGCGGGTGTTTACGACCGACGGCGTCTGGCAGCGGGACATCAACGTGTCCGCGCCGGGCGCGCTTGCGGTCGACTCGGCGGGCAACGTCTGGGTCGCGCAGAAAAGCGCAGGCTCGATCGTCGAATTCAGCCCGGCCGGTGCACTGCTGAACACGATCCGGCTGACCGCCGGGGCGCAGCCGTCGGCGCTCTATTTCGATGCGGCGGCGGGACAGCTGATGGTCGGCGACGAAGGCCCCGAGATGAACATCAAGCGCTATGGCGTGTCGGGCCGGCCTGCGCTGGCCGGCACGTTCGGCGTGCGCGGCGGCTATCTCGACACGACGACGGGCATCAAGGGGCAGGTCGGCGCGAAGCGTTTCACGCGCATCGCCGGGATCGGCAAGGATACGGCTGGCAACCTCTACGTGCTCAACAACCCGTGGGGCGGCAGCTGGGATCTCGGCCGCAACGGCGCGACCGACATTCACGCGTACAGCAGCGCCGGCAGCCTGCGTTGGACGCTGCAGTCGCTCAACTTCGAAGGCATCGCCGCACCGGATCCGGTCACGGACGGCGCGCTGTTCTACAGCGGCACGCACATATACAGCGGCACCGCGGGCGGCACCTTCGTCGCGAACACGGTCGATCCGTTCACGTATCCGTCGGACCCGCGCATCAATATGAGCGACACCCAGCGCGACGAGCACTTCGGGCTGCTGACGTCGGTCGGCGCGAACCGGATCCTCGTTGCAGCCGGACAGAATCCGCCGATCTATTACTTCTTCCACTTCAACGCAGCCAACGGCTACGTCGCGATCCCGGACGGGGCGATCCCGGGGCCCGCGTTCAACACGACCCGGCGCGTGTCGGCCGGTTTCAGCCTCGACAGCAAGGGCGGCGTATGGGCCGGGCTCGACAAGACCGGCGCCATTTATCACTATCCGCTGGCCGGCTTCGACGCGAGCGGCAAGCCGTCGTGGGGGCCGGGCGTGGCGACGCCGGTGCCGGCCAGCATCCAGCCGCTGACGCGCATCGTCTATCTCGCCGACAGCGACACGATGGTGCTCGCGCAGGGCGTCGTCGGAAGCACCGACTGGACGTCGATCGGCACGCGCATCGAGGTGTATCACGGCTGGAGCGCGGGCAACACGACGAAGCCGAATCCGGTGATCACGCTGCCGCACAGCGGCGCGAAGTCGATCGACGCGGCCGGCAACCATCTGTTCGTCGGCTACTGGTTCAGCAGCAGCGGGCCGCTGTGGCCGAACATCGACGCATTCAACCTCGACACCGGCAATCTCGACACGACGCTCGTCAATGCGAGCCCGGCGACCGTGGACACCAGCAGCGCGATCGATGCGATGGTCAGCGTGCGCGCGTACCGCCGCGCGAACGGCGAATACGTGGTGACGAAGAACAACGTGAAGGGGAACAGCATCACCGTGTATCGGTGGACGCCTTGAGGGCAGGGCCTCGAGTGCAACGATGACACCTCGATGGCTGTCATCGAAACGCCTTCGCTGTAACGATGTGTAATAAGCCGGCCCGCAATGGAACCGGTCATCCGCTTGACACTGGGCGGCGATGTAATTCCGGCACGTCGGCGATAGCCGACGCAACCCCTTCGATCGATTGGCACGGGCCCTCGCCACCGCGCGACACGGGCAGACGAGGCGAGGATCATGCCGGACACGTCAAACGGTAATCGCTCCACAAGTACAGAGGATTCCTATGAAAAATAGCCAGGTCAAGCGCGCGCTCCGACTCGGAGCCGTCATGTCGGCCGTGCTGCTTGCGTCGCAGGTGCAGGCGGACAGTTCCAGCAACGCCGATGCCGCCCGCGTGCCGAGCGGTCAGTTCGTCACACCGCTGGCCGTGCGTGGCGCGCTCCAGCAGTTCCTGAATCCCGGGCTGCCGGCCTATCCGCATTTCGTCGCGGGTGAGGCCGTGCGCTCGCAATTGAGCCCGGACGGCAAGACGCTGGCGATCATCACCGCCGGCCAGAACTCGTTGTACAAGCCGGACGGTTCGGTGGACACCGCGGCCTCGACGCAATTCATCTTCCTGTACGACGTCGCGGGCGCGAACAAGACGCGCCCGGTGCTCAGGCAGGTGCTTCAGCAGACCAACGCGTTCGTCGGCCTGGCGTTCTCGCACGACGGGAGCAGGCTCTATGCGACCGGCGGCAGCGACGACGCGGTCTACGTCTATGCGCAGCACGGCGGCACGTGGGCGCTGTCGACGACGATCGCGCTCGGCCATGGCGGCAAGGGCGTCGGCATCCGCGTGCAGCCGAACGCGGCCGGGCTCGCGTTGTCGGCCGACGGGAAGACGCTCGTCGTCGCGAACAACTACAACGACTCGATCAGCGTGATCGACACCGCGACCAACAACGTGCGCTACGAGCACGATCTGCGCCCGTTCTTCTCCGGCAACGAAGGCCGCAACGGTGACGCGGGCGGCACGTTCCCGTTCGCGGTCGTCGTGAAGGGCAACGGCATCGCATACGTGTCGTCGGATCGCGATCGCGAAATCGTCGCGGTCGACGTTTCGTCGCCGTCTCGCGGCCGCCTGGTCAAGCGCATCAAGCTGGACGGCAACGCGCTCGGCATGACGCTCGATGCGCCACAATCGATGTTGTTCGTCGCCCAGGACAACGCCGACCAGGTCGCGGTGATCAACACGAACACCAACGCGGTCGTGACCCGGATCGACGCGCGCGCGCCGGCCGGCGTACTCGCGCACGGCCCGGCGCACACGGGTGCGGCGACGTATGCGGTCACGCTGTCGCGCGATGGCCGAACGCTGTATGCGACCAACGCCGGTGCGAACGAAATCGCCGTCATCCCGCTCGTCGGCGATCGCGCGTATCGCGTCACCGGATTGATTCCGACCGCCTTCGAGCCGCACGACGTGACGTTCAGCGCGGACGGCACGTGGATGTACGTGGTGAACGGCAAGAGTACGACCGGTCCGAACCCGGACCATCTGTTCGGCGCGACCCCGGCACAGGCCGCCGCGTCGCGCGCGTCGAACGAATACCAGTTCCAGCTCGAGCGCGCGTCGCTCGTGAGCGCGCCGGTGCCGGCGGCCAACGAGCTGCCGGCGCTGACGCAGCAGGCCGCGCGCAACAACTTCTATCGTCCGGAAGACAACGACAGGGATAACGAGGTGATGGGCTTCCTGCGCCGTCACATCAAGCACGTGATCTACGTCGTCAAGGAAAACCGCACGTTCGACCAGGTGCTCGGCGATATCGGCAACGGCGCCAATGGCGATCCGCGGCTGGCCCAGTTCGGCCGGAACATCACGCCGAACTTCCATCGGCTGGCGAGCCAGTTCGTGACGCTCGACAACTTCATGAACCCGGGCGACGGCAGCATGGACGGCTGGTCGTGGGCGCTCCAGGGGCGCGTCACCAACACGGAGACGATCACCCAGCAGATCAACTACGCGGCGGTCAATCGCGGCTTGTCGTACGAGAGCGAGGGCACGAACCGCAGCGTGCCGGTCAACTGGGAAACGGTGCAGCAGCGCGATGCGGCCGCCGGCCCGGCCGGCACCACGAACTACAGCAACGCGGCCGCGGGCCTGCCGGGCGGCGCGGCGAACCTGCTGCCGGGCACGGGCAACCATGCGTCGTCCGATGCGCCGTTCGGCCGGCAGCGCGGCTACATCTTCGATGCGGTGCTCGCCGGCGGCGGCACGGTCCGCAACTACGGTTTCCTCGTGAACAACATCGGCAGCATCGGCACGGCCGCAAACCCGATCGTCGACCCGCACGCGGCCGGTGTCGTCCAGGCCGCCGCGCTCGATCCGCGGCTCGCGTCGATGACGGATGGGTATTTCCGCGGCTTCGACCAGAACTATCCGGACCAGTGGCGCCTCGACGAGTGGAAACGCGAGTTCGACCAGTATGTCGCGAGCGGCAACCTGCCGACGCTGTCGCTGGTGCGCCTGTCCCACGATCACATGGGGGCGTTCGGCACGGCGTTCGCCGGCGTGAACACGCCGGAAACGCAGCAGGCAGACAACGACCTGGCCGTCGGCCGGCTCGTCGAGGCCGTCGCGAAGAGCCCGTATGCGAACGACACGCTGATCGTCGTGACCGAGGACGATGTGCAGGATGGTCCCGACCACGTGGATTCGCATCGCGGGCCCGCATACATCGTCGGGCCATACGTGAAGCAGGGCGCGGTGATCCGGACGCGCTACAGCCAGGTCAATGCGCTGCGCACGATCGAGGACGTGCTCGGCACGCAGCACATGAACCTGAATACCGCCTACCAGCGGCCGATGACCGACGTGTTCGACGTGCACGGCCCGGCGTCGTGGAGCTACACGGCCGTCGCGTCGACGGCGCTGAAGGGCACCGGGCTGCGCCTGGCCGAAGGGGCGGGCGTGAACGCGCTGCAATACGCGGCCGGGCCGGATGTCACGCCGAAGCATGACGCGGCGTACTGGGCGAAGGTGACGGCGAAGTTCGACTTCGACGATGCCGACGAGGTGCCGGCCGATCAGTTCAACCGCGTGCTGTGGAAGGGCATGATGGGGGCGCAGCCTTATCCGAAGCTCAGGGGCGTGACGCAGAAGGTGGCGAGCCGCGACGACGACTGATCGTTCGATTGGTCGATGTGGAAGCAGGCCCTCCCGGCGGGAGGACCTGTGTTTTTTCACGAGGTGTGCGGCCAGGGTCCGCGTGGGCGGCATCCGGCGCGCCACGTGAGCGGTTGGCCGGGCTGCGCTACGTCACGCGTACCATAGCAGGTTCGCGCTGCTGTCCGTTTCGGACAGCAGCCGGAACCCGAGCCGCTCGTAGAGGCGCCGCGCCGGGTTGCCGTGCAGCACGCTGAGCGATACGGATACGGGCTCGCGTGCGGCTTCGACCAGCAGTTCGTGCAGCACGGCTTCGCCGATGCCTTGTCCCTGTCGCGACGGGTGGATCTGGATCTGGTGGACGTGCCATTCAGTGGCGGCGCGTGTCACCTTCAGCAGGCCGATCGAGTGGGCGTCGGCGTTCGCACCTTCGCAGACGATCATCGCATCTTCGAAGTGCGCCGCGATGCGCCGGTGGTGCGCTTCGTCGTCGGTGGGGGCGCCGACGCGTCGCAGATGCTCGGTCATCGTGAGTTGGCGCAGCGTCAGCAGAAAGGGCAGGTCGGACGGGGACGCGGGACGCAGGCGGATCGCCGGTTTCATGATCGATGTGGAGGCGCTCGCGGGCGAGCTTCGACACCGATGATTCCAGCATTCACGACGCAGGTCAAAGGCCCGGCAACGGAATCTGCCGCCCGGCCGGGCGATGCTCGAGGACATCCGTGACTTCGTATTCGGTTTTCGCTCCGTCCGGGGTTTGCCACTGCTGCATACGGACATTGCAGACGAGCACGTCACCCTTGCTGAAACTGATCCGGCTGTTGCTCACGCGCGACAGGAAGCCGGCATCCGTGATCGCCGCGTGAATCGTCGACGCGCCGTCGTACAGCCGCCACTTGTTGTCGTCCTTGAACGCGAGCGACACGATCGAGAACGCCATCCTTCGATGTTCGTCGAGAATGAGCGCGTCGGCTTGCCCGGGCGCGTGAAACCATGCGATCTCGTTGCGGGTGACCGTCTCGAACACCTCCGTGTCGGTGCCGGTGGCGAACATCACGATGCCTTCGCGTGCGAGCGGCGCAAGCGCTTGCTCGGTTGCCTGTCGGACGCCGACGTCGCGCAGCAGGGTGAGGACGGCGAGGTCGATCTCGAGTTGCTCGCCGTCCACGTGCAGCAACGCCGTGTGGCCCTGCATCTGCACCCGCTGGATCTCGCGCCCACGCAGCCACTTGAGGACGGCGAAGAGACCTGTCCTCGCTTTGGGCGCGACGATGCCGAGCGCGGTCAGGATCGTGACCGCGTTGGCCAGCGCCGTGCTTTCGTTGCCGCTCAGGATGTCGCGCATGCGGCCGAGAAGCGAGGTCGCGAGCGTGAAGTCGATGCCGAAGCTGCCGGTCTTGAAGCTGCCGCGCACGTTCACCTGCGGTCGAACCAGATCGCCGCACAGTGCCCGTGTCGATGCCTCCAGCAAATCCCCGATCGCAAGCAGCGCGGGCGCGAGTTCGCGCACGTCCATTTCGGAAGATTCGAGTGCGGGACCGTCATAAGTGACGCGAAACTGGCTCATGTCGTCGAAGGGGCCGATATCGGCCCGGCCGGTACGGTTTTCATTGCGTGTGGTCATGCGAAATAGTGGCTGCAGGCGTGGACGATACCGGAAATGATTTCTTTCGGATACCTTGCATGTTAAGCACGATCGACCGGCAGCGGGCGATTTTGGCCATCCGGCCAGGGCGGCTGCGTCAGGTATCCTGACGATGTCCGAAAAGCGTCGAATTGCTTGGGACTTGTACGGTACGCGAGGCAGGCCTGACCAGTCGGTGCGCGGCCGGTTTCCTGCGGGAGACGCGGCCCTATCCGCGCGGGAGCGCACGCGTCCCCGCCGTGCCGGCGGGTCGGGCCGCGCAGCGAATCACATCGTTTCCGGTCGTCGGGCGGCACGCTCGCGGATCTCGGGCGACGCCAGGCACATGGCCACGGCTTCGTATCCGGGCGCACCACGGTAGGGCGCCACACGGGAAGGCGGACTGTGATTCGCCGGGCACAGGATGATCGCTTCATCCGGCCCGACTGCTGACAGATCGAGGATCGCCGACGAACGCGTCATCAGGAACAGCGGCCGCGCCCCTGCGGCGGCGCGTGCACGCAGCCACGCGATCAATGCCTGTTGCGTGGGCCGGTCGAGATCCTGTTCGATCATGTCCACGACCAGTGCGCGCGGGCCATTCGACTCGAGGCAGGCAAGCAGTGCAGTCAGCGCCGGTGAGTGTGTCGCACCGGCGTCGGCGTGCGATGCCGTCGTGCGCTCGACACGCGCGCTCAACGACGGATCGGCGCGCAGCGCGGCCGATGCGGCGACACCATCGCTTTCCAGCCGGTCGAGCCCCACGAATACCGCGCCGGGCAGTGCATCGGCGAGCCGCATCGCCAGTCGCGTCTTGCCGCTTCCCAGCGAACCGATGATGTAGTTCAACGGGCGGATGTCGCGGAACTCGAACCACTCGCCGCCCCACGGCCATGGCAGGTTGAACGCGACGCCGGCTCCACTGTCGCCGAGCAGCCGCGTCAGTTCCCCGTCGGCCGGCATCCGGCTGCGCGCAAGGCCGGCGCGGATCGCGCGCACCCTGTCGAGCTTGCGGACGAGATCCTGAATCCCGTGGTCGAGCGCCGCTTCGTGAGAGGCCAGCGCCTCATCCAGACTGCACGGGTCGCCATCGAGCACGTTCGCGACCTGCGCGAGGCTCAGGCCAAGCGCGCGCAGCGCGACGACGTCGGCCGCGCGTGCGAGGTCGTCAGGGTCGTAGACGCGATAACCCGCCGGCGTTCGTTCCGGCGCGACGAGACCGTGCCGCTCGTAGAGCCGCAGCGCCTTGACCGATACGCCGAGCCGCGCGGCCGCCGCCGACGCGCTCAAGCGAAGCGTGGACCTGCCCATGCGTCACCCCTGTCTGCTGTCGATTCGTGACACCCAGCATAAAGGCGACCCCAAGGGCCGGGTCAAGCCCGTTCACGAAATCCGGTACACGCGCATTGCATTGTCGTGCCAGATTGCCTGACGCGCCGCATCGCCGAGGTCCGCCATCGCACGGGCAAACGTACGCAGCAGCGCGGGATACGATACACGCAACCCCGCCACCGGAAAGTTGCTCGCGAACAGGCAGCGCTGCCACCCGAATATCGCGATCGTGTCGCGGATGATCCGCGCGTTGTCCGCCTCGTTCCACACCGCATCGCGCAAGCCGAGTTCGGAGATCTTCACGGTCACGCGCGGCGAGGCGGCCAGTGCTTGCATGCCGCTGCGCCAGCGCGCGAGCCCCGCTGCCGAGCGATCCCACGGCAGCCCCGCGTGTTCGAGCACGACGTCGACTTCGGGCGCATCGGCCAGCAGCGCGGCCGCGTCGCCGAGATGCCAGAACGGCACGCGCAGATCCCAGCTGAGGCCATGCGCGGCCAGGCGTTCCAGCGCGGCCGGCCAGCGCGGATCGTGCAGCGTGCCCGGCCCGTCGACGGCCGCATCCGGCGACGCAGCGGTGCGCGGCTTGAACCGCACGCCGCGCACGCGCGGCCACGCGGCCTGTTCGGCGAGCCGCTCGTGCGCATCGCCGGCCAGCAGGTCGACCCACGCGACGACCGCCGACGGCAGCCCGTGCGCGGCCGCGACCTCGTGCAGCCAGCGCGTTTCCGCGAGCGCTTCGTCGCGTGCCCGTTCGGCCTCGACGTGCACGCTCGCGACGATCGGTGCGCGTTGCGCGGCGTGCCGGTAGTCGTCCGCGCCGAAATCGCGGCACAGCGCCGCGTAGTCGCCGAACATGAAGTGCGCCGGGTCGTACCGTTCCTGCAGCCACGGGTAGTGCGCACCGGCGCCGAGCCGCCACAGGTGGTGATGCGCGTCGACGAGCGCGGCCGGCATCGCGTCCGGCGGTGGCGCGTCGGCGTGCCGTTCAGCGCGTGCCGGCGAGCACATACGACGCATCCGGTTCGCGCAGCGTCGGCAATGCGCCGACGAATCGCCACGCATCGAGATCGAGCTCGCGCACGTAGTCGTCCTGGAACGACACGTACGCGACGCGCCGCGACGGATGGAACGACAGCGCGGTCGGGTTCGCGGGCAGCGCGACGCGTTCGATCTCTTCCAGCTGTCGAGCATCGAACACCGAGATCGACCGCTCGCCTGAATTGGTCAGCAGCAGCAGGTCGCGGCCGTCCGGCGCGCTGGTGCGGTAGATGCGGTTCGGATCGCTGCGCGTCTTCACGCGGCGGCCGCAGGTCATCGTGCCGGTGTCGATCTCGACGAGCGTGTCGTCGCCGCGATTCGCGACGAACAGCGTGCGCTCGTCGCTCGACAGCGCATTGCCTTCGGGGCGCGGGCCGGGCATCACCGCGCGCGGCGCGACGGTCGCGTCCCGCGGATGGAACTGCGTGACCGTGTTCGACAGCAGGTGCACGCCGTAGGCGCGGCTCGCATCGCGCGTGAGCGTCACGAGGTGGGTCTTCACGCCGCCGGACGGCACGGCCATGTTCGGCACGGCCTGCCGGGTCGGCTCGTCGAACACGAGCAGCATGTCGTGCGCCTCGCTCATCGCGTACAGCCGGCCGTCGCGGTCGCTCGCCATCCCGTGCGGCCGGTAGTACGGCCACAGGTCGAGCATCCGCGTGTGCGTGCGCTCGACGAGGTCGATCTCGGCGATCCGGTGATCGCCGTCATGGCCGCGCGACCACGCGGTCTCGATCCCGAAGATGCCGACGTAAGCGAAGCGATTGTTCACGTCGACGGTGAACTCGTGCGGGAAGTTCGGCAGCACGACGTGCTTGAGCGCGGCTTTCGTTTCGAGGTCGTAGAAGCTGAAGGTATGGGCGCATTTCTGCACCAGCAACAAGATGTCGTTCATGGTGTGTCTCCGTTGTTTCGTTGGCGTGTCCGCGCGTCGATGTCGGTGCGCGTCAGTCTTCGCAGCGCGTCGGCAGCGTCAGTGCGAGCAGGCCGGCCACCGCGAGCGTGACGGCGAGGCTGTACACGCCGGCGGCCGCGCTCACGTGCTGGGTCAGCACGCCGACCGCATACGGGCCGCAGAAGCCGCCGAGGTTGCCGAGCGCGTTGATCAGGCCGCGTGCGCTGCCGGCCGTCTCGACGCTGCACAGCTTCGGCGGAATCGCCCAGAACACGCCGGCCGCTGCCTGCAGGAAGAAGCCGCAGCCGATCAGGAACGCGAACGACACGATCATCGACGCATGCGTGAGCACCGACAGCGCGAGGCATGCGGCGAACCCGACGAGCGGCAGCAGCACGAACAGGCGGCGCTTGCCGGTCCGGTCAGACAAATACGACGTGGCGAACATCCCGATCATCATCGCGACATACGGCAGCATCGCGAGCAGGCCGACCTTGCCCATCCCGCCGTGCGTGAGGTTCTTCAGCAGCGTCGGCAACCACATCGTATAGCCGTAGATGCCGACCTGATAGCAGAAGTTGATCGCGATCAGCAGCCAGATCGTCGGGTTGCGCAGCATCGCGCCGAACGACGCGGCGGCCGGCGTGCCGGCGGCCTGCTTGCGCGCCTGTTCCTCGCGCAGCGCGGCGAGGATGTACGCCTTCTCGCGCGGCGACACCCAGCGCGCGGTTTCCGGGCTGTCGTCGGCGAACATCAGCCACGCGAACAGGCACAGCAGCGACAGCGCGCCGGCGCTGTAAAACAGGTGACGCCAGTCGTACGCGGCGAGGATGAAGCCGGACAGCGGCGCGGTGATCATGCCGGCGAGCGGCACGAACATGATGACCATCGCGTTCGCGCGGCCGCGTTCGCGGTCGGGAAACCAGTGGCTGACCATCGTCAGCACGACGGGCAGCATCCCGCCCTCGGCCACGCCGAGCATGAAGCGCAGCGTCAGCAACTGCCACGTATGCGTGACGAGCCCGGTCAGCACCGACAGCACGGCCCAGCTCACGAGCGACCAGGCGATGAAGGTCTTGCCGCTGCCGCGCGCCGCGCGCCGGCCGCCGGGGATCTGCAGGAACAGGTAGCCGAAGAAGAAGATGCCGCCGGCGAGGCCGGCCATCGTCGCGTCCATGCCGAGATCGGCGTTCATCCCGCCCGGCATCGCGAACGCGATGTTCACGCGGTCCATGTACGAAATGATGCAGGCGAGCAGCAGCGGCGGAATCACGCGCAGCCAGCGGCGGCGCGGAATGGCTTCGCCGGCTTCATAGGCCGGGGTGGCCGGGTTCAACAGGTTCATGGTGTCTCCATCCAGTTTGGTTAGTCGGCCGCGGCGGCCTTCTGATGGGCCGCCGTCTTGCCTTGGCGAGCCGGCAGGTGCCGGCCGCCGACGCGCAACGCCTTTCGCGTCGCGCGTGCATCCGATGTCTAGCGCCCCCAGCGCAGCACGAGCGGATCGAGCCGCCGCGCCGCGTCGAGCAGGCCCGCGCGCACCTGCGGGTGCAGTTCGGGCCACGGCGCGCGCGGCTTGTCGCACGCGATCACGCCGCCTGCCTTCATCAGCGCCTTCGCGGTCAGGAAGCCCGACTGGCGGTTTTCGTAGTTGATCAGCGGCAGCCAGCGCGCGTACTGCTCGCACGCTTCGTCGCGGCGGCCGGCGAAATAGGCGTCGGTGATCCGGCGAATCCCGTCCGGATAGCCGCCGCCCGTCATCGCGCCGGTCGCGCCGGCATCGAGATCGGCGAGCAGCGTGATGCCTTCCTCGCCGTCCCACGGCCCTTCGATCGCGTCGCCGCCGAGCGCGATCAGCTCGCGCAGCTTCGACGCGGCGCCGGGCGTCTCGATCTTGAAGTACGACACGGCGTCGATCTCGCGCGCGAGCGTCGCGAGCAACGCTGCAGGCAGCGCGACGCCGCTCGCGGGCGCGTCCTGGATCATCAGCGGAATGTCGAGGCCGTCGGCGACCTCGCGGAAGAACGCGCGGATCGACGCCTCGGGCACGCGGAACGTCGCGCCGTGATACGGCGGCATCACCATCACCATCGCGGCGCCGAGCGCCTGCGCGCGGCGGTTGCGTTCCGCGCAGATCCGCGCGCTGAAGTGCGACGTCGTGACGATCACCGGCACGCGGCCGGCGACGTGCTCGAGCGTCGTGCGCGTGATGAGGTCGCGTTCGTCGTCGCCGAGCGCGAACTGCTCCGAGTAGTTCGCGTGGATGCAGATGCCGTGCGAACCCGCGTCGATCATGAAGTCGAGGCAGCGGCGCTGGCCGTCGAGGTCGAGCGCGCCGTGCGCGTCGAAGATCGTCGGCGCGACCGGAAAGACGCCCTGGTAGCGTGCGTTCATGGCCGTCCTCACTCGACGATGTCGAACTGGTCGAGGAACTCGGTCTTCAGCGTGAGACCGAGGCCCGGCACGTCGTCGCGCAGTTGCAGGAAGCCGTTCTCGGCCACCGGCTCGCCGTCGAAGATGTAATAGAACAGCTCGTTGCCGACCTCGACGTCGAACATCGGGAAGTATTCGCTCATCGGCGACGCGAGCGTGCTCATCGTCAGGTGATAGTTGTGCATCTGGCCCGCATGCGGAATCACCGGCACGCTGTACGCCTCGCACAGCGCGTTGATCTTGTGCGCCATCGTGATCCCGCCGACGCGGTTCGTGTCGTACTGCACGACCGACACGGCCTTGCGGTCCAGCAGCTGCTTGAACCCGTACAGCGAGAACTCGTGCTCGCCGCCGGAGATCGGGATGCGCGTGAGCTGGTTCAGCTCCGCGTAGCCGTCGATGTCGTCGGCGATCACCGGCTCCTCGAGCCAGCGCGGCTGGTATTTCTCGAGCTTCGGCAGGATGCGCTTCGCGTACTCGAGGTTCCAGCCCATGTAGCACTCGAGCATCAGGTCGTTGTCGTAGCCGATCACCTCGCGGATCGCCGCGACCGACTTCAGGTTCTCCACCACGCCCTGCTGCCCGTGCGCGGGCCCGTAGCCGAAGCGCATCTTGAACGCGCGGAAACCTTCCTTCAGATAGCGCTGCGCCTCGTCCTGCATCTCTTTCAGGTCGGTGCGATAGAGCTTCGAGTAGTAGCAGGGGATCTTCTCCTTGGTGCGGCCGCCGAGCAGCTTGAACACGGGCTTGCCGACGCTCTTGCCGAGGATGTCCCAGATCGCGATGTCGACCGCCGAGATCGCCGCCATGCCGATGCCCTTGCGGCCCCAGGCGTGGGTCGCGCGGTACATCCGCTGGTTCAGGTACTCGTAGTCCCACGGGTCCTGGCCGATCACGAGCGGCGCGAGGTACTGGTCGACGATCACCTTCGCGACGTGCGGCGCGAGCGCGACGTTGCCGAGGCCGACGATGCCGTCGTCGGTCTCGACTTCGACGACCGTCCACGAATGGAAGCGGAACGTGCTCATGGTTTCCTGCGGCGCGTACAGCAGGTCCATCGCGTTCGAGCAGAAGTTGCCCTGCGGCGGGACGGTCTTGCCTTTCCACTGGAATACGCGGGCGCGCACGGAGCGGATCTTCATGATGGTGTCTCCAGGAATCGATGTTGTCGTGTGTGGATGGCGTGCGAGCGTCACGCCGAAACGGTGGGGGTGCGGCGCGCGGCGCCCATCCGGCACGCGATCTGCAGCGCCTGCCAGGTCGCGCCGACGTCGGCGCTGCCGCGCCCCGCGATGTCGTACGCGGTGCCGTGCGCGGGCGTCGTGATCGGCACGGGCAGCCCGCCCTGCACGGTCACGCCGCGCGAGAAGCCCAGCAGCTTGATCGCGATCTGCCCCTGGTCGTGGTACATCGTGACGATCGCCTGGTAGTCGCCGGCCTGCGCCTTCAGGAAGATCGTGTCGGCGGGGAACGGGCCGTGGAACGGCGTGTCGGTCGGCCAGTCGCGCGACTGCAGCTTGCGTACCGCCGGCTCGATGATGTCGACTTCCTCGCGGCCGCAGCTGCCGCCGTCGCCGCCATGCGGGTTGAACGCGGCGATCGCGACCTTCGGCGCCGTGACGCCGTTCGCGAGCAGCGACCGGTAGATCAGTTCGGAGGCCTGTTCGATGCGCTCGACACTCAGTTGGGCCGCCGCGTCCTTCAGTGGAATATGCGACGAGATCCGCGCGGTCCACAGCTCGCCGAGCGTGTTGAATTCGCAGAAGTAGCCGGTCACGTCGAGCGCGGCGGCGAAGTGGTGCAGCTCGTCGTCGTGCTTGAGCCCGCCGAGCTTCATCGCGTACTTGTTCAGCGGCGCGAAGCAGATCGCGTCGATGTCGCCGGCGAGCGCGGCGTCGAGGCACTGGTCGAGCACGGTCAGCGTCGAGCGGCCGCCCGCCGCGCCGGGCTGGCCGACGGTGACCTGCGCGGGATCGATCGTGCCGACCGCAACGAACGCGGCGCGCGCGGTGGACGGCCGGCCGCGCACGGCGGTGAGCGATGCGACGGGCTCGACGTCGACCGTCACGCCGGCGACGCGCTGGCCGGCTTCCCACAGCCAGCGGTCGCCGATCAGCACGAGGTTCGCGCGGGACGTCGCGTCGGGCCGCGCGAGCAGTTTCGCGATCAGCTCGGCGCCGATGCCGGCGGGGTCGCCGAGCGTCAGCGCGACGACGGGCAGGGAGGCGGCGGTCGTCATGGGGTGTCTCCGTGGCGGGCTGCAGGCGGTTGCGTGTTCAAGCGGTGTCTCCGGTGGCGGCGCGTGGCCGTTGGTCTATGGGGTTCATGCTAGGTAGACGGAATGAGTCGGTAAATTGAAAACTCTTGATGAATCGATAACCTGGAGTAATCGGAATGGGCTCGATCGATCGACGAGACTCGACTCCCCAATTGCTGAACCGCCTGCGGATGCGGCAGATCGCGCTGCTGCTCGCGGTGGATGAATGCTCGACGCTGCGCGCGGCCGCCGCGCAGCTCGGCCTCACGCAGCCGGCCGCGACGAAGATGCTGGCCGAACTGGAAAGCGCGCTCGGCCAGCGGCTGTTCGACCGCGTCGGGCGCGGGCTCGTGCTGAACCCGGCGGGGGAGCGCGTGCTCGGCTATTTCCGCGGGATCCGCGGCAGCGTGGAGGCGCTCAATCGCGAGCTCGGCGAGCTGCAGCTCGGCAGCGCGGGGCGGCTCGCGATCGGCAGCATCATGGCGGCGTCGCCGGGGCGGCTCACCGAGGCGCTGGTGCAGCTGAAGGCGCGCTATCCGCTGCTGGCGATCGACATCGCGGTCGATACCAGCGACCGGCTGATGCCGCAGTTGCGCGAAGGCGTGCTCGAGGTGGTGATCGGCCGCAACGTCGGCACCGATTGCGACTTCCGCGTGGTGGACGACGAGGCGCTCGCGATCATCGCGGGCCGCGGCCATCCGCTCGCGGGCGCCGGGCCGGTCGAATTCGACGCGCTGCTCGACTACACGTGGATCCTGCAGCCGGCCGGCAGCCCGGCGCGCGAGGTCGTCGAGCGCGAGTTCCGCGCGCGTCACCAGCCGATGCCGCGCGGGCTCGTCGAAACGGGGTCGATCCTGACGACGATGAACCTGGTCGACCGTTCGCACATGCTCGGCGTGATTCCGCTGACGGTCGCGCAGCGCAACGCGGAGCACGGGCTCGTGGCGATCCTCGCCTACGAGCTCGACCAGAAGCTGCCGTCGTACGGGAGCCTCGTGCGGCGCGACCGGCCGCTGAGCATTCCCGCGCAGCACTTTCTCGCGCTGTTTCACCGGGACGGGGTGGGCGATGACGGCGGCGCGTAACGGCGCGGTTTGCCAGCCGAGGCGGCCGAGCCAGCCGCGCCAGCCGCGCCAGCCGAGGCGACCGAACCAGCCGAATCAGCCGAATCAGCCGAATCAGCCAAGCACGCCGAACAAGCCGCATCGGCCGAATCAGCCGCGCCAGCCGAGGCGGCCGGGCCAGCCGGGCCAGCCGAGCCAGCCGAGCCAGCCGAGCCAGCCGAGCCACCACCATCGCGGAACGCAGTGAAGCGTGACGGCGACGCCGGCGAGACGGGGGAGGCAGGCGACCCCGAACCGAACGGCTTCAGCGAGCCGACGGCGCGGCCGGCGCTTCGGCGAGCGACGGCATCGATTCCGGCAACGCGCGATCCGGCCGAATCCGCAGCGCGGCGACGATGCCGATCACGAGCATCGCGACCGACCCGACGAACGGCACCGTCCAGCTGCCGGTACGGTCGACGAGATAGCCGAACAGGATCGGCGACAGGATCCCCGAGATCGCCGAGCCGGCATTCATCATCCCGCTCGCGATGCCCGTGTGCGTCGGCGCGATATCGCTCGGCACGGCCCAGATCGGTCCGATCGTTAGTTCGAGACACAGGAACGACCCGGACAGGCACAGCGCGATGCCGGCCGTCGAATGCACGAACGCGAGCGGCAGCATGCACGCGAGTGCGCCGGCGAAGCTCGCGACGATCACGCTCTGGCGCGACAGCGCGAGGTTGCCGGTCTTGCGGTAGATGCGGTCGCACAGCCAGCCGCCGAGCGTGTCGCCGACCACGCCCGCGAAGAACACGCCGGATGCGAACAGCGCGGTCGACTTCAGGTCGAGGCCCTTGCCGTTCAGGAAGAACGTCGGCAGCCACGTGAAGAACAGCCACGCGGTCCAGCCGTAGCAGAAGTACACGAAGATCGTCGGCGCCATCCGGCGGAACAGCGGCCCCCACGGCGTCGGGCCGGACGGCGGTGCCGGGCGGGCGGCGGCAGCGGTGCGCGCATGGCCGTTGTTGCCGTCGTCGCCGAGCGGGTGCTCGCGAAAGCCGACGACCCACCACACGAGCCACACCAGCGTCACCGCGCCGATCACGAAGAACGCCGCGCGCCACGACAGCCACGTCATCAGCGCGGCGACGATCGGCGGCGTGACCGCGTTGCCGAGCCGCGAGAACGAATGCGTGAAGCCCTGCACGACGCCGCGCCGTTCGCGCGAGAACCAGTGCGTGATCGCGCGGGCCTGCGCGGGCAGCGTCGCGCCTTCGCCGATCCCGAGCAGCAGGCGCGCGGCGAACAGCAGCGCGAGGCTGTGCACGAGCCCGGTCATGAACGTCGAGGCGACCCAGATCAGCCCGCAGCCGATCAGCGTGATGCGGGCGCCGAAGCGGTCGGCGATCCAGCCGCCGACGATCTGGCAGATCGCGTACGAATACGCGAACGCGGAGAACGCGATGCCGAGCTCGGTGTTCGACAGGCCGAGCTCGGCCTTGATCGCGCCGGCCGCGGTCGCGAGGTTCACGCGGTCGACGTAGAGGATGAACGAAAGCGCGCACAGCAGCCACAGCGTATGGCGCCGTTGACGGTGATCGGCGGGCATGTGTCTCACTCCATTCTCGTGCGCGGCGTTGCAATGACGCCGCGTTCACTGGCCGGGCCAGCATCGCGCGCCGGGGGCGGCACCGTCTAATGAATCTTTTGGATCAGTTGATAACCGGAGGGATTCGGTTGCGCTGCGTTCGGGCGCCGGATCGGGTGAGGCGCGGGTTTTCCAAGGGTGGTTGCGGGATGAGGCGGGATGGCAGGCGCCCTGGCTTCGTACCGTGCGTACCGCCTCTGCGCGGACCGGGGCCGGCCGGGGAGCGCAGGCATCACGGCGCGACGGCGGCAGGCCGGGGCCCGTCGCCGGACCGGCGCCGGGCGTCGGGTGTGTAGGAAGGTAGGAAGGGCGCGCATGCACCCCCGTTCGGACCGGCGTGTGTGTCGCGGCCGGCCTTGCCGTGGCAGTCTCAGATGTGACCCAGCAGCACGAGGATGACGACGATGATGACGATCATCCCGACAGTCCCCGATGGCCAGTAGCCCCAGCTTCGGCTGTGCGGCCATGAGGGAAATGCCCCGATCAGCAGCAGAATCAGAACGATGATAAGAATGGTCCCGAGCATCGCACCCCTCCTGAACGTGTTAGACGTGATGGTGGCGGCTGGCGCAATTCCCGTGCCGCTGGCGGACGGCGGTCGGCCATCGCGCGTCGAATGCGCACGGTCCGGATACCAGGAATTCATGCGATGAATGCCGACCGATTCAGAAAATAAATTTCAAAAATGCAATCCCCATCGCTATGCTGGGCTTCCGGTATCACTCAGGCGGGCATGCAATGGCTGAACTCTTTCTGGTCCGGCACGGGCAGGCGTCGTTCGGCACGGACGACTACGACCGGCTGTCCGCGGCCGGCGAGCAGCAGGGTGTCTGGCTCGGCGAGCATTTCGCGCGGCAGGGCCTGGCGTTCGACCGCGTGATCTGCGGCACGCTGAACCGGCATGCGCAGACCGTCGATGCGATCCTGCGCGGGATGGGCCGCGAAGGCATGCCGGTCGACCGCCATCCGGGCCTGAACGAATACGACTTCCACGGGCTGTTCGCGGCGGCGGCCAGCGATTATCCGGAGATCGCGCGGCTCGCGGCCGGCTCGATGAAGGAATACTTTCGCGCGCTGCGGCAGGTGCTGCATCTGTGGGCCGACGACCAGCTCGGCGACACCGCGCCCGAGACCTGGGCGCATTTCCAGCAGCGCGTCGCCGACGCGCGCGCCGCGATCCGCGACGGCGGTAGCCAGCGCGTGCTCGCGGTGAGTTCCGGCGGACCGATCGCGGTGACCGTGCAGCAGGTGCTCGCCGCCCCGCCGGCGATCGCGATCGCGCTGAACCTGCAGATCCGCAACAGCAGTCTTTCGCAGTTTTTCTTCAACGCCGAAGCGTTCCACCTGGCGTCGTTCAACGGCATCCCGCATCTCGAGGATCCCGAGCGGCATGCGTGGCGCACCTACGGCTGACCCCACGAACGATCGCGACGATGACGAACCCTTCCCAGCCCCTCGACGTAGCCCGCCTCACGCGCTATCTGGAAGCGCACGTGCCGGGTTTCGAAGGCCCGCTCGACATGGAGAAGTTTGCCGGCGGCCAGTCGAACCCGACCTTCCTGCTGCATGCGAAAAGCGGCCGCTACGTGCTGCGCCGCCAGCCGCCCGGCGAACTGCTGAAATCCGCGCACGCGGTCGATCGCGAATTCCGCGTGCTGAGCGCACTGTCGGGCACCGCGGTGCCGGTCGCGCATCCGTATCACCTCTGCGTTGACCGCGACGTGATCGGCAGCCTGTTCTACGTGATGAGCTTCGAGGACGGCCGGATCTTCTGGGATCCGGCGCTGCCGGAACTGCCGAAGGCCGACCGGGCGATCTGCTACGACGCGCTGCTGCGCACGATGGCCGCGCTGCACGACGTGGACGTCGACGCGGTGGGTCTCGCCGACTACGGCCGCCCCGGCAACTATTTCGAGCGCCAGATCGGCGTGTGGACGAAGCAGTATCGCGCGGCGGAAACGGAGCGTCTAGACGCGATGGAAACGCTGATCGACTGGCTGCCGAAGGCCTGCCCGGAGGACACGGGCCGGCCTGCGCTGGTGCATGGCGACTTCCGGATCGACAACCTGATGTTCGCGCGCGACGACTATCGCGTGCAGGCCGTGCTCGACTGGGAACTGTCGACGCTCGGCAATCCGCTCGCCGATCTCGCGTACTTCTGCATGTGCCTGCGGTTGCCGTCGGGCGGCCAGGTGCGCGGGCTCGCGGGCCAGGATCGTGCCGAACTCGGCATTCCCGACGAAGCGGCGATCGTCGCGCGCTATTGCGAACTGCGCGGGATCGAGCCGATCCGCGACTGGCATTTCTATCTCGCGTTCAGTTTCTTCCGGCTCGCGGCGATCGCGCAGGGCGTGAAGGCGCGTGCGCTGCAGGGCAACGCGTCGAGCGAGCAGGCGCTGCGCGTGGGCGCGATGGCCGGCCGGCTGGCCGAACTGGCCGTCGGCGTGATCGACGCGCATCGCTGAAATCGACGGAAGCGCCGCGAGCACCGATCTCGCCGCGCGGCGGCACGACAACACATCAATGGAGGAGCACGGCAACATGGCAACGAATCTGTTCGACCTGACGGGCAAGATCGCGCTGGTGACGGGCGCGAGCCGCGGCATCGGCGAGGAAATCGCGAAGCTGCTCGCGGAGCAGGGCGCGCACGTGATCGTGTCGAGCCGCAAGCTCGACGACTGCCAGGCGGTGGCGGACGCAATCATTGCGGCGGGCGGCCGCGCCGAAGCGCTGGCCTGCCACGTCGGGCGGCTGGAGGACATCGCCGCGACGTTCGAGACGATCCGCGGCAAACACGGCCGGCTCGACATCCTCGTGAACAACGCGGCCGCGAACCCGTATTTCGGGCACATCCTCGATACCGATCTCGCCGCGTATGAAAAGACCGTCGACGTGAACATCCGCGGCTACTTCTTCATGTCGGTCGAGGCCGGCAAGCTGATGAAGGCGCAGGGCGGCGGCGCGATCGTCAACACTGCGTCGGTCAATGCGCTGCAGCCGGGCGACCGGCAGGGCATCTATTCGATCACGAAGGCCGCGGTGGTCAACATGACGAAGGCATTCGCGAAGGAGTGCGGGCCGTTCGGGATCCGCGTGAACGCGCTGCTGCCCGGCCTCACGAAGACGAAGTTCGCGGGCGCGCTGTTCGCCGACAAGGACATCTACGAGACCTGGATGGGGAAGATCCCGCTGCGCCGCCACGCGGAGCCGCGCGAGATGGCCGGCACCGTGCTGTATCTCGTGTCGGACGCCGCGAGCTACACGAACGGCGAATGCATCGTCGTCGACGGCGGCCTGACGATCTGAGCGCGCGATGAAACTCGACAGCTACGCCGGGCAGGCCGTGATGATCACCGGCGCCGCGAGCGGCTTCGGTGCGTTGCTCGCGAGCGAGCTGGCCGCGATGGGCGCGCGGCTGGCGCTCGGCGACCTGAACGATGAAGCGCTCGAACGCGTGGCCGCGCCGCTGCGCGCGGCCGGCGCCGACGTGATCGCGCGGCGCTGCGACGTGCGGATCGAGGCTGACGTCGCGGCGCTGGTGCAGGCGGCGGCCGCGCGCTTCGGGCGGCTCGACGTCGGCATCAACAACGCAGGTATCGCACCGCCGATGAAGGCGCTGATCGACACCGACGAAGCCGATCTCGACCTGAGCTTCGCGGTGAACGCGAAGGGCGTGTTCTTCGGGATGAAGCACCAGATCCGCCAGATGCTCGCGCAGCGCGAAGGCGTGATCCTGAACGTCGCGTCGATGGCCGGGCTCGGCGGTGCGCCGAAGCTGGCCGCCTATGCGGCGTCGAAGCACGCGGTGGTCGGGCTCACGAAGACGGCCGCGCTCGAATACGCGCGCCACGGCATTCGCGTGAACGCGGTGTGCCCGTTCTACAGCACGACGCCGATGGTCACCGACAGCGACATCGGCGAGCGCCAGGATTTTCTCGCCCAAGGGACGCCGATGAAGCGGCTCGGCCGCCCCGAGGAAATCGTCGCGACGATGCTGACGCTGTGCGCGAAGGAAAACACTTACCTGACCGGGCAGGCCGTCGCCGTCGACGGCGGTGTCTCGGCCTTCTGAACCGAACGAACGGAAACCGGAATCTCGAGGAGTCGATCATGGACTTTGGCTACACCCCGAAAGTGGAAGAACTGTGCGAACGCGTGCGCGCGTTCATGGACGCGCACATCGTGCCGCGCATCCGCCAGTGGAACGAGGAAGTGCATGCGGGCCAGTATCCCGTGTCGTTCATGGAGGAACTGAAGGAACGCGCGAAGGCGGAAGGGCTGTGGAACCTGTTCCTGCCGCACCTCAAGGACGACGAGCCCGGCACGGGCCTGACGAACCTCGAATACGCGCCGCTCGCCGAGATCATGGGGCGCGTGAGCTGGGCGCCGGAGGTGTTCAACTGCAACGCGCCGGATACCGGCAACATGGAGCTGCTGCACATGTTCGCGACGCCCGAGCAGCGTGAACAGTGGCTGCTGCCGCTGCTGCGCGGCGAGATCCGCTCGGCGTTCGCGATGACGGAGCCCGACGTGGCATCGTCCGATGCGACGAACATCACGACGCGCATCGAGCGCGACGGCGACGAATACGTGATCAACGGCCGCAAGTGGTTCATCACGAACGCCGCGCATCCGAACTGCAGGATCTTCATCGTGATGGGCAAGACCGATCCGGACGCCGAGTCGCACCAGCAGCAGAGCATGATCCTCGTGCCACGCGACACGCCGGGCGTGACGGTCGTGCGCAACATCACGGTGGTCAATCACCACGCGCCGGAAGGGCACTGCGAGATCACGTTCGACAACGTGCGCGTGCCGGCGCGCAACCTGCTCGGCGCGGAAGGCAGCGGCTTCGCGCTCGCGCAGGCCCGCCTCGGGCCCGGCCGCATCCACCACTGCATGCGTTCGATCGGCGCGGCCGAGCTCGCGCTGGAGCTGATGGTCGACCGCGCGCAGTCGCGCGTCGCGTTCGGCAAGCCGCTGAACCGGCATGGCACGGTCGGCGAATGGATCGCGCGCTCGCGCATCGAGATCGACCAGGCGCGCCTGCTCGTGCTGAAGGCCGCGTGGATGATCGACAAGGTCGGCGCGAAGGCCGCGCGCAAGGAAATCGCGATGATCAAGGCGCTCGTGCCGACCGTGTATACGGACGTCTGCGACCGCGCGATGCAGGTGTTCGGCGCGGCGGGGTTGAGCCCCGATACGCCGCTCGCCGATCTGTGGACCTGGGGCCGCGCGCTGCGCTTCGCCGACGGCCCGGACGAGGTGCACCTGCAGGCGATCGCGCGGATGGAGATCAAGGATGCCGTGCGCGGGTCGACCGAGCCGTACCTGACGCGGCCGCCGCGCGGTTGAGCGGCGCGCCGGGATGCGCAATGCGTCCGGCGTCTCTCGCGGGGCCTGCATGGACGAACGAATGGCGCACGCCGTAAGATGCCGGCAAGGAGATCCGGCGATGCGCCTTTCGAAGATTGATCTGAACCTATTCGTCGTATTCGAGGCGATCTACAACAAGCGCAACCTGACGCGCGCGGCCGAGGTGCTGAACCTCACGCAGCCGGCCGTCAGCAACGCGCTGGCACGGCTGCGCAAGACGCTGAACGACCCGCTGTTCGTCAGCACGCCGGCGGGGATGATGCCGACCCCGATGGCCGAGAACATCGTCGGCCGCGTGCGCGAGGCGCTGCAGCTGCTCGATTCGAGCGCGCACGAAGGCGACGTGTTCGATCCCGCCTCGTCCGAGCGCGTGTTCCGGTTGAGCATGAGCGACCTGACCGAGGCGCTGCTGCTGCCCGCGCTCGGCGAACTGCTGCAGACGCATGCACCCGGCATGCACGTGCGCAGCTACACGATGGACCGCCGCGAAGTGGCGACCGCGCTCGCGAACGGCTCCGTCGACATCGCGATCGACGCGCCGCTGATCGGCGACCCGCACCTGCACCAGGCGCTGCTCGTGCGCGACCGCTACGCGTGCATGATCCGCGACGATCACCCATTCAAGGGCGATACGCTGACCATGGACGACTACCTGTCGATGGGGCACATCCACGTGTCGAGCCGCCGCAAGGGCAGCGGGCACGTCGATGCGGAACTGACGCGGCTCGGGCTGCGCCGCAACATCCAGATGCGCGTGCAGCACTACATGGTCGCGCCGCTGATCGCGATGCGCGGCGACCTCGCGCTGACCGCGCCGCTCAGGCTGCTGCAGCGCTATCCGGCGCGGATTCTCGAGCTGCCGTTCGAGATGCCGGGGCTCGAATACTTCTGCTACTGGCATCGCAGCGCCGATCAGGATCAGGGCAGTCGGTGGCTGCGGGAGCAGCTGATGAGGCTGATGGGCGGGATGGGCGGGCCGCGGTGATGCGCGGGGCGCGCACGTCGCGCGTTCGCCGGTATCTGCCAGCCCGCCGCTCAGAACGAATCGTCGTCCAAGCGTGACGATGCCGGCCGGCGCTTCATGTCCTTCAGCCAGTCCCTGACCTTGTCCGGATCCTCGAACTCGCGCAGTGCCACGCCGAGGTCCTGGTTGCCGCGCTGCATGCCGGCAATGTCGCGCGTGAGCATGCGCACGACGGTATCGGGCGCGACCTTGACGGACGACGCAATGCCGTAAGTCCGCCGGAAATCGGTCTCGACGTGCTGGATCTCCTGATCGAGTTCACGAAGCTGCTCTTCCAGGATGCCGTTGTAGCGCGTCAGCCGCGCTTCGCTGAGCCCGTCGATCGCACGGCGGTCGATCTGTTCGATCTCCAGTTGCAGTTCGAGCAACTGCAGCAGGTTGGCCTTCGCATAGGCGTGGTTGACCCGTTGCATCAGCACGGTCTTGCGTTCCTGCTCCGCGGGATCCGTTTCGCGATCGGGATGCAGCGCGCTGGCAAGCTTGCGATAGATCTCGCGGATCGACTTGCTCGATTCGGCCTGCTCGGCTTCGATCCTGGCCTGCGCGGCCGATTGCTTCGGCGCTTTCTTGCGCTTCGCGCGCTGTGCCTCGCGGGCTGCGTGAGCAGCCATGTCGCGCTCGAACTGCGCGTCGAGTTCGGCTTGCATCCGATCGGCAAGTTCGTCGGGCGACAGCGTGTCGAGATCGTCTGCCGATTCCATGCCGGGCGTTGGCGTCAGCTTCGGTTCCGGCTTCGCCGGTTCGCGATCGACCGCGGCGCTGCCGATGTTCCCGGATGCGCGATGCCGGTCGTAAATGATCTTCAGTTCCGCGTCGTCGCTGACGTTCAACAAGTCGCGCGCCATATCGGCGATCAGGTCGGAGAGTGTGCGCTGCTCGGCCTTGCTCAGTCCCTTCCGCAGGAACGCGTCGTCGAGCAGATGGATCAGCCTGATTCGCAGCGCGGTCGCTTCCTGTTCGAGCGGCAACAGAGCGTCGACGAACTTCTTCTGGAAGACCGGCATGACGGCTTCCCACGCACCGAGACGCTCGCGTCGCTTTTCGATGTGCTTGACGAGCGTATTGAAGGTTTTCTGGGCTTTCGACAGGCTGGCTGTCTCGTGACCGGGCGCGATGGCGACCGCGGCACCGCGACGTGCGGTCATGATCAATATCCTCCGGCCGCGGCGGGAGGCGCGGCAGGCCGGTATTTTAGCCGGATGGGCGCGTGCGCTCCGGCCTGCGGTGTGCCGAGGCCGATGCGTTACAGCACGGCCATCGACTCCGTCATGTTCTGCTTCATGTAGTCGAGGAAGCGCTTCTGGAACAGCATCGTGTGCTCGTGCGCGGCGCGCTCGGCGGCGTCCGCGTCGCGTCGCACGATCGCGTCGATCAGTTCGTCGTGGTCGCGGCCGAGCTTGGCGGCCGTCGGCGAACTCACGGTGAAGTCGAAATGCAGATGGAGCAGGCGCTGCCCTTCGCCGAGCAGCCGCTCGTAGTAACCGACGAAGTACGGGTTGTTCGCGGCGTGCGCGATCGCCATGTGGAGCGCCTTGTTGGTCTCCGACATCGCCTGGAAGTCGCCGCTCGCGACGGCCTCCATGTAGACGTCGTCGGCCTTGCGGATCTTCGCGAGATCGGCTTCCGAGCGCTGCGTGGCCGCGAGCCGCGTGACCGCGCGCTGGATCAGGTCGAGCGCCGAGATGTACTTCGGGAATTCCTCGATCTCGAACGGCGTGACGAGCGTCGTGCGGTTCGGCAGGATCGTGACGAGCCCCTCGCTGCTCAGTCGCGCAATGGCGTCGCGCACCGGCGAGCGCGACAGCCCGAACTGCGCGGCCAGCGAGATTTCGTCGAGCTGCACGCCCGGTTTCAGCTTCAGCGTCAGGATCTGCTTGCGCAATTCCTCATACACATACCGCCCGCCGTGCCGGCGGCCGCCACCTTCGGTTTCAACGGCCTCTTTGCTCATCTCGCTGCCTTTCCTGTAATCGGCCCGGGTCGCCGGGCGCGCTCTGGAGTTTAGCATCGCGTCCTCACGTGCCCGACGTCGCCGAGGGCCCGAACCCGTCGCCCCACGTGTCGCTGAGCATGAATCCCGCGGCCAGCGGATCGTCGGGATCGACGCCGAGCTGCTGGAATCCGAACACCCACGCGCGCCCGGTGACGCGCGGCAGCACGGCCGGCCGCCCGCCCACTTCGGTCGTGCCGAGCAGCTCGACGCGGAATTCGCCGCCGATCGTCGAGCGCGACGTCAGGCGGTCGCCGACCTGCACGCGCCCGCGCGCGGCGAGCGTCGCGAGATTGGCCGAACTGCCGGTCCCGCACGGCGAGCGGTCGACGCGGCCGGGCGGCAGCGTCGTGCAGGTCTGGTACACCGTGTCGTCGACCCGGTTGCGAAACATCACGTATGCGACCTCGTTGATGTCCGGGTAAAGCGGATGCTGTACGGCGACCTGCCGGTTGATGATCTCCCTGAGCCGTACACCGTGCGTCGCGAGCTGCCGTGCGTTGCCCGGCGCGATGTCGAGCCCGATCTGGTCGACGTCGACGAGCGCGTAGTACACGCCGCCGAATGCGATGTCGGCCTTGATCGTGCCGAATTCCGCCGTGTGCACGTCGACGTCGAGGTGTTCGACGAACGCAGGCACCATGTCGAGCGATACACCGACGCAGCGGCCGTCGCGGCAGGCGGCCCGCGCGGTGACGAGCCCGGCCGGCGTGTCGAGCACGACGGTGGTCTCGGGCTCCTGCATCGGCACCATCCCGAGTTCGAGCAATGCGGTCACGACGCAGATGCAGTTGCTGCCCGACATCGGATGCGCCTTGTCGGCCTGCAGCACGATGAAGCCGGCATCCGCTTCCGGCCGTGTCGGCGGCAGCAGCAGGTTGACCGACATCTGCAGGCAGCCGCGCGGTTCGAGCACGACCAGGCGCCGCAAGCTGTCGTCGGTCTCGTTGATGTGGTTCATCTTGTCGAGCATGGTCTTGCCCGGCACGTCGAGGACGCCACCGGTGATGACCTTGCCGATCTCGCCCTCGCAATGCACGTCGACGAGCTGCAGCGTTTTGTTCCAGCGCATGATCGATTCACCTTTCCTGCTTGATGTACCAGCCCCACGGCTTGTCGCTGTCGTAGCGCGTGATCTGCTTGATCTCGAGGTAGTTGTTCAGGCCCCACTCGCCGAGTTCGCGTCCGATCCCGCTCTGCTTGTAGCCGCCCCACGGCGCCTCCGTGAACGTCGGCTGCGAGCAGTTGATCCACACGATACCCGCCCGCATCGCGCGTGCCACGCGTTCGCAGCGCGGCAGGTCGGCCGACATCACCGCCGCCGCGAGACCGAAGCGCGAATCGTTGGCCGAGCGCACCGCTTCGTCTTCCGTATCGAACGGCCGCACGCAGACGACCGGCCCGAAAATTTCCTCGCGCCAGATCCAGCTGTCTTCCGGCACGTCGGCGAACACGGCCGGCTCGATGAAGTAGCCGCGCTCCAGGTGCGCGGGCCGGCCGCCGCCCGTCACGAGCCGCGCGCCTTCGTCGCGGCCGCGCGCGATGGCCGCCCGCACCTTGTCGTACTGCCCGCGGCTCACCAGCGGGCCGAGCAGCACGCCGTCGTCGCGGCCGTTGCCGATCCTGATTTTGCGCGCTTCCTGCGCGAGCCGCTCGACGAGCGGCGCGTACAGCGCGCGCTCGACGAGCACGCGCGACGTCGCCGAACACACTTCGCCCTGGTTCCAGAAGATGCCGAACAGGATCCATTCGACGGCTGCTTCGAGATCGCTGTCGCCGAACACGATGAACGGCGACTTGCCGCCCAGTTCGAGGCTCACGTTCTTGATGTCGCGCGCGGCAGCCTGCATGATCCGGCTGCCGGTCGGCACGCTGCCGGTGAACGCGAGCTTGTCGATGCCCGGATGCTCGGCGAGCGGCGCGCCGGCGTCCGCGCCAAGGCCCGTCACGACGTTCAGCACGCCGGCCGGCAGTCCGGCCGCGTCGGCGATTCCGGCCAGCTCCAGCGCGGTGAGCGGCGTCAGTTCGGATGGCTTGAGCACCATCGTGCAGCCGGCCGCGAGCGCGGGCGCGACCTTCCACGCGGCCATCAGCAGCGGAAAATTCCACGGGATGATCGCGCCGGCCACGCCGATCGGCTCCTTCCGGACGACCGTGCTGAAGCGTTCGTCCGCGAGCGGCACCGGCGTTTCGGCGCCGCTGTCGAGCTGTTCGGCGAGCCCCGCGTAGAAGTCGAAGCAGCCGGCGGCGTCGCCGAGGTCCCACAGCGCTTCGGGCAGCGGCTTGCCGTTGTCGCGCACTTCGAGCTCGGCCAGCTCGGGCAGCCGGTCGCGGATGCCTTGCGCGATCGCGCGCAGCACGGCGGCGCGCTGCGCGCCGGTCATGCGCGGCCACGGGCCTGCGTCGAACGCGCGACGCGCGGCATTGACCGCGGCGTCGATGTCTTCCGCGGTGGCGGCGGCCACTTTCGCGATCACGGTTTCGTTGCTCGGATCGAGCGTGTCGAAGGTACGGCCCTGAACGGGCGCCACCCAGCGGCCGTCGATGAAAAGTTGTTCGTAGGCGTGCATGAAGGGTCTCGAATGTCAGGTGAAGCGATAGGCGCTGAACGGCGACAGGTCCTGCCGCGTCGGGCGGCCGGCGACGAGGTCGCCGACCAGACGGCCCGTGGTTGCGCCGAGCGTGAGGCCGAGCTGGCCGTGGCCGAATGCCATGATCACGTTCGGCAGCCGCTTCGAGCGGTCGATCACCGGTTTCGTGTCGGGCAGGAACGGCCGATAGCCGACGCCGTATTCGACGCGTGTGGTCTGCAGTTCCGGCAGGATCCGTCGGGCCTTCTCCAGGATGATGTCCGCGCGCCGGAAGTTCGGCGCCGCATGGCGACCCGCGAACTCGATGGTGCCGCCGATCTGCAGCCCGCGCGTCATCGGGCTGAAGCAGAAGCCGCCGTCCGCGTAGATGACGGAGTGACGGAATTCGACGCCCGGGTCGGTCACGAGCGCCTGGTAGCCGGCGATGCCTTCGAGCGGCACGCGCACGCCGAGCTGCCCGAAGAACTGCCGCGAACCGGTGCCGGCCGCGACGACCACGTGATCGGCCGCGACGCGCTCGCCGTTCGCGAGCGTCACGCCGGTCGCGCGCCCGTCGGCCTCGTCGATGCGTGCGGCGTTCGCGCGGATGCGGCGTCCGCCTTGCGCCTCGAAGCTGGCCGTCAGCGCGGCGATGAAGCCTTCGGTATCGTTGACCGCGCGCCAGTCGGGAAACAGCAGCCCGTGCCGGAACCGGCCGGCGAGCACCGGTTCGAGATCGCCGATGTCCGCGGCCGTCAGCCGCTGCGATGCGAAGCCGAGCGACTGCCGCAACTCGAGATGCGGCTGTTCGTGCGCGATGCCGGCCGGATCGTCGAACACTTCGAGCACCGGGCGCTGCCCCAGCAGCGCGCGGTCGCCGCACGCATCGAGCAGCGGCGCATAGTCGGGGTAGACGTCGTGCGTGAGCGTGGCCATTGCCTGCGCGATCGACACGATCTTCGCGTGGCGGGCCGATGCGACGAACCGGAAGAACCACGGCAGGATGCCGGGCAGCGCGCCGGGCCGCAGCGCGAGCGGCCCGTTCTGGTCCAGCAGCCAGCGCGGCACCTTCATCAGGATGCCGGGCTTCGACAGCGGAATGACCTCGCTGACCGCCATCTGCCCGCAGCTCCATTTCGCGGTGCTGTCGCCGGGGGCGGCCGGATCGATCAGCGTGACGGCATGGCCGTCGCGCTGCAGATAGAGCGCGCAGCACACGCCGACGATCCCGCCGCCGATCACGACGGCCGTTGCCTCGCGCGCGGTGTCCGGTGCCGCGGGCGCGGGTTGTCGCGGAATCGCGTTCAATTGACGAACTCCTGCAGGCTGAAGCCGTGCGCATAAGGCTGGGACGAATCGACGCGATACTGCGCGCGCCCGGTGACCCACGCGCGTCCTTCGATGCTCGGCCGCACCGCGTCGAGCCCGCTGTCGAGGCGCGTGACCGATTCCACGCGGCCGATGAAGCGGCTGCCGATCAGGCTTTCGTGACAATACGCTTCGCCGGCCTTCAGCCAGCCGCGCGCGAAGCGCTGCGCGACGCGTGCGGAGCTGCCGGTGCCGCACGGCGAACGGTCGACGAGGCTGTCGCCGGCGATCACCACCGCGCGCCCGTCTGCATCGTCCGCGATCGGCTTGCCCGTCCACATGCAGTGCCGCACGCCGCGAATCGCCGGATGATCGGGATGCACGACGTCGAGCGCCGCGTTGACCGCAAGCTGCACGTCACGACCCCACGCCAGCAGCGCGTCCGGCGTGAAATGCTCGCAGCCGGGGAAGTTCGGCTGGACCTCGACGATCGGATAGAAGTTGCCGCCGTACGCGATATCGACGGCCAGCCTGCCGAGCGCGGGAATGTCGATCTCGACGTCGCGCGCGAGCAGGAAGCTCGGCACGTTGGTGAAGCGCACCGACGTCACGCGTGCGCCGTCCATCTCGTAGCGCGCGACGATCTGCCCGGCCGGCACGTCGACCGTGACCGTGCCCGGCTGCTTCGGCACGACGAGGCGTTCCTCGATCGCGAACGCGATCGAGCCGATCGTCGCGTGACCGCACATCGGCAGGCAGCCCGACGTCTCGATGAACAGCAGGCTGAAATCGGCGTCGTCGCTGACCGGTGGATAGAAGATCGTGCCCGACATGTGCGCATGGCCGCGCGGCTCCAGCATCAGCGTGCGGCGCACCCAGTCGTGATGCGCGACGAAATCCTCGCGGCGCGCGTTCATCGTCGCGCCCCGCAGCGTCGGCGCGCCGTCGATCACCATGCGTACCGGCATGCCTTCGGTATGGCCTTCGATGCAGGTAAAGCTGTGAATCGTCATGTTGAGGTTCCTCGGTCGGCGTACCGGCGCCGTCTGGCGCCGGTACGGATGTGCACGACGGCCTTACGCCTGCGACGCCTCGAAGATCGCGCGGAATTCCGCCTTCTCGTCGTCCGTCAGCGGCTGCAGCGGCATGCGTGCGTTGCCGACCTTGAAGCCGGCCAGTTCGCAGCCGTACTTCACCTTCTGGATGAACTTGCCCGACTCCATGCTCGCCATCACCGGGAACAGCGAACGCATCACATTCTGCGCGCCCGCAATGTCGCCTGCTGAGAATTTATCGTAGAAGCTCACGACCTGTTTCGCAAAGCAGTTCGCCGGCCCGCAGATCCAGCTCGTCGCGCCCCACAGGAAGAAGTCGAGCGCCTGGTCGTCGGAGCCGCACGACAGCTGATAGTGGTCGCGGTACTTGCCGCCGATCTCGATCGCGCGCAGCAGGTTGCCGCTGCTTTCCTTGATGCCGATCACGCGCGGATGATCCTTGAACGCGTCGAGCACGCCGAAGCCGACCTCGACGTTCGTGCGCACCGGGTAGTTGTACAGGATCACGTTCACGTCGGTCACCGCCGCGAGAATCGCGTCGTAGTGCCCGATCAGTTCGTCCTGCGACGGCAGCGCGTAGTACGGCGGTGCGATCAGGATGTTCGTGTAGCCGGCATCGCGCGCCTGGCGGACCTGCTCGATCACCTCGCGCGTCGACGAGCCGTTCGCGCCGGCGATCAGCGTGCCGCGGCTGCCGACCACTTCGCGCACGGTCTTCATCACCGCGCGGCGCTCGTCGTTCGTGAGCGCGTAGTATTCGCCGGTCGAACCGAGCGGCACGAAACCGCTGACGCCCGCGGCGAGCTGAAATTCGAGGATCGACGCGAGCGTGTCGTGATCGACCGCGCCCGATGCATCGAACGGCGTGACGAGGGCGGGCAGAATGCCTTTCAGTTGCATGAGATTTCTCCGGCTTGGGTGAGAGCGTTGCGAGTTAATAGGCATAGCGCCTGAGCATCCTGGACTCCACTACGCCGACCAGGCGGGTCAGCGGAAAGGCGACGAGGAAATAGATGACGGCGACGGTCGTCAGGAACTCGACGGGCCGTGCGGTGCTGTTCGACACGTTCTGGCCGACGAACATCAGGTCGGCGATCCCCACCGACGAAATGAGCGCGCTCTCCTTGAACAGGCTCACGACGTTCGACAGCAGCGGCGGGATCGCGCGCAGCAGCGCCTGCGGAAAGATCACGTAGACGATCTTCACGTGCGGCGACAGGCTGAGCGCGATGCACGCGTCGTGCTGCTCGCCGGCGATCGACTTCAGCGAACCGCGAAACGTCTCGCTCGTGATCGCGGCCATGTACAGCGTCAGCGAGATCAGCACCGACAGGTACGGCGGGATCGGCAGGCGCAGCACGACCGGGAAGCAGAAGAACACCCAGAACAGCTGGATCAGCAGCGGCGTGCCGCGGAAGAATTCGACGAACGCGGTGACCGGCCCGCGCAGCCAGCGCGACGGCGACATCCGCAAGAGGCTCAGCACGAAGCCGAGCAGGCTGCCGACGAGCGCGCACGTGACGGTGAACGCAAGCGTCAGCCCGAGGCCTTTCGCGAGCACGAGCCAGTACGGCCAGACGACGGCAAAATCGAGATTCACGACGGGCTCCTCAGCGCTGGACGGCGACGTCCTGGCGGCGCTCGATGACATGGACGAGTTTCGCGATCGGCAGCGACAGCGCGAAATACACGAGTGCGACGACCGAGTAGGTTTCGAGCGGCCGGTACGCTTCGGTCGCGATGCTCTTCGCGACGTACATCAGGTCGGCCACCGCGACGATCGCCACCAGCGCGCTTTGCTGCAGGCTGCCGATGCCGTTCGTCAGCAGCACCGGCATCGCGCTGCGCAGCGCCTGCGGCAGCACGACGAAGATCGTGCGTTGCCACGGCCGCAGGCCGAGCGCCACCGCGGCGTCGAGATGCTCCTTCGGCACCGCCTGCACGCCGGCGCGGTAGGCTTCCGCGTTGAACGCCGTGAGGTTCAGGCCGAGCGCGAGCACGCCCATCGCGACCGGGTCGATGAACACGTCGACCATCATCGGGATGCAGTAGAAGAACCAGACGATCTGCAGCAGCGCGGGCGTGCAGCGGAAGAATTCGATGAAGAGCTGGGCCGGCCAGCGCACGATCGCCCAGCGGCTCATCGCGAGCAGGCACAGCAGGAAGCCGAGTACGAGGCCCATCGCGTTCGCGGCGACGGCCAGCACGACGGTGATCTTCAGCCCGTCGACGAGCGCGCCGAGGCTGCCGGCGAGGAAGCTGAAATCGAAGTGATAGTTCATGGCTTCGGCCTCAGTCGAGATGCAGGACTTTCTCGAGGAATTCCCGCGTGCGCGCTTCCTTCGGACACTTGAAGATCTGGTCCGGCGCGCCTTCCTCGACGATCTTGCCGTTCGCGCAGAACACGACGCGCGTCGCGATGTCCCGCGCGAAGTGCATGTCGTGCGTGACGATGATCATCGCCATCTTCTGCTCGGCGAGCTGCAGCATCACGTTCTGGACTTCGACGACCATCTCCGGATCGAGCGCGGACGTCACTTCGTCGAACAGCATCAGCTTCGGTTCGAGCATCAGCGCGCGGGCGATCGCCACGCGCTGCTTCTGGCCGCCGGAGAGCTGGCTCGGATATGCATGCAGCTTGCTTTCGAGGCCGAGACGCGCGAGATACGTGCGCGCGCGCCCGGTCGCTTCCGCCTTCGACAGCCCGCCGACGCGCACCGGCGCGAGAATCAGGTTGCCGAGCACCGACAGGTGCGGAAACAGCGTGTAGTGCTGGAACACCATGCCGACCTGCTTCTGCAGCTTCGCGTCGATGCGCCATCCGCCGCGCGCATCGCCGCCGCGGATGTACGACGCGCCCTGGAACGCGATCTCGCCGCGCTGGATCCCTTCCAGTCCCATCATCACGCGCAGCAGCGAGCTCTTGCCGCTGCCGCTCGGGCCGATGATCACGAGCCGGTCGTCGGCGCGCATGTCGAGGCTCATGCCGTCCATCACGACGAGGTTCGGGCCGTATGCCTTGTGCACGTCGCGCAGCCGCACGAACTCGCCGTCCGGTGCGGACGTGGGCAAGCGCGTGGTCGAAAGGGGATGCATGGCCGACCTGACGGCCGTCGTTTGAGGCGACAACATGACAGTCTCTCCAGCGGCGCCCGGCATCGGCGCGCAAAGTGCGAATCGGAAAATCGGCGCCCGGCGGCGTTCCGCCGGGCTCGTCGGTGCGACCGGTGCTTACTTGCCCGGGGCCAGCATGGCCTGTACGGAAGTCTTGATGAGACGGTTCACCGCGCCCGACCTGACCTGCTGCGAGAGGTAGTCGTTGAGGACGTCGAGGTCGGCCTTGGGCGTGTCCTTGCGCAGGCCGAACGCCACTTCCTGCTGCGCGAGCGGCGGCGCGGGGTTGAAGCTGGCCGCCCAGTCAGGGTGCGCTTCCGTCAGCAGCATGTTGGTGATGTTCGCGTCGGCGAGCAGGTCGGCACGCTTCGAGATCAGCGACAGGCGCGTCTCGTCGTTGCCCGGCAGCCGCATGATCCGCGCCTGCTTCAGTTCGGCCGAGATCGCCTTGTCCTGCGACGTGCCCGACATCACCGCGACCGTGACGTTCGGCTTGTCGATGTCGGCGAGCGAGCGCAGGTTCTTCGCGATCTTCGGGTTGTTCCTGTTGTAGACGAACGAGACGTTGTAGTCGGTCGCCGGCGCGGAGAACGCGACGGCCTTTTCACGCTCGGGCGTGTCGTTCAGCGCGAGCGACAGGTCCCATTTGTCCGATTGCAGGCCGGCCACGATGTTGTCCCAGCTCGTGTCGACGAATTCGACCTTCACCTTCAGCACGTTCTGCCCGAAGTCGCGGCACAGATCCGAGAAGAAGCCGCTGTAGGTGCCCGTCTTCGGGTCGCGCATCACGTAAGGGGGCGCGACCGCGGCGCCGCAGCGCAGTACGCCGGCCTTCTTCACGGCGGCCCAGGCGTCGGGCCCGGCGGCGTATGACGGGGCGGCCGCGATGAGCGATGCCGCGGCCACGGTGCACGCGGCGATTTGACGGGTGAAACGAGACAGTCGATTCATGGTGACCTCACTTGAGATGGGTAAACCCGCATGCCTGCTGTTTTCTACACACATCGATGTGTGTTTTATTGTGTGCAGCGTTGTGTGCATATTAGAAGGGCAAAAATCGGCGTGTCAACGAGAAGTTGCGCTGTGGGTGGTCGGGTTTTCCCGATGCGCGTGGGGGCGCCGCGGGACGGCGAACGGAGAAGGGCTGCACGACGCGGGGCCGGGGCGGCTACGCGAAGAGGGGACAGGAAAGATCAGGGGATGGCAGCGGCCGGTTCAACGGGGGCGCGAGAATGCCGATGAGTGCGGGGGTGCCGCGGGGAGAGAACGGGTTGCGAAGCGGTTGCGAGCACAACCGCATGACGGAATGGGCGAGCACGATGTCGCCGCGCCGTCGGTCTCAGAACAATTGACCTTGCCCCGAAATCACGCGCTCGAAATCGTCGCGCAGGAACGGCAGGATCGCGTCGGCGACCGGCTGCAACTGGCGGCTCACATAGAACGCGTAGTCGATCGGCGAGCGCATCGTCTCGAGCGGCTCGGGGCCGGCCGTCGTCATCACGTAGCTGATCCAGCCGCCGCGCTGGTACTGCAGCGGCCGGCCGCGCGCCTGGTTGAATTCGTCCGCGATCCGCGCGGCGCGCACATGCGGCGGCACGTTGCGTTGATATTCGCTCAAGGGCCGGCGCACGCGCTTGCGATAGACGAGTTGCGCGTCGTATTCGCCGTCGAGTGTGCGTTGCACGTAGTCGCGAATGAAGTCCTGGTACGGCTCGCGCTTGAACACGCGCCGGTAGAGCTCGCGCTGGAACGCCTGCGCGAGCGGCGTCCAGTCGGTGCGCACGGTTTCGAGCCCCTTGAACACGAGGTCCTCGCCGCCATTCGCGGCGCGCGCGAGGCCCGCGTAGCGCTTCTTGCTGCCTTCCTCCGCACCGCGCACCGTCGGCATCAGGAAGCGGCGGTAATGTCGCTCGTACTGCAGTTCGAGCGCGCTTTCCAGCCCGAAGCGATCGCGCAGGTGCGCTTGCCACCAGCGGTTCACGTGCTCGACGAGCGTGCGGCCCTTGGCTGATGCTGCATCGTCGTCGTGCTCGCGTCCGAGCCACACGAAGGTCGAATCGGTGTCGCCGTAGATGACTTCGTAGCCCTGCGCCTCGATCAACTCGCGGGTGCGATGCATGATCTCGTGGCCGCGCATCGTGATCGACGACGCGAGGCGCGGATCGAAGAACCGGCAGCCCGTCGAGCCGAGCACGCCGTAGAACGAATTCATGATGATCTTCAGCGCCTGCGACAGCGGCGCGTTGCGCTGGCGTTTCGCTTCGTCGCGGCCTTCGGACACGCGCTGCACGATGTCGGGCAGGCAATGCGCGGTGCGCGAGAAGCGCGCGCCGAGAAAGCCGGGCACCGACGTGTCGTCGCCCGGGTGCGCGAGCCCTTCGATCAGCCCGGCCGGATCGATCAGGAACGTGCGGATGATCGACGGATAGAGGCTCTTGTAGTCGAACACGAGCACCGAGTCGTACAGGCCGGGCCGCGAATCCATCACGAAGCCGCCCGGGCTGTTCTGGCCCGTCACGTCGCCGAGGTTCGGCGCGACGTAGCCGAGCCGGTGCATGCGCGGCAGGTACAGGTGCGTGAACGCCGCGACCGAGCCGCCGGTGCGATCGGCCGCGAGGCCCGTGACGGTCGCGCGTTCGAGCGCGAAGGACAGCAGGTCGGCCTTGTCGAAGATGCGCGTGACGAGTTCGCAGTCCTTCAGGTTGTAGTGCGCGAGCGCGGGCTTGTCGTGATCGAAGCGGCGCTGGATCTCGTCCATCCGCTGATACGGGTTGTCGATCGACTTGCCTTCGCCGAGCAGCGACTGCGACACGTATTCGAGGCTGAACGACGGGAACGTCCACGTCGCCGACTTCAGCATGTCGATGCCGTCGAGGATCAGGCGGCCGGCCGCGCCCGCGAAGAAGTGGTCGGGCTGTTGACCATGCGCGCGCCACTCGAGCACACTGCCGCCGCGCCCGAGCTTCAGCGGCACGCCGTATTGCTCCGCGTGCGCATGCAGGATGCGCAGGTCGAACTGCACGAGGTTCCAGCCGATCACCGCATCGGGATCGTGCACGTCGAACCAGTCGTTGAGCCGCGTGAGCATCTCGGCCCGGCTATCGCAGTAGTCGAGGCGGAAGTCGGCGGCCGGCGCGTCGCCGTTGGGCGGGCCGAGCATGTAGACCTGCCGCTGTCCGCAGCCTTCGAGCGCGATTGAGTACAGCTCGCCATGGATGCTGGTCTCGATGTCGAGCGACACGCAGCGCAGCACCGGCCGGTAGCCGGTCGCCGGTTTCAGTTCGCCGTCGGTCAGCGTGCCGTCACGGGCGGCCGTGCCGCGAAACAGCACGGGCGCCGTGATGAAGCGCTCCATCGTGTAGCGGTCGGGTGGCTGGATGTCGGCTTCGTAGACGTCGACACCGGCCACGGCGAGGCGTTTCTGGAGCCCGGACAGGTGGCGGTAGCGGCGGCAATAGAGGCCGACGACTGCGCGCTGGCGGAAGTCGCGCAGCGCGAGCGGGCGCAGCTCGGCATCGCGTTCGCCGGCCAGCGCGCGTTCGGCGAGCGCCTGCTGCCCGGCCGGCAAGAATGCGACGGCTTCCTGCGGGCGCAGCCGCACGCGGCGCGGACCGTGTTCGGTTGCCAGCCAGAACTCGATCTCGATGCCGGACGCGGTGTCCCGCCAGTGGCGGGTGAGGATGAAACCCTGCTCGAACGCCGTCAAAACGCTTGCTCGTCGTGGATGCCCAGGCGGCGGATTTTAGCGCCTCTCGCGCGGTTCCCGCCGAAGGCGGCGCCGCTGGCATCAGGTGGCAGGAAGCCGCCGGTCGACCCGCCACGCGGTGCGCGCCGCGTCGACCGGCCGCAGCAGTCAGCGGTGCGCGATGACCGGTGGCGCTTCCGCGTCACATATTCGTCTACCTGGAGCTCGAGCGCGTCGTCCTCCAGCGGCGACCGCGTCGCCGTCGCGCCCGAGCCGTCGGCACATTCGATCACCGCGGGGTGCGGCGTCGCGAGTCGCGCCGGCATGTCTTCAGCCGTCACGATACTGCCGGGATACCGATGCGAATGCCCGGCGCGCCGCAGGATCGCAGTGGACGTGCCCATCGTCATGGCGTGCCGCGACGGCGGCCGACACCTAAGCCGGCATCGATGCGAAATCCCGCTTCAGGTGTTCCGGCCGCTGCGGCCGCTGATACAGGTAGCCCTGCGCATACTGGATCCCGACCGCATGCAGCGCGCGATGCTGCTCTTCCGTCTCCACGCCCTCGGCAATGATCTTCAGGTCGTAGTGGTGCGCGAGCGCCGCGATCCCTTCGATCAGCTTCGCATTGCCGGTCGTCAGTTGCGCGATGAACTGGCGATCGATTTTCACGTAGTCGAACGGAAAACGCGACAGCATGTCGAGATTGCTGTGATGCGTGCCGAAGTCGTCGATCGCGAACTTCGCGCCCTTCGCGCGCAGCGCGGCGAACATCTCGGTCGTGCGCGCATTCTTTTCGAGCAGGATGCGCTCGGTCACTTCGAGCACCAGCGTGAAGCCCGGCGGAAGCCGGCGGATCGTGTCTTCGACGACGGACACGAAGCGCGCGCGTTCGAGATCCTTCGGCGCGATGTTGATCGCGATGCGCAGCGGCATCGACGGCGTGAGCGCGGTCAGTTCCGACACGGCGGTCCGCAGCACGAATTCGGTCACCTTCGGCAGCATCGCGGTCGATTCGACCTGCGGCACGAACACGGCCGGGCTGATCGCTCCCCATTTCGGATGATGCCAGCGCAGCAACGCCTCGACGCCCACGGTCCTGCGCGAGTCGACGTCGACGATCGGCTGGTACACGACGTGGAACTCCTTGCGGTTCAGCGCGTTGCGCACGGCCTTCAGCAGCAGCCGGCGCGGCGCCATCGCGAGCAGGTAGGCGGCCGCGACGAGGCCGTTCACCAGCAGCGCGATCGTCACGCAGATCAGCCGGTACTGCCGATGCACCTGCGAGACGTAGGCTTGCGACGAGGTGACGGAAACCCTGAAGGGCCAGGTGCTCGACGCGATCGCGCTGCCCGCCGCGGGGGCCGTGCCGAATGGCGGCACGAACGCGCCATGCTGATCGAGGCCGCCCGCGCCCTCGACCGACAGCGTGGCCGTTTCCGCGCCGAACCGGGTACCGTGTGCGAGCATGTCCGCCAGATAGTCGCCTTCGACCAGATAAAGGACGCCCGATTGGGGCGCGGTCGCGCGAAACGCCGCCAGCACCGGAACGCGATGCTGAAACGGCGTCTGCTGAAGCAGCGCGATGGCCGTCATCCCCGGTTCCGGCGCCTGCAGGTACGCGTCGAGCGAGACGTCGATCGGACCGAGCGCCGACGAGCACGTGACGCGACCGTTGTTGGCCAGCCCGACGGCGCGAAGATAACGCAGGTGAGTGCCTACTTCGGCAAGTGTCCGGAAGATCGTCGTGCAGGGCCGTCCGACCAGCGCGTTCAACTCGTCCGGGTGCCGCGAGCGAATCCCGTCAAGGATGTGATTGACCGAGACCACGATGTCGTTCGCGACGACGCGTTCGCGCCGGGCAATCGATTCGCGCGCGAGGCGATCGGCGATGACGAACGCCAGCACGAGCACAAGCACGCAGATGATCAGGGCAACGGACAAGATGATGTGTGGCCACACCCCGCCGCGCTGGAATGCGGGCTTCGGGCCCGGCGCGGGCGTGGAGGTTCCTCGGGTCGCATTTGTTGTTGTACGCATGGGTATGCAGGTCGAACCGTTCGATGGATAGACGCGGAGCATGCGCCGTGCCTGGCCGGGGCACGGTAATTCGCGCCGAAAGCGGCGCGCTGGTCGATTCTACGCTTGCGAATCGCATCCGGTGGCATCGCGGCGGAATCGCCTGGGGGCGACGCGTTGCTCCATGCATGACTGCGCATGCAGGTTGGATCGCGCGCCCGAAAAGAGCCCCGGCCGCATCGGAGTGCGGCCGGGACAGAAGACACCGTCTCTTGGCACGAGGATGGTGCGCGGCAAGTATATGACGTGACGCGCGATTACGAAATATCGTGAGTCAACAAATGGAACAATTTTGCGATTGATGCTCGACAGGAAATATTTGCGTGGCGCGTCACGTCCGGCGATCCGGGGGCCGGATCGCCGTGAACGAGGCCCATCCCGCGGTTTTTTCGGCGCGCGTGCAGGCAGGGACGGCCGCACTTCAGAAGTCGTCGCGCATCTTGTGGAGCAGGTCGCGGGGCGATTGGTGCGTGTCCACGGCGGTGAGGACGTCGGTCAGGAACCACGGCAGGTTCAGTTGCGTGTCCGAATCGCCGACGCACACGCGGATCGGCGGGGCCTTCGGCACCGCGCGGGAGCCGGGCGCCGTGCCGGCGGACGCGGACGGCGAGGACGGTACGCAATTCCTCGCTTGCTGCGGAACCGGCGACACGGTACTACCGGCGAGCGCCGGCAAGCTGGCGGCGGCAAGCAGGATCAGGAGGGCGAACGGGGCGGCGCGTTTCATGTGAATCTCCGGCGATGCATGTTCGACACCGCCGGCGAATCCGAGTTCGAGATCGTCGGTCCGCCGCAGTTCGGCGAGCAGGCGCGCTCCCCTGCCGCTCCATCCTCCGCGGCAGCGCGAGCAGGCGCGCGGCGTCCTTCGGACAGGGAGTCAGGAACTACGGCGGCGTGCTGATCATCTTCGACGGGATGTTCGGCACATACGTCGAGGAAACGGAGCCGGTCGACTACGGCATCACGCGGCAGATCCGTTCGTACAACTTCCTGGTGCTGAATCTCCATGAATTCGTCGACATGTGGCGCGACGTGCTCGCGCCGGGGACGTTCGGGCAGCGGCTGCGGCATCTGTGGATGCCGCCCGAGCGGGCGCGGCCGGGGCATCGGCCGATTCATCCGTGGACGGTCGAGCGGAACGGGGGGAAGGACGGTGTCGCGGCCGACGCGATCGAACGCGGGGCGTGACGGACCTCACACGCCGGATCGATCGTTCAAACGTCAAGAATCGTTTGAATCACCCGTCAAACGCTTGCGATGTGGAATACGCTCATTTATCGTGCCGCCACGACTGCGCCGACACGGCGCGTCAAGCCAGATCGCAAGGAGCATTCGTCATTACCGCATTCAATCGTCGCACGCATCTTCGTGCCTTTCTCGTGGCATCGGTCGCTTGTCTCAACCTGTCGCAGCCTGCGTCGGCTGCCTACACGGAATCGTGGATGAGCGACCACGACGTCAAGGCGTACGCACAGCAGGTCAAGCATCCACCTGGGGCGGCGCACAGTGCGACGGCCGCGAACCCGGGGCAGCAACCCGTTCGTTCGCCGTCGAAGGCGCCGGCCGCGGCGCATGCCGACGCGAAACCTGTGTCGAAGGCACACGCGACGCCCGCGGAGGCCCGCAAGGTTCAACATGCGGTCGGCGCCGATCCGAAGGTGCACGCCGCAGCGAAGCCGAAGGCCGCGCGGGCGGCGCGCACGAGCGCAGCAATTCCGCATTGACGCGGTACGCCGTGGCGCGTCACGGATACCCGTAACAGCGCTTCAATCCCGCGTAATCGTAGTAGTGACTCGCCGGTGCGATCTTCGCGCCGTCGCACGCGGCCTGGAAATCCGTCTCGCGCTCGTTGTACAACATCTTCACGATGAGCCGCGAGCCGTTGCGATACACGTCCCATTGCATGTTCGCGGCCATCGGCGACACCTGATCGCCGCGCCACGGGTTGTTCGCATACGTGTAGGTCTGCGCCTGCGGCGTGGGCACGAACACGTTCTTCAGGTTCATGATCGACGCGAACGGAATCATGATTTCCGCATGCGTGAAGCGCAGCTTCGCGGCGCGCGTCAGGTCGCCGCGCGCGATCGCGTCGACCTCGTTGAAGAAATCGTCCTGCAGCACCTGCGCCATCCGGTACGTGACCGGGTTCGCTTCCTGGATGCCGGGCCCCTTCTGGTAATAGTCCTCCGCGTCCTGCAGATACGCGAGCGTCCGCGCCTGCTCGGCGCCGATGTATTTCTCCAGCGTGACGCCGCCCGTTTCGGCCGTCATCGCGGGCGCGACCTGCAGCAGGTTGTACAGCACGTTCACCGCATCGACGGCCGATGCGATCTTCGTCTTGCCATCGCCCTTCAGCGTATTGGTGAACTTGCCGTCCGGCGACGTGAACGCGTAGGTCCCCGTGTTCGCGAACGTATAGCCGTCTGAACCGAGCTTCGCGACGAAGGCCTGCGACACCAGCGCGGACAGCACCGTTTGCGCGACCTCCGCGACCTGTGGCGACGCCTTGATCGTCTTCAGCTTGTCCGCGACCGTCGCATCGCTCGAATAGGCCTGGTATGCCTGGCTCGCCTGATAGGTCGCGTAATACGGGGCGGACGTGTCGGTCACGAGATCGGTGGCCGGCTTCAGCGAGTGGAAATACAGCAGGAAGCGGTTGGTGCCGGCGGGCTGCGCGACCGGCGTGCTCGCGGGATAGCCGGACGGCGCGGCCGGCAGCGTGATCGCGGCGGCGAGCGCCGGCTGCGCGGCGACGAGCGCGGCGGAGAAGTAGGCCGAACTGTCGACCGCGCGGTCCTGCCCCGAGTTGACGACGACGATCTGCCGGCCGCCCGACGCGAACAGTGCCGGCAACCGCTGCGCGAGCCGCGCGGCGAGCTGCTGGTGTTCGTGGATGCCGGTCTGCGTGAGATTGCCATAGCCGGGCGTCGAAATCCCTTGCACGCCGTAGCCGAGCAGTGCATTGGCCTTCATCATCGCGTACGTGTCGGCCTTCAGCTGCGCGCCGAGCGCCGACAGCGCGCCGTCCGCCTCGGCCTTGACCAGCATCGCATGAATCGCACCGTCGTACTTGAAGCCCGACAGTCCGCGCGAGCCGTGCCGCGCGACGAGTCCGGTGTAGACGGGTGCGTAGCCGGCGGGCGGTGCTTCGTAGGTCGCCGCGTCCTGCTGCGGACGATACGGCGTCTTCGTCTGGTAGTAGGTCGCGGGTGTCGGCGTCGGTGTCGGTTGCGGCGCCGGCTGCGTGCCGCTGTTGTCCGCCGGCATGGCGGGTGCCGTCGACGTTTCTCCGCCGCATGCGGCGAGCAGCAGGCAGACGAGCGCGACGGCCGAGGCGGTGCGGGTAGGGCGTGTCATCGTGGCTTGAAACGGGCGGGACGAGGCGGGAAGCGCGTCGTTCCGTCTCCGGGTGGGGTCGGTCGAGCCCGGAAGTGTTGCAAGCAACTTTGACAGCAGAATGTCAGGATTCGGTCGGGCAATCGTCGGCATCGCGCCGGATTGCGACCGGCCGGCACGTGCCGGCCCGGATGCAGGTGCTCAGGTCAGTGCACGCCCGCCGATGCGATCGATCGCACCGTGTCGGTGATGCGCACGCAACGCGACAGGCCGAACGTCTCGGCTTCGCGGCGTTCCGGTTCGCTGCTCGCGACGGCCACCGCGCGCTCGGGCGGCACCCCCAGCGCCTGCAGCGCGACATCGAATGGATGCTGGTTTGATACGGAGTCCTGCTGATTGGCGTCGGTCACGACGACCGAGAAGCGGTCGAGGTTCGCACGGCCGAACTGGCCTTCGAACATGTCGCTGAGCCGGGCGGCCGGCAGCGTCGTGACGAGACCGAGTCGATATCCTTGCTCCGATGCGCTGTCGAGCCACTGGATGATCGCATCGCGCTGGTTGCGCGATTCGTGCGAATCCGGTGTCGCTTCGATCTGCGCGAATGCGGCGTCGAGACGGGTGACGATGGCTTCGATGACCACGGTGATTCCTCTCCTGAGACGTGACGATCCGTTCGCGGACGGGAATGCCACACACCTTAGCGTCGATCCGGAATAGGCGACCAATTAATATTTATATCCGACTCATACGATTCGACTAATGAATCGGGCGGCGAGCCATGACTGGCATGGGAGGCCTGCGATGCGATGTTCTCCGCAAGATTCGCCTCGCATCGACGCACTTCAACGTGATGCACCAAACGTGCGCATGCGTCGAATGCACCGGATGCGTGCATCTGAAAAAACGGCGCATCGGGCGATGTGGGCTCGATACGCCGTCTTGCGATGCCGTCGTCGATCAGTGCAGCTTGATCGACGGTTGGTTGCGGCTTTGCAGCCAGTGGCTCAGCGACTGGAACAGCGTGCGCTTCAGTCCGTACACGCTGAACAGATGCTTGCGATACAGGAACTTGTACAGCCCGATCGCGGCGAGCCCGTCGACGATCAGCGAACGCGAACGCACGCCGAGATCGGCCTGATACACGGCGCCGGCCCGGCCGAGCGACACGACGGTGCCCGCGTCGCGGAACGTGAAGCCCGCCACCGGCTTGCCGGCGAGGCGCCGCGCGAGCGCCTCGCCCAGGTACACGGCCTGCTGGTGCGCGACCTGCGCGCGCGGCGGCAGGAAGCCGCTCGCATCGGCCGACGGGCACGCGGCGCAGTCGCCGAACGCGTACACGTGCGGATCGTCGGGCGTCTGCAGCGTATCGGTCACGATCACCTGGTTCGACCGGTTGAGCGCGATGTCGCCGAGTTCCCGCAGGATCGCGGGGCCCGCGACGCCGGCCGCCCAGATCGTGATGTCGCTCGCGAGCCGCTCGCCGGTCGCGGTCGTGACCGCGTCCGCGCCGACTTCCGCGACGCGCGTCTGCGTCAGTACGTCGACGTTCAGCGTGCGCAGTTGCGCGTGCATCCTGGCCGACAGCCTTTCGTCGAGCGCCGGCAGGATGCGCGGGCCGCCTTCGATCAGCCGGATGTGCACGTCGCGTGCGGACACCAGCGCCTTGAAGCGATACGTCGTCAGCTGCTGGATCGCATGGCGCAGCGCCGCGGCCAGTTCGACGCCCGTCGCGCCGGCGCCGATCACGTTGATGCAGATCGGTGCCGCGCGCAGCGTCGGCTGCTGCTCGGCCAGGTGGTTCGCCTTCGTGCAGGCGGCAAGGAACTTGCGGCGGAAATCCTCGGCCTGGTCGAGGTTTTCGAGCGGCAACGCGTGGCGCGCGGCGCCCGGCACGTTGAAGAAGTTCGTCACGCTGCCGACGGCCAGCACGAGATCGTCGTAGCCAAGCTCGCGCTGCGGCAGGATCTCCGTGCCGTCCGCGTCCTGCACCGCGGCGATCGTCGCCGTGCGTGCCGCGCGATCGACCCGCTGCAGCGCGCCCTGCACGAAGCGGAAGCCGTGACGCTTCGCCTGTGCCGCGTATTCGATCGTGTGCGAGGCCGGATCGCGATGGCCGGATGCGGCTTCGTGCAAGAGCGGCTTCCAGAAGTGCGTCGGGTAGCGGTCGACGAGCACGACGTCGGCTTGGCCGCGGCGGCCGACCGTGTCGCCGAGGCGCGTGGCGAGCTGCAGGCCGCCGGCACCGCCGCCGACGATCACGATGCGCGGCACGCGCGGTGCGCGATCCGTTGCAAGGGTAGGCGTGATGTTGTCCATGTTGTGGCTCCCGCTGATGACGATTCGGATGACATTGCTCAAGAACCGACGATATAGTTTTGAACCTGCTCAAACAATTTAATGTTTATAAGCGACTCATATGTATTCACTTATAGGTAAGACCGCGACGTTCCGGCAGTTGAAGGCGCTGGACATGATTGCGCGGCTCGGCAGCGTGTCGCGCGCGGCCGAGGAGCTGAACCTGACGCAGCCGGCCGTGTCGCTGCAGGTTCGCCTGCTCGAGGAGGCGGTGGGCGCCGCATTGCTGCAGCGGGTGGGGCGCGGCGTGCAGCTGACCGCGGCCGGCGAGATCGTGTCGCGCTATGCGCGTGAGATCCTGCATCTGTGGAGCGAGGCCGGCGACGAAGTGGCCGCGCTGACGGGCGATCTCGGCGGCACGCTGCGGATCGGCGCGATCACGACGGCCGAGTACCTGATCCCGCCGCTGCTGGTGAAATTCACCGCGACGCGTCCGCACGTGAAGACGTATTTCAAGGTCGGCAACCGCGACGACATCATCCGCATGCTCGCGACGCATGAAATCGATCTCGCGGTCATGGGCAGCGCGCCCAAGGAACTGCGCACGCACGCGGTCGAGTTCGCGAAGCATCCGATGGTGTTCGTCGCGGCGCCCGGGCATCCGCTGATGCAGCGCAAGCGCGTCGCGCTGAAGGATCTCGAATCCGCGCACCTGCTCGTGCGCGAGCGCGGCGCGGGCACGCGTTCCACGGTCGAGAGCCTGTTCAAGACGTCCGGCCACCGCTTCCATGTGGGCTCCGAACTGTCGAGCAACGAGGCGATCAAGCAGATGGCCGAAGCGGGGCTCGGCGTCGCGTTCCTGTCGTTGCACGCGTGTGCACTCGAGCTGCGCACGGGGCTGCTCGGGCAACTGCCGTTTCCGGGCAATCCGATCGTGCGCGAGTGGTACGTGATCACGCTTGCCGACCGCCGGATCTCACAGGTGACGGGGCTGTTTCGCGACTTCCTGATCAAGCAGGGCGCGCCGGTGATCGACGGCGCGACGGTGGCGCCGCACGAGCGGCGGCGCAAGTAGGTGGACGAGGGCGGGCCGGGCGTCGTGCGTGTCGACCGTCAGACGATCCCGAAGTCGTCGTTGCTGTCGGGGATCGACGCGAGCAGCCGTTCGAGCCGGTACCAGCCGATCATGCGCAGGCACCATGCGGCGAGGGTGGTCCGGTCGGTGCGGTGAACGGGGCGGGCAGGGCGGCGGGCGGCGCGGGACGGTGAGGCGGGGGTGAGCGCCGCGCGTTGCGGGCAGTAATCGGGCATGACGGTCTCCGTAGGTGTCGGATGAGGCCATCGTAAGCAGTGCGGTGCCCGGCGGCGCACACGCACGGATGGGCCGGAGCAGAAACGGATGATCTTTTTCCGCCCGGCGCGGTAATGGCCGGGCAAGCCCGGCAAGCGGCCGGAAAAAACGTCACAATGCGCGTTCGACACCTGATCTGGTGGAGGGGAACCATGAGCGATCCGATTCTCGCCGCGCCGACCGACAACGGCGTGCCGGTCAGCCTGCGCTCCAGCCGCGGGCTCGGGTGGCGCGGCTTCGGCGCGTCGCTGCTGCAGATTCGCGCGGGCACGTACCGGATCCCTGCCGCCGATCATCACCGCATCGGCGTGCATGTCGGCTCGCCCGTGCGCGCGGATTGCGTGTGCGACGGCGAACGCGTGTCGCGCATCCAGGCGCACGGTGACGTCGACGTGATACCCGCCGGCCTGCCGGGCCAGTGGACCGACAGCGCCGACTGCCGGATCCTGCACATCGCGCTCAGCGACACGTTCGTGCGCCGCACGTTCGACCAGCTCGAGCTGAAGCCGTCGCAGGCGCAGATCCGCCGCCGCCTGCAGGTGCGCGATCCGCGGCTGCAGCACATCGCATGGGCGATGGCCGCCGAACTCGAAGCGGAAGACGCGTCGGACCCGCTCTATGCGGAGAGCCTGTGCACGGCGCTCGTCGCGCGGCTGGTCGACAGCCAGCCGGCGTTCCGCGAGCACCGGCGCACGCTTGCGCCGAAGGCGGCGGCGCGCGTGATCGACTATGTCGAGGCCAACCTCGAGCGTCGCATGACACTGGCCGAACTCGCGGCGCTCGTGTCGATCAGCGTGCCGCATTTCAAGGTGCTGTTCCGCGAGACGCTCGGGATGCCGGTGCATCAGTACGTGGTGCGGCGCCGGGTCGAGCGCGCGAAGGCGTTGTTGCTCGAGGGCCGGCTGAGTATCAGCCAGATCGCGCTCGAAGCGGGTTTCGCGCATCAGAGCCACATGGCGAACTGGATGAATCGCGTGCTGGGGGCGACGCCGACGGAGATCGCGCGGGCGGGGGCAAGGGGTGGGCTCAGGCTCGCTTATGACGGCGAGGGCGATGGGAGCGGAGCGTAACCGGGTGGATGCGGCGCGTGAGGTTGCGGTCGCAGTGTTCGATTCGTTGCGTGGCTTATCCCAGTCCGGAACGTAGTAATTCGATCACGTTGTTGGCAGCGGAACTTCGTCCATTCCACCTCGTTGCGTAGACCAATCACGAACGTGAGCAGGCCGAGGCTACGGGCGTTTTTGTTCTGCGGCCGGGGCGATGAGAGTCAAGACTGACGGGGCCGGGAAATTGGGGGCGGAAAATGAAAAAACCCGCACGGAGCGGGTTTCTTCGATACTATCGTCTGTCCACGGGGGGAGGCTTTCGCCCGCGAATCCCGTAGCTAGTGACGTCGATCGTATCTAAATCCAAGCGTGATGTCAAACAACAAGGATGTCATTGATGCCGTCACCACCGCGCTGTCGCGCCCGCGGATGGCGACGTTCGACGCAGTTGCACGCCCGGCAGATGACCAAGACATGGCATCACTGCGGCTGTACGCGTGGAACGCAGCCGTGTCAGGGGCGCTGCTGCCCGTGTTGCACGTCTGCGAGGTTGCAGTTCGCAACGCCGTTTCCGATGTGCTCGAAGCCGTGTATGGACCGCGATGGCCCTGGTCGCCTGGTTTCGAACGAAGCCTTCCACGGTCACGAGCGGGATACAGTCAGTGGAATGACCTCACGTCCGCTCGACAGGGGGTGACGACCGTAGGAAAGGTGATCCCGGAACTTAAGTTCGTGTTTTGGCAGAAGATGTTCACGTTCGTAACGATACCCGTCTTTGGGATCCCCACTTGCGCCGGGTATTTCCGAATCTCGACTCGAGCATTTCGGTGGCAGCACATCGGCAGATGATCTACGGTCAGCTTGAAGACATTCGGAAACTGCGCAACCGCATCGCCCATCACGAACCGATCTTTACTCGCAATCTGTTGCAGGACTACTCGACGATCATGTCGCTGGTTCACCATCGCTGCAACCTGACGGCGATGTGGGTCAGCCAATCGCAAATTGTGCTGGCCACGATCAAGGCGAAACCGTAGAGCGTTTTTTTACCTGCTTGAGCGTCAGTCGCTGGCTTCCCGGCCGGCACCACTCATGGCAGTCGGCGGCAATCGTTCCGATAAATAGAAGTCGAAATTATGCTGCCATCAATTGCGATGATGCGAGGCTTGTCATCGTGGGTGTGTCAGCACCTGCATCCCGTCATCCTTTCCTGTCCGCTTCATCCATCCCTGTGCGCCGTCCTGGCCGCGAGTGCCGACAATCACGATAACTTCATCCCCCAGGAGCGGATCGTGTTCGTGATCTTCGGAGCATCAGGCAACGTCGGACTGTCGACTGTAACGGCCCTGCGCCAGGCAGGCCATCCCGTGCGCGCGGTGCTGCGCGACGCACGCCGGCGCGAACGCTTCGCGCAGCTTGGCTGCGACGTCGCGATCGCCGACCTGATGGACGCCCGTGCGGTCGCCGCGGCGATCGATGGCGCGCAAGCCGTGCAGATGCTGTGTCCGGTGCCCGTCGCCGACAGCGACCCGGCCGCGACGATGGAGCGGACGATCGACATCGTGACCGGCGCACTCGCCGCGCATCCGCCGCCGGCGCTGCTCGCGCTGTCGGACTACGGGGCGGAGCGCGACGGCAACACGGGCATCACGCGGCTCTTTCATCGCCTGGAAGAAAGGTTGAACACGGTGCCGACGCGGCTCACGCTGCTGCGCTCGTCCGAGCACCTGCAGAACTGGACGCGCGTGCTGCCGGTCGCGCTCGCAACCGGCGTGCTGCCGAGCTTTCATCATCCGGTCGACAAGGTGTTTCCGACGGTCTGGGCGCCCGACGTGGGTGTCGCGGCGGCACGGCTGCTGCTCGATTCCGCCGAAACCGGCAACGGGCCGCGTATCGTCAGCATCGAAGGGCCGCGGCGTGTGAGCGTGCGGGACATCGCGGAGATGCTCGGCGCGGCGGCGGACCACGAAATCGTCGCGCGCGAACTGCCGCGCGACGCATGGACCGCGACGCTGTTGCGCGCGGGGCTCAGCGAACGTCATGCGCAGTTGATCGTCGACCTGTACGACGTGCACAACGCGGGGCAGATCGACGTCGAGGCCGGCGTGTCGGAGCGCGTGTACGGCACGACGACACCGGCGGATGCGCTTGCCGCGCTGGTGCGCGAACACGCGCGTTGAGCGACGCGGCGGCGGAAAGGGCACGCGATGCGCGTCACGCCTGCTGCCGCACCCTGCTCAACACCGCATACGCGACCGACCCGATCACGATCCCCCAGAACGCGGAGCCGAGCCCGAGCCACGTCATCCCCGATGCGGTCGCGAGGAACGTGATCACCGACGCTTCGCGATGATCCTCGTCCTCGAAGATCCCGTGCACGTTTGCACCGATCGCGCCGATCAGCGCGAGCCCCGCGAGGATCGCGACGAAGGCTTGCGGCAGCGCGAAGAACAGCGTGACGATCGTCCCCGCGAAGAGCCCGCCGATCAGGTAGATCATGCCGTTCGCGATGCCGGCGATATAGCGCCGGTCCGGATCCTCGTGCGAGTCCTTGCCGGTGCACAGCGCCGCGGTGATCGCCGCGACGACGATCGTGATCCCGCCGAAGCACGCGACGACGAGCGACATCACGCCGGTCGCCGTGATGATCGGCCGCGCGCTCGTGTGATAGCCCGACACGCGCAGGATCGTCATCCCCGGCAGGAACTGGCCGGTGAGACTGACGACGACGAGCGGCAGCGCGAGGCTGAGCGTGGTGCCGAGCGTCCATTCGGGCGTGATGAAGATCGGCCGCGCGATGCTCGGCGACACGTTGCCGAGCTGGGCCATGCCGAGCAGCGTCGCGAGCGCGGCGCCCGTCAGCAGCACGAGCACGATGCTGTAGCGCGGCAGCAGGCGCTTGAAGATCACGTACGCCGCGATCATCCCGAACCCGAGCACCGGCTGTGCGGTCGCGGCGGAGAACGCGTGCATGCCGAACGGCAGCAGGATGCCGGCCATCATCCCGCAGGCGATGCCGCGCGGAATATGCCGCACGAGCCGGTCGAAATAGCCGGTGATGCCGATCACGAGGATGATCAGCGCGGCCGTGATGTACGCGCCGACGGCCTGGTTCAGCGTCAGCTGCGGAAAGAGGCCGACGAGCAGCGCGGTGCCGGGCGCCGACCATGCGGTCACGACCGGCACCTTCAGCTTCCAGCTCGCGAACAGCCCCGAGATGCCCGCGCCGATCGAGATCGCCCAGACCCACGACGTCACCATCGCGTTGGACGCGTGCGCGGCCTGCGACGCCTGGAAGAAGATCGCGAGCGGGCCCGCGTAGGAAATCAGTACCGCGAGAAAGCCCGCGGTGATCGCGGAGACGGACCAGTCGTGGCCGATCGAGCGGAGCGCGCCGGGCGAGGTGTTCGGTTGCATCGTCGTAGGGGAGTGCGGCCCGCGGCCGGGAGGCTGGGTCGGGGCGAATGATTGTTGGAAGCCCCGGACGAGCCGTCATTCTGGGCATTGCCGACGGAATTGGCAATTCGCCGATGCTGATCGGTGTTGTCGGCTTTTCGTAAGGGAGGCGTGCCGCGGCGGCCTTGCGCGTGCGTCGCCGTATCGGGCGGCTTCACGGCGAAGCGCGGCCCAATCGAGCGCTACGTACTGATCTGGAGATACCCGTCCACCGCGGCGACCTTCGCGCCGCTGCCCATCGACAGCGACGTCGTCCCCTGGTCGAACGGATGCACGGGCGTGTCGGTCGGCGTCCACGCATGGCGCGCCAGCAGTTCGCGATACCCGCCGCGGATCACGAAGCCGCCGCATTTTTCCGCATACGCGTCGCGCCGCATCCGGTACGCGTGCGGCAGGTCGTACCACGGCAGCTTCGGCAGGTCGTGATGCACGAGGTGATAGTTGTTGTTCAGGTACAGCAGACGCATCGCGAAGCCGGCCTCGTTGATCACGATGCGCGCCTTCGGATGCCGCGCGGCGCGATGCTCGAAGAGCGAGCGGATCATCGCGATCGACAGCGCGGGCCACGTGACCACGAGCAGGTAGTACCACCACGGCACGCCGATCGCCCACTGCAGCCATGCGAGCAGCGCGGCCACGCAGGCAGCGTGCGTGATCCACATCCGCAGATAGCGGAAGTCGCCGCGCCGGAATGCGTCGAACGCGCCGGCCAACATCGCGGCGACGCTCGTCGGCGGCCCGACCACGAGACGTCCGGCGAAGGTGGTGCGCGCAACCGTCAGCGCGCGCCGCCAGCGCGGCAGGCGCGCCCACTGCTCGCGCGACACGTAGTTCGTTTCCGGGTCGACACCCGGCACGGTCAGGTCCTCGTCGCGGTGATGATCGAGGTGCGTGTCGCGATAGAGCGTGTACGGATACCAGATCGTCAACGGCGGATAGCCGAGCAGCCGGTTCACGATCGCGGAGCGCGTCGGATGGCCGTGCAGCAGTTCATGCTGTAGCGACATGTGCCACGCGCCGAGCAGGATCAGCGGCGGCGTCGCGGCCGCGAGCGGCAGGCGCTCGGCACGCACGAGCAGCAGCACGGCGAGCCAGCCGCCGTAGATCGCGACGACCAGCAGCCAGGTCGGCCACTCGGTGCGGGCAGTGAAGCGGGCGTCGAGCGTGGCGATCGCGCGAGCGTGGTCGACGTCGAAGTATTCGGCCATGGTGCAGAGGCGGGATGAAGCGCGTGATGCGGGTGATACGGGAAGCGGACGATCGCGCCGGTGCGGGGCACGATGCGAGTGGCCGACGAGCGTCGCGGCTCGCGGCCGGCTGCAACAGCGGCATGCGACGGCGTCGCGACACTGGAACGCTAACCGGGCGGCGTAGTCGGGCCAACCAAGCAATTCGCATTTGCTTATCGCTGCGCGGACGATAAGCATCGGCAGTCTCTGCAGGGACCCGAACCCCGCCGAAATGCAAGCGAACCGGCTTTCTCCGAGGCGTCGCCGATGCGTAGAATGCGCGCATGAGCCCATGGATCGCCGGACTGCCGATGTACAACGTGACGCCGCGCCACGCCGCACTGTGGCGCGCGTTGCTGCGTGATGTACTCGATGCGTTCGCGCGCACGGGCGGGCCTGCCGGCGTCGCGCTGCTCGACGAACCGTTCGGCGACCTGCACGCGCTGTGGCGGCGCAACGACCTGCTGTTGTCGCAAACGTGCGGCTATCCGTACCGGATGCTCGGATTGCGCAATGCCGTGCACCTGGTCGCGACACCGGCCTTCGATGTGCCCGGCTGCAACGGCGCGCGCTACAGCAGCGTGCTGGTCGTGTCCGCGCGCGCGCAGGCGGGCGGCGCGACGACGCTCGCTGCCTGCCGCGGCTTGCGGGCCGCCTTCAACGGCGAGGATTCGCACAGCGGGATGAACGCGTTCCGGCATGCGGTCGCGCCGCATGCGCATGACGGGCGATTCTTCGGTTCGGTCACGTCGTTCGGCTCACATCTGAACGTGCTGCGTGCGCTGGCGGCCGGCGAAGCCGATTGCGCGGCGATCGACTGCGTGACGTTCGCGTATGTGCGCGATGCGCTGCCCGGGTTGTTGAACGAGATCCGGATCGTCGGGATGACGGCGTCGGCGCCGGGGTTGCCGTTCATTGTGTCGAAGGCGTTGGAAGGAGGGCTCGTGGGAGCGTTGCGGGATGCGCTCGATCACGCGGTCGCGGTTGATCCGGAACGGGCGCGGATGCTGAGACTGAAGGGATTCGAACGGCTGGTGCCGGGCGATTACGATGCCATTGCCGAGTTCGCGCGGGAGGCCGCCGCGCGCGGCTATCCGGAACTGGCGTGATGCGCGGGTAGTGCAGCGCCGGGGGGGGGGGGGGGGGGGGGGGGGGGGGGGGGGGGGGCGGCGGGGGGGGGGGGCCGGGGGGGGGGGGGGGGGGGGGCGGGGGGGGGCGGGGGGGGCCGGGGGGGGGGGGGGGCGCCCCCCCCCGCCGCGGGCCGCCCCCCCCCCCCCGCCCCCCCCCGGGG
>NZ_QTPP01000033.1 GCF_003853415.1 Burkholderia sp. Bp9142 | reverse complement strand
CCGTACCGGCCTTCACGTTCGACAGCTTCGTACCGCCTTCGCCCGCCAGCGTCGCCGACTTGTAGTTCGGCGTACCGTCCGCGTTCTTGTCGTACGTGATTGCAGCCAGCGACTTGCCGTCCTCGCCGATCAGGCCTGACGACTTCAACTGCGATACGTTCACCGCATCCCGGTCAGCCTTGCCCGCCGCCACGTTCGCAAGCGTGGTACCGCCTTCGCCCGCCAGCGTCGCCGACTTGTAGTTCGGCGTGCCGTCCGCGTTCTTGTCGTACGTGATCGCAGCGAGCGACTTGCCGTCCTCGCCGATCAGGCCCGACGACTTCAGTTGCGATACGTTCACCGCGTCCATGTCGGCCGTGCCCGCCTTCACGTTCGACAGCTTCGTACCGCCTTCACCCGCCAGCGTCGCCGACTTGTAGTTCGGCGTGCCGTCCGCGTTCTTGTCGTACGTGATTGCAGCCAGCGTCTTGCCGTCCTCGCCGATCAGGCCCGACGACTTCAGTTGCGACACGTTCACCGCGTCCAGGTCGGCCGTACCCGCCTTCACGTTCGACAGCTTCGTACCGCCTTCACCCGCCAGCGTCGCCGACTTGTAGTTTGGTGTGCCGTCCGCGTTCTTGTCGTAAGTGACTGCAGCAAGCGACTTGCCGTCCTCGCCAACGAGGCCCGACGACTTCAGTTGCGACACGTTCACCGCGTCCGTGTCGGCCTTGCCCGCCGCCACGTTCGACAGGGTCGTACCGCCAACGCCAGCCAGCGTCACCTTGTCCTTCTTCGCGCTGTCGTAGGCCACGGCCAGCGGGTTCATGCCGCCTTCCACATCGCGAAGTGCGTCCGTCAGTTGATCGACGTTCACCGCGTCCGTACCGGCCTTGCCCTTGGCCACGTTCGACAGCGTCACCGGACCCGTCGACTTGCCGCCGCCCAGCGTCACCGAGTTGTAGTTCGCCGTGCCGTCCGCCTTCTTGTCGTACGTCACCGCCGCAATCGACTTGCCATCCTCGCCGATCAGGCCCGACGACTTCAGCTGCGACACGTTCACCGCATCCAGGTCGGCCTTGCCCGCCGCCACGTTCGACAGCGTCGTGCCCGTCTTGCCCGCCAGCGTCACCTTGTCCTTCGACGTGCTGTCGTACACCACCGCCAGCGATTCACCGGTCGTCTTGTCGATGACGCCGCCATCCGTCAGTGCGTCCTTCAGGTTGCCCAGGTTCTCGTTCGTCGCGAACAGTTGCGAGCCGTTCACCGCGTCCGTGCTCGTCGACGACAGCTCCGCGGCCTTCACGTTCGTCAGCTTCGTGCCGCCAACGCCAGCCAGCGTCGCCGACTTGTAGTTCGCCGTGCCGTCCGTGTTCTTGTCGTAAGTGATTGCAGCGAGCGACTTGCCGTCCTCGCCGATCAGGCCCGACGACTTCAGTTGCGACACGTTCACCGCGTCCAGGTCGGCAGTACCGGCTGCCACGTTCGTCAGCTTCGTGCCGCCTTTACCCGCCAGCGTCGCCGACTTGTAGTTCGGAGTGCCATCCGCGTTCTTGTCATACGTCACCGCAGCACGCGTGTCGCCATCGCTGTCCACCAGGCCCGTGTTCGTGAACTGGTTCTTGATGTTCGTGATGTCGCCCGTGTTGCTCGCCACACGACCATCCAGGTTCTCCAGCGCATCGCCCACCGTGTGATAGTCGACCTGCTTCGAGCTGTCCGCCGGATCAGCCAGCGTATACGTCGGCGCCGTGAGCTTGCCGCTCTCGTCCACCGTCGAACCGCCGCCCAACGCGTCTGCCACGCTCTTTGCCGTGGCGTGCAGTTGCGAACCGTTGACCGCGTCCTTGCTGTCCGCGCTCACCTTGCCCGCATTCAGGTTCGTCAGCGTCGTGCCCGTCTTGCCGGCCAGTGTCACCTTGTCCTTCGTCACGCTGTCGTAAGACACGGCCAGCGGGTTCATGCCGCCTTCCACGTCGCTGATCGCTTTCGTCAGTTGATCGACGTTCACTGCGTCCGTGCCGGCCTTGCCCTTGGCCACGTTCGACAGCGTCACCGGACCCGTCGACTTCCCGCCGCCCAGCGTCACCGAGTTGTAGTTCGCCGTGCCGTCCGCCTTCTTGTCGTACGTCACCGCGGCAAGCGACTTGCCATCCTCGCCGATCAAACCCGACGACTTCAGCTGCGACACGTTCACCGCATCCAGATCCGCCGTACCGGCCTTCACGTTCGACAGCGTCGTGCCCGTCTTGCCCGCCAGCGTCACCTTGTCCTTCGACGTGCTGTCGTACACCACCGCCAGCGATTCGCCCGTCGTCTTGTCGAGGACGCCGCCATCCGTCAGCGCGTCCTTCAGGTTGCCCAGGTTCTCGTTCGTCGCGAACAGTTGCGAGCCGTTCACCGCGTCCGTGCTCGTCGCCGACAGCTCAGCGGCCTTCACGTTCGTCAGCTTCGTGCCGCCAACGCCCGCCAGCGTCGCCGACTGGTAGTTCGGCGTGCCGTCCGCGTTCTTGTCGTAAGTGACTGCAGCCAGCGACTTGCCGTCCTCGCCAACAAGGCCCGAGGACTTCAGTTGCGACACGTTCACCGCGTCCATGTCGGCCTTGCCGGCCGCCACGTTCGTCAGTGTCGTGCCCGTCTTGCCGCCGGCCAGCGTCACCTTGTCCTTCGTCACGCTGTCGTAAGACACGGCCAGCGGGTTCATGCCACCTTCCACGTCGCTGATCGCTTTCGTCAGTTGATCGACGTTCACTGCGTCCGTGCCGGCCTTGCCCTGTGCAACATTCGACAGCGTCACCGCACCCGTCGACTTCCCGCCGCCCAGCGTCACCGAGTTGTAGTTCGCCGTGCCGTCCGCCTTCTTGTCGTACGTCACCGCGGCAAGCGACTTGCCGTCTTCGCCGATCAGGCCCGACGACTTCAGCTGCGACACGTTCACCGCGTCCAGGTCGGCCGTACCGGCCTTCACGTTCGACAGCGTCGTGCCCGTCTTGCCCGCCAGCGTCACCTTGTCCTTCGACGTGCTGTCGTACACCACCGCCAGCGATTCGCCCGTCGTCTTGTCGAGGACGCCGCCATCTGTCAGGGCATCCTTCAGGTTGCCCAGGTTCTCGTTCGTCGCGAACAGTTGCGAGCCGTTCACCGCGTCCGTGCTCGTCGACGACAGCTCAGCGGCCTTCACGTTCGTCAGTTTCGTGCCGCCAGCGCCCGCCAGCGTCGCCGACTGGTAGTTCGGCGTACCGTCCGCGTTCTTGTCGTAGGTGATTGCAGCACGCGACTTGCCGTCTTCACCGATCAGGCCCGACGACTTCAGCTGCGACACGTTCACCGCATCCAGGTCGGCCTTGCCCGCCGCCACGTTCGACAGCGTCGTGCCCGCCTTGCCCGCCAGCGTCACCTTGTCCTTCGACGTGCTGTCGTACACCACCGCGTTCGGGTCAGAGCCGGCGTTCTTCGACATCGCGTCCAGCGCGTCGCCGACGTTGTTGTACGTCGTGTCGCCAACCTTGTACGTCGGCGCCTTGACGGTGCCATCGACATCGATGCCCGCGCCGCCGCCGAGCGCGTTCGTCACGCCCGTCAGCTGGCTCACGTTCACCACGTCGTTGTTTTTAGTACCCTTTGCGACGTTGACGATCTGGCGCTGGAGCGAATTCGACCCGACGGAGAGCGCATTGGCGCGATCGGCGACGGAATTGGCGCCCAGTGCGATGCCACCGTTATTGCCCGACGCCACACTCGCGTTGGCACCCAGTGCGATGGCGTCGGTTACGTTTTGCTCGATCTTCGCAGACTTGCCGAGCGCCATACCGTTCACGCTCCCGACCGCCGTCGTCGCCTTGTCGCCCATGGCGATCGAGCTCTTGCCCAGCGCCATCACGCCATTATTGCCGACCGCCACCGCGTTTTCGCCATTGGCCTTCGCTCGAGAGCCGATTGCCAACGCGCCGGGACCATTCGTCGTGACCATGCTGCCGATCGCCACCGAATACGGGTGATCAACACCCGTCTGGGCGATACTGCCGATCGCCACCGAGTTGTCCGAACTCGCAACCGCCTGCAGACCGACTGCGACAGTATTGAGCCCGCCGGCGCCACTCCCTACGCCGATGGCCGCAGCCGTACCCAATTTGGGATCGCGCCCGTTCATCGATGCAATGCTCGGCAAGCTGCCGTCCGCGCCCAACCCTTCGATCGCGACGAAGCTGCCCGGCTTCGATTCGACGTCACGCGTCATCCGCGTCATCTTCACGTCGAGCTTCGTATTGGCGGAATTCATCGCGTCGGTCAACTGCTTCATGGTGACGGCATCCGAGTCGTCAATACCCGCTTCGACGTTGACGATCCGACGCTTGGAATCCACGTCGCCTACCGACACGGTATTGGCTGCCATAGCAACCGAGTTGACGCCGATTGCGATCGAGTTGGCCCCCGACGCGCGGGCACCCGACCCGATCGCCAGCGTATCGATGTTCGTCGCATTCGCTTGCGAGCCGATCGCCACGCTGTTCTTGCCCAGCGCATTGGCCTGCATGCCCGTGGCCCGAACCTTGATGTACTTCATGTCGAGCGTGCCGTCGCCGAGGTCCTTCTTGATCTCGTCCTTGACGTCGCTCATGCCGCTCTGGAGCTGGGCCACGTTGACTGCGTCGGTGGCGGCGGTGCCCGTCGCGACGTTCTTCAGCGAGACCGGGTTCGACGCACCCGTGCCGCCCAGCGTCACGCTGGACTTGTTCGTACCGTCATAGTGCACGGCGTTCGCATCCTCGCCGCCAGCCCCGCCCGAGGCGGCCGCGGCCTGAAGTGCGTCGCCGACGTTGTTGTAGGTCTTGTCGCCAACCTTGTAGGTCGGTGTCGACACGGTGCCGTCCGCGTTGACGGCCGATTGACCGCCGAGTGCCGACGCGACGCTCGACGATACGTCGTACAGCTGACTGCCGTTCACGGCGTCCTTGCTGGCCGATACGACCTTGCCGGCCTTCACGTTCGTGACGGTCGTACCACCCGTGCCGCCCAGCGCAACGGTGCTCTTGGTCGCGTCCTTGTACACGACCGCGAGCGACTCGCCGGTCGACGGATCGATCAGGCCGCTATCGGTCAGCGACTGCTCGACCTTGGTCACGCGGTTGTTGGTCGCGAACAGTTGCGCGCCGTTGACGGCGTCCGTGCTGTTCGACGCCAGCGTGGCCGCGCGCACGTTGGTGAGCTTGACCTCGGCCGAGCCGGTGCCGCCGAGGGTCACCGAATTCTTCGCGGTGGAGTCGTACTCGACCGCGTTTTCCGACCCGCCGCCCGACGCGGACGCCGCCAGCAGCGCGTCGCCGACGTTGTCGTAGGTCTTGCTGCCGATCGTGTAGGCCGGTTTCTTGATGTTGCCGTTCGCGTCGACCGCAGCGTTGCCACCCAGCGTGGCGGTCACGTCCTTGAGCTGCGCGATGTTGACGGCATCGGTCGCCTGCGTGCCGCGCCCGACATTGACGATCTGACGCTCGAAGCCGGCGGTACCGACCGATACCGTCTGGCTCCGGTCAGCCTCGGAATACGCACCGAGTGCCAGCGAGTCGGTGGCGCGCGCCGCCGCGCTCTGACCGATTGCGACCGCATTGTCCGCAGCCGCCGCAGCCTGCAAGCCAATCGCCGTCGTGCCGGTCCGCGTCGCCATCGACGAATCACCGATCGCCACCGAGGCGTCCGCCAGCGCCGCCGCCTTCCGGCCCAGCGCGTAGGCGCCCCAACCGGTCGCCTGTGACTCGAAGCCGAGCGCGACCGACGACTTGCCGGATGCATTGGCCGAGGCCCCCAGCGCAACCGCACCGAGTTCGCCCGTTGCCGATGCGCTGCCGCCAAGCGCGACGTTGTTGCCAGCCGCCGTCGCTGCGGTACCGATCGCCACCGCACCGCCGAGACCCGACGTAGCCGAGCGCGTTTTCGCGCTGCTGCCGATCGCGATCGAGTTCTCGCCCATCGCCGACGCGTTATCCGTGCCGTCGCCCTTCGCATTGATCTTCACGTAGGCGCTGTTGTCGGGCACGACTGCCCGGGTATCGGGCCCGCTTCGCTTGAGCGTCAGCGGATCATCCTGCTTGACGTCGGTCAGATGGGTCCGATCGTCGAGCGTCGGGTCTGCCGGGTCGACTTCGTCCGCGTACGCGGACCCCATGGAGGCAACGACCAGCGCAGTGGCCGCCGCGATTTTCGATTTCGCCGAGCGCGATGATTTCGAGCGCCCGCGTGCAATTTCCGATGCCGCGCACCAAGTGCTGGTCGAGGCGTTCCACACGACACGATACGACTTGTTCATACGAACTTTTCCTTTGGTAAACCTCTCCGCGACGCGCATCGAATTTGCACAGCCATATCGATGTGACGACTCGGCAAGAGCGGTGACAAGTAGCTCAACGCTTACGGCTTTCCGGGAAGAAATGCGAAACTGCATTCTGAGAAATCGCATGAACACAGATGAAAGATCATGCCGACAGCGCTGCCAAATCGCGCGTTTCAACCGGATACTGAAAGCTGGTTGAAACTCTATTGACATGCCTTCATCTCAAAAACAGGACGCGAACTAAATCAAATAAAATAAATTTAGAACTTGTACGAATTTCGTTTTATATTGAATAAACGTTACAGAAATTGAAGGATTTACCCGGTCACACCAGGCATCAAATAATTCGATATTTTCTGTATTAAAAAGTCGCGGCGGCAACGCGTTTCACGGGACAGCGGTGCCAGACGACAGGCGTCGGCACCTGCTTGAACGTGGCCTTCCGGACCGCTCGCTCGCCTGGAAAATCCGCTATACTTTGTGCCACCTGCCGCCCGCTCGGCGGCAGGTCGGAAGCGCGCCGATTTGCTGACTCGATTGCGGGCGCGCGAACCGGCCGGGGCCTTGATGCGTCCTTGTCCCGGCGGTTCACTACAAATGCGGCTAAAGAGGTCGTCAGCCGCGCACCTTCGCCTCCGCGCCTCGCCGACACCGTTTAGCCGCCCAGTCATAAGGCGGAACGAATGGAATCGATCGGCATCGTCGCTCCACAGACCATGCACTTCGCCGAACCGCTGCGCTTGCAAAGCGGCAGCGTGCTCGGCAACTATCAGCTCGTCGTCGAGACGTACGGCGAGCTCAACGCCGCGCGCTCGAACGCGGTGCTCGTCTGTCACGCGCTCAACGCGTCGCACCACGTCGCCGGCGTCTACGCGGACGATCCGCGCAGCACCGGCTGGTGGGACAACATGGTCGGCCCCGGCAAGCCGCTCGACACCAACCGCTTCTTCGTGATCGGCGTGAACAACCTCGGCTCGTGCTTCGGCTCGACCGGCCCGATGAGCGCCGATCCGTCGACCGGCAAGCCGTACGGCGCACGCTTCCCGGTCGTCACCGTCGAGGACTGGGTGCACGCGCAGGCGCGTGTCGCCGACGCATTCGGCATCGAGCGCTTCGCCGCGGTGATGGGCGGCAGCCTCGGCGGGATGCAGGCGCTCGCATGGAGCCTGATGTATCCGGAACGCGTCGCGCACTGCATCGACATCGCGTCGACGCCGAAGCTGTCCGCGCAGAACATCGCGTTCAACGAGGTCGCGCGCTCCGCGATCCTGTCCGATCCCGACTTCCACGGCGGCGACTACTACGCGCACGGCGTGAAGCCGAAGCGCGGCCTGCGCGTCGCACGGATGATCGGCCACATCACGTACCTGTCCGACGACGACATGGCCGAGAAATTCGGCCGTGCGCTACGCCGCGCGGACGGCGCGCTCGATGCCTACAACTTCAGCTTCGACGTCGAGTTCGAGGTCGAGTCGTACCTGCGCTACCAGGGCGACAAGTTCGCCGACTACTTCGACGCGAACACGTACCTGCTGATCACGCGCGCGCTCGACTACTTCGACCCGGCGAAGGCGTTCGACGGCAACCTGACGGCCGCACTCGCGCACACGCAGGCGAAATACCTGATCGCGAGCTTCTCGACCGACTGGCGCTTCGCGCCCGCCCGCTCGCGCGAGATCGTGAAGGCGCTGCTCGACAACAAGCGCACGGTCAGCTACGCGGAGATCGACGCGCCGCACGGCCACGACGCGTTCCTGCTCGAAGACGCGCGCTATCACAACCTGATCCGCGCGTATTACGAACGAATTGCCAACGAGGTGGGCGCATGAACCAGCAAGCGCTGAATTCCCTGTCCGCGCGCGCGGACTTCCGCACGATCGCGCGCTGGGTCGAACCGCGCTCGACGGTGCTCGACCTCGGTTGCGGCGACGGCTCGCTGCTCGCGCTGCTGATGGAAGAACTGGACGTAACCGGATACGGGATCGAGCTGAACGACGCGGGCGTGCTCGCGAGCGCGAAGAACGGCATCAACGTGATCCAGCAGAACCTCGAGGACGGCCTGCGCCTGTTCGAGGACCACAGCTTCGACATCGCAATCCTGTCGCAGACTCTGCAGACGATTCACCAGACGGCCGCGATCCTGCGCGAAACCGCGCGGGTCGGGCGCGAATGCATCGTGTCGTTCCCGAATTTCGGCTACTGGCCGCACCGGCTGTCGGTGCTGAACGGCCGGATGCCGGTGTCGAAGTCGCTGCCTTACCAGTGGCACAACACACCGAACGTCCGGGTGCTGACGATCGAGGATTTCGAGGCGCTCGCGCCCGAAGTCGGCGTGACGATCCTCGACCGCGTGGTGCTGCACGAAGGCCAACCGATTCGATGGGGAGCGAACTGGCGTGGTAGTCTTGCTGTCTATCGCGTCAAGCGCAGCTGAGCCGGGGAGCCGTTGACGGACGCCGACGGCCCGCACGCACGTGCGGCCGCGCCCCTGCGCTGCCCGCGCCGCCTGCGCTGCCGCCGCAATCAGTCAACGCTACCCAGTTCCAGTCCATGTCCAAAACGCCACACGAGGCGCCCGCGCTCACCGCCCACGAGGATCACCCCGGCTGGCGAGCCTATCTGAACACGCACATGCTGATCTGCGTGTTCCTCGGGTTCACGTCGGGTCTGCCCCTGTTCACGCTCGTCTACCTCGTGCAGGCATGGCTGCGCTCCGAGGGCGTGAACCTGAAGGAAATCGGCCTGTTCGCGCTGATCCAGTTCCCGTATACGTGGAAGTTCCTGTGGGCGCCGCTGATGGACCGCTACCTCCCGCGCCTGCCCGGCTGGCGGCCGGGCCGCCGGCGCGGCTGGATGCTGCTCACCCAGGTGCTGGTCGCCGGTGCGATCGCCGCGCTCGGTTTCGTGTCGCCGCGCGACTCGATCTGGACAGTGGCCGCGCTCACGACGCTCGTCGCGTTCTTCGGCGCAAGCTCCGACATCGTGATCGACGCGTATCGCCGCGAACTGCTGCGCGACACCGAGCAGGGCCTCGGCAACGCGGTACACGTGAACGCGTACAAGCTCGCCGCGCTGATCCCCGGCTCGCTGGCGCTGATCCTGTCCGACCACCTGCCGTGGGACGCCGTGTTCGCGCTCACCGGCGCGTTCATGCTGCCGGGCATCCTGATGACGCTCGTCGTGCGCGAGCCCGAAGTGGTCGGCGCGCCGCCGCGCAACCTGCGCGACGCGATCGTGCTGCCGTTCCGCGAATTCATCCAGCGCGACGGCTGGGCCGGCGCGCTGCTCGTCATCGCGTTCATCTTCCTGTTCAAGATCGGCGACACGATGGCGACCACGCTGTCGACGTCGTTCTTCCTCGACATCGGCTTCACGCGTACCGAGATCGGCATCGTCGCGAAAACCACCGCGCTCGTCGCAAGCGTCGCCGGCGGCATCATCGGCGGCGTCTGGCTCGTGAAGATCGGGATCGGCCGCGGGCTGTGGATCTTCGGCGCGCTGCAGATGGTGTCGACGCTCGGCTTCGCGTGGCTCGCGCAACTCGGCCCCGGCTCGCCCGTGCTCGCGGTGCTCTACGACTTCACCGTCTCGACGAGCCACGCAATCGCGTCGGCGCTGTCGGTGTTCGGCATCGCCGTCACGCCGCAGTTCAGCCCGATGACGGTCGCGCTCGCGATCGTCTACGGCGTCGAAACCTTCACGACCGGCCTGACGATGGCCGCGTTCGTCGCATATATCGCGAGCACGACCGACCCGCGCTACACGGCCACGCAGTTCGCGCTGTTCACGAGCCTCGCGTCCGTGCCGCGCACGCTCGCATCGGCCGCGAGCGGCTTCATCGTCGCGAAGATCGGCTGGTTCGACTACTTCATCGTGTGCACCGCGCTCGCGATCCCCGGCATGCTGCTGCTGTTCAAGATCGCGCCGTGGAACGGTGTCGCGCGCAACGGCGAGGCCAGCCGTGCGCAATGATCGATTGCATCGCGTGGCACGCGTCGCCGCCGCACTGAGCGCCGGCATCGCGATGCTCGGCGCGGCCGGAAGCGCGCATGCGTCCGACGCCGGTGCGGCCGCGGCGGGCTCCGCGCCGGCTGCGCCGTCCACGCCGGCGGCCCCGGTTGCGCCGTCCGCCGCCGAAGCCGCGCAGCCGACCGGCGCGGCCGTGCCCGCGAAAGCCTATACGCCGACGCCGCAGCAGGTCCGCTACGGCAACGCGATCGCGTTCCGCACGCTGATCCCGTCGCCGCTGCTCGAGCAACTCACCGCCAACGAATATGCGCAGATCGTGCAGGCGGCCGCTGACAGCGACCGCCTGCTGCCCGCGAACCAGCCGCGCGTGAAACGCCTGCGCGCGATCGTGATGAAGCTCGCACCGTATTCGGTGAAGTGGAACGATCGCGTGAAGAACTGGGCGTGGGACGTCACCGCGATCCGCTCGCGCGACATCCGCGTCACCTGCCTGCCGGGCGGCAAGGTGCTCGTGTACGGCGGGCTGCTCGATCGCGTGCGCCTGAACGACGACGAGTCCGGCGTGCTGCTCGCGCACGGCATCGCGCATGCGCTGCGCGAACACGCGCGCAGCAATTTCAGCGCGACGTCGCAAACGTCACTGCGAGCGGCTACGCTGCCGCCGCTGTTCGGCGTCGGCGATCCGCTGCAGCAGGAGCTGAACCTCGGCGCACGCCTGCAGACGCTGCGCTACGACCCGACCGACGAGACCGAAGCCGACGTGATCGGCGGCGACATCGCCGCCCGCGCGGGCTTCGATCCGCGCGCGGCGATCACGTTGTGGGACAAGCTCGCGGCGGCAACGCGCGCGAACAGGACGTCGGGCTTCATCTACATGCACCCGTACGGCGCGGCGCGGCGGCAGGATCTGCTGAACCGCCTGCCGGACCTGATGCCGCTGTATGCGAAGGCAATCGGCAAACGGGTCGACACGCTGCCCGACTACGCGGGCATCAACGCGCAGCGGCGCAAGGTCGTGCGGCGCTGAGCGCCGCGGCCGGCGGCTTCCTCGTCGGACATCGCCGGCGCGTGACGCCGGGCGCTATGCGCCAACGTCCGATTCGACCGGCCGGCTGCCGCTTTCGTGCATCCAGCGCACTTCGTCACCGGGGCTGCGGCCGAACAGCCGCTTGAACTCGCGGCTGAACTGCGACGCGCTCGCATAGCCGACCCGCGCGGCGGCAGCCCCCGCCCCGACGCCGTCCTGCACCATCATCAACCGCGCCTGGTGCAGCCGCGCGGCCTTCACATACTGCATCGGCGACGTCGCCGTCACGTGCTTGAACTGCGCGTGGAACACCGCGAGGCTCATCCCGGCCTCGCGCGCGAGCGTCTCGACGTCGAGCTCGGCCTTCAGGTCCGCGTGGATGCGCCGCAGCGCCTTCGCGATGCGGCCGAAATGATGCTGCTGGACGAGCGCCGCGCGAATCGCGTCGCCCTGCGCGCCCGTCAGCACGCGGTACGCGATCTCGCGCATGATCGCCGGCCCGAGCACGCACGTGTCGTGCGGCGACGCGAGCGCTTCGAGCAGCCGCACCACCGCGTCGGCGAGCGGCGCGTCGAGCGGTGTCGAATAGACGCCGTGCGGCTCGCTGACCGCCGCGCCGAGGGTCTCGTCGAGCAGGATCGCGAGTTCGGCGATCACCGCCAGATCGACACGGATCGAGATCGCGAGAAACGGCTCGTCCATGCTCGCGAAGGTCTCGCATTCGAACGGCAGCGGCACCGACAGCACGAGATACTGCTGCGCGTCGTAGACGAACGAGCGATCGCCGAGATAGCCGAGCTTGCGGCCCTGGCACACGACGATGATGCTCGGCTCGTACAGCACCGGCATGCGCGGCGCGGGACGGCTCACGCGGATGAAGCGCACGCCGTCGAGCGCCGCCAGCGTGTCGCCGTCGTTCGGCGCGAGGCGCGCATGCAGCTCGATCATGCGGCGCCGCACACGCTCGCCCGAATCGTCGAAAAGGGGCTGGAAGCTCATCGGCGTCGTCCTGTCCGGCAAGAGAATCTGGCTTGCAATGTAGCACCTTGAAAGCGTTTTGACGGCCGTTTGCGCGCAATTCGAGAGGAATAGGCAAATCTTCGAGACCTTCGTGTATTTCGCCGACGCGGCCCGCTCCTTACGATGGGCACCTGTCTCGCCGCGTCGCCACATGATGCGGCGGCAGTCTGTTTCACCGGATGTTTTTCCCGGACAAGGAGCCCCCTGCATGAGCACAACCTACGCTTACGCGGCGACCGATGCGCGCTCGCCGCTCGCCCCGTTCGAATTCCAGCGCCGCGCGCTGCGCGACCTCGACGTCCAGATCGAGGTGCTCTACTGCGGCGTCTGCCACTCGGACCTGCACCAGGCCCGCAACGAATGGCGCAACACGATCTACCCGGTCGTGCCGGGCCATGAAATCGTCGGCCGCGTGACCGCGACCGGCCCGCAGGTGTCGCGCTTCAAGGTCGGCGAGCTGGTCGGCGTCGGCTGTCTCGTTGATTCGTGCCGCACCTGCCCGAGCTGCGCGGAAGGCCTCGAGCAGTATTGCGAGAACGGCTTCGTCGGCACCTACAACGGCCAGGATCGCGTGACGGGCGACGTCACGTACGGCGGCTATTCGACACAGCTCGTCGTCGACGAGGCGTTCGTGCTGCGCGTGCCCGAGACGCTGGACCCGGCAGGCGCCGCGCCGCTGCTGTGCGCGGGGATCACGACCTACTCGCCGCTGCGCCAGTGGAACGCCGGCCCCGGCAAGAAGGTCGGGATCGTCGGCCTGGGCGGCCTCGGCCACATGGGCGTGAAGCTCGCGCGCGCGATGGGCGCGCACGTCGTGCTGTTCACGACATCACCGTCGAAGATCGAGGACGGCAAACGGCTCGGCGCGCACGAAGTGGTGATCTCGAAGGACGAAGCGCAGATGAACGCGCACCTGAACAGCTTCGACTTCATCCTGAACACGGTCGCCGCGCAGCACGACCTGAACCCGTTCCTGCACCTGCTGAAGCGCGACGGCACGATGACGCTCGTCGGCGCACCGGAGCACGACCACCCGTCGCCGCAGGTGTTCAACCTGATCTTCAAGCGCCGCCGCCTCGCGGGCTCGCTGATCGGCGGGATCGCGGAAACGCAGGAGATGCTCGATTTCTGCGCGGAGCACGGGATCACGTCGGATATCGAGACGATTCCGATGCAGCAGATCAATGCCGCTTACGAACGGATGCTGAAGAGCGACGTGAAGTACCGGTTCGTGATCGACATGGCGTCGCTCAAGCAGTAAGCGACGACCCAAGCGAAACGGGCCGCATGTTCGACATGCGGCCCGTCTTGCATCCGGCGACCGGATGGCTCGGCAGCTACGCGCGCTGCGTAGCGCCGAAGGTCACTTCTTGTAGTCGTAATCGACCGTCAGCGGCGCATGATCGCTGAACTTGATGTCCTTGAAGATCGACGTGCTTTTCGCGGTGCCGGCCACGCCCGGCGTCGCGATCTGGTAATCGATCCGCCACCCGACGTTCTTCGCGTACGCCTGGCCGCGGTTGCTCCACCACGTGTACTGCTCGGGACGCGGGTCGAGCGTGCGGAACACGTCGACGTAGCCGACATCGTCGAACAGCTGCGTGAGCCACGCGCGCTCTTCCGGCAGGCAGCCCGAGTTCTTCTGGTTGCTCTTCCAGTTCTTGATGTCGATTTCCTTGTGGACGATGTTCACGTCGCCGCACAGGATCACCTCGCGCTTCTTCTTCAGCTCGGCGAGATGCGGCATGAACGCGTCCATGAAGCGGTACTTGGCCTGCTGGCGCTCTTCGCCGCTCGAGCCGGACGGCACGTACACCGACACGACCGACAGCTTGCCGTAGCGCGCCTCGACGTAGCGCCCCTCGGCATCGAATTCGCTGCTGCCGAAGCCGATGATCACGTCATCGGGCTCGTGGCGGCTGTACACGCCCGCGCCGCTGTAGCCCTTCTTCTCGGCGTGGTGGAAATAGCTCCTGAAGCCGTGCGGCTCGACGAATTCGGCCGGCAGGTCGTCGGCCGATACCTTGATTTCCTGCACGCACACGCAATCGGCGCTCTGTTCGCCGAGCCATTCGAAGAAGCCCTTCTTCGCGGCGGAGCGGATGCCGTTCAGGTTGGCGGTAATCACTCGCATCATGTCGGGTTCCGTAGTTCAGTTCAGTTCGATGTGTTTTACAGGATCGCAGCCTAGCTGATCTTCACGCCTTCGAGCTCCGGCTTCGGCGGCGGGAATTCGAGCTTCATGTCGGTCATCGTGCGCAGCAGCAACTCGGCGATCATCACGTTGCGATGTGTTTTCGAGTTCGCCGGGATCACGTACCACGGCGCATGCTCGGCCGAGGTCGCGGCGAGCGCGTCGCGGTACGCCGACTGGTACGCATCCCAGTGCTTGCGCGCATCGAGATCGGAGATGTCGAACTTCCAGTGCTTGGTCGGATCGTCGATGCGCGCCTGCAGCCGTGCGCGCTGCTCGTCCTTCGAGATGTGCAGGAAGCACTTGACGATCGTCGTGCCGTTCTCCGCGAGCATCGCCTCGAAATCGCGAATCTGCCGGTAGCGGCGCTCGCATTCCTTGTCGTTGATGAGCTCGAGGACGCGCGGCACGAGCACGTCTTCATAGTGGCTGCGATTGAAGATCGCGAGTTCGCCCGCGGCCGGCACCTGCGCGTGCACGCGCCAAAGGAAGTCGTGCGCGGCCTCGATCGGCGTCGGCGCCTTGAACGGCACGATCCGCAGGCCGAGCGGATCGACATCGCGAAACACCGCGCGCACGGTGCCGTCCTTGCCGCTGGTGTCCATCCCCTGCAGCACGAGCAGCACGCGCTTCTTCTGCTGCGTGTGCAGGCGCTCCTGCTGCACGTCGAGTTCCGTCGACACGGCGGTGAGCCGTTCGCGGTCGGCGTCCTTCGACCCCGACGAGAACGGCTTCGCGGCCGGATCGAACGCATCGAGCCTGAATGCGGCAGCTTCCTTCTCGCGCGTGCTGTACGGCACGCGGAAATCGTCGAGCGACGGTTGTTTCGCCATTCGTTCCTCCGTTGGACGGTGCGATGCATACGCTCACACGATAACGCATGCACCAAAACGACGGGCCGCCCCGAACGAATCCGGCGGCGGCCCGTCGTCAGGCGCGGTTCAGGCGCGCGGCCATGTTCAGCCGAGCTTCTTCTTCAGCAGTTCGTTGACCTGCTGCGGGTTGGCCTTGCCCTTGGTCGCCTTCATCGCCTGGCCGATCAGCGCGTTGAACGCCTTTTCCTTGCCCGCGCGGAATTCCTCGACCGACTTCGCGTTCGCCGCGAGCACTTCGTCGATGATCGCTTCCAGCGCGCCGGTGTCGGAGATCTGCTTCAGGCCCTTCGCGTCGATGATGCGGTCGGCCGCGGCTTCGTCGGTCGCCTTCTCGTCCCAGATGGTCGAGAAGATTTCCTTCGCGATCTTGTTCGAGATCGTGCCGTCGGCGATGCGCTGCAGCACCAGCGCGAGCTGCGCGGCCGAGACCGGAATCGCGTCGATCTCGATGCCGTCGCGATTGAGCTGCGACGACACGTCGCCCATCAGCCAGTTCGCGGCGATCTTCGCGTTCGCTGCGCCGGCCTTCGCGACCACGGCCTCGAAGTACGCGGCCATCGCCTTGCTCGACGTCAGCACGCCGGCGTCGTACGCGGACACGCCGTACTGCTCGGCGAAGCGCTGCTGCATCGCGGCCGGCAGTTCGGGCATCCCGGCCTGCACGCGCTCGATCCAGTCCTGGCCGATCACGAGCGGCATCAGGTCGGGATCGGGGAAATAGCGGTAGTCGTGCGCGTCTTCCTTGCTGCGCATCGAACGCGTCTCGCGCTTGTCCGGATCGTAGAGGCGCGTTTCCTGCACGACTTCGCCGCCGTCCTCGATCAGATCGATCTGGCGACGCACTTCGTAGTTGATCGCTTCTTCAAGGAACCGGAACGAGTTCAGGTTCTTGATCTCGGCGCGCGTGCCGAACTTTTCCTGGCCGACCGGGCGCACCGACACGTTCGCGTCGCAGCGGAACGAGCCTTCCTGCATGTTGCCGTCGCAGATGCCGAGCCACACGACGAGCGCATGCAGCGCCTTCGCATAGGCCACGGCCTCGGCCGCGCTGCGCATTTCCGGCTCGGTGACGATCTCGAGCAGCGGCGTGCCCGCGCGGTTCAGGTCGATCCCGGTCATCCCGGCGAAGTCTTCGTGCAGCGACTTGCCCGCATCTTCCTCGAGGTGCGCGCGGGTCAGGTTGACCGTCTTCTCGTACGCCTGCTTGCCGGCCTTTTCGTTGGCGGGCACCTGGATCGTGATCCGGCCGCCCTGCACGACCGGAATCTCGTACTGGCTGATCTGATAGCCCTTCGGCAGATCGGGGTAGAAATAATTCTTGCGCGCGAAGATGCTGCGCGGCGCGATGGTCGAGCCGATCGCGAGGCCGAAGCGGATCGCACGCTCGACCGCGCCGCGGTTCAGCACCGGCAGCACGCCCGGCAGCGCCAGGTCGACCGGGCAGGCCTGCGTGTTCGGCTCGGCGCCGAACTGCGTCGACGCGCCGGAGAAAATCTTCGAGACGGTCGACAGTTGCGCGTGCGTCTCGAGACCGATGACGACTTCCCATTGAGTCATATATTTACGCTCCAGCCGGAACTTGCTTGTGCCAGTCGGTCGCGCGCTGGAACGCGTCGGCGACCTGCAGCATCCGGGCTTCGTTGAAATAGTTGCCGATGATCTGCAGGCCGACCGGGCGCTTCGCGTTCGCGCCCGCGCCGAAGCCGCACGGCACGCTCATGCCGGGCAGGCCGGCGAGGCTCACCGACAGCGTGTAGATATCCGCGAGATACATCTGCACCGGATCGTCGCCCTTCGCGCCGAGATCCCATGCGACCGTCGGCGACGCCGGGCCCATGATCACGTCGCAGGACTTGAACGCTTCCTGGAAATCGTTCGCGATGATGCGGCGGATCTTCTGCGCCTGCAGGTAGTACGCGTCGTAGTAGCCGTGCGACAGCACGTAGGTGCCGACGAGAATCCGGCGCTTCACCTCGGGGCCGAAGCCTTCGGCGCGCGACTTCTTGTACATGTCGAGCAGATCGCCGTACTGCGCGGCGCGGTGGCCGAAGCGCACGCCGTCGAAACGCGACAGGTTCGACGATGCCTCGGCCGGTGCGATCACGTAGTACACGGGGATCGACAGTTCCGTCTTCGGCAGCGACACGGGCACGAGCGTCGCGCCGAGCGCCTCGTACTGCTTGAGTGCCGCGTCGATCGACGCACGCACGTCGTCGGCGAGGCCGTCGCCGAAGTACTCGTTCGGCAAACCGATGCGCAGGCCCGCGAGCGGCCTGGCCGCGTCGTTGCCGGCGGCCCACGGCTGGCCGACGTGGCGCGTGAAATCCTCGTCGTCACGCTCGAGGCTCGTCGAGTCACGCTCGTCGAAGCCGGCCATCACATTCAGCAGCAGCGCGCAGTCGGACGCGCTCTGCGCCATCGGGCCGCCCTGGTCGAGCGACGACGCGAACGCGATCATCCCGTAGCGCGACACGCGGCCGTAGGTCGGCTTGATGCCCGTCACGCCCGCGAACGACGCGGGCTGGCGGATCGAGCCGCCTGTGTCGGTGCCGGTCGCGGCCGGCGCGAGGCGCGCGGCAACGGCCGCCGAGCTGCCGCCCGAGCTGCCGCCCGGCACCGCGTTCGTGTCCCACGGGTTCTTCACCGCGCCGAACGCCGAATTCTCGTTGGACGAGCCCATCGCGAACTCGTCCATGTTGGTCTTGCCGAGCGTGACCATGCCGGCCGCCTGCAGGCGGGCGACGACGGTCGCGTCGTACGGGCTCTCGTAGTGCGCGAGCATCTTCGAGCCGGCGGTCGAGCGCCAGCCGCGCGTGACAAAGACATCCTTGTGCGCGATCGGCAGGCCGGTGAGCGCGCCGCCCGCGCCGCGCGCGAGTTCGGCGTCGGCGGCCTTCGCCTGCGCGAGGGTGAGGTCGGGCTCGACATGGACGAACGCGTTCAGGTCGCGTGCCGCGTCGATCCGTTTCAGGTAGAGCTGCGCGAGCTCGACGGCCGAGCATTCCTTGGCGGCGAGCGCGGCGCGCAGTTCGGTCAGGCTTTTTGCGTGCATTGAGTGGTTTTCCTGGGAATTCTGGGTGGCGCGCGGCGCGGCGCGGCGCCGGCGCGCTTGTCATCGAATGCTTACTCGATCACCTTCGGCACGAGATAGAGGCCGTCCTGGACGGCCGGCGCCGGACGCTGGTTGTCGTCGCGATCGACGACTTCCGTCACGGCGTCGTCGCGCAGGCGCTGCGCGACTTCCTGGATCTGTTCGATCGGGTGGGCGAGCGGCGCGATGCCGGCGGTGTCGACCGCCTGCATCTGCTCGACGAGGCCGAAGAATTCATTGAGCTGGCCGAGCGTATGCTCGGCGTCGGCGTCGGCCATTTCGAGTCGCGCCAGGTGCGCGATGCGTTTCACATCGGTCAGGGTCAGGGCCATGCGATCACCGGAAAAACAAGGCTGCGCAGCGCATCGAAAGCAGCGCTGCGGCGGGGGGTTGGAGGGTGCGATCCCACCCTCAAAAATCGGGGCCGAAGCGGCAAAAATACCGCCCGTTTCGATTCAAATACCGTGAAATTATAAGGTATCATTACGCGTTCGACCCAAACCCGGCTAGCCTTTTCCCGCACCGTTTCGCCCCGCTTCGGCAAGCCGTGCGTGCTTCGTGCGATCCCCGGTAGACATCACTCGCAGCTTCGTGCGCCGCGGCGGCCGCTTCCGCCACGCTTCCCGAGGCTGTTATTTTTTCCGCTGCCGCCCTCAGCGCTCGCTATGCAGGGCCGGCCCAGAGCGAAACAGGATTCTGAATGTTCGGTTTTTTGCGCAGCTACTTCTCCAACGATCTGGCGATCGACCTCGGCACCGCAAACACCCTGATCTACATGCGCGGCAAGGGCATCGTGCTCGATGAGCCGTCCGTCGTGTCGATTCGCCAGGAAGGCGGCCCCAACGGCAAGAAGACGATCCAGGCGGTCGGCAAGGAAGCCAAGCAGATGCTCGGCAAGGTGCCGGGCAACATCGAGGCGATCCGCCCGATGAAGGACGGCGTGATCGCCGACTTCACCGTCACCGAGCAGATGATCAAGCAGTTCATCAAGACGGCGCACGAGTCGCGCATGTTCTCGCCGTCGCCGCGCATCATCATCTGCGTGCCGTGCGGCTCGACCCAGGTCGAGCGCCGCGCGATCAAGGAAGCCGCGCACGGCGCCGGCGCATCGCAGGTCTACCTGATCGAGGAGCCGATGGCGGCCGCGATCGGCGCGGGCCTGCCGGTGTCGGAAGCCACCGGCTCGATGGTCGTCGACATCGGCGGCGGCACGACGGAAGTCGGCGTGATCTCGCTCGGCGGCATCGTGTACAAGGGCTCGGTGCGCGTCGGCGGCGACAAGTTCGACGAAGCCATCGTCAACTACATCCGCCGCAACTACGGGATGCTGATCGGCGAACAAACCGCCGAAGCGATCAAGAAGGAAATCGGCTCCGCGTTCCCGGGCTCCGAAGTCAAGGAAATGGAAGTCAAGGGCCGCAACCTGTCGGAAGGCATTCCGCGCAGCTTCACGATCTCCAGCAACGAAATCCTCGAAGCGCTGACCGATCCGCTGAACCAGATCGTGTCGTCGGTGAAGATCGCCCTCGAGCAGACGCCGCCGGAACTCGGCGCCGACATCGCCGAGCGCGGGATGATGCTGACGGGCGGCGGCGCGCTGCTGCGCGACCTCGATCGCCTGCTCGCGGAAGAAACCGGCCTGCCGGTGCTCGTCGCGGAAGATCCGCTCACCTGCGTCGTGCGCGGTTCGGGCATGGCGCTCGAGCGCATGGACAAACTGGGCAGCATCTTCTCGTACGAGTGATCGCCGAGTGATCGCCTAAGCAGTCCCGTTTGATATGACGCACCCGCGGCGTGGCCGGATCGCTCGTTCAGAACGAACCGCCACGCCGTTTGCGCGTCTGAGCATTATTTAACCGATCACCACGCGCCCGGCGCCGACCATGGAATACAGTCCGCCGCCCCTCTTCAAGCAAGGTCCGCCCGCGCTCGCGCGGCTCATCTTCTTCGTCGCCGTCGCCATCGCGCTCCTCGTGTCGGACGCGCGCTTCAGCACGCTCGAAATCGTCCGCGGCGTGCTCGGCACCGTGCTGTACCCGCTGCAGCGCGCGGCGCTCGTGCCGCGCGACCTGTTCATGGGCGCGGCCGACATCGCCGTCACGGGCGCGTCACTGCGCCACGAGAACGACGACCTCCGCAAGCGCAACCTGCAACTGTCCACGCAAGCCAACCAGGCCGCCGTGCTCACGCAGGAAAACGCGCACCTGCGCGCGGTGCTCGAGCTGCGCCAGCACATCGCGACGCAATCGACGCCGGTCGAGATCCAGTACGACACCAGCGATCCGTTCACGCAGAAGATCGTGATCGGGCAGGGCTCGCAGCAAGGCATCCAGAACGGCGCGCCGGTCGTCAGCGAGGACGGCGTGGTCGGCCAGGTCACGCGCGTGTTCCCGCTGCAGGCCGAAGTCACGCTGATCACCGACCGCGATCTCGCGATTCCCGTGCAGGTGCTGCGCACCGGCCTGCGCAGCGTGATCTACGGCACGCCGAAGGGCGATTCGCTCGATCTGCGCTTCGTGCCGACGAGCTCGGACCTCGTCGCGGGCGACGAGCTCGTCACGAGCGGCCTCGACGGCGTCTATCCGCCGGGCCTGCCGGTCGCGAAGGTCGTGCGCGTCGACAAGCTCGCCGATACCGCGTTCGCGCGCGTGACCTGCGCGCCGGTCGCCGCCGTGCGCGGCGCGCGCCAGATGCTCGTGCTGCATTACCAGAACGACGTCCCGCCGCGCCCGGCCGAGCCCGATCCGGCCGCCGACAAGAACGCGAAGGGCAAGAAGGGCGCCAAGGCCGCCGCGAAGGGCGAGAAAGCCGAGAAGGCCGACGCGAACGCGAAGCCGGCCACCGCGGCCGCACCCGGCGCGAAGCCCGCGCCGGCGGCGCCCGCCGCTCCGGCCAAGCCCGCCGCCGCGCCCGCGCAGCCCGCGGCCGGGCAACCAGGAGCCCAGCGATGAACCGCCCGCAATACATCCTGCAGCCGGTCAACCCGTACTTCATCGTCTTCAGCCTCGCCGCCGCGTTCCTGCTGAACCTGATGCCGTGGGGCCGCCTGCCCGGCGTGCCCGACTTCGTCGCGCTCGTGCTGCTGTTCTGGAACATCCACCAGCCGCGCAAGGTCGGGATGGGCGTCGCGTTCGCGCTCGGCATCCTGATGGACGTGCATGACGCGGGGCTGCTCGGCGAGCACGCGCTCGCCTATACGCTGCTGTCGTACGGCGCGATCACGATCCATCGCCGCGTGCTGTGGATGCCGATCGGCGTGCAGGTGCTGTACGTCACGCCGCTGCTCGTCGTCGCGCAACTGGTGCCGTTCGTGATCCGCCTCGTGATGGGCGCCGCGTTTCCCGGCTGGCGCTACCTGGTGGACGGCTTCGTCGAGGCCGCGCTGTGGCCGATCGCGAGCCACCTGCTGCTGATGCCGCAACGCCGCCCGGTCGACCCGGACGATACGCGCCCCATCTGAGCCGGACCGACCTTGAATACCCGCCGCCCCCACGCCCGCCGCGCGCCGCGCTCCGGGGCGGCCCCTCGCCCGCGCGTGCTCGACGCGCACGGGCCTCGACCGTAACCGCATGACCGAATTCAACGACACCCAACAGCAGCTCTCGAAGTTCCGCCTGCGCGTCGCGGCGGCGGGCGTGTTCGTGTTCGTCTGCTTCGGGCTGCTCGCGAGCCGTTTCTTCTACCTGCAGCTGATGCAGCACGGCAAATACGCGCTGCAGGCCGAGGAAAACCGCATCTCGGTCGCGCCGATCGTGCCGAACCGCGGGCTCATCACCGACCGCAACGGCGTGGTCCTCGCAAAGAACTATTCAGCGTACACGCTCGAGATCACGCCGTCGAAGCTCGACGACACGCTCGACCACACGATCGACAAGCTGTCCGAGATCGTCCCGATCGACGCGCGCGACCGCCGCCGCTTCAAGAAGCTGCAGGAAGACTCGAAGAACTTCGAGAGCCTGCCGATCCGCACGCGCCTCACCGACGCGGAAGTCGCGCGCTTCACCGCGCAGCGCTTCCGCTTCCCCGGCGTCGACGTGCGCGCGCGCCTGTTCCGCCAGTACCCGCTCGGCATGACGGCCGCGCACGTGATCGGCTACATCGGCCGGATCTCGAAGCGCGACCAGGATCGCATCGACGCAATGAGCGACGACAACGACAGCGACCAGGAACACTACGATCCGCGCCGCGACGCGAACAACTACAAGGGCACCGACTACATCGGCAAGATCGGCGTCGAGCAGAGCTACGAAACCGAGCTGCATGGCCTCACGGGCTTCGAGGAAGTCGAGGTGACGGCCGGCGGCCGGCCCGTGCGCACGCTGTCGCGCACGCAGGCGACCCCCGGCAACAACCTGGTGCTGTCGCTCGACATCGGGCTGCAGCAGGTCGCCGAGCAGGCGTTCGCCGGCAAGCGCGGCGCGCTCGTCGCGATCGAGCCGAAGACGGGCGACGTGCTCGCGTTCGTGTCGTCGCCGAGCTTCGACCCGAACTCGTTCGTCGACGGGATCGACCAGCAGACCTGGGACGAGCTGAACAACTCGTCCGACAAGCCGCTCCTGAACCGACCGCTGCACGGCACCTACCCGCCCGGCTCGACGTACAAGCCGTTCATGGCGCTGGCCGGCCTGACGCTCGGCAAGCGCACGCCGGGCTGGGGCTTCCAGGATCCCGGCTACTTCACGTTCGGCGGCCACACGTTCCGCAACGACGTGCGCTCGGGCCAGGGCTGGGTCGACATGAACAAGGCGATCATGGTGTCGAACGACACCTACTTCTACATGCTCGCGCGCGACCTCGGCGTGAACGCGATCGCGAACTTCATGAAGCCGTTCGGCTTCGGCCAGATCACCGGCATCGACATCCAGGGCGAGGCGCGCGGGATCCTGCCGTCGACCGACTGGAAGAAGAAGGCGTTCAAGAAGGCCGCGCAGCAGAAGTGGTTCGACGGCGAGACGATCAGCCTCGGGATCGGCCAGGGCTACAACTCGTTCACGATCCTGCAGCTCGCGCATGCCACCGCGACGCTCGCGAACAACGGCGTCGTGATGAAGCCGCACCTCGTGAAGGAAGTCGAGGATCCGATCACGCGCGGACGCCATCTGACGGTGCCGAAGGAAAGCGAAACGATCCCGCTCAAGCAGGCCGACATCGACGTCGTGAAGCGCGGGATGGAGAACGTGATCGAGAACCCGTCCGGTACCGCGTACAAGGTGTTCCGCGGCACGCCGTACCTCGCGGCCGGCAAGACCGGTACCGCGCAGGTGTTCTCGCTGCAGGGCTCGAACTACAAGGGCCACCTGCTTGCCGAGCACCTGCGCGACCATGCGCTGTTCATCGCGTACGCGCCGGTCGACCATCCGCAGATCGCGCTCGCGCTGGTCGTCGAGAACGGCGGCTGGGGCGCGCAGGCCGCGGGCCCGATCGCGCGCCGCGTGCTCGACTATTACCTCGTCGAGCGCCAGAACCCGAAGAACGAGGCCGCGGCCGTGGCCGCCGCCGCATCGGCGACCGAGCCGGTGAGCGCGCCCGTGATCGGCGATACCTCGAAGTCCGCCGTCGTCGCGGCCGGCTTCACCGCGCTGCCGCAGCCGGTCGTGCCGAACGCGGCCAGCGCGGCGAATGCGGCATCGGCCGCATCGGCACCCGATGCGTCGGGCGCAGCCGGCGCGAGCGCGGCGCAAGCGTCCGACGCAAGCGCCGCAGCGCCGAGGGCCGCGAGCCTGCCGCCGATCCGGCGCCCGCACCGGCCGCGCCGGCCCGCCAGTGACGCGCAGCCGCTCGCCGCGGCGCCACGCGACGACAACTCCCGTGCCACGGCCGCCGCGAAAACGGCGAACGCCGGCACCGCTCATTAACGGAGAAAGGCATGCAATTCGACAAGCGCGCCTGGCTCGACAAGATCAAGCAGATGTTCGCGGGCTTCGACCGCCCGCTCGCCCTCATCGTGTTCCTGCTGCTGTGCGTCGGCATCGTCACGCTGTACAGCGCGGCGATCGACATGCCGGGCCGCGTCGAGGACCAGTTGCGCAACATCCTGCTGACGTTCGTGCTGATGTGGGTGATCGCCAACATCCCGCCAACCACGCTGATGCGCTTCGCGGTCCCGCTCTATACGTTCGGGGTCGCGCTGCTGATCGCGGTCGCGCTGTTCGGGATGACCAAGAAGGGCGCGAAACGCTGGCTGAACGTCGGCGTCGTGATCCAGCCGTCGGAAATCCTCAAGATCGCGACACCGCTGATGCTCGCGTGGTACTACCAGCGCCGCGAAGGCGGGTTGCGCTGGTACGACTTCGTCGCCGCGTTCGGGATCCTGCTGGTGCCGGTCGGCCTGATCGCGAAGCAGCCCGACCTCGGCACCGGCCTGCTCGTGTTCGCAGCCGGCCTCTTCGTGATCTACCTCGCCGGCCTGTCGTTCAAGCTGATCGTGCCGGTGCTCGTCGCGGGCGTGATCGCGGTCGGCTCGATCGCCGTGTTCGAAGAGCGCATCTGCCAGCCTGAAGTGCAGTGGCCGCTGATGCACGACTACCAGAAGCACCGCGTGTGCACGCTGCTCGACCCGACCTCCGACCCGCTCGGCAAGGGCTTCCACACGATCCAGGCCGTGATCGCGATCGGCTCGGGCGGCGTGCTCGGCAAGGGCTACCTGAAGGGCACGCAGGCCCACCTCGAATTCATCCCGGAGAAGCACACCGACTTCATCTTCGCGGTGTTCTCGGAAGAATGGGGGCTCCTCGGCGGCCTCGTGCTGCTGACGCTGTACATGGCGCTGATCGCGCGCGGGCTCTACATCGCCGCGCAGGGCGCGACGCTGTTCGGCCGGCTGCTCGCGGGCTCGCTCACGCTCGCGTTCTTCGTCTACGCGTTCGTCAACATCGGGATGGTGAGCGGCGTGCTGCCCGTCGTGGGCGTGCCGCTGCCGTTCATGAGCTACGGCGGCACCGCGCTCACGACGCTCGGCATCGCGATCGGGATGATCATGAGCGTCGGGCGACAGCGGCGATTGATGAAGAGCTGACGACGCGGCACGCGGCCGCAAGCAGCCACAAGCAGTCGCAGCAACGAAAATCGGCGCCTCGGGCGCCGATTTTCGTTGGACAGGCCGAATGCAGCGGGTATCGCCCGCTCACTGCGGCGTCGCGCCCGGACTCCCGTGGTCCGCACCGGCACCCGAAGCCGGCTCCTGCGTCTTCAGCCGCGCGCTCAACTCCTTGAATTTCAGCCCGGCCGTCTCGTCGCCATGCGCGGCCGCGGCCGCGTAATACGCACGTGCGATGTTCAGGTTCTGCGTGACGCCGTCGCCGCCGCGCTCGTAGAACGACGCGGTCACGTACTGCGCGGTCGGCTCGCCCGCGTCGGCCGCCTGCTTGTACCACGCGAACGCCTGCCGGTTGTCGCGCGGCGTGCCCCGCCCGTCGAGGAACTGGTTCGCGAGCGACAGCTCGGCCTGCACGTGCCCCTGCTTCGCCGCGCGCAGGAACCAGCGGTGCGCTTCGACCGGATTGCGCGCGACGAACTCGCCGTCGTCGAACATCCGCCCGTACACGTACTGCGCATGCGACATGTTCGCGTCGGCCGCCCGCTTGAGCCAGCGCAGCCCCTCGTCGACGTTCGCGGTCACGCCGACGCCAGTGAGCAGCATCATCGCGTAGTTGAACTGCGCGAGCCGGTCGCCGCGTTCGGCCGCGTCGTGGAACTGCACCAGCGCCGCACGATAGTCGCCGGCGTTGTAGTCGGCCACCGCCGATTGCGTCTCGTGCGCCGGGTCCGGTTTCGCGTGCGGCGCATTCTGCGCCGACGCGGCAACGCACATGATCCCCAACCCGAGCAGCGCGCCGATCCGCCCGTGCGCACCGGTCGTGCGCCGCGCGCGTCCCGGACCCGCGCCATCACCGCCGTTCATGACCGCACCTCCTGCAGCGCCTGGCGCGTCGCGCGCAGCAGCCAGCTCACGTCGGCCGACAACGCGATCATCCGGTAGCCGGCCCCGCGATACTGGCGCGCGGTCGCCGTATCGCTCGCGAAGATGCCAACCGCGACGCCGGCCTGCTTGCCGGCCGCGAGCACGCGCGCCATCGCGGTTTCGACGTCCGGGTGGCGGCTGTCGCCGAGATGCCCGAGGCTCGCCGCCAGATCGGCCGGGCCGACGAACAGGCAGTCGACGCCCGGCGTCGCGGCGATCCGCTCGACTTCGTCGATCCCGCGCGCCGATTCGATCTGCACGATTACCGCGACCTGCGCGTTGGCCGTCTGCAGGTAATCGCGGCGCATGCCGAACGCCGCCGCGCGCACCATGCCGGCCACGCCGCGCAGCCCGTCCGGGGAATCCGGCGACGGAAAGCGCGTAAGCCGCACCGCGTGCGCGGCCTCGTCAGGCGTCTCGATGCCCGGGAACATCAGCGTGCGCGCGGCCGCGTCGAGCGCGCGCTTCACGAGCCACGGCTCGCGCCCCGGCACGCGCACGACGGGCTCGCTCGGCAGGTGCGCGGCGGCCAGCGCGCGCAGTTGCGACGCGACGTCGCGGCTGTCGTTCGGCGCGTGCTCCATGTCGATGCAGAGCCAGTCGTAGCCGGCGTGCGCGAGCGCTTCCACGGCCGAGTCGCAGCCGAGCGACAGCCACAGGCCGTACAGCGGCTCGTCGCCGTCGTGCAGGCGTTGTTTGAGGGAATTGGTGAGCGTGCTCATCGATACGGCCTCCTGGACGGAACGGCAATCGAACGGGACAAGCAACGGGCGAAGCGGTGCGCAACACGCCAGGCTGTCGAAGCACGGCGGCCGCGCCGGGCCCCGGAACGTCAGTCGGCCATGGGCGGCAAATCTGACAGCGCGGGCCGCGCGCTGGCGCAATGGCGTGTTTTCCGTTGCCTTGCAACGATCATAGCGCGGCAAAACACGGAATGTGGGAACGGGCGGGCAGCCGCGCCGGCGCGGGACGAGGCCGCGGGGCGCGATGGCGGGCAGCCCGCGCCGGCCGGCGGGGCTGCCGCGAAGGTAGGGTCAGCGGCCGGGCTGGCGCTCGACGTCGGCCCAGCAGTTCGGCGTTTCGTACAGGCGCACGCGTTCCAGGCGCAGGTTCACGCCGTAGTGCGCGTCGTACACGTTCGCGAGGATGTCGAACGCGATCGCCGCGAGGTTCTCGACGGTCGGGATCCGGTCGATCACGACGGTCTTGTGGTCGGCCATCTGCTCGAGGAACGAGCGCACGACTTCGTCGCGCGCGTAGACCAGGAACGCGTGGTCCCACTTGTTGACGAGGTGCTCGACCGCGAGCGCCTTCACGTCGGCGAAATCCATCACCATGCCGCGGTCGGGCGCCCCCTCGGTATCGACGAGATCGCCGCGCAGCGTGACTTCGAGCACGTAGCGATGACCGTGCAGGTTCCGGCACTGGCTGCGGTGATCGGGAATGCGGTGGCCCGCGTCGAATTCGAGTTTTCGGGTAATCAGCACGATGTCAAAAGCCGTGGCTCAGGGAATGTTCAGGTATTTGTGGGTCTGCATCGACAGCCGCCACTGCGGATGCCGCTTGCACCAGTCGATCGCGAGCTTCGTATTGATGTCGCGCGACGGGCCGTCCATCGGCTGCACGAGAAAATACTCGAAATCGAGCTTCGCGTAATCGGCAAGCCGCTGGTTGTCCTGCGGGATCACGACCTTCAGTTCGTTGCCCTTCGTGACGACGAGCGGCGCGTCGGCCTTCGGGCTCACGCAGATCCAGTCGATCGTCTCGAGCACCGGCAGCGAGCCGTTGGTCTCGATCGCGATCTCGAAGCCCGCCGCGTGCAGCGCGTCGACGAGCGGCTGGTCGAGCTGCAGCATCGGCTCGCCGCCCGTGCAGACGACGAAGCGGTGCGCTTCGCCGTCCGGCCACAGGCCGGCGATCGTCGCGGCGAGCGCTTCGGCGTCCTTGAACTTGCCGCCGTTCTCGCCGTCGGTGCCGACGAAGTCCGTATCGCAGAAGCGGCACACGGCCTCCGCACGATCCTCTTCGCGGCCCGACCACAGATTGCAGCCGGCGAACCGGCAGAACACGGCCGGACGGCCCGCGTTCGCGCCCTCGCCCTGCAACGTGTAGAAAATTTCCTTGACCGCGTAAGTCATCGTGCTTCGTCCGGCTCGCGCCGCTCGTTGTCGATCAGAATATCCATCAAGCGCCGCCGGCGCAGCCGCGTCACAGCGGCGCTTCGGTCACCCGCTCGCCCTTCAGGTAGGCCTCGTAGCCGCGCTTGCGCAGCTTGCAGGCCGGGCATTCGCCGCAGCCGAAGCCCCAGTCGTGCAGTTCCGCGCGCTCGCCCACGTAGCACGTGTGCGTCTCGACACGGATCAGCTCGACGAGCGCCTCGCCGCCGAGCTGCTCGGCGAGTTGCCAGGTCTGCGCCTTGTCGAGCCACATCAGCGGCGTCTCGAGCACGACGCGCGTGTCCATCCCGAGGTTCAGCGCGACCTGCAGCGCCTTCATCGTGTCGTCGCGGCAGTCGGGGTAGCCCGAGAAATCGGTCTCGCACATCCCGCCGACCAGCACGCGCAATCCGCGGCGATAGGCAATCGCGGCCGCGATCGTCATGAACAGCAGGTTGCGGCCCGGCACGAACGTATTCGGCAAGCCGTTCGCCGCGGTCTCGATCTCGATCGTACGCGTCATCGCGGTGTCGCTGATCGCGCCGAGCACCGACAGGTCGACCATGTGATCGTCGCCGAGGCGGTCGGCCCAGGCGGGAAACTGACTCTTCAGTGCGTCGCGCACGCCTTCGCGACATTCGAGTTCGACGCGGTGGCGCTGGCCGTAATCGAAGCCGAGCGTCTCGACCGTCTGGTAGCGTTCCAGGGCCCAGGCCACGCACGTGGCCGAGTCCTGCCCGCCGGAAAACAACACGAGCGCGCCGTCTTTAGCGTCTGTCCGAATCACCGTGATACTCCGTGAATGTGTAGGCTCGCGTCGCGCTGCGCCCCGGGACCGGCTGCCGCCGGGCGGCCCGACGCGTGCCGGCCTGCGCCGGCTCGACCAGTATAGGCAGCGCGGCCGGCCGCGAACGCGGCGGCGCGCTTATACCGCCCATCGCGCGGCATCGTTGCCGCGCGTCACGGCGGCGCCTGCGGGCAGCCCTGCCGTACGCATGAAGCGATGCGCTAAGTCATTGAGCGGGCACGGATTTTATCACGCCCCGGCGAATGCTGCCGGACGCACCACCGATGCCGCGCAAACCCACCACAAACGAAAAACCCCAAGAACCTTCCGATTCTTGGGGTTGGAACTGCTGGTGGCCTGGGACGGAATCGAACCATCGACACGCGGATTTTCAATCCGCTGCTCTACCAACTGAGCTACCGGGCCAACGAAGAAGAGAAAGTATATCCAGCTCTCTTCACTTGCGCAAGGGTATTCGCGAAATATTTTTATGCGGCGCCTTCCGACGGCTTCTTGCCGAGCTCGACGCCGAGCTGCTTGAGCTTGCGATACAGGTGCGTGCGCTCGAGGCCCGTCTTCTCCGCGACGCGCGTCATGCTGCCGTTCTCGCGCGCGAGGTGATATTCGAAGTACGCACGCTCGAACGCGTCGCGCGCTTCGCGCAACGGGATGTCGAACGGAATCGCAGCCGTCTGGCCCGCAAGGCCGAGCGCCGCGGCCATGTCGTCGCCGAGCGTCGGCAGCGCGGCGGCCGACGCGACCGCCGCCGGGCCCGACGCGTGGCCGGCGCCGGCCTTTGCCGCCGCGTTGACGGACACCGGTGCCGCACCGCGCGCGAGACCGTGCTCGACCGACTTCAGCAGCTTCTGCAGCGCGATCGGCTTCTCGAGGAAATCCAGTGCACCGATCTTGGTCGCCTCGACGGCCGTGTCGATCGTCGCGTGCCCGGACATCATGATCACGGGCATCGTCAACAGGCCCTGCGCCGCCCATTCCTTGAGCAGCGTGACGCCGTCGGTATCGGGCATCCAGATATCGAGCAGCACGAGATCGGGCGCCTGATTCAGACGGTATTCCCGCGCGGCCTGCGCGTTCTCCGCTGCCTCGACGACATGTCCTTCATCGCTGAGGATCTCCGAGAGCAATTCCCGGATGCCCATTTCATCATCTACCACCAGGATGGTTGCCATTTACGCTGCCTTTGTCTGCACACTTGCTTTTGTCTTAGCGGGGGCCGTCCCGCCCTGCGCGCCGGGTTCGGCGCCTGGCGCATCGCTCGCCATCTGCAGGAACAGGATCGACACCTGCGCACCCTCGACGGTCTCGCCGTGCATGCGATTGCGCAGATCGATCCGCGCGCCGTGCTCGTCGACGATTTTCTTGACCGTGGCCAACCCGAGCCCCGTGCCCTTCGCCTTCGTCGTCACGTAAGGCTCGAACGCACGGGTCAGGATGCGTGCCGGAAAACCGGGCCCGTTGTCGGACACGGTAAGACGTACCGCGACGCGCGTTTTGCCCTCGGCGTCGGGATCGCCATATTCTACTGTCTTGGTTTCGATCAACACACGCGGATGCGCGACTTCCGCGACCGAATCCTGCGCGTTCTGCAGCAGGTTGTGAATCACCTGGCGCAGTTGCGTCGCGTCGCCGCGAATCACCGGCAGCGACGGCGCGAGCTCGGCGACGATCGCGCTCTTGCCTTCGCCGACACCATACAGCCCGAGCACCTCGCTCGCCAGTTCGTTCAACTGCAGGTTCGCGAGCACCGCCGGCGGCGTGCGCGCATATTCGCGGAAGTCGTCGACCATCCGCTTCATCGCGGCCACCTGGTTGACGATCATCGTCGCGCCGCGCTTGAGCACGTCCGCATCGTGCGGCGCGAGCTTGTCGGACAGCTTCATCTGCAGCCGCTCGGCCGACAGCTGGATCGGCGTCAGCGGGTTCTTGATCTCGTGCGCGAGCCGCCGCGCAACCTCGCCCCATGCGACCGAACGCTGCGCGGAAATCACGTCGGAGATGTCGTCGAACACGACGACGTAGCCCGATGTCTGCGGATCGTCGGCCTGGCCCTCGACCGTCGAGACGAGGCGCGTGCCGCGCACGAGCAAGGTCAGCGGATCGGCTTCGCCCGGCACTTCGACCGCGAATTGCTGCTGCCAGTGGCCGCGATCGCCGCTGCCGCCGTCGGAAGCCGCCTCGCGATCGGCGAATGCCTTGCGCACCATCGCGCCGAATTCCGCCACGACGCCGATCCGGTCGAGCGCCGTGCCGATCATCGAGCCGAACGGCTGCCGGAAGATCCGCTCGGCGCCGCGGTTGGCCGTCGTCAGCCGGAACTGGCGGTCGAGCACGAACACGCCGGCGGTCAGGTTCGCGAGAATGCTCTCGAGATACGTCTTCGAATGCTCGAGCGCGACCCGGTTCTTCTCGACCGCGAGCCGCGCCTCGGACAGCTGGCGCGTCATCGCGTTGAACGACTGCGTGAGGAAGCCGAGCTCGTCGCGCGACTTGATCTCGCGCTTCGGCGTGTAGTCGCCTTCGGTGATCTCCTTCGTGCCCTGCGCGAGCAGGAACAGCGGCCGCGCGAGCTGCTGGCCGAGTGCGAGCGCGAGCATCATCGCGATGAAGGTCGCGAGGAACAGCGCGAGCGTGAGCGTACCGATGTACATCTTGCGCAGCCCGGTGCGGCCGAGCGACTTTTCCTGGTACTCGCGATACGCGCGCTGCACGGCGTCGGCGTTGTGCGCGAGCGTGGGCGGCACCGGCTGCGTGAGCTGCAGGAACCGCTCCGCGGGCTGCAGCAGCGACGTCGTCGCATCGGGAATCGGCCGCACGACGCGCAGCCGCAACGCGCCCTTCGCGCCGTGCGCGCGCGGGTCGCCGTCGACTTCGCCCTCGATCGCCGCGTACGCGCCGTGTTCGCGCGCCTGGCTCAGCATCAGCGGCGTCGGCAGGTCGTCCGGAATCAGCGCGGCGAAATTGCCCGACGCCTGCGCGACGATGTGCAGTTCGGGCGCCGCGCCCGAGGCGCCGCGGCTCGGCTCGACGATCGTCGCGTCCTGCACGCCGAACTGGTCGCGCAGGCGCAGGAGCGTGAGCGTCGTGCCGTTCGTGTTCGCATCGACGCTCGCGAGCTGGTCGGACATCAGCCGCGCCTTCGTCTGCAGGTCGGACAGCGATGCGTCGAGCATCCCGCGGCCGAGATTCAGGCCGGCCGTCAGCGCGGTCTCGACGTTCACGTCGAACCACGACTCGATACTGCGCGACACGAACTGGTACGACACGATGTAGATGATGCCGCCCGGCACCACGCCGACGAGCGCGAAGAACACCGCGAGCTTCGCGAGCAGCCGCGTGCCGAACTTGCCCTTCCTCAGGCGCACGACGATCATCCCGATCAGCCCGAGCACCACCAGCAGGAACACGAGCGCGACGATGATGTTCATCGCGTACAGCCACGAGTAGTAGCGGTCGAAGAACTCGGTGTTCGCGCTCGCGGCCGCCAGCAGCACGAGCAGCAGCAGCGCAGTGAGCGCGACGGTCGAGACGATCACGCGAACGAGGAGGCTCTTCCCGCTGGCCGCGCGGCGCACTTTATTTAGCACGTTCGGTCACCGTGAAGTTGAAGCGCTTCCAGTCCGAGCCGAGCGTCCAGTCGCGGTTGTTCACCGCGTCGACCTGGAACGGCTTCGGCATCAGCGCCGTATCGAGCTGCATGCGCACCGAGGCCGTATAGGTTTCGCCGGCGCGCACCTGGTTGCGGTCGATCACGTGCCATGACGTGATGTGCCGGACGACCGCAAGCGCGTCCTTCAGCGACGGGAAGCCGAGTTGCAGCCCGCCCGTCGACACGCGGTACTCGCGCGTGAGCGGCTGGAACGACAGGCGGATCGTCTGCGACACCGACACCGGCTGCTCGTCGAACCAGTACCAGCGCGCGCGGCCGAGTTCGAAGTCGGTCGTGAAGTAAAGCGGGATGCCCTTGTTGACGGCATCCTCGAGGTTCGGATTCAGCTCGAAATCGAAGCGGGCATCGAGGCTCCAGCCGCTTCCGTCAGCCTGCAGCGATGCACGCTGCACGGCGATCGACTCGGCGCGCGCCGGCCGAACGACAGCCAGGCACAGCGTCAACGCCACCAGCAGGACGGCCGCGAGCCGAAGTGGAAAAAGGTGTTTGATCGTCACCGTTTCTGAAACCGCGCGTAGAAAAATCCGTCGTGATCGGTGTTCTGGTCAAGTGCGCCGGCCGCCCCGCCGTGCACGCCGCCCGGCAGCAGTTGGCCGGGCGCGTCCAATCGTACCGCATCTTCACAGGACGCTTCAAACCAGCGGGCCTGCAATTCGCCCTCCTCGGGAAAGATCGAGCAGGTCACGTAGAGCAGTTCGCCGCCCGGCTTCACGAGCGGCCACAACGCCGTCAGGATGCGGCGCTGTTCGGCGACGAGCGCGGCGATGTCGGCTTCGCGGCGCAGCCAGCGGATGTCGGGATGGCGGCGCACGATGCCCGACGCCGAGCACGGCACGTCGGCGAGGATGCGATCGAACGGCCGGCCGTCGTACCACGCGTGCGGCGCGCCTGCGTCGCCGACCCGTACGTCCGCCGCGAGCGACAGGCGCGCGAGGTTCTCGCCGATGCGCGCCGCACGGGTCGCGTCGCTCTCGAGCGCGACGACGTCCGCGTCGGCCAGCTCGAGGATATGGCCGGTCTTGCCGCCCGGTGCCGCGCACGCGTCGAGCACGCGCATGCCGTCACGCGCGCCGAGCCATTCGGCCGCGAGCTGCGCACCGGCATCCTGCACCGACACGACGCCATCGACGAAGCCCGGAATGCGCTCGACCGGAAGCGCCGACGCGAGCCGCACCGCATGGCGGCCGATCGCGATCGCGTCGATCCCGTTCGCGCGCAGTGTGTCGAGATACGCGTCGACGGTCGCGCGGCGCGCGTTCACGCGCAGCGTCAGCGGCCCCTGGCGCTCGCCGGCCGCGAGGATCGCCTGCCATGCATCCGGCCACGCGCGCTTCACCGCATCGATCCACCATGGGCGGTAATTCCAGCGGGCGACCGGATCGTCCTGCAGCGCCGCGACGAGCGCGTCGCGCTCACGCTGGAAACGGCGCAGCACCGCGTTGACCAGCCCCTTCGCGAACGCATGTTCACGTCGGGCGCCGATCACGGTGACGGCCTGGTCGACGATCGTGAACGCCGGATACGCCGCCGATTCTTCCGGATCGAGCAGCAGCGCAAGCGCGCCGGCGAGCACCGCCTGCACGTGCGCGGGCGGCGCCTTGCTGACGAGCCGGCCGATCAGCCAGTCCGCGGTGCCGAGGCGGCGCATCGTGCGGTAGGCGACGTCCTGCGTCGCGCCGCGCGCCAGCGCCTGCGCGCCGGCCGGCATCTGCGCGAACACGGCGGCCAGTGCCGCCGGCAGCGCCGTGCCGCGCCGCACCGCATCGACCGCCTGCGCGGCCGCGTCGAGCGCAAAGCCCAGCGAATCGGGCGCGAGATGCAGTGCGGACAGGCGCGCGGGACGGCCGGAGGAAGACGGAGCGGAGGAACGGGTTCGTGTCATCGGAGCAAAATCGGCAAACGGGCGCCGCGAGCGGCGGGAACCCTGCGGCCCGCGTGGCCGCCGCGATTCCAAACCGCGCATTGTAGCGTGAGGCCATGCGGCCCCTTTACGGGATGCACAAATGAAACACCCCGCAGCGCGGGGCGTGCGGGGCGATGTGGCGAGTGCGACGCGACTTAGTCGAAGCGGCCGGTACGCGCCATCTCCATCAGGCGCGCGATGCGCTCCTCGGTCGCCGGGTGCGTGGAGAACAGGTTCTGCAGGCCGCCGCCGTGCAGCGGGTTCATGATCATCATCTGCGCGGTGGCCGGATGCGCTTCGGCAGCCTGGAACGGGATGCCCGCCGCATAGCGATGGATCTTGTCGAGCGCGGTGGCGAGCGACTGCGGATCGCCGGAGATCTGCGCGCCGCCGCGGTCGGCCTCGAACTCGCGCGCCCGCGAGATCGCCATCTGGATCAAGGCGCCTGCGATCGGCGCCAGCAGCGCGACCGCAATCCCCGCGATCGGATTGGCCGGGCGACCGTTCTCGTCGCGGCCGCCGAAGAACATCGCGAAGTTGGCCAGCGCCGAAATCGCGCCCGCCATCGTCGCGGTGATCGTCGAGATCAGGATGTCGCGGTGCTTCACGTGCGCGAGTTCGTGCGCCATCACGCCGCGCATCTCGCGCTCGGACAGCACGCGCAGGATGCCCGTCGTCGCGGCGACTGCCGCGTGTTCCGGATTGCGGCCCGTGGCGAACGCGTTCGGCGCGTCCTCGTTGATCAGGTAGACGCGCGGCATCGGCAGGTTCGCGCGGGTGGCGAGCTCGCGCACCATCCGGTAGAACTGCGGCGCCGTGTTCTCGTCGACTTCCTGCGCGTTGTACATGCGCAGCACCATCTTGTCGGAGAACCAGTACGAGAAGAAATTCATGCCGAGCGCGAACAGCAGCGCGATCGTCATGCCGCGCGAACCGCCGATCATGCCGCCGATCACGATGAACAGGGCCGTGATCCCGGCCATCAGCATCGCCGTTTTGACCCAATTGAACATACCCACTCCTTATCCTCAGGGGACCCGCCGCACATCACCGTGCACAGCGGAAAATTGTAAGTGATTTGTTAGATAAGGTCTTGCCGGAAAAATTCAATTTCAGCGCTGCGCCGCCGCGAGCCGCAGCCCGAGACCGACGAACGCGCTGCCGACCGTGCGGTCGAGCCACTTCCTGACGCCCGGCTTGCCGGAAAAGCACTGCGTGACGCTGCCCGCGACCCATGCAACGATGCCGGTCCAGATCGTGCTCATCACGACGAACACCGCGCCGAGGGCCAGGAACGCCAGCGCCTTGTGCGGACTGTCGGCCGACACGAACTGCGGGAAGAACGACACGAAGAACAGCACGACCTTCGGATTCAGCACGTTGGTCCAGAAACCCTGCACGAACAGCTGGCGCAGCGGCTTCGCGGCCGTGGCCTGCGCCGCCTGCGCGCCTGCCGCGGCGGCCTGCTTCGTGAGAAGCATGCGCACGCCGAGGTAGATCAGGTAAGCGGCACCGGCAAGCTTGATCACCGTGAACGCGGCGGCCGACGCCGCGAGCAGCGCGGTCAGGCCGAATGCACACGCGAGCGCGTGCACGCAGCAGCCGGCCGAGATGCCGAGCGCCGACATCAGCCCCGCGCCGCGGCCCTGCGCGACACTGCGGCCGACGATGTACGCCGTATCGGGGCCGGGCGTGACGTTCAGCAGGAAAACCGCGAGTACGAAGAAGCCGAAATGGGTGATGCCAAGCATGAAAACCTCGAAACCGGAAAGCGCAGGGAAATTCTACGCGCGCCTGCCGCGCCGCGCGACTCGGCCGTCCGGCCGATTGCGTGCAGCCGGCAGGCCGTGTCGAATCACGCTCAAGTCCCGTCGGGCAACCCGAAGCGCTGGCCCGCGACGAGCGGCGAGCCTGCCAGGAATTCGCGCGCGGGCAGCCGCTTGCCGCCCGGCTTCTGCAGTTGCGTGACGCGCAGCGCGCCGCTGCCGCACGCGACGATCACGCCTTCCGACGCCGCCTCGACGATCGTGCCGGGCGCCGCGTCGCCGCGCGCCGCCACGGGCTCGGCTGCCCACAGCTTGATCGCCGCGCCGTCGAGCGTCGCGACGCCGCCCGGGAACGGGTCGAACGCACGCACCTGGCGCGCGAGCACGGCGGCCGGCTTGCGCCAGTCGAGCGCCGCTTCGTGCTTGCCGATCTTTTCCGCATAGGTCACGCCGTCGGCCGGCTGCGGCGTGGCAGGCAGCATGCCGTCGCGCTCGAGCCGCACGAGTGCGTCGACGATCAGCCGCGCGCCGTCGGCGGCCAGCCGGTCGTGCAGCGTGGCGGTCGTATCGTCGGGCGCGATCGCGAGGCGCGCTTCCTCGATCATCGCGCCGGTGTCGAGGCCGACGTCCATCTGCATCAGCGTGACGCCCGTCTCGGCGTCACCGGCCTCGATCGCGCGGTGGATCGGCGCGGCGCCGCGCCAGCGCGGCAGCAGCGACGCGTGGATGTTGATGCAGCCGGCGCGCGGAATGTCGAGCACTTCCTGCGGCAGCAGCAGGCCGTACGCGGCGACCACCATCACGTCGTGCGGGGTCGTGCGCAGGCGCTCGATCGCGTCGGCCGCCTCCGCCGGGTACTTGCCCGCGCGGCGCAGCGACGGCGGCTGCGCGACGGGCATCCCGTGCTCGACGGCATAGCGCTTCACCGCGCTCGCCTGCAATTTCATCCCGCGCCCGGCAGGGCGATCGGGCTGGGTGAGCACGAGCGGCACCGGAAAACCGGCCTCGTGGATCGCGGCGAGTGCGGCCGCGGCGAATTCCGGCGTGCCGGCAAAAATCACGCGCAACGTATGGGTCATGAAAGCGTTCGGGGTCGGGCTTGGCGCACGCGCGTCACATCGCGCGTTCGAGTTTCTTCATCTTCGTCTTGATGCGGGTCTGCTTCAGCGGCGACAGGTATTCGACGAACACGCGCCCCATCAGGTGATCCATCTCGTGCTGCACGCACACGGCCAGGAGGCCCTCGCAGTCGAGTTCGAAGGTCTCGCCGTGCTCGTTGAGTGCACGCACGCGCACGTGGTCCGGACGCTCGACCTCGTCGTAGATCCCGGGCACCGACAGGCAGCCCTCCTCGTAGACCTGCTTCACGTCGCTCGACCAGATGAGCTCGGGGTTGATGAACGCGCGCAGCTCGTTCTTCTCCTCGGAGACGTCGATCACGATCACGCGCTCGTGCACGTCGACCTGCGTCGCCGCAAGGCCGATGCCGGGCGCTGCGTACATGGTTTCGGCCATGTCGGCGACGAGCTTGCGGATCCGGTCGTCGACCTTGTCGACGGGCTTGGCGACCTTGTGCAGCCGCTTGTCGGGGTAATGAAGAATGTTCAGCAAAGCCATGGTGTTCGGTATTCGGTGGAGCAGCGCGCCGCATCGGCCATCCGGCCGGCTGGCGCCGCCGCCGGGATGCAATGAAGATGAGGCGGACGCGCGGCATGTCAACGCCGCGGGTCATGCCTCCTGCAATTGGCCGGACGCCGGTGCGCGCGGCCCTGTCGAGTATTTCGGATGATGAAAATTTTATCATGGCGCCACGCGGTTCGCTGGCCGTCGCATTCGAGGGGAACCTCATGTCACCGCAAGCGCTGACCACCTCCGCGCTGCGCGCGTGGCTGCAGCTCGCGCATGCGCCGGGCCTTGCCCCCGCCGTGCTGCACGCGCTGCTCGATGCATTCGGCTCGCCGGCGGCGCTGCTGCGCGCGTCCGACCAGGCCATCAGCGCGGCAAGCAGCGCCGCCGCCGCGCGGGCGGTGCGCGCCAGCGAGCGGGACGACCTCGACATGCGCACCGACGACGCGCTCGCATGGCTCGATGCACCGGGCAACGCGATCGTCACGCTCACCGATCCCGCCTATCCGCCGCGGCTGCGCGACCTGCACGATCCGCCGGCGCTGCTATATGTAAAGGGCCGGCTCGACCTGCTGCACGCACGCGGCCTTGCCGTGGTCGGCAGCCGCCACGCGACGCCGCAAGGGCTCGCCGACGCGACGCGCTTCGCGCACGCGCTGTCCGATGCGGGGCTCGCGATCGTCTCCGGCCTCGCGCTCGGCATCGACGGCGCCGCGCATCGCGGCGGGCTCGATGGCCGCGCCAGCACGGTCGCGGTGATCGCGACGGGCGCCGATCTCGTCTATCCGGCGCGGCACCGCACGCTCGCGCACGAGATCGCCGCGCGCGGCGCGATCGTGTCCGAATGGCCGCTCGGCACGCCCGCGCGGGCGTCGCACTTCCCGCAGCGCAACCGGCTGATCGCCGCGCTCGCGCTCGGCGCGCTCGTCGTCGAAGCCGCGCCGCGCTCCGGCTCGCTGATCACCGCGCGGCTCGCGAACGAACTGGGCCGCGACGTGTTCGCGATGCCGGGCTCGATCCACGCACCGCTCGCGCAGGGCTGCCATGCGCTGATCCGCGACGGCGCGAAGCTCGCCGCGACGCCGCTCGACGTGCTCGAGGAATACGGATTGGGCGAACCGGCGGCGCTCGCCATCCACGCCACGACGAATTCGGGTTCGTGCCCCGATAACGGCGACGCAGCCCCCGCGGGGCAACGCACGGGCGAGCCCGTCGCGAAGACGAACTCCACCGTTCCCGTCGCCGCACCGGCCGGAATCGACGACGCGCCACCCGACAACCCGGCCGAACGGTCAGTGCTCGCCGCACTGGGATACGGCCCCGTTACCTACGAGTGGCTCGCCGAGCACAGCGGCCTGTCCGACGACGTGCTGCACCGTGCGCTGCTCGCGCTCGAACTGGCCGGCCGTGTCGCGAGCGTGCCCGGCGGACGCTTCGCGCGGCTTGACGCGGCGCCCACCCCGCCCCCGTCCGGCGTGCTACATTCCCCCGCTAGGGGCGGCCGTGCCGCCGACGATACCCAAGGAATTCCATGCCCGCGCTGAATCTCGACACCGATGCCGATCGGATCGCCGAGCGCCTCGCCGATCCCGACACGCTGCTGGTCGCCTGCCTGTGCGCCGAGTGGTGCGGCACCTGCCGCGACTACCGAACAGCCTTCGACCAGCTCGCCGACGCCCATCCCGACGCCTGCTTCGCGTGGATCGACATCGAAACCCATGCCGACCGGCTCGACGATCTCGACGTCGAGAATTTCCCGACGATCCTGATCGAGGACGCGAACACCGCGCGCTTCTTCGGCACGGTGCTGCCGCACGCGGCGATCGTCGAGCGGATGCTGTCCGACCTGAGCGCGGTGCCCGGCTCGCCGCACGCACCGAAATTGCGCAACATCCTGAACGTCGAGGCGTAAGGCGCGCACCGGCCGAACGGCGGCTTTTCGCGCCGTTGCGCGCGCCGCCGCGCCGGGCGCTTGCCGCCGTTGCGCCCCCCCTCTATGATGAGCCGCTTTTTACACGCCGAGCCGCCGTCGCCGCGGCTTGTGCTATAAAGCCGTCGTAAAAGGGACCCACACCGGCGAACCCGGTCTACCAACACACACCTGTCATGTCCAAAGCTCTGATCATTGCGGAAAAGCCTTCTGTCGCGAACGACATCGCGCGCGCTTTGGGCGGCTTTACCAAGCATGACGAATACTTCGAGAGCGACGAATTCGTCCTTTCGTCCGCGGTCGGCCACCTGCTGGAAATCGCCGCCCCGGAAGAGTACGAGGTCAAGCGCGGGAAATGGAGCTTCGCTCATCTGCCCGTCATCCCCCCGCATTTCGACCTGAACCCGATCGCAAAAAGCGAATCGCGCCTGAAGGTCCTTACCAGGCTGATGAAGCGCAAGGACGTCGATCGCCTGATCAACGCATGTGACGCGGGGCGCGAGGGCGAGCTGATTTTCCGCCTGATCGTGCAGCATGCGAAGGCGAAGCAGCCGGTCCAGCGCCTGTGGCTGCAGTCGATGACGCCGCAGGCGATCCGCGACGGCTTCGCGCACCTGCGCAGCGACACCGACATGCAGCCGCTCGCCGACGCCGCACGCTGCCGCTCGGAAGCCGACTGGCTCGTCGGGATCAACGGCACGCGCGCGATGACCGCGTTCAACAGCAAGGGCGGCGGCTTCTTCCTGACGACCGTCGGCCGCGTTCAGACGCCCACGCTGTCGATCGTCGTCGAACGTGAAGAGAAAATCCGTCGATTCATCCCGCGTGACTACTGGGAAGTGAAGGCCGAGTTCGCGTGCGCCGGCGGCTTCTACGAAGGCAAGTGGTTCGACCCTAAATTCAAGCGCGACGAATTCGATCCGGAAAGGCGCGACTCCCGCCTGTGGAGCCTGCCGGCCGCCGAAACCATCGTTGCCGCGTGCCGCGACCAGGTCGGCACGGTGAGCGAGGAATCGAAGCCGTCGACTCAGCTGTCGCCGCTGCTGTTCGACCTGACGAGCCTGCAGCGCGAGGCGAACAGCCGCTTCGGCTTCTCCGCGAAGAACACGCTCGGCCTCGCACAGGCGCTGTATGAAAAGCACAAGGTGCTGACGTACCCGCGTACCGACGCGCGTGCGCTGCCGGAAGACTACATTTCGACCGTGCAGTCCACGCTCGAGATGCTCAAGGAGAGCCACAACTACCTGCCGCATGCGAAACAGGTGCTCGACAAGGGCTGGGTGAAGCCGAACAAGCGGATCTTCGACAACACGAAGATCAGCGACCACTTCGCCATCATCCCGACGCTGCAGGCGCCGAAGTCGCTGTCCGAGCCGGAGCAGAAGCTGTACGACATGGTCGTGAAGCGCTTCCTCGCGGTGTTCTTCCCGGCGGCCGAATTCCGCGTCACGACGCGGGTCACCGAAGTCGCCGGCCATCACTTCAAGACCGAAGGCAAGGTGCTCGTCGAGCCGGGCTGGCTGCAGGTGTACGGCCGCGACGCCGAAGGCGCGGATGCGAACCTCGTGCCGGTGCAGAAGAACGAGAAGGTGAAGACGGACGAGATCGCAGCCGTCGCGCTCGTGACGAAGCCGCCCGCACGCTACTCGGAAGCGACGCTGCTGTCCGCGATGGAAGGCGCGGGCAAGCTCGTCGAGGACGACGAGCTGCGCGAGGCGATGGCCGCGAAGGGCCTCGGCACGCCGGCCACGCGCGCGGCCATCATCGAAGGCCTGTTGGGCGAAAAATATCTCGTGCGCGAAGGCCGCGAGCTGATCCCGACCGCGAAGGCATTCCAGCTGATGACACTGCTGCGCGGGCTCGGCGTGAAGGAATTGACCGCGCCCGAGCTCACCGGCGAGTGGGAATACAAGCTTTCGCAGATGGAGCGCGGCAACCTCGGGCGCGACGCGTTCATGCAGGAAATCGCCCGCATGACGCAGCAGATCGTCAAGCGCGCGAAGGAATACGATTCCGACACGATCCCCGGCGATTACGCGACGCTCGAAACACCGTGCCCGAACTGCGGCGGCCAGGTGAAGGAAAACTACCGCCGCTTCGCTTGCACGAAGTGCGAGTTCTCGATTTCGAAGATTCCGGGCAGCCGGCAGTTCGAGATCGCGGAAGTCGAGGAGCTGCTGCGGGAGAAGACCATCGGTCCGCTGTCCGGTTTCCGCAGCAAGATGGGCCGTCCGTTCTCGGCGATCCTGAAGCTCTCGTTCGACGACGAAACGAAGAACTACAAGCTCGAGTTCGACTTCGGCCAGGACCAGGGCGGCGAGGAAGGCGAGGCACCCGACTTCTCCGCACAGGAGCCGGTCGGCGCATGCCCGAAGTGCAAGGGCCGCGTGTTCGAGCACGGGATGAGCTATGTGTGCGAGCACTCGGTCGCGAATCCGAAGACCTGCGACTTCCGTTCGGGCAAGGTGATTCTGCAGCAGGAAATCACGCGTGATCAGATGGCCAAGCTGCTCGCCGACGGCCGCACGGATCTGCTGCCGAACTTCAAGTCGTCGCGCACGGGCCGCAACTTCAAGGCATTCCTCGTGAAGCAGCCGGACGGCAAGATCGGTTTCGAATTCGAAAAGAAGGAGCCGAAGGCTGCTGCTGCGAAGAAGACGGCAAAATCGGCGACGAAGGATGCCGAAACCGTGACGGAAGGCGCCGACGAGAAACCGGCACCGGCCCGCAAGACCGCCGCCCGCAAGACGACGGCGCGCAAGACGGGCTCGTGACGCCCCGGCCGCCGGGGGCTTCCCCGGCGCATTGCACGCCGGTCGAACGGCAATAAAAAAACGCGGATCGATCGCTCGATCCGCGTTTTTTTTGGCGCGGGCCGTGTCGGCGCGCGGCCGCCGCGCCGTTACAGCGGCGACGGCACCGCGACGCGCGCGCGCGGTGAACGCGCGAGACGCGGCTGCAGGTTCGGGTCGGTCGATTCGGCCGGCTCGGCACGCATCTCGACGCCGATCGGCGCAGGCGTCGCACCCTGCGCGGCCCACTGCTCGCCCATCGTCGCGTCGGTCGAGTGGCTGAAATACTCGACGAGGTGATCGATGAACGTGCGCACCTTCGCGGGCAGATGGCGCCGGCTCGGATACGCGATGTTGATCTCGACCTGCGGCAACCGGAAATCCGGCAGCAGCCGCACCAGCGCGCCGCGCGCGATGTCGCTGCCGATCAGGTAGCTCGGCAGGATCGCGATGCCCATCCCGAGCAGCGCAAACTGGCGCAGCATCGCGGTGTTGTTCGCGACGATCAAGTTGGTCGGGCGCACGCGCACTTCGCCGTCCGGCCCCGTGAACACGCGCTCGTCGCCCCAGTATTCGGTCGGCAGGCTCAGGGCCGGGTGCTCGGCGAGCTGTTCCGGGTGGGTCGGCACGCCATGCTTTTCCAGGTAGCTCGGCGTCGCGCACACGGTCATGCAGCCCGTGGTCAGCCGCCGTGTGACGATGCTCGCGCTGCGCATCTGGCGCGTGACGACGATGCCGACGTCGAAACCTTCCTCGACGAGATCGACCTGGCGGTCGACCAGCGTCAGATCCGGCACCACTTTCGGGAAATTCTCCGTGTACGACTGCAGGACGGGGGCAAGGTTGTGCAGGCCGAACACGACCGGCGCGACGATGCGCAACGTGCCGACCGGCTCGTGATTGCGCGCGACGACCATCTGCTCGACATCCTCGAGCTCATCGAGAATCTGGCGCGCCCGCTCCAGATAGACCTGGCCCGACTCCGTCAGCGAAAGGCTGCGCGTGGTGCGGTTCAGCAACCGCGTGCCGAGCCGGCCTTCCAGATCGGCGACGTGACGCGTCGCGACCGCGTTGGAGATATCCATTGCACTCGCGGCCCGCGCGAAACTGCCGAGATCCGCAACCTTGACGAACACGCGCATCGACTGCAAATGATCCATAAACGACTCCTGCCGCTGTTACAACTTCAAAAAGTTGAAGCAAATGCGTAATTCTCCTACGACAGCGGAAATGATGCAGAGTTGCTCAACAAGGCGCCGGTTGACGATAAAAATAGTCAAAAATCCTCACTCATTGCGAACAGATGATCCAATTATTCTGATTGGAGCAACAATTGGGTGAACCTCGTCCGGTAAGCGGCTGAATCAGGAAGGACGTGTTTGATGCAACACGGCAGCGCACCCCGCCGCCCCGCACGGGAGCGGCGCGAGGTCAGGCCGGCGCCGATTGCGGCGGAGCGTAACAACCTGTTAAAAAGACACCACGACGTGCGCCGACGTAGCATCATGTCGGCCCCGGCCGGGCGGGATGGGTGCGCGACGTGCGCCGCCGCCACCGCCGCTTTCAACGCGCGATTCCCGCTGACCATGAAAATTGCCATCCTCGACGACTACCAGGACGCTGTCCGCAAGCTGAACTGCTTCGAGATGCTCGCCGAGCACGACGTGAAGGTCTTCAACAACACGGTACGCGGCCTGGGGCAACTCGCGAGCCGTCTCGCGGAAGTCGAGGCGCTCGTGCTGATTCGCGAACGCACGCCGATTTCGTCGCAACTGCTCGCCAAGCTGCCGAACCTGCGCATGATCAGCCAGACCGGCCGCATCTCGAGTCACATCGACCTCGAAGCGTGTACCGACCGCGGCATCGCGGTGCTCGAGGGCACCGGTTCGCCGGTCGCGCCGGCCGAACTGACCTGGGCGCTCGTGATGGCCGCCCAGCGCCGCATTCCGCAATACGTCGCGAACCTGAAGCAGGGTGCCTGGCAACAGTCGGGCCTGAAGACGTCGGCGCTGCCGCCGAACTTCGGCCTCGGCCAGGTGCTGCGCGGCCAGACGCTCGGCATCTGGGGCTACGGCAAGATCGGCCGGCTGGTCGCCGGCTACGGCAAGGCATTCGGGATGAACGTGCTGATCTGGGGCCGCGAGCATTCCCTCGAGGCCGCGCGCGCCGACGGCTACACGGCCGCCGAGAGCCGCGAAGCGCTGTTCGAGCAGAGCGATGTGCTGTCGCTGCACCTGCGCATGCACGACGACACGCGCGGGATCGTCAAGCAGGAAGACCTGATGCGGATGAAGCCGACGTCGCTGCTCGTCAACACGAGCCGCGCGGAGCTGCTCGAGGAAAACGCGCTCGTCAACGCGCTGTCGCACAACCGTCCGGGGATGGTCGCGATCGACGTGTTCGAAAGCGAGCCGATCCTGCAGGGCTACAGCCTGCTGCGGATGGAAAACGTGATCTGCACGCCGCACATCGGCTACGTCGAACGCGAAAGCTACGAACTCTATTTCAGCGCGGCGTTCCAGAACATCCTCGCGTTCGACCAGGGCGACCTGTCGAGCGTCGTCAACCCGGAAGCGCTGACGCCGCGCCGCGTGCGCTGACCAGCGCGGGCCGCACTCGCCGCGGCCCTGCTGCCGGCCTCCCGCCTTCAGGCCGGCATACGGCCGGCCGTCATCGCGTCGACGCGCGCAAGGAAATGCTCGCCGTCGCGCCGTCCGAGGTCGTATGCATGCCGCATCTGCGACGGACTCGTGTAATCCCAGCTCGAAATCGGCACCTTGCTCGACGGCTGTACATAGAGCCGCCGCTGGTCGCCGTGCGCGACCGTGAACATCTGCGGACGCGGATACAGCCGCGTGACGAGCACCAGCACGTCGCCCGGCGACGGGTCGAGCGCGTCGACCGGCACGTTGTCGACCATCCCGCCGTCGAGCACCGGCCGGCCGCCGCGCCGCAGCACCGGCGTGAACGGCGGCGTGCACGACGACTGCAGGATCAGGTCGGCGAGTTCGTCGACGCTCGTGCAGGCCTGCGCGCGCACGAACTCGGGCCGGAAGCCGAGCGTGCGCCCGAGCGTCGGGTGCAGCGTCTTGCGCACGTACTTTTCGATGTTGTACGCGACGAGGCCCGCGGCGACCGCGCTGCGCGCGCCGAGCCAGCGCGGCACGTGCGATACGCCGATGCGGATCTCCGGCGCGTCGGCGAGCTGCCGGAACGGCTCGCCGTAGATGTCGAGCAGCGCCTGACGGTAGATCCGGTAATGCGGAAACACGGGCTCGCGCCCGAACAGGTTGCCCCAGTACGCGTTCTTGCGATTGTGGCGCAGCGCTTCCTCGTAATAGCGCATCACCCAGGCGGCGTCGCGCGTATACAGCATGCAGGCGGTCGCCGCGCCGGCCGAGATGCCGGCGATCACGCGCGGGCGCAAGCCGAGCGCCGGCTGCGCGACGTCCCAGAAGCCGGCCTGCCACCAGCAGCGATTGCCGCCGCCCGCGAAGACGATCTGGTCGAACATCGCGCCGCTCAGCTGACGAGCGCGTAGGTCGACGTCGCGTGAACGGCCATCGTGCCGTCCTCGTCGAACAGCTCGACTTCGCCGAATACCAGGTTGCGGCCCATCCGCAGCACGCGCGCGGTGACGAGCACGTCGCCCTTGCGCACCGGACGCATGAAGTTCGTGTTCAGCGACACGGTCGTCATCGGCCGGAACTCGCCGAGCGCGGCCGAGATCGCCACCACCATCGCCGTGTCGGCGGCGGCCGTGAACACCTGGCCGCAGATGATGCCGCCGGAATGACGGAATTCGCCGGAAAACGGCAGGCGCATCGTGACGCTGTCGTCGCCGATCGATACGGGGACCAGACCGAGCGAGCGGACCCACGGGGCCAGCAGGCGATCCAGCAATTCGCGGACTGCGTTTTCGTCCATCTTCGAATGTCCAGAAAACGTTGCGCGACCGCCGCGCAACGGGTGTGGACGTCATCATACCGGGAGCACGCCAACTGCGATGGCTCGTTGCCGCGCCGACAGACGCCGTTGCCGTGACGAAATATTTTCAGGAAATTTGCAGAAAGGTCTTGCCAAGACCGAAATACCCATGCATAATCTTTCTTCTGTTTGGGGCGTTAGCTCAGTTGGTAGAGCAGCGGACTCTTAATCCGTAGGTCGAGTGTTCGAGTCACTCACGCCCCACCAGGAATTCCGAAGCCCGGTTAGCGAAAGCTAACCGGGCTTTTTCCATTTCCGGCGCCGCCCCGCCCCTGTCGCATCGCCGCGGGCAATCACATACATGCCTCGCCCATATACTTTCCGTTAGAATCGTCCGACAAATATCACACGACCGGCACGGCGATCGCCGCATCGCCGCCGGCACTGAGAGAGCATGGGACGTCAAACATGGAGTCACGTGAGCGAGACGCGACCATTCAGGGAGCATGGTCACGCCGATATCGGCGCGCACGTCGAGTCGCGCCCCGCACCCGATCGCATCCGGCCCCGTCGCACGACGCACGCGGCGGATCCGCTCATGCTGCGTAAAGGCACGCTCGTCGCGTTCGCGCTCGGCGTTGCGCTGCTCGTGATCGCAGCCGCGCTCGCCGTCACCGCGAGCCGCACGGCCGGCCATCTGGTTCGCGCGCCGGGCACGGTCGTGCGCATCGTGCAGGACAGCGACGCGATGCGCGCATACCGCCCGATCGTCGCCTATCTCGCGAACGACGGCCGGCGCCGCGAAGTCGCCGGCAATACCGCCTCGATGGTCCCGGCGTACGACATCGGCGAAAGCGTCGACATGCTGGTCGATCCGGATCATCCGAACCGTCCCGCGCTGATCGACGATTTCGCGCAACGCTGGTTTCCCGTCGCGGTGCCGGCACTGCTCGCGGTCGCGTCGCTTGCGATCGGCAGCCTGCTGTACGCGAACGAGCGCCGCAGCAGGCAAGCCGGCGTGCTTGCCGCACCGGCCGCCCGCAAGACGGTCCGGCGCCGCTGGAACATCGCGATCGTGCTGATTCCGATCGCAATCGGCACCGGCTTCCTGGCCAGCGCCGGCGCAGTCGGGCTGCGTCAGTGGCAGATCGCCCGCCAATACGCGCACTCGACCGGCCATGTCGTCGAGATCGCCGAAACCGGACACTCGCCCCGCGCCCGCACGTCACTCTATTCCGTGAGCGTCGCGTTCACGACCGACAGCGGCCGCCCGGTCACGTTCACGCAAGGCTCGACGTCATCGCATCCCGAGCTGTACGAAGGCGAGATAGTCAACGTGCTGTACGACCCGGTCACACCCGAGCGCGCGATCGTCGACCGGTTCTGGGATCGGTGGGCGCTCACGGCGATCCTGCTCGCGATCGGCACGCCGTTCCTCGTCGCCGGACTGTTCGTCGCCGGAACACTGTGGCCGGAGCATCGGCCGCTCGAAATCGCCGAATGACGCGCGCGGCGCCGGGCCGTCAACACCGCGCCCCCACCTCACCGCTCCCTGAACGCCTCCACCTTCGCGCGGTTCCCGCACGTGCGCATGTCGCACCAGCGCCGCCCGACGCCGCGGCCGCGATCGACGAAGAACCACGTACAGCGGCCGCACTGCCGCACACGCGCGAAGTCGTCGCCGCGCAGCAGATGCTCGAACCCGAGCGCGGCCGCATCGATCCAGCGGGACGCGGCGCGCGCATCGGGACGCCACGCGAAGCGGCCATCGACCGCGTCGAACGTGCTGCGCCCGATCGCATCGCGAATCGCCACGGCGAGCCGGTCCGCCGCACGCGCGCCTGCGCTGCCGCCGTCGCCGGCCGTCAGGTACGCGAGCGCCGCATACGCATCCTCGCGAAATCCATGCAGCGCGGCGAGTTCGTCTGCTCCATCCTGCCGGGGATGACGCAGGAACCGCGTCAGGTCGGCCTCCTCCAGCAACCCCGACTTCGCGGCCCACGCACGCACGGCCGGCCAGTCGACGAACTTGTCCTCATTGCGCGTCTTGCCCGTGTCGGCCACCGTGTTCAGGAAGTCGAGCGCCGGGTGGCCGCCGACGAAATCCGCCGCGATCCATGCGTGCGCCTGTCGTGCAGGCTCGTGCCGGGTAACCATTTATCTCCACCTATCGGTTTCATATCCGGATGAACAGGCGTAACCTGTTAATAACCCAAACAGGTTATCACGGAGGCACCGATGCTCGATCTCGCCAATCGCTTCATGTTCGAAGGTCACGGGATCGCATGGGGTACGCTCGGCGAAGGGCCGCCGCTCGTGCTCGTGCACGGCACGCCGTTTTCATCGCAGGTGTGGCGCCGGATCGCGCCATGGCTTGCGCGGCGCCATCGCGTGTTCTTCTACGACCTGCTCGGCTACGGCCAGTCGGACATGCCCGACGCGGACGTATCGCTGGGACGGCAGAACGTGCTGTTCGGCGCGCTGCTCGACGAATGGAATCTTTCGCGCCCGCGCGTGCTTGCGCACGATTACGGCGGTGCGACCGTGCTGCGCGCGTATTTCCTCGACGGCATCGCATATTCGGACCTGACGCTCGTGAACCCGGTCGCGATCGCGCCGCAGGGCTCGCCGTTCGTGCGGCATGTCGCGCAGCACGAAGCCGCGTTCACCGGATTGCCGGCCTACGCGCATCACGCGCTCGTATCAGCCTATATCGGCAATGCGGTCGCGCAGCCGTTGAGCGACGACGTGCTGTCGATCCATCGCTCGCCATGGCTCACGCCCGCCGGTCAGGCCGCGTTCTACCGGCAGATCGCGCAGATGCGCCAGCGCTACATCGAGGAAGCCGAGGCCCGCTATGCGCCGCCGGACTTTCCGGTGCGCATCGTGTGGGGCGAGGACGACGGGTGGATTCCGCTCGAACAGGGGCAGGCGCTCGCCGATCGCATCGCGAACGGCAAGCTGATCAGGGTGCCGCGCGCGGGTCACCTGGTCCAGGAAGATGCGCCGGAAGCGATCGTCGCCGCCGTGCTCGACGGGCACGGCCAAGGTTGATCGCTGCCGGCACTGCTTGGCACGTCAGAAGGCCGGCACGCCCTGCGCGAGCGTCGCGACGAACTTCGTGGTGCGCGGGTCGCGCGGTCGCCCGAACAGCTCGCGCGATGCGCCGGCCTCGACGATGCGGCCATCCGCGAGAAACACCGCATCGTGCGCGACCGACGCGGCCAGGCGCAGGTCGTGCGTGGCCATCAGCATCGTCGTGCCTTCCCGCGCGAGCTGGCGCAGCACTTCGACGACTTCGACGGACAGCTCGGGATCGAGCGCCGACGTCGGCTCGTCGCACAGCAGCACCTGCGGCGACGGCGCGAGCGCACGTGCGATGGCGACGCGCTGCTGCTGGCCGCCCGACAGCGTCGCGGGCCATGCGTCGGCCTTCTCGGCGATGCCGACCTTGTCGAGCAACGCGAGCGCCCGCCGGCGCGCCTGCTCGCGCGGCCAGCGCTGCACGGTCACGAGCCCTTCCATCACGTTCTGCACGACGCTCAGGTGCGGAAACAACTGGAAGTTCTGGAACACCATGCCGGTTTGCCGGCGCACCGCGAACACGTGATCTCGCGACGGCCGATACCCCGCCGCGAAGTCGATGCGTGCATCGCCGACCGTAAGCGCGCCCGTCTCCGGCACTTCGAGCAGGTTCACGCAGCGCAGCAGCGTGCTCTTGCCGCTGCCGGACGGCCCGATCAACGCGGTCACGCTGCCGGGCTGCAATGCGAGGTTGATTCCGGTCAGCACGCGCTGCGCGCCGAACGACTTGTCGATGCGCTCGAGACGGATCATCGCAACTCCGCGTGGAACAGCGCATGACGGCCGAAACGGAGCTCGAGCCGACGTTGCAGCGAGGAGAGCACCGAGCTGAACAGCAGATAGATCAGCGCGGCTTCGGTATAGAGGATCAGCGGCTCGTAGGTGACGGCCGCGATGCGCTGCGCGGCCTGGAAGATCTCGGGCACGGTCAGCACGGCGGCGAGCGACGTGTCCTTCACGAGCGAGATGAACGCATTCGACAGCGCGGGCAGCGCGACGCGCACGGCCTGCGGCAGGATCGCGCGGCGCAGCGTCTGCGCGCGCGTCATCGCCATCGAGTACGCGGCTTCCCACTGCCCCTTCGGGATCGACTCGATCACGCCGCGGATCACCTCGGCGTTGTACGCACCGACGTTCAGCGAGAAGCCGATCACGGCGGCGGTCAGCGGATCGAGCACGATGCCGACGTTCGGCAACCCGTAGAAGATCACGAACAACTGCACGAGCAGCGGCGAGCCGCGAAACAGCCAGATGTAGAAACGGACGCCGGCCTGCGCCCAGCGCGGCCCGAACAGGCGCGCGAGCGCCGCGCCGAACGCGAGCAGCAGGCCGATCGCGAACGACGCGAGCGTGAGCGGAACCGTGAACACGAGCCCCGCCACCAGCAGGGGCCGCAGCGATTCCGCCATCAGGTGCAGCCAGGGCGGCATCGGTCAGCCTCGCGTCACGGCTGCGACACGTCGCGGCCGAAGTACTTCTGCGAGATCCTCGCGTACGTGCCGTCGGCCTTGATGTCCGCGAGCGCCTTGTCGATCGCGGCGACCAGCGCGGGGCTGCCCTTGCGCAGCAGCACACCCGATGCATCACCGGCACCCGTCGTGTCGGTCGCCGCGATCTTCAGTTTCGCGTCGGGCTTGTGCTTGCGGAAGTCGAGGTACGACAGCGAATCGTTGATCGTCGCGTCGACGCGCCCCGAGCTCAGCAGGTCGATCGATTCGTTGAATCCCTGCACGGGCACCACGTCCGCGCCGTGCGCGGCCGCGAGCTTGCCGAAATTGCTCGTCAGCGTGTTCGCGGATTTCTTGCCCTTCAGGTCGTCGAACGAGCGGATCGACGTGTTGTCCGCGCGCACGATCAGCACCGCGTGCGACGTGATGTACGGCGTCGAGAAATCGTACTTCGCCTTGCGCGCGTCGGTGATCGACACTTCGTTGACGACCGCGTCGTAGCGGTTCACGTCGAGGCCCGCGATCAGCCCGTCCCACTTGCCTTCGACGAACTCCGCCTTCACGCCGAGCCGCTGCGCGATCGCGGTCGCGATGTCGACGTCGAAGCCGGTCAGCTTGCCCGTCGTGTCGTGATACGTGAACGGCGCATACGTGCCTTCGGTGCCGACCCGGAACACGCCGGCCGACTTGATCCGCGACAGGTCGTCGGCGGCCAGCGCGCTCGTGACGGCAGTGGCCTGCAGCAATGCGACGACCAGGATGGAGCGAAGGAATTTCATAGTGCGGACCCCGAACGATGGAAGGGAGTGAACCCGCCGGCCCGAGCGGCCGCGCGAGCGGTCCGCGAATTCTACCGACGCGCCGATGCCCGGCAAAAACGCAAATCCGCTAACGATATGAGCGCGTCGAATAACGCGCCGGCCAGCCACGCTCATCCCGCAGATGAAATCCGTCGCGATGCAGCGCGGCGATCGTCCGACGATTCGTTACCGGCGGTTACAGAAGCGACACCGCGGTATCACCCATTCGGCATGCGCTACGTACCATGAAGACAGGTGAACCTATTGCTCGCGGGCCTTGCCCCCCACGAACGGAGTGAACGGCAAATGAAACGCATCCTGTTGTCCTGTGCCCTCGGCATCGCGACCGCCTGCCTGTCGGCAAGCGCGTTCGCGCGCGCCGACATCGGCGTGTACTTCGGCGTGCCGGGGCCGGTGATCGAGGCGCCACCGCCTGTCTACTACCCGCCGCCGCCCGTCGTGTACGAGCCGGCGCCCGTCTATTACGGCCCGTACTACGGCGAATATCGCTACCGCCACTACCGGCACGACAACGGCTGGCATCGCGGCTGGCGACATCACCGCGACGACGACGACTGACCGTCGCCTGGCGGCCGTCGCGACCGCATCCCGCCGGGGGACATTCCGCGCGCCGGCCTTCGAGCCGGCGCGTCCGCATCACGCACCGCTTACCACGGCAGCGAATAGGTCTTCGTGTTCGTGAAGCTCTTCATCGCTTCCTGCACGCCTTCCTTGTAGCCGAGGCCCGAATCCTTCACGCCGCCGAACGGCGTCAGTTCGAGCCGGTAGCCCGGCACCTCGCGCACGTTCACGCTGCCGACCTCGAGCTCCGTGATGAAGCGCGTGATGTTGTCGAAGCGGTTCGTGCAGACCGACGACGACAGCGCATAGTCGGTGCTGTTCGACATCCGGATCGCCTCGTCGATGTCGCGAAAGCACATGATCGGCGACACGGGCCCGAACGTCTCGTATTTCACGAGCGGCATGTCGGGGGTCACGCGATCGACGACCGTCGGCGAATACAGCGCACCGTCACGCACGTTGCCGACCAGCAGGCGCGCACCGCGCGCAATCGCATCGTTGACCTGCTGCTCGCAGAACTTCGCGGCCGCCTCGTCGATCACCGTGCCCATGTCGACCGACGGATCGGCCGGATTCCCGTACGCCCACGCGCGGGTTTTCTCGACGACCAGCTCGGTGAAGCGATCGGCCACCGCCTCGTGCACGAGCATCCGCTTGATCGCCGTGCAGCGCTGCCCGGAGTTCTTGTACGAGCCCGATACGGCGAGCGTGCTCGCCTCGTCGAGATCGGCGTCTTCCATCACGATGATCGGATCGTTGCCGCCGAGCTCGAGCACCGCGCGCCGGTAGCCCATCCGCGACGCGATCGACTTGCCGATCGACACGCCGCCGGTGAACGTGATCAGGTCGATCGCCGGGTTCGTGATCAGCTCGTCCGCGATCTCCTTCGGGTCGCCGGTAATCACCTGCAGCATCTGCGGCGGCAGGCCGGCTTCATACAGGATGTCCGCGAACAGGTAGCATGACAGCGGCACCTTCTCCGACGGCTTCACGACGATCCGGTTGTTGGTCGCGATCGACGGCACGACCTTGTGCGCGACCTGGTTCATCGGATGGTTGAACGGCGTGATCGCGGAAATCACGCCGAGCAGCGGTTCGCGCTGCGTGTATACGCGGCGCTTCTTGCCGTGCGGCGTCAGATCGCACGAGAAGATCTGCCCGTCGTCCTTCAGCACTTCGCCCGCGCCGAACGTGAGCACGTCGGCCACGCGTCCGGCTTCATACGTCGAATCCTTGAGGCACAACCCGGCTTCGGCCGTGATCAGCGCCGCGATCCCGGCGGTGCGCGCACGCACGATGTCGGCCGCGCGGCGCAGGATCGCCGCGCGCTCGTGGCGCGTGAGCGACGGCCGGTATGCGCGCGCGGCCGCGAAGGCGCGCCGCACGTCGTCGAGCGTCGCCTTCGGCACGCTGCCGACGAGCGAGCCGTCGTACGGGTTGCGCACCTCGATCACCGCATCGCGATCAATCCTTTCACCATCGATTCGTAGTGCTTCGCGATGAAGCGCGCGGACCTCCGTCGATGCTGCAATGGCGTTCATGAGTGTCTCCCTGGCGGATACGTCCGCGTCACTGCAGATGGTTGAGCGCGATGTCGATGATGTCGAAGTTGCGCAGCCGCGTGCGACCCGTGACGTCGGTCGCGACCGGCTTGCTGAAGATCAGCGGCACGATCTGTTCGGAGATCCCGCCGTGCGAGCGCAGCGGCACGTCGAGGCCCGACAGGTCGTGCCTGATGCGGCGCGTGCCGAGCACGACGTCCTGCTTCGAGATCACGATCAGGTCGCCCATCCGGTCGGGCGGCAGCTCGAAGCGCGCGCAGCCTTCGGCGCCGGTCAGCACGACCTCGATGCCGTCCACCGCGGCGAGCCGCGCGCGCAGCGCGTCGGCATCGGCGGAATCCGGCACGTAGACGGTCGCGAACGAGCCGAGTGCGCCGTGGTGCACGACGTACGGATCGGTGATCGGCAGGATCACGCGCGCAGCATCCTGGCCGAGCCACGCGTCGAACAGCTCCTGCAGGTAGATCACGTTCGGCTCGCCGGTCTCGCCGTCGTGCTTCGCGTTCATCCCGTGGTCGGCCGTGATCGCGACGATCGCGCCGAGCTCGTCGAGCCGCTTCAGGTACGTGTCCATCATCTGGTAGAACGCGTTGGCGCCGTCGGTGCCGGGCGCGCACTTGTGCTGCACGTAATCGGTCGTCGACAGGTACATCAGGTCGATCGGGCGCGTCTCGAGCAGGCGCACGCCGGCCGCGAACACGAATTCCGACAGGTCCGCGCTGTACACGCTCGGCACCGGCTTGCCGACCAGCTCGAGCACGTTGTCGATGCCGTTTTCCTCAACGCTTGCCTCGTCGGCCTTTTCCGACGAGAAGCAGATGCCCTTGAGCCCCTTGCCGAGCAGGCGGCGCAGCTTGTCCTTCGCGGTGACGACCGCGACGCGCGCGCCCTGTTCGGCGAAGGTCGCGAGCACGGTGGGCGCGACGAGGTACTTCGGATCGTTCATCAGCACCTCGGCGCCGGTGTCGCGATCGTAGAAGTAGTTGCCGCTTATCCCGTGGATCGCCGGCGGCACGCCGGTAACAATCGACAGGTTGTTCGGGTTCGTGAAGCTCGGCACCACGCACTCGCCCTTGAGCGCCGTGCCCGGCTTCAGCAGCGTGCGCAGGAACGGCGCGACGCCGGCCTCGGCCGCCATCTCGAGATATTCATAGGCGCAGCCGTCGACGCAGACCACCACCACGGGGCGGCTCATCCAGTTGTAGCGGCGGCCGTTCACTTCCACGGATACAGGCGTTTCAGTCATGACGTTCAGTCCTTTCGGTTCGAAGGGGGTTGAGCTGTCGGCGCCCGCGCCGCGCCGAGGAGGTGTTTTCCATGCTTGACATTAAAATTGATGATTTGTAGATTGTCAACAACATGCAGAGAACAGAAAGCAAAAGACGGAAGCACGAGGCAACACGAAGAGGGCTGGTCTCCACTCATCCGCCGCGTGCCGCAGTCAAGGGGTCTGAAGGTGAACGAGGTGCCGGTACACAAGGGTTTCAATGCATGGGCAGCGGGCGCGGCCCGTGTCGCGGCGGTGGCGCTCGGTGCCGCGCAGGCGGCACACGCGAAGACGTCGCTGCTCCTCTACACCGCGCTGGAACACGAGGCGATGAAGCCCTGCAAGGACGCGTTCGAGAAGGCGAACCCCGACATCGAGATCCGCTGGGTGCGCGATCCACGCACCGGACGACCCGAACTACGACTTCAAGCGGTTTTATCAGGAGGTCAAAAAGCGCGGCTACATTCTGTATCCGGGCAAGCTGACCGAAGTCGACACGTTCCGCGTCGGCTGCATCGGCCACTTCGGCGAAGCGGGCATTCCGGGCGCGGTCGCGGCGATCGCCGACACGCTGAAGGCGATGGGCGTGCGCCGCGTGTCCGCCGAAGCGGCGGCGTGACGCGACGCACCCGGCCGCACCGCGGCGCGCGGCCGGACGCCGTGCGGCGGTTTCGTTTTCCTTTCCCGCCGTGCGCGGCACGGCAACCCGACCCTTACTGGCACGACATCCGATGCGACCCTTCTGGATCGAACAAGCCCTGTTCAACGACGGCGATCTCGCCCCCGCGCTGCAGGGCGCGACGCAGGCCGATGTCTGTATCGTCGGCGGCGGCTTCACAGGGCTCTGGACCGCGATCCAGGCGAAGCAGCAGAACCCGGCACTCGACATCGCGATACTCGAGGCCGACCTGTGCGGCGCCGGCGCGAGCGGGCGCAACGGCGGGTGCCTGCTCACGTGGTCCGCGAAATTCCTGACGCTGCGCCGCCTGTTCGGCGAAGCGGAGGCGATCCGGCTCGTGAAGGCGTCGGAGGCGGCCGTCCAGCACATCGCCGACTTCTGCCGTGCGCATCGCATCGATGCCGAGCTGCGGCTCGACGGCACGCTGTACACGGCAACGTCGCGCGCGCAGGTCGGCACGCTCGCGCCGGTGCTCGACGCGCTCGCCGCGTGCGGCATCCACAGCTACGAGCCGCTGCCGTCCGCCGAAGTCGCACGCCGCTCGGGCTCCGCACGCAATCTCGACGGCGTGTACTCGCCGATCGCCGCGACCGTGCATCCCGGCAAGCTCGTGCGCGGGCTGCGCCGCGTCGCGCTCGACATGGGAATCCGGATCTACGAGCGCACGCCGCTCGTCGACTTCACGCCGGGGCAGCCGGCCGTCGTGCGCACGCCGTCCGGCAGCGTGCGCGCGGGCAAGCTGGTCTTCGCGATCAACGCGTGGATGGCGAGCCGTTTCCCGCAGTTCGAACGCACGATCGCGGTCGTGTCGAGCGACATGGTCATTACCGAGAAATGCCCGGAGCTGCTCGAGAGGACCGGGCTCGTGGACGGCGTATCGGTGCTCGATTCGCGGATCTTCGTGTACTACTACCGCACGACCGCCGACGGCCGGCTGATGCTCGGCAAGGGCGGCAACACGTTCTCGTGGCGCAGCCGCATCGCGCCCGTGTTCGACCGGCGCTCGCCTTACGAGGCGCAGCTCACGCAGAGCCTGCGCGCGTTCTTCCCGTCGCTCGCCGGCGTGCCGGTCACCGCCAGCTGGAACGGCCCGTCGGACCGCTCGGTGACGGGCTTCCCGTTCTTCGGCCGGCTCGACGACGCGCCGAACGTGTTCTACGGCTTCGGCTATTCGGGCAATGGCGTCGGACCGACCTACATGGGCGGGCAGATCCTGTCGTCGCTGGTGCTCGGCCTCGACAACGCGTGGACGCGCAGCCCGATCGTGCGCGGCCCGCTCGGCCATTTCCCGCCGGAGCCGATCCGCTATGTCGGCGCGCACGTCGTGCGCAACGCGATCCGCCGCAAGGAGCGCGCGGAAGACGAAAGCCGGCGGCCGGCGCTCGTCGATACGTGGCTCGCGAAATTCGCGAGCGCGGCGGGCAAGGCCGACAAGGCGTGACGAGGCGTAGACGACGAGGCGCTGATGCGATGACGTGACGCGCAACGCAAAAGGGACGCTGCGAAGCGTCCCTTTGCTTTCGTCGCGGCGGGCCGGTGCAGCCGCGTTACACGCGCTCGGCTTTCTCGCGCGCCGCCTTGCCCGTGCCCGGCAGCCCCTGCTCGTGGGTGCGGCGCATCCGTGCGAGGCCATGCGCGACGTGCTCGCGCACGAGCGCGACGGCCTTCTCCGCGTCGCCGCTCGCGAGCGCCTGCACGATCTTGTCGTGCTCGGCCGCCGACACCGCGATCGCATCCTCCTCGGCCTCGATCGCGGCCTGGCGGAGCAGCCCGAGCTGGCGCACGAGCCGGCGATAGGTATCGGTGAGGTGCGTATTGCCGACGCCGACCACCATCGCGTCGTGGAACTGCACGTTCAGCTCGGTGTAGCGCGTGACGTCATGCGTCTTCGCGGCGCCCTTCATCGACTGGATGATGCCCTTCAGGACCTTCAGCGTGTCGGGCGAAATGCGCTTCGCGAGCGCGCGCGCGACCGACTCGTCGAGCATCGCGCGCACTTCGTAGATTTCCTCGGCCTCGCGCAGCGGCACGACGCGCACCGTCACGCCGCGGTTCTTCTCGTTGCGCAGCAGTCCGGCCTGCTCGAGCGCGCGGAATGCTTCACGCACGGGGCCGCGCGACACGTTCAGCTTCGTCGCGATATCGACTTCGTTGAGTTTCTCGCCCGGCGCATATTCGCCGGACACGATCGAGCGCTCGAGCATGTCCTGGACAATCATCGCGAGCGACTGGCTTTGCAGGAGTTCGATGGCGTTGAGCGCGTTCGGGGCAGTCATGGTCGGGCAGGCAGCGCGGCTGCGGGTGAAAACGAGGGCGCCATATCGGCGAATGATCCTTGTATACCCTCGGCCCGACACATTGTCAACAGTTTTCAGTTTCCAAAAATCAATCGCGCGGCCGGCACGAACATGCCGGACCGCGCGGCGCGGGGCCTGCCGTCAGGCCGTCTGCTTCACCGGCCCCGGATCGCTCTGGCTCGGCCGCCCCGTCTCGACGTGGCCCGCGAAGCGGCGCACGACCTTGTCGTCGCCGCCGCGCAGCGTCGTCGCGGTAATCGTCAGATCGTACCAGCCGTGACTCGACGACAGCTCGAAGTGATCCTCGACGCGCTCGCCCGGCTCCAGCGTGTAGGTGCGCGCATGCGCATGGCTGTACGCGTTGTCGACCACGACACGGCACGCCGCGCGGCCGCTGTTGCGCAGCTGCAGGTACACGTGGCGGTTGCGCACGTCGTAGCCGATCTTCGCTTCCGGGTTCGCGTGGCGGCCGTCCGCGGCGAGCCGCGTGTTGCCCTGGAATTCGCACAGATAGCCGTTCGGGCCATAGGCGGCGAGATGGTAGTCGCCGCGCGCGGCCGACGTGCTCCAGGTATCGGCGAAGCGGTCGTGCGAGGACACCGCGTAGCGGCGCGGCGGCGTCGCCGGATTGCGACGGTCGTACACGTAGAACGCGGCGCCCGCGTCACCCGAGTTCGCGAAATCGAGCGACACGCTGTCGTCGCGGCCGTTCACGCGGGCATGCACGAACAACTCGTACGGCAGCGCGCGCGCCGGGCGCGTGCCGGGCTCCTGCGCCGGCATCGACTGCTGCGCGGGCACCTGGTACGCCTGGCCCGCGGTGGCGATGTGCTGCGGCACCGTGAAGCTCACCGTGCGCGTATCGGGGCGCGCGGAGAAATCGAACGCCGACGTGAGGTCGCCGCAGATCGACCGGCGCCACGCGCTGATGTTCGGCTCCTGCACGCCGAAGCGGGCTTCGAGGAAGCGCAGCACCGACGTGTGGTCGAACGTCTCCGAGCAGACCCAGCCGCCCTTCGTCCACGGCGAGATGACGATCAGCGGCACGCGCGGCCCGAGGCCGATCGGCTGGATCCCGCCCGGATCCGCGCCCGGCACCAGCGGGCCCATCTCGCCCGGGTACTTGTTCAGGTCGAGCAGTTCGTCGCCGAGGTTCGACAGCAGGTTCGACGACACGATGCCCTGGCCGCCCACGCCGCTCGCGACCGGCGGCACCGGCGGCACGACGTGGTCGAACAGCCCGTCGTTCTCGTCGTAGTTGAGGATGAACACCGTCTTCGCCCACACCTCCGGGTTCGACGTCAGCGCCTCGAGCACCATGTTGATGTAGAACGCGCCGTCGGTCGGCGACGCCTGTGGGTGCTCGCTGTACTTGTACGGCGACACGATCCACGATACCTGCGGCAACCGGTTCGCCTGCACGTCGGCCTTCAGCTCGGCGAGCGTGTGGTTGGATGCGCCCTTGTCGACCAGCGGGCCGCTCGCGCCTTCCTTCACCTGGAAGCGCTTGAAGAACATCAGCGAGTTGTCGGTGTAGTTGTCGGTCGGGTCGCCCGGGATGCCCGTGCCGCCCTGGTACACCTTCCAGCTGATCTTCGCGTTCTCGAGGCGTTCCGCGTAGGTCGTCCACGTGTAGCCGTTCACGTCATTGCGCTCGCCGATGCCGGGACCGTTCGGCTGCGTGCCGTAGACGTTGCGCGAGTCGACCGTGCCGGTCCACAGGTAGATGCGGTTCGGCGCCGTATCGGCGTGCGCGGAGCAGAAATACGAATCGCAGATCGTGAACGCGTCGGCGAGTGCGTAGTGGTACGTGAGGTCCTGGCGCTTCAGGTAACCCATCGTCAGCACGTCCTGCTTCTGGTTCACCCACTGGTCCCACTGGCCGTTGTTCCATGCGAGGTGGCCGCTGCTCCAGCCATGGTTGGTGCCCGGCTGGAATTCGGTCGTCTGCTTCGGGTCGAGATAGAACGGCAGCACGTACGGCGCGGACGGATCGAGCCCGCGCGAATGGTAGTTCTTCGTGAACACCGACGCCGGCGGCTGCTGCCACACCGGCGCGCCGCTCGGCAGCAGGTGGGGGCGCGGGTCGTTGAAGCCGCGCACGCCGCGCAGCCCGCCGAAGTAGTGGTCGAACGAGCGGTTTTCCTGCATGAAGATCACGACGTGTTCGACGTCGCGGATCGTGCCGGTGCGATAGGCGGCCGGTATCGCCAGCGCGTTGCGGATCGCCGGCGGGAAGCCGGCGTAGGCGGCCATCGCGCCGGCCGACTGGGCGGCAAGGCGCAGGAAATCGCGTCGATTGGTGGCGGACATGAAGAGGATCCTGTGGGTCGGTAAGGGTGGCGCCGGTCGAGCGGGGCCGGCGGTCGGTGCGTTGCCGCTATTACTCCGCACCGGCATGTCCCGGCCGTGACCGGTTCCAGCAGGTTTCTTGCGGTCACCCCCAGCTTTTTTTCGAAGCGGCGCACGATGCGCCTTTCATCCGGCCGACACATGCGTCCGCTACGCTGACGCGCGATGAAGACGGGGGAGAAGCCGAGTCGTGTTCGATCAGCTGAAGGCGTTCCACGCGACCGTCCGGCAGGGCAGCATCACGCGCGCCGCGCGCCACCTGGGCGTGAGCCAGCCGACGATCGCCGCGCAGATCAAGCAGGTCGAGCAGCTGTACGGCGTCGAGCTGTTCTACCGCAGCGGCCGCAAGCTCGAGGTCACCGAGACCGGCATCGAGCTGCTGCCGCTCGTCGAGAAGATGATCGCGCTCGAGGCGCAGGCCGACATCATGCTGCGCAATGTCGGCGGCCTGTTCGAAGGGCATCTGCGGATCGGCGCGACGGGGCCGTACTACATCATGGACGCAGTCGGCCGCTTCTCGCACGCGCATCCGTCGATCGCGCTCACGTGCCGGATCGGCAATTCCGAGGAAATCCTGCAGGCGCTGCACGAATTCCGCATCGACCTCGCGGTGTCGTCGCAGCGCAATGACGCGGACGGCCTCGAACGCAAGGTGATCTCCACCGATCCGCTCGTGCTCGTCGTGCATCGCGACCACCCGCTCGCGCGCTTCGACGCGATCGACGCCGCGCAGCTCGCCGACGTGCGGCTGCTGATCCGCGAGGAAGGGTCGGTCACGCGCCGCTGCACGGAGACGATCCTCGCGGGCGCTGGCGTCGCGGCCGCGTCGGTGGCCGAGATCGGCAGCCGCGAAGCGATCCGCGAGGCGATCCTGCACGGCGTGGGCGCCAGCCTCTTTCCGCGCGGCGAGGCCGAGCGCCATCCGGACCTGCGCATCGTGGCGCTGCGCGGCGTCGACACGACGATCGACGAATACGTGTATTACCTGAAGGCGCGCCGCCAGAGCCCCGCGATCGATGCGTTCCTCGCGTGCATCCTGCCGGCGCGGCCGGTCACGCACGACACACACGACACGACGCGGCAAGTGAACGCCCGCTGAACCGCCGCGCGTCCACCGGTTTCGCGCATTTCCCGTCGCATTTCCCGTCGCACTTCCCTGCACCTTCCGGCGCTTTTCCCGCGCCTTCCCTCGTGGTTTTCCTCGTGCCTTCGTTGTTGCTTGCCGCCGTGCATTACTTCGGCAGCGCGGGGATCATCCACGTCAACACGTGCTGCTGCAGGAACACGAGCACGCCGAGCAGCAGCGTGAGGATCACGCTGTGCCAGAAGGTGCGCGCGAACACGACGCCTTCCTGCCCCTTCAGGTCGGTCGTCGACACGCCCGTCGCGATGTTCTGCGGCGAGATCATCTTGCCCATCACGCCGCCCGACGAATTGGTCGCGGCCATCAGCACCGGATCGAGGCCGAGCTGCCTGGCGGCGACGACCTGCAGGTTGCCGAACAGCGCATTGCCGGACGTGTCGCTGCCGGACAGGAACACCGCGATCCAGCCGAGCGACGCCGACACGAGCGGGAACAGCGCGCCGGTCGACGCGACGCCGGTGCCGAGCGTGTAGCTGATGCCCGAGTAGTTCAGCAGGTACGCGAGCCCGACGATCATCATCACCGTGATGATCGCGATCCAGGTCTGCCGCCACGTCTTGACCACGCATTCGAGGAACGCGCCGACGCCGGTGCGCGTCAGCGCCGCCGTGATGATCGCGGAGAGCAGGATCGCGGTGCCGGTGCCGAGCGGCTGGAAATCCCAGATCGCCGCATACGGCTTGTGGTACAGCGTCACGAACACCGTGTTGTGCAGGCCTGGCCACTTGATCTTCACGTCGCCGATCGCCGCGACGTTCGCATGCACCCAGACGATCACGACCACCGACACGACGATCCACGGCAGCCAGCCGCCGAAGCCCGTGCGCGCGGCGCCGGCCGTGGCGGGCGCGCTGCGCGCGAGCGCGTATTGCGGATCGGGCTGCGGCTTCCACGCCTGCAGGAAGCCGATCGTGACGATCAGCGACGTGAGCGACGACAGCACGTCGGTGAGCTGGTAGCCGAGGAAGTTCGACGTGACGAACTGCGCGATCGCGAAGCTGCCGCCTGACACGAGCAGCGCGGGCCACAGCTTCGCGATCGAGCGCAGGCCGCCGTACGCGCCGACCACGTAGAACGGCAGCAGCAGCGCGAAGAACGGCAGTTGCCGGCCGACCATCGCGCCGAGCGTCGCGGGCGGCAGCGACGTGACCGCGCCGAGCACGGTGATCGGCACGCCGAGCGCGCCGAACGCGACCGGCGCCGTGTTGAACAGCAGCGTGTAGGTGAGCGCTTCGAGCGCGGGGAAGCCGAGCGCGATCAAGAGCGCGCTGGTGATCGCGACCGGCGTGCCGAACCCGGAGATCCCTTCGAGCAGGCAGCCGAACGAGAACGCGACGACGAGCAGCACGAGGCGGCGGTCGTCGGGCAGGTTGTCGAGCATCCACTGCCGGAACTGGTCGAAGCGGCCCGACTTCACCGCGATGTTGTACAGCAGCAGGGCGTTGAACACGATCCACATCACCGGCACGACCGCGAGCGCCATGCCGGCGCCGACCGCGTTGAACGCGAGACCGGCCGGCATGCCCCAGGCGCCGATCGCGACCGCGAGGCCGGCGACGAGCCCGGCCAGCGACGCCTGCCAGGCCGGCCGGCGCAACACGCCGAGCGCGATCAGCGCGACCGCGATCGGGATCACGGCGACGACGAACGACAGGAACAGCGAGTTGGCGACGGGCGTCAACGGCTGCGCGAACAGGATGCCGGGCGGCAGGGCTGCGGTGGGATTCATCGTGTCTCGTGTCTCCGATCCAGTACCAAACGTGCGTTCACGGCCGCAACGATCGTCCGACGCTTGCGCATGCAACCATGCCGCCGTGCGCCGACCGATCGGTCGCTTAAAAGAGGTTAGGAGGCGCATCGCGCTTGCACAAGGAGGACAAGCCCGATGCATGCGGCGCCGATACACGGCATCCGCCGCACACCGAACGGCGGCTGGTGGCCCGCTGACGCGCGCGCCGGCAAGCCGCCGGCGCAATGTTGCTCAGCCGACAAAGGTGACTGACGGCGGGCAGGGTGTTTCGTTTGATGTCCGAAGCCTAGACTGGCTGCATCGATTCCGCCCGCGCCGAAGACGGCGCGGCTGCGGAGACCTCACGGAGCAAACCCGATGAAAACCATGAAACTTGCGGCCTGCGCGTTACTGCTGATCGGCTCGGCTGTCGCCGTCCAGGCCCAGGCCGCGTCGGCGCTGACGCGTGCGCAGGTTCGCCAGGAACTCGCGGAACTGCAGGCAGCCGGCTACCGGACGAGTCTCGCCAGCAGTCCCGACTTTCCGCAGAACATGCAGGAGATCATGCAGCGCGCCGCGCAGGCGCGCGGCGACGCGGCCGGCTACGGCAGCGACGGCCATGCGAACGTGGAATCGGGGAAGCCGGCGCTGCCGCACGTGGTCGATCGCGACACGTACGCGCATCACTGACGCGAATGAAACCGGGCCGGGCGCGTGAATGCGCGGCCACCCGGCCCGCAGCCTGCCCGCCGCGCGGCGGGCTGCTGCCGTCAAACGCTGAAGCGGTTCAGCGTGTATGCACGATAGGCCGCGACGAACGCGTCGAATGATCCGGCCTCCTTCGCTTCCAGCTCGGCCTGCTCGGCCAGCGACTTCGCCGCGAGCGCCTGCTCGGTGCGCATCGTCTCCGCCGACGGCGGGTTCGCACGGAAGTGCGCAGCATGCGCTGCGCTGTGCGCGAGTGCGAACGCGAGGAACGACTGCCCGTTCTCGCGCATCTCGCGCAGCACGCGCGCCGACGGCGTGCGCTCCGGATCGGCGAGCTTCTCGCGCTGCGCGGCGATCGCACGCGCATGCTCGTCGCCGCCGCGGATCTCGTCGAGACGGCGCCCGACGGTTTCGATATCGGTCATCAGGTCGTCCGCCCATGCCTGCAGCGTGACCGGCTGGCCGTCGCGCGTCAGCGTGAGCCCCGGTTTGCGTCCGTCCATCGTCACGCTGCCGAAGTTCGCGTTCGCTTCCTTGTACGCATCGCAGTCGAGCGCGGGGCTCTCGTCGAGCGCGCACGCGAGCAGGAACGCGTCGATGAAGCGGGCGGTGTCGAGCGCGATGCCGGTCGGCTCGAACGGATCGATGTCGAGGCAGCGCACTTCGATGTACTGCACGCCGCGCGACGCGAGCGCATGCAGCGGACGCTCGCCCGAATACGTGACGCGCTTCGGCCGGATCGTCGAGTAGAACTCGTTCTCGATCTGCAGCACGTTCGTGTTGATCTGGATCCACTCGCCGTCGCGATGCGTGCCGATCGCCTCGTACGGCGGATACGGCTCGCTCACGGCCGTCGACAGCGCGTCGAGGTAGCCGGGCAGCGTGTTGTAGTCGACGTGCAGCGCGGCCTGCGCGGTCGTGTTCGAGTAACCGAGGTCGCTCATCCGCAGGCTCGTCGCATACGGCCGGTACAGCGTGTCGGCGTCGAACGCGTCGAGCTTGTGCGGCTTGCCGCGCAGGAATTTCGCGTCGAGCGCGGGCGATGCGCCGAACAGGTACATCAGCAGCCAGCTGCGACGGCGGAAGTTGCGGATCTGCGCGAGATAGCGCTCCGACTGGTAGTCGACGAGCGTCGCCGTCGAGCCTTCGTCCGCATGCAGGCGCCGCCACACTTCCTCGTGCAGCGAGTAGTTGTAGTGGATGCCGGCGATGCACTGCATCGTGCGGCCGTAGCGATACGCGAGGCCGCGGCGATACACCGTCTTCAGGCGGCCGATGTTCGACGTGCCGTAGTCGGCGATCGGGATGTCATCGTCGGCCGGCAGCAGGCCCGGCATCGAGCCGTTCCACAGCATCTCGTCGCCGAGCGACGCATACACGTAGCGGTGCAGATCGTCGAGACGTGCGAGCGTGATCGACGCGTCGGCTTCCGCCGGCGTGATCAGTTCGATCAGCGCTTCGGAATAGTCGGTCGTCAATGACGGGTGCGTGAGGGCCGAACCGAGCGCGTGCGGATGCGGCGTGAACGCAATCATCCCGTCGCGCGTCACGCGCAGGCTTTCCTTTTCGATGCCGCGCAGGCCGTCGGGCAGACGCTGCCGCGTCGGGCCCGAGCTCAACGCTTCGAGACGATTCAGCAGCAGTTCGGACTGGCGGTGAGTCATGGTGTTCGACATGGAGACGCAAGTGCGTGACGGCCGCGCGCAGAACGCCGCGCGCGGCCGGCTGGATTATTTGGTCGCTTCGTTGGTAGCGGGCACTTTAACATCTCGCCGGGACACGTGCTTGAGGTCGCTCCGGGCAATGCACGCGGGCCGCAGCGGGCCGCCCGGCGAGCCGATGGCGACGATCGCCGCGTGCGCAGCCGACCGTCGTCGGCCCCGCCGGACGCCGTGATCACGCGACATTCGTCGGAAGGATCGTGAACGGTACGCGAAGCGCCGATCGGTGCAACCCGCGCTGCCGAATCCGCGATGCAACACCGCCGCGGTCGAGTCGACCATGCGTCGAGGGCGACAGACGCCGGATTCGTTCGATCGCCATCAAGCGTCGCAACCATGAGGACGACCGACCGATCGCGGCAACGCCCGCGCTCTCCGCAGGTCGCCCCTCCACCTCGGCGGGCCGCCCCCGGCCGGCCGCGGCGACCGTCATCCGCCGCGCGCGCCGCCGGCCCGGTCCGCCACGTCGTTCCACAGATGAAGCGCCGCATACGCGCGCCACGGCCGCCAGCCTTCGGTGCGGCGCTTCTGGCTCGCGAGCCGGTCGAGCGACGGATCGCGCGCGGTAATCGACTGCATCAGCACGAGATCGGACGCCGGCCACGCGTCGGGGTCGCGCCACGCACGCATCGCGATGTATTCGACGGTCCACGGGCCGATGCCGGGCAGATCGAGCCACGCGCGGCGCAGCGTTCCGAGGTCGGCCTGTGCGGGATCGAGCGGCACGTGGCCGGCCGCCACCGCACGCGCCATGCCCGTCAGCGCCGCGGCCCGCTTGCCGGGCATCCCGATCTTCTCCAGATCGCATGCGGCGAGCGCGTCCGGCGTCGGGAAACGCCAGGCGGGCGCGCCGTCCGGCACCGGCATGCCGTCGTGGTCCACGACCCGCTCGCCGGCCCGCTGGACGAGCCGCCCGACGATCGTCGTCGCCGCCTTCACGCTCACCTGCTGGCCGACGATCGCGCGCACCGCGAGCTCGAACCCCGACCAGGCGCCCGGCACGCGCAGCCCCGGTGCCGCTTGCACGAGCGGCGCGAACCACGGATCGCGCACGAGCCCGCCGGCGATCGCGGCCGGATCGGCGCCGAGGTCGAACATCGACGCGACGCGGCGCGCGAACGCATCGTCGACATGGCGCGCGGCCGCCCCTTCGACCGTCGCGATCAGGCAGTGCCGGCGCGGATGCTTCGTGACGGTGAGCCGGCCCGCGTCGCCGTGCAGGTCGACGATGCGGCGATACACGCCGTCGACGACCTGCTCGACACCCGGAATCGCGCGGCCGCTGAAGAAGCGCAGCACGCGCGCCCAGTCGTACGGCGCCTTGAAGCGCAGCGCCATCTGCGCGGACGGCGGCACCTGGCCGCCGTCCGCGATCAACGTAATCGTGTCTGTTTCGATGCTCAAACTGCGTCACCCTCCGCAACGGCTTCGGTTTCATCGTCGTGCACCTGGCGCGCCTCGGACGCGAGCAGCGTCGCCTTGCGGCGCACGCCCCAGCGATATCCGGCGAGCGCGCCGCCCTTCTGCACGACACGGTGGCACGGAATCGCGAGCGCCACCGGGTTCGACGCGCAGGCCGATGCGACGGCGCGCACCGCACGCGGCGAGCCGAGCGCCTCGGCGATCTCCGAGTAGCTGCGGGTCTCGCCGTACGGGATGTGCGTCAGCGCTTCCCAGACGCGCTGCTGGAACGCGGTCGGCGCGATGTCGAGCGGCAGGTCGAACGCGTGCCGCGTGCCGTCCAGGTATGCGCGGATCTGCGCGATGAACGGCGCGAGCCGCGACGACGCTTCGACCAGCTCGGCGCGCGCGAACGCGTCCTTCAGTTCGCCGACGAGCGATGCAGGTTCGTCGCCGAACGCGATCCGGCAGATGCCCTGTTCGGTCGCGGCGACGAGCACCGTGCCGAGCGATGTCGACGCGGTCGCAAAATCGATCCGCAGGCCGGCGCCCTGGCGACGGAACGCGGACGGCGCCATCCCCAGTTCGCGCGGCACCGATGCGTAGAGCCGCGACGGCGAATTGAAGCCCGCGTCCACGGCCGCCTGCGTGACCGGCTGCCCGCTTTGCAGCGCCTCGCGCAGCGCGGCACCGCGCTGCGCGGCCTGGTACTGCCGCGGCGACACGCCGACCACGCGCTTGAACAGCCGCTGCAGGTGGAACGGGCTCACGTGCACGGCGTCACTCAGCTGCTGCAGCGTGAGCCGCTCCGGATGCGCGTCGAGCACCGCGCATGCACGATTGACGATTTCGAGCTCGCGCGGCAGCCCTTCCGGCTGGCAGCGCTTGCACGGACGAAAGCCAGCCGCGCGCGCGGCGGCCGGATCGGCAAAGAATGACACGTGCTCGCGCCGCGGCAGCCGCGACGCGCAGCTCGGCCGGCAGAACACGCCGGTCGTGCGCACGGCATAGAAGAACGCGCCGTCCGCATGCGGATCGCGGGCGGTCACGGCGCCCCAGCGGGCATCGTCGGTCGGATAGGCGGTTTTCATCTGAACCTCGCACGTTCTAGTGTAGATGGTGCCTACTCTAGACATCGGCATGGGCCGTCGCGCCCTGAATCTTGCTCTGTGATTCGCGCCGCCGAAATCGGGGATGCATCGCAGTCGATCAAGCGGACGAACCCCCTTGCGAGCGCTGCTTCGGCGCCGCTTTCGTCATCATCCCGTCACCATTTTGCTGCAGTGCAGCTGCGACAAATCGCCGTCCTGACCATTTTTTACACTCGAAATATTGCAACGCACCATCGCCGTGTGTATAGTTGGAACTGTCTCCTCCATGTCTCCTCCTGATATGGATTAAGCCCGTTCCGCTCTGCGTGAACGGGCTTTTTTTCGTCCGTCGATCGTGACGCGTTCCGGCATCCCTCGCCCGCGCGGTCTACACTCGGTGCACGCCATCCGTGAAGGAGTGCCCCGCTCATGAAACCGACCATCCGCACGATCGATCACGTCGTGCTGCGCGTGACCGACATGGCTGCGATGACGCGCTTTTACTGCGATGCCGTCGGCTGCCACGTGGAGAAGGAACAGCCCGACCTAGGCCTCGTGCAGTTGCGCGCCGGCGACGCACTGATCGACCTGTTGTCGGTCGGTGGCCCGATCGACCGTCCCGACAGCGGAGCGCCCGGCGCCGGCCGCAATCTCGACCATCTCTGCCTGCGCGTCGAGCCGTTCGACCCCGACGCGCTGATCGAGCATTTCGCGGCGCATGGCGCGCGCCCCGGCGCCCCCGCCGAACGCTACGGCGCCGGCGGCTACGGGCCGTCGATCTATCTGTTCGATCCCGAAGGGAACATGCTGGAATTCAAGGGGCCGCCCGCCGCGATCGGCTAAGCGCCGGCCGTCACGCGTCGGCGCGCGCCTTCAGCACGGTCCATTCGACCGCGACCGGATCGTGGTCGGCGCTCGAGATCCACGCCGTGCCGTCCTGCACCGTGCACTGCAGGCGCATCGTGCGCTCGGCGAGGTGCCCGAGCGCCGCCGCGACGCCGTCGGCCAGCGACAGCACCTGCACGTTGCGCAGCCGCTCCACCTTGCTGCGCACGCCCTGCCACCAGATATCCGAGGTCTTGCCGCCGTAGGCGATCACCGTGACCTGCCCGGCGCGGCCGGCCGCCTTCGAGATGCGCCGTTCGTCGGGCTGGCCGGCCTCGATCCACACGTCGATCGCGCCCGTCAGGTCCTTTTGCCACAAATCGGGTTCGTCGACGTCCGACAGCCCCTTGCAGAATTCGAGACGCTCGTTCGCGAACAGCGCGAACGCGACGATGCGCACCATCATCCGGTCGTCGGTTTCCGACGGGTGACGGGCGACCGTCAACGCATGATCGGCGTAGTAGTGCCGATCCATGTCGGCGATTTGCAGTTCGGCTTTGTAGATGGTGGATTTCAGCGCCATGCGGATACGGCCCGGGCGGGCATTCGGTTCGGTCGGGCCGTGATGATACCGAATGCGCGTCGCCCGGCGCGCGACGGGCGCTCCACAGCACGACGGCCCGGCATCGGCCGGGCCGCGTTCGGGGCGCGCCGCCGGCGGTTCGGGCCGGCGCGCGGGTGCGAGAGGTGCGCGTGCGGGTTACTGCTTGACGAAGCGCGAATCGGTCCAGAGACCCTGCTGATCGCTGTTGTCGGCGCTGACGAACTGGACGTCGCCCTGATCGACCGACACCACGCGGAAGCGCTGGCCTTCCGGCACCGACAGGCAACGGTAGTCGTCGAAGTACTGCTGCTTCGCCTGCGACTTGCCGTCACGCTCGTGACTCAGTACGGAGTCCAGATTGTCTTTCGACAGACAGCCCCACGCATTCTTCGTCAGCTGGATTTCCTGCTTCGGCTGGACAGCCGCGTCGCCGCCCGCCTGCGCGATCGACACCACGGAAAATGCGCCGACAAGGGCGAAAAGGACACCGGTTCGCTTCATCATGTTCTGTCTCCAGGCTTGCGGGCACCAGGCTGGGTTAGCTATGTGTTTAAAGATGATCGTGAACCCACGTTTTTCACTTTAGAAGACCGGCAAACGATATCAAGCACATTTGTTGTGCGATCGCAATAGCGGCGAATTGTCGCACCCTGCGCGCACCCGGTTTTTCGCGTGCCGCGCACGCGCGGCGGCGCCTGCCGTCCGGCGGACCAGACCGCGCCGCCGGGCGCAAAGCATTGTCCGGCAAGACTTTCAGCGAGGCTGCAATGCGCCCGTTGAACGGTTTGGATAATTCATTTCAATATCGGGATCATTTTGATGCGTTGCACACAAAGTCGTCCGGAACGATATGAATTTACTGCAGTGCGGGACCGGATTTACCTGATACAAGAAAAATGCCAGGTATAAGCGCGTTCGTATTTACCCGTATTTTTTCCGTGCGGGCCGGGCGCCCGTGGCAGCGGGGCCGCAGGGTGTTTTCTCCGTGTTTTCCGTGTTTTCACCCGGCTTCATTCAGACCGGTTGCGGGCGCTCGAAATAATCGCGCTGGAAGATGCACATGCGATATGCGTTGTGATATGCACCATTTCCGAAAAATTCTTCCTTCAATTCGGCCTCGTGCTGGAATCCGCATTTCTCGTACACGTGGATTGCCGCCGCATTCGACGTATCGACGATCAGGTACAGCTTGCGCATGTTCAATACCTTGAACGCATATTCGATCGCGAGACGCGTCGCCTGGCTCGCATAGCCGCGTCCCTGGCATTGGGGCGCGATGATGATCTGGAACTCGCCGCGACGATGGATGTAGTCGAGCTCGATCAGCTCGACGAGGCCGACCAGTTCGTCCTGCGGATCGACCGCGACGAAGCGGCGCTCGCGCTGGTCGTGCACGTGGCGGTCATACAGCTGCGACAGTTCGGAGAAGGTTTCGTACGGCTCCTCGAACCAGTAGCGCATGATCTTCGCGTCGTTGTTCAGCTCGTGGACGAAGCGCAGGTCCTGGCGCTCCAGCGGCCGCAGTGCAAGTGTGTGCTTGTCGTTCTGGAGTTGCATGTTCGTGTCCTTTTTAATGCCCGCGCGCGCGTGAACCCCCGTGCGGCGCCGCCGCGAACGGGGGCGCGTTCCGCGCCGTAACAAGTTGACCCGCGGGAGAAGTTCAGAGCCTAGAATGGGAACAAGGGTTCCTGCCGCCGCAAGGAGGCTATCGTGATCGAGCAAGTCATACTCGGCATCTTCCTCGTGCTGCCACTCGTGATCGTGGCTGCGCTGTTCTCCGACGAACTGTGGCAGGAACATCGGCGCCAGCATCCGCGCGACGAAAACGCACCGCATATCGACTGGAAGCATCCGTGGCGCCGGGTGCGACGCGGGCACTGAATCGATCGCCATCCCGGCACGGCACCCGTCCGTGCGGGTCGCCCCGAACGCTGCAACCGCCTTTTGCCAGAACCGATTCCCGCTCAACCCGCGAGACGCCGACGTGAACGACAAACCCGCTCTCCCTGCACACGACATCCCCAGCGAAACGATCGACCTGCAGATCGCCGACGTGCTGGCGGCCGTCCGCTACCCGGCGAACAAGGATGCGATCGTCGACGCTGCACGCGACGCCGGCGCAAGCAACGAAGTGCTGTCGATGCTCGACGGCTTGCCCGAACAGGATTACGCGGACGTCAATGCCGTCACGCGCTGGGTCGCCGGCAACTTCGGCCCCGGTCTCGGTATTTGAGCGCGCACGAATAACACGGTAGGATCGGCCCGCACCGGCCATGCTGCGGCCGGATGCAAGCCGCCCGGCGCCAAGACCGGGCGTGACCGCACGAGCGCCCGGGGGAATCCATGGAAGGTATTCTGATCCAGCATACGACGCGTCGTCAGCTGTGGTTCGGCGCGCTGACGGCACTCGTCATCGTGCTCGCGCTCGGGATCGCCGTGCCGCACGCGAACGTCGCGCTGCCGGCCGTCGAGCCGTTCATGCCGATGTGCGCGCTGACCGTGTTCACCACCGCGAGCATCGCCGCGTTCTTCCTCGGCGCGCAGTTCACCGTCACGCGCCAGCCCGTGCTCGGTGCGCTCGGCGGCGCCTACGCATTCACCGCGCTCGCCGTCGCGCTGCAGCTGCTCACCTTTCCCGGCGTGTTCGCGCCGCACGGCCTGCTCGGCGCGCGCCCGCAAAGCGCCGCGTGGATGTGGGTCTTCTGGCATGCCGGCTTTCCATGCTTCGTGATGGCCGCGCTGCTCGCGCGCGAGCGGCTCACGCGTGCGCCGGTCGGCGCGGCGCAGACGCGCTGGTGGACCCTCGCGCTGGTCGGCGGCCCGGCCATCGCGGCCGCGCTGCTGTGCATGCTCGCGCTGAACGTTGCGCTGCCGCCCGCGCTCCATCCGCCGGGCGATGCGGCCGTGCTGCCCGTCAACGGGATCGCGCTGGTCGTATGGATCCTCAACGCGCTCGCGCTCGTTGCGGTGCTGGCCTCCGGCCGGCTGCGCACGACGCTCGACCTGTGGCTCGCGATCGCGGTGCTCGCCTGCCTCACCGACACGACGCTGAACCTGCTGACCACGAACCGCTTCACGATCGGCTGGTATCTCGCGCGCGTGTTCAGCATGTTCACGCCCGGCGTGCTGGTGTGCGTGCTCGCGTGGGAAGTGACGAAGCTGTATCAGCAGCTGTTCGAGGCGCATGCGACGCTGGTTCGATCTTCCGCGCGCGACGGGCTGACCGGTGCATTCAACCGCAGCCACTTCAACGATCACTTCCACACGCTGTTCCTGCAGGCGCGGCGGCAGGGCGAATCGCTGTCGCTGCTGATGGTCGACGTCGATCACTTCAAGGCATACAACGACGCTTTCGGTCACGTGAAGGGCGATGCGTGCCTGATCGGCGTCGCGAATGCGCTGGCCGGCGCGGTGCGGCGTCCCGCGGATATCGTCGCGCGCTACGGCGGCGAGGAGTTTGCGATCGTGCTGCCGAACACCGGTGCGCGCGGGGCGCGGGTCGTGGCCGAGGAAGCGCGCGAAGCGGTGCTGCGGCTCGATCTCGCGATGCCTGCGTCGCCCGCGGGGCGCGTGAGCGTCAGCGTCGGCTGTGCGACCGTGTCGGCCGACGACCTGTCGACGCCCGATGCGTTGATCGAAGCCGCCGATGCCGCGCTGTACCGCGCGAAGGATGCGGGGCGAAACCGGGTCGCCGCGGCGTGAAAACGTCTGCGGATTGGGAATTTGTTACGGTCATTGTGACCGGAATAATCCGCCGTTACGGATTGCGGCACCGGGAAACGATCGCTTACAGCCGGTGTTGACGGCGCTCGCTATGCTGGGTTCATGTCGAATCCGAGCAGGTGAACGCGATGAAGAAAACCCTTTTGCTGATTGCCGGTGTGGCCGTGCTGCTGAGCGGCTGCATCGTGGTGCCGGATGGCGGCGGGTATTACGGTGGTGGCGGGTATTACCATCATCATCGGCATTGGGATTGATGGCGGTTGCGGGTTCGAATGCATCGACGAGCAGCCACGTCGATGCAGCATCCACGGCCCGGGTCGCAGCTTGACCGGGCTCCGCGTGCGCCAGAGAGAGCGCAGCCCGCGTTTCGTCATGAAGACGTTCGAGCCGCGCTCCTTTTTCCCGGCCTTGGCCACTGTCACTTCCCGATACAGAATCTGCTGAAAATCACCCCCAGCAGATCATCCGAAGTGAACTCCCCGGTAATCGCATTGAGCTGCTCCTGCGCGAGCCGCAGCTCCTCCGCGAACAGATCGAGCGATTGCGCGCGCTGCTCCGCATGATCGGCCGCCTGAGCCAGATGTTCCTGCGCCGACCGCAGCGCGATCAGATGCCGCTCGCGCGCCAGATAAACGCCTTCGGCACCCGCCTGCCACCCCGCGATCCGCAGCAGCTCCGCACGCAGCATGTCGATCCCGTCGCCGCGCTTCGCCGACAGGTGCACCTCGGTCAGATCGCCTTCCGCCGCCGGATGCTCGACGCACGCCTGCACGCCGGTGAGATCCGTCTTGTTCAGCACGCGCACCACCGGCACGCCGCCCGGGAACCGCGCCGCGATCGTCTCGTCGTCCGCCGTCATCCCCGTGCGCGAATCGAGCAGATGCAGCACGACGTCCGCGCGCTCGATCTCGCTCCACGTGCGTGCAATCCCGATCCGCTCGACCTCGTCCTCCGTCTCGCGCAACCCGGCCGTATCGATGATGTGCAGCGGAATCCCTTCGACCTGGATCGTCTGCGCGACCTTGTCGCGCGTCGTGCCGGCGATCGGCGTGACGATCGCCAGCTCCGCGCCGGCGAGCGCATTCAGCAGCGACGACTTGCCGACGTTCGGCTGCCCCGCCAGCACGACCGACAGCCCCTCGCGCAGCAGCGCGCCCTGCCGCGCATCGCCGAGCACGTGCGCGAGTTGCTCGCGGATCTTCGCGAGCTTGCCGCGCGCATCGGCCGCCTCCAGGAAGTCGATTTCCTCTTCCGGGAAATCGAGCGTCGCCTCGACCAGCATCCGCAGTGTGATCACGTCCTCGACGAGCGCATGGATCTGCCGCGAGAACGCGCCGTCGAGCGAGCGCCCGGCCGAGCGCGCCGCCGCCTCGGTACTCGCCTCGATCAGGTCGGCGACGGCCTCGGCCTGCGCGAGGTCGAGCTTGTCGTTCAGGAACGCGCGCCGCGTGAACTCGCCCGGCTCCGCGAGCCGCAGCCCGAAGCTGCGCCCCGCATCGAGGCAGCGCTGCAGCAGCAGCTGCATCACGATCGGCCCGCCATGCCCCTGCAACTCCAGCACGTGCTCGCCGGTGTACGAATACGGCGCGGGGAAATACAGCGCGATTCCGCGGTCGAGCGGCGCGCCGTGCTCGTCGAGGAACGGCACGTAGCTCGCATGGCGCGGCGCGAGCCGCTGCCCGCACAATGCGTCGATCAGCGGCCGCGCAGCCGCCTCGCCGCCTCGCCCGAACGACACGCGGACGACACCGATGCCACCCCGGCCGGCAGCAGTGGCAATGGCGACGATCGGATCGGAATCGGTAGCGAGCATGGAATCGGATGAATCGGGTAAGCAGACAGTGAATGGTGCGCCCGTGCAACAGTTCACGCATCGGGACGCCGGCATTGTAGCGTGCCGGCCCGCACGCCACCGGACGCCCCATCGGATTCGAACTCGCCCGAATTTATCCCGACGGAGCTAAGCCGAGTATCAGTGCCGAACCGCTGCGTACTGTCCACTTCGGACGAGTACGCCTGTCGGAGTGGTCCGACGCTGCGGCCCCCAATTCAGCCATACGCTCCACTGCAGGTTGGGATTCGTCTGAATAGGCTATGTTTATCTTGGATGGTTGTCTGAGACGCGTCGGTGAAATTGCACAATCACCCCCATGCCGACACCCGAAGAAAAAGCAGCGTTCTCGGAACGCCTGAAATTCGCCTTGCGGCGCAGCCCGGAGAAGGTCACCGGTGCGACGGAGCTCGCGAACCGATTCAATCTGCGTCACCGCGGTGCGCAGCCGGTTTCGCCGCAAACCGCGCACAAATGGCTGACGGGCCGCACGATTCCGACGCCGGACAAACTCGAAACGCTCGCCGAGTGGTTGCGCGTCGAACTGCATTGGCTGCATTACGGCCCGTCGCCGAGCGTGACCGAACATACGACCCCGCAACCGCTGCCGCGCGACGAGCGCTATCCGCCGACGCCCGAGACGATCGAACTCGCGTCGAAGATCGAGGCGCTGCCGCCGCATCAGCGCTACCTCGTTCAGGAACTGATCGAGCAGTTCTACGGCGGCGACGCGAAAATCGAAGCGAAGAAGGCCTGAACGGCAGCGGCCAAGCTCCGCACGCGCCGCCCGCCGCGCCACCCGCCGGAAACGAAAAAGCCGCATGGATCGCACCATGCGGCTTTTTTACATGCATCGCGGGCGGCTGGCCGCCCGCGTGTGCCACGGGCGTCAGGCCGGTTTCTTGGCCCCGCCGAGCTTGCGCGTGATGTAGTACTGCTGCGCGATCGACAGCACGTTGTTCACGACGTAGTACAGCACCAGGCCGGCCGGGAAGAAGAAGAACATCACCGAGAACGCGATCGGCATGAACTTCATCATCTTCGCCTGGACCGGGTCCGGCGGCGTCGGGTTCAGGCTCGTCTGCACGAACATCGACACGGCCATCAGCACCGGCAGGATGAAGAACGGATCGCGCTGCGACAGGTCATGAATCCACAGAATCCACGGCGCGCCGCGCATTTCGACCGAGGCAAGCAGCACCCAGTACAGCGAGATGAACACCGGGATCTGGATCACGACCGGCAGGCAGCCGCCGAACGGATTGACCTTCTCGGTCTTGTACAGCTCCATCAGCGCGGCATTCATCTTCTGCGGATCGCTCTTGAAGCGTTCGCGCAGCGCCTGCATGCGCGGCGTGATTTCCTTCATGCGCGCCATCGACTTGTAGCTCGCGGCCGACAGCGGGAAGAACACGGCCTTGATCAGCACGGTGAGCAGCACGATCGCCCAGCCCCAGTTGCCGACGAGCCCGTGGATCTTCTCGAGCAGCCAGAACAGCGGCTTCGCGATGATCGTCACCCAGCCGTAGTCCTTCACGAGCTCCAGGCCCGGCGCGATGCCTTCGAGCATGCGCTCTTCTTCCGGGCCGGCGAACAGGCGTGCCTGCACGTCGGCCGACTGGCCCGGCGCGATCGCGGCGACCGGCTGCTTCACGCCGACGCGATACAGCGTCGGATCGATCTTCTCGGCGTAGATGTCGCGCTTCGCGCCCTGCTGCGGAATCCAGGCCGACGCGAAGTAGTGCTGCACCATCGCGACCCAGCCGTTGTCGGCCGACTTCTCGAAGTTCGCCTTGTTCTTGTCGAGGTCGCTGAAGTCGATCTTCTGGAAGTGCTTCGTGTCCGTGTAGACCGCCGGCCCGAGGAACGTATGCGAGAACATCGGCGTTTCGACGGCCGTGTTGTCGCGCACCAGTTCCATGTAGACCGTCGGCGTGACAGGCGCCGTGCCGACGTTGTCGATCTTGGTGTCGACGCCGATCACGTAGCTGCCGCGCGTGAACGTGTAGGTCTTCACGACCTTCACGCCGCCCTTCACCGGCGATTCGAACGACAGCTTCAGCGTGTTCTGGTCGCCCGTCAGCGACGTCGGGCCCGCATTGACCTGCGTGTAGACGTCGTTGTGGTTCGGGAAGTCGCCGCCGAGCAGGCCCGAGCGCGCGAGGTACGTGTGGCCGGCCGTGTGGTCGAACAGCGTGATGTACAGGTCGGGCTGCTTGCCGTCGCCCTGCTTCTTCAGCGTCAGCTTCGCGAGCGTGCCGCCGCGCGTGTCGATTTCGCCGTCATAGACGTCGGTCGAGAACTTCACGAGCTGCGCTTGCGCGGCCGGAGCCGTCGTCGACGGCGCGGTGCCGGCTGCAGCGGCAGGCACGTCACCTGCCGGCGTCGTCGCGCCCGTGCCCGAAGCCCCGCCTGCCGCGGCCGCGGGGGCCGTCTGCGTGGCGCTCGGGAAGAACATCGACGGGCGTCCATGGTCGCGCTGCCAGTTGTCGTACAGCATGACAGCGGACATGAAGAAGATCACCCATAGGACGGTGCGTTTGATATCCATGCGTTGTCTCAGAGTCGATGGGACCGCGCGTCGGCTTCGCCGCGAGCGCGAGTGTCGGAGTTGGGCGGCGGGACGAGGTCGATGCCGCCCGCGGAAAACGGATGGCATCGGCACACGCGCCTGACGGCGAGATACGTGCCGCGCGCGGCGCCATGATACTGGATTGCCTCGCGCGCGTAATCCGAACAGGAAGGATAAAAACGGCAACGGTTGCCGAGCATCGGGCTCACGGCAACCTTGTAGAAGCGCAGCAAGGCGATCAATACCGTTTCCATACCTTGGGCGGCGCCGTTCGACGCCGCGTCAAAACCGGCCGGGCAGGCGCGAACGCCGCACCGGGCACGGATGCGTCACTCGGACGCGGGCTTCGACGCGCGGCGGGCGATCTCCCGGACTGCCCTGTCGAGCAGTTCGCGGATTTCGGCCGCACACATCGCCGCGAGCGGGGCGGAAGCCGCGCTCGGCAGCGCTTTCTTGTCGAAGCGCGTGTGCTGCCGCAGCAGCAGGTCGTAACCGGCGAACTCGGCCCGGCGCAAGCGAAACGCATCGCGCGCCAGCCGCTTCACGAGATTACGGGTTACCGCACGCGGCGCATACTTCTTGCCGATGACGAGCCCCAAACGCGCGGGCTGGCCGGTCGGCTTGCCGTAGATCACGAAGTGCGCGGAGCGCCGCCAGGGGCGCAAACGAAAAACGGATGAAAATTCATCCGTTTTCAGAAGTCGCGCAGCTTTCGGGAAGGCGGCTTTCGTCTGCGACGGATTCGCACCCGGCTCGACGGTACCTTCCGCAGGACTGCGGACGGCGGACACAGCGCGCAACCTGCCTTAGATGGCGAGGCGCTTGCGGCCCTTCGCGCGGCGAGCGTTGATGACCTTGCGGCCACCTGCCGTCTTCATGCGGACACGGAAGCCATGGGTGCGCTTGCGGCGCGTCACGGACGGTTGGTAAGTACGTTTCATGATGTTCTCACTTGTTCGAGAATGTCGAAATTCAGGGGACCGCGTGCCCTTAACCGGAGGCATTCGGGCGAACGCAATCGCCGGGAATACAGGATTGGTTTTCGCGGAACCCGCTATTTAAACCGTTTTTCTCTTGACGGTCAATACTTTAGGAGTCGTCCGCCTGTGCCGGCCCCGGCCGATCCGGCCCCGCGACCCACAATCGCAGCCTGTGGATAAGTCCCGCTGTGGCCGCGTTTGGCGTTAGAATCTCGCCTTATCTCCAAGAATCCCGCACGCCGCTTCGGCTCGCGCCTGCCCCTCCACGACCGTGACGCAGGCGTCCGACGCACGCTCGCACGACCGCTTCGGGCCTTGTTGCGCCACCGCGACAAGGGCGCCGGCGAGCCGCGCTGTGCACGCAAAAAACGACAGTTACTTGATGAACGATTTCTGGCAACACTGTTCCGCACTGCTGGAGCGCGAGCTGACGCCCCAGCAGTACGTGACGTGGATCAAACCCTTGGCCCCGGTGGCCTTCGATGCGTCGGCGAACACGCTGTCCATCGCCGCGCCGAACCGCTTCAAGCTGGACTGGGTCAAGAGCCAGTTTTCGGGCCGCATCTCCGATCTGGCCCGAGATTTCTGGAACGCGCCGATCGAAGTCCAGTTCGTCCTCGATCCGAAGGCCGGCATGCGCAGCGCCGCTGCGAGCGCCGCGCCGGCCGCCCCGCGCGCGCCGCTGGCACCGAGCGGCCCTGCCGCGACGATCGCCGCGATCGCCGCCAACCTGACCGCGAATGCCGCCGCCGCGCCCAGCGCGCCGGCCGACGTGCCGATGACGCCGTCGGCGGCTGCCGCGCACCACCTGAACGCCGACGACGCCGACATCGACCTGCCGAGCCTGCCCGCGCACGAAGCGGCCGCCGGCCGCCGTACCTGGCGCCCGGGCCCCGGTGCCGCGCCCGCGAACGGCGGCGAAGCCGATTCGATGTACGAACGCTCGAAGCTGAACCCCGTGCTCACGTTCGACAACTTCGTGACCGGTAAGGCGAACCAGCTCGCACGCGCCGCCGCGATCCAGGTCGCGGACAACCCCGGCATCTCGTACAACCCGCTGTTCCTGTACGGCGGCGTCGGCCTCGGCAAGACCCACCTGATCCACGCGATCGGCAACCAGCTGCTGCTCGACAAGGCCGGCGCGCGGATCCGCTACATCCACGCGGAGCAATACGTGTCCGACGTGGTGAAGGCATACCAGCGCAAGGCGTTCGACGACTTCAAGCGCTACTACCACTCGCTCGACCTGCTGCTGATCGACGATATTCAATTCTTCTCCGGCAAGTCGCGCACGCAAGAGGAATTCTTCTACGCGTTCGAGGCGCTCGTCGCGAACAAGGCGCAGGTGATCATCACCAGCGACACGTATCCGAAGGAGATTTCGGGCATCGACGATCGCCTGATCTCGCGCTTCGACTCGGGCCTCACCGTCGCGATCGAGCCGCCCGAGCTGGAAATGCGCGTCGCGATCCTGATGCGCAAGGCGCAGTCGGAAGGCGTGAACCTGTCGGAGGACGTCGCGTTCTTCGTCGCGAAGCACCTGCGCTCGAACGTGCGCGAGCTCGAAGGCGCGCTGCGCAAGATCCTCGCGTATTCGAAGTTCCACGGCCGCGAGATCTCGATCGAGCTGACCAAGGAAGCGCTGAAGGACCTGCTGACCGTGCAGAACCGGCAGATTTCGGTCGAGAACATCCAGAAGACCGTCGCCGACTTCTACAACATCAAGGTCGCCGACATGTATTCGAAGAAGCGTCCCGCGAACATCGCGCGGCCGCGGCAGATTGCGATGTACCTGGCGAAGGAACTCACGCAGAAGAGCCTGCCGGAGATCGGCGAGCTGTTCGGCGGGCGCGATCACACCACCGTGCTGCACGCCGTGCGCAAGATCGCCGACGAGCGCAGCAAGGACGCGCAGCTCAACCACGAGCTGCACGTGCTGGAACAGACGCTGAAGGGCTGAGCGCGCGGACCGCGCTTGATCATTCGGCCTCCGCCCCAATTTAAGGGGGGCGGTTCGGTTTTGAGGCACAATACTGGTTTGACCGCCCCGGTGGTGGCGGGCCAAGAGCCCGGCCGGCGGGGCGCTGCGAGGCTGCTGCGCTGCAGGCCGTTACTCAACGAAGGAACTCTATGCAACTGGTCAAGACCGAACGAGACACCCTCCTCAGGCCGCTGCAAACGGTCAGCGGCATCGTCGAACGCCGCCATACGTTGCCGATCCTTGCCAACCTGCTGATCACCAAGAACGGCCCGGACGTTTCATTCCTGTCGACCGACCTGGAGCTGCAGATCACCACGCGCGCCGATTTCGGCGTCGGCGGCGACCAGGTGGCCACCACCGTCGCGGCCCGCAAGCTGCTCGACATCCTGCGCGCGATGCCTGACGGCCAGGTCACGCTGTCGCTCGCCGACAAGCGCCTCACCGTTCAATCGGGCAAGAGCCGCTTCGCACTGCAGACGCTGGCGGCCGACGAGTTCCCGACCGTCGCGCAGGCGAAGGATTTCGGCGCGACCCTCACCGTCCCGCAGAAGTCGTTCCGCCAGCTGCTCGGCATGGTGCACTTCGCGATGGCGCAGCAGGACATCCGCTACTACCTGAACGGCATGCTGCTCGTCGTCGACGGCGACCAGCTGATGGCCGTGGCCACCGACGGCCACCGCCTCGCGTTCTCGTCGATGAAGCTCGAAGGCGGCACGTTCGGCCGCCAGGAAGTCATCGTGCCGCGCAAGACGATTCTTGAGCTGCAACGCCTGCTCGAGGACATCGACGACACCGTCACCATCGACATCGCGCAAACCCAGGCCAAGTTCACGTTCGGCCAGGTCGAGCTCGTGTCGAAACTCGTCGAGGGCAAGTTCCCCGACTTCCAGCGCGTGATCCCGAAGGCGCACAAGAACACGTTCGAGATCGGCCGTGAAGAGCTGCAGCGTTCGCTGCAACGTGCGGCCATCCTGACCTCGGACAAGTTCAAGGGCGTGCGCTGCATCATCGCGCCGGGCCAGCTGAAGATCATGTCGACCAACGCCGATCAGGAAGAGGCGCAGGAAGAACTGGAAATCGCGTACCAGGGCGATACCGTCGACATCGGCTTCAACGTCACGTATCTGCTCGACGTGCTCGCGAACCTGAAGGTCGACACCGTGCAGGTGAGCCTCGGCGACGCCAGCTCGAGCGCGCTGATTACCGTGCCCGAGAACGACGAGTTCAAGTATGTCGTGATGCCGATGCGCATCTGACGCGCTCGACATCGCAACACACACCAGGGGGCGGCAAGCCCCTTTGGCGTTTTTATGGCGAACCGACAACCCGTCCCTTTGGTGCCTTTCAGGTGCCTCGGGCGGGCCAGGAAACTGGAGCGGCCCGGCGATTTCTCTCGCTGAAACGCACCGCGCCGCCACGAGAGTGGCCTCGCAGAACCGGAAGATATCCATGAGTGAACAGCACAATACGCAACCCGATAACAGCAGCTACGGCGCCTCGTCGATCCAGATCCTCGAAGGTCTGGAAGCGGTGCGCAAGCGCCCCGGGATGTACATCGGCGACACGTCTGACGGCACCGGTCTGCACCACCTCGTGTTCGAGGTGCTCGACAACTCGATCGACGAAGCGTTGGCCGGGTACTGCAACGACATCCACGTGACGATTCACGCCGACAACTCGATTTCCGTGACCGACAACGGCCGCGGGATTCCGACCGACGTGAAGATGAACGACAAGCACGAGCCGAAGCGGAGTGCTGCCGAGATCGTGATGACCGAGCTGCATGCCGGGGGGAAGTTCGACCAGAACAGCTACAAGGTTTCGGGTGGGCTGCACGGCGTGGGTGTGTCGTGCGTGAACGCGTTGTCGAGCTGGTTGCGGCTCACGGTGCGCCGTGACGGCAAGAAGCGGTTCATGGAGTTCCATCGCGGTGTTGCGCAGGATCGCGTGCTCGAGCAGGTGGACGGCGTGGAAGTGTCGCCGATGCTGGTTACCGGCGATACCGAGAACCGCGGCACCGAAGTGCACTTCATGGCCGATCCGACGATTTTCGGCACGGTCGAGTATCACTACGACATCCTCGCGAAGCGGATGCGTGAGCTCTCGTTCCTGAACAACGGTGTGCGGATTCGCCTCACCGATCTGCGTTCGGGCAAGGAAGACGATTTCGCGTTCGCCGGCGGTGTGAAGGGCTTCGTCGAGTACATCAACAAGACGAAGACCAACCTGCACCCGACCATCTTCCACGCCAACGGCGAGAAGGATGGCGTGGGCGTCGAAGTCGCGATGCAGTGGAACGACAGCTACAACGAGAACGTGCTGTGCTTCACGAACAACATTCCGCAGCGTGACGGCGGCACGCACTTGACCGGCCTGCGGGCCGCGATGACGCGCGTCATCAACAAGTACATCACCGACAACGAAATCGCGAAGAAGGCGAAGGTCGAGACGACCGGCGACGACATGCGTGAAGGTCTTTCGTGCGTGCTGTCCGTGAAGGTGCCGGAGCCGAAGTTCAGCTCGCAGACGAAGGACAAGCTGGTGTCGTCCGAAGTGCGGGCGCCGGTTGAAGAAGTCGTCGCGAAGGCGCTGGAAGAGTTCCTGCTCGAAACGCCGATCGACGCGAAGATCATCTGCGGGAAGATTGTCGAGGCTGCGCGTGCGCGTGATGCGGCGCGGAAGGCGCGTGAGATGACGCGCCGCAAGGGTGTGCTCGACGGCGTCGGCCTGCCCGGCAAGCTCGCGGACTGCCAGGAGAAAGACCCGGCGAAGTGCGAAATCTACATCGTCGAGGGTGACTCGGCAGGTGGCTCGGCCAAGCAAGGGCGTGACCGGAAGTTCCAGGCGATCCTGCCGCTGCGCGGCAAGGTGCTGAACGTCGAGAAGGCACGCTACGACAAGCTGCTGTCGTCGGAGCAGATCGTCACGCTCGTGACCGCGCTCGGCTGCGGGATCGGCAAGGAAGACTACAACCTCGACAAGCTCCGCTATCACCGCATCATCATCATGACCGACGCGGACGTCGATGGTGCGCACATCCGGACGCTGCTGCTCACGTTCCTCTATCGCCAGATGCCGGACATGATCGAGCGCGGCTATGTGTATATCGCACAGCCGCCGCTTTACAAGATCAAGGCGGGCAAGGACGAGCGGTATCTGAAGGATGACGTGGAGCTCAACGCGCACATGCTGCGGTTGGCGCTGCAAGGGTCGGAGCTGGTGCCGGGTGAGAACGCTGCTGCGATTTCCGGTGATGCGCTTGGCGAGCTGGCGCGGTCGTACCTGCTGTCGAAGAGCGTGATCGAGCGGTTGAGCCGGTTGTATGACCCGGCTGCGCTTGAGGCCGTCATGGATGGGGTGGAGATCGATCTTTCCAATGAGGCTTCGACCGAGGCTTCGGCGAAGGCGCTGCACGCTGCGTTGCATGACGAGGCTTTGAAGAACGAAGTGCGCGTGGTGCCTTCGTATGACCCGGTTCGCGAACAGCGGTCGCTGCATGTCGAGCGTACGCATCACGGCAACGTGCGGGTTTCGGTCATCGACCAGGAATTCCAGCACACGGCGGATTATCAGCAGCTTGTGACCACCGCGAATACGTTCAAGGGGCTCATCGGGGAAGGTGCGGTCATCAAGCGCGGTGAGCGCAGCATGGCCGTGAGCGACTTCAAGAGCGCGATGAAGTGGCTGCTTGCTGATGCGGAACGGAACGTTTCGAAGCAGCGGTATAAGGGGCTCGGTGAAATGAACCCCGAACAGCTGTGGGAAACGACGATGGACCCGACCGTGCGGCGACTGCTGCGCGTGCAGATCGAAGATGCGATTGCCGCGGATGGGATCTTTACTACCCTCATGGGGGATGACGTCGAGCCGCGACGGGCGTTTATTGAGTCGAATGCGTTGCGGGCGGGGAATATCGACGTTTGAGAAATTTCGCTTGAACAGTGAGCTCACGCAAAGGCCCGCACTCATAGGAGTTACGGGCCTTTTTTTATTTGAAATAAACTAGCAAGCAAGTCATCAGATGCCAAAGCCCGGACCTATCCGGGATTTCGTGGGCGAGGCATATCATGAGGTGTAAAAGTCATGGATATGCCGATGAAGAAGAAAAGACGTACGGTGGCCTCACAGGCAGCGGCCCGCGGGCCGCTGCCTGAACTGCCCAAGGAACTGCTGGACCAACTGGTCAAGGGGCCCATGACGCCGGCCGAGGTGCAGGATCTGATGCTGGCGTTCAACAAGGCAGTCATCGAGCGCGCGATGAGCGCCGAGATGAGCCTGCATCTGGGCTACCCGCCTGGCCAGCCTAAACCGTCCGGCCAAGCCAACGAGCGCAACGGCGCCAGCGGCAAGACGGTCATCACCGATCGTGGCCCGGTTCGGGTTGACGTGCCCCGCGACCGCGACGGCAGCTTCGAGCCGATCCTGATTCCCAAGCACGAGCGCCGTTTCACCGGCTTTGACGAGCGCATCATCGCGATGTACGCCCGCGGCATGAGCGTGCGCGAGATTCAGGGGTTTCTGGCCGAGCACTATGGCACTGAGGTGTCGCCCGACTTCATCAGTTCGGTCACCGACGAGGTGATGGCCGAGGCGCTGACCTGGCAGAACCGTCCGCTTGAGCCGATGTATCCAGTCGTGTTCTTCGATGCGCTGCGAGTCAAGATCCGCGACGATGGCGTAGTCAGCAACAAGGCCGTCTATCTAGCGCTGGGCATCCAAGCCGACGGCCAGCGCGACGTGCTGGGCCTCTGGATCGAGCAGACCGAGGGCGCCAAGTTCTGGCTCAAGGTGTTCAACGAACTCAAGACGCGCGGCTGCCAGGACATCCTGATCGCCGTGGTCGATGGCCTGAAGGGACTGGCCGAGGCAATCAGCACGGCGTATCCCCGCACGACCGTCCAGACCTGCATCGTGCATCTGATCCGCAACAGCCTCGAGTACGCCAGCTACAAGGATCGCAAGGCGCTCGCCGCAGCGCTGCGTCCGATCTACGCGGCCGCCAGCGAAGATGCGGCAAGGCAGGCGCTGCACGACTTCGCCGAGGGCCCCTGGGGCCAGAAGTACCCGACCATCGTGCAATCGTGGCAGCGGGCATGGGAACACGTCGTACCGTTCTACGTGTTCCCGCCGGAGATTCGTCGGGTCGTTTATACGACAAACGCCTTCGAAAGCTTGAACATGCAGTTGCGCAAGATCATCAAGACGCGTGGCCACTTCCCGAACGATGAGGCGGCGATCAAGCTGCTCTGGCTGGCGCTGCGCAACGTGCTGGCCAAGACCGTTCGGCCGCCTTCGACTGGAAATCAGCGATGAACCAGTTTGCTATCCTGTTCGGCGAGCGGTTCATGCAGGCGCGCGGATAACACGCTGTTCAACCGCCTCGCCCACAAAAATGCGGACAGGTTCCAAAGCCCCGAACGCACAATTAGCTCCCCGCCTCTTGAGAAAATGCTAATGCGCATTTGCGACCCAAGCAGCGCCAATGCAAGTGGCTGGGTATTCAGTAGCCACTGAATTTATTGCGTGCCTCACGACCTCCTCCACTTGACACCAGTAGCGGCTCTCGGCTACTTACCCATACGAGCAATAGCCTCATCGGCTACGCCATAACAATATCCCGAGCTCGGTCTTGCAAGACACGATCCTCTATTCTATCGCTCACATTCTCACTTCTAGCGCGCAATATTTCATGAAAATCATCATCCGTTAGCGGAATAATAATTTCTCGCTTATCTCTATAAAAATCCCTACATCGATCTAATAATCTATCGAAATTTTCAACACTTCTACACAACAACAATCCAACCTGCCCTCTATTTGCACCAAATCGACCAGACAGCTGATCAACCTCAGGATTTCCAACCTCTCTACCATAGTTTTTGCACTCAATCATTATATACTGGGCAGGAATATGTCGAATTTGATGAACCCCCCAAAAGAAACCTTCGTTTGCGGAGTTATCGAAAACAATATCGATTCTCTTTCTACCCTCATTGATTTCTCGCTCAACTTGTGGGCAAGTCAAATTCGGGTAAAAAATTAGCTCCAAAACACCAACCATCAATTTATGATACGAAGATGCAGCATCGTTTCCGACAGGAATTTTAGAAAGTCGCTCAGACAGATAGCAGGCGATTAGCGAAATATCTTCCGCAGGGTTGATCTCCTCATTCCCAAGTGATCTGACTTGTCCATTTGCCCATTTTTTAAAATCATCAAACACTCGGCCGTATTTTAAGGTAAAAGCCGCCGAAAAATCTTTCGTTGGAGGGGCAATAGAATCAGCGAGCTCCTTTTTCACAACCTGACCTTACCCCGCCGAGTACACCATTCGTAAGTTAGTGGGCTCGCCGTTTTTCGGTTGATGCAATTGCCGGAATTG
>NZ_QTPP01000032.1 GCF_003853415.1 Burkholderia sp. Bp9142 | reverse complement strand
GCTTCGTTGCGACGACCGGGGCTCAACTTCCAGTGCCGCCCGGGTCCCTACCGCCAACCCGACCGCACCGCTTCCCTTCTTCCCCCGCGCCGCGTTTCCGTTAGCGCGAAAGAGGCGTGATTCTATGCACCCGCCACCGTCTCCGCAACCCCCTTTGTGAAAATATTTTGAAAAAGCCCCCGTGCGCTGCCGCGCACGGGGGCTGGGGTTCGTTGCACCGAGCGATCATGCCAGCGACTGACGCCCGTCGCTCGCCGGCGCCTCGCCTGCCGCGGCCGAATCAGCGGTTCTTGAATACCGGCTTGCGCTTCTCGACGAATGCCGCCATCCCTTCCTTCTGATCTTCGGTCGCGAACAGCGAATGAAACAGTCGGCGCTCGAAATGGACGCCTTCGGCCAGCGTCGTCTCGTATGCGCGGTTCACCGACTCCTTGACCATCATGACCGCCGGCAGCGAAAACTCGGCGATCGTCGTCGCTGCGGCAATCGCTTCGTCAAGCAACTTGTCGGCCGGCAACACACGCGACACGAGCCCCGCCCGTTCCGCCTCGGCCGCATCCATGAAGCGCGCGGTCAGGCACATGTCCATGGCCTTCGCCTTCGATACCGCGCGCGGCAGGCGCTGCGTGCCGCCCGCGCCCGGCATCACGCCCAGCTTGATCTCGGGCTGGCCGAACTTGGCCGTATCTGCAGCGAAGATGATGTCGCACATCATCGCGAGCTCGCAGCCGCCGCCGAGCGCGAAGCCCGCCACGGCCGCAATGATCGGCTTGCGGATCTCGCGGACGGTCTCCCAGTTGCGGGTGATGTAGTCGCCACGGTACACATCCATATAGGAATAGGTCGCCATCATGCCGATGTCGGCCCCGGCCGCGAACGCCTTCTCGCTCCCCGTCACGACGATCGCGCCGATCTCGTCGTCCGCGTCGAACGCTTTCAGCGCAGCGCCCAATTCATCCATCAGCGCATCGTTCAGCGCATTCAGCGCCTTCGGACGGTTCAGCGTGACCAGCCCGACTCGCCCCCGGGTCTCCACCAGGATGTTCTCGTAAGACATCTATTTCTCCTCGATCAATGAAATGAGAAACGCCTCGCACACGCGAATAGTTTGATGCTACCATTCTCCGACCAACCGGTCGGTTAATTAATCGATCCAATCCCTCTCAACGTCAATCAGGCTGCCGTCATGACCCATGCACTGTTCACGAAGCACGAAGACACGCTGAAACACGCCCTCGCCGCCATCGAGAGCCGCGGGTACTGGAGCCCGTTCGCGGAAATGCCGAGTCCCAAAGTGTACGGGGAAAGCGCCAACGCCGATGGTGAGGCCGCGTTCAAGGCGCGCCTCGACAACACGTTCGCGCTCGACCAGCCGGCGTCCGGCGGCACCGTCGGCGCGGAGCAGTCGCCGTACGGGATCAAGCTCGGCATCCGTTATCCGAAATCGACGCCCGACGAACTGATCGCCGCGGCCGCCGCTGCCCAGCGTACGTGGCGCGAAGCCGGTCCGAGCGCCTGGATCGGTGTCAGCCTCGAAATCCTCGCTCGGTTGAACCGAGCGAGCTTCGAGATTGCCTACAGCGTGATGCACACCACGGGCCAGGCGTTCATGATGGCCTTCCAGGCCGGCGGCCCGCACGCGCAGGATCGTGCGCTCGAAGCGGTCGCCTATGCATGGGACGAACTGCGTCGCATCCCCGCCGACGCGCACTGGGAAAAGCCGCAAGGCAAGAACCCGCCGCTCGCGATGCACAAGCGCTATACGATCGTCCCGCGCGGCACCGGCCTCGTGCTCGGCTGCTGCACGTTCCCGACCTGGAACGGCTACCCCGGCCTGTTCGCCGACCTGGCAACCGGCAACACGGTGATCGTCAAACCCCACCCGGGCGCGATCCTGCCGCTCGCGATCACGGTTCGCATCGCCCGCGACGTGCTGCGCGAAGCCGGCTTCGATCCGAACGTCGTCACGCTCCTCGCGACCGAGCCGAACGACGGCGCCCTCGTGCAGGACCTCGCGCTGCGTCCTGAAATCAAGCTGATCGACTTCACGGGCAGCACGCAAAACGGCACGTGGCTCGAACGTCATGCCCATCAGGCCCAGGTATATACGGAGAAGGCAGGCGTCAACCAGATCGTGATCGACTCGACCGACGACCTGAAGGCAGCCGCCAAGAACATCGCGTTCTCGCTGGCGCTGTACTCCGGCCAGATGTGCACGGCACCGCAGAACATCTACGTGCCGCGCGACGGCATCCGGACGGCGGACGGTCATGCGAGCTTCGACGAAGTCGCCCAGGCGATCGCGGTCTCCGTGCAGAAGCTGACCGGCGACCCGGCGCGCTCGGTCGAACTGATCGGCGCGATCCAGAACGACGGCGTGACCGCGCGCATCGACGACGCCCGCAAGCTCGGCCGCGTGCTCGCCGACAGCCAGACGCTCCAGCACCCGGCGTTCGCTGACGCTCGCGTGCGCACACCGCTCGTGCTGCGGCTCGACGTGGCCGACCGCGCGAAATTCACGCAGGAGTGGTTCGGTCCGATCTCGTTCGTGATCGCGACCGACTCGACCGCACAGTCGCTCGATCTCGCCGGCGAAATCGCCGCGGAGCATGGCGCGCTGACGCTCTCCATCTATAGCACCGACGACAAGATTCTCGACGCCGCGCACGATGCAGCGGTGCGTGGCGGCGTCGCGCTGTCGATCAACCTGACGGGCGGTGTGTTCGTCAACCAGTCGGCCGCGTTCTCCGACTTCCACGGCACCGGTGCGAACCCGGCCGCCAACGCGGCGCTGGCCGACCCGGCGTTCGTCGCCAACCGGTTCCGCGTGGTGCAAAGCCGCGTCCATGTTGCGCCGAAGGCCGTGCCTGCGGAAGCCGGCCAGACGGCATAACCCGAATGGCCGACGTGCAAACGCCGTCACGTTCTCTACCATGAACGAATCCGCCAGCCGGCGGGTTCGTTGCACATCGACACATCCATGACCGACGCCTACATCTGCGACGCGATTCGCACCCCCATCGGCCGCTACGGCGGCACCCTGAAAGACGTTCGTGCCGACGATCTCGGCGCGGTGCCGCTCAAGGCGCTGATCGAACGCAACCGCAACGTCGACTGGTCCGCGATCGACGACGTGATCTACGGCTGCGCGAACCAGGCCGGCGAGGACAACCGCAACGTCGCGCGCATGTCCGCGCTGCTCGCGGGCCTGCCGACCGCCGTGCCGGGCACGACGCTGAACCGGCTGTGCGGCTCGGGCATGGACGCCGTCGGCACCGCCGCGCGCGCGATCAAGGCGGGCGAGGCACGCTTGATGATCGCGGGCGGTGTCGAGAGCATGACGCGCGCGCCGTTCGTGATGGGCAAGGCCGCCAGCGCGTTCGCGCGCCAGGCCGACATTTACGACACGACGATCGGCTGGCGCTTCGTCAATCCGCTGATGAAACAGCTGCATGGCGTCGATTCGATGCCCGAGACGGCCGAAAACGTCGCGGTCGACTACAACATCAGCCGCGCCGACCAGGATCAGTTCGCGCTGCGCAGCCAGCAAAAGGCCGCGCGTGCGCAGCAGGACGGCACGCTCGCCGAAGAAATCGTCCCGGTGACGATTCCGCAGAAGAAGGGCGACGCGCTCGTCGTGTCGCGTGACGAGCATCCGCGCGAAACGTCGCTCGAAGCGCTCGCGAAGCTGAAGGGCGTCGTGCGTCCCGACGGCTCGGTGACGGCCGGCAACGCATCGGGCGTCAACGACGGCGCATGCGCACTGCTGCTCGCCAACGCGCAAGCCGCCGATCAATACGGGCTGCGCCGCCGCGCGCGCGTCATCGGCATGGCGACCGCCGGCGTCGCGCCGCGCGTGATGGGCATCGGCCCGGCACCGGCCACGCAGAAGCTGTTGCGCCAGCTCGGCATGTCGATCGACCAGTTCGACGTGATCGAGCTGAACGAAGCGTTCGCGTCGCAAGGTCTCGCGGTGTTGCGCATGCTCGGTGTCGCCGACGACGATCCGCGCGTGAACCCGAACGGCGGTGCGATCGCACTCGGCCACCCGCTCGGCGCATCGGGCGCCCGGCTCGTGACCACGGCGCTTCACCAGCTCGAACGTACAGACGGCCGCTTTGCGCTCTGCACGATGTGCATCGGCGTCGGCCAGGGTATCGCGCTCGCCATCGAGCGCGTGTAACCGACGCGCCGCGCGCCTATAACGAAGTCATGAAGGAGACACTGCATGTCATATCAGGCGATCCAGCTGGATATCGATCAGGCTGCCCGCGTGGCCACGATCACCCTCAACCGTCCGGACAAGCTGAACAGCTTCACGCGGGCGATGCATCGCGAACTGCAGTCGGCGCTCGATGAAGTCGAAGCGGCCGGCGCGCGTGCGCTGATCCTGACGGGTGCGGGGCGCGGCTTCTGCGCGGGCCAGGACCTGGCCGACCTCGACTTCACACCTGGCGCGTCCACCGACCTCGGCACGCTGATCGAAGCGCATTTCAACCCGCTGATCCGCCGCCTGCAACGCATGCCGATTCCGGTGATCGCCGCCGTCAACGGCACGGCGGCCGGCGCCGGCGCGAATCTCGCGCTCGCCTGCGACATCGTATTCGCCGCGCGTTCGAGCAGTTTCATCCAGGCCTTCGTCAAGATCGGGCTCGTGCCCGATTCGGGCGGCACATGGTTCCTGCCGCAACGCGTCGGCATGGCACGCGCGCTGGGACTCGCACTGACCGGCGACAAGCTCGGCGCCGAACAGGCCGAACAATGGGGCTTGATCTGGCGCGCGGTCGACGACGATGCACTCGCCGCGTCGGCCCGCCAGGTCGCCAACCAGCTCGCGCAGCAGCCGACGCTCGCGATCGCGTCGATCAAGCAGTCGATGCGCGACAGCGTGACGAATACGCTCGACCAGCAGCTCGACCTCGAGCGCGACCTGCAGCGCAAGCTCGGCCAGTCGTACGACTACGCGGAAGGCGTGCAGGCGTTCATCGAGAAGCGCGCGCCGCGCTTCGAGGGGCGTTGACATGACCACGTCCACCGACACGCTCGACCCCGATGCGCTCGCCCGGGCCACCGCGCGAGCCATGTACGACGCGGACGCCTGCAGCCGCGCGTTCGGCATGGAAATCGCCGAAGTGCGCGCCGGCTACGCACGCCTGCAGATGCGCGTACGGCCGGAATTCCTGAACGGACACCAGACCTGCCACGGCGGCATCATCTTCACGCTCGCCGACTCGACGTTCGCGTTCGCGTGCAACTCATACAACCTGAATACCGTTGCGGCGGGCTGCTCGATCGAATACCTGCGTCCCGTACACGGCAACGACCTGCTGACGGCCGAGGCGATCGAACAGGCGCGCAGCGGCCGGCACGGCGTCTACGACATCCGCGTCACGAACCAGACGGGCGAAACGGTCGCGATGTTTCGCGGCAAATCGGCCCAGATCAAGGGCACGGTTCTCCCGGAAGACCGCTGACGTCCACGGCTCGCTCATAACAATCACTGGAGACAGGCATGACTACCCCGCTACCGCTCGAGCCGATCGAGACCGCTTCACGCGACGAGTTGACCGCGCTGCAGCTCGAACGCCTGAAATGGTCGCTCCGGCATGCATATGATCATTCCCCCGTCTATCGCCGCAAATTCGACGAAGCGGGCGTGCACCCCGACGACCTGAAGACGCTCACGGATCTGTCGCGCTTCCCGTTCACGACCAAGAGCGACCTGCGCGACAGCTATCCGTTCGGGATGTTCGCGGTGCCGCAGGACCAGATCTCGCGCATTCACGCGTCGTCGGGCACGACCGGCAAGCCGACCGTCGTCGGCTATACGGCGCGCGACATCGACACGTGGGCGAATCTCGTCGCGCGCTCGATCCGCGCGGCCGGCGCACGGCGCGGCGACAAGGTTCACGTCAGCTACGGCTACGGGCTGTTCACCGGCGGGCTCGGCGCACACTACGGCGCCGAGCGCGCGGGGTTGACGGTGATCCCGTTCGGCGGTGGCCAGACCGAGAAGCAGGTGCAGCTGATCCAGGATTTCCGGCCCGACATCATCATGGTGACGCCGAGCTACATGCTGTCGATCGCCGACGAGATCGAGCGCCAGGGCCTCGATCCCGCGCAAAGCTCGCTGCGCATCGGCATCTTCGGCGCGGAACCGTGGACCAACGACATGCGCGTGGCCATCGAGCAGCGGATGGGGATCGACGCGGTCGACATCTACGGGCTGTCCGAGGTGATGGGCCCGGGCGTCGCGTCGGAATGCGTCGAAACCAAGGACGGCCCGACCATCTGGGAAGACTACTTCTATCCGGAAATCATCGACCCCGACACCGGCGAAGTGCTGCCGGACGGCGAACTCGGCGAGCTGGTCTTCACGTCACTGACGAAGGAAGCGCTGCCGATCATCCGCTACCGGACCCGCGACCTCACGCGCCTGCTGCCCGGCACCGCCCGCACGATGCGCCGGATGGAAAAGATCACCGGGCGTTCGGACGACATGATGATCGTGCGGGGCGTCAACGTCTTCCCGACGCAGATCGAGGAACAGTTGCTGAAGCAGCGCGCGCTCGCGCCTCACTATCAGATCGTGCTGACGAAGGAAGGTCCGCTCGACGTGCTGACGCTCAACGTCGAGCCGTGTCCCGAAACGGCCCCCGACACGGCGGCGATCCACGCGGCCAGGCAGGCGCTCGCGCACGACATCAAGTCGCTGATTGGTGTGACGGCCGTGATCAACGTGCTGCCCGTGAACGGGATCGAGCGTTCGGTCGGCAAGGCGCGTCGCGTAATCGACAAGCGCAAGGGCTGATACCCGCCGCTGCCCGAGCACCGCGCGCAACAGCGATCGCGCGCTCAAAAAACAGCCCGACCGGCCAACGTGAACTGCACCCCAAAAGTTGGATATCGATCCAACCTTTGGGGTGTTTTTCATGAACTGATCGGGCTGTTTCGTTTCGATGCCCGGCTACACGTGCACGCCGGCACCACCGCGCATCACGAATTCGGGAACAGCAGCCACATCCGGCCGATCTGCTTCATCCGTCCTGCCTGGTCGCCGGCGTCGTCGCCGAGCCCCCAGAAATAGTCGGCCCGCACGCCGCCCCGGATCGCGGAACCCGTATCCTGCGCGAACACGAGCCGGTTCATCGGCGTATTCGTCAGCGGACGCGTGGTCTGCAGGAACACGGGCGTGCCGAGCGGGATCGACGACGGATCGACCGCGATCGAACGCTCCGGCGTGAGCGGCACGCCGAGCGCGCCGATCGGGCCGTCCGCGCCGCCGTGCGGTGCATCTTCCTTGGTCGGCATGTCGCGGAAGAACACGAAGCGCGGATTCGTGTCGAGCAACGTGTCGACGCGAGCCGGGTTCGCCTTCGCCCACGCCTTGATGCCCTGCATCGTCGCCTGGGCGGGCGTCAGCTCGCCGCGATCGAGCAGCCACTTGCCGATCGAACGGTACGGCTGGTTGTTGGTCCCGCCGAAGCCGACCCGCATCACCGAACCGTCGTCGAGCAGCACGCGTCCCGAACCCTGCACCTGCAGGAAGAACGCCTCGATCGGATCGTCGACCCACACGAGTTCGTTGCCGTTCAGGATGCCGGCGCGTTCGAGCTGCGCGCGAGCGGGCAGCGCGGCGCCGGCACGATAGCCGGCCGGCCAGCGGTACAGCGCGTACTGGTAAGGACCGCGACGCACGCGGGAGCCGTGCAGCAGTGGCTCGTAATAGCCGGTCACGAGACCGTCGAGCGTGCCGTCGGTATTCGCCAGCTGAAACGGCGTGAAATAGGTCTCGAAGAATGCGCGCGCGCTGCTGACGTCGAGTTCGTCAAGACGATCGGCAGCCGCGCAGGCGCGCTGCCACGCCGGCTGGCGTGCGAGCCGCGCGCAATTCTGCCGCAGCGCGGCCGTCGCGCCGATCAGCGAATCGTCCTGCCAGCCCGGCACCTGCTGCCATGCGACCGGCGTCAGCCGCTTCGCGGCGACCTGCCCCGGCACGATCGCCGCGCCGGTCGGCGGCTTGAGCGTCGACGTCCGCGTCGGCGCGCCGCCGCACGCGGCAAGCAGCGCGGCCGTCGCGGCCGCCGCAACCCAGCCGGCTACCCGGGGCCCAAACCACATACAATGTCCGTTCTTGATGGAAACCGCCATGTCAGATTTTCTCGACCAATATCCGATGCTCATCTTCGCGCTCGAAGCTTTCGTAGCGCTTGCCCTGCTGATCTTCATCGTCGTGTGGACGTCGTCGGGCAGGAAGAAGCACGCCCGCGGCAACGACCGCCAGCCGCGCTGACCGGCCCCGCACGCTCAATGCAGCGTGCGCGGCATGTGCAGCGCAAACTCGTCGACCGGCGCGTCGAACCGCTCGCCGTCCTCCGCCACGCAGAAGTACGCGCCGCGCATCGTGCCGACCGGCGTCGCGATCACGGCCCAGCTCGTGTATTCGAACTGTTCGCCCGGCTGCAGCAGCGGCTGGTGCCCGACGACCCCGAGCCCCTTCACTTCCTGCACGTGGCTTTCGCTGTCGGTGATGATCCAGTGACGCGCGATCAGCTGCGCCGCGACCTGCCCGGTATTGCGGATGGTCAGCGTGTACGCGAATGCGTATTGACGTCGATCGGGGTCGGATTGTTCCGGCAAGTAGCTGGTTTTCACCGAAACGGTGAACTGATACTGACTCATGGTGTTTCCGCTGTAGGTAACCGCCCGCGCCGACTCGAGCGGCCAGGCCGCGGGCGCGCCGCATTGGTTCGGCATTCTATGCGCAATCGGGCCGCCACCGCACGGCCCGTCGCCGCGCACCGGGTCGCCGGACGGTAGAATGGCGGTTTTGCGCCGCAGCGTCCCCGCTCCCCTGTCATGACTCAATTCCGCATCGCTCCCAGCATCCTGTCGGCCGACTTCGCACGGCTCGGCGAAGAAGTCCGCAACGTGGTCGCCGCCGGCGCCGACTGGATTCACTTCGACGTGATGGACAACCATTATGTGCCGAACCTCACGATCGGCCCGCTCGTCTGCGAGGCGATCCGCCCGCACGTGCAGGTGCCGATCGACGTGCACCTGATGGTGCGTCCGGTCGACCGGATCGTGCCCGATTTCGCAAAAGCCGGCGCGAACCTGATCAGCTTCCACCCGGAAGGCTCGGACCACATCGACCGTACGCTGTCGCTGATCCGCGATCACGGCTGCAAGGCCGGCCTCGTGTTCAATCCGGCCACGCCGCTGAACTATCTCGACCACGTGATGGACCGCCTCGACTTCGTGCTGCTGATGTCGGTGAACCCCGGCTTCGGCGGCCAGTCGTTCATTCCGGAAACGCTGAACAAGCTGCGCGAGGCGCGCGCCCGCATCGACGCGTACACCGAGCGCACCGGCCGCGAGATCCTGCTCGAGGTCGACGGTGGCGTGAAGGCCGACAACATCGCGGAAATCGCGGCAGCCGGCGCGGACACCTTCGTCGCGGGTTCGGCGATCTTCGGCAAGCCCGACTACCGCACGGTGATCGACGAGATGCGCGCCGCGCTCGCCACCGTCGAACGGAGCTGACGCCGTGGCCGATTCCTCGCTGGCCGGTCAGGCGCCGGCCGAAGCCGACGGCACGATCCGATTCGCGACGCCGCGCATCGACGCGGCGCTGATCGACCTCGACGGCACGATGGTCGACACGGCCGACGACTTCACGGCCGGACTGAACGGGATGCTCGCGCAGCTCGGCGCGCCAGCCACGTCGCGCGACGAGGTGATCGGCTACGTCGGCAAGGGCTCCGAGCATCTGATCCAGAGCGTGCTGAAGCCGCGCTTCACGCCCGACGAAGCACACGCGCGCTTTAGCGACGCGCTTGCGATCTACCAGACCGAGTACGCGAAGATCAACGGCCGTCACACGCGCCTCTATCCCGAGGTCGCGGCCGGTCTCGATGCATTGCGGGCGGCCGGCATCCGGCTCGCGTGCGTGACGAACAAGCCGCACCGCTTCGCAGTCGAGCTGCTCGAGCAATACGGGCTGATCGATCGCTTCGGCATCGTGCTCGGCGGCGACAGCGTCGCGCGCAAGAAGCCCGATCCGCTGCCGATGCTGACGGCCTGCGACGCGCTCGGCGTCGCGCCGGACGCTGCGGTCGCGATCGGCGACTCGGAAAACGACGCGCTGGCGGGCCGCGCGGCCGGCATGGCGACGCTGACCGTGCCGTACGGCTACAACCACGGCAAAGCTATACAAACGATAAATTCGGATGGTATAGTCGATTCGCTGCTGGTCGCAGCACGCGCGATCACCGCGCACAACGCCGGCCGGCCAACCATCTGATTATTTCTTCCATCCGCATGTTTCTGAATAAAAAACGGAGTCTGAGCAGCATCGACCGGGGAGCCTGGCCCTGGCGTCGCTGGTCGCGCTAACCTCTTCGATGAGGTACGCTGAGGCACGTCTTCAGCGCCGTTTTTTATCTCGCTGCGCATCCGCGCGCCGATCGTCGCACTACCTCGAGTTCCACCGCGTCCGAACGCTTGTGTTCAGGATCGGCCGCAGGCTCGCGACGTTCACGCCCGGAGTGCCGGCCGGCAACAGGCACTTCTCGATCGACCGCCCTTTCGCCGACGGCAGCCCGCGCAGCGTCAAGTGATCCCTGGCGCACTCCGCCGCTCGTCCCGAACAGGACCGGAACATGACCGAACTCGAATTCCAATCGCTTGCGAACGAAGGCTACAACCGCATCCCGCTGATCGCGGAAGCGCTCGCCGACCTCGAAACGCCGCTGTCCCTCTACCTGAAGCTGGCCCAGCCTGAACGCGCGGGCGCCAACTCGTTCCTGCTCGAGTCGGTGGTCGGCGGCGAACGTTTCGGCCGCTATTCGTTCATCGGCCTGCCCGCCCGCACGCTGGTGCGCACCCGCAACGGCGTGTCCGAAGTGGTGCGCGACGGCCAGGTCGTCGAGACGCACGACGGCGACCCGTTCGAATTCATCGAGTCGTTCCAGGCGCGCTTCAAGGTCGCGCAGCGTCCGGGCCTGCCGCGCTTCTGCGGCGGCCTCGCCGGCTATTTCGGCTACGACGCGGTGCGCTACATCGAGAAGAAGCTCGCGAACACCGCGCCGCGCGACGATCTCGGCCTGCCCGACATCCAGCTGCTGCTCACCGAGGAAGTCGCGGTGATCGACAACCTCGCCGGCAAGCTCTACCTGATCATCTACGCGGATCCGGCCCAGCCCGAGGCTTACACGAAGGCGAAACAGCGCCTGCGCGAGCTGAAGCAGCGCCTTCGCACGACCGTGCAGCCGCCCGTCACGTCGGCGAGCGTGCGCACCGAGACGTTCCGCGAGTTCAGGAAGGAAGACTATCTGGCCGCCGTGCGCCAGGCAAAGGAATACATCGCGGCCGGCGAGCTGATGCAGATCCAGGTCGGCCAGCGGCTGACGAAGCCGTACCGCGACAATCCGCTGTCGCTGTATCGCGCGCTGCGTTCGCTGAATCCGTCGCCGTACATGTATTACTACAACTTCGGCGATTTCCATGTGGTCGGCGCGTCGCCGGAAATCCTGGTGCGCCAGGAAAAGCGCGGCGATGACCAGATCGTCACGATCCGGCCGCTCGCCGGCACGCGTCCGCGCGGCAACACGCCCGAGCGCGACGCGGAACTCGCGACCGAACTGCTGAACGATCCGAAGGAAATCGCCGAGCACGTGATGCTGATCGACCTCGCGCGCAACGACGTCGGCCGCATCGCGGAAATCGGCTCGGTCCAGGTGACCGACAAGATGGTGATCGAGAAGTACTCGCACGTGCAGCACATCGTCAGCTCGGTCGAAGGCAAGCTGAAGCCCGGCATGACGAACTACGACGTGCTGCGCGCGACGTTCCCGGCCGGCACGCTGTCCGGTGCGCCGAAGGTGCGCGCGATGGAACTGATCGACGAGCTCGAGCCGATCAAGCGCGGGCTGTACGGCGGTGCCGTCGGCTACCTGTCGTTCTCGGGCGAGATGGATCTCGCGATCGCGATCCGCACGGGCCTGATCCACAACGGCAACCTGTATGTGCAGGCGGCGGCCGGCGTCGTCGCCGACTCTGTGCCCGAATCCGAATGGCAAGAGACCGAGAACAAGGCGCGCGCGGTGCTGCGTGCGGCCGAACAGGTCCAGGACGGCCTCGATAGCGACTTCTGACCGGAGACTGACCATGCTGCTCATGATCGACAACTACGACTCGTTCACCTACAACCTGGTCCAGTACTTCGGCGAACTGGGCGAGGACGTGCGCACGTACCGCAACGACGAAATCACGCTCGACGAGATCGCGCGCCTGAATCCCGTCACCATCTGCCTGTCGCCCGGCCCGAGCAACCCGCAGCACGCGGGCATCACGCTCGACGTGCTGCGCGAATTCGCGGGCAAGAAGCCGATCCTCGGCGTCTGCCTCGGCCACCAGGCGATCGGCGAAGCGTTCGGCGGCCGTGTCGTGCGCGCGAAGACCATCATGCACGGCAAGGTGAGCCGGATCGAAACCGACTGCCGTGGCGTGTTCGCCGACCTGCCGAAGCATTTCGACGTCACGCGCTACCATTCGCTCGCGATCGAACGCGAATCGCTGCCCGACTGCCTCGAGGTGTCCGCGTGGACCGACGACGGCGAGATCATGGGCGTGCGCCACAAGACGCTGCCGATCGAAGGTGTGCAGTTCCACCCGGAATCGATCCTGTCCGAGCACGGCCATGCGCTGCTCGAGAATTTCCTGAAGCAGAATCGCACAGCGGCCCGCGCGGCCGCGCCGGCTGCCTGACAGGAGACGCACGATGACGATTACCCCGCAGGAAGCGCTGCAACGCACGATCGAGCACCGCGAGATCTTCCACGACGAGATGCTGCACCTGATGCGGCTCATCATGCGAGGCGACATGTCGCCCGTGATGGCGGCCGCGATCATCACCGGGCTGCGCGTGAAGAAGGAAACGATCGGCGAGATCGCCGCCGCCGCGACCGTGATGCGCGAATTCGCGAATCACGTCGAGGTGCAGGACAACTCGAACTTCGTCGACATCGTCGGCACGGGCGGCGACGGCGCGCACACGTTCAACATCTCGACCGCGTCGATGTTCATCAGCGCGGCGGCCGGCGCGAAGGTCGCGAAGCACGGCAACCGCGGCGTGTCGAGCAAGTCCGGCAGCGCCGACGTGCTCGAGGCGCTCGGCGTGAACATCGACCTGCAGCCGGACCAGGTTGCCGCGTCGATCGCCGAAACCGGCATGGGCTTCATGTTCGCGCCCAACCACCATCCGGCGATGAAGAACATCGCGGCCGTGCGCCGCGAGCTCGGCGTGCGGACGATCTTCAACATCCTCGGCCCGCTGACCAATCCGGCCGGCGCGCCGAACCAGCTGATGGGCGTGTTCCACCCGGACCTCGTCGGCATCCAGGTGCGCGTGATGCAGCGTCTCGGCGCGCAGCACGTGCTGGTCGTGTACGGCAAGGACGGAATGGATGAAGTGTCGCTCGGCGCCGCGACGCTCGTCGGCGAATTGCGCGACGGCAAGGTGCACGAGTACGAGATCCATCCGGAGGACTTCGGCCTGCAGATGGTGTCGAACCGCACGCTGAAGGTGGAAAATGCCGAGGAATCGCGCACGATGCTGCTCGGCGCGCTGGACAACCAGCCGGGCGTCGCACGCGAGATCGTCACACTGAACGCCGGCACGGCGCTCTATGCGGCCAATATCGCCGAATCGATCGCGGACGGCATCCAGCTCGCCCGCGAAGCGATCGCGAGCGGCAAGGCGCGCGCGAAAGTCGACGAACTCGTGCGCTTCACGCAGCAGTTCAAGCGTTGACCCCCCTTACGAATCAAGCAGGAACCCACATGAGCGACATTCTCGACCGAATCATCGCCGTCAAGCGCGAAGAAGTCGCGGCGGCCATGCGCAGCACGCCGCTCGAGGCACTGAAACTGGAAGCATCCGCGCGCGACCTGCGCGACTTCGTCGGCGCACTGCGCGCGAAGCAAGCGGCCGGCAACGCGGCGGTGATCGCCGAAGTGAAGAAGGCGAGCCCGTCGAAGGGCGTGCTGCGCGAGCATTTCGTGCCGGCCGACATCGCGCGCTCGTATGCGGCACACGGCGCCGCATGCCTGTCGGTGCTGACCGACGAGCAGTTCTTCCAGGGCAGCGTCCGCTATCTCGAGGAAGCGCGCGCGGCCTGCACGCTGCCGGTGCTGCGCAAGGACTTCATCGTCGATGCATACCAGATCCTCGAAGCGCGCGCGATGGGCGCCGACGCGATCCTGCTGATCGCGGCCGCGCTCGACACGCCGCTGATGCAGGATCTCGAGGCGTATGCGCACTCGCTCGGTCTCGCGGTGCTGGTCGAGGTTCACGACCGCGACGAGATGGAACAGGCGCTGACGCTGAAGACGCCGCTGCTCGGCATCAACAACCGCAACCTGCGCACGTTCGAAACGACGATCCAGACCACGCTCGACATGCTCGACATGATTCCGCCGGACCGCATGGTCGTGACCGAATCGGGCATCCTGTCACGCACCGACGTCGACACGATGCGCGCGGCGAACGTCAACGCGTTCCTCGTCGGCGAAGCGTTCATGCGCGCCGAGCAGCCGGGCGAGGAACTCGCGCGGATGTTCTTCTGATGGCGATCGAAAAGGAAATCAAGCTCGCGCTGCCGGCCGGTCAGGCCGATGCGGCGCGGCGCTTCTTCGAGACGCTGACCGGCGAAGCCGGCGACATCATCGCGCTCGCGAACATCTACTACGACACGCCCGATCTCGCGCTGGCCCGTTCGAAGAGCGCAGTGCGGGTGCGCCGCACGCCGCATGGCTGGCTGCAGACCTTCAAGACCGTCGGCAGCGCGGAAGCCGGCCTGCATCGCCGCCATGAATGGGAGTTGCCGGTTGCCGGCGATGCGCTCGAAATCGATGCGCTCGTGGCCGCGTGCGACGTGCCGGACGCGGCCACCGCGCTGCGCGACGCGGCGCCCGCGCTGCACGCGCTGTTCCGGACGGATTTTTCGCGTACGCTGTGGCGTATCGCAATCGGCGGTGCAACCGTCGAGGCCGCGGTGGACGTCGGCGAGATCGTCGTCCAGGCGGAAAACGATACGCGCCGCGAACCGATCAGCGAAATCGAACTCGAACTGATCGACGGCCCGGAAGCGGCGCTCGCGACGCTCGCCGCCGAACTGCAGCAGGCGCTACCGGGCCTCGCCCCCGAAAACATCAGCAAGGCGCAACGCGGCTATCGGCTGCGCGCGCAATAAACCCGCATCACGCATGGCAACCCGCAAGACTCTCCGCACGCCGCAGCAGGCGTCGCTGTTCGACGATCCCGTGCCGGAAACGGCGCAGGACGATGTTCCCGCTCCGGCGTCCGCGCCGGCCGCACCCAACGCGACGGGGCGCAAGCCCGTAAAGAAGGGCGCGGCAGCCGCCCCGGTTTCCAACGCGCCGCAGGCCGTTGTCGCGAACGTCCCCCACCTCGCCGCGCAGTTCGACGCGCTGCCGGCCGTCTGGCGCGACGTGCTGAAACCCTTCACCGACAGCGACGCGTATGCGCCGCTGTGCCGTTTCGTCGACGACGAGCGCGCGGCCGGCAAGTCGGTCTACCCGACCGACGTGTTCCGCGCGCTGCGCCTGACGAGCCCGGACGACGTGAAGATCGTGATCCTGGGCCAGGACCCGTACCACGGCGACGACCGCGGCACGCCGCAGGCGCATGGCCTTGCATTCTCGGTGCCGCCGGCCGTCCGCACGCCGCCGTCGCTGCGCAACATCTTCAAGGAAATCGCCGCGAATTTCGGCCACGACACGCCGCGTCATGGCTGCCTCGACACCTGGGCACGCCAGGGCGTGCTGTTGCTCAACACCGTGCTGACGGTCGAGCGCGGCGCGGCCGCGAGCCACGCGAAACGCGGCTGGGAGCAATGCACGGACACGCTGATCCGCGAACTGGCCAGCCGCCATCGCGGGCTTGTGTTCATGCTGTGGGGCGCGCATGCGCAGGCAAAGCGCGCCCTCTTCGATGCGAGCGCGCACTGCGTACTCGAGGCGCCGCATCCGTCGCCGCTGTCCGCACACCGCGGCTTCCTCGGTTGCCGCCACTTCGCGCTCGCGAACGACTATCTCGTCGAAGCGGGCCGCGAGCCGATCGACTGGCGCCTGCCGGAGGTGGCCGAAACGCTCGCGTAACCGGGTTCCGCTTCCCGCTTTCGTCCCCATCATGCAAAAACGCCGCGCCCCTTTCGGGACGCGGCGTTTTTGCATCGGACGACGCAGCGGGTGCGACGCACCCGCGTCGGCCTTACGCGGCAGCGATCGCTTCGCGTGCGCCTGCGAGCGCGGCGCTCTGCGCATCCGGCCCGAGGTTCAGGCCTTCAGCATGGATGAAGCTCACGTCGGTCATGCCGACGAAGCCCAGGAACGTGCGCAGATACGGCGTCTGGCTGTCGTTCGGCGTACCGAGGTACTTGCCGCCGCGGGCCGTCACCACGTGAACCTTCTTGCCCTTGATCAGGCCTTCCGGACCGTTCTCGGTGTAGCGGAACGTAACGCCTGCGCGGGCGATCCAGTCGAAATACGTCTTCAGTTGCGACGAGATGCCGAAGTTGTACATCGGCGCGCCGATCACGATGATGTCGGCGGCTTGCAGTTCGGCGATCAGCGCATCGCTCTTCGCGACGATCGCATTCTGTTCCGCGCTGCGCTGGTCGGCCGGTGTGAAGAACGCGCCGAGCACCGATTCGTCGAGGTGCGGCAGCGCGTCGGCCAGCAGGTCGCGAACCACGACCTTCGCGCCGGGGTTCGATTGTTGCAGCTTCGCCGTCAGTTCGTTGGCCAGCAGCGTGGACTGCGCACCTTGCGAGCGCGCCGCGGAATTGATTTGCAGAATGGTCGTCATGTCAGGCTCCAGTTAGGTTGCGCTTCGGTAGCGCGAGTGACGCCATTGTGCGTGGCCGCATGATCGCGAAAAAGCGGGCTACGGGCGACGGATTGTTGCAGCAACAGAACAATCCATGATCACGCCCCGAATCCCGCTCGCACCTGCTCAGCCCTTCAGCCCTTCAGCCCTTCAGCCAGGCTTCCCGGGCCTTGTGCGCGGCGGCCGGTTTCGCGGCCGCCGTGAGCCGGTAGCGCGTGACTTCCGGCCCGTCCAGCTTCAGTTTCGCGGTCCGCAGCTCGTCGCGGCGGAATGCGTGCACCTCGACCTTGTCGCCCGGCCGGTAGCGCGCGAGCAGCATGTCGAGATTCGTGCCGGTAACCCGCAGCCCGTCGAGCGCGATCAGCGTGTCGCCGGACGACAGCCCCGCGCGATGCGCGCCGCCGCCTTCGTAGACGGCCGCCAGCGTGCAGTCCGCACCGCCGCGCAAGCGCGCGCCGATCGTCGGCTTCGCGGTCGCGCCATTTGCAACCTCGGGCGCGAGCGTCACGCCGAACGGCGCGAGCAGTTCGGCGAGCGGCAGGTCGCGCGTGCCGTACACGGCGTCGGCGAACAGCCGGCCGAGCGCAACGCCCGTCGCTTCCTCGATCAGCGTCTCGACCTCGTGTTCCTCGACGCCCGCCTGCTTGCCGCGATAGAACTCGCGGCCGTAGCGCTGCCACAGCAGACGCATCACGTCGTCGAGCGACTTGCGGTTGCGCGTCTGCGCGCGGATCGCGAGATCGAACGCGAGCGCGACGAGCGAACCCTTCGTGTAGTAGCTGACGATCGCGTTGGTCGCGTTCTCGTCCTGGCGGTAATACTTGACCCACGCGTCGAACGAGCTTTCCGCGACGCTCTGCTTCAGGCGCCCCGTGCCGCGCAGCACGCCGCCGACCGTGCGGCCGAGCGCCGCGAAATATTCGTCCTGCGACATCAGCCCGCCGCGCACGAGCATCAGGTCGTCGTAATACGACGTGAAGCCCTCGAACAGCCACAGCAGCGACGTGTAGTTTTCCCGCGCGAGGTCGTACGGCACGAACGCGGCCGGCTTGATGCGCTTCACGTTCCACGTGTGGAAATACTCGTGGCTGCACAGGCCGAGATACGTGCGATAGCCTTCCGTCGTTTCCGGCCGGCCCTTCACCGGCAAATCGGTGCGGTTGCAGATCAGCGCGGTCGACGCACGGTGCTCGAGGCCGCCGTAGCCGTCGCTGACCGCGAGCGTCATGAACACGTAGCGCTCCATCGGCGCCTGCTTCGATTTCGGCTCGAACAGCGCGATCTGCGCTTCGCACACGCGCTTCAGGTCGGTGCGCAGGCGCTCCATGTCGAGCTGCGTCACGCGCCCGGCGATCACGATGTCGTGCTGCACGCCGTGCGCGTCGAACGTCGCCAGCGCGAATTCGCCGATCGTCACCGGATGGTCGGCAAGCTCGTCGTAGTTGGATGCGCGATACGCGCCGAACCCGTAGCGCTTGGTACCGCGCGCCTCGGGCAGCGACGTGCCGACACGCCACGTGCGGAACGCCGGGCCCGCCGGTTTCGCGATGTCGACTTCGCACGGCGCATCCTCGCGGCCGGCGACGCTCAGGAACACGGCCGTGGCGTTGAAGAAGCCGCCCGATTCGTCGAGATACGCGGAGCGGACCGACAGGTCCCATGCGTACACGTCGTAGCGCAGCGTCAGCGCGCCGTTCACCGGCGCGGCCTGCCACGTGTTCTTGTCGGTTTTCGCGATCCGCACCTTGCGGCCCGCGTCGTTGAACGCGGCGAGCGTCACGATGTTGCGCGCGAACTCGCGCACGAGATAGCTGCCCGGAATCCAGACCGGCAGCGAGAAACGCTGGCCTTCGGGATCGGGATCGGCGACCGTCACCGACACTTCGAACAGGTGCGCGGCAAGATCTTTCGGGGCAATCGAATAACGGATCGGCTGGGTCATCGTGGCAATCGGTCGAAAATCGGACGGAATACGGCGGCGGAAACGAAGAGAGGCGCCGGCGGATATCGCGGGCGCCCCTCGCTGGCCGGGCCATGCGGCCCGGCGTATCGGTCGGTTACTTGCTCGACGCCAGCGCCTGGTTCAGCTGGTCGGCCGACACCGCGCCCGGCAGGCGACGGCCGTCGGGCAGGAAGATCGTCGGCGTGCCCGTGACGTTCATCCCGCGGCCGAGCGCGAGGTTCTTGTCGAGCGCAGTCGTATCGCAGGTGCCGGCGCCGGACGGTACGCGATGGTCGAGCATCCAGCCCTCCCAGGTTTTCGCGCGGTCGGTCGCGCACCAGATCGCCTTCGACTTCGTGGTCGAATCGGGCGACAGCACCGGGTACAGGAACGTGTAGACGGTCACGTTGTCGACCGACTGCAGTGTCGTCTCGAGCTTCTTGCAGTACGGGCAGTTCGGATCGGAGAACACCGCGATCTTGCGTGCGCCGTTGCCCTTGACGACCTTGATCGCGTTGGCGAGCGGCAGGCTCGCGAAGTCGATCTTGTTGAGGTCGGACAGGCGTGCGTCGGTCAGGTTCTTGTGCGTCTTGGTGTCGACGAGATCGCCGAGCAGCACGTAGTCGCCGGCTGCATCGCTATAGATGATCTGCGTGCCGAGGTTGACTTCGTACAGGCCCGCGACCGGCGATTTCGACACGCTCTTGATCGGCGCGTCGCTGCCGAGACGCGATTGCAGCGTGGCTTTCAGCTTGTCGGTGGTTTGGTCGGCCTGCGCGGTGCAGCCGAGCGTCGCCATCGTGACGGCCAGCGCCAGCGATGCGATGCGGATCGTTTTTTTCATCTAGTCGTTCCTTCAGCTCAATCGGAGTGCACGTCACAGTGTACGCCGTAACGGGACCCTGTCCGACAGGCCGAGCGAGCGAAGGTTCGATCAGCCGAGCGCGGCCGACACCAACCAGCGTTTCACGAGCGGCTGCGCGCCGACGAACGCCATGCCCGCGTTGCGCACCGCCTTCGCGAACGAGCCCGGCACCGCGAACAGCCGCTGCAGCCCGTCGGTCGCGACCATCAGCGCGCGGATGTCCTCGCGGCGCGAACGCTCGTAGCGACGCAGCAGCACCGTGTCGCCGAGGTTGCGGAAGCTCTCCTTGTTCGCGATCGCATCGGCGAGCGCCGCGACGTCGCGCAGCCCGAGGTTCATCCCCTGCCCCGCGAGCGGGTGGATCAGGTGCGCGGCATCGCCGACGAGCGCGACGCGCGGGGCGATCAGCCTGTCGACGGTCTGCAGCGCGAGCGGGAAACCCGCGGCGGGCGTCACGCATTCGAGCGTGCCGACCTGGCCGTGCGACACGCGCTCGACCTCGGCCGCGAGCTGCGCGGGATCGAGTGCGAGCAGTTCGTCCGCGTGCGCGGTGTGCGCGGACCACACGAGCGATACATGACCGTCCGGCAGCGGCAGCAGCGCGACGATCTCGCCGTCGCGGAACCATTGGCTGGCGGTCTCGCGGTGCGGGAGCGACGCCTTGAAGTTCGCGACCACGCCCGTCTGCCGGTAATCGCGCCGCTCGACCTTGGCCCCCATTTGAGCGCGCACCCATGAATGCGCGCCGTCCGCGCCGACCACGAGATCCGCTTCGAGCACTTGCCCCGACGACAGCGTGAGCACGGCCGCGTCGTCGCGCACGTCGAAGCCCTGCGCGCGCGCGTCGAACCACGTGAGGTTCGGCTGGAACCGCAGCGCGGCGTCGAGCGACGTCTCGATCAGCGACGATTCGGCGATCCACGCGAGTTGCGGCACGGAGGCCTGGTACGCGGAGAAATGCAGTTCCGCGTGCGCATCGCCGTACACGCGCATGTCGTAGACCGGCGCGAGCCGGCCATGGTCGAGCGCCTGCCAGACCCGCAGCCGCTCCAGCAATGCCTGCGAGCTGGACGACAGCGCGTAGATGCGCGTGTCGAACGCGAGATCGGCGGGGCGCGGCGTGGCCGGCTGGGCGAGCAAGGCAGTCTTGTAGCCGGACTGGGTCAGCGCGAGCGCGGCCGTCTTGCCGACGAGCCCGCCGCCGACCACGGCGACGTCGAAGGTGTGGTGGGCAGTCATGGCGGGCATTATAGCTGCGGGGCCAATCCCTTACGCGGCCGGACTTTGCGGGAAATCAGCAGAATCGCTGACGGGCCCGGCAGCGCGGCGGCCCGTCGCATCGGGCGTTCGGGGGAAGGCCGGAAACCGGGGCGCCGGCACGGTACAATAGCGCCTTTGAACGTCGGCCCGCCGCGCCCCAGGCGCCGGCCGTCCCTATTTTTCCCGCGCCGCCGCGCTTCGTCCGGCCGCGCCGCCTCACCCGTCCGAAGGATTCCATGAGCCTCAAATGCGGCATCGTCGGCTTGCCCAACGTCGGCAAGTCCACCCTGTTCAATGCGCTGACCAAGGCCGGCATCGCCGCCGAGAACTACCCGTTCTGCACGATCGAGCCGAACGTCGGCATCGTCGAAGTGCCTGACACGCGCCTGAAGGCGCTCGCCGAAATCATCACCCCGGAACGCATCGTGCCGGCCGTCGTCGAATTCGTCGACATCGCGGGCCTCGTAGCGGGCGCGAGCAAGGGCGAAGGCCTCGGCAACCAGTTCCTCGCGAACATCCGCGAAACCGATGCGATCACGCACGTCGTGCGCTGCTTCGAGGACGACAACGTCATCCACGTCGCCGGCAAGGTCAGCCCGATCGACGACATCGAAGTGATCAACACGGAACTCGCGCTCGCCGACCTCGGCACCGTCGAGAAGGCGCTCACGCGCTACTCGAAGGCCGCGAAGTCGGGCAACGACAAGGAAGCGGTCAAGCTCGCCGCGGTGCTCGAGAAGGTGCGCGCGCACCTCGACCAGGGCAAGGCCGTGCGCGGCCTCGATCTGTCGGACGACGAGCAGGCGCTGCTCAAGCCGTTCTGCCTGATCACCGCGAAGCCGGCGATGTACGTCGCGAACGTGAAGGACGACGGCTTCGAGAACAACCCGCACCTCGACGCGGTACGCAAGTACGCGGAAGCCGAGAACTCGCCGGTGGTCGCGGTGTGCGCGGCAATCGAGGCGGAAATCGCCGATCTCGACGATGCGGACAAGGAAGCGTTCCTCACCGACATGGGCATGGAAGAGCCGGGCCTCGACCGCGTGATCCGCGCGGGCTTCAAGCTGCTCGGCCTGCAGACCTACTTCACCGCGGGCGTGAAGGAAGTGCGCGCGTGGACGATCCACGTCGGCGACACGGCGCCGCAAGCGGCCGGCGTGATCCATACCGACTTCGAGCGCGGCTTCATTCGCGCGCAGACGATCGCCTTCGACGACTTCGTCACGTACAAGGGCGAACAGGGTGCGAAGGAAGCCGGCAAGATGCGCGCGGAAGGGAAGGAATATGTCGTGCACGACGGGGACGTGATGAACTTCCTGTTCAACGTTTGATACGTGCCTTGCCGATGCCGTGCGATACGCTCGGCATCGCATGATGCGCCGCTTGCGCGAAAAGCACATGGGCCGATTGGCAAACGCCAATCGGCCCATTTTTCATCACGGGACCTGCCCCGCCAGCCGAAGGCGAGCACCGCCCGCCTTCGGCTCGTCAGTCCATCACGTCGCCGAAACGCGCCGCCCCGCATGCGCCTGCGCATCGCGACCGCGCTTGTTCAGCCACGAGGCAAACAGCACGATCAGCGCGAGCACGGCCGTCGCCCCCACTTCCATCCGGTGTTCCTCGCTGACGAACATCACGGTCAGCGTGCCGCAGATGAACAGGATCACCGCCCACGTGAGCCACGGGAACAGCCACATCCGCAACGCGAGGTCGGCGCCGCCCGATTCGAGCGTCTTGCGCATGCGCAGCTGCGAGATCGCGATCACGAGATACACGAGCAGCGCGATCGCACCCGACGTTGCCAGCAGGAAGCCGAACACCTGCTCCGGCATCAGGTAGTTCGCGATCACGGTCAAGAAACCGAACGCGGTCGATGCGAGCACGGCCGCACGCGGCGTGCCGGTCGAGTCGGTGCCGTGCAGGAACGCGGGCGCGTCCTTGCGCCTGGACAGCGAGAACAGCATCCGCGATGCGGTGTACAGCGCGGAATTCAGGCAGCTCGCGACCGACACGAGCACGATCACGTCGATGATGGCCTTCGCGTTCGGAACGCCGATCAGCTCCATCGCGCGCTGGTACGAGCCGTGCTTCGGCAGCAGCGGATCGTTCCACGGCACGATGGCCGCGACGACGAGGATCGAGCCGAGATAGAACAGCGTGATGCGCCAGATGACGGAGTTCGTTGCGCGCACGATCTGGCGTTGCGGGTTGTCCGACTCGGCGGCCGCGATCGTCACGATCTCGGTGCCGAGGAACGAGAACATCGTCGTCAGCATCGCCGCGAGCACCGCGCCGGCGCCGTTCGGCATGAAGCCCTGGTGCACGAAGAGGTTCGACACGCCCGATACGGCCGGCGCGGGCACGATGCCGACGATCGCCGCGCCGCCGATGCAGAGGAACACGACGATCGCGACGACCTTGATCAGCGCGAACCAGAATTCGAATTCGCCGTAGTTCTTGACCGAGAAGAGGTTGGTGATCGTCAGCAGCAGCGTGATGCCGAGCGCGAAGATCCAGGTCGCGACACCGGGGAACCACGCATTGAGAATGGTCGCGGCGGCCGTCGCCTCGATCGGGATCACGAGCACCCAGAACCACCAGTACAGCCAGCCGATGGCGAAGCCGGCCCAGTGGCCGATCGCGCGATCGGCATAGGTCGAGAACGAACCGCTGTCCGGATGCGCGACGGCCATCTCGCCGAGCATGCGCATCACCAGCACGACCAGCACGCCCGCGATCGCATACGCAAGGATCGAAGCCGGACCGGCCTCCGCGATCGCGTGGCCGGAGCCGACGAACAAGCCCGCGCCGATGACGCCGGCAATCGACATCATCGTCACGTGACGCTGCTTCAGACCCGTGCCGAGGCCTGTGTTGCTTCCACTCATGTGTCTCTCTCCAAAAAACGGTTCCGGTACGACCGGGTGTCGCGTGAAGGCGGCGCGGGGAGTTGTCGTTGTTGAACCCGGCAGCCCGCCGCGCGTGCGCGGCATGCGGGCGGAACCGGATCGAGCCTGTTCCGGTCGGTGCGCGACGCAGTCTGCGAAGCTGCGAGTGCGATGCGGCGCTCAAGGATGCCGGCGCATCGCGTGCGCCCTTTCCGTCGGCTGTCGGTCAGCCGCCTTCGAAGCGAAGGAGTGTAAGCACCAAACGGTTCTTCACTAAGAACCAATTGAAGAATTTCGATGGGACCACTTGTTGCATCGATGCGAACCGATGCAACGCCTGGTCCGGTTCGGCGTCCGCTTGGGCGCCGCCGGATCGGGCGATTGAAGGCGATGCAGGCTCGCCCGGCATCGCGGGTGTGCCGTACGACGTACCCTCCTCGACACCGCGCCATGCCAGCGCGATCTGCCGAACTTCGTCGAATGTCACGATGCGCCTTCGCCCGTCGATGATCGACGCCCTGGACACCGTATCGGGAATCGTGGATGACGCCCGGCCGCGAGGCGTCTGGCCGCGCACCGGCGGCGCATGCCTAGCGGCCGGCCGCGCGCGCGGTCACCGGCGCGCGTCCGGTGGTGGCGACGATCGCGAACGCGATCGCATTGGCAACTGCGCTGGCAAGGATCGGCACGAGATAGCCGCCGCCCGCGTCGTAGATGAAACCGGCCGCCGCGGGCCCGATCAGCGTGCCGAACGCAACGCTCGTGTACAGCACGCCGATGATCGCGCTCACGTTGCGGCCGCCGAAGTAGTCCATCACGACGGCGGGCAGCACGGCGACCCAGCCGCCGTAGAACACGCCGAACACGAGTGCGAACGCGGCCAGCGTCGCGACGCCCCCGGCGCCGGCCCATGCAACGAGCGCGACGGCCATGCCCGCGAACATCGCGAGCAGCGACGCACGGCGGCCGAAGCGGTCGGCGAGGCCGCCGAGGAAGAAGCGCCCTGCCGTGCTGCCGACGCCGATCGCGCCGAGCAGCAGGACGGCCGTCGATGGCGCGACGCCGTGATCGAGCGCGTACGGCACAAGGTGCACGAACGGCACGAAGACGCCGAACGAGCACACGAGACACGCCGCGTAGAGGCTCGCGAACGGCCGCGACGTAACGGCCTCGCGCACGGTCGCACCGGCCGGTACCGATGAAGCGGCGCCGGGCGGCGCGGCGCCCGATTGCGTATGCGCCACATCGCCGTCGGGCAACAAGCCGCGTCCGCGCGGATCGTTCTCGATCAGCAGCGACATGCCCGCACCCATCACCAGCGCGAGCGCCGCGAGCGTGACATACGCGCCGCGCCAGCCGACGTGCGCGATCAGCGCCGACGCGAGCGGCGGCATCACGAGCGTGCCGACGCCGATCCCCGCGACCGCGAGCCCCGACGCGAAGCCGCGCCGCCGCACGAACCAGCGTTGCACGGCGCCGACGGCCGGCACATACGCGCAGCCGACGCCGAAGCCGACACCGAGCCCGTACGCGACATAGACCTGCAGCAGCGTATGCGCGGCACCGGCCGCCGCGAAACCGGCGGCCGTCAGCAACATGCCGGTGACGGCGAGCCGCCGGGAGCCGAAGCGATCGGCAAGCGGGCCGCTGACGATGCCGAAGCCGAAATACAGGAAGCCGGCCAGCGAGAACACGAGCGAGATCTGCCCGCGCGAGGCGGCGAAATCCCGCTGCAGCGATTCGACGAATGCGCTGAACGTATACGCACTGCCGAATCCGACGAACGTGACGGCGAACGCGGCCGCCACCACATACCAGCCGTAGAAGACGCGCGATGCGCGCGGGCAGCTCATGACGATGCTCCTCTCAGGTTCCGCCGGACGCCGCGCGGCGCCCGGATTGCCTCATGGATATAGTTGAACTATGTTGATCGCAGCGACCGCTGCAAGACGGCCGCGACGAATGCGATCCAATGCCATCCGTTGCGGTAACGGTACTCGCGCGTACGCGTCGCCTCAAACGATATTTCGTCGGCCTTTCACTTTAGAAAAACTGAATGAACCGTTCCCGTCTGCCGCCTCTCAACGCGCTGCGTGCGTTCGAGGCGGCCGCCCGCCACCTGTCGGTGAAGTCTGCAGCGGAAGAGTTGTCGGTCACGCCCGGCGCGGTGAGCCAGATGATCCGCACGCTCGAGACCCACCTCGGCGTGCAACTGTTCGAGCGCGTGAACCGCGGCATCCTGCTGACCGCCGCGGGCCGCGACTACCTGCCGCCCGTGCGCAACGCGTTCCGGCAGATCGCCGATGCATCGCAGCGCGTGTCGGGCACCGCCGACAGCGGCGTGCTGACGGTGAGCGTCACGCCGTTTTTCGCGTCCGCGTGGCTCGTGCCGCGCCTCGCGCAGTTCCGTGACGCGTGCCCGGACGTCGACCTGCAGATCGTCGCGAGCCACGCACTCGCCGACTTCTCGCGCGACGGCGTCGACGTCGCGATCCGCCACGGCCTCGGCCGCTACATCGGGCTGTGCAGCGAACGGCTGCTGACGGTGGAGATCGTCGCGCTTGCAGCGCCGGCACTCGTCGCACGGCTGGGCCTGCCGGCCACGCCCGCCGACCTGGCCGGATGGCCGCATCTGCACGACGCCGAGCGCAAGGGCTGGCACATCTGGTTCGACGCGCAGCGGATCGACGATTTCGGTCCGCCGCGCGGCCCCGCGTTCGACGATTCCGGCCTGTTGCTGCAGGCGATCCTCGCCGGCCAGGGCGCCGGCCTGCTGCCGGCGGCGATGGTACGCAACGAACTCGCGAGCGGCCGGCTCGTGCAGCTTGCCGACGTCGCCTGGCTCGACGACTTCGCGTACTACCTCGTCTATCCGCCGCATCATGCGGAGCGCGCGAAAGTCGCGGCATTCCGCCGATGGATTCTCGACGCCGCGCAGGCCGACGGCGCGGCATCGATGACCGGCGCGGCGTAGCCTCGCCGCACCGCAGGGCAGCGGCACCGATCTTCAGCCGATCGGCTAACATGCGGCCCGGGACGTCGACCCGCGATCGACAGCAGATAACAACATCCGGAGAGACCATGCCTGCCCTGCTCCGCCGCACGACGCGCATCGCGACCCTGTCGGCCGCGCTGTTCGTTGCGTGCGCCGCCCTGCCGCCTCCGGTGCACGCGTATCGCGCGTCGCCCGGCTACGGCAACGAAGCCGACCTCGACCGGCACGACACGTACCGCAATCGCGACGGCGACACCGTCCATGCGCCGGCCCATTCGAAATCGGGCCGCGTGCCCGAGGGCGCGAGCGCGCGCTGCCGCGACGGCACGTACAGCTTCAGCCGCCGTCGGCACGGCACCTGCTCGGGGCACGGCGGCGTCGCCGCGTGGCTGTGAACGCGGGTCGGCCGAATGGCCTGCGCGGTGCCAGCGGCAGCCGGCGGCGAAGTACAATACGCGCTCGCGCCGCCAACCCGCGGCGACACTGCCGCGCCCGCGCGGCACGCTCCGTACCGAATCACCCGACGCCACGCACGCCCATGCGCTGCGCAGCAGTCTCAACCACTTCTGACTTTCACACCAAATGGCCCAATACGTTTTCACGATGAACCGGGTCGGCAAGATCGTGCCGCCCAAGCGCCAGATCCTGAAGGACATCTCGCTGTCGTTCTTTCCCGGCGCGAAGATCGGCGTGCTCGGCCTGAACGGCTCGGGCAAGTCGACGCTGATCCGCATCATGGCGGGTGTCGACAAGGACATCGAAGGCGAAGCGACGCCGATGCCGAACCTGAACATCGGCTACCTGCCGCAGGAACCGCAGCTCGACCCGACGAAGACGGTGCGCGAAGCCGTCGAGGACGGCCTCGGCGACCTGTTCCAGGCGAACAAGAAGCTTGAGGAAATCTACGCCGCGTATGCGGAACCGGACGCCGACTTCGACGCGCTCGCCGCCGAGCAGGCGAAATACGAAGCGATCCTCGCGTCGAGCGACGGCGGCAGCCCCGAGCAGCAGCTCGAAGTGGCCGCCGACGCGCTGCGCCTGCCGGCGTGGGACGCGAAGATCGAGCACCTGTCGGGCGGCGAAAAGCGCCGCGTCGCACTGTGCAAGCTGCTGCTCGAAAAGCCCGACATGCTGCTGCTCGACGAGCCGACCAACCACCTCGACGCCGAATCGGTCGACTGGCTCGAGCAGTTCCTGGTGCGCTTCCCGGGCACCGTCGTCGCCGTCACGCACGATCGCTACTTCCTCGACAATGCAGCCGAGTGGATCCTCGAACTCGACCGCGGTCACGGCATTCCGTGGAAGGGCAACTACAGCAGCTGGCTCGACCAGAAGGAAGAGCGCCTGAAGCAGGAAGAAGCGTCGGAATCGGCACGCCAGAAGGCGATCAAGAAGGAACTGGAGTGGGTGCGCCAGAACCCGAAGGGCCGCCAGGCGAAGTCGAAGGCGCGTATCGCGCGTTTCGAGGAGCTGAACAGCCAGGAATACCAGAAGCGCAACGAAACGCAGGAAATCTTCATTCCGGTCGGCGACCGCCTCGGCAATGAAGTGATCGAGTTCAAGAACGTCAGCAAGTCGTTCGGCGACCGCCTGCTGATCGACAACCTGAACTTCAAGATCCCGGCCGGCGCGATCGTCGGCATCATCGGCCCGAACGGCGCCGGCAAGTCGACGCTGTTCAAGATGCTGACCGGCAAGGAACAGCCGGATTCGGGCGAAGTCGTGATGGGCCCGACCGTGAAGCTCGCGTACGTCGACCAGAGCCGCGACGCGCTCGACGGCTCGAAGACGGTGTTCGAGGAAATCTCGGGCGGCGCCGACGTGCTGACGGTCGGCAAGTACGAAACGCCGTCGCGTGCGTACATCGGCCGCTTCAACTTCAAGGGCGGCGACCAGCAGAAGATCGTCGGCAACCTGTCCGGCGGCGAACGCGGCCGCCTGCACCTCGCGAAAACGCTGATCTCCGGCGGCAACGTGCTGCTGCTCGACGAACCGTCGAACGACCTCGACGTCGAAACGCTGCGTGCCCTGGAAGACGCGCTGCTGGAGTTCGCGGGTTCGGTGATGGTGATCTCGCACGATCGCTGGTTCCTCGACCGGATCGCGACGCACATCCTCGCGTTCGAAGGCGATTCGCAGGTCACGTTCTTCGACGGCAACTACCAGGAATACGAAGCCGACAAGCGTGCACGCCTCGGCGAGGAAGCCGCGAAGCCGAAGCGCCTGCGCTACAAGCCGATCAGCCGCTGAACGTTGCGGCCCGGGCATCCGGCAATGCGGTGCCGGATGCCGAAAGCGGCAGCTTCCGGATCGGCAAAATGAAAAAGCGGGCTCGATGGCCCGCTTTTTTTATCTGACAGCGATTCGGCAGCCGCCTACGCGAGCGCGCCCAGTTCGCGCAAGCGCGCCTCGGTCACCGCCGCGCTCGTGTGATGAATGCCGTGCCAGCCGAGCGCCGTCGCGGCCGCGGCGTTGTTCGCGTTGTCGTCGATGAACACGAGTTCATGCGGCGCGATGCCCGGCAGATGCGGATCGATCCGCGCATGCATTTCGCGGTAGATCGCCGGATCGGGTTTCACGAGCTTCACGCGGCCCGACACGACGATCTCCTTGAAGCGCCGCAGCACCGCGAAGTTGTCCCATGCGTACGGAAAGGTCTGCGCGGACCAGTTGGTCAACCCGAAGAGCGGCATCCCCTGCGCGTCGAGCCGGTCGACGAGCGCAACGCCTTCGTCGAGCACGCCGCCGATCATCTCGTGCCAGCGCGTGTAGAACGCGCGGATCAGCGCCTCGTGCTCCGGAAACTTCGCGACGAGCTCGCGCGTTCCCTCGTCGATCGTCTGCCCGCCGTCCTGGCGGATCACCCAGTCCATCGCGCACACGTGCGTGAGGAACCAGCGGCGCTCGGCTTCATCCGGAATCAGTTGCCGGTACAGGTACTCGGGGCTCCAGTCGATCAGCACGCCGCCGAAATCGAACACCACCGCCTTGATCGTCATGCGAACTCCGTGGCGAGCACGTCGGCGAGCGGACGCGGCGTCACCGCATTGCCCGACAGCGTGTTGTTTTCCCAGACGAAGTGATGGTGCGCGACGATCTGCGCGGCCGACAGGTGCGTGCGCTCGTTCGTCGTGTGCAGGTCGGAGACGACGGTCGTCCGGTAGCCGAGCAGTGCCGCGCGGCGCGCGGCCGAATCGACGCAGAACTCGGTCGCATAGCCGCAGATCAGCACCGAACGGATGCCGCGCCCGTCGAGTTGCGCGGCGAGCGGCGTGTCGTGGAACGAATCGCTCATCTGCTTGCGGATGCGCCAGTCGGCGCGGCCGACGATCAGCGCCTCATGCAGTTCCCAGCCGGGCGTGCCGGGCACGATGTCGTCGTCCGCATCGCCGTCGTGCTGCACGAAGCATACGGGCGCGTTCGCCGCGCGCGCCGCCGCCGTCAGCCGGTTGATGCCGGACACGACGTCGTCGAGCCGGTACGCGGGCCGCGCCCGCTGCACCAGCCCACGCTGCATGTCGATCACGATCACTGCGGTATCTGCCATCGCTTGCCCTCTCGGTCATGGTCCGGCCGTCATGCGGCCGGTTTCGCGCTTTGCGCGTTGCGTCAGATCGGCTGCGTCCGCGCGTCGAGCCACGCCTTCGCGTCGCCGCTCACGTGCCGGCCGACACGCTCGCGCACGGTCGCGTGATACGCGTTCAGCCACGCGCGCTCTTCTTCATGCAGCATCTCGATCAGCACGCAGCGGGTGTCGATCGGGCACAACGTGAGCGTCTCGAATGCGAGGAAGTCGCCGAACTCGGTCTGTCCGCCCGCGCGGTTCACGACCAGGTTCTCGATCCGGATGCCCCATTTGCCGGGCCGGTACACGCCCGGCTCGATCGACGTGATCATCCCCTCTTCCATCGCCGTGTACGGCTCGGCCGGTGCGTAGTGCGAGATGACCTGCGGGCCCTCGTGCACGTTCAGGAAGTAACCGACACCGTGGCCGGTGCCGTGGCCGTAGTCGAGCCCCGCCGCCCACATCGGCGCGCGCGCGATCGCATCGAGCATCGGCGAGCGGATGCCGCGCGGAAAGCGCGCGCGCGACAGCGCCATCATCGACTTCAGCACGATCGTGAAATCGCGGCGCTGCAGGTCGCCGATCGTGCCGACCGGCACGACACGCGTGATGTCGGTGGTGCCGGTCGTGTACTGGCCGCCCGAATCGATCAGCAGCAGGCCGTCGCCGGCGATCGTCGCGTGCGACTCGGGCGTCGCGTGGTAATGCGGCATCGCACCGTTCGCATTGAAGCCGGCGATCGTCGCAAAGCTCGCCGACACATAGCCGGGGCGCCGTGCACGCGCGGCGGTGAGCTTTTCCTCGATCGTCAGCTCGGTGATCGTCTCGCGGTTCACTGCCTGCTCGAACCACGCGAAGAATTCGGCGAGCGCGGCGCCGTCGTGCTCCATCGTCACGCGCACGTGCTCGATCTCGGCGGACGTCTTGCGCGACTTCGCGAACGTCGACGGGTTCACGGCCTCGACCAGCTTCACGCCGGCCGGCACGGCCTCGAGCGTGCCGAAGGTCACGCGGCGCGGATCGATCAGCAGCGTCGCGTCGTCGGGCAGCGCCGCGAGCGATGCGCGCGCGGCGTCGTACGCGCGGACCTCGACGCCGTCCCGCGCGAGCGACGCGGCCAGTGCCGGCGACACCTTGCCGTCGGCGACGAACAGCGTCGCGCGATCGGCGCCGATCATCGCGTGCGCGACGAACACGGGATTGAAGTTGACGTCGGCGCCGCGCAGGTTGAACAGCCACGCGAGATCGTCGAGCGTCGACACGAAATGCCATTGCGCGCCCTGCGCGTGCATCGCGCGGCGCACTTCGGCGAGCTTGCTCGCGCGCGTCGCGTCGGCCTGCGGCGCCACGTGCTCGAACACCGCGTCGCCCGGCAGCCCCGGGCGCTCCGGCCAGATCGCGTCGAGCAGGTCGAGATCGGTGCGCAGCGCGATGCCGCGCGCTCTCAGCGCGGCCGTCAGCGCGCGTGCCGCCGCGACACCGAGCACGGCGCCGTCGACGCCGACCGTCGCACCGGCCAGCACGTTCTGCGCGAGCCAGTCGACGTGCGGCGCGCTCTGCTGCCCGCCCGTCATCTTCATCAGCTGGACGCCCGTGCCGGCGAGTTCGGCCTCGGCCTGCACCCAGTAACGGCTGTCGACCCACAAGCCCGCGAAATCCGCGGTCACGACCAGCGTGCCGACCGAGCCCGTGAAACCGGACAGCCAGCGGCGCGCCTGCCAGCGTTCGGGCAGATACTCGGACAGGTGAGGATCGGCGGACGGCACGAGATAGGCGGCCAGGTCCTCGCGGACCATCGCGCCGCGCAGCAGCGCGAGGCGTGCCGGCACCGGCGAGACTTCGGGGAGACGGGCATTCATGATTTCACCTGAGAGCTTTCAGCGACGGGCCGACAGGGCGACCGTCACGGCTACGGCGAGGAACGCGACAGCGGTGCAGACCGGCCATTCGAGCGTTTCGCCATCGTAAAACAGTCCGGAGAGGTTGCCGGCCATGCGCGCGGCGGCGGCGCCTGCGATGCCGACCAGCACCACGATCCACCATGCCGGCCGGCCCGTGCGCCGCATCGGATGCAGCCACCGGCCGAACAGCCCGACAGACGCTCCCAGGACAAGAATTCCAAACCAGTTCATTCGACGCCTTCCATAAATTCAGATTCGTCCCATAGGCGTGAACGTTGCCAGCGGCTAGCATCGATTCATCCATCGAACCCGAGACCAGCCGGGCGCCGCGAACATTCGAGTGTAGGGGCCGTCCCGACGTTATGGCAAGCGCGCACCGGCAGCCGTATTGAAGAAATCCTCATGCGAATCGCCCTGATCGATCCGGAGGCGCGTCATGCTGCGCTCCTGAACCGCCTGCTCTTCGCCGGCGGTCATGTGTGCCACGCGTTTCCGTCCAGCGCGGCGTTCTTCGAGTGGCTCGCCACCGATACCTGCGACATGCTGATCACCGGCAACTGGGCCGGCGACCAGCCGGCCGAGGAAGTCATTCCGCGGGCGCAGGCGATCCTGCCCGGGCTGCCGGCCATCGCCGTGATGCAGCTGCCGCGCGAAAGCGAAGTCGTGTCGTGCCTGCACGCGGGCGCCGACGACTGTCTCGTGCGCCCGGTGAGCGGGCCCGAGCTGCTCGCACGGGTCAATGCGCTGAGCCGGCGCGCCGGAGTCCGGCGGCCGCCGAATCGCTCGCGCGAAATGTATGGAGAATACGCATTCGATGCGACCCACAGCCTCGTGCGCTTCGGCGACGCGGTCGTCGCGCTCACGCCGAAGGAGTTCCGCTTCGCGCAGCTGCTGTTCGCGAACCTGTCCCGGCCCGTGTCGCGCGCTCATATCCTCGAAACCGTTTGGGCCCGCCGCCGCGACATGAAGTCGCGCACGCTCGACACCCACGCGTCGCGGCTGCGCAGCAAGCTGCAGCTGCTTCCGGAGCGTGGCTACCGGCTTCTGCCGCTCTACGGCTACGGCTATCAGCTCGACCGCGTGCCGATCGAGCCCCCGAATTCGAGGCCACGCCACGCTGATGCCCGGTATGCAGCGAGTGAGGAAATCGCTGAAACGCTATAATATGGGGCTAAACGATAGCCCTCGATATGCAACTCCTCACGATCGGAATCAATCACCACACTGCGCCTGTCGCCCTGCGCGAACGCGTGGCGTTTCCGCTCGAGCAAATCAAGCCGGCTCTCGTCACGTTCAAGAACGTATTCCTCGGCCCCCAGGCGCCCAATGCGCCCGAAGCGGCGATCCTCTCGACCTGCAACCGCACCGAACTCTACTGCGCGACCGACGATCGGGCCGCGCGCGAGGGGGCAATTCGCTGGCTGTCGGAGTACCACCAGATTCCGGTCGACGAACTCGCGCCGCACGTCTATGCGCTGCCACAGTCGGAAGCGGTCCGGCACGCATTCCGCGTCGCGTCGGGCCTCGATTCGATGGTACTCGGCGAAACACAGATTCTGGGCCAGATGAAGGACGCCGTGCGCACCGCGACGGAAGCCGGCGCGCTCGGCACCTATCTGAACCAGCTGTTCCAGCGCACGTTCGCCGTCGCGAAGGAAGTGCGCGGCACGACCGAGATCGGCGCGCAGTCAGTGTCGATGGCCGCCGCAGCGGTGCGTCTCGCGCAGCGCATCTTCGAAAAGGTGTCGGATCAGCGTGTGCTGTTCATCGGCGCCGGCGAGATGATCGAGCTGTGCGCGACGCACTTCGCCGCGCAGAGCCCACGCGAACTCGTCATCGCGAACCGCACGGCCGAACGCGGCCAGCGGCTCGCCGAACGCTTCAACGGCCACGCGATGCCGCTGTCGGACCTGCCGGCCCGGATGCACGAGTTCGACATCATCGTGTCGTGCACCGCGTCCACGCTGCCGATCATCGGCCTCGGCGCGGTCGAGCGCGCGGTGAAGGCGCGCCGCCACCGGCCGATCTTCATGGTCGACCTCGCGGTGCCGCGCGACATCGAGCCGGAAGTCGGCAAGCTGAAGGACATATTCCTCTACACCGTCGACGATCTCGGCGCGATCGTGCGCGAAGGCAACGCATCGCGCCAGGCCGCGGTCGCGCAGGCCGAGACGATCATCGAGACGCGTGTACAGAATTTCATGCAATGGCTCGACACGCGCAGCGTCGTGCCGGTGATCCGTCACATGCATACGCAGGCCGACGCGCTGCGCCGCGCGGAAGTCGAGAAGGCGCAGAAGCTGCTCGCGCGCGGCGACGATCCGGCCGCCGTCCTCGAAGCGCTGTCGCAGGCGCTCACCAACAAGCTGATCCACGGCCCGACGAGCGCGCTCAACCGCGTGAACGGCACCGACCGCGATTCGCTGATCGACATGATGCGCGGCTTCTACCAGCACGCGCCGCGCTCGAACGACCAGTCCGGCCACTAGCGCCGGCCGGTTGCCCTGCCGCCGGCCGCGAGCCGGCCTATCCTTTCCGAATACCCTTGCCCGGGAGCGCCGCTCCACACCATGAAGACGAGCATGCAACGCAAGCTCGACCAGCTGTCTATCCGGCTGGCCGAACTGAACGACCTGCTGAGCCGCGAAAACGTCACGGCCGATCTCGACCAGTACCGCAAGCTGACGCGCGAACACGCGGAACTCGGCCCGGTCGTCGAGCAGTACGCGCTGTGGCGCCAGTCGCGCAGCGACGAGACGGCCGCGCAGGAGTTGGTCTCCGATGCATCGATGCGCGATTTCGCCGAAGACGAGATTCGCAGCGCACGTGAGCGCATGATCCGTCTGGAAGGCGAGTTGCAGAAGATGCTGCTGCCGAAGGACCCGAACGACGACCGCAACATCTTCCTCGAAATTCGCGCGGGCACCGGCGGCGACGAATCGGCGCTGTTCGCGGGCGACCTGCTGCGCATGTACCTGCGCTTCGCGGAACGCCGGCGCTGGCAGGTCGAGATGATGTCGGAAAGCCCGTCGGATCTCGGCGGCTACAAGGAAGTGATCGTGCGGATCGCGGGCCAGGGCGCGTACTCGCGCCTGAAGTTCGAATCGGGCGGCCATCGCGTGCAGCGCGTGCCGGCAACCGAGACGCAGGGGCGCATCCACACGTCCGCCTGCACGGTCGCCGTGATGCCGGAAGCCGACGAGATCGGCGAGGTCGAGATCAACCCGGCCGACCTGCGGATCGACACGTTCCGCGCGTCGGGCGCGGGCGGCCAGCACATCAACAAGACCGACTCGGCGGTGCGCGTCACGCACATCCCGACCGGGATCGTCGTGGAGTGCCAGGACGACCGTTCGCAGCACAAGAACAAGGATCGCGCGCTGAAGGTGCTCGCCGCGCGGATCAAGGACAAGCAGTATCACGAGCAGCACGCGAAGGAAGCGGCGACGCGCAAGAGCCTGATCGGTTCCGGCGACCGCTCGGAACGGATCCGCACGTACAACTTCCCGCAGGGCCGGATGACCGACCACCGGATCAACCTGACGCTGTACCGGCTCGAGGCGCTGATGGACGGCGATCTCGACGAACTGATCAGCGCGCTCGTCAGCGAGCACCAGGCCGAACTGCTCGCGTCGCTCGGCGACACCGACTGAGGCCGCGATGCCCGACACCACCGCCGACGACCTGCTGCGCGCATCGCCGCTCGACCCGGTCGATGCACGCGTGCTGCTCGCGTACGCGCTCGGCTGGACCCGAACGCAACTCATCACGCGCGGCGACGCCCCGCTCGAGCCCGCCGCGATCGAGCGCTTCCGCGCACTCGAAGCGCGCCGCGTGGCCGGCGAGCCGGTCGCGCAGCTCGTCGGGATGCGCGAGTTCTTCGGCCGGCCGTTCGACGTGACGCCCGACGTGCTGATCCCGCGCCCGGAAACCGAGCTGCTCGTCGAAGCCGCGCTCGACGCGATCGACGGACGGCCGCATCCGGCCGTGCTCGATCTCGGCACCGGCAGCGGCGCGATCGCCGTGTCGATCGCGGCGGAACGGCCTGACGCACGCGTTTGGGCGCTCGACCGTTCATCGGCCGCGCTCGACGTCGCGCAGCGCAACGCGGACAAGCTGCTCGACGCGCGCCGCCCCGGCGGCCCGCTGCACTGGCTGCAGAGCGACTGGTACGCCGCGCTCGACCCGGCGCTCGCGTTCGACACGATCGTCAGCAACCCGCCGTACATCGCACGGCACGATCCGCACCTCGCGCAGGGCGACCTGCGCTTCGAGCCGCGCGGCGCGCTCACCGACGACGCCGACGGCCTGAGCGCGATCCGCACGATCGTCGCGGGCGCCGGCGCCTACCTGAAACCGGGCGGCACGCTCTGGATCGAGCACGGCTACGACCAAGCCGAAGCGGTCCGCGCGCTGCTCGTGTCGCGCGGCTTCGTCGCGGTCGAATCGCTCACCGATCTGGCCGCGATCGAACGCACGACAGGCGGCCGCCGGCCCGGCTGATGGCCGGCCCGCCCGGTTGAAATCCGCTATCATTTCGTTCCAACGCCCCGCAAACGCAAGGTCAGTCATGGACACCCAACAACGTATCAAGCAAATCGTCGACGAAAACCAGGTCGTGCTCTTCATGAAGGGCAACGCGCAATTCCCGATGTGCGGCTTCTCCGGCCGCGCCGTGCAGGTGCTGAAAGCCTGCGGCGTCGACCAGTTCAAGACGGTCAACGTGCTCGAGGACGACGAAATCCGCCAGGGCATCAAGGAATTCTCGAACTGGCCGACCATCCCGCAGCTGTACGTGAAGGGCGAATTCATCGGCGGCTCGGACATCATGATGGAGATGTACCAGTCCGGCGAACTGCAGCAACTGTTCGCCGCCGCGTAACGTCCCCTCCCCGATGGCATCCCCCAGCGCGCCGCCGCGCCGGCTGATCGTCGCGATCACCGGCGCCACCGGCGCGGTCTACGGCGTGCGGCTGCTCGAATTGCTGCGCGCCGCCGGCGGCGTCGAAACGCATCTGCTGGTTTCGAACGCCGGCTGGCTCAATATCCAGCATGAACTGAAGCTGTCGAAGGCCGAGGTCGAAAGGCGGGCGGATGTCGTGCATTCGGTGCGCGATGTCGGCGCGACGATCGCATCGGGTTCATTCGCAACCGACGGGATGGTGATCGCACCCTGCTCGATGAAGACGCTCGCGAGCGTCGCGCACGGGCTGTCGGACAACCTGATCACGCGCGCGGCCGACGTCACGCTGAAGGAACGCCGCCGACTCGTGCTGATGGTGCGCGAAACGCCGTTCAACCTCGCGCATCTGCGCAACATGACCGCCGTGACCGAAATGGGCGGCATCGTGTTTCCGCCGCTGCCCGCGTTCTACGCAATGCCGAAGACGATCGAGGAACTCGTCGACCAGACCGTCACGCGCGTGCTCGACCTGTTCGCGCTCAGTGCGCCGATGACGACGCCGTGGGCCGGCATCCGGCCCGCGCAGTAAGCCGTTCGACGCGACGCATCCGCTCGGTTCTTCACGCATCTTCGTCGATTCAGCCGCCTTCCGGCTCGATCCACTCCTCTCAAGCTCCACCTGCTCTCGCGCACGCGGAACCTGCCGCATTATCAACCAGCGAGATTCAATCAAATTCCACGCAGCCGGTTTATCAACGCGCGGTGCGCGCCTATAGTCACAGGCAAACCCTTTTGCAGGCTCCCACCATGAACCGCTTGCCCTCGCTTTACCTGTCCCACGGCGCGCCGACGCTGCCGATCGACCCGACGCTGCCGTCCGGCGCGTTCACGCACCTCGGTGCCGAATTGCCGCGCCCGCGCGCGGTGCTGATGTTGTCCGCGCACTGGGGCACGCAGCAGCCGGTCGCGAGCGTGGCCGCACACCCGGAAACGATCCACGACTTCTACGGCTTCCCGCGCGCGCTGTACGAGATCCGCTATCCGGTACCGGGCGCGCCCGAGGTCGCCGAACGGGCGGCGGCGCTGCTGAACGCAGCCGGCATCGCGACCGCGACGACCGAGCACGGCCTCGACCACGGCGCGTGGGTGCCGATGCTGCTGATGTTTCCGGAAGCCGACGTGCCGATCGCGCAGTTGTCGATCCAGCCGCGCGCGGATGCGGCCCATCACTTCGCGCTCGGCCGTGCGCTGCGGCCGCTGCGCGACGAAGGTGTGATGGTGATCGGCTCGGGCCAGATCACGCACAACCTGCGCGCGGCCGATTTCGGCGCGGCGCCCGAGGATGCGGACCCGCGCGTCGCCGAATTCACCGGCTGGTTCGAGGCGAAGCTCGCCGCGCGCGACGTCGATGCACTGCTCGACTATCGCCGGCAGGCGCCGCACGCCGCACTGATGCATCCGACCGACGAACATCTGCTGCCGGTGTTCACCGCGCTCGGTGCGGCCGACGACGACTATCGGCTCGGCATCCAGTCGCTCGGCACGTACCAACGCGTGCTCGCGATGACGAACTACGTGTTCGCGAGCGCGGCCGCCTGAGTCGCGCGGCACAACCGGCGACCACAAACAAGAAGCCCGCCCGAGCATCGCTCGGGCGGGCTTCTCGTGCTTTCCGCCACCGCCGATTCCGGTGGCAGGTCAGGCGTCAGGCACCGACCCGTTCGAGGATCTCTTCGTGCGACTCGCGCTCGTCGAGATACGTGGTCCGGTAGCCCGTGTTCACGCCCCAGAAGTAGAACACCAGCGAGATTGCCGCGACGATCAGCATGTCCCAGCCGTACGGCAGCACGCCGTGACCGCCGAACTCCTTGCTGCCGATGAGCGACAGCACGGCCATCGTCGGCAGGTACGCAACCAGCCACCATGCGGCCTTCAGGTCGGCGCTCCAGCCGGTCCAGCCGGCCTTGGCCTGGAAGAAGAAGTACACCGGCAGCGCGACGATCATCAGCAGGATGATTTCGCCGGTCAGCGGCCACTTCGCCCAGTACAGGATCAGCGACGCGCAGACGAACGCGAACGGTGCGATGAGCTTCATCAGCGGGATCGACAGCGGACGCTCGATGTCGGTCGCCGCGCGGCGCAGCGCCATCAGGCTGATCGGGCCGGTCAGGTACGAGATCACCGTCGCGACCGAGATCACCGCCGCGAGCGAGCTCCAGCCGCGGAAGAAGAACAGGAAGATGAACGACACGAGCAGGTTGAACCACATCGCCTGGCGCGGCACGCCGTAGATCGGGTGCACGTTGCCGAACATCTTCGGCATCGTGTTGTTGCGCTCCATCGCGTAGATCATGCGGGTGGTCGTCGCCATGTAGGTCGTACCGGTGCCGCTCGGGCTGATGAATGCGTCAACGTAAAGCAGGATCGCCAGCCAGTTCAGGTTCAGCGCGATCGCGAGTTCCGCGAACGGCGACGAGAAGTTGAAGTGCGCCCAGCCCTTCGCGACGTCGGCCGGATTCACCGAGCCGATGTACGCCATCTGCAGCAGCACGTAGATCACGAGCGCGAGCAGGATCGACGTGATCACCGCGAACGGCACGCTGCGCGACGGATCGCGCGCTTCACCGGCCAGGTTCACCGGACTCTGGAAGCCGTTGAACGCGAACACGATGCCGCTCGTCGCGACCGCGGTCAGCACGGCCGACCAGCCGTACGGCGCAAAGCTCGCATTCGATGCGGTGCCGAGGTTCTCCGAGTGGAAGCTCGTCAGCATCAGGCCGAGGATCGTGAGACCGGGAATCAGGAACTTGAAGATCGTGATCGCGGTGTTCGCCCGCGCGAAGGCCTTGACGCCCCAGTAGTTCAGCAGGAAGTAGATGACGACCAGCACGGCCGACAGCAGCAGGCCCGGTGTCGTCAGCTCGCCGTTGACGAACAGCGCGTGCGCCCACGGATACGGCCACGTGCTCATGTACTGGATCGACGCTTCCGCCTCGATCGGGATCACCGATACGATCGCGATCCAGTTCGCCCACGCGCTGATGAAGCCCACCAGCGAACCGTGCGAGTAACGTGCGTAGCGCACCATGCCGCCCGACTCGGGGAACATCGCGCCCAGCTCGGCATACGTCAGCGCAATCGCGAGAATAACGACCGCACCGATGATCCATGCGCAGATCGCCGCCGGACCGGCGATCTTCGCGGCCTTCCAGGCGCCGAACAGCCAGCCCGAGCCGATAATCGAACCCAGCCCCGTCAGCATCAGTGCAAACGGGCCGATGTTCCGTTGAATAGAACTCTTCACATCCTCTCCTGTGTCTCAAAAAGCGGGTCGGCCTGCGGTCCGGGATCGGCTCGGACAGCACCGCGCACGCCATTTTGGGGGGACGGATCACCCGATCGGAGCAACCCGTCCAGCGGCGCGTAGTTTAACGGGTTGCACCTGCAAGTTGGCGCCAAAATCGTTCAGCCCCTACAAAAAATTCGCGCCATTTGCAAGGTTTGTAAACCTGAACCCCGCAATAACCCTGAGTGCATGGAAATCCGGTTGACCGCGCGAGCGATTAGCCGTATAAACAACGTTGCAGGATTTCAAGCGGCGAGTGAATTGGTTCTTTCGTAGTTCGCCCATCAACGGTACTCCGGTTGGTCCTATTACCCCCTTCCTTGATTTTCCGCACCCATGGGCCTCGGCCCCGTTTTATCTTTTTAGGAACAAGTAACATGGCAACCGGTACCGTCAAGTGGTTCAATGACGCAAAGGGCTTCGGCTTCATCACCCCGGAAGGCGGCGGCGACGATCTGTTCGCGCACTTCTCGGAAATCCGCGTCGAAGGTTTCAAGACGCTGCAAGAAAACCAGAAGGTTGAATTCGAAGTGAAGACGGGCCCGAAGGGTCTGCAAGCTGCGAACATCCGTCCGGTCTAAGTTCGGCGCGATATTTCGTGTAAAAAAGCCCCGCTTCGGCGGGGCTTTTTGTTTGTCGGCGCGGCAGCCATGCGCCGCCGCCCGTCCGGATAACCTTCGTTCAGCCGAACAGCCGCTGCGCGTGAATGCCGAGCCCCGTCGCGACGCTCGCGAGGCGATCGCCGAACACCGGCTGCGCGTCCGGGAATGCGCCGGCGAGCGCACCCGACAGGAACGCGAGCCCGGTCGAGCCGCCGGTGAAATACAGCGCGCCGACGTCGCGCGGCGCGACGCCCGCCAGCCGCACCGTTTCGCGTGCGGCGTCGACGATGCGCGCGGTGTCGTCGACGCTCGCATCGACGAGGCGCTCGGCGTCGAACGCGATCTGCAGATCCTCTTCCACGTCGTTCAGGTCGATCATCGTCTCCCCGCCCGCCGCAACGCCGATCTTCGCCTCTTCCGCACGTGCCATCAGCGCATGTCCGAGCCGCTGCTCGACCACGCGCGTGAGCCGGTCGTACTGCCGCACGTCCTGGTACAGGTGCTTCATCAGCTTGAGCTCGCCCAGCCGCTTCGGCGTGTAGACCGTGTTGATCAGGTGCCAGGTCGCCAGGTCGAAGTAGATCCGGTTCGGCAGCTCACGGCCCTCGGGATCGAGCGAGCGATAGCCGAACGCCGGCAGGATCGCCGCCAGTTCGACGCGGCGGTCGTAATCGGTGCCGGCGACATGCACGCCGTGGTGCGCGAGCACGTCGTCCTTGCGCTCGAGGCGCGCCATCCGCTCCGGCCCGACGCGCACCAGCGAGAAGTCCGACGTACCGCCGCCGATATCGGCGACCAGCACGAGCCGTTCGGCCTGCTGGCGCGACTCGTAGTCGAACGCGGCCGCGATCGGTTCGTACTGGAAATGGACGTCGGTGAAACCGACCGACTGCGCGGCCGCTTCGAGCTGGTCCTGTGCGAGGCGGTCGGCACGCGGATCGTCGTCGACGAAGAACACCGGCCGGCCGAGCACCGCGCGGGCGATCGGCGCGCCGGCGCGCGCTTCGGCCTTGCACTTCAGGTGCGTCAGGAAGCGCGCGATGATCTCCGTGTACGCCATCGCGCTGCCGTCGCCGAGATCGGTCGTGGTTTCCGCGAGCGGCGAGCCGAGGATGCTCTTCATCGAGCGCATCAGCCGGCCGTCGAAACCGTCGATATAGGACGCAAGCGCCGCGCGGCCGAATTCGACCGTCTCCTCGTCGTTATTGAAGAAGATCGCGGTGGGCAGCGTCAGGTGGTCGCCCTCGACGGGCGCGAGGCGCATGCCGTCGCCGCCGGGCAGCGCCACGGCGGAATTGGACGTGCCGAAATCGATCGCGCAGTAAGTCATGGGAAGGTGCCGCAGCATGGCCGGCGCGAAAACGGAAAGGACGGGCTTTTTAACATGAAGCCCGTCGGATCACAACCGGGGCCGGCCACCGGTACCGCGCAACCGGCCCGGGACGGTGATCGGGCGCAACGGCGGCGCGCCGGCGGCAGGTGCGGACGGGGTGCGAAGCGCATCCCCGCCGCCCGCTCGGGGGAATCAGGCCGCGGCGTCGAAGCTCTTCTTCCAGGCGCCCGCATAGACGACCTCGCCGATCGCATGGCGCGTGCGCGGCGCCTTTTCGCGCTCGCGCAGCACGGGATCGAGCTTGTCGACGTTGCCGTAGTGGCCAAGCGAGATGATCGCCGGAATCGCGACGTCGGCCGGAATCTCGAATGCGTCGCGGAACGCCTTCGCGTCGAAGCCGCTCATCTGGTGCGCGGCAAGGCCCAGCGCGTGCGCCTGCAGCACCAGCGACATCGCGGCCGCGCCCGCGTCGTACAACGCGGTCGGCGCCGGCTCGCCCTTCGGCGTGAGCGTGTGCGCGGTGACGGCGACGAGCACCGGCGCCGGTGCGTTCCAGCCCTGGTTGAACGGCACCAGCGTCGCGAATGCGCGCTTGAACGCGGGTTCGTCCTGCGTGCGATCGAACACGATGAAGCGCCACGGCTGCGCGTTATACGCGGACGGCGCCCAGCGCGCGGCTTCGAGCACCGCGTGCAGATCGGCGGCGCCGATCGGCTCGTCCGAATACGCGCGTGGGCTCCAGCGGCCCGCGATCAGGTCGTGAATCGAAACAGTGGTGGGAGCAGGTTTGACGGACATGCGGTTCCTCGCTGACATCGATGAAGGGGCGCGAACGCCCGGCCAACCGCAAGCATAACCGCTTGAGCCGCCACGCGCCCGATCATCCCGCGCAATGCAAATCACCGATCCCGCATGGACCGGCCGCCCCCGCGCACGGGCCGGCCGGATTGTCACGCTCAGGCTGCCTGCGCGGCCGCGCGGGACGGGCCGCGGTTGATCCGCAGCACGATCAGCGCACCGACGATGCAGAGTCCGCCCGAGATCATCGATGCGATCGTATAGGTGCCGAGGCTCGCACGCAGCAACCCCGCGCCGAGCGCCGCGAATGCCGCGCCGAGCTGGTGGCCGGCGACGATCCAGCCGAACACGACCGGTGCCGCGGCCTTGCCGAATACGTCAGTGGCGAGCCGCACGGTCGGCGGCACGGTCGCGATCCAGTCGAGCCCGTAGAACATCGCGAACAGCGGCAGCCCGAAGAAATCGATGCCGAACGCATGCGGCAGGTAGATCAGCGACAGCCCGCGCAGCCCGTAGTACCAGAACAGCAGCACGCGGTTGTCGTAGCGGTCGGACAGCCAGCCCGACAGCGTCGTGCCGAACAGGTCGAACACGCCCATCGCGGCCAGCAGCGAGGCGCCCTGCACTTCGGTCATCCCGTAGTCGCTGCACATCGCGATCAGATGCGTGCCGACATAGCCGTTGGTGCTCGCGCCGCAGATGAAGAAGCTGAAGAACAGCAGCCAGAAGTCGCGCGAGCGGCTCGCCATCAGCAGCGTGCGGAACGCGACCGCGAGCGGGTTCTCCTTCGTCGCGCCGGGCGCGGCCGGCGCATCGGCCGGCTCGCCGTACGGGCGCAGCTTCACGTCGGCCGGCCGCTCGGGCAGCAGGAAGGCGACCAACGGAATCACGATCGCGGCCGCCACCGCGACGACCAGCACGACCGGCCGCCAGCCGTGGCGCTGCGCGATCGCCGCGAGCATCGGCAGGAACACGAGCTGGCCGGTGGCCGTGCTCGCGGTCAGGATGCCCATCACGAGGCCGCGCCGCGCATGGAACCAGCGCGTGACGAAGGTCGCGGACAGCGTCAAGGCGACGACGCCGGTCGAGCAGCCGACCATCAGCCCCCAGATCACCACCATCTGCCAGCTCTGCGTCATCATCGACGACAGCGCGACGCCCGCGCTCATCGTCACCAGCGCGGTCAGGATCGTCGGCCGCAGCCCGAAGCGCTGCATCGCCGCGGCCGCGAACGGGCCCGTCAGGCCGTACAGCGCGATGTTCACCGAAATCGCCAGCGAAATCGCCGCGCGGCTCCAGCCGAGTTCGCGCTCGAGCGGCACCATCAGCACGCTCGGCGTCGCGCGTGTGCCGGCCGCCGCCAGCAGGATCAGGAAAACCACCGCCGCCGCGAGCCATCCGTAGTGGAAACGCCCGCCGATTCGTGTCACTGCCCAGTTCATGTTCTCGTTCTCCAGTTGGCGGCCCGGCGCCCGCGCGCCCGCCCCGCCTCACCACCAGGCCACCTCCGCCGCACGCTGCGTCGGCTGACCCGGGCCGACACGTGGCATTTGTCTGTCGATCCGACCGGCATTGTTACCGGTCGGTCACAAGTGTGTTGCGATCGTAGTTACCAGTCGGTAACATGTCAAGCAATCCATCACACAGTCGAGGGTCATCATGTCGGGCATCGAGGCCGCCAACAAGCCGCCAGCACGCCGCACGCGGCGGCCGATCGCCGCGGCCGCCGCGCAGGAACACCTGCTGCGCGCCGCCGAGGAACTGTTTTACAAGGAAGGGGTGCGCGCGGTCGGTGTCGAGGCGGTCGTGGAACTCGCGGGCGTCAACAAGATGAGCCTGTACCGCCAGTTTTCGTCGAAGGATGAGCTGATCCTCGCGTATCTGGAACGGATGGATGCGTGCTTCTTCGAGCGTTTCGATTCGAGTGTCGCGAAGCATCCGGGCCAGCCGAAGGCGCAGTTGATCCAGTATTTCGTCGATCTCGCGGAGCGCGCGACGCAGAAGGACTATCGCGGCTGCCCGTTCGTCAACGTCGCGGCCGAATTCCCGGATACGTCGCACCCGGCGCGCGAGCGCGTCGCGCAGAACAAGGAACAGCTGATGAAGCGGCTCGTCGCGTTGTGCGAAGGCGCCGGCGCACGGCAGCCGAAAGCGCTCGCCGATGCGCTCGCGCTCGTGATCGAAGGCATCTACGCGGCCAGCCAGACCTACCGGCACGGCGAAACGCCGATCAGCGCCGCGCCCGCGCTGGTCACGCAGCTGATCGAAGCCGCCTGTGCGTGACGGGCGACGCACGCCCGAACCGCCCACATCCGCTCCGGCTACAATGCGGCCCTCGCTGCCGCTTCGCCCGATTGCCTTCGCCATGACCGATACCCGCCCCGACTCGCACGACCACATCCTCGCCGCCACGCGGCACTGGCTCGCGCGCGCGGTGATCGGGCTCAATCTGTGCCCGTTCGCGAAGAGCGTCTACGTGAAGGAACAAGTGCGCTATGCGATCAGCGAAGCGGCGACGCTCGAGGACGCACTCGCCGACCTCGAAACCGAGCTGCGCGCGCTCGAGGCGGCGGACCCGCAGCAGGTCGACACGACGCTCGTGATCTATCCGCGCGCCTTCGCGGATTTCGTCGACTACAACGATGCGCTGTTCTTCGCCGACCGGCTCGTGCAGCAGCTGCGCCTCGACGGCGTGCTGCAGATCGCGAGCTTCCATCCCGACTACCGGTTCGAAGGCAGCGAGGCCGACGACATCGAGAATTACACGAACCGCGCGCCGTATCCGATCCTGCACCTGCTGCGCGAGAGCAGCATCGCGCGCGCGGTCGACGCGTTTCCGGACGCGTCCGCGATCTACGAAAAAAACCAGGAAACGCTGCGCCGCCTCGGCCACGACGGCTGGCGTGAATGGATGCGCCAGCCGGGCGACGACGTCTGACGCGTCGCGCGACGGCCGGCTACCGCGCGGCAGACGAGCCGCGCGTCAGTCGGCCTCAGTCGGCCTCAGGCACGCCGGCCGCGCCGGCTGCCGCCGCAGGCGGCGGCACGAAAAAGCGCTCGTTCAGTTCGGCGAGCCCGAACATGCCGAGGATCTCGTTCAGCCGCTCGCCGGGCTTGCGGCGCGGCAGGTTCTTGTACTGCGCGATGATCAGCTCGTTCTTCATCGAATGCTCCCAGCCGACCAGCTCGGTCACGCTGACCTGGTAGCCGTGCGCCTCGAGTTGCAGGCAGCGCAGCACGTTGGTTATCTGGCTGCCGAATTCGCGCGTATGCAGCGGATGCCGCCACACTTCCGTCAGCGCATTCGCGAGCGACTTGCCCTTGTTCCTGCGCAGCACGCCCGCGACCTCCGCCTGGCAGCACGGCACCAGCACGATGTGCTGCGCGCGCTTCGCGAGCGCGAAGCGGATCGCGTCGTCGGTCGCCGTATCGCATGCGTGCAGCGCGGTGACGACGTCGACCGTTTCGGGCAGCTTCGGCGACGTGATCGAGTCGGCGACCGACAGGTTCAGGAACGACATCCCGCCGAACCCGAGTCGCGCGGCGAGTTCGGCGGAACGCGTGACGAGCTCCTCGCGCGTCTCGATCCCGTACACGTGCGACGCGAACGCCGGCGTGCCGTGCCCCGGTTGCTGTTTGAAGAACAGGTCGTACAGGATGAAGCCGAGATACGACTTGCCGGCGCCGTGATCGACGAGCGTCACGCAGCCCTTGTCGGCCTGCACGCTCGCAAGCAGCGGCTCGATGAACTGGAACAGGTGATAGACCTGCTTCAGCTTGCGGCGGCTGTCCTGGTTCAGCTTGCCGTCGCGGGTCAGGATGTGCAGTTCCTTCAGCAGCTCGACGGACTGCTCCGGACGGATTTCGTAGGTCTTGTTCGACATCGTGATGCGGCGCCGGGCCACGGTCGGTCGACCACGGCCCGGCGACGGGAATTCGTGAGGAATGGCGACAGTTTACCGAAAATGCGCGATCAGGCCCGCGCGCCGAGCCGCCAGAGCGACGTGACCTCGGCGCGCCGCGCCGCGTGCAGCGGGTCGTCCGCGTCGGCCGACTTCGGATGGGCGGGGCGGATGTCTTCGCGGCCGAGCACGACGAGACCGGCTTCCTCGATCCATTTCAGCAGCGTGTCGCGCGGCCGCAGGCCGAGATGCTCGGCGAAATCGGACAGGATCAGCCAGCCTTCGCCGCCCGCTTCGAGATGGTCGGCGAGGCCGGCGAGGAAGCCGCGCAGCATGCGGCTGTCGGGATCGTAGACCGCGTATTCGATCGGCGCGCTCGGACGGGCCGGCACCCACGGCGGATTGCAGACGACGAGCGGCGCGCGGCCAGCCGGAAACAGGTCGGCTTCGACGACGTCGACGCGATCGGCATGGCCAAGCCGCGCGACGTTCTCGCGTGCGCACGCAAGCGCGCGCGGATCCTGGTCGGTCGCGACGACACGCTCGACCCCGCGCGATGCCAGGACGGCCGCGAGCACGCCGGTGCCGGTGCCGATGTCGAACGCAAGCGACGTCGCCGGCAGCGGCGCGCGCGCGACGAGTTCGACGTATTCGCCGCGCACCGGCGAGAACACGCCGTAATGCGGATGGATCGGCGCGCCGCCGAGCGCCGGAATCGGCACGCCCTTCTTGCGCCATTCGTGCGCGCCAACGAGGCCGAGCAGTTCGCGCAGCGACACGACCGACGGCGCGCCGCCCGGCCCGTACGCCTCCTCGCATGCGGCCCGCACGTCGGGCGCGCGGCGCAGCGGGATCGTGTAGTCGGCATCGAGCGGGATCAGCAGCATCCCGAGCGTGCGCGCGCGCTGCGACTGCGCGAGCCGGTGCAGGTTGAATGCATCGACGCCGGCCGCCGCCTTCGCCTTCTTCGGCTTGCGCTCGACGCGGCGCGCCATCGCCTGCACGAGCTGGCGCGCATTCTGGAAGTCACCCTGCCAGACGAGCGCGGTGCCCTCGCACGCGAGGCGATACGCCGCATCGGCGGTCAGGCGGTCGTCGGCAGACACCGCGCGTCTGGGCGGCTGCACGCCGGCTTCGGAGCGCCAGCGCACGGCATGTTCCGCGCCGTCGGCGTCGGTCCAGTGGAAAACGGGGAAATCGGTCACGCGAGCTCGGCTACGGTTGGCATCGGACAGGCGGCGGAATACGCCGCGCGGACGACACCATACCGCGCTTTGCCTGCGCAGCAAAGCGCGGGCAGCCGCCGGTGCCGCCACCCGCGCGATGCTCGCGCGGTTTCAGCTCTCGTCGTCGAGCGCCGCGCCGGGCGCGTTCTGCTTCACCGACGCAATGCCGTTCTCGCGGCCCGCTTCAGCCTTGTACAGCTCGCTCGTGCCGATGATCTCGTGGTTGCCGGCCTTCAGGTTGAACATGAACTGGCCATTGCTCGCGGTCTTGCGCTCATAGCGCGCGTCGTCCGGCGCGTTCTTGCGCACCGACGCGACGCCGTTTTCCGCCGACGCCTTGGTCTTGTACAGCTCGCTGCGCAGGATGATCTCGCCGTTGCCTGCCTTCAGGTGGAACAGGAACTGCCCGTCGTTCGCTTTCTTGATGACGAATTTCGCTGCCATGGTGCCCCTCTCGGAAAAGTTGTCCGGCCCTCCGGACTGGAGCAGTCTAAACGCGATCGCGGCGACAAACGTAAGGCGTGCGCAATTCAATCGTCAGGGATCGTCAGACGACACCGCGATTGCGCCGCGTCCCCCGCCATCGCATCCGGCATCGCGCAGCCATCGACTATCCGCCCCATCCCGGCGTTGCCGGCAGACGCAGCGTGCCCGCATCGCGGAAGTGCACGGTGCCGAGCACGCCACCCGCGAGCCGGCCGCGCAGCGCGTACGGCAACTCGCCGTTCGCGGCCGCGCCGGGCAGGTTCCACGCCTGCCGCGCGGCAGCGAACGCCGATACCGAGACGGGCACGTCGATCACGGCCTCGCCGAAGCGCGGCACGACGCCCGAGCGATCGCTGACGCCGCTCGCGAACGGCGTGCCGTTCAGGTCGAGGGCGACCGAAATGCCGTCGTATTCGACCGGCGTGTCGTTGGGGTTCTGCACGCGCAGCTTCAGGCTGAAGCGCATCTCGAGGCCCTGCCCGGCCAGCGGGTCGAGCCCGGCGACGGACACGCTCACGGGCTCGCGCGTCAGGCCCGCGCAGCCGCCGAGCACGAAGGCGGCGGCGAACAGCAGCAGCACGGCGCGCAGCGGCGCGATACGGAACAGGGCTCGTGGCATGGGCTGGCCTCCTTGCGGCAATCGGTCAACGGGTCGTCGATGCATTGTACCGAGCGCGCTCCGCGACGCCCTGGTTCGTAGTTTTCGCGAACCGCCGAGATCGTTAATAGATTAAAACTACGGAAACAGACAACTAAACTGAAAGTGAATTAATGCCTTCCGGCATTCAATGGCACGCAAAAAAATCAATAGATTCACCTTCTAACTTTTTTCGTTTCCTTTACCCAAAACCATCAAGTATATTTACGCATCCTTCGAGCAGGCCGACAAACCTTGATGCCGCATGACGGCGATTTTACGGAACGGCGACACGCCGTCCTTCCGTCCTGCGGCCTGGTACGGCCAGCCCCGTGGGTCGTCGGTTCAAAGGGAATGCACGCCCGCGCAGGGCGGGCGGCCCCGTGTCGGGCGCGCGAAATCAATTCAGTACAACACGCGCCCGGCCATTTTGAACCGGCAAGTTAACCGACATCCGGAAACACAGAGGGGGCAGTAAACCATGATTACCTTCACGTAGTCGATCGGCCGTCTTTTCGAATAATCCGCCATTGGCATTTCTCACCGCTGTTGATTAACGGCGAGGGATTGCTTTTGCCGGCGCTTTCGCAGCACTGAACGATTCTTTCAACAATCGAGGTTTCAGTCATGTCGATCAACATTCACAAGATGCGTTATCTGCCGCTGGTTGCCGCGCTCGCACTCGCCGGGTGCGGCGGCGACGACGGCGGCGTGGGCTCGGCTTCCGCACTCAGCTCCGCCGGCGCGCCGCATTCGAGCTCGTCGCCCGCCGGCAACACGCCGCCGGCCGCGTCCAACGTCGACAAGAGCGTGCCGCCTGTCGAGCTGCCGGACACCGTGGTACCGGTCAACTACCGGCTGTGGTTCCGCCCGAACGACGCGCTGAACGCGTTCGACGGGCGCGCCGATGTCGAAATCAAGGTGCTGAAGCCGGTCAACAACATCGTGATCGCCGGCCACCGGATCAAGTTCACGAACGGCCGCATCACGCTGCAGCCGGGCAACATCCAGCTGATCGCGACGCCGCAGGACAAGGGCGACTTCTACCAGCTGCGCCCCGTGGCCGGCACGATTTCACCGGGCAACTATTCGCTGCACATGGAGTGGTCGGGCATCATCAACTTCAAGTCGTACGACGATCCGGCCACGCAGACCGGCGGCAGTTGCGGCGACGATCCGTATCCGGGCTGCTCGGCCGCGGAAGGCGTGTTCCGTGTCGACCTGAAGAGCACCGACGGCACGACGAGCGGGGCGATTCTCACGCAGGGCGAAACCAACCTGTCGCGCCAGTGGTTCCCGGGCTGGGACGAGCCGGCGTTCCGGCCGACCTATGAAGTGACGGCCGAAGTGCCGCAGAACTGGCGCGTCGTGTCGAACGCGGCCGAGAAGCCGTCGACGAATGTCGGCGGCGGCTACAAGCTCGTGCAGTTCGAGAAGACCCCGCCGATGCCGTCGTACCTGCTGTTCTTCGGCGGCGGCCTGTTCGACACCTACGAGGACGATTTCTCGAGCCCGCTGCCGGGCGGCAAGGGCGGCCTGCACCTGCGCGTGTTCACGCCGCCGGGCATGAGCGACTGGGCGAAGCCGGCGATGGACCGAACCAAGCAGGCGCTCGACTACTACTACCGCTACACGGGCATCCCGCTGCCGCTCACGAAGTTCGACACGGTCGCCGCGAACGATGCGTTCAAGGAGCAGAAGGACCTGAACTTCGGCGGGATGGAGAACTGGGGGTCGATCCTCGAGTTCGCCGACGACATCCTGCCGCAGCCGGGCCAGCCGATGTCGCGCTACGGTAACGAGGTGCTGACGCACGAAGTCGCGCATCAGTGGTTCGGCGACCTCGTCACGAACGACTGGTGGGACAACGTCTGGCTCAACGAGTCGTTCGCGACGTTCTTCGAGACGAAGACGACGATCCAGTTCTTCCCCGACGAGTTCAGCTGGCTCGACCAGGTGAAGAACAAGTACCGCGTGATCAACCGCGACATCGGCCCGAACGCGTTCCCGGTCGCGCCGAACTTCAACGACTGGGCGTCGAACGACTTCGTGCTGAGCGCGAGCGCGTTCACGTACGACAAGGGTGGCCACGTGCTGAAGACGCTCGAGAACTATCTCGGCGAGCAGACGCTACGCAACGGCCTGCAGCAGTACCTGATCGACTACTCGTTCGGCAACGGCACGCCGAAGCGCCTGTGGGATGCGCTATCGAAGGCGAGCGGCCAGCCGGTCGGCCCGATCGGCGACAGCTACGTGCGCCAGACGGGCGTGCCGCTGATCTCGCTCGACACGCAGTGCGACATGACGAAGAACCAGACGGTCATCACGCTGAAGCAGCAGCCGTTCCCGAACAAGAACGCGTATCCGGGCCTGCAGTGGACGGTACCGATCACGCTCGCGTATGGCCAGGGTCTCGCGAAACACACGACGCTCGCGCTGAAGGATACGCAGACGCAGACGCGGATCGACGGCTGCACGGGCGTGGTCGCGGATCCGAGCGGTCTCGACTACTACGTCGTGAACTACAGCGACGCCGCGTGGAGCGGCCTGCTCACGCAGGTCAACAGCTCGACCGATCCGGTGCTGCTCGCGAACCTGAAGAGCGAGGCCGCGCTGCTCGTCGCGAACAACCTCGCGCCGGCTTCGCGTTCGACGTCGATCGGCTCGGTCGCTTCGCCGGCCGCGATGAAGCTGCGCCAGACGCCGAGCTTCGGCGGCATCGCGCCGACGGTGAAGGAACGTCCGTCGCTGCGCTACCAGGGCATGTTCAAGCCGCGCAAGACCGTGGCTCAGTAACGTGGTCCGGCCGGCCGGTGTCGCGCGGCACGCGGCGCCGGCCGGCGCTCAAACCTTCACGTCCTTCGGCAGGCCTCGCATGCGGGGCCTGTTTTTTTGCTGCCGTTCGCGCAGCACCTGCCGATGCCTGGCTAGCGATCGTCGCGCCGGCGAAACGCCCACCACGCGGCAAGCGCGGTGAAGCCCGCGACCAGCAGCACCATCAGCCAGAAGCCGTGCTTGTTCTCGGAGAACGGCACGCCGCCGACGTTCATCCCGAAGAAGCCCGCGACGATGTTGATCGGCAGCGCGATCACGGTCACGAGCGTCAGCGTGAACAGCGTCCGGTTGTTCTGCTCGTCGAGCCGCGAGCCGATCTCTTCCTGCAGCAGCTTGATCCGCTCGTTGAGTCCCGACAGGTCGGCCAGCACCAGCGAGAACTCTTCGGTCGACTCGCGCAGCTCCTGCACGTCTTCGGAATGCAGCCACGCGGGGGGTTTCGCGAGCAGCCGGAAGATCGACCCGGGCTCGGGCGCCAGCATGCGCTGCAGCCGCGTCAGCGTGCGGCGCATCGCGCCGAGCTCGATGCGACTCGACGTGAGCCGTTGCGACAGGAAGCGATCCTCGATGCGATCGACGTCGACGCTCGTGCGCCGCATGATCTGGATCAGCAGGTCGGCCTGGTCGCGCAGCAGGTGCACGAGCAGTTCGGCCGGCGACCGGAACTGCTCGCCGTCGCGCACGCACGCGCGCAGCGTGTCGACCGAGCGCAGCGGCTTGAGCCGCGCGGTGACCATGATGCGCCGTTCGACGTGGACGAACAGCGTCGCGATTTCCGACGGCGTCAGTTCGAGGTTGAACATCACGTCGTTGACGATCGCGCGCAACGCGCCGTCCTCCTGTTCGATGCGCGTCGAGCGCGACCCTTCGTGCAGGAATTCGAAGAAGCTGTCGGGCAATCCGAGGTGCGTGCGCATCCAGCGCTCGCTCGCGCCGTGCGCGAGATTGAAGTGCAGCCAGACGAAATCGTCCGATGCGGCCGCATCGCGCTCGCGGCACGCGCGCAGCCATGCGGCGGCCGCGTCGGCATCGAGCATCGCGCCCGATCCGCCCGGGACGAAGCGGAATCCGCACACCATGCCGGACGTGTCGGCGCCGTAAGTCTGTACGATCAGGTCCATCGTGTCGAAGGTCGTGCGGCGCGCGCCGCGCCGCGCATCGCGCCTCGCGGCGTCACGCCGGGAAATGAAGGGAAACGTATGCCCGACGCATGTGACGCTTTCGTGACACTGTCACATATGACCGTCCGCGCGTCATGCGCCCGAAAAGCAACGCGCCGCCCGTTGGGCGGCGCAGGTGCGATCAGCGGGTCGGCTCGAAGCCGCAGCTTACTGCCGCGTCTCCGACTGCGCGGCGGTCGGGCATGCCGGATCCTTGCCCCAGTGGCCGTCGCAGACGCGCCAGCGGCACAGCTGATCCTCGAAGAAGCCGCGTTCCGAGCAATCCTTCACGCGCGAGGCGAGCGAACCGCCCGTCGTGGCGGCCGTCTTGGTCGGCACGACCTGCCCCTTCTGCGCGGCGGCCTTCTTGTCGGCCGGTTTCGTGCGCGCGACGAGCGCGGCGAGCAGGTCCGCATCCGGGTCGTCCTTCCCGGACGCCTTCGCGCTCGCGGTGCGGGTCGTCGCTTCGCGACGCTTCTTCGCCTGCGCGAGCTCCGCCTGCTGTTCCTTGTGATGCTTGCGGGCCTCCGCCTTCGCTTCGGCCTTGCTGCGTGCGGCGACCTTGTCGCCCTTCGCGGCATCGGCCTTCGCGGTTTTCGCCGCCGCCGCCGCGGCGGCCGTCGTGGCGACGGCGCCTGCCGTGGCTGCGCCCGACGCATCGTCGGCACCGCTCGCGAGCGCACGCGACAAGCGGCTGCTGTCCGCGTCCGACGCGGACGATGCGGACGCAACGGTCTGGGACGCTGCATCGTCATTGACGATCGTCGCCGGTTGCGCGGCGGGCGCCGCCGATGCTGCATTCTGCGCGACCTGCACGGCGGCGCCGCTGGCTGCCTCGGCCTGCGCGGGTGCCTGCGTGGGCACGGCGGCCACGACGGCCTGCTCGCCCGATTGCTGCTGCCAGCGCCAGGCGCCCCAGCCGCCGACGGCGACCACGAGCGCGACGACGGCCGCGATCGGGCCCTTCAGCGAACGGCGCGGCGCTTCGGCTGGCGGCGTGACACGTCCTTCCAGATTCGCGAGAATGCGCGACTGCTGAGGTCCACCCTCGCCTGCCGGTTTGGTATCGGACAGCAGGCTGGGCGGGGTTTTCGAATTTGAATTTTCCGGCGCACTCATTCAGCGTCTCATTGAATCCTGGTTTAATTCACCGCGATAATATAGCCCGGCCTCTCAAAGCAGCCTGATTCTAAGAGCAAGCATTGCAAAACACAATCAATTCCAATTTCCGGGGATTTCATTGATTGCCGTCGCACTCGTCGCCTATTTCGCCCTTGCCGTCGCGGTTGCGGCACTGTTGCTTTTACCGGGTATCCGGGCGACCGTTTTCGAATCCATCGCCCAGTTTCACGGCCGCCTGACGCGCCGTGCGAACGATCGCGCCGCACGCACGCGAAGTCAAATTGTTAAATCGGCAACCGCTACGCGCGGCGCATTAAGCGATGTGCAAAATTTACTGATCCGGCGACGCTTGATGATTATGGTGTCGGCAGGTATTCTTGCGACGCCGCCATTGGTGGCCATTGCGTTACGCGGTCGGCAATTGTTTCAGTACGACGACACGGCGCGCGTGCCCGACGAGAAGATCGCCGCGCTGCTGCAGGGCGAACAACTCGTGCCGCCGCCGCCGTTGCCGCCGGAAGTCTTTGCCACGAAGGAAGTCGAACAGGTGCGGCCGGCGCTGAAGGATGCGAGCCGCGACTGGAACCTGCTGGATCCCGATTTCCGTACGCGTTTGCTGCTGGTCTACAAGATCATGCACGAACAATATGGTTACGAGATGGCGCTGCTGGAAGGTTATCGGAGCCCGGAACGACAGAACCGGCTCGCGCAGATGGGCACCAACGTGACCAATGCGGCGGCCTTCCAGAGTTATCACCAGTTCGGGTTGGCGGCCGACAACGCGTTCCTGCGCGACGGCAAGCTGGTCATTTCCGAGAAAGATCCCTGGGCGATGCGCGGCTACCAGTTGTACGGACAGGTCGCCGAGCAGGTCGGCCTGACCTGGGGAGGCCGATGGAAAATGATGGACCTCGGGCACGTGGAATACCATAAACCCGGTTTTAAACTGGGACGCGGCAGCTAGTCAGGGCTGCCGGACAAGAAATAATGAGGGCGGCATGGGGCTTTTTAATCACCCGGCAGGAAACGATTTGGGCGGCGCAATCGATCGGGCATTCCGTTGCGCGATTTTTTCAGGCCGCCGCTTCCGTTTTAATTCTCACAGCGTCCTTTCATTATTGCGCGCGCCTTCTCCGATGCCGCGGGCGCATTGATGCCAGCCCCCTTCATCCTGTTTGACAGCATGGCGACACATCGCAGCGCCACCCTTGCCGCTCGGCGCGCCTGCGTCGCCTCACTGAATCGCACCGGAACCTGAACGTCCTATGCAACGCATCCTCAACGTGCTGACTCATCCGCGTACGCTCTCGATTGTCGGGATCGTCGCGCTAGCGGCGATTCTCTTCATCGTCGCCGACATGCTGCAGCTGCCGCTCCTGTGGGCGGCGGTCGCCTTCGCGGCGATCCTCGTGCTGTGGCTCGGCGTCGCGTTGTGGCGCCGCTGGCGCGTGAAGCGCGCGAACCAGCAGCTCGGCCAGATGCTGGAAGAGCAGGCGGAAACCGGCAAGATCGCCGCGCCGGCCGCGGCCGCGCTTGCGCCGGACACGAAGACCGCCGATCTCGACGTGCTGCGCACGCGCCTGTCCGACGCGGTGAAGACGATCAAGACGTCGAAGATCGGCCAGGTGTCGGGCGGCTCCGCGCTGTACGAGCTGCCGTGGTACATCGTGATCGGCAACCCGGCCGCGGGAAAGAGCAGCGCCGTGCTGAACTCCGGCCTGCAGTTTCCGTTCGCGGACAAGAACAGCGCCGTGATCCACGGCATCGGCGGCACGCGCAACTGCGACTGGTTCTTCACGACCGAAGGGATCCTGCTCGACACGGCCGGCCGCTACTCGGTGCACGAAGAAGACCGCAGCGAATGGCTCGGCTTCCTCGGCCTGCTGAAGCGCTACCGTCCGAAGGCGCCGATCAACGGCATCATCGTCACCGCGAGCATCGCCGAACTCACCGGCAACCGCCCCGAATTCGCGATCAACCTCGCGAAGAACCTCCGCCAGCGCGTTCAGGAGCTGACGGAAAAGCTCGAGGTGTTCGCGCCGGTCTACGTGATGTTCACGAAGGCCGACCTGATCACCGGCTTCACCGAATTCTTCAGCAGCAGCGACAAGCACGAGTACGACCGCGTGTGGGGCGCCACCCTGCCCTACGAGCCCGACGACAAGCGCGACGTCGTCGCACAGTTCGACACGCACTTCGAGGAACTCTACGAAGGGCTGAAGGAGATCAGCGTCGCGCAGCTGTCGCTGTCGCGCGGCAACCAGCTGTCGCCGGGCCAGCTGAGCTTCCCGCTCGAATTCTCGACGATCAAGCCGTCGCTGCGCGCGTTCCTCGCGACGCTGTTCGAGAACAACCCGTTCCAGTACAAGCCGATCTTCCGCGGCTTCTACTTCACCAGCGCACTGCAGGAAGGCGAAACCAACAGCGCCGCCGCGCAGCGCATCGCGCACCGCTTCGGGCTCGACGCGAGCGCGCTGCCGAAACCGCACAGCGCGTTCTCGAAGAACGGCTTCTTCCTGCGCGACCTGTTCTCGAAGGTGATCTTCGCGGACCGCCAGACCGTACGCCAGTTCGCGAGCCCGACCAAGACCCGGCTGCGCTACGCGACCTTCTTCGGCTTCGTCGCGGCGCTCGCGCTCGCGCTCGGCGGCTGGACCTGGTCGACGATCGGCAACCAGCAGCTCGTCGCGAACGTGCAGGCCGACCTCGACAACGTCACGCGCCTGCAGCAGGGCCGCAACGACCTGCAGTCGCGCCTGCAGGCGATGGACATCCTCGAAGACCGGATCGAACAGCTCGAACAGTTCCGCCGTGACAAGCCGGTGTCGGTGTCGCTCGGCCTGTACCAGGGCGACCGTCTCGAGCAGCACCTGCTGACCGAGTACTACAACGGCGTGCGCCAGATCCTGCTGGCGCCGGTCTCGCAGAACCTCGCGTCGTTCATGAAGGACGTGAACGCGCACCCCGAACAGCTCGTGCCGATGACGCGCCCGCCCGAATCGGGCGCCGTGCAGGGCGGCGCGATTCCGGTCTCGACGAACGCGGCAGGCGCCGCGCCGCAGGCCGGTGCCGCACTGGCCGCGTCCGGCACCGCGCCGGCCGCCGCGCCGCAGCAGCCGTCCGCACCGCAGGGCGGCCTCTACAGCGACGCGTCGCCGACCAACGTGCAGGACGCGTACAACGCGCTGAAGACCTACCTGATGCTGTCCGACAAGCGTCACGTCGAACAGGCGCACCTGACCGACCAGCTCGCACGCTTCTGGCGCGGCTGGCTCGAGACGAATCGCGGCAACATGCCGCGCGACGAGATGATCAAGAGCGCCGAGCGCATGATCTCGTTCTATCTGTCGCGCGTGAACGACAACGACTGGCCGATGATCGACGCGAACCTCGCGCTCGTCGACCAGACCCGCGAGAACCTGCGCCGCGTCGTGCGCGGCATGCCGGCCCGCCAGCGCGTCTATGAGGAAATCAAGGCGCGCGCGTCGACCCGCTTCGCGCCGATGACCATCGCGCGCATCGTCGGCGACGGCAGCCAGGGGTTGGTCGCCGGCAGCTACGCGATTCCGGGCACGTTCACGCGTGAAGCATGGTTCGACTACGTGCAGCCGGCGATCCGCGACGCGGCAACCAAGGAACTGCAGGCAAAGGACTGGGTGCTGAACACGTCGACGCAGGACGACCTGACGCTGGAAGGCAGCCCCGAGCAGATCCAGAAGACGCTCGTCGGGATGTACAAGACCGAGTACGCGCAGCACTGGCAGAAGTTCATGCAGGGCATCGCTGTGCAGGGCTTCAGCAGCTTCGGCCAGGCCGTCGACGGGATGAACCGCCTCGGCGACCCGCAGGATTCGCCGATCCGCAAGATCCTCGAGACCGCGTACGACCAGACGTCGTGGGACAACCCGTCGCTGGCGAACGTGACGATCAAGAAGGCGCAGACCGGCGTCGTGAACTGGGTCAAGCAACTGTTCACGCGCTCGCAGGCCGGCCAGGTGGCGGCCGCGAACATCGACATCAACGGCAATCCGGCCGAGGTGCCGATGGGTCCGATCGGCCAGGAGTTCATCGGGCTCGCGCGGATCGTCGCGACGCACGACGGCACGTCGATGCTCAAGGGCTACATGGACTCGCTGTCGAAGGTCCGTACGCGCTTCAACGTGATCAAGAACCAGGGCGACCCCGGCCCCGGCGCGCGCCAGCTGATGCAGCAGACGCTCGACGGCAACGGCTCGGAACTCGCCGATTCGCTGAAGTTCGTCGACGAGCAGATGCTGACCGGCCTCACCGATTCGCAACGCAAGTCGCTGCGTCCGCTGCTGGTGCGCCCGCTGATGCAGGCGTTCTCGGTGGTGATCCAGCCGGCCAGCGCCGAAGTCAACAAGGTGTGGAACGCGCAGGTCTACCAGCCGTTCCAGAGCTCGCTCGCGACGAAGTACCCGTTCGCCGCGAATGCGAAGGTCGAGGCCGGCGCCGGCGAAATCGCCCAGGTGTTCGGTCCGGACGGTGCAATCGCGAAGTTCGTCGGCACGACGCTGGGCCCGCTCGCGGTGCGCCGCGGCGACACGCTCGCGGCCCGCACGTGGGGCGACATGGGCATCGGCCTCACGCCTGACTTCACGAACGGCTTCGCGCGCTGGGTCGCCCCGCTCGCAGGCGGCGCCGCAGGTGGTGCAGCCGCGGCGTCCGAACCGCAGACCGTGTTCCAGATCCTGCCGCAGCCGAGCACGGGCACGACGGAATACACGATCGCGATCGACGGCCAGCAACTGCGCTACCGCAACACGCCGCCGCAGTGGACCAACTTCGTGTGGCCGAACCCGCAGGGTTCGCCGGGCGCGACGCTGTCCGCGACGACCTTCGACGGCCGCACGGTGCAGCTCGTCAACGAGCCGGGCCGCTACGGTCTCGAGAAGCTGATCAACTCGGCACAGCGCAAGCGCCGCCCGGACGGCACCTTCGACCTCACGTGGGTCCAGGGCAGCGTGAACGTGTCGGTGACGATGCGCATCATCAGCACGTCGCAGCCGACGAGCGGCGGCGGCGATCAACCGCAGCAGCAGAGCCTGCGCGGCCTGCAGCTGCCATCGTCGGTCGCCGACGCGAGCGCGGGCGCCGCTCAGAACGCGACGCAGGCCGGCACGGGCGCGCCGGCCGCCGCACCGGCCGTCACGGCCGCCACCGCAACGAATGCACAGGGGGCGCAATGACGCAAACCGTTCAGGCACAGATCGCCTACTTCGGCAAGATTCCGTCGCGCGGCGACTTCGTGAAGAGCCCGCACAATCCGCAGCTGCTGCAGACGCTCGATCGCTGGATCGCGCAGGCGCTCGAACTCCTCGCGGAAGATCCGCGCTGGAAGATCGTCTACGAGGATGCGAAGCCGATGCATTTCGCGTTCCTCGGCTCGCGCAGCAAGCTCGCGATCGCGGGCCACATGGTCGCGAGCCACGACGTATCGATGCGCCGCTTCCCGTTCCTCGGCGCGACCGCGCTGGAGGTCGACCGGCCGCTTGCGTTCCTCGCGCGCAGCCCGCTCGCGTTCGCGCGGCTGTGGTCGCGCGTCGCCGCGCAGATGCCGCCGCTGCTCGCGAAGGAGGAGCCGCCCGGCGCGCTGCAGGCGCTCGGCGACACGCAGGTGCCGATCGACGTCGGCGGCCCCGGCACGTCGCATGACGGCACCTTCAACGACTTCATCGAACACCAGTCGCTGTTCGGCCTGCAGCAGATGCTGCTGGAAAGCGGCCATCCGGTCCGGCTGCGCGGCGCGATGCTCGCCCTCGGCTCGCTGTTGCGGCCCGTGATGCAGAGCGGCTCGTCGCACATCGAGCGCGGCCTGACGCTGCCGCTACCGGTGGACCCGTTCTATCGCAGCCTCGTCGCCGCGTTCTGGCTCGAACTGATCGCACCGTTCGTCGCGCAGGCCGACTTCGAGCTCGCGATCTTCATCGGCACGATCGCCGAACGCGAACGGCTGATCATCGGCTTCAACGGCGCGTCGTCGAAGACGCTGCTGAGCGTCGTCGACCCGCAGACCTACGCCGCCCACAACATCGACATCGACGATCCCGAGTGGATCGACGCCCATGCGCAAAACGATCACCAGATCAGCAAGCTCGTCAGCTACCTCGACCAACCGCAACTCTCGCTGCGCGTCGCCATCGACGCATTCCGCGAAGCGTTCATCGGAGGCTGACGGGATGCAACGCACGATTCACGTCCAGCGCGCACGCTTGTCGCCTTTCGTTGCCGGCCTCGTCGCCGCCGGCCTCATTGCCAGCGGCGCGGCCTACGCGCAGAACAAGGGTGGTGCGACCGTCACGCCGGTCGGCAACGGCACGGTCGCGACCGCCGCCCTGCCCGCGAACACCAGCCCCGGCACCGCGCCGGCCACGGCGTCCGGCACGGTGGTGCACGGCACGGCCGGCACGATCGCGCCGCCGCCCGCGAACGCGACGCCCGGCCAGGTGGTGGTCGGCGGCAAGGTGCCCGACGAGGCGACCAAGTCCGCCGTGCTGCAGAAGCTGCGCGACACCTACGGCGCGGCAAACGTGGTCGACCAGATCGAGGTCGGCGACGTCGCGACGCCGCCGAACTGGAGCGCGAACGTGCAGAAGCTGCTCGGCGCGCAGCTCAAGCAGATCAGCAAGGGCCAGCTGAAGATCAACGGCACGCAGATCGAGATGAAGGGCGAGGTGCACAACGAGGCGCAGCGGCAGCAGCTCGCGAGCGACATGGCGAACACGCTGAATCCGACGTATACGATCAAGAACGGGCTGCGCGTGTCGGCGTCCGAGCAAGGCGTGCTCGACCAGACGCTCGCGAACCGGACGATCGAGTTCGAGACGGGCAGCGCGACGCTCACGCCGCAAGGCAAGCAGATTCTCGACCAGATGGCGGCCGCGTTGTCGAGGATGCAGAACCGCACGGTCGATATCATCGGCCACACCGATAACTCGGGGAACCGGACGTCGAACATCGCACTGAGCCAGGCGCGCGCGGATGCGGTGAAGGGGTATCTGATCACGAAGAGCATCCCGCCGCAGCAGATGACGACGACGGGCGTCGGGCCGGATCAGCCGATCGCGCCGAATGATACGGCGGATGGGCGGGCGAGGAATCGACGGATCGAGTTCAGGGTGGGGCAGTAAGCGCGGATTCGGGGGCATGGCGAGCCGGGCGCACGATACTGGCGGGATACATCCCGCGGATCGCGCGGGCCCCGTCAGCTCCCGCATCGTCGATAAGCCGGTCACCTCACTGACCGACTCCTGAATCCAGCCATTCCGGTGAAATTCGCACTGCGCTGCCTGCGATCTGCCATTCTCCTGCTTGCCGGTGCGTTCTTGGTGCTGGCGGGCGCAGCGGGCGCCGTCAATTCAGCCATCCTCGTTCGCGCTCGCGCGTGGCCTCATGTCCCCGCCTTTGTCGAGCAATGTGAATTGTCTCTGCGATATGGCAAATCCGACGTGACATGGGAGGCGCGCGCTGTCTTTCGTTATGGTGCAGGGCAGGCGCAGCACTACGATACGACGTGGCAGCCTGCGGAGTCGCCTGTTTATTCGCGTTCGGCCGCATCGAACATCAGTCGCGAACAGTTCGCCGCGTTCACGAAGACGTATTGCAGCGCGGCCGCAAACGACGGCCTGCGCGTTTCGCCGATGTTTCCGGGTATTGCCCGGCGCAACGAAGCGGTTATGGGCGGGGCATGGGTACGTGAAATCGGATTCGGTCTGTTCGCCCTGGTCAGTGGGTTGATGCTGTGTGCGGTCGGTATTTCGCTGCTGCCATGGATCGAGGATCGCAAAAGGCACGCGGTGAAGCGGAAAGCGCGGCGAGTACGCAATCGCGTCAGCAGTTCATGACGCATACGAGCAGACTGGTTTCGGATCACGCTTGGTCGACTCCACCCATGTGAGGCGGCTGATCGCCGTAGTGTGTAGTTGTATTAGCCGGGACTCGATGTGTCAGCGATGTATCTAGGTAACTTCTTACCCTTCACTGACGAACACTCTGCGGCGTGGCATTGTCTGGACCGAGTCGAATGGCGTTTCCGTCACTGGTCCCGGCCATGGCCATTCTCTTCACGTGGCGGCGGCAATAGCCCTCTCGGAATCGACGGTGCAGCAACTGCCTGGAATCGGCTCTGTACAAGCGACTTTGCAACCGCCGGGGGCAGGGCTGCCATCGCCTTCGCGAATGCACCCGGCTTCCCGTTGCTCGACTGAATGAGGTGCTGCACCTCCGGGTGGGTATCGAATCGGGGATTCACCAGCAGCGCGTAATACGCGTATTGCTCAAGGTCGCTGCGATCGATAAAGCGGTACTTGAGCCAGGCTTCCGCGACAGCTCGCGAAATTCGACGATGCAACTGGGCATCGTTGTCGTCGAATTTCGTACCGAGCTGCTCTCCATATCGTTTTGCCAGAGAGCGCGACACATCCACGATCGGCAATCGCGTACTTCCAAGCATCTGCCCAGGGAATGCCAGTTCGATATGGTGGTCAGGGTAGAAGTGAATTTCGAGAATGCGTGATCCGATCGAATCCGGCGCTCTGGTGGGCAGCAACGATACGTCCGCCTCCGCCTGCAGCTTCTTCACTTGCTCGCCCGGCCGCCAGTCGTCTGCGTCGTAATACGTCCACCGAACCTTGAAATCAGTCCCTTTCAGCGCGTAACAGCAGGCGATACTGCCCTCTCCAGCGCCGGGTTCCAGATCACCACCACCGCGTGCCTTGTTTCCGAAACGGTCGCTGATCGTGAACCGAACAAGGTTGTACGGCAGGTAATTCAACGCTTCCGTCGAGACGTGCGTGTAGATCGGATCAGGATGGCTGCACGCGGCCGACGACACGCACAACATGCTTGCGGCCGCGATTCGGTGGCACGTCACGACAAAAAAAGCGGCCTACGCCGAGGCGACGAAGGCGAAACGGTACAGCATCTGCGCGGCTGACGGCCTTCATCTGACGCTCTCCTTCAATGCGTGGATGTCGCGCCTCCCTTGTAGCTTTTCGCCCATTCCTGGCTCTGCTTGGCGGCCTGGTCGATGCGTGCGGCGACGCGGTCGTCCTTCTTGCGCCGTGCCGCTTCCTTGTTGAAATTGGTCGAACCGAATTCGTCCTTGTCCCGCGTACGGAAGTACAGCGACGGTGCGAGCACGTGGTCCTGCCAGCTCGTCAACAAGGTATCGTGGACCAGCATGTCGAATAGCGCCATGACCTCCGGCGGAAGCGGATGCTTGCCCTCGATGCCTTCCTTCCAGGCCGACACGAGCTCCATCTCGGCTTCAGGCAGCATGGCCGCCTCGACCGCGTCCGCACTGGCCTTGTTATTGGAATCCCACGAATCCGGCATGTTGCGGATGCGCTCGGCGGATTGCTTCAAGCCCTCCTGGTACGGCGCGCGGCGCAGCTTCGTTGCCGCCTCCTTCTCGAGACGCTCCCAGACCGTCGAATAGTCCTTCGGTGCTTCCGCGATCAGCTTCTCATAGCGCTTTTGCGCCGCGTCGCTTGCCGCCTTCATTCCCCGCAGCTTCGCCTGATCCTCCGCGCTGCGACTGGCCAGCATGCTCATGTTGATGCCTTGTCGCTGCAACTCCCAGTCGAGTTGCGACTTCGCCGTCTTGCGCTGTAGATCGGCGTCGCTCATGTTGCGCTTCCAGTCGGCGACGGGGTCGGAGATCGTGCGGCGGAAGTCGGGATCCATGTAGCGGGCCGAGATCCAGCGCATGAAGACTTTCGAATGCTCCATGAAGTCGGCGCCGGGTTTGCGGGGGACGAGGGTGCGGTAGGCGTTGACCAGCGCTTTGATTCGAAATTCCTTACCACCGTACTTGATCGGATCCGAGAGCTTGAAGCGCTTGAACACTGGGGCGTTATACAGGTACAGATCCTCCATGGTGTCCATGACGGCACCCGCCTTGATCGCCTCCAGCAGCATGTCTTGCAGCGGAACTCTCATCAGCTCCGCGTTGAGCCCCAGGGATCCGCTCGGCGCGCCACCAACGACATCACAGCTCGTGCCCGGATAGAGAAACTGTTCGCCACGGGTTTTCTCGAGACTGTCGAGACGCTGATAGAAACGCATCTCATGTGCTGCGGCGAAATGGACGCAACGCTGCACGCTGGCCGGTATCGCGAGAGGACGATCCTTGAAGCTGGTCTTCAGCATACCCAGATAAGGCACCATTCCGATCAGCTCTCCGGCTTCCTCCGACATGACGGACGAAACGGCATCGAGCAATCCGACGAACTTGATCTGGATCGACACGCCTTCAATAGCGAGATCCGTGTCGTCCCTACGCTTGTATTTCTCCGCCAGATCGTTGATGAACGCGCGTGCAAGCACGCACCCCCGGTCCGCACCAAACACCGATACCTCGATGGCCCGAACTTTCGGCATCTGTTTCTTCACGGCCTCGTACGCAGCTTTGAACTGGTCCTTCGCTGCGATCAACCGGGTATCGACACCCGTTCCAAACGCCTTGGCCATGACGGAATTGTCACGCACGATCGGCACGTTCTCCATCGCTATGCCGACAAAAAGACTTCGCGCAACCGCCCAGCCCGCCTTCATCGGCGCGCCTTTGACGTTGTTCTTGAAGTCGTTCTTCGCGTTGCGCCACAGCAGCGTTCCGGTCGCCTTGGTTCGTTCCCAGTAACGCTCCTGCGATGCATTCAACACGTTCATCACACGCCGCGCCTGAGCGGGGATGTGCTCGATATCCTTCCGAAGATCCTGGAATGCCTTATCAATCGGTCGAAGCGAAAAATCTCCCTCGAGAAACCCGTCGAGGAGTTGCTTCTTGACGTCGTCGACACGCTGTTTCACGCTCGCCTGTTTGATCGGCTTATTGACGCGAGTGAACGACTTGGCGACCGACTCCGCTCCGCTTAATGCCTTCTTGCCCGCCATCTTGCCTGCGGCTACGCCTGCATTGATCCATTCATTGGCCTTGGCTGACTCGTTAAGCGGCGTGCCCAATCCCGAATAATAGAAGCGGAACCAGAACTGATTCGCGGGCCGCCTCGGATCCTTGAGGTCGCGATGCGCCTCCCAAAGCCGGGCGATATTGGAGTACTGCGAACTCGATTGATCGTCGATATCGCGATGGCGTCCGAATGCATCGAAGAAAAAGCCCATCCGAATCGTCGCCCCGCACGGCATGCAATCGCCCTTCGGGTACATCGTCGCGTTCTGGTTGGCGATTTGTGCGTAGACGGATGTCGGTGTTGCATCATCCGGATCGAGTTTGACTCTTTCAGCCATGCTTTTTCTCCTCTACGCGCGGCGGCGGAACCAGTCCGTCAGGTATGGACGGCACTGCAACCGGTTCGAACTTGCCACTCGTCAATTCGGCCAGGATATTTTTCGGCAACGATTGCATGGACTTCGCAAAAGCGCCCGGCTTGCTGGCATCCGCTTGCAACATGCGCTGGATCTCCGGATGCGAGTCAAAGCGATTATTCACGAGCAGATCGTAGTAGGCGTACTGCTTCAAATCGTCGAGATCGGTGAGGCGGTATTTCAGCCATGCCATTGCGACAACTCGCGCAACACGACGAAACTGTTGGTCTTCACGCTCGTCGTACCGCTTGCTCAATTGCGCCTGATACCGGCTCGCCATCCAGCGCGACACATCGATCATCGGAACGCGCGATTCATCCATCAGCGCGCCAGGAAACTGAAGCTCGACGTGGCGATCCGGATAGAAATGAACCTCGAGAATTCGATCACCTACCTTCTCTGGAACCTGCGACGGAGACAACGTAGCCTTTGCCTCGGCGTGAAGCGTTTCCTCGTTGCCTTTGTGCCACTGGTCGACGTCGACATAATTCCATTTGACCGTGAACTCGGTTCCTTGGAGTTTGTAGCAACACGTCACCCCGCCTCCGCCCCCCGGCAAACTATTCCCTCCGCCTGCCTTGTTTCCATGGGCATCGGTGATCGTAAATCCGTCCAGGTTGTACGGTAGATAGTTGTGAGCGATAACGGAAACACCGCTATATGTCGGCTCCGCTTTACCGCACGCCGCCATGGTCGTCACGAGCAGACACCCCGTCAGAACACGACTCGCCAGACTCGAAAATTTCGTTGCTCTATTCACTGATATTTTCCTTCCGAATATTGTCCAGCATGCGTTACCGGCGTATCCAGTGCATCGGTATCATTCCGCCCGTCGCGCAAGGCGCCCTTCTGTTGTTCCCCGAACCGCTCTCCGCGCAATCAACCATGCCGCGCCTCGTCCACACGTGGTGACGGTAGCAGGCCGTCGGGAACTGCCGGGACAGCCACGGGTTCGAAGCTGCCGCTCGCCAACGCGGACAACACGTTCTTCGGCAGGGCGTGCATCGACTTCGCGAACGTACCAGGTTGCCCGGCAGCAGTCTGCAAGATGCGCTGAACCGTCGGGTGCGAATCGAATCGGCTGTTCACAAGCAGGTCGAAGTACGCGTATTGCTCGAGATCACGCCGATCGGTCAGTCGGTATTTCAGCCACGCAGCGGCCACTGCACGCGCGATGCGTCGATGCGACTGCCCGTCCGTATCTGCAAACTTCCTGTCCAGTTGCGCCTGGTAGCGAGTCGCCATCCATCGGGAAACGTCGACGATCGGAATACGCGAACTGTCGAGAAGTTCACCAGGAAACTGAAGTTCGACGTGACGATCCGGATAGAAATGAACTTCGAGAATACGGCTGCCAACCTTCTCGGGAAGGGGTGACGGCGGCATCACAACTTTTTTCTCGACTTGCAGCTCGTGCGCATCGTCCATCCTCCATCGGTCTGCGTCGTAATACTTCCATTGGACCGTGAACTCGGAGCCCTTGAGTCGGTAGCAGCACGTCACGCTCCCACCACCCGCGCCCGGCGGGTCGTCCCCGCCTCCGCTTGCCTTGTTTCCAAACGCGTCGGTCACGGTGAAACCGCTCATGTTGTACGGCAGATAATTCCGGCCCATTACCGAAATCCCGCTATACACCGGTTCCGATTTCCCGCACGCGCTCAAAGCGGTCGCAAGCAGGAACATTCCCAGTACGGACCTACGCCACGCCACGAAGCGCCTCCAGCGATTCCCGCTCATGCGCATCGCGAATCGCATCCCACGCCGAATCGTCGATCGTCGCCAGCGCATCATTGAGCGTCGTCTGGCCGTGAGCCACGGCTCCAAGACACGCCTGCACGGCCGGATGCTCGTCGAATCGCGGCGAGACCAGCAAGCCCGTCATCACGTAGCGCTGCAATTCCGCTTCATCGGTAATCCCGTGCGCCGCAGCACGATCGAGTTGCTCGACGACCTGGTCATGCAGTTCCGCATCGGACAGGTGATCAACCATCGCCCCCATCGTCTCGCGAAACTTCAGCACGAGCTTGTCCGGATACCCGAGCTCGATCAGTTGCGCATGCTGTCGCTCGCTGAGGCCCGGCGCATCACCCGTCGGCATCGCGCCTTCGATCACCGGCGTGTCATTGCGCCACACGACCTCGTCAAGCCGCCGGTCGCGATACCGGATCTCGCCGAACGGCGCGACGAACTGCTGCGCCTGCGTGTCGCTCCACACCTGTCGAAGCCGCCCGAATACGTGGTTGTCGAAGAAAAACAGGTAGTACGCGCGACCGTTCGGCAGCGTGTACTTCACGTACTGGCGCAAATGCGCATCGAGCGCGTCGAACGACCACGCCGAGCATAACCACGTCACAGCATGCAGATCGACCGCATCCAGCCACAACTGGCGCAGCACACGATGCTGCTCGGCATCCTCGTCGTCGAGCGCCTGACGGTCGAATGCAATCAGGTATGGCGCGATATCCGTATAGGCATCCAGCCCGGTGTCGGTCCAAAGCGACGCGTGGCGCAGTCCGCGCACGGCTGCGAGCTGCGTGTCCAGCTCCTGATAGCCGCGCGTGTCGACAAGCACGTAAAGCCGCAGCGCGCGGCCGTCGTCGGCCTCGCGCTCCAGCGACGCCTTCAGCGTTTCCACGAATGCCGGCCATTCAGGCTCGCGAGGATTCGGCAGATCCGCGGCCATCTGGACGGTGTCATCCGTATCGTTGACTTCGTCCATCAATCCGCCTCGACCATCGATTCACGACCGCTGTGCGCATTCAGCACGCATTGCTTGCACGTACCGCCCGGCAACGCAGGCAGCGGATACTGCATGCTCGTCGGACCGCTGAACTGGTGCTGAGCACCCTTGAAATCGATCTTCCCCGGCGCGTGAATCTCGACGTTGCCGCCCTTGATCCGGATATAGGCACCACCCGACGTGAGCAGGATTTCCTGCTTCGCGGCCACGTCGACGGCGTCGGTCGCCGCCACCATCTTCACGCTCTTCTGCGCGGTGAGTTCGATGTTGTCCGCATGCGCCTGGAGCTCGACGTTGCCCTTCGCGGCGAACAGTTTCATCCCGGCGTTCTGCGCAAACAGGCTGATGCGATCCCGGATGCCGGCGATCAGCGACTTCCCGCTGGTGATGAACGTGCTTTCCCCGCTGACGATATTGGTCTGCCGGTCGCTGGCCAGATGCACCGACTGCTGCGACGCCACCCCGATCCCCGCCGGACTCGCGAACAGCATCACCGGCTCCTTGAACGCATTCGCATTGCCCGTCCCGCCGCCGGCTGTCCTGCCGCCGCCCGCCGTCGCGCCCGGCACGCCGTTCTGCGTCGCATCGGTGAATTGCTTCAGCGCATCGTGACCGCTGCCGAGACTCTCCGCCTGATGCGTCTCGCTGACCTGCGACATCGACTCGATCAGCCCCTTCGCATTGACGAGTTGCTGCTTCGCTTCGCTCACGTCGAGCGGCTGGCTGTTCGCCTGCTTCGGATGCGTCGTCACATACAAGCCCTGCCCGGCACGCATCGCGCCATACGCGTCCGTGCGCAGATCGAATCCGGACCCGAGATACGCGCCGCGCGTGTTGCCGTTCTGCTCGATCAGGTAGCCGAGATGCAGCAGCGAATTCGCGCTGCTGCTGAATAGGCGCGCGCGGTTCTGCCCGGTCGCGTCGTCGAGCACCATCTCGTTGTGCGCCGATCCCGCATATTCCTTCGACCGGAAGCCCGACAGGATCCCGTCGCTATGCCATTGCGGCTTGGCGGCACCGTTGTAGACGCGATGCATGACGATCGGCCGGTCGCAATCGCCGCCGATGTAGCCGATCAGCACTTCCTCACCAACCCGCGGAATATGCACGCCGCCATAACCCGCGCCGGTATCCGACTGCACGACGCGCATCCAGCACGACGCATTCTCGCGGCCTTCGCTCTGCCGGTCCCAGACGAACATGACCTTGATCCGGTTCAGTTCGTCGGTATAGACCTCCTCGCCCTTCGGCCCGACGACGACGGCGGTCTCGAGCTGCATCGCGGGCTTGCGGTGCTCGAACGGGCTGCGGTACGGCACGCTTGCCCGCTGCGCCTCGACCTCGACGAGATAAAACCCGGCGGAGCCGTCGTCATGCCCGACCTCGAACGCAGCCGCTTCCCCGTGACCGGCCTTCACGCGTGCCAGCTGATCCTGCAGGCTATGCGGGAAGTTCGCTTCGTGGTCCGAGATCGGCAGATTGTTCTCAATGAACCGCGTGACGCCAATGGCCGCGAACTCGCGATCGCCCGCCGAATCGCGGTCGTGCTCGGGATGGCCGGTCAGCGTGAAACGCCGGCCGGCATCGATCGCGCGCGCGCCACCCGCGCCGAAGAAGCGCTTCGCACGCGACTCCCACTCCTCGAGGCGAATCTTCGACAGGTGTTCGCCGCGGTCCTGCCCCGGATACGTGTACGCGCCGGTGTATTCGTAGATTTCCGCCTGGTTGGGCAGATCGCCCTGGCCGGCCTTCGTCGGCAACGTCGTGCCGTTCGGGCTGCCCGCCGACGACGGCGATTTGTAGTCGAACGTGCGCGTCGTGTGCTGCGTGCTCTGCAACGTCCGCGACGCGGCCCATTGCGTGAAACCGGCCGTTTCGGTGCCCATGCCCGCGCGGTCGAACGTGACGGCATTCGGCGACAGCGCATCGACCGCATGCAGGTCATCGGTGATGACGAGCGTATGTGCCTTCCCGTCCTCGCTGTGCCGCCAGAAACCGAACAGCCCTTCGTCCTCCATCAGCCGGTGCACGAAGTTCCAGTCGGTTTCGCTCTGGCGGCAGTATGACCGGGACGGCAACGGCTGCGACAGCGCGAACTGGTATTGGCCCTTGGCCTGCGGATGCGTATCGAACACGTCGGCGAGAATCTCGTCGACCGGCTTGTCCTGCCAGTACCGCATGTCGCTGCGGAACTTGAGGAAGTGCATCCACGACGCGAAGCGCAGCTGGTAACTCGACAGGCTGCCGTCAGCGCCGAGCCGCCGCGCCGTGTGGATATAGCCGTTGATCGGCAGATACGACTTGTCCGCCTGCTGGATCCACAGCGTGATCGGCTGCGCGATCAGCGTCTTGAGCTCGACGTCGCTCGCGGTGGACACCAGATCGAGTGCAACGCTGAAATCGCGGCCGAGCTCGGAACGGGTCACGGCGCGGCGCGGCACGAGTGCATTGTTCGGTAGCGACGGGATGTCCGTCTTCAGCAGGCGGTCCTGCTGAATCAGGCCACCGCGGATCGCCTGTGCCAGTTCGGTCACGTTCATGCGTTTTCCTGTTCTTGTTGCCGCGAGCCGCACCGGGCCCGCGCTCTCAGGTCAAGGTTCCGTCGTTCAGGACTGCTCGTCGGGCCTCACCCCGAGCAGCTCACGGATATGCGACAGCGACCCGTCGTCCTTCACGACGCTCTCGAGCCACTTGTGCAGCGGCATGTCGGCCCATTCGGCAGCCTTGTCCGCGAGATACGCGACCGGGCTGTGCGGCTCGGTCTGGCGGAAATAACGCGCGACCGCACGCAACTGGTCGACGGCCTGCGCACGGTTCTGGATGCCGGCGATCATTTGCGTCACCGGCGGACGCGGAGCGGTCTGCGGCTGCACATGGGTCTCCTCGGTATGGAACGCATCGCCGAAGCTCGGCTCGATGCGCTCGGGCTGCGCCTGCTGTGCCGACGGCGCATGCGGCGCGCTGCCCGTATAGCCCTGCTCGCGTGCAAAGCGCTCGGCGAGCCGGTATACGGTCTCGAACGCGTCGCGCGTCTGCCGGAAGCTCGGCGCCGAATCGCCCGCGCGTTCGACGAGCCGCTCCTCGAACGCGTCGAGCGCAATCTCGAACGCCTTGAGGTTCGCGAGCAGCGCCGTGTAGAACGCGATCGGCGTCACGCGCCGCGACGCATCGACCTGCTCGACCGACGGTTTGCCGCGCGCGATGTCGTCCGCGTGTTCGGGGTCGCGCTTCACGGCCTGCGCCACGTGCTGCGCAACCTCCCAGTCGAGCGTGGTGAACGCGTTCGACGCGCCTTCCGTCACGGGAATGCCGCGCAGCAGTTCGGCCGTGCGGCCGGACAGCCATGTGACGTTGCCGAGCCGGTATTCGACGTCGTCGCCCTCGGGCAGCGGATGCACCGTGTCCCAGTAGTCGCGGCACAGGCCTTCCAGCAGCGCATAGCCTTCGGTGAGGCCGGTGATGCCGTCCTCCAGCGCGAGCGCCTCGGTCAGCCACACGGCGAGCCGCAGGTCCTTCGTGCGCGTGCGCAACAGCTCGCCCGCGTGATCGACGACGAAGCCCCAGTCGGCCTCCTTGATCTCGGTTACCCACTCGCCCTGGTCGAGCGTCGGATCGTCATAGCGGCGCGCGTCCTGGATCGCGTCGAATTCGTTCGAGAACAGCAGGTCGTCGCCGCTGGGCGACGCATCGCTGATCGGCGTCAGCAGCTCGGGGAGATTGATCGGCATGGTTCGGTCAGTTCATCTGTGCGTGTTGCGCGGCCGCGCTCATTCGACGGTGTACGCGAATTCGCCGGCCTCGTCCGCGCGCACCGCGATGCGCGCGATGGCCGCGCCGTCGGCGATCCGGCCGAGCACGTGGCCCGCGATCTCCGGCAGCAGCGTGCCGTTCAGGATATGGTCGACGTTGCGGGCGCCCGAATCGACCTCGGTGCAGCGCGCGAGCACCGCATCGACGAGCGATTCGTCCCATTCGAACGCGGCCTTGTGGTTCGCTTCGATGCGACGGCGGATCCGTTCGAGCTTCAGGTCGATGATCTCGGCCAGCACGTCGTCGGAAATCGGGTAGTACGGCACGACCTTCATCCGGCCGAGGAACGCCGGCTTGAACGTCTTGTACAGCTGCGGGCGCAGCGCCTCGGCAAGTGCGTCCGGATCAGGCAGTTCCTCGGCCGGCTTGTTCAGGCACGCCTGCATCACCGCGGCCGAGCCGACGTTCGACGTCAGGATGATCAGCGTGTTGCGGAAGTCGATCTCGCGCCCTTCGGCGTCGTCCATCGTGCCCTTGTCGAACACCTGGAAGAACATCTCGAGCACGTCCGGGTGCGCCTTCTCGACCTCGTCGAGCAGCACGACGGAATACGGGTTGCGACGCACGGCCTCGGTCAGCACACCACCCTCGCCGTAGCCGACGTAACCCGGCGGCGAACCCTTCAGGCCCGACACGCTGTGCGCTTCCTGGTACTCGCTCATGTTGATCGTGACCATCTTGCGCTCGCCGCCGTACAGGATGTCGGCCAGCGCGAGCGCCGTCTCGGTCTTGCCGACACCCGACGGCCCGACGAACATGAACACGCCGCGCGGCTTGTTCGGATCCTCAAGGTTCGCGGTCGCCGTGCGCACGCGCTGCGCGATCGCGTCGAGCGCATGGTCCTGCCCGATCACGCGCGCGGTCAGCAGCGGTTGCAGGTTCAGCACGGTGTCGATCTCGTCCTTCACCATCCGGCCGAGCGGAATGCCCGTCCACGCGGCGACGATCTCGGCGACGACGTGGCCGTCGACCTGCAGCGGCACCATCGGCTCGCCGCCCTGCAGCGCGTGCAGCGCCGCGACACGTTCGGCCAGTTTCTCGCGCGTGGCCGGCACATCGACCGGCTCGCCGTCTTCCGACGGGCCGCGCGCCTTGTCGAGCGTGTCGCGCAATTCGCTGATCTCGGCGACGATCACGCGCTCGGCCTCATAGCGCGCCTCGTCCTCGGTCAATTGCGCGAGCGCCGTGTCGCGCGCGCCGCGCAGTTCGCCGAGCCGCTCGTCGTGCGACGCGCCGCCCGCCGCTTCGCGCTCCAGCGACGCGATTTCCGCGTCGATGCGCTCGATGCGCTTCTTGGTGTCGTCGATCGCCGCCGGCGTTGCGCTGTGCGCGAGCGCGACCTTCGCGCACGCGGTGTCGAGCACGCTGATCGCCTTGTCCGGCAGCTGGCGGCCGCTGATGTAGCGATGCGACAGGCGCACGGCCTCGGTGATCGCGTCGTCGAGGATCCGCACGTTGAAGTGCTTCTCCATCAGTCCGGACATCCCGCGCAGCATCGCCGCGGCGAGCGGCTCGCTCGGCTCCTCGACCTTCACGACCTGGAAGCGCCGCGCGAGCGCCGCATCCTTCTCGAAGTACTTCTTGTATTCACTCCACGTCGTCGCGGCGATCGTGCGCAACTCGCCGCGCGCGAGTGCCGGCTTCAGCAGGTTCGCCGCGTCGTTCTGGCCGGCCTGGCCGCCCGCGCCGATGATGGTGTGCGCCTCGTCGATGAACAGGATGATCGGGTGCGCGCTCTTCTTCACCTCGTCGATCACGCTCTTCAGGCGGTTCTCGAACTCGCCCTTCACGCTCGCGCCGGCCTGCAGCAGCCCCATGTCGAGCACGTGCAGCGCGACGCCGCGCAACGGCGGCGGCACGTCGTCGGCCGCGATCCGCAGCGCGAGACCCTCGACGACCGCCGTTTTGCCGACGCCGGCCTCGCCGGTCATGATCGGGTTGTTCTGGCGGCGGCGCATCAGGATGTCGATCGCCTGGCGGATCTCCGCTTCGCGGCCGATCACCGGGTCGATCTTGCCATCGCGCGCGCGCTGCGTGAGGTTGGTGGTGTACGTGTCGAGCGCGGGCGTCTTCGACGGGCCCGCCACGGGTGCGGCGCCGTCGGCGGCCGGCGCGACGTCGCCGCCTTCCGCATCCGGCTGGCGCGGTTCGGCCTCGCTCGAGCCGGCCATGATCTCGTCGAACTTGTGCTTCAGATCCGTCACGTTCATTTCCGCGAACTGCGACGACATGCGCTGCGCGAATTGCGCGAGATCGGGCGCGGTCAGCAGCGCGAGCAGCAGGTGCCCCGAGCGGATGCGGCCGAGCTGCGAATCGAGCGACGCGATCAGCCACGCCTGCTCGAACAGAGCGATCAGGTGCACGGAGAACACCGGCGTGCGCGTATTGCCCGTCTTCAGGCGCGTGAGCTCGCGCTCGAGATCGGCGCGCAGCGCATGCGGATCGACGCGGCTTGCGCGCAGCGCGAGCGGCAGGTCGCCCGTCGCTTCCTCGAGCAGCGCGAGGAACAGGTGCTCCAGATCGACCTCGTAATGGCCGCGCGCCAGGCACGCGCTCGCCGCCCGCTCGGTCGCGTGCCGGCACAGCGGATTCAGTTTCGTGATCAGGGTCTTCAGAGGCGTGCTCATGGCGTCGATCTCAGGTTCGAATGCGTGTTTGTTGTCGTTCGGAATCAGTGAATCACGTGCAGTTCGTAGCGGGCGTCCGAGCGGTCGTCGACCGCGTCGCGCGTGCAGAGGAACGCGTCCCAGCCGAGCCGCGAGCCCGCGCCGAGCACGCTCGCGCCGACCTCGGTGCGCTTCAGCACGAGCTTGACCTCGTATTCGAGCGTGACGCCGGCGAGCAGCGTCAGCATCCGTTCGAGCGCGATCGCGTGCGCGGCGCCGGGCAGGAATGCCTCGTAGTCGCGCTTGGACAGCGGGCCGACGACGATCCGCGCGCGCATGTCGCGCTGCCACACCCGTTCGCCGACGAGTGCCGTCGCACCGAGCACTGCGTTGACCTCACCGAGCACGCTCAGCTGGTCGGGCGGCACCTCGTACCACTTGCCGACGAACTGGTCGATCTTCACCGGCACACGGAAGTAATCGGACAGCGTGCGCTGCAGGTACGCGGCCGACATCGGCCGGTGCCGCGCGGCGAGCGCGTAGCCGGCGACGGCCTCGTCGAGCACGCCGCCCGCGCCGGCCGCGAGGCTGTCGCGCACCTCGTCGCTCGGCACGCCGGCGATCGCGAGCAGCAGCGGCAAATAGCGCTCGTCGCGATCGAGTTCGTAATGGAACGGCAGCCGGTATTTCTTCCACGCCGCGTAGAACAGCGCGGTCGCGCGGTTCGAGAACACGTCGAAGAACGCGCGTGCCGCGTGGTCGCGCTTCAGGTGCTCGCGCGCGACGATCTGCTCGGTGTAGTGCAGCGGCAGCGCGCCCTGACCGCCGAGCAGCCCGAAGAACGCGGGCGTCAGCTCGACGTGACCGAGCTCGCCGGCCGCAAGCGCGGCACCGCGTTCATCGCCCGAATCAAGCAGCGTGCCGCCGTCGTCGAACGAGCGGGCGCCTTCGATCTCGCTCGGCGGGAAGCCGAGCGACAGCGTGTTGCGGAACGCGATGCGCTGCGCGACGACGTCGCCCTGCCGCCATGCGCCGGGCGCATCGGACGCCTGCCGCGCGAACAGCCCCTCGAGCACGCGCACCGCCTGGAAGAACTCGAAGCGGTGCGGCTCGTCGAGCAGCGCGTCGACTACGCCAGGATCGATTCGCCGGTCCGGGGCTTGCATCGGATGATCTCCTCGCCGGTGCGCTTCGACACCACGACTAGTTGAACGAAACTGTTGAGGTGGACATATAGCCCGAAGAAGCTGTCGAGCACGCGCACGAACGACGCGAGGCTCGCACCGACGAAGTGTTCCTCGTTGATCGTCAGGCGGATCTCGATGCCGCGCACGAAGGTCGCGAACGGCTTGCCCGGCAGCCACTGCACGGCGCCGCGCTGCTCGACGCCGACGAGGCCGTCGATCTGGCGCATCGATACGGCGGTGCGCCGCAGGTCGTACAGCGTCAGCATTTCCTTGAGCGGCGCGAGCCCGTGCGCGACCAGCGACACGTGGTTCAGCGCGAGGTGCGACACCAGCCGCCAGTGCGCGGCGCGGCCGCGCTCGAAGCGCACGCTCTGCGTCGGGCGGCGCAGCATCGAGATGCCGCTCGTCTGCGCGCCGCCTTCCTGGAACAGGTCGCCGCCTTCGAGGCCGAACGCGAGCATCGACGGCAGATCGCGATTCGTGCAGGTGAGGTCGAGGCTGAGCGTGTCGGTCTGCGGCGATGTCGGCTCGAAGTCGATGTCGACGATCGAGATCTCGGTTTCGTAGCCGGGGCTCTTCTGCGCGACCCAGTCATTGCGGCGCGCGAACCAGTAGTGGCCGATCCGCGCCGCTTCGCCGTGATGCAGCGAATAGAACGGCCTGAACTCGATCACCGATTCCTCGTGCGCCTGCTGCCGGACGAGCTTCACCGAATCGATCGAGTACACCTCGTACGCGAACGCGCGCCGTGCCTCGGCGATCACCGGATACGACACCGCGCGGTGCGTGATGCGGATCGGCTCGCCGTGCTGGCGAAACAGGTTGACGATCGGCGTGCAGAACAGCCGGAAATGGCTGGCCGTCAGCAGCTCGAGCAGCCGCGCGACGTGCGAATCGCTGCGCACGTCCTGCAGCACCAGATGCAGCGTCGCGCGCTGGCAGCGGCCCGATGCGCGCGCGATCGCCGCAAGGTCGAAATCGACGAAATCGAACTTGTCGGGAAACGCGAAGTATTCGGTGAGCAGGCGATAGGCCGGGTGCGACTTCGCCGGGTAGTCGATCAGCGCGTCGTCCTCGTCGAAGCCGGCGTGCGCGATCGGCAGCTTGCGCAGCGCCGTCCAGCGGCCGTTGCGCTCGGGCTCGACATACGCGCCGAGCACGTTGACGAACAGGCAGTCGGTCAGCGCGGCGACGAACGACTGTTCGCCGTGCAGGTGCGCGCGCAGCGTCGGCAGCTTCAGTGCGCCGAGATCGAGCTGCGCGGCGAGCGATTCGAACGTGATCGAGATCACGCCCGTCGCGTTGGACGGCAGCACCGTCGCGCTCGGCGCGAGCGCGACCGGCGTGTAGCGTGCTTCCGAAATGCGGATCGGCGCGAGCGTCACGTCGTACGCGGTGCGGAAGCGGCACTGCACGCCGCGGATCGGACGGCTCTTCAGTTCGGTGCCGCGGTCGATCACGACCGGTTCGGTCTGCTGGCCGGGCGAAGCCGGCGTGAACTGCGCGATCGAGCACGACGGAAACGGCCGAAGGTAGTGCGGATACAGCACTTCCAGCAGCGCTTCGGTGAATTCCGGGTAGTCGTCGTCGAGCTTCTTGTTGATGCGCGCGCCGAGCAGCGCGAACGACTCGATCATCCGCTCGACGTGCGGATCCTCGCAGTGCTCGCCGGACAACGCGAGCCGCGCGGCGATCTTCGGATAGCGTTCGGCGAAATCTCGCGAATAGCGCCGCAAAAACGATAATTCGCGCTCGTAATACGGCAGCAATTCTTCCATCGACGACCCCGAACCTCAATATTTCCTGCCGGACCCTGATCCACCACCGGGCGGTCCGGCCCGCTCGGCGGCTTGATTTACGGCATTCTTGCCGCGCGTGCGCGCGTGACCGAATACTGCAGCGTCGAAGGCTGCAGCATCGCGTCGAAACTCACCGGCTCCTCGGCCGGATGCACGACGAGCAGCGCCTGGATCGCGAAGTAAAGCGCGTTGGTCGACTGCTCGTTCAGCTCGAACGTCACCTGCACCTGCTGCAGTCGCGGCTCGTGGCGCGCGATGGCCTGCTGGATCGACTTGCAGATAAACGCACGGTCGTAGTGACTCGCGAGGCTCAGCCCCGCGAAATCGTTCAGCCCGTAGGTCAGCACCGACTTCTGGCATTCCGGCAGCGCGGCCAGTTCGATTTCGGTGTGCGCGATACGGGTGTTGAGGATCGCCTCGACGTCGCGGGCGACCGTGTTCTTGAGCTCGTCCAGCGACAATTGCCGCATCGCGGCCGAGGCCGGAAGATGCGGTTCGTCGTCGAACAGCTTGTCGAGAAAACTGGGTTCGAATCGTTTCATCGGCCGGCGTGTACAGCGAAAACGGCAACGGGACGCAGAACGCCCCGTTGCCGCAACCGACCTTAGACCGCGTAGGTCTTGTCGTTCTTCGTCAGGCTCCAGGCGCCCTGCGTGTTGCCGCCCTGGTTGCCGCCGATCTTCTGCTGGGTCTGCTTCCACTGCACGGCCGCGTACTTCAGCGAGAACGTCTCGAGCGGCAGACCTTCTTCGCGGACGCTCGGCGCGATGCTCGAGATGATCACGTACTTGAGCTTCACTTCCAGGTACTGCACGCGCTTGCCTTCACCGTCTGCGCGCGAGAAATGGACCGTCACTTCATCGAACGTGGTGCCGCCCGATGCGTGCTGGTACAGCAGCGGGCTCGACGAATCGATTTCCTTCGTGAAGATCATGTCGCCGTGCTCGCAGCGCGTCATCGTGTGACCGCCTGCGGTCGATGCCGTTGCCGAACGCGGCTGAACGATCGAGTGATCCCACGATTTCAGTTCGATCCAGCCCTGATGGTCCTTGTCCGCGGATTCGCCCTTCACCGCCGGACTACCAAACTGCAAGTGCATATGTAACATGGCCCTTCGACTCCCCAAAGAGGTGGTTTTAACGTCCTACCCAGGCGGCCCGCCCGGGCGATTTACTCGCTTATGAATTTGCCGGTTTGGGCAGATCAGCGACAAGTCGCAGAGAAATCGAGAGTTCGTCGAGCTGAAAGTGCGGGCGCAGGAACGCGACCGAACGATACGAGCCCGGCTTGCCCGGAATCTCCGACACTTGTATGGATGCCTCGCGCAGCGGGAATTGCGCCTTCTGTTCCTGCGATGCGTTATCGTCGAGCAGGACGTACTGCGAAATCCACCGGTTGAGGAAAGTCTCCACGTTCTGCGCCGATGCAAAGCTGCCGATCTTGTCCCGCATCATCGCCTTCAGGTAGTGCGCGACGCGCGATACCGAGAAGATGTACTGAAGCTGGGCGGACAGGACGGCATTCGCATTCGCGCTGTCGGTGCTGTATTTTTTCGGCTTCTGCACCGATTGCGCGGCGAAGAACGCTGCGTAATCCGAGTTCTTGCAATGGACGAGCGGGATGAAGCCGAGGTCGCTCAGCTCCTTCTCGCGGCGATCGGTGATCGCGATTTCGGTCGGGCACTTCAGCGCGACTTCACCGTCGTCGGTCTTAAACGTGTGGGTCGGCAGATCCTCGACGAGGCCGCCGCCTTCGACGCCGCGAATCGCCGCGCACCAGCCGAAGTCGTCGAACGCGGCCGTCAGGCGTGCCGCGAAGGCCCACGCTGCATTGCACCACAGGTACTTGTCGTGCTCGGTGCCGTCGACGTCCTCGACGAAGTTGAAATTCTCCGCGGTCTGGCCGTCCTTCGGATTGAACGGCAGGCGGCCGAGGAAGCGCGGCAGCGTGAGGCCGACGTAGCGCGAATCCTCGGCATCGCGGAACGACTTCCACTTCGCGTATTCGACCGTGTCGAACACCTTGCCGAGATCGCGCGGCTTGCCGAGGTCGGAGAACGACTCGAGGCCGAGCAGCTCCGGCGACGCCGACGCGATGAACGGCGCGTGCGCCGCCGCCGCGACGTGCGACATCTGCTCGATGAAGTACATGTCTTCCGGCTGGCGCGAGATCTCGTAATCGCCGATCAGCGCACCGAACGGCGAGCCGCCGAACGTGCCGAACTCCTCTTCGTAGACCTTCTTGAACAGCGCACTCTGGTCGAACTCGCTCGCGCCCTTGAAGTCGCGCACGAGGTCGCGCTTCGGTGCGTGCAGCGCCTTGATCTTGATCGTCTGGCCGGTGTTGCTTTCCTTGACCAGGTAGTCCATCCCGCGCCACGTGCTCTCGAGGCGCTGGAATTCCGGTGCATGCATCACCGCGGACAGCTGCGTGGAGATCAGGCGGTCGAGTTCCGCGACGCGCGCGTCGATCGTCGCCGACAGGTTGTCCGACACGATCACCGTGCCGTCGAGCACCTGGTGCACGAGCTCGCCGATCAGGTCCTTCGCGCGCGCATGCTCGGAATCGGATTTCGCGACCTTGCTCTTCTCGACGATGTCGTCGAGCAGCGAAGTCCCGGCGGCGTATTCCGCGCCGCTCGCTTGGGCCGCAGCCGTTTGCTGGTTCATCTCAACACTCCGTCGTCATTCGCCGTCTTTGTCGCCGCCCGTGCCCTTCGCGAGCTCCTGCAGCTGCTGCGTGTTCTTCAGCACTTCCGACAGCAGATCCTCGAGCTTGTCGTTGCCGGCGAGCTTGTTGCGCAGGTCGGCGAGCTTCGAGCGCGCCTCGAGCAGGCGGCGCAGCGGCTCGACCTGCTCGACGACTTCGTCCGGGCTGAAATCCGACAGCGAACGGAACTTCAGGTCGACCGCGAACTTGCCGCCTTCCGGGCTCAGGCGGTTTTCCACCTGGAACGCGGCGCGCGGCTCGATCGCCTTCATCACGTCGTCGAAGTTGTCACGGTCGATGTTGACGAACTTGCGGTCGCGCAGCTTCGGCTGCTCGACTTCCGACTGGCCCGCCAGATCGCCGACGACCCCGACGACGAACGGCAGTTCCTTCACCTCGATCGCGTCGCCCTTCTCGACCTCGTAGGTCAGCTGGACGCGCGGCGGCCGTATCTTCTGCAAGCTTTTCTGAATGCTTTCTTTCTTGGCCATCTCGACGGCTCCCAGGTTAGTTGTGGTTATCGCGTCAGTTGCGGTCAGTTGCGCAGCGCGCTGAACGGATCGGCGCCGCCCTTCTGCGCCGCGGCGGCCTGCGGCGGCGCAGACGGCGTCGGCGCGGTCGTTGCCGCCTCAGCGGCCGGTGCGGTGCCGGCCTTCGGACGATGAACGATGCGGCGCGGCGTGCGCGCCTTCGTGGCCCGCTGCTCCGGCGGGAACAGCGCCGACTCGCCGAGCGTGTCGCGCAACTGCTTCGCGAGCGCCTGCGCATCGGACTTCGCGTCACCCGCGAGCGACGCATCCTGGCGCAATTCGCCGAGCGACTGCGTCGCGATCCGCAGCCCTGCAACGGCGAGCACGCTCTTCGCCTGGCGGTCGGTCGCATCGCGCTGCAGTGCTTCCTGCGCGGCGACGATCGCCTGGCCATAGTGGTTCTGTGCAAACTGGATCTGCGCGATGCGCGACCACGGCTCCTCGCGCGTCGGATCCGACTTCGCGAGTTGCTGGTACAGGCCGAGCGCCTTGTCCTGGTCCCCCGACTTCGCAACGGCGTCTGCATCGGCCAGCGACTTGTTGAACACCTCGGCAGTCGGCGGCGCCGGCGGCTGGCTCGCACAACCGGCGATCACGCCGCAAGCCAGCACTACCCCAGAAAGTTTTGCGAAGAGACGGTCTTTCATCGTTATATCCACCGGCGCGTGAGTATTAAAATCGTTGAGAATCTGGTTCTTTTGCTTTGCAAGAAGCGCGCGGGTATAGTACCGATCAATTTTTCATAATTCAATCGCTGCGTGCAGAGTAATTCCTTTTAAAACCGTGCGCTACCCCCTCGAAACGCGTCTGGCTGCGGCCCGACGGCAGCTTTTCCATCGATCGGGAAGCGCAAGTTTTACTTGCAGGGTAACGCATCGCCCGGATGACGGAAAAATTTTCCGAAGACGCGATGCCTCGCATGTGTGCTCAATAGTTGAACGGCATATCCGCCGGGCATGCGCGGCGAACGCGGAAAAGCCCGGTAGTTTTGACAGGGGAGTTAAAGGCGGCACGCCGGAAATACGATGAGATCGTCCATGATTCGCTATGCGCTGCCGCTGATCGCCTGCGCGCTCCTGGCCGGATGCGCGGCCGCCCCGCTGCTCGGCTCGGCCGCGAGCGCCGTGCTGCAGGCGGCCGGCGTCGGCAAGCCCGAACTGCCGGATTCCCAGAAGCCGCCGCGCAACATCGGGCTCACGCTCGCCGCCGCGCCCAACCTGAATGCCGCGAACGACCGCAAGCCGCTCGCATTAGTGGTAAGACTCTACGCACTGAAGGATCCGACTTCGTTCCAGCAGGCGCCATTCGATGCGTTCACCGATCCGACCAAGGAAAAGGCCGCGCTGGGCGCCGATCTGCTCAACGTGCGTGAAATCACGCTGATTCCGGGCCAGCGCTATACGGCGACCGAAAAGGTATCGCGCGAAGCGCAGGCCTTCGGCATCGTCGCGCTGTTCCGCGATCCCGCAATCCAGCGATGGAAACTGGCGTTCGACCCGGCGAAGTCGGAGAAATCCGGCATAATCATCGGCCTGCATAATTGCGCGATGACGGTCACCGATGGCTCCGTCATCGCACCGCAACAGGGTGCGCCTTCGCAACCGCTGAATTTGCTTTCGTCGATCACCTGCGGTTAAACATGACGCACGAGTGTCAATTAACAAGAGTTAACAAATTGGCGATTAATTCGGGCACGACCAAATCGATTACATCGCAACGTCACATTAACCGGATTTGACATGAGTTATTCGGCCAAGGTGCTTTGGGGGGAAGGGCTGTTCCTCCGGCCTCAACACTTCCAGCGGCAGGACGCCTACCACGAGGCGCGCCTGTTCGAATCGATCCAGGCGATCCAGCCGTACAACTGGGGCGTGCGCTCGGTGCGCATCGACCGCGATGCGCTCGGCAGCAACGTGCTGCGCGTGGCCGAGCTCGCGCTCGTGTTCCCGGACGGCGCGCTGTATGCCGCGCCGCAGGCCGACGACCTGCCGCCGCCGATCGCGCTCGACACGCTGCCCGACGGCATCAACGAATTCGTGTTCTACCTCGCGCTGCACCCGCTGCGCGAGAACGGCACCAACTACAGCGACGACCCGGCCGCCGGCTTCATGACGCGTTTCGTCAGCGAGCAGACGAGCGTCGCCGACAACTTCACCGACGCGGCCGAAGCCGACATCACGTTCCTGAAGACGCAGGTCAAGCTGATCGCGCACAGCGAGCCGCGCGACCAGCTGCTGTCGGTGCCGCTCGTGCGCGTGCGCCGCACCGCGACTTCCGGTTTCGAGATCGACGACAGCTTCGTGCCGCCGTGCCTCGCGATCGAGGCGTCGCCGATCCTGCACCAGCGGCTGCGCCAGCTCATCGACGCACTGCAGGCGAAGGTGAACGCGCTGTACGGTTTTCACCGCGAGCCGTCGAAGAACATCATCGAGTTCCGCTCGGGCGACATCGCGTCGTTCTGGCTGCTGCACACCGCGAACGCCGCGTTCGCGACGCTCGCGCACCTGCACCAGCACGCGGCGCTGCATCCGGAGCGGCTGTTCCAGGAACTGCTGCGCCTGGCGGGCCAGTTGATGACGTTCTCGAAGGGCTATACGCTCGCCGACCTGCCCGTGTATCGCCATGACGATCCGGGCCCGAGTTTCGCACGTCTCGATTTGATGCTGCGCGAGTTGCTCGACACCGTGATCTCGACGCGCTACTTCGCGATCACGCTCGACGAAGTGCGTCCGTCGTTCCACCTCGGCCGCCTCGATTCCGGCAAGATCGACGACAAGACCGAGTTCTATCTGGCGGTGTCCGCCGACATGCCGAACGTCGAGCTCATCGATGCGGTGCCGGCCCGGTTCAAGGTCGGCGCGCCCGACGACGTCGACAAGCTCGTGCTGTCGGCGATGCCTGGCGTGCGGCTGTCGTACATGCCGCAGGTACCGCCCGCGATCCCGGTGCGGCCCGGCGCGTGCTATTTCCAGCTCGATTCGCGCGGCGCGCTGTACGAACGCATGCTGCAGGCCCAGTCCGCGATGATCTACGCGCCGACTGGCATCAATGACCTGAAGTTCGAACTGATCGCGGTCACATCATGAGCTACGCGCCCTCCTTGTTCGGCGACAACACGCCGGCCCCGTTGCAGACCCCGGCGTCGACCGACGCCGCGTTCCAGGCCCGTTCGCTGCTCGACCTGCTGTACGACGGGTTCTTCATGCTGTTCCTGCTCAAGAACGGCCGCGAGCCGGACAGCGCGAGCGAGTTCAGCACGAAAATCCAGGAATTCCTGTCGGATTTCGAGCGCGGGGCGAAGAAGCTCAATATTCCTGCCGAGGACGTGTACGGCGCGAAGTTCGCGTACTGTGCGGCCGTCGACGAAATGGTGCTGTCGTCGCAGTTCAAGATCCGGACGGACTGGGAACGCCGGCCGCTGCAGCTCGTGCTGTTCGGCGAGCAGCTCGCGGGGGAGAAGTTCTTTCAGTATCTCGAGGAATGTCGCGCGCAAGGCGCGGCGCGGTTGCAGTCGCTCGAGGTGTTTCATATGTGCCTGCTGCTCGGGTTCCAGGGCAAGTATCTGCTCGAGGGGCCGGAGAAGCTCGCGTACCTCACCGCACGGCTGGGCGACGAGATCGCGCATATGAAGGGCAAGCGCGCACCGTTCGCGCCGCATTGGCCGTTGCCGGATCAGATCGCGCATCGGTTGAAGCGTGAAGTGCCGGTTTGGGCGATCGGGGCGGTGTTTGCGCTTGTGGCGCTGCTTGGGTATCTCGGGCTCAATACCTATCTGAAGGACAAGACGCTGCAGGCGTTGGCGCCTTACTCGCAGGTGATCAAGGTGGGACCGGAGTCGGCGAATTTGACGATTTCGTTGCCTTGAGTAGCTTGAGCGACGCGCGTCGCTCGAGTGCCGCCGCTTCAGGGAAAAGGACCGCCGAGCGGTCCTTTTTTACTGTGACGTGCGTTGTCACAGCAGGATGTATTCCTCGTTGTCGACGTAGAACACGAACGCGTCGAACAATTGTGCAGCGCTCGGTTCGTCGACCTGGTCATGCGCATTGATCACGATGTCCTCGATCGTCGCGATGTTCAGCGTGACGCGCCAGCCGGGGTGCGGTGCGGTGGTGGGTGGCGTATCGGCTTCGGTGTTGTCGGCGTATTCGATGAATGCGCCCTCGGTATCGAGCGTCCACGGCGTTGGCGGCAGGCAGAGCCATCCGGAGAAATCGCCGGGGTGCTCGAGAATGTGTTGCAGCGACGCGGTGGTCGTGGGGGTGGTCGACATGGGTATTGCGGCGGTAACTGGACTGGAATCAATGCGCCGGAACGGCGGCAGCTGCACGACGTGCCTGCGCCTCGACGATCGTATCGGCGAGCCGTGATTATGCCAATTCCGCATGCACGAGGTTGGCTCAGTGGTTGCTGTCGTCGGTTAACGGACGCAATACTACCATTCGAGATTGCGTCTAATTTCCCGCGTCGGACGGCCCTTCAGGGTTCGTAGCGGATCGTTTCATAGATCTTGGCCATGCCCTGCTTAGCGGCGCTCTCGTTCGCAGCCAATCCGGACGAGAAGACTACGCAGGTCCAACCCTTGCCGCAGACCTTGCTTGTAACAAGATCGAGACGATGCGCGTAGAGCTCGTCTTGATTGAAGATCGTGTGTGTATAGCGCGAAGCAAGCGCCGGAGATTTGTCGTTCAGCATGAACTGTGCAAAGTCCGGCTTCGTGTACTGGGCGGGCTTGTCGTCCACTTGGCGCTCGTACAGGTACTGCGCAGTGCCTTCGAAAGAAGGCGCGACCTTGGTTCGCAGCACCTGAACGACGACGTCCAAATTCAGAACTTCGAATGCGGATTTGTCGGCTTCGATACTGACTCCCCGGCCATCGGTGTCCTGGAGTCGATCGTTTGCCGTGATCTTCCAGTCGGCCGGAAACTGGAAGTTCAGACCGTTGGCCTTGAAGAGCTTCGGATGCGCCAGGTCAGGGGTTGCTGCAGCTCTCGGCCGAAAATCGTCGGCATGCGATGCTGTTGCAAGCGACAAGAGGATAAAAATTACGGGAATGGTTCGCATAGCAACTAGACTCGAAGTACGAGCTGAATTAAATAGCGAGGCAGGAGAAAGCGGGCAACCGCCTGCCTCAACTCCATGATAACCGCCTCGATATTGATCCTATTCCCCGCGTATGCCTCGGTGTCAACCAAAACAATCTGGCCATACTCTGGTGGCTGCCCTGCCCCCAAAGTATCGAGTCTCGCCGCGCCCAAGGCACTCAACGCCTTCGCGCTGAGATTTTCAGAGAAAATCTCCTTCAATTTGAGCTTAGCATCTTGATTGACTTGCTCCCGGCAATTCTGATCTTGCTTGTACGCATCACTCCTCTTTTCAGCGTGAAAGCTCGTTTCCCACTCCAACATTTGACGGATAAACGTATGCAGTCGATTCACGGACGACATCGTCTTACTCTCTGCTCGGGTACTGCCGATCAGTTCGACATCAACCGGCCGGAGGGATACCAGTAGTGAATCTGACTCCCTTCTTCGTGGCGCGCAATACAGCGTCGGCCAGTCGGTCCCCCACGACAATGTATGTCGGGGAGTCATATTGCCGGCCAATGCCATTGGCAGAGAAATCTGAGCGCAAGACCATCTTTTTGAAGCCGACTTTGGCATCAGGAAATCCTGAGATTTTCACCACTATCGGCTCAGAAGCGTCATGATCAACCACGTCAACTTTCCTCATCGGATTAAGAAGAAAGTACGATCCATCAATAGCTTTTCCGTTCGATTCAATAACTGCCGGGATGAACTGTACGTCATCGTCATTCGTCAGCGCTTCAATCGCGATACGCACCGCTTCACTTACGAGCGGAATCAGGATGTCTGACCAGATGACACCGTAGTCTTGAATCTTTGACAGACCATTTTTTGGAAGCTCGAATACCAACGGATCGGATCTTACGACGCGCGCTGCCGCCTGCAACTCAAAGCGATCCACCCCATTTTTTGCCTCATCGTAGAGTGCCATCCGACTTTCCGGATAGTCCGCCTCCGTGGTCCAGATTTTCGTCATATTTCCTCGCTTAGTTTGGACACGCCCATGGTCGATGGTTCTTGTTGAGCATCCGGTTCCCTGCTTTCAGCTCGACCCGCTCTCGCGCAATGATTCCACGCAGAGCCTCGTCATACTGTTTCTGGCCCCAACCCTGCTGCTTTCCTATCGCCACAACGTCGTTCATTTGTCTGGACAGGTTGGTGCTTACAATGTTCGGATGACGCCCGTTGTGGATCGAGCGAGTCGGATGAAGGCTTTCGTCATCTGGGAGATAGATTTTGTTGGCTTGAGATTGAAGGTCAAAGCCTGCAAGCGCAATTAGAGGGTGATTCTTCGTCTGCGAATTCTTGTCGCTGATAATGTGGTGCTCTTGGAACCCCTGCGACTTGAGGCAGGTAACTTTTCGCTGAATGCTGGCTTCATGGGCAGGACGGCGGGGCGCCAACCCCAACGGATCGACCCATTCGACCGGGTTCGACGCGTATTGATAGACGTTGATCCCGCCAGCGAGCCCGATCGGGTCTTTCGATACGAACCGTCCGATACTCGAATCATAGTGACCTTTCCCCTCTGAAGTATCCCACTGTAAAGTTAGTGGCAAGGCCGCAGGAGAGACCTTGTCATGAAGAAATC
>NZ_QTPP01000031.1 GCF_003853415.1 Burkholderia sp. Bp9142 | reverse complement strand
GCCGCGACCTTCGCAAGCGAGCCGCCGAATTTGCCGACCGCGGTCCGCGCGGCCGATACGATCACTACGTCCGTCATGTTCAGTTCCTGCATTGAAATCAGTGGGTCGATCCGTATTGCGTACTGTTATTGCGTGCCGGTGCCGGTACGGCGCGGCGGCCGACGACGGCGCGTGAGCGCCACGCGGCCCGCGATGCGGCTGCACGCTCGCGCGCCCATGCACGCCGCACATCCGCCCGTCCCGGCCGCGCCCGGACACGCTGCGGCAAGCCGGACGTTCGCCGCTCGCCGCGCGGCACACGCGGCGGGCCGGCGCCCGCCGGCGCCGCTCAATCGTGTCGCGCCTGCGCGCGACACGCGGTCATGCAGCCGATTCGCGCGAAGCGGCTTCCTTGCGTGCGGTGGCGGCCGTCTGCTTGGCACCGCGCGCCGTCGTTTCGCTGACCGCTTCGAAACCGCTTTGCGCGGCCTCGATCGCTTGCCCCGTCGCTGCGCGCACGGAGTCGGCCGCGGCAGTCGCCGCGGACAGCGCCGAGTTCAGCGCGGCGACCACCGGGGCCGAGCCGGCCGGCGCATGCTTCGCCAGCTCGCCGAACACGTCCTTCACGCGCTTGTCGGTCTGCTCGTACTGAGCCTGCGCGACCTTCGTCCATTCGGCCTGCGTCGACACCGCGATGTCGAACAGATGGCGACCGTACGCGACGGCCTTGCCGGCGGCTTCCTGCGGCGCGGCGATCTGCTGCGCGAAACCCGCGGCCGGGTTGCTCGCGTTGAACGCGTTCTTCAGCTTGTCCTCGTACTCCTCGAGCGCCGTCTTGGCCGCTTGCACGTTGAGTTCGACGACAGCCTCGAAACCATTGATCGCCGGACGGGCAATCGCGAACCACGCGGCAATTCCGGATTGATAATCGGCGGCGAGTTTTTCGGGGGCAAATACGGACATCGGGCACGCTCCTGTTAGCAATGCGAGAGACGACGTAGAGAAAAAATGGAAGTCAGTTCGACGGCCTGCTTCCTTATTGACAACCCGCAGACCCTATTGAATGCGAGAAGTTGAAGATGGCCATTCTAGATGGATTGATTGTCAATTAAATGGCATCAATACTAGGTGAAAACCCTTATCGGTCGGAATGACCGTCATTCGGCCGGCGTTCAAACACAATGGGGCCACGTTGCAACACCTTGTCCGGAAATGCTTTTTACATTTTTACAGCATAGTACATGCCAGCCGCCCGCAACATTTACCCGTCATTATTCCCGTTATTGGAAAAGAGGCGCGCATTGAAAATGGAGCAGTCGCTTATGTAATCGTTTTTCCAGATTTATTTTGAAATCGTTACCGGGATTATTAATGATGGAATCAATGATCGTACAAAATACCGGATGCGCCGGCGACGATCTCATCCGGCCAGCTCGCGATGCAGCGCGCGAAACTCCTGCGCGAGCTTGTGCGCCGGCTCGAGATGGATCACCGGGGTCGACTGCTGATGCGACTCGCGGATCTTCACCGACGCCGACAGCCGCGACGCCAGCACCGGCAGCCCTTCCGCGACGAGTTCGTCGACCAGCCGCTGCGGGAGGCTCGCGCGCGGCTGGAACTGATTGATGACGATCCCTTCGACCTCGAGCGCCGCGTTGTGGTCCTGCTGGATTTCCTTCACGTTCTCGAGCAGCGTGTACAGCGCGCGGCGCGAGAAGTCGTCGCAGTCGAACGGAATCAGGCAGCGCTCGACCGCGATCAGCGCCGAACGCGTGTAGAAGTTCAGCGCGGGCGGCGTGTCGATGTAGACGGCATCGTAGGTGTCGAGCTCGTTGAGCGCGTCGCGCAGCTTGTAGATCTTGTAGCGCGACTCGAGCTTGCCGTGCAGCGTGTCGAGGTCCGGATGCGCGGGCATCACGTCGAGCCCGTCGAACGGCGTCGGATGGATGAACGACGCGACGTCGACCGGCCGGAAGTTGAACGTCAGCGCGGTCTCGAAGAATTCGGCAACGCCCGGATGCGCGTCGGTCGCGCGGTCGCCGAGCAGGTAGCGCGTGGAATTCGCCTGCGCGTCGAGGTCGATGACGAGCGTGCGCAGCCCTTCGCTCGCGCTGATCGCCGCCAGGTTGCAGACGATCGTCGACTTGCCCACACCGCCCTTCTGGTTGAATACGACCCGCCGCATTGTGTCTCCTTCGATCGAAACGTCGAAAGAACGAGCTTAGCCGGTCAATCGTGGCGGCCGCATGACATCCGTCAGATACGCGGCAGCGGGCCCGACACGTAACGGTTGCCGGGCCACCGCCACGGCAGCCCCTGCCCGACGCGAATGCCGAGCGATCGCGCGTCGGCGGCAGCCGGGCCGCGTGCATCCGGTCGAGCCCGTCAAGCAGACGGAGGAGGATCAGCACGCCCGTGCCGGTACCTTCAGGGCCGCCAACCCTCGGCGGCCGCAACGGTTGGGAATCGCGAGGTCATATGCGCACACCATGGATGTCGCAGAAATGTTGCGGCGCCGCATCCAGGCTGTTACACTAGGGAAAACCCTAGTTAGAGCTCGCGAAGGAGCAATTGTGTACCCCGTATTTTCGTTCCTGATGGATATGCTGCCGGGCCGCAGCACGGCTTCGTTTTCGCCTGCGGCAAAAGTGAACCGCGTCACACTCACGGGCACGGTTGACCGCAGCGATGGCGTAGTCCTGTCGATCGACGGTAGCAACGCGCTGGTCCGGTGGCCGACGGGTGGCAAGTCCGTTGAGCGCGTCGGCAATCTGGTCGCGATCGTTACCTAAGCCCAATCGGTCGATTGTCCGGCGCACTCGGTGCCGGTCTTGCGGACGGACAACGCGCAACCACATGGCACCCGATCGGCATCGCCCCCGCGTGATGCTTTGGACGGGAATGCAGCGGGTGCCGAGCGTGTGGGAATCGTTTCAAGCCCCTCCCCTCCAATGCGACCGGCGTGCAACTGCGCCTCCCCGCCTTTCACGATGCCTTTCATGGCGCTCATCTCGCAGCGCTCGCTCGAGGCTCGGTTCAATTTCAACGTCGACATCGTCGCCGATTCAACGTGCGCATCCCGCGCCATCGCACCGATGGCGCTGCCGAAGGCCTGGCCAATGCCATCGGAACTTCACGAATCGCACATCGGGTCACGTCAGGCTCCATTCGACGAACGGAACCCATCCGACTAGTCACGCTTCACCAGGATCGAAACACGTGTAAACGAAAAAAGACCCGAAGATCCAGGCCAAATCACTGATTCAGCTCGGAAATTCGGGTCCGTCCTTACACCTGGAACCGACGTTCCTCTCAGAACGGAATATCGTCGTCCATCTCGTCGAAGCCGCCGCCTGCCGGCGCGCTCGGACGGCTCTGGCCACCGCCTGCACCGCCGCGCGGCGCGCCGCCGGCACGACCGCCGCCACCGCCGCGTTCCATCTGTTCGCCGCCGCGACCGCCGCCACCACCACCGTAGCCGCCGCCATAACCGCCTTCGTCACCGCCGCCACCGCCGCCGCCCGAACCGCCGCGGCCGCCCAGCATCTGCATCTGGTCGGCGACGATTTCGGTCGAGTAGCGATCCTGGCCGTCCTGGCCCTGCCACTTGCGCGTGCGGATGCGCCCTTCGATATAGACCGACGAGCCCTTCTTCAAGTATTCGCTGACGATTTCGGCGAGACGGCCGAAGAACGCGACGCGGTGCCACTCGGTCATTTCCTTGAAATCGCCGCTCGCCTTGTCCTTGTAGCGATCGGTCGTCGCGAGACGGATGTTCGCAACCGCATCGCCGCTCGGCAGGTAACGGACTTCAGGATCGGCGCCGAGATTGCCGACGAGGATGACCTTGTTGACGGATGCCATGTGTTTCTCCAGTAAATTCGATGCCGGGCCGCCCGCGAATGTCGTCGGAGCGGCCCGCCGGGCAAGCCGGCGAACGCCGCCTGTGCTTGCCCGAAAAGAAGGCTCAGGCCTTGCGCGGCGGCGCTTTCATGCTGGCCGCGATTATAAGCCACGCCGCCACGAGCCCCGAGCACGCATAGAAGACGGTGTTCGCGCCGCCGTGCTTCAGCAGCCAGCCGCCCACGATGCCGCCGAGCGCGAGCCCGATCGATTGCGTGGTGTTGTAGACGCCCGTGGCCGCGCCCTTGCGCGAACCGGGCGCGAGCTTCGACACGAGCGACGGCTGCGATGCTTCCAGGATGTTGAAACCCAGGAAGTACACGAACAGGATCGCCGCCACAATCAGGATGGTATGCGGTGCGCTGCCGAGCAACAATTGGCCGATCAGGATAGCCAGAATGCCGCCGAGCAGCACCGGCTTCATCTTGCCCCGTTTTTCCGCGACGATGATCGCCGGGACCATCATCACGAACGCGAGCCCCATCACCGGCAGGTAGACCTTCCAGTGCGCGGCGACCGGCAGCCCGCCGTCGACCAACAGGCGCGGCACGACGAGGAACAGCGCCGTCTGCGTCGCGTGCAGCACGAGCACGCCGAAGTTCAGGCGCAGCAGCTCGCCGTTGTGCAGCACTTCGCCGAACGGCGCCGGCACGTGCACGGGTTTCGCCGCGTCGGGCACGACCCACACGACGACGCCGATCGCGAGGATCGACAGCACGCCGACGATCGCGAACAGCCCGCTCATCCCGACCCAGTGGAACACGATCGGCGCGCCGACGATCGCGACCGCGAACGACACGCCGATCGAGCCGCCGACCATTGCCATCGCCTTCGTGCGGTTCTGCTCGGAGGTCAGGTCGGCGATGAACGCGAGCACCGCGGACGACACCGCGCCCATCCCCTGGATCACGCGGCCGACGATGATCCACGTGATGTCGTGCGCGAACGCGGCGACGAAGCTGCCGAGCGCGAAGATCAGCAGGCCGGTGGCGATCACGGGCTTGCGGCCGAACTTGTCCGAGGCCCACCCGTAGAAGATGTACAGCAGCGACTGCGTGACGCCGTAGGCCCCGAGCGCGATGCCGACCAGCAGCACGTTGTCGCCGCCCGGGATGGTTTTCGCGTAGACCGAGAACACCGGCATGATCATGAACAGGCCGAGCATGCGCAGCGCGAAGATCGCCGCGAGCGACGTGGTCGCGCGCAGTTCGGGCGCAGTCATGCGGGAAGACGTGGCGGACGGATTGGACATCTGGAATGAATTTCGAATGATCGGAATGTCCGCCCGGCGGCGGGCGGCGAAAGATCAGGGCCACCGGCCTGGCAGGCGCTTTCCGGGGCGTGACGCGGGCAGCCCGCGGGCCGCCCGAAGCCGTGCGGCGTAGCCGCTTCCCCGGCGTGGACACCGCCTTGCTGCCGGCTGCCAGCAAAGGCTGGGGGACCCTCAACGACGGCCTCGAAAAGCCGTTATAGTAGCAGGTTTGGTTCCCTCCATTTTCGCCAGGTTCATGGAACAGATCCGTATCCGTGGGGCACGCACCCACAACCTGAAAAACGTCAATCTCGACCTGCCGCGCCACAAGCTGATCGTGATTACCGGGTTGTCCGGGTCGGGCAAGTCGTCGCTCGCGTTCGACACCCTTTATGCCGAGGGCCAGCGCCGCTACGTCGAAAGCCTGTCCGCGTACGCCCGCCAGTTCCTGCAGTTGATGGAGAAACCCGACGTCGACCTGATCGAGGGCCTGTCGCCCGCGATCTCGATCGAACAGAAGGCGACGTCCCACAACCCGCGTTCGACCGTCGGCACGGTCACCGAAATCCACGACTACCTGCGACTTTTGTTCGCACGGGTCGGCACGCCGTACTGCCCCGACCACGACATCCCGCTCGAGGCGCAGAGCGTGTCGCAGATGGTCGACGCGGCGCTCGCGCTGCCCGAGGAAACCAAGCTGATGATCCTCGCGCCCGTCGTCGCGAACCGCAAGGGCGAGCATGCCGAGCTGTTCGAGGACATGCAGGCGCAGGGCTTCGTGCGCTTTCGCGTGCGCTCGGGCGGCGGCACCGCGAACGAGGGTGTCGCGAAGATCCACGAGGTCGAGTCGCTGCCGAAGCTCAAGAAGAACGACAAGCACACGATCGACGTCGTCGTCGACCGCCTGAAGGTGCGCCCGGACATGAAGCAGCGCCTCGCGGAATCGTTCGAGACGGCGCTGCGCCTCGCCGACGGCCGCGCGATCGCGCTCGAGATGGACACCGACCACGAGCACCTGTTCAGCTCGAAGTTCGCGTGCCCGATCTGCTCGTACTCGCTGCAGGAACTCGAGCCGCGCCTGTTCTCGTTCAACAACCCGATGGGCGCGTGCCCGGAATGCGACGGCCTCGGCCAGATCACGTTCTTCGACCCGAAGCGGGTCGTCGCGCACCCGTCGCTGTCGCTCGCGGCAGGCGCCGTGAAGGGCTGGGACCGCCGCAACCAGTTCTACTTCCAGATGCTGCAGAGCCTCGCGGCGTTCTACGATTTCGACATCGACACCGCGTTCGAGGATCTGCCCGAGAAGATCCGCAAGGTGCTGCTGTTCGGCTCCGGCAAGCAGACCATCCCGTTCTCGTACATCAACGAGCGCGGCCGCACGACGATCCGCGAGCACGTGTTCGAAGGGATCATCCCGAACCTCGAGCGCCGCTACCGCGAGACCGATTCGGTCGCGGTGCGCGAAGAGCTGTCGAAGTACCAGAACAACCAGCCGTGCCCGTCGTGCGACGGCACGCGCCTGCGCCGCGAGGCGCGCCACGTGCGGGTCGGCGCCGGCGACTACGCGCGCGGCATCTATGAGATCAGCGGCTGGCCGCTGCGCGACGCGCTCGGCTATTTCGACGGCCTGACGCTCGACGGCGCGAAGCGCGAGATCGCCGACAAGGTGATCAAGGAAATCGTCGCGCGCCTGACGTTCCTGAACAACGTCGGCCTCGACTACCTGTCGCTCGAGCGCAGTGCCGAAACGCTGTCCGGCGGCGAGGCGCAGCGCATCCGGCTCGCGTCGCAGATCGGCTCGGGGCTGACCGGCGTGATGTACGTGCTCGACGAGCCGTCGATCGGCCTGCACCAGCGCGACAACGACCGCCTGATCGGGACGCTCAAGCACCTTCGCGACCTCGGCAACTCGGTGATCGTCGTCGAGCACGACGAGGACATGATCCGCACGGCCGACTACGTCGTCGACATGGGCCCCGGCGCGGGCGAGCACGGCGGCGTGGTGGTCGCCGAAGGCACGCCGAAGCAGGTCCAGTCGAACCCGCAGTCGCTGACGGGCCAGTATCTGGTCGGCAAGCGCACGATCGAGTATCCGGACGAGCGGATCTCGCCCGATCCCGAGCGGATGATGCGCATCGTCGACGCGCACGGCAACAACCTGAAGCACGTCGACCTCGAGCTGCCGGTCGGCCTGCTGACCTGCATCACCGGCGTGTCGGGTTCCGGCAAGTCGACGCTGATCAACGACACGCTGTATCACGCGGTCGCGCGTCACCTGTACGGCTCGTCGGCCGAGCCGGCGCCGCACGAGGCCATCGAGGGTCTCGAGCACTTCGACAAGGTGATCAACGTCGACCAGTCGCCGATCGGCCGCACGCCGCGCTCGAACCCGGCCACCTACACGGGCCTGTTCACGCCGATCCGCGAGCTGTTCTCGGGCGTGCCGACCGCGAAGGAGCGCGGCTACGATCCGGGCCGCTTCTCGTTCAACGTGAAGGGCGGCCGCTGCGAGTCGTGCCAGGGCGACGGCGTGCTGAAGGTCGAGATGCACTTCCTGCCGGACGTCTACGTGCCGTGCGACGTGTGCCACGGCAAGCGCTACAACCGCGAAACGCTCGAAGTGCAGTACAAGGGCAAGAACATCAGCGAAGTGCTCGACATGACGGTCGAGCACGCGTACGAATTCTTCAGCGCGGTGCCGGTGATCGCGCGCAAGCTGAAGACGCTGCTCGACGTCGGCCTCGGCTACATCCGCCTCGGCCAGTCGGCCACGACGCTGTCGGGCGGCGAGGCGCAGCGCGTGAAGCTGTCGCTGGAGCTGTCGAAGCGCGACACGGGCCGCACGCTGTACATCCTCGACGAGCCGACCACCGGCCTGCACTTCCACGACATCGCGCTGCTGCTCGAGGTGATCCACCGGCTGCGCGACCAGGGCAACACGGTCGTGATCATCGAGCACAACCTCGACGTGATCAAGACGGCCGACTGGGTGATCGACCTCGGCCCCGAAGGCGGCGCCGGCGGCGGCCAGATCATCGCGCAGGGCACGCCCGAGCAGGTCGCGAAGACCAAGGCGAGCTTCACCGGCAAATACCTCGCGCCGCTGCTCAAGCGTCCGACCCGCAAGGCGGCGGCCGGCTGACACGTTCCGTTCCCGCGCCGGCCGCCCGGCCGCGGGCGCCCGGCGCCCGCGGCGGCGCCGGCCTCCTCGTTTTCCCTTCTGCGTTTACACCACGAGCCAAACAGCGCCGTGGCGGACCATAATGGCAGCTATACTTTACGGTCGTAAGGTTCGCCATCCGCACCAATCCGGTGCGACGCCGGGCGACCGCCGTCGTGCCGCCCACCGCGCGGCACGACACACGAACGACAGGAATCCACGATGGAGAAGCAACAAGAGTCGCGCGACGCGCAGAACCGCGAGCCCCACCTGCGTAGCGTGCGGCTGACGAGCGACTTCAGCCTGCCGAAGCTGTCGGCGATCGAGACCGGCAGCTATCTGTTCGCCCTCGTCGCGATGGTGCTCGTCATCGAACTCAAGCTGCTGGGCGGGCTGCTGGCCGGCATGCTGGTCTATCAGCTGATCCACACGATCGCCCCGGTGATCGAACGCCACACGACGAGCATGCGGGCGCGCTGGGTCGCCGTCGTGCTGCTGTCGATCGCGATCGTCGGCGGGCTCACGGGCCTGACGATCGGCATCATCGATCACTTCGAGCACACGGTGCCGAACCTGCAGAGCCTGCTCGGCCAGCTGATGCAGATCGTCGAGCAGACGCGCGCACGCACGCCGGCCTGGATCGCGAACCTGCTGCCGGTCGACGTCGAACAGATGAAGGCCAAGGCGGCACTGCTGATGCACTCGCACATGGATCAGCTCCAGCAAGGCGGCAAGAGCGTCGCGCGCGGCTTCGGCCATGTGCTGTTCGGGATGATCATCGGCGCGATGATCGCGATCGGCGTCGAGCACGGCAAGGTGCGCCGTCCGCTGTCGACCGCGCTCGTCACGCGCGTGTCACGCTTCGCCGAGTCGTTCCGCCGGATCGTGTTCGCGCAGATCAAGATCTCGGCGATCAACGCGGCCTTCACCGGCATCTACCTGCTCGTCGCGCTGCCGCTCTTCCACCAGCGGCTGCCGCTGTCGAAAACACTGGTGCTCGTCACGTTCATCGTCGGGCTGCTGCCGGTGATCGGCAACCTGATCTCGAACACGCTGATCGTCGCGGTGTCGCTGTCGGTCAGCATGGGCACCGCGATCGCATCGCTCGCGTTCCTCGTCGTGATCCACAAGCTCGAGTACTTCCTGAACGCGAAGATCATCGGCGGCCAGATCGAGTCGCGCGCGTGGGAGTTGCTGCTCGCGATGCTGATCATGGAGGCCGCGTTCGGGCTGCCGGGCGTGATCGCCGCGCCAATCTTCTATGCATACCTGAAGCGCGAGCTGTACATGCTGCGGCTGATCTGACGGCCGCGCCCGCCGCCCCGCGCATCACACGCATCACGCGATAAAAAAACGCCGCGCCCCCGTGAAAGGGCGCGGCGTTCCTGTTTGCGGCAACCGACGGCCGGCGCAGGCCGGCCGACGCGAACCGCCGATCAGCGGAACACGACGGTCTTCGTCCCGTTCAGCACGATCCGGTGCTCGACGTGCCACTTCACGGCACGCGCGAGCGTCACGCACTCGACGTCGCGGCCGATCGCGGTGAGCTGGTCGGGCGTCATGCTGTGGTCGACGCGCTCGACTTCCTGCTCGATGATCGGGCCTTCATCGAGGTCGGTCGTCACGTAGTGCGCGGTCGCGCCGATCAGCTTCACGCCGCGATCGAACGCCTGGTAGTACGGTTTCGCGCCCTTGAAGCTCGGCAGGAACGAATGGTGGATGTTGATCGCGCGACCGGCGAGCTGCTGGCACATGTTCGGCGACAGGATCTGCATGTAGCGCGCGAGCACGACCAGATCGGCCTGGTGTTCGTCGATCACGTCCAGCACGCGCGCTTCCTGCGCGGCCTTCGCCGCATCGGACGACCCGCCGACGAGCGGGAAGTGATGGAACGGGATGTTGTAGCTCGCGGCGAGCTGGTAGAACTCCTTGTGGTTCGACACGATCGCCGGGATCTCGATCGGCAGCTGGCCGGTGCGATAGCGGAACAGCAGGTCGTTCAGGCAATGGCCGATCTTCGACACCATGATCACGACGCGCGGCTTCACGGCCGCATCGTGCATTTCCCAGCGCATCGCGAACTGCTCGGCGAGCGGCGCGAATTCCTTGCGAAGCGTGTCAAGCGCCGACGCGGCGTCCGCGCCGTCGGCATCCTGCTCGAAGTGCACGCGCATGAAGAACTCGCCGGTGCGGCTGTCGCCGAACTGCGCCGAGTCGAGGATGTTGTTGCTGCGCTCGAACAGGAAGCCCGAGACCGCGTGAACGATGCCGTGCCGGTCGGGGCACGACAGTTTCAAGATAAAGCTGTGATCGGTCGACATGACCGCTACTCCCTTCGTTTCGGTATTCGTCAAATAGGCCGTTCGGCGCGTTACGCGGCCGGCGCGAACAGCGCGTCGATGCCCGCGGCTTCCGCCGCCGCGAGCCAGCGGTGGCGCAGCAGCGTGTCGAGCATCGCGAGGCTCGCATCCGTCGTCGCGCGGCCTTCGCGCAGCCAGCCGATCACCTCGGGCACGCCGGCCAGCAGGTGCTCGGCCACTTCGCCGTCCTGGTTGTGCGGCGCGAAGTCGCGCGGCAGCGGCAGGTCGTACACGAAGATCAGTTCGGACTGCGTGCCTTCCGGCAGCGAGCACAGCACCTGCACCGCGCGGCCCGCGATCGCGCGCGCCGCCAGTTCGGCCGGCATGCCGGCCTCTTCCCAGCATTCCTTCGTGAGCGTCTCGTGAACGCTCAAGCCCCAGCCGATGCCGCCCGCGACGACGTTGTCGAGCATGCCGGGGTCGGTGGCCTTGGTCGCGCTGCGGCGGCCGAGCCACATCTGCGGCGCGGCGGGCGAGCCCGGCGCAGCCGCATATTCTACGATGCCGTTCAGGTGCACCGCATAAGTCTGCGTGCCGAAAAAGCGCGATGCGGCGCGCTCGATATACGCGAGCGGCGGATCGTCGAAGCGGTTGCGGATCGCATAGATCTCGTCGCGCCAGCCGGGAATCGCGCCTTCGGCGGCCAGCGCGCCGATCGCGCTCGCGAGCGCCATGCTGCGCGCGTCGACCGTGTCGTAGCGCGCCGCCAGCACGACACGCTCGTCCGTCAGCTCGAATACGTCGGGCCAGCGGGCGAGCTTCGCGACGTCCTGGCGACGCACCCAGCCCACGGCCACGCCGGCGATCTCGAAACGCAGGTGCGCGGCCGGATCGAAGCGGCGCGCGGCCGCAATGCACGGAAACGTCATCGGGCTCAGTCCTTCAGCGCGACGCGGATGCCGATCGCGATGAAGGTCGCGCCGGCAATCCGGTCGAGCCACATGCCGGCCTTCGGACGGCGCTTCAGCCAGGCGCCGATCGCGCCCGCGCCGACGCCGAACAGCGAGAAGATCGCGGCCGTCTGCAGCATGAACAGCGCGCCGAGCTCGAACATCTGCAGCGTCACGCCCTGCACGCCGTGCGGATCGACGAACTGCGGCAGGAACACGACGAAGAACAGCGTGACCTTCGGATTCATCAGGTTGCCGATCACGCTCTGCCGGAAGATCGCGCCAAGCGGCTGCGGCGGGCGCGCATGCGCATTCGCGAGGCCCTGGCTGCGCAGCGCCCTGATGCCGATCCACACGAGGTACGCGGCGCCCGCGAGCTTCAGCGTCTGGAACGCGACCGGCGACGAGCGCAGCACGGCCGCGACGCCGAGCGCCGCGAGCGTCGTATGGAACAGGATCCCGGCGGTGAAGCCGAGCGCCGCGACGAAGCCGGCCGCGCGGCCCTGCGAGATGCCGCGCGCGAGCACCTGCAGGTTGTCGGGACCCGGCGCGAACGTGATCGCGATCGACGTGGCGAGAAACAGCATGAAGTTGGGCATCGTGACCTCGCGGCGTGGGCCGGCGTTCAATGGTTCAGTGGCCGGCGAATTCGGTGACGGTATAGACGGGCAGCCCCGCATTGCGCAGCAGCGTCGAGCCGCCGAGATCGGGCAGGTCGATGATCGCCGCGCCCTCGACGACGACCGCGCCGAGCCGCTGCAGCAGGTTGCGCCCCGCCATCATCGTGCCGCCGGTCGCGATCAGGTCGTCCATGATGATCACGCGGTCGCCGGCGCGGCACGCGTCTTCGTGGATCTCGACCGTCGCGCTGCCGTACTCGAGGTCGTACGATTCCGAGCACGTCTTGTACGGCAGCTTGCCGACCTTGCGAATCGGCACGAAGCCGACGCTCAGCTCGTACGCGACGATCGGCGCGATGATGAAGCCGCGCGCGTCGAGCCCCGCGACGTAGTCGAGCTTCGCATCGACATAGCGTTCGACGAACAGGTCGACGAGGATGCGCAGCGCCTTCGGGCTCTGCAGCAGCGTCGTGATGTCGCGGAACATCACGCCCGGCTGCGGCCAGTCGGGCACCGTGCGGATCTGGCTGTGGATGAAGGCGACCGGATCGAGCGGTGCGCCCGACGACGAATGCGGCATGAAACTCTCCGAAAAAAACGGTGCGCGAAGATCGGGCACCGTTTCGAATAAATACGGGTCAGGTTATCGAATCGCGGCTCAGGCCACCGCGGCCGGCGGCTCGCGCCGATGGCGCGACAGCCGCTCCTCCGCGAGCGCGAGCGCCTCGGGCAGCCCGCGCAGCACGACGATGTCGCTCGCGCGCAGCTTGGTCTGCGGGTCGGGTTCGACGCCGCGGATCCCGTGCCGGCGGATCGCCGTGACTTCCAGCCCGAGCGCATACAGCCCGAGCTCCTCCAGCGAACGCCCGACCGCGTCCGCGCGCGCGTCGACCGGCACCGATTGTAGCCGCACCTGCTCGTGATCGTCGTCGTCCGCGTCGTCCGCGCCGCGGAAATAGCCGCGCAGCAGGCTGTAGCGCTCGTCGCGCATCTCCTCGACGCGCCGCACGACCTTGCGCATCGGCACGCCGACCAGCACCAGCGTGTGCGATGCGAGCATCAGGCTGCCCTCGACGATCTCCGGAATCACCTCGGTCGCGCCGGCCGCGAGCAGTTTCTCGAGATCGGCGTCGTCGACCGTGCGCACGATCGCCGGCAGCGTCGGCTCCAGCTCGTGCACGTGGTGCAGCACGCGCAGCGCCGACGGCGTGTTCGCATAGGTGATCGCGACGGCCGCCGCGCGATGGATACCGGCCGCGAGCAGCGACTCGCGACGCGCCGCGTCGCCGAACACGACCGATTCGCCGGCCGTCGCCGCCGCGCTCACGCGATCGGGGTCGAGGTCCAGCGCGACGTACGAAATGCCTTCCTGTTCGAGCATGCGCGCCAGGTTCTGCCCCGCGCGGCCGTAGCCGCAGATGATCACGTGGCTGCGCTGCTTGAGGCTTTGGGTCGCGATCCGCGTCATCTGCAGCGACTGCTGCATCCATTCCGTCGACGACAGCCGCATCACGATCCGGTCGGCGTTCTGGATCAGGAACGGCGCGGCGAGCATCGACAGCAGCATCGACGCGAGGATCGCCTGCAGCAGCGTCGAGTCGACGAGGTGCCGGTCGAGGATCAGGTTCAGCAGCACGAAGCCGAATTCGCCGGCCTGCGCGAGCCCGATGCCGGTGCGCATCGCGACGCCCGGCGTCGCGCCGAACAGGCGCGCGAGCCCCGCGATCATCGTCCCCTTGAACAGGATCTGCCCGACGAGGAAGCCGAGCACGAGCAACGGGTGCTCCCAGATCACGCGCGGATCGAGCAGCATCCCGGTCGTCACGAAGAACAGGCCGAGCAGCACGTCGCGAAACGGCTTGATGTCCTCTTCCACCTGGTGGCGGAACGGTGTCTCGGAGATCAGCATCCCCGCGATGAATGCGCCGAGCGCGAGCGACAGGCCGAAGCGGTCGGTGATGAACGCGGCGCCGAGCGTGACGAGCAGCAGGTTCAGCACGAACAGCTCCTGCGAGCGGCGCCGCGCGACGACGTTGAGCCAGCGTGTCATGAAGCGCTGGCCGACGATCAGCAGCAGCGCCAGCGCGATCACGATCTTGACCGCCGCGAAACCGAGCGTGAGCGCGAGATCCCTCGACGACTCGGCACCGAATGCAGCGATCACGATCAGGAGCGGCACCACCGCGAGATCCTGGAACAGCAGCACGCCGAAGATGTTGCGGCCGTGCGCGGTCTCGATCTCGAGCCGCTCGGCGAGCATCTTCGACACGATCGCCGTCGACGACATCGCAAGCGCGCCGCCGAGCGCGACGCTGCCCTGCCACGTGATGTGCACCCAGCGCTCGAACAGCGCGCCGAGCACGACCGCGAGCACGAGGGTCGCGACCACCTGCAGCAGCCCGAGCCCGAACACGAGCCGCTGCATCGCCCTCAGCTTCGCGAGCGAGAACTCGAGGCCGATCGAGAACATCAGGAACACCACGCCGAATTCCGCGAGGTGCTCGGCCCGTTCGAGGTCCGCGGCGACGCCGAACGCGTGCGGGCCGACCAGGATGCCGACGGTCAGGTAGCCGAGCATTGGCGGCAGGTTCAGCGAGCGAAAGACGACGACGCCCACCACCGAGGCCAGCAGCAGCAGCAGGGTCATTTCGAGCGGGGAAATCACGGGCAAAGCGTCCTCGTTCGTCGGTGCCACGGCAATGCGGGCGCGGGTGGTGGCGGTGGGCAAGCGACGTCGGACGAGTCCGAAGGCGCGGCGCGGCGAACAAACGCCTTTGCTATACTCCGCGCATGATAGCGAAAATCAATGATGATCGGGCGCTCGCGCTCGCCCGCGACGTGCTCGACATCGAGGCGGACGCCGTGCGCGCGCTGCGCGACCAGCTCGACGGCGACTTCGTCCAGGCCGTCGCGCTGCTGCTCGGCTGCCGCGGCCGCGTCGTGGTATCCGGCATCGGCAAATCGGGGCATATCGCCCGCAAGATCGCGGCCACGCTGGCGAGCACCGGCACGCCGGCCTTCTTCGTCCACCCGGCCGAGGCCAGCCACGGCGACCTCGGCATGGTCACGTCGGACGACGTGTTCATCGGCATCTCCTATTCCGGCGAATCGGAAGAGCTCGTCGCGATCCTGCCGCTCGTCAAGCGGATCGGCGCGAAGCTGATCGCGATCACGGGCCGTGCGGAATCGAGCCTCGGCACGCTCGCCGACGTGAACCTGAACGCCGCGGTGGCGAAGGAAGCGTGCCCGCTGAACCTCGCCCCCACCGCGAGCACGACCGCCGCGCTCGCGCTCGGCGACGCGCTCGCCGTCGCGGTGCTCGATGCACGCGGCTTCGGCTCCGAGGATTTCGCGCGCTCGCATCCGGGCGGCGCGCTCGGCCGGCGCCTGCTCACCCATGTGCGCGACGTGATGCGCTCGGGCGACGATGTGCCGAGCGTCGGGCTCGACGCGACGCTGTCGGACGCGCTGTTCCAGATCACCGCGAAGCGCCTGGGCATGACGGCCGTGGTCGACGCCGCCGGCAAGGTCGCGGGCATCTTCACTGACGGCGACCTGCGCCGCGTGCTCGCGCGCGACGGCGATTTCCGCACGCTGCCGATCGTCGACGTGATGACGCGCGAACCGCGCACGATCGGCCCCGATCAACTCGCGGTCGAGGCCGTGGAACTGATGGAGCGCCACCGGATCAACCAGATGCTGGTGGTCGATGCCGACGGCGCGCTGATCGGCGCGCTGAACATGCACGACCTGTTTTCGAAGAAGGTGATCTGATGAGCGCAGCGCTGACTGCGGCCGAACGCGCGAGCCGCGTGAAGCTGATGATTTTCGACGTCGACGGCGTGCTGACCGACGGCGGCCTGCTGTTTACCGCGGCCGGCGACGCGATGAAGTCGTTCAATTCGCTCGACGGCCACGGCGTGAAGCTGCTCGGCGAGGCCGGCATCGCGACCGCGATCATCACCGGCCGCCGCTCGGAGATCGTCGCGGCGCGTGCGAAGGAAATGAAGATCGCGCACCTGTTCCAGGGCGTCGATAACAAGCTTGCCGTGTTCGCCGACCTGATCGCGTCGCTCGGCATCGGCGCCGACGCCTGCGGCTACATGGGCGACGACTGGCCCGACCTGCCGGTGATGCTGCGCTGCGGCTTCGCGACCGCGCCGGCCAACGCACACCCCGAGGTGATCGCCCGCGCGCACTGGGTGGCCGAGGCCCGCGGCGGCGAGGGCGCGGTGCGCGAAGTCTGCGATGCGATCCTGCGCGCGCAGCGCCGCTACGACGCGCTGCTCGCGTCCGCCTGCGGAGCCTGACGGATGAATACGCATTTCCGCTGGACCCAGCTGCTGCCGCTCGTCGCGGTCGCCGCGCTCGCGGGCATCACCTGGTGGCTGCTGCAGGCAACGCTGCCGCTGCCCGGCGAGGGCGCCGTGCAGCCGAAGCGCCATACGCCCGACTATTTCGCGGACAACTTCTCGGTCACCGAGCTCGACCAGTCGGGCACGACCCAGTACCGGCTGACGGCCGCGAAGCTGATCCACTACGAAGACACCGAAAACAGCGACCTGACCGATCCGGCCATGCGCGCATTCCAGCCCGGCAAGCCGGTCGTGACGACCACCGCGAAGCGCGGCACCGTCAACGGCGACGTGTCGATCGTCGATTTGTACGACGACGCGCGCATCCTGCGCGTGGCCGGCGGCGGCGACCCGCAGATGCAGGCCGATTCCCAGCATTTCCGGATCTTCGTCAATGACGATGTGATCCAGACCGAAAAGCCGGTTAAACTTCAGCGCGGCCTGTCGCTCGTCAACGCGACCGACGGCATGAAGTACAACAACGTCACCCGGGTCATCGAGCTTTACGGCAACGTGCGCGGCACGATTGCCGCGGCGGACACGTCCGGCGGCTCGAAAGGTCAATCCAGGTGACGCATCCCTCACGTGACTGCATGAACGAACCGTTCCCTCGACAGAATTCCGGCGGCGCTGCGCGCGCCGTCCGCGCCGCGCTCGCCGCGACGCTCGTGGCGCTCCCGCTCGTCGGGCTGGCGCCGCTCGCCCATGCCGAGAAGGCCGACCAGAACAAGCCGATCAACGTCGAGGCCGACAACCTGACCTATGACGACCTGAAGCAGGTGACGGTCGCGACCGGCAACGTCGTGATCACGAAGGGCACGATCATCATCAAGGGCGATCGCGTCGAAGTGCGCCAGGATCCGGAAGGCTATCAGTACGCGACGTCGTTCGGCAGCGGCAAGAAGCACGCGACGTTCCGCCAGAAGCGCGAAGGTCTCGACGAATACATCGACGGCGACGCCGAGCGCATCGACTACGACGGCAAGCAGGACCTGACGACGCTGACGACCGCCGCCACCGTGCGCCGCCTGCAGGGCACGTCGACGATCGCCGACACCGTGCACGGCAGCGTGATCACGTACGACGGCCAGCGCGACTTCTACACCGCGAAGGGCGGCAAGGACGTCGCGACGCCGGGCAACCCGAACGGCCGCGTGCGCGCGATGCTGTCGCCGAAGAACGGCGGCCCCGGGCAGCTGAACGGCGCGCCGGCGAAGCTGTCGCCGTCGACCACGATCCAGGGAGCGCCGGGCCAATGAACGCGCTACCGAACCGCCAGCCGGCCGGCACGACCAGCTCGCTCGTCGTCCGCAACCTGAAGAAACGCTATGGCTCGCGCACGGTCGTCAAGGACGTGTCGCTCGACGTGAAGAGCGGCGAGGTCGTCGGCCTGCTCGGCCCGAACGGTGCCGGCAAGACGACGTCGTTCTACATGATCGTCGGCCTCGTGCCGACGGATGCGGGCGAAATCTCGCTGAACGGCAGCTCGATCAGCCTGCTGCCGATCCACAAGCGCGCATCGCTCGGCCTGTCGTACCTGCCGCAGGAAGCGTCGGTATTCCGCAAGCTGACCGTCGAGGAAAACATCCGCGCGGTGCTCGAACTGCAGTACGGCGAAGACGGCAAGCGGCTGTCGAAGGACGCGATCGCATCGCGCACCGAGGCGCTGCTCGACGAGTTGCAGATCGGCCACCTGCGCGAAAACCCGGCGCTGTCGCTGTCGGGCGGCGAACGCCGTCGCGTCGAGATCGCGCGTGCGCTTGCGACCAACCCGAACTTCATCCTGCTCGACGAACCGTTCGCCGGCGTCGACCCGATCGCGGTGCTCGAGATCCAGAAGATCGTCAAGTTCCTGAAGCAGCGCAACATCGGCGTGTTGATTACCGATCACAACGTCCGCGAAACGCTCGGCATCTGCGACCACGCGTACATCATCAGCGACGGTTCGGTGCTCGCCGCCGGCGCGCCGAGCGAAATCATCGAGAACGAAAGCGTGCGCCGCGTGTACCTCGGCGAACACTTCCGCATGTAACTTTCCCCCTGTGGCTGGCTGCACCCCGCCCGGCATCGCCGCGCGGGGCCGCGCCCGCGTGCCCCGCACGGCGGCCCTGCCCGCGGCCGGGCGCCGCGCCGCGCGTAATCGCGGATGGCTCAATGCGCCTGGGTCGTGGCAAACTGCCGGTATGACTCCCTCCTTGCCATGAAAGCCAGCCTTCAACTCCGCCTGTCGCAACACCTGGCGCTGACACCGCAACTGCAGCAGTCGATCCGGCTCCTGCAGCTGTCGACGCTCGAACTGCAGCAGGAAGTCGCGATGGCCGTCGCGCAGAACCCGCTGCTCGAGAACGATGACGAATGGATCGCGAGTCCGCTGCGTGTCGCGGCGGACGGATCGCTGATCGCGCAGACGCCCCCCGGACAAAACATGGACCCGGGCACCGCGAACGGCAGCAGCCAGTCGAGCGATCGCGCCGAGCGCGACGAGCCGGCCGGCGCCGACGAATACGACAGCTACGCGTCGGGTGACGCCGGCGACGGCCCGCAGTGGAATCTCGACGAGTACGGCCGCTCGAGCGGCGCCTCGGACGACGACGACCTCCCGCCGCTGCAGGTGCAGGAAGCCGCGACGTCGCTGCGCGACCACCTGTCCGCGCAATTGCGCGTCACGCAGGCCGGCCCGCGCGATCGCGCGCTGGTGATGTTCCTGATCGAATCGCTCGACGATGACGGCTACCTGACCGCCTCGCTCGACGAAGTGCTCGCCGACCTGCCGCCGGAACTGGAAATCGACTGTGACGAACTGAACGCGGCGCTCGCGCTGCTGCACAGTTTCGACCCGGCCGGGGTCGGGGCCCGCTCGGCCTCCGAATGCTTGAAGCTGCAGCTGCTGCGCCTCGATCCGTCCCCCACCCGCACGCTCGCGCTGGAAATCGTGTCGCAGCATCTCGAATTGCTCGCCGCGCGCGACTTCACGCGGCTGCGCAAGCAGCTGAAGGCGAGCGACGACGCGCTGCGCGACGCGCACGCGCTGATCCGCTCGCTGGAGCCGTTCCCCGGCGCCGCCTACGGCAAGGCCGAGGCCGACTACGTCGTACCCGACATCATCGTGAAGAAGGCAGGCCAGGGCTGGCTCGCGGAACTCAACCCGGAAGTGATGCCGCGCCTGCGGATCAACAACCTGTACGCGAACATCCTGCGCAACAGCCGCGGCGATCCGTCGGCCGGATCGTTGAAACAACAGTTGCAGGAAGCACGCTGGCTGATCAAGAACATCCAGCAGCGATTCGACACGATCCTGCGTGTCGCGCAGGCTATTGTCGAACGTCAGAAGAATTTCTTTGCGCACGGTGAAATTGCCATGCGCCCCTTGGTTTTGCGGGAAATTGCTGATACGCTGGGCCTACACGAGTCGACTGTCAGCCGTGTGACAACCGGGAAGTACATGCTGACCCCGTTCGGGACGCTTGAATTTAAGTACTTCTTCGGATCACACGTTTCGACCGACACCGGAGGCGCCGCATCGTCGACCGCCATCCGAGCCCTGATCAAGCAACTGATAGGAGCTGAAGACCCAAAATCGCCACTTTCGGACAGCCGCATTGCCGAGCTGCTGGCAGAACAGGGATTCGTGGTTGCGCGCCGCACGGTTGCCAAGTATCGCGAAGCCCTCAAAATCCCGGCAGTGAATCTGCGCAAGTCTCTTTAAGCCTGCTGCCTGCCCGGCGGCAGGCGTGTTCCGGCCACCGCGCACACGGGGAACAGGCCGGGCGACCTGTCCGCGAATCTGCCGCCACATGCGGCAGGGGCAAGTCGACCGGAGCGCCGCCTCGATGCGGCCGGGTGGTCACTCGCTTGGAGAAGCACTATGAACCTGAAGATCAGTGGACATCATCTCGAAGTCACGCCTGCAATTCGCGAATACGTGATCACCAAGCTGGACCGGGTGCTACGCCATAGCGATCAGGTAATCGATGGCACTGTGATCCTCTCGGTCGACAACCACAAGGAAAAGGACAAGCAGCAGCGCGCGGAAATCAACCTGCACCTGAAGGGCAAGGACATCTTCGTCGAAAGCGCAAACGGCAACCTGTACGCTGCGATCGATCTGCTGATCGACAAGCTGGATCGCCAGGTCGTCAAGCACATGGAGCGTCTGCAGACCCATGCGCACGACCCGATCAAGCTGCAGCCGTCGATCGACCAGATCGAACTGCCGCCGCAATAACGCTCACCGCAACACACAGCCGCCCGGTTCGCCGGGCGTTTTTTTTGTGCCCGGGCGGCAGTGGTGCGACCGGTCCGTCCATGCTGCGCCACGCACGCGGCTGTGCTCTATAATGTTCCGGTTATCGCCGGGGGGGCGTTGGGTGCGGTAGCTGCCTTGCAGGTTCCGATGCCGAACGCCTTGATATCGCCGAACATGGAAAATCAGTCTGCCGCCGCAAGGAGACCCCAGGCCGCCCAATCGCCTGCCAACATGAATCGCCTAGCCAAAATCCTGCCCATCGAGAACGTCGTCATCGACCTCTCCGTCACCAGCAAGAAACGCGTCTTCGAACAAGCCGGGCTGATCTTCGAAAATCAGAACGGTATCGCCCGCAGCACCGTCACGGACAACCTGTTCGCGCGCGAGCGCCTCGGCTCGACCGGGCTCGGCGAAGGCGTCGCGATTCCGCACGGGCGCATCAAGGGGCTCAAGCACCCGCTCGCCGCGTTCGTGCGGCTCGCCGACGCGATTCCGTTCGAAGCGCCCGACGGCCAGCCGGTCGGTCTCCTGATTTTCCTGCTCGTCCCCGAGCAAGCCACCCAGCAGCACCTCGAGATCCTGTCGGAAATCGCGCAACTGCTGTCCGATCGCGATGCACGCGAGCGTCTGCACAACGAAACAGATCTCACCGAGTTGCATCACCTGCTCACTCAGTGGCAACCTTGAGTTGATCCGGGCGGAATATTTTCCCGAACGAGGCGGCACGCGCCGCCGTCCAGGGCCGCCCGGCGCCGGTCCGGCATGGCGACGCCCGTCGCCGCGCGCATGCACCGGCTCATTGGAGTGACGAGAGTCATGGATACGTCCAGCATCAACGCCCAGAGCATCTTCGACGACAACGCGGCCACGCTGAAGCTGAGCTGGCTGACGGGGCATGAAGGCTGGGAGCGCGGTTTTTCGGCCGACACCGTCGGCAACGCGACGTCGAGCGCCGACCTCGTCGGCCACCTGAACCTGATCCACCCGAACCGGATCCAGGTGCTCGGCGAAGCCGAGATCGACTACTACCAGCGGCAGACCGACGAAGACCGTTCGCGCCACATGGCCGAACTGATCGCGCTCGAACCGCCGTTCCTCGTCGTCGCCGGCGGCGCCGCCGCGCCGCCCGAACTCGTGCTGCGCTGCACGCGCTCGTCCACGCCGCTGTTCACGACGCCGATGTCGGCCGCCGCGGTGATCGACAGCCTGCGGCTCTACATGTCGCGCATCCTCGCGCCGCGCGCGACGCTGCACGGCGTGTTCCTCGACATCCTCGGAATGGGCGTGCTGCTCACCGGCGACTCCGGGCTCGGCAAGAGCGAACTCGGCCTCGAACTCATCAGCCGCGGCCACGGCCTCGTCGCCGACGACGCAGTCGACTTCGTCCGACTTGGCCCCGATTTCGTCGAAGGCCGCTGCCCGCCGCTGCTGCAGAATCTGCTCGAAGTGCGCGGCCTCGGCCTGCTCGACATCAAGACGATCTTCGGTGAAACCGCCGTGCGCCGGAAAATGAAGCTGAAGCTGATCGTCCAGCTCGTGCGCCGCCCGGACGGCGAATTCCAGCGGCTGCCGCTGGAAAGCCAGACGGTCGACGTGCTCGGTCTGCCGATCAGCAAGGTCACGATCCAGGTGGCGGCTGGCCGCAACCTCGCGGTGCTGGTCGAGGCGGCCGTGCGGAACACGATCCTGCAGTTGCGCGGAATCGACACGTTGCGCGATTTCATGGATCGGCAACGACTCGCGATGCAAGATCCCGACAGCCAGTTCCCCGGCAAGCTCGTGTAACTTCCCCGCGCCGGCCTCGCAGCGCCGACGCGTCGAGCCGGTGCTATGATGAAACGTCAGGATTCTCTGCTTCCCATGCGCATCGTCCTCATCACCGGCATCTCCGGCTCAGGCAAGTCCGTCGCGCTGAACGCGCTTGAGGACGCAGGCTATTACTGCGTCGACAACCTGCCGCCGCACGTGCTCCCCGAACTCGCCCGCTACCTTGCCGAGGGCGGCCAGCACCGGCTCGCGGTCGCGATCGATGCGCGTTCGAGCGCCTCGCTCGACGAAATGCCCGGCCTGATCCGCTCGCTGTCGCTCGAGCACGATGTCCGTGTGCTGTTTCTCAACGCGAGCACGCAGGCGCTGATCCAGCGCTTCTCCGAAACGCGCCGGCGCCACCCGCTGTCCGGCTCGCCGTCGCACGACGCGAACGTCGGGCTGCTGTCGTCGCTCGAGGAAGCGATCGAGCGCGAGCGCGACCTGGTCGCGCCGCTCGCCGAATTCGGTCACCAGATCGATACGAGCACGCTGCGCGCGAACGTGCTGCGCACGTGGGTCAAGCGCTTCATCGAGCAGAAGAACAACGACCTGATGGTGATGTTCGAGTCGTTCGGCTTCAAGCGCGGCGTGCCGCTCGATGCCGACCTGATGTTCGACGTGCGCGCGCTGCCGAATCCGTACTACGACCATGAGCTGCGCCCGCTCACCGGGCTGGACCAGCCGGTCATCGCCTTTCTCGACGCATTGCCGATCGTCCACCAGATGATCGACGACATCCATGCGTTCCTGATGAAATGGCTGCCGCACTTTCGCGAAGACAACCGCAGCTACCTGACCGTCGCCATCGGCTGCACGGGCGGTCAGCATCGCTCGGTGTTCATTGCGGAAACGCTCGCCGCGCGCCTCGCGCACGATGCGAACGTGATCGTGCGGCATCGTGACGCGCCCGTGGATGTCGACGCGTCGTCGCGGCTCGTCGCCGAGGTCGCCCGACCTTAGCGACACCCTCTCTCACCGGCGCGCCATGTCCACCCTATCGACCACCCTGATCGACCTGCCGCTGTTTCCGCTGCACACAGTGCTGTTCCCCGGTGGCTGGCTGCCGCTCAAGGTGTTCGAGGCACGCTATCTCGACATGTGCCGCGCCTGCCTGCGCGACGACGCGCCGTTCGGCGTGTGCCTGCTGAAGAGCGGCCCCGAGGTCGCGCAGGACGGCGCCGTGTCGGTGCCCGAGACCATCGGCTGCATGGCGCGCATCACCGAGTGCGACACCGGCGAATTCGGGATGCTGTACCTGCAGGCGATCGGCACGCAGCGTTTCGAGCTGCTGTCGCATCGCGTCGAAGGCAACGGACTGCTGGTCGGGATCGCGGAGCCGCTGCCCGACGACATCCCGCTCGAAGGCGAGCAGGCGCTCGCGCAATTCGGCTCGTGCGCCGAGGTGCTCGAGCGCATCATCGAGGCGCTGAAGAAATCCGAACCGGACAAGATGCCGTTCGGCGAACCGTTCCGTCTCGACGACCCGAGCTGGGTGTCGAACCGCCTCGCGGAACTGCTGCCGCTCGACCTGCGCGCGCGGCAGAAGCTGATGGAGTTTCCGGATGTCGGGGCACGGATCGATGCCGTGCACCACGTGCTCGACCGCCACGGATGGCTGTAGGCGCCGGCCGGCCTGCCGCGTCGCACCGGCATCGGCGCGCGAACCACCCTGACGGGCGCAACACCCGCGGCGGTCCGGCGCTTCCGTAAGCGCTGCTCGCGCCGCGCCCTTCCCCTTTCGTTACAGCAGCGGCCCGCTCAGCGCATCGAGCAGCTTGCGCACGGGCGCCGGCACGCCGTACGCGTCGAGCCCGGCGAGCGGCACCCACGCCGTCTCGGCGTCCTGCGCGTACGCGTCCGGCAACCCGCCGTTCGTCATGTCGCTCAGCCGCGGCTCGATCTCGAGCCGGAAATGCGTGAACGTGTGCGTAAACGGCGCGAGCGGCATCGGGCCGCCGCCGCCGAAGCCGCGGGCGAGTTCCGCGAGGGCAGCATCGCCGTCGGCCTGCGGCAGGCACCACAGGCCGCCCCAGATCCCGGCGGGCGGACGCCGCTCGAGCAGCACGGCATCGCCGTCGCGCAGCACGAGCATCCAGGTCTTGCGCGTCGGCACGGCCTTCTTCGGCCGCGCGGCCGGCAGTTCGCGCTGCCGGCCCGTCGATTGCGCGACGCAGTCGCCCGCGAACGGACAGCGCGCGCAATCCGGCTTGCCGCGCACGCACAGCGTCGCGCCGAGATCCATCAGCCCCTGTGTATAGGCGCTCACGTCGGCCGCGTTCGCGGCATCCGGCAGCAGCGATTCGGCCAGCGCCCACATGTCGTTCTCGACACGCTTCTCGCCCGGAAAGCCCTCGACCCCGAACACCCGCGCCAGCACGCGCTTCACGTTGCCGTCGAGGATCGTCGCGCGCGCACCGTACGCGAACGACGCGATCGCCGCGGCCGTCGAGCGGCCGATGCCCGGCAGTTCGGCGAGCGCTTCCGGCGTCGACGGGAATACACCGCCATGCTCGGCGACGACGACCTGCGCGCAGCGGTGCAGGTTGCGTGCGCGCGAGTAGTAGCCGAGCCCGGCCCACAGCGCCATCACGTCGTCGGACGGCGCGGCCGCGAGCGCGGCGACGTCGGGAAAGCGCTCGAGAAAGCGCGCGTAATACGGGACGACGGTCGAGACCTGCGTCTGCTGCAGCATGATTTCCGACAGCCAGATCCAGTAGGGATCGCGGGTGTTCTGCCACGGCAGGTCGTGGCGACCGTGCACGCGCTGCCAGGCGATCAGGCGCGTGGCGAACGTGCGGTGCAGCGGCGTGACGGGGAACGGAGCGGGAGCGATGCGGGGCGGCTTCAAGTGTTCGAATCTTTGGAAAGAGGTTTCAACGCGGGGCTCAACGCTGGCAGGTCGGGCAGTAATAGGTCGAGCGCTGACCCTGCACGATCTGGCGGATCGGGGTGCCGCATACGCGGCAAGGCAACCCGGCACGGTCGTAGACGAAGCAGTCGAGCTGGAAATAGCCGCTTTCGCCGTTGCTGCCGACGAAATCGCGCAACGTGCTGCCGCCGCGCTCGATCGCGTCGGCGAGCGTCGCGCGCACCGCGTCGGCCAGTCGTTCGTAGCGCGGCAGCGATACCTTGCCGGCGGCGGTCGTCGGCCGAATGCCGGCGCGAAACAGGCTCTCCGACGCATAGATGTTGCCGACGCCGACGACCATGTCGCCCGCGAGCAGCGCCTGCTTGACCGATACCGTGCGGCCGCGTGTGCGCGCGTGCAGCAGCGCGCCGGTGAACGCCGGCGAGAACGGCTCGACGCCGAGGCTCGCGAGCAGCGGATGCGCATGCACGTCGCCCGCTTCGCGCGGGTGCCACAGCACGGCGCCGAAGCGGCGCGGATCGCGGAACCGTAGCACGAATTCGTCGAAGATCCAGTCGATGTGGTCGTGTTTCGCGGCGACCGGCACGCCGGCCGCGGGCAGCACGCGCAGCGTGCCCGTCATCCCGAGATGAACGATGAACCAGCCCGCGTCGACCTCGAACAACAGGTACTTGCCGCGACGCTCGACGGCGAGCACCTCGCGCGCGCGCAATTGCTCCGCGAGCCCCGCCGGCACGGGCCAGCGCAGCATCGCGGTACGGACGTCGACACGCTCGACGCGGCGGCCCGCGACAAAGGGCTCGATGCCCCGGCGCGTGACTTCGACTTCTGGCAACTCTGGCATGTTTTGCGGGTCTGAGACGGGATTCACGATCGTGCGTGTATTGTAGCGAGCGCGTTACAATCGGTTGAAACATCGAACGGATTTCCATGACCTTGCCCTCGAAGCTGCTTCTGAAGCGCCCCGCCGCCGAGCGCGGCGCGCGCGCCTTCCCGGTCCGCCGTGCGCTCGGCGCCGCGCTGTTCGCCGCGTGGACCCTCACCGCCTTCCCGGCTCACGCGCAGGCTCCGGCATCGGACGACGCGGAGCCGCAGGGTGCGTTCGAGCACGTGATGCCGGACGAGAAAAAGGATCTCCCGGGCGTCCCGCTGACGAGTCAGATCGTCTATCAGGTGCTGGCCGCCGAAGTGGCACTCCAGCGCAACCAGCCGGCGCCGGCCTACCAGACCTACCTCGCCCTCGCCCGCGACACGCGCGATCCGCGCATGGCGCAGCGGGCGACCGAGATCGCACTCAGCGCGCAAAGCCCGGCCGACGCCTTGTCCGCGGCCAATCTGTGGCGCCAGTACGCGCCCGATTCGAACCGCGCGTCGCAAGTCGACGCCGCGCTGCTCGTGCTCGCCGGCAAGCCGGCCGACGCGCAGCCGATGCTCGCGCGCGAGCTCGCCCGCGCGACCGGCGAAACGCGCGGCCCCGCGATCCTCGCGCTGCAGGCGCTGCTGGTGCGCGGCTCCGACCGCGTCGCCGGCCTCGCGGTGCTGAAGGACATGCTGAAGAACGACCTGAACCGCCCCGAGGCGCAGCTCGCGATCGCGCGGCAGCAACTGGCGGTCGACGACAAGGAAGGCGCCGCGCAATCGCTGAAGCAGGCGCTGCAGATCCGTCCCGACTATCTGCCGGCGGCGCTGATGCTGTCGCAGATGGGGCCCGCGGAGCGCGCGGCCGGCATCGCGTCGTTCGAGAAGTATGTTCAGCAGAATCCGAAGTCGCGCGATGCGCGGCTCGCGCTGTCGCAGCTCTATCTCGCCGACGACCGCCTCGACGACGCGCGCAAGCAGTTCGAGACGATGCGCAAGCTCGACTCGAAGGATCCGACGCCGCTGATGGCGCTCGCGCTGATCAAGATCCAGCAGAAGAAGCTCGACGACGCGAGCGCGTACCTGAAGCAGTACGTGCAGCTCGGCGACAAGCAGCCGAATCTCGACGTCGGCCAGGGCTACATCTATCTCGCGCAGATCTCGATCGAGCAGGGCAACGACGCGCAGGCGTCGCAATGGCTCGACAAGGTCGACCAGACGAGCCAGCACTACCTGCCCGCCCAGATCACGCGCGCACAGCTGCTGCAGAAACAGGGCAAGACCGACGAGGCGCGCAAGGTGCTCGACGACCTGCCGATCAGCGACCCGCGCGATGCGGCCGTGGTCGCGCGCACCGACGCGTCGATCCTGTTCACCGCGAAGCGCTATCCGGAAGCCGAGGCGCGGCTCGCGCAGGCGGTCCAGGACTTCCCGGACGATCCCGACCTGCGCTACGACTATGCGATGGCTGCCGAGAAGACCGGCCACTACGCGGCGATGGAAAAGCAGCTGCGCGAGCTGATCCGCACACAGCCCGACAACCCGCAGGCGTACAACGCGCTCGGCTATTCGCTGGCCGATCGCAACCAGCGCCTGCCCGAAGCCAGCAAGCTGATCGACAAGGCTGCGTCGCTCGCGCCGAACGATGCATACATCATGGACAGCCTCGGCTGGGTGAAGTACCGGATGGGCGATGCCGCCGGCGCGGCGAAGGTGCTGCGGCGCGCGTACGAGCTGCAGCCGAACGCGGAGATCGGCGCGCACCTCGGCGAGGTGCTGTGGAAGAGCGGCGCGCAGGACGACGCGCGCACCGCGTGGCGTGCCGCGCAAAAGCTCGAGCCCGACAACGACACGCTCGTGCAGACGCTGAAGCGCCTCCAGATCAACGGCCTCTGATGCGGATGTTCCCGATGCTTTCCCTGTCTTCCCGCGCGCTGCGCACGCTGGCCGCGGCCGGCGCGGTGCTCGCGCTCGCCGGCTGCGCGAGCACGCCGCCGTCGGCGAATGCGCCGGCCGGCGCCGTGTTGCAGACGGCCGCGACGCATGCGTACCACGGCCGCTTCGCGGTGCAGTACAACGACCGCCTCGGCCGACAGCAGAACGTGTACGGCAACTTCGACTGGCAGGAGCATGGCGACGACGTGTCGCTGGAGCTGCGCAGCCCGCTCGGCCAGACGCTCGCGGTCGTGAAATCGACGCCGCAGGCCGCGTCGCTCGAACTGCCGAACCGCCAGCCGCAGTACGCGACCGATGTCGGCGAGCTGATGCAGAACACGCTCGGCTTCTCGCTGCCGCTGGCCGGCCTGCGCTACTGGCTGCTGCCGACGCCCGCGCCCGCGACGCCCGCGCAGACGGTGCGCGACCCGGTCGACGCGACGCACGTCAAGCAGATCCGCCAGGACGGCTGGACGATCGACTATCTCGCCTACGCGGACGCACCGGCCACCGGCGTCAAACGCGTCAACCTCGTGCGCGCGACGCCGCCGCTCGACATCAAGCTCGTGCTCGACCAGTAAGCACGTGAACCTAGCCCCGACATACGCATGACCGATTCGACCCGCTCGCTGCGCAACTGCCTTGCGCCCGCGAAACTCAACCTGTTCCTGCACATCACCGGCCGTCGCCCGAACGGCTATCACGATCTGCAGAGCGTGTTCCAGCTGCTGAACTGGGGCGACACGCTGCACTTCACGCTGCGCGACGACGGTCGCGTCACACGCGTCACCGACGTGCCGGGCGTGCCCGAGGAAAGCGATCTCGTCGTGCGCGCGGCCAACCTGCTGAAGACGCACACGGGCACCGCCGCCGGGGTCGACATCGAGATCGACAAGTGCCTGCCGATGGGCGCGGGCCTCGGCGGCGGCAGCTCCGACGCGGCGACGACGCTGCTCGCGCTGAACCGCCTGTGGCAGCTCGACCTGCCGCGCGCGGAACTGCAGTCGCTCGCGGTAAAACTCGGCGCCGACGTCCCGTTTTTTGTTTTTGGAAAAAATGCGTTCGCAGAGGGTATCGGAGAAGAATTAGCTGAGGTAGAATTGCCGACTCGCTGGTTCCTGGTTGTGACGCCGCGAGTTCATGTCCCCACCGCTGAAATTTTTTCAGACGAGTTGTTGACAAGAGATACGAAGCCAGTCACAATTACGGACTTTCTTGCACAGCAAAGCAGCGATGCGGGATGGCCAGACAGCTTCGGCCGGAACGACATGCAGCAAGTTGTAACAGGTAAGTACGCGGAAGTTGCGCAGGTGGTCAAATGGTTGTATAATGTGACCCCCGCGAGGATGACCGGCTCCGGAGCAAGCGTGTTTGCAGCGTTTCATAGCAAGCACGAGGCAGAAGCGGCGAAAGCCAGGCTGCCCACCGGTTGGAACGGTGCAGTTGCCGAGAGCCTGAACGAGCATCCGCTCTTCGCTTTCGCGTCATGAAGTTTTGCTTTGCCGGATGGCCTACAAGTCCGGTGAAGTTATCAGTTAAGTGTAGGGGAGTCGCCAAGTTGGTCAAGGCACCGGATTTTGATTCCGGCATGCGAGGGTTCGAGTCCTTCCTCCCCTGCCAAAAATTTTCCCGCATTTCCCGCCTAAGCCTGAAGCAGGTGCACGATGAGCAGCCACAGCCATGATGGCTTGATGGTCTTTACTGGCAACGCGAATCCCGCGCTTGCCCAGGAAGTCGTCAATATCCTTGGAATCCCCCTCGGCAAAGCAATGGTCAGCCGTTTCTCCGACGGCGAGATCCAGGTCGAGATCCAGGAAAACGTGCGCGGCAAGGACGTCTTCGTCCTGCAATCCACGTGCGCGCCGACCAACGACAACCTGATGGAACTGATGATCATGGTCGACGCGCTCAAGCGCGCGTCCGCCGGCCGGATCACTGCTGCCATCCCCTACTTCGGCTATGCCCGCCAGGACCGTCGCCCGCGCTCGGCGCGCGTCGCGATCTCGGCGAAGGTCATCGCGAACATGCTGGAAATCGCCGGCGTCGAGCGGATCATCACGATGGATCTGCACGCCGACCAGATTCAAGGCTTCTTCGACATCCCGGTCGACAACATCTACGCAACGCCGATCCTGCTGGGTGACCTGCGCAAGCAGAACTACTCGGACCTGCTCGTCGTGTCGCCGGACGTCGGCGGCGTGGTCCGCGCCCGGGCACTCGCGAAGCAGCTCAACTGCGATCTCGCGATCATCGACAAGCGTCGTCCGAAGGCGAACATCGCCGAAGTGATGAACATCATCGGTGAAGTCGAAGGTCGTACCTGCGTGATCATGGACGACATGGTCGATACGGCCGGCACGCTCTGCAAGGCCGCGCAAGTGCTGAAGGATCGCGGTGCGAAGCAGGTGTTCGCGTACGCGACGCACCCGGTTCTGTCGGGTGGCGCCGCCGAGCGTATCGCCGCATCGGCACTCGACGAGCTGGTCGTCACCGATACGATCCCGCTGTCGGCCGAATCGCTGGGCTGCTCGAAGATCCGCTCGCTGACGAGCGCGAGCCTGCTGGCCGAAACGTTCTCGCGGATCCGCCGCGGCGACTCGGTGATGTCGCTGTTCGCGGAATCCTGATCGCGTAACGACACGACAAAGCATGCGCAGAAAGCGAAGCGGCAACGCTTCGCTTTTTGCACAATCGGACGGGATAGACGAAACCCCGTCCGTTACATCGGGGGCCGCCATTTCGCCGGCCCCGTTTTACTGCCTGGTCGCGGGCAGCTAATGGAGAATCACATGAAAGTCGTCGCTTTCGAGCGCCAACAGCAAGGTACGGGTGCGAGCCGCCGCCTGCGCAACGCCGGTAAGACCACGGGTATCGTCTACGGTGGCGAAGCAGCCCCGCAAAAGATCGAACTCGATCACAACGCGCTGTGGCATGCACTGAAGAAGGAAGCCTTCCACTCGTCGATCCTCGACCTCGAAGTGGCTGGCCAGTCGCAACAAGTTCTGCTGCGCGACGTGCAATACCACCCGTTCAAGCAACTCGTGCTGCACGTGGACTTCCAGCGCGTCGACGCGAAGAAGAAGCTGCACACGAAGGTGCCGCTGCACTTCCTGAACGCTGAAGTCAGCCCGGCAGTGAAGCTGTCGAGCGCAATCGTCTCGCACGTCGCGACGGAAATCGAAGTCGAGTGCCTGCCGTCGGCTCTGCCGGAATTCCTCGAAGTCGACCTGTCGAAGATCGAAGCAGGCCAGTCGCTGCACGCGAAGGACATCGCACTGCCGACGGGCGTGACGCTGGTCGCGCACGTCGACGCGGAAAACCCGGTTGTCGCATCGGCGACGGTCCCGGCTGGTGCCGTGTCGGACGCAGCAGGCGAAGGCGAAACGCCGGCTGCCTAAGGGCTGCCCACGCGCCCGTTCGATCCGTTTCACGAAACGGTCGACGCAACCCGCCGCGGCTTGCCCGGCGGGTTTTTCTTTTTCTGCGCCCAGGCGGCCGCTGCCGCCCATGAAACGTCATGATCAAACTGATCGTCGGCCTCGGCAATCCCGGGGCGGAATACACTGCGACGCGCCACAACGCCGGTTTCTGGCTGATCGACCAGCTCGCCCGCGAAGCCGGCACGACGCTGCGCGACGAGCGCCGCTTCCACGGCTTCTATGCGAAAGCGCGCTTGCACGGCGAGGAAGTCCACCTGCTCGAGCCGCAAACCTACATGAACCGCTCCGGCCAGTCGGTCGTCGCGCTCGCGAGTTTCTTCAAGATCCTGCCCGACCAGATCCTCGTCGCACACGACGAACTCGATCTGCCGCCCGGCACCGTGAAGCTGAAGCTCGGCGGCGGCAGCGGCGGCCACAACGGCCTGAAGGACATCTCCGCGCACCTGTCGTCGCAGCAGTACTGGCGCCTGCGCATCGGCATCGGCCATCCGCGCGACCTGATCCCGGACGGCGCGCGCGCCGGCGCGAAGCCCAACGTCGCGAACTTCGTGCTGAAGCCGCCGCGCCGCGAGGAGCAGGACGTGATCGATGCATCGATCGAGCGTGCGCTCGCGGTGATGCCGATGGTCGTCAAGGGCGAACTCAACCGCGCGACGATGCAGCTGCATCGCAACTGAACCCGCACCGCACCGGCATGGTGCAACGTGCCTTCCGGCAGCGCCGGGCGGCCTCTCCGTCCCGCGCAATTGCGCACCGCGGCGCCCACATGCGGTAATCTGGTCGTTTTTGCCCGTCAGGAGCCAAGCGGTGAGCCGTTACTGGAGCGACGTCGTTCAGCAACTCGTGCCTTACGTGCCGGGCGAACAGCCCGCGCTCGCACACCCCGTCAAGCTGAACACCAACGAGAATCCCTATCCGCCTTCGCCGCGCGTCGTCGCGGCGATCGCCCGCGAACTCGGCGACACCGGCGACACGCTGCGCCGCTATCCCGACCCGCTCGCGCGCGCACTGCGCGAGACGGTCGCGGCCCATCACCGCATCAAGCCCGAGCAGGTCTTCGTCGGCAACGGCTCCGACGAGGTCCTCGCGCACGCATTCCAGGCGCTGCTCAAGCATGACCGGCCGCTGCGCTTTCCGGACATCTCATACAGCTTCTACCCGACCTATGCGCGCCTGTACGGCGTCGAGACCACGATCGTGCCGCTCGCGGACGACTTCTCGATCCGCGTCGAGGACTATCTCGACGACGCGGGCGGCGTGCTGTTCCCGAACCCGAATGCGCCGACCGGGCGCGCGTTGCCGCTCGCGGACATCGAGCGGATCGCGGCCGCGAACCCGTCGTCGGTCGTGCTGATCGACGAGGCGTACGTCGATTTCGGCGCGCAATCCGCGATCACGCTGATCGACCGCCATCCGAACCTGCTCGTCGTGCACACGACGTCCAAGGCTCGCTCGCTCGCGGGCATGCGCGTCGGCTTCGCGTTCGGCGACGCGACGCTGATCGACGCACTGAATCGCGTGAAGGACAGCTTCAACTCCTATCCGCTCGACCGGCTCGCGCAGGTTGCCGCGCAGGCGGCATACGAAGACACCGACTATTTCAGCGCGACCTGCCGGCGCGTGATCGACAGCCGCGCACGGCTCACGCACGCGCTCGAGGCGCTCGGCTTCGACGTCGTGCCGTCGGCCGCGAATTTCGTGTTCGCGCGCCATCCCGCGCACGATGCGGGCGCGATCGCGGCGAAGCTGAAGGATCGGGAGATTTTCGTGCGGCACTTCCGCGCGCCGCGCATCGACCAGCACTTGCGCATCACCGTCGGCACCGATGCCGAATGCGACGCGCTCGTCACGGCATTGCGCGACCTGATCGGCTGAAACAGAAGCGGAAGCGGAACCGGCGCCGAACGGCGCCGGCCGAGGTAATCGCGGCGTCGTGACGCGTGCACGTCACCGCCGGGTCACTGCGCGTCGTCGCCCTTCGCGGCGGTCAACGCGTGATACTTCTCCATCAACTGCGCGTGCGATTCGTCATGCTGCGGATCGCGCGGAATGCATTCGACCGGACACACCTGCTGGCACTGCGGTTCGTCGAAATGGCCGACGCACTCGGTACACTTGTTCGGGTCGATCACGTAGATATCCGGGCCCATCGAAATCGCGCCGTTCGGGCACTCGGGCTCGCATACGTCGCAATTGATGCACTCGTCGGTAATCATCAAAGACATACTGATCTCACTTCTTCAGGCCGCCGGGCGGCTTCGCGACGAAACCGCCCGGCGCCGCGTCACGCGGCCGGGCCTCCCATCGCAGCGACTTTCTCGGTCAGCCACTTCTCGACGGACGGGAACACGAACTTGCTGACATCGCCGCCCAACTGCGCGATTTCGCGCACGATCGTCCCCGAGATGAACTGGTACTGATCGGACGGCGTCATGAACATCGTCTCGACGTCGGGCAGCAGATAGCGGTTCATCCCCGCCATCTGGAACTCATACTCGAAATCGGACACGGCACGCAGGCCGCGCACGATCACGCGCGCGTTGTTGGTGCGGACAAAGTCCTTCAACAGGCCCTTGAACCCCATCACCTTCACGTTCGGATAATGGCCGAGCACCTCGTTCGCAATCTTCAGACGTTCTTCCAGCGAGAAGAACGGCTTCTTCGCGCGGCTGTCGGCCACACCGACCACCAGCGTATCAAAAATGCTCGACGCACGCCGCACGAGGTCTTCGTGCCCGCGCGTCAGCGGATCGAACGTACCGGGATACACGGCGACTACCATGTCGCTCCTCCTGTCATCACGCAAACGGGGGGGCAGCCGTGCGACGCGCACGCCACTGCCGGGATGGGCAGGCGTCGCCTTTGCGGCGCGCCGCCTCGTATGGAACGCGCATTATTCATCATTTTCGCGCCGCAGCAAATGATAGTGAACCGCACCGGCCTTGCCGTGCTTCACCACCTGCCAGCCGGCGAGCGCTTCGTGCGCGGCGGGGTCGAGCTCGGCCCCCGTCTCGACGTACAGCGCGCCATCCGGCGCGACGAGCGGCGCCGCCAGCGCGATCGCGCGATCGAGCACGGCCGGCTCGCCGAACGGCGGGTCGAGGAACACGACGTCGAACGCGCCCGGGGTCAGCCCGGCCGCGAGCCGCAGCGCGTCGGCTTCCGCGACCTCGACCGAGCGCGCGCCGAGCTTGTCCTTGATCGCGCGCAGCTGCTGCGCCGCGCGCGGGTGGCGCTCGACCATCACGACGCTCGATGCGCCGCGCGACGCGGCCTCGAACCCGAGCGCGCCGGTGCCGGCGAACAGGTCGAGGCAGCGCCGGCGTTCGAGATCCTGGCCGAGCCAGTTGAACAGCGTCTCGCGCACGCGATCGGGCGTCGGCCGCAGGCCGTCGAGATCGAGCACGGCGAGCGGCGTGCGTTTCCAGTCACCGCCGATGATGCGGATCGTGTGCGGCTTGCCACGGCCGGAGGGGGCCGCCGGGCGGCCGGAAGAGGAACGGGACATACGGAATATCGACGACGGAGGGACCGGGTGCGCATGAGGGCGCACCGCCAAACAGGCGCACGTTACCACAGCGGCGGCACCGGCTGACGCGAGTGCCCCGCCGCGCTGATAAAATGCACCGTTTCGGCCGCCGTGCGCACGCGCGACGGCCCCTCCGGCGCTCCGCCCTGGCGGCGCCCGCCCTCTTCCCGACGTCAGACCATGTTCAGCTTCTTCAAACGATTCAAGAAAACGCAGGAGCCCGACTCCGCGGAATCGCAATCGATCGACGCGCCGCAACCGGGCGCGCCGTCCGACGCGCCCGCCCCCGATGCCCGCCAGGCGGTCGAAGCGCCGCGAGCGCCTGCCCAACCCGCCGCGCCCGCCGTCGTGATGACGGTCACGCCGACCAACGACGGCAGCGAAGAAGTCGTCGAAGCGGTCGAGATCGTGCCGCCGCCGACGCAGGACGCCTCCGCGAAGAAATCGTGGCTCGCGCGCCTGAAGTCGGGGCTCGCGAAGACGGGCTCGAGCATCACCGGCGTGTTCGTCAACACGAAGATCGACGAGGATCTGTACGAAGAGCTCGAAACCGCTCTGCTGATGTCCGACGCCGGCGTCGACGCGACCGAATACCTGCTCGGCGCGCTGCGCGAGAAGGTGCGCGTGGGCCGGCTGACCGATTCGCAGCAGGTGAAGGACGCGCTGCACGATCTGCTCGTCGAGCTGCTGAAGCCGCTCGAGAAATCGCTGATGCTCGGCCGCGCGCAGCCGCTCGTGATGATGATCACGGGCGTCAACGGCGCGGGCAAGACCACCAGCATCGGCAAGCTCGCGAAGCACCTGCAGAGTTTCGACCAGTCGGTGCTGCTGGCCGCGGGCGACACGTTCCGCGCGGCCGCGCGCGAACAGCTGGCGGTCTGGGGCGAGCGCAACAACGTGACGGTCGTCCAGCAGGAGAGCGGCGACCCGGCCGCGGTGATCTTCGACGCGGTCAGCGCCGCGCGCGCGCGCAAGATCGACGTGATGATGGCCGACACGGCCGGCCGTCTGCCGACGCAGCTGCACCTGATGGAAGAGCTGAAGAAGGTGAAGCGCGTGATCTCGAAGGCGCATGACGGCGCGCCGCACGAGGTGCTGCTCGTGATCGACGCGAACACGGGCCAGAACGCGCTCACGCAGGTGAAAGCCTTCGACGATGCGCTCGGCCTCACGGGCGTGATCGTCACGAAGCTCGACGGCACCGCCAAGGGCGGGATCCTCGCCGCGATCGCGCGGCAGCGTCCGGTGCCCGTCTACTTCATCGGCGTCGGCGAGAAGGTCGAGGACCTGCAGCCGTTCAGCGCCGTGGAATTCGCGGACGCGCTGCTCGGCTGAACGCCGCCGGCCAGCATCGCACGGGGCGCCTTCGGGCGCCCTTTTTCATGCGCGGCCGCGGCATCACTCGGCGTCGGGCTGCACGCCGGGCTCGGCGGCCTTGAACGCGTCGAGCGTCGACGCATGATCGGCGATCCGCTGGATCGTCGGAAAGCGCGTCGTGTCGATCGAGAAACGGTTCGCGTTGAATACCTGCGGCACGATGCAGATATCGGCGAGCGTCGGCGTGTCGCCGAAGCACAGCTTGCCGGTGCGCGGATCGTTCGCGAGGCGCGTCTCGAGCGACGCGAAACCCGCCTCGATCCAGTGCCGGTACCATGCGTTCTTCGCTTCCTCGGGCACCTTCAGCGTGTGCTTCAGGTACTTCAGCACGCGCAGGTTGTTCAGCGGATGGATCTCGCACGCGACCTGCAGCGCGATCGCCCGCACATACGCGCGGTCGACCGGCGCCTTCGGCAGCAGCGCCGGTTCGGGATGCGTTTCCTCCAGATATTCGATGATCGCGAGCGATTGCTGCAGCGTGGCGTCGCCGTCGACCAGCGTCGGCACGACCGCATCCGGATTCACCGCGCGGTACGCGTCCTTCAGTTGTTCGCCGCCGTCGCGCAGCATGTGCACGGGGACCGTGTCGTACGGCAGCTGCTTCAGGTTCAGGGCGATCCGCACGCGGTACGACGCGGAACTGCGGAAATAGCTGTAGAGCTTCATGGGATGTCTCTCGTAGTCGTATTCGGCCGGCAGCGGGGTACCCAGGGCACCGCCGGGAACCCGAGTTTAGCGCGCCGCGCGGTGCCGACGCGCGCCGCCGCGCACTTGAGCGAACCGCGCCCGTGCGATACTCGGGGCATTCCTTACCGCTCACCGCGCGGCCCGATGCCGGCCGCCCGCCCCACGCCCCGATGACCGCTCCCCACGACTCCGCCGCCTCGCCGTTCCCTTGCGCCCGCTTCATCAAGGAAATCGGCCGGGGCCCGCACGGCGCGCGCGCGCTGTCCACCGAAGACACGTTCGAGCTCTATCGCGCGATGCTCGACGCGCGCGTGTCGGACGTCGAACTCGGCGCGATCCTGATCGCCTATCGCCTGAAGGGCGAAAGCGCCGACGAACTGGCCGCGATGCTCGCCGCCGCGCAGACGTCGTTCGAACCCGTGCACGTGCAGGACGCCGCGTTCCGCCCGGTGTCGATCCCGAGCTACAACGGCGCGCGCAAGCAGCCGAACCTGGTACCGCTGCTCGCGCTGCTGCTCGCGCGCGAAGGCGTGCCGGTGCTCGTGCACGGCGTCGAGCGCGATGCGGGCCGCGTGACGAGCGCGGAGATTTTCTCGGCGCTGTCGATCGCACCGTCGACGTCGCACGACGCGATCGAGGACACGCTCGCCGAGCGCCGCGTCGCGTTCGCGCCGATCGACGCGCTGGCGCCGCGCATCGCGCGCCTGCTGTCGCTGCGCGGCGTGCTCGGCGTGCGCAACTCCACGCACACGCTCGTGAAGATCCTGCAGCCGTTCGCGCCGGCCGGCCTGCGGCTCGTCAACTACACGCATCCGCCGTACCGCGACAGCCTCGCGCAACTGTTCCGCGATCATCCGGCCGCCGCGCTCGGCGGCGCGCTGCTCGCGCGCGGCACCGAAGGCGAAGCGGTGGCCGACACGCGGCGCCAGGTGCAGGTCGACTGGCTGCACGACGGCGTCTGCGACACGCTGATCGAGCCCGAGCGCTCGTCGAGCGACGCGCCGGCCGTCGCGCTGCCCGAATCGCGCGACGCGGCGACGACGGCCGCGTGGACGGACGCCGTGCTGCGCGGCGAAATGCCGGTGCCCGACACGCTTGCGCGGCAGGTCGCGACGATCGTGCGGATCGTCCGGATCACGCCGTGACCGGTATCCCGGGTCGGCCCGTTTTCGCGCCGACCTTTCAACCGACCATTTGACAGGCGCACGCATCCTGGCATAGAGTTGTCGCCATGCGTTCCTTTCCGAACCCCCTCCGAATTACCTCCGGCCGCCTAGCGCGGTCGCTATCGCTACGACTAGCCTAAGGCTGTCGTAGCGCCGTGTGCTGTCCGCACGGTCCCTCCCTGCAGTTCCTCGCAGCACCCTTCTCGCAGTTTTTACAACCCGAAGTCGTCAGCATTCGTCCGTCTATCCGTCGGTCGATTCGCGAAGATCAGCCGCATCCGTAGCGCATTTCAGGCGCCACGGTGCGAGGCAGCGCCAACCGTCGCCCATGCCGCCCGTCTTCGCTCGCGACTTGAGACCCGAGGTCCCGAAGATGAAGCGCAACCCGCAAGACAAGTACCGTCCGTTCGAACCCGTCCGCATCAACGGCCGCCGCTGGCCGACCCGCACCATCGAGCGTGCACCGGTCTGGATGAGCACCGACCTGCGCGATGGCAACCAGTCGCTGATCGAGCCGATGAGCATCGAGCAGAAGCTGGAATTCTTCGACATGCTGGTCGCGATCGGTTTCAAAGAGATCGAAGTCGGTTTTCCGTCGGCGTCGCAAACCGACTTCGATTTCGTCCGCAAGCTGATCGACGACAAGCGCATTCCCGACGACGTGACGATCGAAGTGCTCGTGCAGTCGCGCGAAGACCTGATCGCGCGCACCTTCGACGCGCTCGAAGGCGTGCCGCGCGCGATCGTGCACCTGTACAACGCGATCTGCCCGTCGTTCCGGCGCATCGTGTTCGGGATGTCGAAGGACGACGTGAAGGCGCTCGCGGTCGAGGGCACGCGACTCATCAAGGAACACGCGGCGGCCCGCCCGGACACGCGCTGGACCTTCCAGTACTCGCCCGAAACCTTCAGCATGACCGAGCTGACGTTCGCGCGCGAAGTGTGCGACGCGGTCGCGCAGGCCTGGCGGCCGACCCGCGATCACAAGATGATCGTCAACCTGCCGGCGACCGTCGAAGCCGCGAGCCCGAACGTGTTCGCCGACCAGATCGAGTGGATGGACCGCAACCTCGCGTATCGCGACAGCATCGTGCTGTCCGTGCATCCGCACAACGATCGCGGCACCGCGGTCGCGGCCGCCGAACTCGCGCTGCTCGCGGGCGCCGACCGCATCGAGGGCTGCCTGTTCGGCAACGGCGAGCGCACCGGCAACGTCGATCTCGTCACGCTCGCGCTGAACCTCTACACGCAGGGCATCGACCCGGGCCTCGACTTCTCCGACATCGACGCGGTGCGCCGCGTGGTCGAGCGCTGCAACCAGATTCCGGTGCATCCGCGCCATCCGTACGCAGGCGACCTCGTGTTCACCGCGTTCTCCGGCTCGCACCAGGATGCGATCCGCAAGGGCTTCGCGCAGCAGCGCCCCGACGCGGTGTGGGAAGTGCCATACCTGCCGATCGACCCGGCCGACCTCGGCCGCAGCTATGACGCGGTGATCCGCGTGAACAGCCAGTCCGGCAAGGGCGGCGCGACGTTCCTGCTCGAACGCGGGATGGGCTTCACGCCGACGCGCCGCGTGCAGATCGAATTCAGCCACGCGGTGCAGACGCTCGCCGACGCGTCCGGCGAGGAAGTGACCGGCGACGCGATCTGCGCGCTGTTCGCCCGCGAATTCTTCGAGACCGGTGGCCCGGCCGCGCGCCACGGCGACGGCGCGCGCTGGCAGAACCGCGACGTCGCGGGCGCGCCGCTGGCCGGCGCGACGCCCGAAGACGCCGTGCAACGCGTGGCCGCGGCGTTCGCGACGGCGGCCGGCGCGACGATCGACGTCGCGTCGTGCGAACACGCGCGCACGGCGGACGGCAGGATCGCGGTATCGGTCGGCTGCCGGGTCGGCGATGCGCCGCTGCGGCATGGCGTCGGGGTGCACGCCGATGCGGCGAGCGCCGCGCTCGATGCGGTGGTCAGTGCGATCAACCGCTCGGCCTGGCATTGCGCCGACCGCCGTGCGGCGGCCTGACCGCGCGGTTTCGCTTCAGGGTTTGAACGTCAGCGAGCGGTGCGTGACCGCCCGTGCGCCGCGCGATCCGCGCCGCACGGGCCAACAAAGAGCGGCCCAGAAGGCCGCTTCGGTCGGGACTTGAAAAAGAGCGCCACGCGCGCTCAGGTCTCGGTCGCGCACCGCGTCGCCTGCCACGCCAGCAGGCGCCATTGGCCCTGCTCATGTGTATGGACGGCGGTATAGGCGATCGGAAACACCAGCCCGCCGTTGTTCGTTTCCATCTCGATCAGCGCGCGCCCGGTGACGACGCAGGTTGCGTCGCCGACCGGCAGCAGGTCCTGCGACTGGATTTCGATCTGGCGATAGCGGCGGCGGCCGGCGACGATCGCGTCGATGAACTGCTGCTTGGTTTCGCGCTTGCCGTTGGTGTGCACGAAGAACACCTTGTCCGACAACTGCGCCTCCAGCGCCTCGCCGTCCCCGTCGACCATCGCCCGGAACCGATCGCGCTCGAGTGCGCGAATCGCATCGACCACCTTCGCCATCGCCTGACTCCTCGGCAACGCGCCCGCCGTGCGCGGGCGTGCGGATCAGAAGTTGTACTGCACGTAGAACTGGTGGAAATTTATACCAGGATTCGGCTCTTTGATACCCGCGTTAGACACATGTTGAAAACGGTAACCGACCTGATACTGTTGGCGTTCTCCGAACTGTGCGCCGACGCCGACGATGTCCGCGAACTGAAAGGACGTCGACAGCGACAGATTGTTCGAGATCGTCGGGTGAGTCAGGAACCGGATGCCGGCGCCGGCCTCGACGAACGGGCGAACCTGGCCCGCGCTCTTGATGAAACGGAACATCGGCGTCGCGCCGATCTCGCCGAGGTTGGGGTGGATGTTGCCGCCCGTGTGCCAGTAGCCGACGTGGCCTTCCATCACGAACGCGAAGTGCCAGCCGCCGATTTCCCACCAGTTCCAGCCCGGATCCCACACCACGCCGAGATCGCCCTTGTCGATCCCGTGGCGGTCGGAAAACCCGCCGCCCGCCTGGATCCCCCACCGGTCCGCGAATGCGGCCCCCGATCCGCCCAGCAGCGACGCCGCCAGCAGCGCATGCAGCGCAAGCCGGCTACGGGGCCGGCGATTCTTCTTATTGTTCATCTGACACTCCAACTTTGCGGGTTGAATGGAGCCTTGCCGCAGCGGCCGGCCCGAGCGAACTGAATGGTATGGTAAAGGACTTTTCGGATCGGCATCACGAAGCGAAATGGTTTGCTTCCAAAAGTACAAAAATCGAAATCGTCTACTGATTACTATCAGAAACAAGGACTTATGGAACTTCCGCCAGCCGGTCCGGTCGCAAATTAGACTATCGACTCGACCAGTTCGATAGAAAACCGGGAACTCGGAAGCCCACGCACCCTCTAAGGAATTAGCACTCGGATTACGGGAGTGCTAAGATGGGCCCCGGAATCTCATCCGAGACCAGGGGTTTGTCCCTGATTCCAAAGGAGTTTTTAGTGAGCCACGCCCTGACCCTTCCGAACACCCTGAGCCCGACGCCGGCCAAGGCCGAATCGGCAGGCTCGCTGGCGCTCGCAACTCAATCGATGTTGCCGGGCCAGCTTGGCAACATCGACGCGTACATCCAGGCCGTCAACCGGATCCCGCTGCTGAGTGCCGAAGAGGAACGCCAGTACGCGACCGAATTCCGCGAAGACAACAACCTCGACTCGGCACGCCGCCTCGTGCTGTCGCACCTGCGGCTCGTCGTGTCGATCGCGCGCAACTATCTCGGCTACGGCCTGCCGCACGGCGACCTGATCCAGGAAGGCAACATCGGCCTGATGAAGGCGGTGAAGCGTTTCGACCCGGCGCAAAACGTGCGCCTCGTGTCTTACGCGATCCACTGGATCAAGGCCGAGATCCACGAGTACATCCTGCGCAACTGGCGGATGGTGAAGGTCGCGACGACGAAGGCGCAGCGCAAGCTGTTCTTCAACCTGCGCAGCCACAAGAAGAGCATGCAGGCGATGACGCCCGAGGAGATCGACGGCCTTGCGCAGGAGCTCAACGTCAAGCGCGAAGACGTGGCCGAGATGGAAACGCGCCTGTCCGGCGGCGACATCGCGCTCGAAGGGCAGGTGGACGACGGCGAGGAGTCGTACGCGCCGATCGCGTACCTGGCCGACTCGCACCACGAGCCGACCGCCGTGCTCGCCGCGCGTCAGCGCGACATGCTGCAGACGGACGGCATCGCGCAGGCGCTCGATGCGCTCGACGCACGCAGCCGCCGGATCATCGAGGCGCGCTGGCTGAACGTCGACGACGACGGCTCGGGCGGCTCGACGCTGCACGATCTCGCTGCCGAATTCGGCGTGTCGGCGGAACGCATTCGCCAGATCGAAGCGAGCGCCATGAAGAAGATGCGCACTGCCCTCGCCGAATACGCATAAATCCCGGCGATTCAGAGCGCTTCACCCAAAACCGCTGCCCACTGGGCGGCGGTTTTTTTCGCCCGTCCTTTCTCTCCGTTTCTTTCGTATTAATCGACCTTATTGATCGGGTATCGGGCGGTTTCGGGCCCCTTCCGCATAACCTTGATCTACCTCAAGTTTCAGGTCGCGGTTCGCGACGGTCTGCCGCAGCGCAGCACTCGGCATCGGAATGCCGGCACTTTAAAATTGGCACGTCGGCATAAAAGGATTAAAACAGCGTCACGGCCGTCATAAATCCGACGTAGAGTCGCCCCAAAACCCTGTAAATCGATTCAGGATAATCACCTTGATCTCGATCAATAAAGAGCCCGGTCCGCCGCCGCCCGCGCGGCCGGCGGGCACGCCCGGCTGGCGCGCGCGCATCGGCGCGTGGGCACGCGGGCCGACCCTCGCCCGCGACATCACGCTGGTGCTGATCGTCAAGCTGATCCTCTTGATGTCGCTCAAATACGCATTCTTCAATCATCCGCAGGCTGAGCACATGTCGCTGCCGCCTGCCGCCGTCGCCGAGAAACTGCTCTCGGTGCCGGCGCCTGCATCCACCGAGGGAGACCACCATGATAAGTAGCGAAGTCGTCGATCTGTCACGTCTGCAGTTCGGCATCACGGCGCTCTACCACTTCCTGTTCGTGCCGCTGACGCTCGGCCTGTCCTGGCTGCTCGTCATCATGGAAGCCGTCTACGTGATGACCGGCAAACAGGTCTACAAGGACATGACCCAGTTCTGGGGCAAGCTGTTCGGGATCAACTTCGCGATGGGCGTGACGACCGGCATCACGCTCGAATTCCAGTTCGGCACGAACTGGTCGTACTACTCGCACTACGTCGGCGACATCTTCGGCGTGCCGCTCGCGGTCGAAGGCCTGATGGCGTTCTTCCTCGAATCGACATTCGTCGGCCTGTTCTTCTTCGGCTGGAACCGACTGTCGAAGGTCAAGCACCTGATGGTCACCTTCCTCGTCGCGCTCGGCTCGAACCTGTCCGCGCTGTGGATCCTGGTCGCGAACGGCTGGATGAACAATCCGGTCGGCGCGGAGTTCAACTACCAGACGATGCGCATGGAGATGACGAGCCTGTTCGACGTGCTGTTCAACCCGGTCGCGCAGGTGAAGTTCGTGCACACCGTGTCGGCCGGCTACGTGTCGGCGGCAATGTTCGTGCTCGGCGTGTCGTCGTGGTACCTGCTGAAGAAGCGCGACGTCGACTTCGCGCTGCGCTCGTTCGCGGTCGCGGCCGGCTTCGGCCTCGCGGCGACGCTCTGCGTGATCGTGCTCGGCGACGAATCGGGCTATACGACCGGCGAAGTGCAGAAGATGAAGCTCGCCGCGATCGAGTCCGAATGGGAAACGCAGCCGGCGCCCGCGTCGTTCACGCTGATCGGCATCCCGAACCAGGAAGAACAGCGCACCGACTACGCGATCAAGATCCCGTACGCGCTCGGCCTGATCGCGACGCGCTCGATCGACGAACCGGTGATCGGCCTGCGCGAGCTCGCGAAGCACAGCGAGGAGCACATCCAGAGCGGGATGGTTGCGTACGGCGCGCTGCAGAAGATCAAGCAGGGCGACACGAGCGAGGCGACCCGCGCATTGTTCGACCAGCACAAGCAGTATCTCGGCTACGGGCTGATGCTCAAGCAGTTCACGCCGAACGTGACGGACGCGACGCCCGAGCAGATCAAGGCCGCCGCGAAGAAGACGATCCCGCCGGTCGCGCCCGTGTTCTTCTCGTTCCGGATCATGGTGGCGCTCGGCTTCCTGTTCGTCGCGACGTTCGTTGCCGCGTTCTGGTTCTGCGCGCGCCGTGAACTGCTGCAGGACAACCGCCGCTGGTTCCTCCGCTACGCGGTGTGGGCGATCCCGCTGCCGTGGATCGCGATCGAATTCGGCTGGATCGTCGCCGAGCTCGGCCGCCAGCCGTGGACGATCGCGGGCGTGCTGCCGACGCACCTGTCCGCGTCGAGCCTGCAGCCGAGCGACCTGTACCTGAGTCTCGCCGGCTTCATCCTGTTCTACACCGCGCTGTTCGTCATCGAGATCAAGCTGATGTTCAAGTACGCGCGCCTCGGCCCGTCGTCGCTGCAAACCGGCCGCTATCACCACGAACTCGCCGCAACCGGCGAGCGTGCCGCGGTTTGAGCACGCCCCCGCAACGGAACAAGGAATCGCTATGGACTATGCAACTCTCAAGCTGATCTGGTGGCTGCTGGTCGGCGTGCTGCTGATCGGCTTCGCCGTCACCGACGGCTTCGACATGGGCGCGACCGCGCTGCTGCCGTTCCTCGGCAAGACCGACGAGGAGCGCCGCATCATCGTCAACACGGTCGGCGCGACGTGGGAAGGCAACCAGGTGTGGCTGATCACGGCCGGCGGCGCGATGTTCGCCGCGTGGCCGCTCGTCTACGCCGCGTCGTTCTCCGGCTTCTACTTCGCGATGCTGCTCGTGCTGTTCGCGCTGTTCTTCCGGCCGGTGGGCTTCGACTACCGCAGCAAGCGGCCCGACCCGCGCTGGCGCGCGGGCTGGGACTGGGGCCTGTTCGTCGGCGGCTTCGTGCCGGCGCTGGTGTTCGGCGTCGCGTTCGGCAACCTGCTGCAGGGCGTGCCGTTCAAGTTCGACAGCGACCTGCGCGTGACCTACTACGGCGGCTTCTGGGCGCTGCTGAACCCGTTCGCGCTGCTCTGCGGGCTCGTCAGCCTTACGATGCTCGTCGCGCACGGCGCCGCGTTCATCAAGATGAAGACCGACGGCGTGATCGCGCGCCGCGCGTCGATCGCACTGCGCGTGTCGGCGCTTCTCGCGGTCGTGCTGTTCGTGCTGGCCGGCGTGCTGGTCGCGTCGACGATCGGCGGCTTCCACGTGACGCACGCCGCGCCGAACGACACGGTCGCGAACCCGCTGCTGAAGGACGTCGCCGCCGGCTCGGGCCTGTGGCTCGCGAACTACGGCGAGTATCCGTGGATGATCGCGGCGCCGGTGGTCGGGATTGCGGGCGGGCTGCTCGCGCTGCTGCTCGCAGGCTCGAGGCAGGAAAAGACGGCGTTCTTCTGCACCGGCCTGATGATCGCCGGCGTGATCCTGACCGCGGGCTTCTCGATGTTCCCGTTCATCATGCCGTCGTCGCTCGACCCGCGCAGCAGCCTGACCGTGTGGGATTCGACGTCGAGCCACATGACGCTGCAGGTGATGCTGTTCGCGGTGATCGTGTTCCTGCCGATCGTCCTGCTCTATACGGGCTGGGTGTACCGCGTGATGCGCGGCAAGGTCACGCATCAGTCGCTCGAAGAGAACAAGCACTCGATGTATTGAACCCGGCCGGGGCGCGCACGCGCCCTCGACCACCGTTTCGCAAGGAGTCGGACCATGTGGTATTTCAGCTGGATTCTCGGTATCGGCGTCGCGCTGTCGTTCGGCATCGTCAACGCGATGTGGCTCGAAGCGCGGCAGAAGCCGCAGGAAACGCCGGGGCGCGCACGCCGCGACTGACACCGCGCGGGCGGCGGATCGCGCCGCCCCTGCCGTCCGGAACGAACCTCGCGTCGCGCGAGGTTTTTTTTCGTCCCGGCGATTCGGCAACCCGTTGCCGTCCGCCCCTCCAAAGAAAAACGGCTTGCGACGCATCGCAAGCCGTTTTCGTTTTACCGACTGGTGGCCCGAACCCGCTACGCGGACCGGGCCGGCCTCATCGCCTCATGCCGGATCAGGCCGGTTGCGCAGCCGCGCCGCCGCCCGTCGACGGCAGGCGCGCGCCGAGCTGTTCCGCATAGCGTGCCGCCGCATTGCCGCAGACGATGTGGAACGTGTCCGGCGACACCCATGCGACGTCGAGCGCACCGAGTCGAGCGCGATCGACCGCCGATGCGTCGCGCACGACGACACGCAGGCGCGTGGTCGCGATCGCATCGAGCGACGCGACGTTGGTCGCCCCGCCGAACACCGCGAGCCAGCGCAGCGGATCGGGGTCGAGCGGGCCGGCCGCCACGCTCGCGCCCGTGACCGGCTGCGCAGCCGCGGCCGTCGCCGTGGCCGTGGCACCGGTCGCGCCGCTGCCGATCGCCGAACGCATCTCGTCGGCAATGATGTCGGCCTCGGGCCCGATGATCACCTGCACGCTGTTGCCGCCGCGCTTGAGCACGCCGCGCGCGCCGATCGACTTCAGTTCCGGCTCCGACACCTTCTCCGGATCGACGACGGTCAGGCGCAGGCGTGTCGTGCATGCGTCGACGACCGTCAGGTTGCCCGCCCCGCCGAGCGCGGCGATATAGCGCTGCGCACGCGGCGCAGCGGCCGGTGCGACGAAGCCGCCCGATGCGTACGACTCGGTCGCCGCATCGGCCGAGGCCGGCTCGCGGCCCGGCGTCGCCATGTTGAACTTGCGGATGAAGAAGCGGAACAGCCCGTAGTACGCGACACCGTACGCGATGCCGAGCGGCACCGCGATCCAGCCCTTCGTCGACAGCCCGTAGTTCAGCACGTAGTCGATCGCGCCGGCCGAGAACGTGAAGCCGAGCTTCACGCCGAGGATCTGGCAGATCGCGAGCGACAACCCGGTCAGCACCGCATGGATCACGTACAGCACCGGCGCGAGGAACATGAAGCTGAACTCGATCGGCTCGGTCACGCCGGTCAGGAACGACGTGAGCGCCATCGAGAACAGCAGGCCGCCGACCATCGCGCGGCGCTCCTTCGGCGCTTCGTGCAGCATCGCGAGACATGCGGCCGGCAGGCCGAACATCATGATCGGGAAGAAGCCGGCCATGAAGGTGCCCGCGGTCGCATCGCCCGCGAAGAAGCGGTGCAGGTCGCCGTGCACGAGCTCGCCGCCGGCCGGCGGCGTGAAGTTGCCGAACACGAACCACGCGAGCGAGTTGATGATGTGGTGCAGGCCCGTGACGAGCAGCAGGCGGTTCAGGAAGCCGAACACGAACGCACCGATCGCGCCCGCCGTCGTCAGCCACTGGCCGGCCGCGTCGATCGCATGCTGGACCGGCTGCCACACGTATCCGAAGACGATGCCGAGTATCACGCATGCCAGCCCGGTGATGATCGGCACGAACCGCTTGCCGCCGAAGAACGCGAGGTAGTCGGGCAGCTTGATGTCCTTGTAGCGGTTGTACAGCAGGCCCGCGACCACGCCCGCGATGATCCCGGACAGCACGCCCATGTTCAGCTTGGGATCGATGTCCTTCATGATCGCGGTTTCGATCAGGTAGCCGATCGCGCCCGCGAGCGCCGCCACGCCGTTGTTGTCCTTCGCGAACCCGACCGCCACGCCGATCGCGAACAGGAGCGGCAGGTTGTCGAAGATCGCGCCGCCGGCGTCGGCGATCATCTTGATGTTGAACACATCCGGCTGTCCGAGCCGCAGCAGGATGCCGGCGACCGGCAATACCGCGATCGGCAGCATCAGTGCCCGGCCCAGGCCCTGTATCTTCAGAAACGGATTCCCGTCCATTCAGTCCTCCAATCCATGTCTCGTCATTAAGCGTCGTTGACCTAATTGCTTTCGTAGTGAAACGGGCCGCGCGCCCGCCGCCGACGTTCAGTCGAGCGGCCAGACCTCGCGGCTTGCTGCCCTTACCGCCTGTGCCGAGTCGAGTGCGAGCAGATCCTGCGCACGCTGGCGACACAGCTGGTAATCGAGACGGCGCACGCGCGCCTTGATGCCCGGCACCGACATCGGGTCGACCGACAGTTCGGTCACGCCCAGGCCGACGAGGATCGGCACCGCGAGCGGATCGCCGCCCAGCGCGCCGCACACGCCGACCCACTTGCCGTGCTTCGCCGCGCCGCGCACCGCGATGTCGATCAGGCGCAGCACGGCCGGATGCAGTCCGTCGGACTGCGCGGCCAGGTCGGCCTGGCAGCGGTCCATCGCGAGCGTGTACTGCGTCAGGTCGTTGGTGCCGATCGACAGGAAATCCGCGTGCTGCGCAAGCTGGTCGGCGAGCAGCGCCGCCGACGGCACCTCGATCATCACGCCGACCTCGATCGGCTCGGTGCGGCCCCGCGCACGCGCGAATTCGTCGATGCGCTTGCGCAGCCGCACGAGCTCGCCCGCATCCGTCACCATCGGCAGCAGGATGCGCACCGCGCCGAACGGCTTCACGGCGAGCAGGCCCTGCAGCTGATCGTCGAGCAGGTCGGGGCGCACCTGTGCGAGGCGGATGCCGCGCAGGCCGAGCGCCGGGTTCGGTTCGGGCGGCAGCGTCAGGTAGTCGACTTCCTTGTCGGCGCCGACGTCGAGCGTGCGGATGATCGCGGTGCGGCCCTGCAGCGCGTCGACGATCGACTGGTAGCTCTGCTGGTGCTCGACGACGCTCGGCGCGGCCTGGCGATGGATGAACATCAGCTCGGTGCGCAACAGGCCGACCGCGTCCGCGCCGTTGTCGACCGCGGTGTTCGCGTCGTCGAGTGTCGCGATGTTCGCGGCGACCTCGATCGCCCGGCCGTCGGTGGTCGCGGCGGCGGCGCCGGCCAGCTGCCGGTTCGCCTCGCGCACGCCGTCCAGACGCTGGCGCTCGTGGCGCGCGCGCTCGACGTCGAGCGCGGTCGGCGCGTGTTCGAGACGGCCCGCGCTCGCATCGACGACGACCTGCGTGCCGTCCGGAATCGCGTACAGCGCGTCGCCGACCGCGACGAGCGCCGGAATGCCGAGCTGGCGCGCGATGATCGCCGCATGCGACGTCGCGCCGCCGCGTGCCATCACGAGCGCGGTCACGCGCTGGCGATCGAGCGACGACAGGTCCGACGGCGTGAATTCCTCGGCGGCGAGCACGGCCTCGCCGGGCAGCGCGCGCGTCGCGCCGCTCGTGTGGCCGAGCGCGCGCAGCACGCGCTTCTCGATGTCGCGCAGGTCGGCCGCGCGCTCGGCGAGCAGCGCGTCGTCGAGCTTCGACAGCGTGTCGATCTGCGCGCGGATCGTCGCGCGCCACGCGAAGCCCGCGCTCTTGCCGAGGCTGATCTGGTCGCGCGCCGCGTCGACCAGCGTCGGGTCCTCGAGCAGCACGCGATGCACCGCGAAGATCCCCGCCTCGCCGACCGCGCCGCGCGCCGATGCGTTGCGCACCGTTTCGTCGAGTTCGGCGTCGACCGCCTTCAGCGCCTGGTCGAGCCGGCGGCTTTCCGACGCGGGCGTGCCGGTCGCCTGTTCGGGCGGCACGATGTCCGCATCGTCGAGACGCACGAGCGTGCCGACGGCGATGCCGGGCGCCGCGCACACGCCCGCGAGCGTGTTCGGGTCGAGGGTTGCGCCGGTGTTGTGCACGACCGCCCGCGGTGCGGGCGACTTGAGCCGTGCCGGTGTTTCCTCGACCTCGCCGTGCGCTTCGCGCAGCAGTTCGTGCGCGACCGCGTCGACGGCTTGCTGCGCGTGCGCGCCGCGGCCGACCAGTTCAATCGTCGCACCCTCGCCGGCGCCGAGGCCGAGCAGGCCGACCACGCTTGCGATCGGCGCCTTGCGGCCGTCGAAATGCACGTCGACATGTGCATCGAGCCCGCGCGCGGCTTCGCGCGCCCGCGCAGCCGGCCGCGCGTGCAGGCCGCCCGGTTGCGTCAGCACGACCTCGCGGCGCACTTCGTTCATCGCCGCGGCGCCGGCCTGCGCCGCCTGCGCGGCGGCTTCGCCCTTGCCGCGCAGCGTCAAGAGCGGCGTCTCGCCGGCCGTCGCGAAACCGCTCGCGCGCTCGACGACGTCGAACGCGTCGGAGTTCGCGATCGCGATCACCGAGACCAGCGAATGCGCGCTGCGCGCGACCGCGTCCTGGTCGAACTCGATCAGCAGGTCGCCCGCCGCGACTCGCGCGCCGGCCTCGACGTGCGCGGCGAAGCCCTGCCCGTTCAACTCGACGGTGTCGATGCCGATGTGCAGCAGCACTTCCGCGCCTTGCGGTGTCGTGATCGTCACCGCATGACCGGTACGTGCCAGATGCGACACGACGCCGGCGCACGGCGCGACGAGCCGGCCCGCGAGCGGGTCGATGCCGATGCCGTCGCCGAACATCCCGCCGGAGAACACCGGATCGGGCACATCGGCCAGCGCGACGATCGGCCCGGTCAAGGGGCTAAGCAGGACGATCTGATCATGGGTGGAACTCTTCAACTGGGACTCCTCGGCGCGTCTCATCGGCTGTCTCGGCTATCAGTGCGTTTCGGTGACTTTGTTCAGGTGGCGCGGCATGTCGGGATTGCGGCCGCGCGCGACGGCGAGATCCGCCGCCATCACGTAGAACGAAAGAATGGCGGCGATCGGGTCGAGCGCCGAATGGGCGGATGGCGCGAGCGGCAAGGTCGCGCCGGGCGTGCCGGCGGGCGCCGCGAGCAGCACGGCAGCGCCGCGTGCGCGCATGTCCTGCGCGAGCTGCAGCAGCCCGGCCTGCTCGGGCCCCGGCGGCGCGAACACGAGCAGCGGATAGTCGCGGTCGATCAGCTCCATCGGGCCGTGACGGACTTCGGCGCTCGAGAACGCCTCGGCCTGGATGCCGGAGGTTTCCTTCAGTTTCAGCGCGGCTTCCTGCGCGATCGCGAGACCCAGGCCGCGGCCGATCACGATCATCCGCTCGATGCCCGCGAGCGCGGCGACGGCCGGCGACCAGTCGAGCTGGCCGGCCTGTGCGAGCGTGTCGGGCAGGCCGCGCAATGCCGTCATCAGCGCGGTGTCGCGCTGCCAGTACGCGACGATCTGCGCGGACAGCGACAGCATCGCGATATAGCTCTTGGTCGCGGCGACCGACAGTTCGGGGCCGGCCAGCAGCGGCAGCTGGTGCTCGCACGCGTCGGCGAGGGGCGACGGCAGCACGTTGACGGCGGCGACGGTGCGCGCGCCGGCTTCGCGCAGCGCGGCCATCGTGTTGACGAGATCGGGGCTCTTGCCCGACTGGGAGAACGCGAGCGCGAGCTGGTCCTGCACCTTCAACGGCGCCTGCTGCAGCGTCGCGACCGACATCGGCAGCGACGCGACGGGCACGCCGAGGCGGCTCATCGTCAGGCTCGCGAAATAGCTGGCGGCGTGATCCGAGCTGCCGCGCGCGACCGTCAGCGCGACGGCCGGCGGGTGGTCGAGCAGTTGGCCGGCGAGCGCCTCGACGCGCGTGGTATCGGCGAGTTGCGCGGCGACGACCCGGGCGGACTCGCGCGCTTCCTTAAGCATATTCGACAATCGATTCTCCTTCGACGTAGGTCGCGGTGAGGTTCAGGTCGCGATCGAACACGGCGAGGTCGGCCCATGCGCCGCGCTCGAGGCGGCCGCGATCGGCGACGCCGAGGTAGTCGGCCGCATAGCGCGACATCCGGTTCGACACGTCGGCGATCGGCAGGCCGAGCGACACGAGGTTGCGCAGCGCCTGGTCCATCGTCAGCGTGCTGCCGGCGAGCGTGCCGTCGGCGAGCCGCACGCCGCCGAGGCACTTCGTCACGCGCTGGCTGCCGAGCCGGTATTCGCCGTCGGGCATGCCGGTGGCGGACGTGCTGTCGGTCACGACGTACAGGCGCGGGATCGCGCGCAGCGCCGCACGAATCGCGCCCGGATGCACGTGCAGCAGGTCGGGGATGATTTCCGCGTACTCGGCATGCGCGAGCGCGGCGCCGACGAGGCCCGGGTTGCGGTGATGCAGCGGCGACATCGCGTTGAACAGGTGCGTGAAGCCGCACGCGCCGTGCTTGAGCGCGGCGACGGCGTCGTCGTAGGTCGCGAGCGAGTGGCCGAGCTGCACGCGCACCCCGCGCGCGGCCATCTCGCCGATGATCTCGATGTGGCCGGCGATTTCCGGCGCGAGCGTGACGACGCGGATCGGCGCGATCGACAGGTACTTCAGCACTTCGTCGAGCACCGCCGACACGGCCGCGTCCGGCTGCGCGCCGAGCTTGCCGGGGTTGATGTACGGCCCTTCGAGATGCACGCCGAGCACGCGCGCGCCGCCCGGCGTGCGGGTGCGGGCGACGGTGCCGAGGTTCGCGACGACCTCCATCAGTTCGTCGCGCGGCGCGGTCATCGTCGTCGCGAGCAGGCTCGTCGTGCCGAACTGCGCGTGCGTGCGCGCGATCGTCTCGATCGCGTCGCCGCCTTCCATCACGTCGGCGCCGCCGCCGCCGTGCACGTGCAGGTCGATGAAGCCGGGCAGGATGTAAGGCGCGTCGTTCTTCGCGGGATCGGCAGGCGTGCCGTCGAGCGTGGTGATGCGGCCGTTCTCGCTGTCGAGCGAGCCGTGAATCCAGCCGTCGGGGGTGAGGATGTTTCCAGTCAGCATGACGTTTCTCTTGATGATCTGGTGACGCGGACATCCGCGTCGCGATTTGCAAATTCGTTGCGTTGCGTTTCGTTGCGCGTGGCGCGCGAGCAGTCTCGCGCGTCAGCGTTTCAGTTCGGCGACGAAGTCGTAATAGTCGTCGCGGCAATACGTTTCGGTCACTTCGATCGCGCGCTGGTCGGCGCCGTAGCCGATGCGCGTGATCACGAGCAGCGCCGAGCCCGGCTTCACCGCCATCCACTTCGCGATCTCGTGCGTCGCGTTCGCCGCGCGAAAATGCTGCAGCGCGCGCACGACGGTCATCCCGCGCGCCTCCAGGTATTCGTACAGCGACGCGCCCAGCGCCTGCGGATCCGACACCACCGCGGCCGGCAGCGTCGAATGCTCGACGGCCATCACGATGCCGTCCGCGCGGCGCAGCCGTTCGAGCCGCGCGACCGTCGCGCCCGGCGCGAGACCGAGCCGCGTGATCTCGTCGCGGCTCGCGGCGCGCAGCGTGCGCGACAGCCACACCGAATCGGGCGTGAAGCCGCGCTGCTGCATCTTCGCGGTGAAGCCGACGAGACGCGACAGCGGATCGGCCACGCGCGGCGTGATGAAGCTGCCCGCGCCGCGCGCCCGCTTGATCAGCCCCTGCTCGACCAGCAGCGCGAGCGCACGGCGGGCCGTGATCCGCGACACGCCGACCGCCCCCGACAGCAGCCGCTCCGACGGCAGCGCCTCGCCGGCCCGCCACGCGCCGGCGTGAATCGCGCTCGTCAGGTTGCGGGCGAGCTGCAGATACAGCGGCGTGTCGTCGAGGGAATCGGGCGCCAGTTCGGACCAGCCGGTTTCCATGGGCCTCCGGGTGTCGGACGACGATCTCGGACCGTCGAAAGTGAACGCATTATATAACCACCATAATACCAATCAACGAACTGGTATTAGCGATGCGGAAATCGCCGGAAGCCTTGCCCGGCAAGCGTTTTAGTAGCGGGAAAGCCTTTGTTTACAATGCGATGCGGGATAGGGATTTACCCGAAGTGGTATGCAAGGGGACAATTCAGGCACCGGATCCGCAGGGTTTTGGGGGCTGAAAATGAGACCGGAATAGAACCAATTCGGTCGACTGGTATGCATCCGGCCGCAACACGCGAGCGGCGTACCGGCGCGCCGCGTCAGTGGAACTCGCGGCTCGACGTGCGCAGGCCGCCGAGCAGCGGCGTCAGATCCTCGAAATGCTGCGCGACGAGGTGCCGCACGTCGCTCACGACCTGCCACACGCCGGACGCCGCGAGCAGCCGCGAATCGAGCGTTTCGCGGCGCTGCCGCGCGAGCAGCTCGGGCCGCACGATCACGTTCACGCAACCCGTTTCGTCCTCGAGCGTCATGAACATCACGCCTTTCGCGGTGCCCGGCATCTGCCGAGCGGTCACGAGCCCGCACGCACGGGCGAGCCGGCCGTCGGGGCGGTCGCGCAGTTCGGCCGCGGACGACAGCCGCCGCGCGCGTAGCTCGGGCCGCAGCAGCGCGACGGGGTGGCGGTTCAGCGTGAGGCCGGTGGTGTGATAGTCGGCGAGGATGTCGTCGGCTTCCGACGGCGCGCCGAGTGCAGGCTGCTCCGCTTCGTCGATCGGCGCGGCGGCCAGCAGGTCGCGCTCCGGCGCCGCGGCGACGGCCTGCCACAGCGCATCGCGGCGATGGCCGGCGAGCGTCGCGAGCGCGTTCGCGGCGGCGAGCGCTTCGAGATCGCGGCGTTCGAGCTGCGCGCGGCGCGCGAGTGCATCGACGTTGTCGAACGGGCCGGCCGTGCGCGCGATTTCGATGCGTCGCGCGGCGGCTTCGCCGAGACCGCGCACGAGCGACAGGCCGAGCCGCACCGCGGGCTGGCCGTGTGGCGGCGGCTGGTCAGGCAGCGCTTCGAGCGATGCTTCCCAGTTGCTCAGCGTCGCGTCGATCGGCAACACCTGCACGCCGTGGCGCTTCGCGTCCTGCACGAGTTGCGACGGCGGGTAGAAGCCCATCGGCTGGCTGTTCAGCAGCGCGGCGAGAAAGATCGCCGGTTCGTGGCATTTGAGCCAGCTGCTGGCGTAGGCGAGTTTCGCGAAGCTCGCTGCGTGGCTTTCGGGGAAACCGTAATCGCCGAAGCCTTTGATCTGCTCGAAGATCTGTTCGGCGAAGTCGGGCGGATAGTCGCGCTCGCGCATCCCGTCGACGATCTTGCGGTGATATTTCTCGAGGTTGCCCTTGCGCTTCCACGCGGCCATCGCGCGGCGCAGTTCATCTGCCTCGCCGGGCGTGAAGCCTGCCGCGATCATCGCGATCTGCATCACCTGTTCCTGGAAGATCGGCACGCCGTACGTACGTTCGAGCGCAGGCTTCAAGTCCTCCTTTGGATAACTGACCTTTTCGATTCCCTGGCGTCGTTTCAGATAGGGGTGCACTGCCCCGCCCTGGATCGGCCCCGGCCGCACGATCGCAACCTCGATCACCAGATCGTAGTAAGTACGCGGGCGCAGGCGCGGCAACATCGACATCTGCGCGCGCGATTCGATCTGGAACACGCCGACCGTATCGGCCCGGCAAATCATGTCGTAGGTCGCTTCGTCATCCTGTGGAATGTGCTTCAACGTGAACGCCTCACCACCCGGCTCCGGCGGCCCGCGCCACGCGGTACGCATGTCGAAGGCGCGATGCAGCGCCGACAGCATGCCGAGCGCGAGCACATCGACCTTCATCAGCCCGAGCGCTTCGAGATCGTCCTTGTCCCACTGGATCACGCGCCGCCCGTCCATCGCCGCGTTCTCGACCGGCACGAGCCGCGTGAGCTTGCCGCGGCTGATCACGAAACCGCCCGAGTGCTGCGACAGATGGCGCGGAAAGTTCAGCAGCCGCGCGGCGAGCCGGGCCCACGCCTGGATGAGCGGCGTCCCGGGATCGAGCCCGATCGTCGAGAATTGCTGCAGCAGGTCGCGGCTACCATCGAACCAGCGGTGCGCTTTCGCGACGCGATCGACCAGCATCGGATCGACACCGAGCGCCTTGCCGGTTTCGCGCAGCACGCCACGCGGGCGATAGGTCGAGACGGCGGCCGCGAGTGCGGCGCGATCGTGCCCGTACTTCTCGTAGATATGCTGGATCACTTCTTCCCGGCGCTGATGCTCGAAGTCGACGTCGATATCGGGCGGCTCGCCGCGCTCCGCGCTGATGAAGCGCTCGAACAGCATCGTGCTCTGCTCGGGATTCACTTCGGTGATGCCGAGGCAGAAGCAGACGACCGAGTTTGCCGCCGAGCCACGCCCCTGGCACAGGATGTTCTGGCTGCGCGCGTATTTGACGATGTCGTAGACGGTCAGGAAGAACGGTTCGTAGCTCAGCCTCGCGATCAGGTCGAGTTCATGCCGGATCTGCTTGTCCACTTTCTCCGGAATGCCGTGCGGATAGCGCTCGGCCGCCCCTGCACGGGTTTCCTGTTCCAGATAGCTCGTCGGCGTGAGCCCCTTCGGCACGATCTCGTCGGGATACTCGTAGCGCAGCGAGTCCAGTTCGAAATGACACGCATCGAGAATCGCGCACGTCTCCGCGATCTCGCCCGCCGAGTACAACTGCCCGATCCGCTGTCGCAAACGCAGATGCTGCTCCGCATTCGGCGCAAGCACATAGCCGCACTCCGAGACCGGCATCCCGACGCGAATCGCCGTCATCACGTCCTGCAGCGGCTTGCACGAGCGCCGGTGCATCGTCACGTCGCCAAGCGCGACGATGCGCACGTCGCGCCGCTCGCCGGCCGCACGAATCTCGTCGCGTTGCGCACCGTCCAGCGCACGCTGCAACTGCACGAGCCCGAGCCGCGCACGTTCGCCGAACGTCGTGCGCAACCACGCGACCTGTGCATCGAGCACGTCCGCACGCACCGGATACGCAGGCACGAGAATCGCGAAGCAGTCGGGCATGCCGCGCAAGTGCGCAAACGCCTCGGGCGGCATCGACAGCATCCGCGACGTCAGCTTGTAAGTGCCCTTCGGCGCTGCCATCCGCCGCCACGAAATCAGCTCGGACAGATTGCCGTAGCCCTCACGGTTCTGCGCAAGCAGCACGAGCCCGAACGCCCCGGGGCCCGGATCGTGGCCGGGCGCGACTTCATCCGGCGTGACTTCGAAGTACGAACCGATGACGAGCGGCAGCCCTTTCGCCTTCGCCGCGACATGCATGCGCGGCGCGCCTGCGAGCGAGCATTCGTCGGTGATCGCGATCCCGCGATAGCCGAGCTCGAACGCGCGCTCGACCAGTTCTTCCGCATGCGACGCGCCATGCAGGAACGAAAAGTTCGAACGGCAGAACAACTCCACGTAATCGGGCAGCCAACTGAATTCCGCAACCATGACCGTTCACCCGAACAGGCCGTGCAGGAACCAGTGCGGCTCGGACTCGCTCCTCGCCCGCGCCCTGAACACCCAGTAGCACGCACCGGCCTCGTCCTGCGCGACGCAGTAATCGCGTGCAGCGAGCTGGCCATCGAACCACCCGGCCTCGATCCGTTCCACTGACGACATCATCCTGAGCGGCGTATGAAATACCGGCCGCTCCCCGCGCATCAACAACGGCAGCGGCTCCGCCAGCAACCACGCAGGCCTCGGCGGCGCGGCCGGCAACCCGCCGGCCGGCTTGCCCGCCTGCGCATCGAGCGGCAGCCAGCGGTTCGCGGCTTCGGGCCGGTGATCGGCGACGGGCGCCGCGCGCAGCACGTTCTCCGCGCCGAGCCGCGCGACCAGCAGCTCGAACAGCCGCTCGCGCGTCTCTTTCGTGCCGCCCGGCTCGGGGAAAAGATCGTCGGCCGGCGGCGCGACCGATTCGACGCGCGTGGCCTTCAGCCGCACGGCAATCACCGCGGCCGGCAACTCGACGCGCGCGAGCCGCTCGCCGAGCAGCCGCATGAAATGCGCCTCGTCACGCACGGGTGCCGCAAACGCGAGCTCAAGCGGCGTCGGCAGCACGGCCTGGCGGCCGCGCTCGTGCTCGAGATCGAACGTCATCGCGGCCAGCGACAGCTGCCGCGCGGCCAGCCAGCCGCAGAGCTGCACGACGAGCCGCCGCGCGGCGAACAGCACGGCTTCCGCGTATTCGACGCGCTCCGGCAATTCGAGCCGCACGTCGAACACGGGCGGCACCGCCATCCACGCAAGCGGCTCGACCGCATCGCCATACGCCCGATCGAGCGAAGCCAGCAGCGCGGGGCCGCAACGACGCTGCAACCCGGCACGCGGCAAGCCGCGCAGATCGGCGAGCGTGCGGCAACCGAGCCCGTCGAACCAGCCCGCATACGGACGCGCATCGGGCAGCAGCACGCACGGCAGCCTGTCGAGCGCACGAACGAGCGACGCCTGCCCGGCGATGCGGCGCCGGATGCGCGCACGGGCCGACACGCGCGCGAGCAGCCACGCGCCGCGCCCGGTCGGCGCGGCGGACAGGCGCGCCGCATAGCCGAGCGCCGCGAGCGTCGCGCGCACCTGGCGGCACAGCGACGGTAGGCCGCCGAACAGGCGCAGGCTCGGGCCGACGTCGACGATCAGCGTCGCTTCGTCGTCGAGCGCGACGCACGGCGAGAAGCGCAGCAACGCGAGCGCGACCGCGCGCAACGCATCGGCCTCGCGGGCGGGATCGCGTTCGACGAGCCGCGTGCCGGGTGCGAGCGTGAGCACGCCGCCGCGCTTCATGCCCGCGCGCACGCCCTGCCGGCGCGCGGCCGCGTCGGCGATCAGCACGACACCCTGCTCGAGCACCGCGTAGCCGGTCGCACCGGCCTGCGCATCAGACGGCGGCGGGGCGCACACGTCGAGCGGCAGGCGCGGCAGATGGATGCCGAGCAAGACGCGCATAGCGGCTCTCCACGATGGGCGACGGCAAATCGAGCGCGAGCGGCTCGCTGCGCGCGGGCCCGCGACGCTTGACGATGTCGAGCGACACGCCGCCCGGCACCGGATGCAGCGCGACGCGCAGCACGGCCGGCGACGGCTGCCGCACGGCCGACAGCGGGCGCAGCATCACGAACAGCGTGTCGCCGGTGCGCGCGGCCGCGAGATGCAGGCGCCGCAGCGCATCGGGCCGCGCGTCCTGCCAGAGCAGCAGCGCGCCGCAGCAGCCGGTCTTGAGCGCCTGCTCGGCGGCCCACAGCGCATCCGTGCGGCTGCCGGCGCGCAGCCACAGCAGCGCGTCGGCCGGCACGCCGAGACTGGCGAGCGCGGTCGCATGCGGCGCTTGCGGCGGCGCGACGAGCGCGAGCGGGCGCCGGGCGCTGACGGTGCGCGCGAGCGCGGGCGCGAGCAGCCGCATCTCGCCGCAGCCCGGCTGCGCGGCCAGCAGTTCGACGAGCCCGCCGACCGGCCAGCCGCCACCCGGCAACTCGGCGGACAGCGATGCGAAGCCGGTATCGATCGTGCGCGGACCGCCGCGCGCGAGCTGCGAGCCGCGCCACAGCGACGGATGAAGGGATTCGGGAGAAATGGAGGATGCGAGCATGACGCCACCCACAACTGTATGGATATACAGTATATGGCAATGCGCTCGCGTCGCACAGCACCGGTGCGAAACCGGTTTTCGTCAGAGGAAAACCGACGGGAAAGCCGGCGCGGCCGTCATGTTACGCCGCACCGGTTCAAGCGTGGCCGGATTGTGTCGTCCGAACGCGCTCTGCAACCATCCGGCCCGGATCGTCCGGCTCACCCGGCCGGAGCCGCACGCAAACCCGCATGCGAACCGGCGGGATGCGGCACCCCGCCCCGCGCCGTCGCGAAACGCGCGCGAAGCCCGGCCGGCGGCGGTCCGCGCCGTCATCGGCACAACGCGTCAGCCGCACTTGCCGCTTTACGTTATGCTGTCCGCCGACCCAATCCACGCCATCGGAGGGCACATGAAACGGGGGATCCGTGCGATCGCGTGCGCCGCCGTCGCGCTGGCGCTGCCGGGCGCGGCATTCGCGCTGACCGACGACTACGCGCAGTACGACGAGTGCATGCTGGGCGCGCTGCGCGAGAGCCGCAACGGCGCGGCGGCCCAGCTGATCCAGCGCTCCTGCGATGCGCTGTACCGCAACAACGCGATGCTGCTGCCGCGCGAGCGGCGCTTCCACGAGTGCGTGGTGCAGTCGTTGCCGGGCGTGCGCGACAACTATGCGATCCAGCAGATCATGTCGATCTGCTCGCGGCGCGGCGAGATGTGAGGCGGCGCTGAACGCCGGGCAGTCGCCTGCCCGCGCACCAATGAAAAAAGGCCTGCGATGTGCAGGCCTTTCGTTTCAGCGGTCCGACCGGTGTGCGGCGTTCAGAACGACGCGACCATCGAGCCCTTGAACTGCTTCTTGATGAATTCCCGCACTTCCGGCGACTGGTACGCCTTGACCAGCTTCTTCACCCACGGCTGGTCCTTGTCCTTCGCGCGCACGGCGATCAGGTTCGCATAAGGGCTCGTCAGCGACTCGAGCGCGATCGCGTCCTTGGTCGGCTGCAGGTTCGCCGCGAGCGCATAGTTCGTGTTGATCACCGCGGCGTCGACGTCCGACAGCACGCGCGGCAGCTGCGCGGCGTCGAGCTCGGAGATCTTCAGCTTCTTCGGGTTCTCGGCGATGTCGAGCACCGTCGCGTTGTTGCCGCCCGTGCCGGCGCCGGCCTTCAGCTTGATCACGCCTTGCGTCTGCAGCAGCAGCAGCGCGCGGTTCTCGTTCGACGGATCGTTCGGCACCGCGAGCTTCGCGCCTTGCGGCAGGTCCTTCAGCGACTTGAACTTCTTCGAGTACACGCCGATCGGCGAGATGTAGGTCAGGCCCGCGCTGACGATCTTGTAGCCGCGCTGCTTCACCTGGCTGTCGAGGTAGGGCTGGTGCTGGAAGCTGTTCGCGTCGAGGTCGCCCGAATCGAGCGCCGCGTTCGGCTGCACGTAGTCGTTGAACTCGATGACCTTCACGTTCAGGCCTTCCTTCTCCTTCGCGACCTTCTGCACGACCTGCCACACTTCCGAATCCGGGCCGGCCACCGTGCCGACCTTGATGACCTTGTCCTCGGCGTGCGCGCCGGCCGACAGCGTCAGCGCGGCACCGGTGGCCAGCACGGAAAATACCTTCAGGAGACTGCGACGCTTCATCTGTTTCTCGCTTTCTTGCTAACTGAAAATGGGGCGCGATACGGGTATGCCCGGACTCGCAGGAAGGGGCAAATGGTGTCACAGGATCGGCCGGAAGTGAAATACATCCCGCTCATATGGGTATGCACCGCAGCGGTGCCCGGCGGACGATGCGCGGTCTGGCCGTTAGTTGCGTTCAACGCGCACGCCCGCCGGCATCGCCGACCCGGAACGCGCCGACCGCGTCGCGCAGCCGCCCGGACTGCTCCTGGAGCGACGCCGCGGCCGCAGCCGCCTCCTCGACGAGCGCCGCGTTCTGCTGCGTGACCTGGTCCATCTGCGTGACCGCGCGACCGACCTGCGTGATGCCGCTCGCCTGCTCCTCGGACGCGGCCGCGATCTCGCCCATGATGTCGGTCACGCGCGAGACCGCCTGCAGGATCTCGCCCATCGTCGTGCCGGCCTGGCCGACCAGCGTCGAGCCGTTGCGCACGCGCTCGACCGAATCGACGATCAGCTCGCGGATCTCCTTCGCGGCCGTCGCGCTGCGCTGCGCGAGCGAACGCACCTCGCCCGCGACCACCGCGAAGCCGCGCCCCTGCTCGCCGGCGCGCGCGGCCTCGACCGCCGCGTTCAGCGCGAGGATGTTGGTCTGGAACGCGATGCCCTCGATCACGCCGATGATGTCGGCGATCCTGCGCGAGCTGTCGTCGATCTCGCCCATCGTGCCGATCACACGGCTCACGACGTCGTTGCCCGCGCGCGCGATCTCCGATGCGTTGTTCGCGAGCCCGCTCGCCTGCCGCGCGTTGTCGGCGTTCTGCTTCACCGTCGCGGTCAGTTGCTCCATGCTCGCGGCCGTCTCCTCGAGCGACGCGGCCTGCTCCTCGGTGCGCTGCGACAGGTCGTCGTTGCCGGACGCGATCTCGCGGCTCGCCGACGCGATCGACTCGGCCGACTGGCGGATCCCGCCAATCGTCGCCTGCAGGCGCGCCTGCATGTCGCGCATCGCCGCCATCATGCTCGTGCTGTCGCCCGCGCGCACCGGCACCGGCCGCGACAGGTCGCCCTGCGCGATGCGGGTCGCCAGCGCGGCCGCTTCGTCCGGCTCGCCGCCGAGGCTGCCGCGCACGTTGCGGATGATCACGAGCATCGCCGCGCTGATCACGAAGCCGATCACGAACACGACCGCGAGGTGGCCGAACAGCGTCCGGTAGTAAACGGTATCGATGTCCTTCAGGAACACGCCGCTCGAGATGTTCCAGTCCCACGGCGCGAAGCGCGTGACGTAGCTGATCTTCGGCACCGCGGTCTCGCTGTGCGGCAGCCGCCCGCGATACTCGGCGAAACCGCTGCCGGTCGCCTTCGCGGCGTTCAGGATCGTGACGAACAGCGGCTTGCCGTCCGGATCGAGATAATCGCCGACCTGCGTGCCGACGAGCTTCGGCAGCGTCGGGTGCATCAGCACGACGGGTTTCGAATCCATCACGAACACGTAGCCCGACTCGCCGTAGCGCATCGCGGCCAGGCTCGCGAGCGCATCGCGCTTCGCGTCGGCCTCGGGCAGCGCACCGCTCTGCGCGAGCGCGTGATAGGCCTTGACGATGCCGGCCGCCGAGTCGACCAGGTTGGCGATGCCTTCCTTGCGTTCGGCGAGCATCGTCGTGCGCGTCTCGTACGCGCTCCACGCGCCGACGCCGAGCAGACCGATCCATACCAGCGCAAGCGCGAGCCACAGCTTGCGGTTCAAACTCATTCTGCTCATCTGCGTGCCTCGTTGTCGAAGTCGATGCCCGCGATGCGCGCGAACGGCCGGTCGCGCGCAAACGGTTGCCTCCGTATTTACGGCAGCGGGACTTACATCTTGAATACACGCGTGCGCCGCACGACGGCCGGCACGACACGCAGCGACGGCTGTGCTACAAAGTCCGGCTGGCCGGCGCACGACGCGCCGGCGACATTCCGGGGCCATCCATGTACGTCATCGACATCCACTACAACGCGTCGCTCGAGCGCATCGACGATGCGCTCGAACGCCACCGTGCGTTTCTGCAGCCGCTGTTCGAGCGCGGCATCTTCATCGCGGCGGGGCCGAAGGTGCCGCGCGAAGGCGGCGTGATCCTCGCGGCCCGCATCGACCGCGGCGAACTGGACGCGATCCTCGGGACCGATCCGTTCGTTACCGAAGGGCTCGCGACGTATCGGGTGACCGAATTCAAGATCACGCGTGCCGCGCAGGGCTTCAACGTGCCGGCGCTGCCGTAACGCGCTCGGGCGCGAATGCACGCGCGCAAGCACGCCGCCCCGCGAGGCGGCGATTGCAAATCGAGGGAAAGAAGGAAGCATGCGTGACGGCGCGTCGCGGCCGTCACGCGTTTCGCCGGGCGAGCGCCCGTGCGATCATGCGGCGCGCGCCGCTCAGTCGACCAGCAGCTTCAGGTCGTGCACCCACGGGCCGGGGCCCTGGCCGTCGCGCACGAACAGGCGCAGCTTGCCGTCGCGATCGAACACGTAGCTCGCGGCCGTGTGATCCATCGTGTAGCTGCCGGGTGTCTTGCCGGGCACCTTCGCGTAGTACACGCGGAAATCCTTCGTGACCTTCTTGAGCTGCGCTTCGTCGGCCGGCCGCAGGCCGATGAACGACGGATCGAACGCGGGCACGTACTGGCCGAGCAGCGCGGGCGTGTCGCGCTCCGGATCGATGGTGACGAACAGCACCTGCACGCGCTTCGCGGCATCGGGGCCGAGCTGCTTCAGCGCCTCGGACAATTCGGCCATCGTCGTCGGACAGACGTCCGGACAGTGCGTATAGCCGAAGAACATCACGACAGCCTTGCCCTTGAAGCCGGCGAGCGTGCGCACCTTGCCGGTCGTGTCGGGCAGCGAGAATTCACTGCCGAACTGCGTGTTGCCGGTGATGTCGAGATTCTGGAATTTCGGCGCGTTGTCGCAGCCGGCGAGCAGCGCGGCTGCCGCGAATGCGCACGCGAGCATCCAGCCTTGGCGCGCGCGGCGCCCGAACCATGAATGGAGCATTGCGTTCAAACCGTGCGGTTACACGCCGAGCAGCGGGCGTGCATAGTGATCGACGAGCAGCGCGGCGAACAGCAGCGACAGGTAGACGATCGAGTAACGGAAAGCCTTGCGGGCGAGGTCGTCGGAATAGTCGCGGTGGATCTTCCACGCATACGCGAGGAACACCGCGCCGAGCAGCACCGCGCTCGTCAGGTAGACGGCGCCGCTCATCCCGGAGATGAACGGCATCAACGTGACCGCGAACAGGATCACCGTGTACAGCAGGATGTGCAGCCGCGTGAACTTCTCGCCGTGCGTGACGGGCAGCATCGGCAGGCCCGCGTTTTCATAGTCCTTGCGGCGATAGAGCGCGAGCACCCAGAAATGCGGCGGCGTCCACACGAAGATGATCAGCACGAGGATCCACGCGTCGCCGGGCACCGCGCCGGTGACCGCGGCCCAGCCGAGCGCCGGCGGCATCGCGCCCGACGCGCCGCCGATCACGATGTTCTGCGGCGTCATCGGCTTGAGCAGCAGCGTGTAGATCACCGCGTAGCCGACGAACGTCGCGATCGTCAGCCACATCGTCAGCGGGTTCGTGAACGTATAGAGCGTCCACGCGCCGACGCTGCCGAGCACGGCCGAGAACACCAGGATCTGCGGGGTCGTGATCTCGCCGCGCGCGGACGGACGCCACGCGGTACGGCGCATCATCGCGTCGACCTTCTGCTCGACGAGGCAGTTGATCGCGAACGCGGCGCCGGCCAGCAGCCAGATGCCGACCGTGCCGCCGATCAGCACATGCCACGGCACCATGCCCGGCGTCGCGAGAAACATGCCGATCACCGCGCAGAACACCGCGAGCTGCGTGACACGCGGCTTCGTCAGCGCCATGTACTGCGAGAACCGGCTACCGGGCGATTGGGAAAGGGTGCTTTGCATGGGGGCGGTCACGCCGGGGCGGCGTCGCGCGCGGGCTGCACGACACGGCCGGGGCGGCTTGAAAGGATGCGAAAGTTTAACATGACGACGAGCAGCAGCAGGATCGCGGCGCCGCCGTTGTGCGCGACGGCGACCGGCAGCGGCCACTGCAGCACGATGTTGGTCAGGCCCGTCAGGAACTGCAGCAGGACCACCACCAGCACGCCGTTCGCGGGCCGCCGCAGCGACTCGAAGCGGCGCATCTTCAGCGCGAACGCCGCCAGGTACGCGACGACGACGAACGCGAACGTGCGGTGGGTCCAGTGGATCGCGACCAGCGCGTCCTGCGTGATCGCGTCGCCGTCCTTCGTCATCCCGAGCGCGCGCCACAGATGGAAGCCCTGGCCGAAGTTCATCGGCGGGATCCACTGGCCGTTGCAGGTCGGGAAATCGGTACACGCGAGCACCGCGTAGTTGGTGCTCACCCAGCCGCCGAGCGCGATCTGCACGACCAGCAGCACCAGCGCCGCGAGCGCGGCCGCGCGGTAGCGGCCGGCCTCCGGGTCATGCGACGGCAGCGGCGTCTGCCGCGCCGCGAGCCAGCCGAGCGTGCCGAGCAGCGCGAGGCCGAGCAGCAGGTGGGTCGTGACGATCACCGGCTGCAGCTTCATCGTGACCGTCCACGCGCCGAACACGCCCTGCACGACGATCAGCAGCAAGAGGCTGGTGGGCCACCACGGCGACACGTGCAGCGGGCGGCGGCGCAGCCGCGCGGACCATGCGATCACGACCTGCGCGATGATCAGCACGCCGATCGCCATCGCGAAATAGCGGTGGATCATCTCGATCCAGGCCTTCGTCATGCTGACGGGGCCGGTCGGCATCGCCTGGTGCGCGGCCTTGATCGCGGCGTGCGCGATGAACGGCGACGACGTGCCGTAGCAGCCGGGCCAGTCCGGGCAGCCGAGGCCCGAATCGGTCAGCCGCGTGAAGCCGCCGAACATCACCAGGTCGAGGGTCAGGAACGTGGTGATCCACACGAGCTTGCGGAACTTGTTGTCGTCGGCCCTCACCCACACGTAAGACAGCGGCAGCAGCGCGATGCAGAAGCCGATCAGGCCGAGTTGCAGTAGATACGACATCGAATGTGTGCCTCGTTGTCTCGCCTTAGCCGATGCTCGACCACTTCAGCAGCTTCGTCACGTCCGACTTGATCTTGCTGGGGTTCGGGTTCTTCGGAAAACGCATCATCAGGTTGCCGTTCGGGTCGACCATGTAGAGGTGGTCGCTGTCCTTCGTGCCGGCGTCGGCCGGCAGCCACGCGGCCACCGCGGCCGGATCGGCGACGAGCCGGCGCGTGTCCGGGTAGGCGTCCAGCACCTTCTGCGGAATCGCGCCCGCATCGCCGCGCAGCCACACCATCGTGAGCCGGTGCCGCTCGCCCGCCTGCGTGACGCGGATCTGGCGCATGAAATAGAGCTTTTGCGCGCATGCGTCGTCGCACGCGCTGCGGTCGGTCATCACGAACAGCCACACGCCGCGCAGCGACGACAGCGGCACCGTCCTGCCGGTTTCGTCGGTGACCTGCAGGTCGGCCGGGATCGGCCGCTGCGGCTCGATCAGCGTGCCGTAGTTGGTCGAGCCGCCCTTCGGCTTGATCACGTAATAGGTGAAGTACGACGCGATGATGGGCGCCGCGCACACGAGCCCGAGCAGCACGAGCATCCAGCGGCCGCGCTTGCGGGCTGCCGGCGAAACCGGCGCCGCGGCCGGACCCTGACGGGGAGATTGCATGGACAAATCAGACCTCTCGAAACGAACCCGCGGCGCTTGCGCCGCGTCCTGGCATGGCGCTCACGCGCCGGCCGGCTTCTTCGCCGCACGCCGCGCGGCGTACAGGCCGAAGCCGAGCGCGGCGGCCGCCATGGCCCACCACTGAAACATGTAACCGTAATTGCGCTCGACACCGGTCGTCGCCGCCGGCCAGTCGCGCACGAGCTTGTCGCCGTCGTCGCTCGTCTGCTGGATCACGAACGGCTGCAGCGGCAGCCCCGTTTCCTTCGCATACGCGGCGACGTCCAGGTTCTGCCGGATCTTCTGGTGCGCGGCCGAGCCGCCTTCGCCGAGTTCGAACGCGCGCGACGCGTCGGCGCGCGCGATGCCTTCGATCTCGATGTCGCCGTCGGGCGTCGGGAACGGCTCGATCGCCGTGCGATCGGCGATGTTGCGCGGCAGCCAGCCGCGGTTCACCAGCACGACGCCGCCGCCCGAGAGTTTAAACGGCATCACGACGTAAAAACCCGGCTGGTCGTTATACGGCCGATTGTCGAGGAACACCGCTTGCTCCGGCAGGAAGCGGCCCCTCGCCCGCACGCGGTGGAACTCGATCGACGCGAGCGGAATCGGCTGCGCACCGACGTCGACGGGCACCGCGTGCTCGTAGCGCACGACGCTCGCCTGCAGCGCTTCCTTCTGGTGCGCGCGGTCGCGCTGCCAGAACCCGAGGCGAATCGTGACCGCGACGACGATGAGAATCAGCAGCGCAGGCAGCCAGCGGATCTTCATCGGGCCACCCGCCAGGCGCATTCGCAAAAACGAAGTGCGATAATCATCCTCTTCCTTTCGAATTGCCGTCGTCCGGTTCGTGTCATGCACATCCTCGTTCCCATCGCCTTCGTCCTCATCGTCGCCAGCATGGGCTCGGCGCTCTACTTCATGATGCACGACCGCGGCCATACGAAACGCATGGTCTGGTCGCTTGCCACCCGCGTCGGGCTGTCGGTCTCGCTGTTCCTGTTCATCCTGATCGCGAACTGGATGGGCTGGATCCATTCGACCGGCCTGCCGATCGGACGTTGACGGGTTCGCCACGGCAGCCGCTGTGACCGCTGTGACATATCGCCGCACAGCCGCGCCACCAAGCAAAAGCGCCGCCTGACTGAGTCGCGGCGGCGCCGTGGGTGTTGAGCGCAAGCAGCCAGCCGCTGCCCCGTCCCCACCAATGAAAACGGCCCGCGCATCGCTGCGCGGGCCGTTGTTCCATTTACAGCCAGTAGACGACGACGTACAGGCCGAGCCAGACGACGTCGACGAAGTGCCAGTACCATGCGGCGCCTTCGAACGCGAAGTGGTGATCCGGCTTGAAGTGGCCGCGGATCATCCGCACCAGCACCACCGCGAGCATCGTGCCGCCGAGGAACACGTGGAAGCCGTGGAAGCCCGTCAGCAGGAAGAACGTCGAACCGTACACGCCCGAGTTCAGCGTCAGGTTCAGTTCGTTGTACGCGTGGTAGTACTCGAAGCCCTGCAGGAACAGGAAGCTGACACCGAGCACGAGCGTCGCGGCCAGCCAGGCGATCGCCTTGTTGCGGTGATTGTCACGCAGTGCATGGTGCGACACCGTCAGCGTCGCGCCCGACGCCAGCAGGAATGCGGTGTTGATCGTCGGGACCGGCCACGGGCCCATCGTCTTGAAGTGACCGGCGAGCGCGGCGGGACCCTCGTTCGGCCACACGGCGGAGAAGTCCGGCCAGATCAGCTTGTAGTCGAGGCTGCCGAGCTGGTGCAGCGCGATTTCACGCGCATAGAACAGCGCGCCGAAGAATGCGCCGAAGAACATCACTTCGGAGAAGATGAACCAGCTCATGCTCCAGCGGTACGACTTGTCGACGTTCCTGCCGTAATGACCGCCTTCCGACTCGGCGATCGCGTCGCCGAACCAGTGATACAGCGTGAAGAGCAACCACAGCAGGCCGAGCAGCGCCGTAAACGGCGCCCAGTCGTGACCGTTGATCCACAGCGCCGCCGACCCGAGCATGACCAGCAAGCCGATGGCCGCACTGATCGGATGGTGCGACGGATGCGGCACGAAATAGTACGGGGTCTGGTTTTGACCGCTCATGCTTGATTCTCCACTTCAGTCCAATTTGTGTACCGGAAACCGCTCCGGATTTATTTCTTGCGCGGCGCGACGGCCGCCGCTCTTTCCCGTACGCAGCGCCCGGGCGCCGCGCACTGCATTCTTTCGTGGCCGCGGGCCTTAGCCCACGACCGCACGCACGATCAGGATCAGCACGCCGATGAACACGCCGGCCGCGATCAACGCGACGATCAGCACGTGCAGCGGATTGAGCTGCGTCGCATCGGCCTCCAGGTCGCGCCGCTTGCGCACCCCGAAGAACGACCACAACACCGCTCGCAACGCCTGGCCGAACGACCCGCTCCGCTTCGTCTCCGTCATCGCCCCGTCTCCGTCGTCATGCGTCCGGCTTCGCCGCGCCCTGCGCCGCCGTCTTGCGCGGTGCCGGCGCCGGCTCGGCCGGCGTATTCAGTTCGAAGAACGTATACGACAGCGTGATCGTCTTCACGTCCTTCGGCAGCTTCGGATCGATCACGAACACCACCTGCATCTTGCGCGACTCGTTCGCGGCCAGCGTCTGCTGCGTGAAGCAAAAACACTCGATCTTCTTGAAGAACTCCGTCGCCTGCTTCGGCGCGTAGCTCGGAATCGCCTGCGCGACCATCGGCCGGCCCTGCCCGTTGGTCACGTCGTACACGATGGTCGTCAGTTCGCCCGGATGCACGTCGAGGCTGTTGTGCTCCGGCTTGAAACCGAGCGGGCCGCGCGCATTCGCATCGAACTCGACCGACACCGTGCGGCTGGTGTCGACCTGCGAGTTCTTCGCCTCGCGTTCGCTGACATCGCGCTGCACCAGGTTGTTGATGCCGGTGATCTGGCAGATCGCGCGATACATCGGGATCAGCGCGAAGCCGAAGCCGAACATCAGTCCGGCCACGACGAAGAGCTTCACCAGCATCGAACGATTGAACGCCCGATCGACGGCGCCCGCTTCCGGCTTCGACATACGACTACTTCCTCGCTACTGCGTCAGTTGCTGCATCAGTGAGTGGACAGCCACCACTGCTTGATCACGACACCCACAAAGAAAACGGCGGCGATGACGAGCAGGATGAGGCCGAGCCGCTTGTTGCCCGCGCGAATCTGCTCGGGCGTTCGTCTTTCCTGTGGATTCCGGTTCATCTGAAACTTCGCTGAAACTGCGATTTGGCGCCCGCCGCGCCTGCCTGCGTGGCAGGCAGCGGCGGAACGCTGGGCAAGACTTATTCGACGTGCGGCGGTTGCTCGAACGTGTGGAACGGAGCCGGGCTCGGCACCGTCCACTCGAGGCCCGTCGCGCCATCCCACGGCTTGTCCGACGCCTTTTCCAGCTCGCCGCCGCCACGGTAGGCCGGCAGCGCGACCGCGAACAGGAAGTACACCTGCGCGAGGCCGAAGCCGAATGCGCCGATCGTCGCCACCTGGTTGAAGTCCGTGAACTGCGCCGGGTAGTCCGCATAGCGGCGCGGCATGCCCGCGAGACCGACGAAGTGCATCGGGAAGAACGTCAGGTTGAAGAAGATCATCGACGACCAGAAGTGGATCTTGCCGCGCGTCTCGTTGTACATCCAGCCCGTCCACTTCGGCGCCCAGTAGTACCAGCCCGAGAACAGCGCGAACAGCGACCCGGCCACCAGCACGTAGTGGAAGTGCGCCACCACGAAGTAGGTGCCGTGGTACTGGATGTCGAGCGGTGCCATCGCCAGCATCAGGCCCGTCAGGCCGCCGAACGTGAACACGAACAGGAAGCCGATCGCGAACAGCATCGGGGTTTCGAACGTCATCGAGCCGCGCCACATCGTCGCGAGCCAGTTGAACACCTTCACGCCCGTCGGCACCGCGATCAGCATCGTCGCGTACATGAAGAACAGCTGGCCGGTGACCGGCATGCCCGTCGCGAACATGTGGTGCGCCCAGACCATGAACGACAGGATCGCGATCGAAGCCGTCGCGTACACCATCGAGCTATAGCCGAACAGCGTCTTGCGTGCGAACGCCGGGATCACCTGCGACACGATCCCGAACGCCGGCAGAATCATGATGTACACCTCGGGGTGGCCGAAGAACCAGAAGATGTGCTGGTACATCACCGGGTCGCCGCCGCCTGCCGCGTTGAAGAACGACGTGCCGAAGTGGCGGTCGAACAGCACCATCGTGATCGCGCCTGCCAGAACCGGCATCACGGCGATCAGCAGGTACGCGGTGATCAGCCAGGTCCATGCGAACATCGGCATCTTCATCAGCGTCATGCCCGGTGCGCGCATGTTCAGGATCGTCACGACGATGTTGATCCCGCCCATGATCGACGATGCGCCCATGATGTGGACCGCGAAGATCGCGAAGTCCATGCCCGGGCCCATCTGCGTCGACAGCGGTGCGTACAGCGTCCAGCCGGCGGCCGTCGCGCCGCCCGGCGCGAAGAACGAACCGACGAGCAGCACGGCCGCGACCGGCAGCAGCCAGAAGCTGAAGTTGTTCATCCGCGCGAACGCCATGTCGGACGCGCCGATCTGCAGCGGAATCATCCAGTTCGCGAAGCCGACGAACGCCGGCATGATCGCGCCGAACACCATGATCAGGCCGTGCATCGTCGTGAGTTCGTTGAAGAACTCCGGACGCATGATCTGCAGGCCCGGCTCGAACAGCTCGACACGGATGCCGAGCGCCATCACGCCGCCCGACAGGAACATGATGAACGAGAACAGCAGGTACAGCGTACCGATGTCCTTGTGGTTGGTGGCGAACAGCCAGCGCCGCCAGCCGTGCGGCATTTCGTGCGCGTGGTCGTCGTGCGCGTGGTCCGCGGCTACGTCGTGCCCGATGCTAGACATGAGAATCTCCTAATGCGAATACGTCGACTAACTCAGCGACACGTCAAGCCGCCGGCCCGATCTCGACCCGCCGGGCTTCCTTCGCGTCAGCCCCGCCCGTGATCGTTTCCGGCTTTTTGAGAATAATGTGGTCTTCCGCCACGCCTGCTGCCTTCAGCGCGTCGCGCACGGCCTGCGCACGATGCTTGGCCAGTTCGGCGTTCGCGTCGGCCGAGCCCGTCTTGTCGGTGAAACCCGACAGCGCGAGCTTCGCGTCCGGATGTGCCTTCGCATAGTCGGCTGCCGCTGCGATCGCCGCTTTCGCGTCGGCCGGCAGCACGCTCTTGCCCGTTTCGAAGTAGATCGTCGACAGTGCAGCCGATGCTGCCGCCGGCTGCTCGGCCGCGCCCGACGCGGCTTGCGCCGGTGCCGAGGCCGCTTCGGCCGGCGCTGCCGCGCCTGCCGTGTCTTCCGGCATCTTGCCGTTGCGCGCATCAGCCACCTGCTTCGGCTGCAGCAGGTCGTTCTTGTGGTTGCCCCACGAGTTGCGCTCGTACGTGATGACCGATGCGATGTCGAGGTCCGACAGCGACGCCCACGACGGCATGGCACCCTTGCCGTTCAGCACGCGTTCGACGTGGCCGGTGATCGGGCCGTTCACGATCGGGCTGCCGTCCATGGCCGGGAACGCGCCGAGGCCCTTGCCGCTCACCTGGTGGCAGGCCGCGCAGTTCGCCTTGTAGACTTCCTCGCCGTGCGCGACGAGTTCGGCCATCGTGTAGACCTTGTTCGGATCGACCGACGCGCTGGCCAGCTTGGCCTTCTGCGCGGTCACCCACTTCGCGTAGTCGTCGTCCGACAGCACGACGACGACGACCGGCATGAACGCGTGTTCCTTGCCGCACAGTTCGGTACAGAAGCCGCGGAACGTGCCGACCTTGTCGGCCTTGAACCACGTATCGCGCACGAAGCCGGGGATCGCATCCTGCTTCACGCCGAACGCGGGCACGTACCACGAGTGAACGACGTCGTTCGCGGTCGTGATGATGCGGATCTTCTTGTTGACCGGCACGACGAGCGGGTTGTCGACTTCCTGCAGATAGGTGTCGGTGATCGGCTTCTTGCCCATCACTTCGTCACGCGGGGTGCTGAGCGTCGACAGGAAGCTGATGCCCTCGCCCGGGCCCTTCACGTAGTCGTAGCCCCACTTCCACTGGTAGCCGGTGACCTTGATCGTGAGATCGGCGTTGGTCGTGTCCTTCATCGCGACGACGGCCTTCGTGGCCGGCAGCGCCATCAGCACGACGATGACGAACGGCACGATCGTCCAGATGATCTCGACGGTCGTGCTTTCATGGAAATTGGCGGCCTTGTGGCCTTTGGATTTGCGGTGCGCGAAGATCGAATAGAACATCACGCCGAACACGCCGACGAAGATCACCGTACACAGGATCAGCATCATCGTGTGGAGATCGTAGAGCTCCTCGGCGATCTTCGTGACAGGCGGCTGAAAGTTGATCTCGTTGACGCGGGGGCCGCCCGGGCTATCACCGACCGCCAGAGCCGCGCCGGCAAAGAGCAATCCGCTGCATGCCAGCACGCCCGTGAGGGCTCGCTTGATTGTTTTCATAGCATCCTTACCCAAAATTTCCATTCAAACCCTCCCCCGTCGCAAGCCGCCCGCCCGTTCCGGCCGGTGCCCGCGCTTCGTCAGCCGCAGCGCCTGAGCGCGACGCGCAGTTCGTCGGCGAACTGCGCACGCTTGTGCTGCGCGAGATGCTGCCCGATTACGACGGTCTGCCCGCGCGATACCAGTCGAATCGGATCGCGTGGCGTCGCACCCGGCTCGACCCGCACCCAGCGCGGGTTGAATTCGATCTGCGTGAACCGCTCCGCATCCATCCGCTCGATCACGAGCCGGTGCGGAAACAGCCTGATGCGCTCGTAATCGACCGCATGACGGGCATAGATCGCGAACGCGATTCCTACCGCCAGCAATTCGATTCCGGTGAAGGGCATGACGAGCCAGGCCCCCCGCCACATCAGCAATGCCGCGATCACCAGCGAGAAGCCCGCGAGCGACGCGTAAAACAGCACGAACTGGCGCGGCGACACCGAACAGTTGCGCTTCATGAGCCAGTCCTCGAGGACCGGTTCGCCGTTCGCCGTCTCCGCCGAAACCCTCGCTGCTTCCATCGCCGCCTCACGCGAATGGCATGCGATGCATGCCTGCATCGGACTCGTCGCCCCGTATTGCGGGGACCCCGGGACGACAAGCTGACGCATTATAGGCGGGTTCAATGGCATCCACAAGCAAGCGGCTATCGGCCCGCAAGCCAAGCGCCACAAGCTTCCCGGCCGTTTTCGCCCTCAATTCGACCCTGCTTTGCGCCGCTAATTTCAGACATAACAAAACCCCTCTTTACCGCTTTACCGATTCTTCGGACGCCCCTTTCCGATATCTTCGATACGCACGATCCCGTGACCCTCGGCGGTCGTGCGCGGCACGGCCTTCCACGCGTGGCCGTAGATCACCTCGAACGTCAGCGCAATCGTGCCGTCCGCGCGCCGGCGCGCTTCCAGCGCGTCGCCGAGCGCCGCGCGAAAGCGCCGCGTCGCGCGCTGCGGCGCCGCGCGGTCGAACGGATAGGCGCCCCAGCGGCGCACGTCGGCCAGCAGGGAATCGGGCGTCTTGTACGTGACGGTGAGCACTTCCTGGTCCATCACCGGAATCTCGAAGCCGCTCTCGACGAGCATGTCGCCGAGGTCGTGCATGTCGACGAAATCGATCACGCGCGCGGCGGGTGGCGCGATGCCGAGCGCCGCTTCGGCGTCCGCGCCGGCCGCGCGCAGCTCGCGCAGCGTGTCGGGGCCGAGCGTGCTGAACATCAGCAGGCCGTTCACGCGCAGCACGCGCTGCCATTCGGGGAATACCGTATCGGGACGCGAGTGCCAGTGCAGCGCGAGATTCGACCAGATCAGGTCGAACGCGCCGGCCGCGAACGGCAGCGCCGAGAAGTCGGCCTGCGCGACGCGCGGGCCGCGCTGGCCCAGCGCCCGGCCGAGCGACGCGGGCAGCCAGCGGCGCCAGCTCGCCTGCTCGACCTCGCGCTGCCCCGCCCGCGCGAGCATCGCGCCGGACAGGTCGACGCCGAACACCGGGGCTTCGGGAAAGCGCGCGCGCAGCGCCGGCAGGTCGTCGCCCGCGCCGCAGCCCGCATCGAGCACGGCAGCGGGGCTCACCTTGATGTATTCGAGACGCTCGTTCATCCGCTGCGCGATCTCGCGCGGCAGGAACGCAACCGCGTCGAACGCGGCGGCACGGCGATCGAAGATCCGCCGCAAGCGCCGGGCGTCATTGGCCGGACGGCCGGTTGGAGTCGAAGCTGGGGACATGTCGGGCACACTGGCGAAGAGCCCGAAGTATACTCGCTCGCCTCGCAGCCTTCAGCGAGACGGGGCCGCCAGGAGTGTTCGCGATGGATCGCCGTTTCGCCCCGCGCCCGATGCGCGTCGTTTTGTCGCAGGTTCGCGCGCTGGCCGTGCAGGTCGTCACGCTCGCGTTGCCGAATCGATGCGCACTGTGCGGCAATTTGTCACACACGGTGATTTGCAGCGCCTGCGACGCCGCTTACTGGAATGAAGCACGGCTGCGCTGCGATGTCTGCGCGGTGCCGCTGGGTGTCGGGCGGCCGCGTCCGCGCGGGGCCCGCGGCCGGCCCGCCGGCGCCGGCGCTTCGTTCGCCTACCGGTGCGATGCATGCCGCGCGACACCGCCGCCGTTCGATGCGACGCTCGCGCTCGCCGATTACCGCGCGCCGCTCGACGCGCTCGCGCGTGGCCTGAAGTTTCATGCGCGGCTCGCACTCGGCGCGCAATTCGCGGCCCGGCTCGCGCAGCGGGTCGACGACGCGGACGCGCTGCGCGCCGCGGGCGGCTTCGACGTGATCGCGCCGGTGCCGCTGTCGCACGGACGGCTCGTCGCGCGCGGCTACAACCAGGCGTGGGCGATCGCGCGGCCGCTCGCGCGCAGGCTCGGCGTGCGCGCCGAAGCGGCGCTGCTCGCGCGCGTGGCCGAAACCGCGCCGCAGTCGCGGCTCGACCGGCGCGCGCGGCGCGACAACGTGATCGCGGCGTTCTCGGCGGCGGGCGACCTCACCGGCCGCCACGTGGCGCTCGTCGACGACGTGATGACGTCCGGCGCGACGCTCGCGGCCGCCGCGCGGGCATTGAAGGCGGCGGGGGCCGCGCGCGTGACGAATCTGGTTGCGCTGCGCACCGCCAGGGATTAATTAGATAGAGAGGCCGGCCGCCCGCACGCGGCGGCCGTCACGAACCGGCCGGCCGGGAAGGAAAGCACGTCGCTCCGCCCCGGCCGGCCCAGCCAGACCCAACCATGTTCAACGTCGTCCTCGTCGCTCCCGAAATTCCGCCGAACACCGGCAACGTGATCCGCCTGTGCGCCAACACCGGCGCGCGCCTGCACCTGATCGAGCCGCTCGGCTTTCCGCTCGACGACGCGAAGATGCGCCGCGCGGGCCTCGACTATCACGAGTACGCGCAAATGCGCGTGCACCGCGACTGGGACGCGTTCGTCGCGGCCGAAGCGCCCGATCCCGCGCGAATGTTCGCGTTCACGACCCGCGGCTCGGGCCGCTTCCACGACCACGCATTCGTGCCGGGCGACTGGTTCGTGTTCGGCTCGGAAACGCGCGGGCTTCCGGCCGACCTGCTCGAGCGCCTCCCGAACGAACAGCGCGTGCGCCTGCCGATGCGGCCGGGCAACCGCAGCCTGAACCTGTCGAACACGGTGGCCGTGGTCGTGTTCGAGGCGTGGCGCCAGGCCGGCTTCGAAGGCGGCGCCTGACACGCACGCCCGGCTCGCGCTGCGCGGCCGGGCGTACTAGATGCGCGCGAGCCGCGCACGATACAGGTCGTATAGGTCGGATGAAAAGCACGCGAACACCACGCGCGCGAGGTTCGGCGCCTGCGGCAGCATTTCGGCGACCGTGCCGACCGCGATGTCGACGGCCTCGTCGGCCGGATAGCGGTATACGCCGCAGCTGATCGCCGGGAATGCAATCGATGTCGCCGCCACCTCCTCGGCCAGCTCGATCGCACGCCGGTAGCAGGCCGCGAGCAGCTCGGGCTCGCCGCGCCCGCCGCCGTGCCACACCGGGCCGACCGCATGAATCACGTACCGGGCCGGCAGCCCGTGGCCGCGCGTGAGCTTCGCGTCGCCGGTCTCGCAGCCGCCGAGCGTGCGGCATTCGGCCAGGAGGCCCGGGCCGGCCGCGCGATGAATCGCGCCGTCGACCCCGCCGCCGCCGAGCAGCGAACCGTTCGCGGCATTGACGATCACGTCGACGTCGAGCGTCGTGATGTCGACGAGTTGCGCGTCGAACGTGGTGGAACCGATCTGCAACATGACACCCTCCCGAAACGCCGGAGACTGTTCAAGCGTAGTGCGCTTTGGCGCCGCCCGCTTTGCGCGAGCGCGCCCGGCCGCAAAAATCGGCGTGATTCGTCGGCGTTATTCGGCGCGCGCGTCGCGCCGCAGCAGGCCGCTGACCGCATCGCGCGGTGCGACGCCGTCGAACAGCACGCCGCATACGGCTTCGGTGATCGGCATTTCGATCGATTGCGCACGCGCGAGCGCGAGCACGGCCTGCGCGCAGCGCACCCCTTCGGCCACATGGCCCAGGGCGCCAAGGATGTCGTTCAGCGAGCGGCCGGCCGCCAACTGCAGGCCGACCGTGCGATTGCGCGACAGGTCGCCCGTCGCGGTGAGGATCAGGTCGCCGAGGCCCGTGAGGCCCGTGAAGGTTTCCGCACGGCCGCCGAGCGCGACGCCGAGGCGTGACATTTCGGCGAGGCCGCGCGTGACCAGCGCGGCGCGCGCATTCAGCCCGAGACCGAGACCGTCGGCGATGCCGGTCGCGATCGCCAGCACGTTCTTCACCGCGCCGCCGACCTCGACACCGACCACGTCGTCACCCGTATAGATCCGCATCGCGCCGTGATGGAACGCGGCGAGCGTGCGCTCGCGGCATTCGGCGGACGTGCTCGCGATCGTCAGCGCGACGGGCAGCCCGAGCCCGACCTCGCGGGCAAAGCTCGGCCCCGACAGCACGCCGTTGCTGTGCTGCCCCGGCAGTTCGGCCGCGATCACCTGGTGCGGCAGCAGATGCGTGTCGGCCTCGAAGCCCTTGCAGACCCACACGACGTGCGCAGGCACGCAGCCCGCGTCGCGCATCGCGCCGAACAGCGTGCGCAGCCCGGCCACGGGCGCGGCGATCACGCACAGCGCGTCGTCCGCGGCGCCGTGCGCGAGCGCGGCGCCGAGATCGGCGTCGTAGCGCAGCGCATCGGGCAGCGCGATGCCGTCCAGATAGCGGGAATTTTCGTGCCGGGCCTGCAGCCCGGCGATCAGCGCGGCGTCGCGCGCCCAGAGAAGCGTATCGTGCCGCGCGGCCAGATGGCCCGCGAGCGCGGTGCCCCAGGCACCGGCGCCGAGAACGGCTACTTTCATACCCAGCACCGGTCCGGAGTGAAACGTCAGTTCAGCGTCGTGCCGTTCGGCGCGCCTGCCGCACCGGCCTGCTGCTGCTGAAGCTGCGCGAGACGCTGCTCGTACAGCGCCTGGAAGTTGATTTCCGCCAGGTGGATCGGCGGGAAGCCCGCACGCGTGATCGCGTCGGCGATGTTCGAGCGCAGGTACGGGAACAGGATCGTCGGGCAGGCGATGCCGACGAGCGGGTCGAGCTGTTCGTCGGGAATGTTGCGAATGTCGAAAATGCCGGCCTGCTTCGCTTCGATCAGGAACGCGACCTTGTCCTTCACCTTCGCGGTGACGGTACCCGACACGACGACTTCGAACACGCTTTCCGCGAGACGCTCGGCCTTGACGTCGACTTCGACTTCAACCGACGGCATGTCCTGCTCGAGGAAGATCGCCGGCGAATTCGGCTGCTCGAGCGACATATCCTTCAGGTAGACGCGCTGGATGTTGAAGAACGGTTGGTTTTCGACGTCGGACATGGTGTTTCCCTAAAAGTGGTGACGGGGCGGCCCGGCTTCACGCCGGCCGCCTCGGTTGAATCCTGCGCGCCCAAGCCGCGGCGCGGCCGGCGGCCATTCTGCCCTAATCAGGCCGCTTGCAGAAGCGGCAACAGCCCGCCTTCGCGGTCGAGCTTCGACAGATCGTCGTAACCGCCGACGTGCGTCTCGCCGATATAGATCTGCGGCACCGTGCGACGGCCCGTGCGCGACATCATTTCCTCACGGCGGCCCGGATCGCGGTCGACCAGCACCTTTTCGATCTGCTCGACGCCGCGCAGCTTCAGCAGGCGCTCGGCCTGAATGCAATACGGACACACCTGCGTGCTGTACATCAAAACCTTGCTCACTTCGCCACTCCTTGTTTGACGACCGGCATCCCGGCCTGCTGCCAGGCGGCGACGCCGCCCTCGAGCACGTGTACCTCGGCATAGCCAGCCGCCTCGATCTCGCGCGCCGCCTTCTGCGACTGCTGGCCGTTCTGGCAGACGAGCAGCACGGGGGTGCTCTTGTTTTTCGCGACCTGCGCAATCTTCGCGCCGATCTCGCCGGCGGCGACCTGACGTGCAGACGGCAGGTGGCCGGCGGCGAAGTCGGACGCCGCGCGCAGGTCGATCACGACCGCGTTGCGGCGATTGATGAGCTGCGTCGCCTCCGCGGCCGACAGGCCGCCGCGGCCGCGACGCAGGGCGGGCCATGCGAGCAGACCGCCGGAAACCAGCAGGATCGCGATAAGGGCCAGGTTCGTGTAATCGGTAAAGAACTTCACGGAATTCCGCCGGAAAAAGAGAAATCGGAAAAGGACAATCCCGCCATTATAAAATAACCGTCTTGCGCGATGGCGGGCCCGGACCGGGTACCGCGCGGCGCGCCCCGCTTCCTTCACTACCGACCGCAAGATCCATGTACAAACTCGTTCTCATCCGCCACGGCGAATCGACGTGGAACAAGGAAAACCGCTTCACCGGCTGGGTCGACGTCGACCTGACCGAACAGGGTCGCAACGAGGCCTACCAGGCCGGCGAATTGCTCAAGGAGGCCGGCTACACGTTCGACATCGCGTACACGTCGGTGCTCAAGCGCGCGATCCGCACGCTGTGGCACGTGCAGGACAAGATGGACCTGATGTACCTGCCGGTCGTCCACTCGTGGCGCCTGAACGAGCGCCACTACGGCGCGCTGTCGGGCCTGAACAAGGCGGAAACGGCCGCGAAGTTCGGCGACGACCAGGTGCTCGTGTGGCGCCGCAGTTACGACACGCCGCCGCCCGCGCTCGAGCCGACCGACGAACGCGCACCGTTCAGCGACCCGCGCTACGCGAAGGTGCCGCGCGAGCAGCTGCCGCTCACCGAGTGCCTGAAGGATACGGTCGCGCGCGTGCTGCCGCTGTGGAACGAGTCGATCGCGCCGGCCGTCCGTGCGGGCAAGCAGGTGCTGATCGCCGCGCACGGCAACTCGCTGCGCGCGCTGATCAAGTACCTCGACGGCATCTCGGACAGCGACATCGTCGGCCTGAACATCCCCAACGGCGTGCCGCTCGTGTATGAACTCGACGAGGACCTGAAGCCGATCACGCACTACTACCTGGGCGACCAGGACGCGATCGCGAAGGCACAGGCCGCCGTCGCGAAGCAGGGCAAGGCGGGCTGACGCCCGACACGCCGGGCATGCCGCGTCGGGCGCAGCCTGTCCGGCACGCCCCGGCGCGCGGCGCGAACGCGGCGCGAACCTTCGCGGCCCCGGTGCTGTCGAATCGGCTTTCGAATCCGCAGCGCGTCCGGCGGCACCCCGCCGGGGCTCGGGGCCCGGGACCGCGGGACCATTTCGCACCGTTCCACTGAGCAATCGGGCGAACAGTTATACTTGTCCGCTACATCCCCGCTACCGCCACGCGCTTCCCGACCGCACCAGACTCTCTATGCGAATGAAATTGAAGAACATCGGCCTGATTGCCGCGGGCCTCGCCACGGGCGTATTCGCCACGCTGCAGGTTTCGGCGTCGGCCGAGCAGACCGCCACGGCGCCGCTTCCCCTCGACCAGCTCCGCCTGTTCGCGGAAGTGTTCGGCCAGATCAAGCGCGAGTATGTCGAGCCGGTCGACGACAAGAAGCTGCTGACGGCGGCGATCAAGGGCATGGTGTCGAGCCTCGACCCGCATTCGTCGTTCCTGGACAAGACCGACTATGACGAGCTGCAGGAGCAGACCAAGGGGCGCTTCGCGGGCCTCGGCATCGAGATCTCGCAGGAAGACGGCCTCGTCAAGGTGATCTCGCCGATCGAGGATACCCCCGCGTTCCGCGCCGGCATCCGTCCGGGCGACCTGATCACGCGCATCAACGACAAGCCGGTGCGCGGCATGACGCTCGACAAGGCCGTCAAGCAGATGCGCGGCGAGCCGGGCACCAAGGTCACGCTGACGATCTTCCGCAAGAGCGACGACCGCACGTTCCCGATCACGGTCACGCGCGCGATCATCAAGGTCCAGAGCGTGAAGATGAAGCTGCTCGACCCGGGCTACGCATACATCCGGATCACGAGCTTCCAGGAGCGCACGACGCCCGATCTCGCCGCGAAGCTGCAGGACATCGCACGCCAGCAGCCGAACCTGAAGGGCCTGATCGTCGACCTGCGCAACAACGGCGGCGGCCTGCTGCAGAGCGCGGTCGGCGTCGCCGGCGCGTTCCTGCCGCCCGACTCCGTCGTCGTGTCGACCAACGGCCAGATCCCGGATTCGAAGCAGGTCTACCGCGATACCTACGACAACTACCGCCTGCCGTCCTTCGACGGCGATCCGCTGAAGAGCCTGCCGCCGGTCTTCAAGACCGTGCCGATGGTCGTGCTGACGAACGCGTACTCGGCGTCCGCGTCGGAAATCGTCGCCGGCGCGCTGCAGGATTCGAAGCGCGCGCAGATCATGGGCAAGACGACGTTCGGCAAGGGCTCGGTGCAGACGGTCCGTCCGATGACGGCCGACACCGCGCTGCGCCTGACGACCGCCTACTACTACACGCCGAGCGGCCGTTCGATCCAGAACAAGGGCATCACGCCCGACGTGCCGGTCGATCAGTATGCGGACGGCGATCCGGACGACGTGCTCGTGACGCGCGAGGTCGATTACACGAACCACCTCGCGAACACGCAGGATCCGAACGAGAAGAAGGAACAGGAAGAGCGCGAGCAGCGCCGGATGGACCAGCTGCGCGTCCTCGAGGAGCAGAACGACAAGAAGACGCCGGAGCAACGCCAGAAGGACCGCGATCGCAAGCCGATCGAGTTCGGCAGCGCCGACGACTTCATGATGCAGCAGGCGCTCAACAAGCTCGAAGGCAAGCCGGTGCAGGAATCGAAGTCGCTGCTCGCCGAGAGCACGGCGAAGAGCCCGGCCGGCAAGGCCGCGTCCGCCGCGAAGGCGTCGGGCGCGAAGGCGGCCGCACCGAAGCCCGCCTCGGCACCGAAGCCCGCGTCGGCACCGCAGTAAGCGCCGGCCGGGCATCCGACGGGCCATCGCGGGAAGACCGCGATGGCCCGTTTTTCATGCGCGCCTAAAATAACCCCAGGTCCGCCGCCTCGCCCACGACTTCCCCATGAACGACGATCAACTCCTTCGCTACTCCCGCCACATCCTCGTCGACGAAATCGGCATCGAGGCGCAGCAGCGCTTCCTCGACGCGCATGCGATCGTCGTCGGCGCGGGCGGCCTCGGCTCACCGGCCGCGATGTATCTCGCGGCGTCCGGCGTCGGCACGATCACGCTGGTCGACGCCGACACGGTCGACCTCACGAACCTGCAGCGGCAGATCCTGCACGTAACCGCATCGGTCGGCCGCAGCAAGGTCGAATCGGGGCGCGACACGCTCGCGCAACTGAACCCGGAAGTGACCGTGCATGCGGTCGCGGTGCGCGTCGACGATGCGTGGCTCGACGCACACGTGCCGCAGGCGAGCGTCGTGCTCGACTGCACCGACAACTTCGCGACGCGCCATGCGATCAACCGCGCGTGCGTCGCGCACGGCGTGCCGCTCGTGTCGGGCGCCGCGCTGCGCTTCGACGGCCAGATCAGCACGTTCGACTTCCGCGACCCGGCCGCGCCCTGCTATGCGTGCGTGTTTCCGGAAGACCAGCCGTTCGAGGAAGTCGCCTGCGCGACGATGGGCGTGTTCGCACCGACGGTCGGGATCATCGGCGCGATGCAGGCCGCCGAAGCGCTGCGCGTGATCGGCGCGATCGGCACGACGCTCAACGGCCGGCTGATGATGCTCGACTCGCTGCGGATGGAATGGACGACGATGAAGATCGCGCGCCAGGCCGACTGCCCCGTGTGCCAGGGCCGGCACTGACGCGCGCGCGATGCATGCGCCGAACGGCGCATGCGTGACGTTTCGCTACGTTCGCTACGATGCCGCGGCGCGGCCCGCGCCGCCTAGGCGGCCGCGTCCGCGCGCGGTTCCGCGACCGCCAGGCGCTTGAGCGCCGCCTGCACTTCCTCGGGCTCGAACGCGGCCAGCACGTCGGCCGTCGGCTTTTCGAGCGCCTTCAGGTGCGCGCGCAGGATCTCCTGCTTCACGACCAGCAACTGGCTCGGGTGCATCGAGAATTCGGTGAGCCCCATCCCGAGCAACAGGCGCGTGAGCGCCGGATCGCCCGCCATCTCCCCGCACACCGATACGGACACGCCCGCGCGCTTCGCTTCGCGCAGCGTATAGGCGATCAGGTGCAGCACCGCCGGATGCAGCGGGTCGTACAGGTGCGCGACCGCGTTGTCCGCGCGGTCGATCGCGAGCGTGTACTGGATCAGGTCGTTCGTGCCGATCGACAGGAAGTCGAAGCGCTTCAGGAACAGCGGCAGCGCGATCGCCGCGGCCGGGATCTCGATCATCGCGCCGATGCGCACGTTCGGATCGTACGCGAGCCCCGCGTCGTCGAGCTGGCGCTTCGCCTCGCGGATCAGGTCGAGCGTCTGGTCGATCTCCTGCGCGTGCGCGAGCATCGGGATCAGGATCTTCACCTGCCCGAACGCGGACGCGCGCAGGATCGCGCGCAGCTGCGTGAGGAACATCTGCGGCTCGGACAGGCTCCAGCGGATCGCGCGCAGGCCAAGCGCCGGGTTCGGCGCCGTCTCGTAGCCTTCGTCGAGCGCCTCGAGCGGCTTGTCCGCGCCGACGTCGATCGTGCGGATCGTCACCGGCATGCCCTTCATCCACTCGACCGCGCGCTTGTACGCGGCGAACTGCTCTTCCTCCTCCGGCATCTCCTTCTGATGCATGAACAGGAACTCGGAGCGGAACAGCCCGACGCCGACCGCGCCGGCCTCGACGGCAGCCTTCGCGTCGTCGGGCAGTTCGATGTTCGCGTACAGCTCGATCTTGGTGCCGCACAACGTTTGCGTCGGCGAGAACTTCAGGCGCTGCAGCTTGCGTTGCTCCAGCAGCTTCTCGGACTGGCGGTACGAATATTCCTCGAGGACGATCGGCGCCGGATCGACGATCACGATCCCCTGGTCGCCGTCGACGATGATCAGGTCGTTCTGGCGGATCAGCGCGCTCGCATGCTGGACGCCGACCGCGGCCGGAATGCCGAGGCTGCGCGCGACGATCGCCGTGTGCGACGTGCGGCCGCCCAGATCGGTGACGAACGCCTGGAACGACTGCGACTTGAACTGCATCATGTCGGCCGGCGCGATGTCGTGCGCGACGACGATCATCTCGTTCTGGCCTTGCGCGGCCGCGCGATCGAGCGCCTGCGATGCCGAAGGCGCGCCCGCGAGCGCCTTCAGCACGCGCTCGACCACCTGTTCGATGTCGGCCTTGCGCTCGCGCAGGTATTCGTCCTCGATGTCGTCGAAGTGGCGCGTGAGCAGCTCGAGCTGCTCGGTCAGCGCCCATTCGACGTTGTAGCGGCGCGTGCGGATCAGGTCGATGGTTTCCTGCACGAGCATCGCGTCGCTCAGGATCATCGCGTGGACGTCGATGAACGCGCCCACTTCGGTCGGCGTGTCGTCGGTCAGGTCGGCGCGCAGCGCCTCGAGTTCGCGATGCACGACCTCGCGCGCCGTGCGGAAACGCTCGACCTCGGCGTCGATCTGGTTCGCCTCGACCAGGTAGTGGGCGACGTCGAGCGCCGCCGGCGCGATCAGGTACGCTCGCCCGATCGCGATACCACGTGAGACGGGAATGCCATGCAGCGTGAAAGACACGCGCACCTCCTCTGTACAAGTAAAGCCGCGGCACACTGCTGCGATGCGCTTATGACCCCGGTTAGTGATTATAAATTCCGCGCCTCCATGCTGACTGCGTGCAGCGCAGCATTGCACTTTCCGCATCAATGCTTCGGACGAAAAAAATGCCGCGGAAAACGCGGCATTCTGACTGGAAACGGCAGCGATCCCGTGCGCTGTGCGCGGATCACTGACCTTCGCCGAACTTGTCCGAGATCAGCTTGAGCAGCGCGTCCATTGCCTCGCGTTCGTCGGGACCTTCGGTCTCGATCGTCACCGAGCTGCCGATGCCCGCCGCGAGCATCATCACGCCCATGATGCTTTTCGCGTTGATCTTGCGTCCGTTGCGCGTCATCCAGACTTCCGACTGGAAGTTGCCGGCCAGTTGCGTAAGCTTGGCCGATGCGCGTGCATGGAGCCCCAATTTGTTGACGATGGTGGTTTCTTGTTGAAGCATGATTCTCGGTCGGGTCGGTCGAGGCCGCCGGCGACGTGCGTCGGCGGGTCGGTCGAGGCCGCCGGCGACGTGCGTCGGCGGGTCGGTCTAAAACGGAAAACGGGACGGTCAGTGCGACTCGGTGCGCGATTGCGGCTCGGGCGGAATCGGCGCGCATTGGCCGCAGCCGGCCTCGGTCGGCGGCGGCGGCGTGCCGGCCGCCACTTCATGGACGCCCTTCGCGCCGCCGGACAGCGCCTTGTCGACGAGCTTGTCGAGTGGCACGGTGCGGTAGCAGACGGCCCGCACCAGCATCGGCAGGTTCACGCCCGCCAGCACGCGCACGTTGTCGAGCTTCGCGAGCTGGCCCGCGATGTTCGCGGGCGTCGCGCCGTACATGTCGGTCAGCACGACGACGCCGTTCTCTTCCCTGAGCCGCGCGAGCTCCGCATGCGCGAACGCCATCACCTGGGTGGGGTCGCTGTCCGCCAGCACGTCGATACAGCCGATGCGCGCGGGCACGCCGCCGTAGATGTGCGCGATGCAGTCCCGCAGCGCGGTGGCGAGCGGCGCGTGCGCGATGATCAGAATCCCGGCCATGTCAGACCGCCCCCGGCCGCCCCTGGCGGGCCGACGCCCCGCGGCGGGGCAACGAGCATAGCGAGTGTGGGAATCGTTTCATGTTCAGCCTTGCAACGGTTTCGGCCCGACCGCCGGGCCTTCGGCGCGCTGTTCGCGGCACCGGGCAAGCGGGCATTGTAGCAGGCCGGTCGAACCGCTCCGGCGACGGGGGACCTGCGCGGCCGCCGCCGGGGTTGCGCGGAAAGCGGGCTACGCGGCCGCCCGCTCCAGCGCGTCGATGAACATCGCGGCGACGTCGAAGCCCGTCTGCTCCATGATTTCGCGGAAGCACGTCGGGCTCGTCACGTTCACCTCGGTCAGCCAGTCGCCGATCGCGTCGAGCCCGACCAGCAGCAGCCCGCGCGCGGCGAGCACCGGCCCGAGCGTCTCGGCGATCTCGCGATCGCGCGGCGTCAGCGGCTGCGCGACGCCCAGCCCGCCCGCGGCGAGATTGCCGCGCACCTCGCTGCCCTGCGGGATCCGCGCGAGCGAATACGGCACCGGCTCGCCCGCGATCAGCAGAATGCGCTTGTCGCCCGCCTTGATCTCGGGAATGAACTTCTGGATCATCAGCGAGCGCGTGCCGTCATGACCGAGCATCTCGATGATCGCGCCGAGATTCATCCCGTCGGCCTTCACGCGGAACACGCCCATCCCGCCCATCCCGTCGAGCGGCTTCACGATCACGTCGCCATGCTCGGCGTGGAACGCACGCAAGCGGGCGGCGTCACGCGTGACGAGCGTCGGCGCGACGAACTGCGGAAACTCGCCGATCGCCAGCTTCTCCGAGTGATCGCGGATCGACTGCGGCTTGTTGAACACGCGTGCGCCTGCGCGCTCGGCAAGCTCGAGCATCCAGGTGGCCGTCACGTATTCCATGTCGAACGGCGGATCCTTGCGCATCAGCACCGCGCCGAACGACGTCAGCCGGCGGGATTCATGCGCGGCCGCCTCGTACCACGGATGACGATGCAGGTCGGCCGTGTCGCCGACGATCGTCACGCGCTGCACGTCCGCCTCGACGCCCGAGCCCGTCCACGCGAGCTGGTGCGGCTGGCACGCGTACACCGCATGCCCGCGGCGCGCAGCCTCCGCCATCATCGCGTAGGTCGAATCCTTGTAGATCTTGAAGCGCTCGAGCGGGTCGGCGATAAAGAGAATGTCCATGCGGGTCCTGTACGTGGCGAAGCCGTTACACCTGGATGGCTTCGGGATCGGTCTTTTCCAGTTCGATCGACGACGCGATCAGCGACAGGCGCGCGACGACGCCGTACATGTAGAAGCGGTTCGGCGGCGCGGCACCCGGCTTCGCGCCGGCATCCGGCAGCGCGGTGTGCTCGAAGCCGAGCGGCACGTAATGCATGCCGGGCGCGTTCAGGTTCTGGTCGCGCTCGCGGCCGCCGTGCGTGCGGTAGAAACCGCCGACCACGTAGCGGTCGATCATGTACACGACGGGCTCCGCGACTTCGTCGCCGACGCGCTCGAACGTATAGACGCCTTCCTGCACGATCACGTCGCGCACCTCAAGGCCGGCCTTCGACTCGGCCATCTGCGCGCGCTCGGCCTTCGACATGCGGCCGATCTCGGCCGCGTCGTGCACGGTCATCACACCGCGCCCGGCGGTGCCCGCGTCGGCCTTCACGACGACGTACGGCTTTTCACTGATCCCGTATTCGCGGTACTTGCGCGCGATCTTCTTCAGCACGCCGTCGATCGCGTCGGCGAGCGCCTGCTCGCCTTCATGCGCCTGCCAGTCGACGCCTTCGACATGCGCGAAATACGGATTCACCATCCACGGATCGACGCCGACCATCTTCGCGAACTTCTTCGCGACGTCGTCGTAGCATGCAAAGTGCGTCGACTTGCGGCGCACGGCCCAGCCCGCGTGCAGCGGCGGCAGCAGGTACTGCTCGTGCAGGTTCTCCAGCACGGCGGGAATCCCGGCCGACAGGTCGTTGTTCAGCAGGATCGAGCACGGATCGAAATTCTTCAGGCCGAGGCGGCGCTGCGAACGCTCGAGCGGTTCGAGCACGATCTTCTGACCGTCGGCCAGCGTGATCGGTGTCATGTCGGTGATGCTCGGGTCGAGCGAGCCGAAGCGCACGTTCAGGCCGGCCTGGCGCATGATCGTCGCGAGCCGCGCGACGTTTTCCAGGTAGAACGCGTTGCGGGTCGGCAGCTCGGGAATCACGAGCAGGTTCTTCGCGTCCGGGCAGATCTTCTCGATCGCGGCCATCGCGGCCTGGACGGCGAGCGGCAGCACTTCGGACGGCAGATTATTGAACGCGCCGGGGAACAGGTTCGCGTCGACGGGCGCCAGCTTGAAGCCGGCGTTGCGCAGGTCCACCGAACAATAGAACGGCGGGGTGTGTTCCTGCCATTCGAGCCTGAACCAGCGTTCGATCGCAGGCGTCGCGTCGAGGATCTTCTGCTCGAGTTCGAGCAGCGGACCGTTCAACGCGGTAACGAGGTGGGGAACCATGAATCACTCGCGAGCGGGAGAATGAAGATTGTAGAGCAATTGCCTCGCCCATTTGGGGATTGTTCCCGGCTTCGCAAGGGTTGGGAGGAAGTTTTCGGCTATTGACCCGATAGGTCGAAGGGTTATGCGCTACGGCGGCAGGACGCGGGAGAAAAAAAGCCCGCCGGGTGGGCGGGCCGAAGTCGCTGCGCTCATTCGTGGCGGGCGCCGTCTGCGCGGCGGCCCGCCGTCATCCGTACGACTTATTCGACGTGCTCGCCGTGCAGCACCACGTCGAGGCCTTCGCGCTCTTCCTCTTCGGTCACGCGCAGGCCGATCGTCAGGTCGATCAGCTTCAGCAGCACGAAGCTCAGCACGCCGCTGTACACCAGCGTGATCAGTACGCCCTTCGCCTGCAGCAGCAGGCTGCCGTCGAAACCGCCGATGTCCTTGACCGCGAACACGCCGGTCAGCAGCGCGCCGAGAATCCCGCCCACGCCGTGCACGCCGAACGCATCGAGCGAATCGTCGTAGCCGAGCTTCGACTTGAGCCACGTCGCCGACCAGAAGCACACGACGCCGGCGGCGATGCCGATCACGAGTGCGCCCGCCACGCCGACGAAGCCGGCCGCCGGCGTGATCGCCACCAGACCCGCGACCGCGCCCGACACGATGCCGAGCACCGACGGCTTGCCCTTCGCGATCCACTCGGCGAACATCCAGCCGAGCGCCGCGCAGGCCGTCGCGACTTGCGTCGTCAGCATCGCGAAGCCGGCACGGCCGTCGGCCGCGACCGCGGAACCCGCGTTGAAGCCGAACCAGCCGACCCACAGCATCGAGCCGCCGATCATCGTCAGCACGAGGTTGTGCGGCGCCATCGATTCACGGCCGAAGCCGACGCGCTTGCCGAGCATCAGGCACGACACGAGGCCCGCGATACCGGCGTTGATGTGCACGACCGTGCCGCCCGCGAAGTCGAGCACGCCGTCCGACGACAGCCAGCCAGTCGGCTCCCACACCATGTGCGCGATCGGCACATAGACGATCAGCGACCAGAGCGTCATGAACACGAGCATCGCCGAGAACTTCATCCGGTCGGCGAACGCGCCGCAGATCAGCGCCGGCGTGATGATCGCGAACGTCATCTGGTAGACGAAGTAGACCGATTCCGGAATCGTCGTCGCCAGGTGGCTGACGGTCAGCGTCGTCGCCTTGTCGCCCTTGATGTAGTTCATCCCGTGCAGGAACACGCGCGACAGGCCGCCGATGAAGCCGTTGCCCGGCGTGAACGCGAGGCTGTAGCCGACCACCGTCCACAGCACCGTGATCACCGCGGTGATCGCGAAGCTCTGCATCACGGTCGCGAGCACGTTCTTCTTGCGGACCATGCCCGCGTAGAACAGCGCGAGGCCGGGGATCGTCATGAACAGCACGAGCGCCGTGGAGGTCAGCATCCATGCGGTGTCGCCGGCGCTGATCTTCGACGAATCGACGGAGAACGGCGCGGTCGGTGCCGCCGGGGCGGCCGGCGCGGACGCGGCGGCCGCAGCCGATGCGTCGGCGGCGCCCGAAGCGGGGGTGGCGGCGGCAGCCGATGCGTCGGCAGCCGGCGCCGAAGCGGCCGGAGCCGCGGCAGCCGAGGCATCGGACGCCGTTGCGGCGGGCGCGGACGCAGCCGCGGCGGAGGCCGCGTCGTCAGCGAGTGCGGGGCCGACGCCGGCCGCGATCAGCGAGCCGGCCATCAGCAGGGACATCAGAAGTTTGCGCATCTCGGGTTTCCTCTTGTCGCTTGTCTTTGTCTGTTACAGCGCGTCCGCGCCTGTCTCCCCGGTCCGGATCCGGATCACCTGCTCGATCGGCGTGACGAAGATCTTCCCGTCGCCGATCTTGCCGGTGCGTGCGGCCCGTTCGATCGCCTCGACCGCCTGGTCGACGAGATCGTCGGACACGGCCGCCTCGATCTTCATCTTCGGCAGGAAATCGACCACGTATTCGGCGCCCCGGTACAGCTCGGTATGCCCCTTCTGGCGCCCGAACCCTTTCACCTCCGTCACCGTGATGCCGGAGACGCCGAGCGCGGAGAGCGCTTCGCGCGTCTCATCGAGCTTGAACGGCTTGATGATTGCGGTAATCAGTTTCATGAAGTCCTCTCGCTGGGTAGTCCCGTCGAATTGGTTGGAATGTTGTAACGGTCTCTTCCTCAGCAACTCGCATGCCATGTTCGCTCGAGCGTCGCGTCGAACGGCCCGGAAGCGGGGTCGCATCGCATGCTGAAAGGTAGGGAAGCCCGGCCGAATGGCCAACGTGGGCCAGGTTTGCTGGCGCGCCGAAAGGATCGTTGCTAGAGTGCTCGCACGTCCCGGCTTACCGGGCCATTCACCCATGCCGGCGCCATGCCCGGAATTCGCGCCACGGGCGCACCATTTCCGGTCATGTGTGCATCATGGGCACGTATGCAACTGAAGATGCACATTTTTTGTGCAAGGAAGGGAAATCTCATGAAGCAACCCAGCGATGTTTTCAACGACCTGCAGTCGCGCGTCAGCGACCTGCTGAAAAACTCGCCGGCCAAGGATGTCGAGCGCAACGTGAAGGCCATGCTGTCGCAAGGCTTCTCGAAACTCGATCTCGTCACGCGCGAGGAGTTCGACACGCAGGCACAGGTGCTCGCCCGCACCCGCGTGCGTCTCGAGGAACTCGAGAAGCGCGTCGCGGAACTCGAGCAGAAGCTCGCGGCGCCCCAGGCCTGACACCCCACCCGACCGACAGGTCCGGGCGCGGGGGGCCCCCGGGGGGCCCCCCCGCGCGCCCCGGGGGGCACAAGGGGCCCCCCCCGGGGGGGGGTAGCGGGAGGGGGGGGGGGGTGGGGGGGTAGCC
>NZ_QTPP01000030.1 GCF_003853415.1 Burkholderia sp. Bp9142 | reverse complement strand
CAATTCCGGCAATTGCATCAACCGAAAAACGGCGAGCCCACTAACTTACGAATGGTGTACTCGGCGGGGTAAGGTCAATACCAATGAAAAAGCTCGTACCGCTTCTGTTTTGCTTCTCTCTGCTGGGATGTGCTGCGCAGTCTCACGCCGGCTGTGTCCATGTACCGTTTCACGCAAAATTCCAGGATGCAGACGGCGATGTAGGCCCGTTCGCCAATATGAAGTTTTCGCTGATTCGGATGTCTGATGGCGCCGTGGTCTATCAAGGGACAACCGACGACCAGGGGTGAGCTGATTGGAGCGATGCGTGTCGAGGTGAGCGGTACAGCCTTCGCCAGGACGGCCAGATGGGCGAGTAACGTTGTCGATCTTCGCCGATATCGGCTCAAATGCGCGCTTTCTTGACGTCAGTGGCGTGTGTGGTTTGTCGCCGAGCCAAGTCTGATCTATGCGCATAAAGTAGCTTCAGCGCCACGTGTCGGCAGAGCGGAATGCGGACGCTTCAAGGTAATATCGCCACTCGTCCGGCTGCCGCGAACGGTTGCCGGTGTGTTCCGCCTTCCGCAACTGCATCGTTCATGGCTTCCAGCTCTGCTCAGAGTGGTCGGACGACCGACTTCTTGCCGTATCTCGTCGCCGCGACCTTCTTCATGGAGTATCTCGATACGACCGTGATCGCGACCGCGCTGCCGCAAATGGCGCGCTCCTTCGGCGTCGGGCCGAATGCGCTGAGCCTCGGGATGACGGCCTACATGCTGGCGCTCGCGGTATTCATCCCGATCAGCGGCTGGATTGCGGACCGATACGGTTCACGCACAGTGTTCGGCAGTGCGATCGTGATCTTTACCGGGGCGTCGATTCTGTGCGGGCTGTCCAACGGCGTGGTGACGTTTACGGCCGCACGCCTGTTGCAGGGCGTCGGCGGGGCGATGATGGTGCCGGTCGGGCGGATGATCGTCGTGCGCAGCACCGAGAAAGCACGGCTGATGCGTGCGATCGCGACGATCACGTGGCCGGGTATCGTTGCGCCGGTCGTGGGGCCGCCGATCGGCGGCTTCATCACGACCTACGCGTCCTGGCGATGGATCTTCCTGTTGAACGTGCCGCTTGGCCTCGCCGCGCTGGTCTGTACGTGGCTGATCGTCCGGAATACGCGCGCGAATGAACAGCGACCGCTTGATTGGGTCGGGTTCGCGCTGGCCGGCAGTGCGCTGACCTGTCTGCTGCTGGGTACCGAAACGGCTGGTCAGCAGGATGCGCAATTCACGCGTGCCGCCGTGCTGGTCGGGGCCAGCGTATTGTTCGGCATTGCCGCGTGGATGCATGCGCGGCGTTGCGCGCACCCGCTGCTCGACTTCACGACGCTGAAGGTGCCGACCTTCTCGGTAACGGTCCTCACCGGATCGATCACGCGGATTGCGGTCAATGCGGTGCCTTATCTGCTGCCATTGCTGTTCCAGATTGGCTTCGGGCTGTCGCCGTTCCAGTCCGGTTTGCTGTTGCTCGCGAGCGCGCTCGGCAATCTGGGCATGAAGGCGGGCACGTCGTGGATCCTCGACCGGTTCGGGTTTCGCCGCGTCGCGCTCGTCGACGTGACGATCGTCGGCTTCTTCACGATCGCATGCGGCTGGCTGACCGCGTCGACGCCGCTCGCGATCACGCTGCTCGTCGTATTCGTCTATGGGCTGACGCGCTCGATGCAGTTCACGACGCTGGCGACGCTCGCCTATGCCGATATTCCGTCGCACCAGACGAGCGCCGCGAGCACCCTGTGGAGCGCCGCGCAGCAGATGACGATCGGGATGGGGATCGCATTCGGCGCGCTGGCGCTGCGGCTCGCCGCGCTGATGCGCGGCGATGCGGCCGGGATTCACTATGTACTCGACGATTTTCGCTGGGCGTTCGTTGCCGCGGGCGTGCTCGCGCTGCTGACGTTGCCGGGCTATGCGCGGCTTGCGTCCGATGCGGGCGACCGGCTCCGGGCGAGTGCGGCGCAAGGGTAGGTCGACCTGTCGGTCGTGTGTGAATGGCAACAGGTGCGTATTGTCCCGCTCGGTCGCTCACCTGACGGTGCGACTCGTCGCGAGGGCGATGAATCTCCACACGCGCATTTCATGAGCCAGCACGGCCGCGGTGCTGGCGATGCCCGGTCGCCCTGCTGTGCACGCACGCATCCGGGCACGAGGCAGCGACCGACAATGCCGCGCTCGCGTCGGTTGCCGCTGCCGCGAGTGGCGGAAGGTGACGCCAACCGCATGGCGATGTCAGGCCGCCGCGCGGAATGAGTCCGGGCATGATGCAGCGACAGGCAATGCCGCGCCCGCATCGACTGCCGCTACTGCGCATCATGAAAGATGATGCCGACCGTATGGCGGTGCCCGGTCCGGATACGGCTCACGCCGTGACGCAGGTTGACCCGATAGACCCCGCGCGTTCCCTGCACGGGCCGGCCATGCACGGCGAAGATCACCGCGTCGCCTTGCGTCAGCGGCACCACTTCCGCACGCGATTGCATGCGCGGCCGCTGTTCCGTCACCACGAACTCGCCACCCGTGAAATCGCGGCCCGGCGCCGACAGCAGGATCGCGACCTGCAGCGGAAAGACGTGCTCGCCATACAGGTCCTGATGCAGGCAGTTGTAGTCGTCCGGACCGTACTGCAGGATCAGCGGCGTCGGACGCGTCTGTCCCGCCGCGTGGCAGCGCTCGAGGAATGCCGCGTGATCGGCCGGGTAGCGGACGTCGACCCCGAGTGCCCGGTTCCAGCGATTCGCGATCGGTGCGAGATGCGGGTAGATCGCCGTTCGCAATGCGTCGACAACTGCCGGCAGCGGATAAGCGAAATACCGGTATTCACCGCGGCCGAAGCCGTGCCGCGCCATGACGACGCGCGACCGGTAAAGCGCATCTCGCGCATAGAGCGATGCCAGTGCCGTGCATTCGTCCGCGGACAGAAGGCCCGGTACGCGAGCGCATCCATAGCGATCGAGTTCGGTACCGGCGGCGATCCAGTCGAGTGCACCCACGCGTTGCACGAAGTCGACAGATTCGACGGCGGGCTGTAGATCGGCGATGTTCACGGGTGTACCTCGTTCGTCAGCGATGGGGTGTCGTGCGGGTATGTCGTGAGCGCCCAAATAAGCCCGGACGGTCGCGGCGCGATGGTCGGCGAGGCGATGTCGGGAAGCGTTGCGAGCACGACCGTGTCCACGATGAAAGTCGATGAACCCAGTCTAACGGCGTCGGTGTGATGGCGCGCTCCAGATCTTGCGCTTCAATTCGGGGGAGAGAGGACGCAGGTCGCGGCGCGGGCGGTCGGGCACAACGGTGATTCATTGCGACACCGTTCCGCCACTGACCGGGATAAACCCAGGGTAGCGTGCGCGAGAAGGAAGGCGAAAGGGGCTGCGAGGCGAAGAGGCGAAGAGGCGAAGAGGTGACGAGACGTGGAGACCGAGCCGAATCCTCCACGGCGAGCGGCCGATTCCCCGGCCGCCCGCCGCTCGTCCGCTCAGGCGACCGACCGGAACAGCCAGTAAAGTCCAGCCGCCAGCACGATCGACGCCGGCAGCGTCAGCACCCACGCGAGCACGAGGCTGCGCACCGTGCTCCATTGCAGCCCGGACCCGTTCGCAGCCATCGTGCCCGCGACGCCCGACGACAGCACGTGCGTCGTCGACACGGGCAGCCCGTACGCATCGGCCGCGCCGATCGTCAGCATCGCGACGAGTTCGGCCGACGCACCCTGTCCGTACGTCAGATGCTGCTTGCCGATTTTCTCGCCGACGGTCACGACGATCCGTTTCCAGCCGACCATCGTGCCGAGACCCAGTGCGATCGCAACGGCCACCTTCACCCAGGTCGGAATGAACTTGGTCGCGTGATCGAGCTGCTTGCGGTAGTTGTCGATCGCGAGCTTGTCGTCGGCGGCGAAGGCGGGCTGACCCGACTTCTCGATCAGGCGAATCGCTTCGGATACCAGATACATCGTGTTGCGCACGTTGTCGACGTCGCCCTGCGGCACGGCCGCCATCGAGCCCGACGAGCCGACCGCGGTCGCGAGCGACGCGGACAGTTGCTGCACGGCCGGCAGCACGGAGGGCGTCATCTCGCGGCGCTGCACGAAGTGCTCGACGTCGGCGCGCGGATTCGCGGACGGCGCGACGCCATTCGAGTATTTCGCGAAGGTCGCGGCGGCCTGGTTCGCGACGGCGACGAACGTCTGCGATTCGGCCCGCGTGACCGCCTTGTTCAGCGCATACGCGGTCGGCATCGTGCCGATCAGGATCAGCATGATGAGGCCCATCCCCTTCTGCCCGTCGTTCGACCCGTGCGCGAACGACACGCCCGTGCACGTGAGGATCAGCAGGCAGCGGATCCAGAACGGCGGCGGCTGATCCTTCGGCGGCTCCTTGTACAGTTCCGGAATCCGCACGACGGCCTTCAGCAGGAGCAGCAGCAGCGACGCGCACAGGAAGCCGACGATCGGCGAGAGCAGCAGCGACTTGCCGACGCCGAGCGCCTGGCCCCAGTCGACGCCGCTCGTGCCCGACGGCCCGTGCATCAGCTGGTTCATCAGCCCGACGCCGATGATCGACCCGATCAGCGTATGCGAGCTCGACGACGGTAATCCGAAATACCAGGTCGCCAGGTTCCAGACGATCGCGGCGATCAGCAGCGCGAACACCATCGCGAAACCCGAACCGCTACCGACCTGCAGGATCAGCTCGACCGGCAGCAGCTGCAGGATGCCGAATGCGACGGCGCCGCTCGAAACCATCACGCCGAGGAAGTTCCACATGCCCGACCAGATCACCGCGACGTTCGGCGTCAGCGAGTGGGTGTAGATCACGGTCGCGACCGCATTCGCGGTGTCGTGGAAGCCGTTGACGAATTCGAAGCCGAGCGCGATCACCAGCGCGGCGCCGAGCATCAGGTACGGGAACAGCGACCCTTCGCGGATGGGCGACAGATCGGCAATCAGGTGGGTGGCGATATAGACGGCGCCGATTGCGAGCACCAGCAGGAAGACGGCATAGCCGACCTGCCGGGTGCGTTCGGTGGAGCCGGAATTGTTTGCGGCGGACGAAGCAGGCTGATTCATGACGGCATCTCATAAGGGAACCGCAGCCGATCCTAGCTTTCGCTATCCGTCAGTTTGATGACAGTCGGGAGGACGAACCGTTCACATTACACGCATGTAAGAAAGTGGCGCCGTCAATCTCCATATAGTGAACAGGCGGGCCTACGCATCGGTATCGCGTCGAACGTCGTCCGCGGGCAAGGTCCAGCCGTCTCGCGACGCGGTGAATACCGTGCACGACAGCGGCGCGACCTCGATGCGGGTCACAGCCTTCGTGTCCATCCGACGCACGTGCGCGATGGCCGCCCGAACGATCGTCGCATGGGTGATCGCGACGATATCGCGACCGCGCGGCAGCGCGTTCAACCACGCGCCGACGCGGCGCGCGACGTCCTCGAACGATTCCCCGCCGTGCGGCGACGCGGACGGATCGTCGATCCAGGCGCCGAGTTCGTCGGGCAGGTCGCGCGCGAGGTCGTGCAGCCGCTTGCCGCGCCAGTTGGCGTAGTCGACATCGCGCAGCGCATCGTCGATGCCGGCGCGCAGCCCGAGCGCGTCGGCGGTTTGCTGCGCACAACGTGCGGGGCTGCACAGCACGATCGCGTCGCGGCCGCCTTCGAACGACTCGCGCAGCGCGGCTGCATCGACGAGCCCGCGCGCATCGAGCGGATCGTCAGCGGGAAACGCGCCGGTGCGCATCGCACGGGTCGGCGCATGCGCGATCATGCGCAGCGAGGCAGGGAGGGGCATGTCGATGCTCGGAGGATTCGGGGCGGCCGCGCCCGTCGTGCGCGGGCCTTCAACACGCGCACGTTCGCGCGTACAATTCGCCCGATACGAAGCGCGGAAGCCGGTGCAAGCCCGGCGCGGTCGCGCCACTGTAACCGGGGATCCTCAATCCCGGAAGCCAGACCTGCGTTCGTACCATCCAACATTTGTCGGGGCGCGATTCCCCTGAGGTGCATCCATGAGCGAAGCAGTGCTGAAGCCGGTCGTCGTGCCGGCCCCCATTCCCGTCCGCGAATTGTTGCCGTGGGCCGTCTTCGTCGGCTTGATCCTGCTGCTCGCGCTGTATTTCGTCGGCGCGGAACAGGGCGCGACGTCGCTCGTGCCGGGCATGTACGTGCACGAGTTCGTCCACGACGGCCGCCATCTGCTCGGCTTTCCCTGCCACTGACGCGGAGTACACGATGGTTGGAAAGCTGCTCATGCGCGGGATGCTCGCAGGCATCGCCGCGGGCCTCCTCACGTTCGGTTTCGCCAAGATCGTCGGCGAGCCGCAAGTCGATCAGGCGATCGCCTTTGAAGCATCGCACGATGCCGGGAATGGCGATTCGCCGGAGCACGAACACGAACACGAACTGGTCAGCCGCCATACGCAGTCCGGCCTCGGCCTGCTGACGGGCGTCGTGGCCTACGGCGCGGCATTCGGCGGGCTGTTCTCGCTGGTCTTCGCGTACGCATACGGGCGCGGCGGCCGCCTTCCGGCACGACCGCTGGCCGCGTGGCTCGCACTGGCGGCGTTCATCACGCTCGTGATCGTGCCGAACATCAAATATCCGGCCAGTCCGCCCGCGGTCGGGGATCCCGACACGATCGGCCATCGCACCGGCCTGTTTTTCCTGATGATCGCGATCTCGATCGCGACGATGGTGTTCTCGGTCAGCGTGCGCCGCCATCTGCTGGCGAAGCTCGGCCAGTGGAACGCGTCGATCGTCGCAGGGCTCGTGTTCGTCGCGATCATCGCGGCCGTGCAGATCGGGCTGCCGTCGTTCAACGAAGTGCCGGCCGCTTTCCCGGCCGCCGTGCTGTGGAAATTCCGCGTCGCGGCGATCGGCATGCAGGTGATCATGTGGACGACGATCGGCCTGCTGTTCGGCGCATGGGTCGAACGCGGCGAACGCACCGGCATGCGCGCCGCCTGACGCGCATGGCGCGGAGCGTGCCTAGCGCAGCATGCGCGGCGCGCTCCACGTCGATTCGCGCGCCAGCGCGACGAATGCGGCCAGATAGTCGATCGACGCATCCGCCTCGCGGATGCCGAGAAAGATCTGCTTCGAAATCCCCTTCTCGCCGAGCCTGACCGGCACGACCGGCATCCGGTCCGCGTATTCGTCGGCAAGCCATCCCGGCAGCGCGGCCACGCCGCGCCCGCTTGCCACCATCTGCAGCATGATGTCGGTCGTCTCGATCGACTTGTGGCGCCGGGGCACGATGCCGGCCGGCGTCAGGAACTGATTGTAGATGTCGAGCCGGTCGGTCTCGACCGGGTAGGTGATCAGGACCTCGTCGGTCAGCTGCTCGGGCGTCACGTAGTCGGCGTTCGCGAACCGGTGCGTCTCCGCGACCATCAGCACCTGCTCGTAATCGAACACCGGATCGAAGCGCAGCCCCGGCTTGTTCAGCGGGTCGGGCGTCACGAGCACGTCGATGTCATGGCCGAACAGCGCGCCGATGCCGCCGAACTGGAAGCGCTGCTTCACGTCCACGTCGACGTCCGGCCAGCGCGACAGGTACGGCGACACGACCTTCAGCAGCCACTGATAGCACGGATGGCACTCCATCCCGATGCGCAGCGTGCCGCGCTCGCCCTTTGCATACTGCTTCATCCGCTCTTCGGCGAGCTCGAACTGCGGCAGCAGCCGGTGTGCCAGCTTCAGCAGATATTGCCCGCCCTGCGTGAGCCGCAGGCCGCGTCCTTCCCGATCCCAGATCGGCGTGCCGAGCTGCTGCTCGATCTTCCGGACGGTGTGGCTGAGCGCCGATTGGGTGAGATGCAGCGCATTGGCGGCCGCCGTCAGCGAGCCCTGGCGCTCGACTTCGCGGATCACGACAAGATGGAATCGTTCCAGCATGGCTATCGCTTATCCCACAAACACATGAACAAATTTAATGGATGAATGAAATAATGCCATTTTATTTCATGGAATGAAATCCCTATGATGGCTGCCGGATCTTCAATTTTTCTCTGGACGGCAGCTTCATGGTTACGACACACAACCTCGGTTTTCCGCGCATCGGCGCGAAGCGCGAACTCAAGTTCGGTCTCGAGCGCTACTGGAAGGGCGAATCGTCGCGCGACGAGCTGAAGGCACTCGGCGCCGAGCTCCGCCAGCGCCACTGGAACGACCAGCGCGACCTCGATCTCGCGCCGATCGGCGATTTCGCGTTCTACGACCAGGTGCTCGACATGAGCTTCACGCTCGGCAACCTGCCGAAGCGCGTGCGGGACTTCCATGGCGATGCGCTCGACAACTATTTCCGCGTCGCGCGTGGCCGTTCGGCGCAGTCGGCGGAGGAACACGCGGCATGCTGCGGCGGTGTCGCGGCCGGTGAAATGACGAAGTGGTTCGACACGAACTATCACTACATCGTCCCGGAATTCCACGCGGACACGAACTTCTCACTCGATCCGTCGCGCCTGCTCGGGCAACTGGCCGAGGCGAAAGCGCAGGGCGTGAACGCGAAGCCGGTGATCCTCGGCCCCGTCACGTATCTGTGGCTCGGCAAGGCGAAGGACGATTCGGATCGCCTCGCGCTGCTGCCGAAGCTGCTGCCGGTGTACGGCGCGCTGCTCGACACGCTGACCGCACAGGGCGTCGAATGGGTGCAGATCGACGAGCCGATCCTCGTGACCGAACTCGACGCTGAATGGCGCCAGGCATTCCGCACCGCGTATGCGGCGCTGGAAACGCGCCGTATCAAGCTGCTGCTCGCCACGTACTTCGGCCAGCTTCGGGACAACCTGACGCTCACGGCTTCGCTGCCGGTCGACGGCCTGCATATCGACGCGATCAACGCCCGTGACGAAATCGATGCACTGGTTCGTGAACTGCCGGCCGGTCGCGTGCTGTCGGTGGGCGCGATTAACGGCCGCAACATCTGGAAGACGGACCTGAACGCGACGCTCGACTGGCTCGAGCCGCTCGCGAACCAGCTCGGCGCGCGCCTGTGGCTCGCGCCGTCGTGCTCGCTGCTGCACGTGCCGGTCGATCTCGCGAGCGAAGAGAAGCTCGATGCGGAGATCCGTTCGTGGCTCGCGTTCGCGCTGCAGAAGCTCGACGAGCTGAAGGTGCTCGCGACCGCGCTGAACGAAGGCCGCGGCAAGGTGGCCGACGCGCTCGCGGCGAATGCCGCGGCGATCGCGTCGCGCCGCCGCTCGCCGCGCGTGAACAACCCGGCGGTGAAGGCTGCAATCGCCCGCGTCGACGCGCAGCTCGGCAACCGCGTGAGCCCCTATCCGGAGCGCGCGCCAAAGCAGTCGGCACGCCTGAACCTGCCGGCCTTCCCGACGACGACGATCGGCTCGTTCCCGCAGACCGCCGAAATTCGCCAGGCGCGCAGCCAGTTCAAGGCCGGCGCGCTGGATGAAGCAGGCTACCGCAAGGCGATGCGGGCCGAGATCGAGCGCAGCGTGCGCGAACAGGAATCGCTCGAGCTCGACGTGCTCGTGCACGGCGAAGCCGAACGCAACGACATGGTCGAATACTTCGGCGAGCAACTCGACGGCTACGCATTCAGCCAGTTCGGCTGGGTGCAGTCGTACGGTTCGCGCTGCGTGAAGCCGCCGATCCTGTTCGGCGACATCAGCCGTCCGAAAGCGATGACGGTCGAATGGATCGCGTACGCGCAGTCGCTGACGAACAAGCCGATGAAGGGCATGCTGACCGGCCCGGTGACGATCCTGAACTGGTCGTTCGTGCGCGACGACCAGCCGCGCTCGGTGTCGTGCTACCAGCTCGCGCTCGCGATCCGCGAGGAAGTGCTGGACCTCGAGAAGGCCGGCGTGCGCGTGATCCAGATCGACGAGGCCGCGCTGCGCGAGGGCCTGCCGCTGCGCCGCGCGCAATGGGGCGAGTATCTGAAGTGGGCGGTCGAATCGTTCCGCATCACCGCGAACGGCGTGCAGGACGATACGCAGATCCATACGCACATGTGCTATTCGGAGTTCAACGACATCATCGCGTCGATCGCCGACATGGACGCGGACGTGATCACGATCGAGACGTCGCGCTCGGACATGGAACTGCTCGACGCGTTCGACAGCTTCAGGTATCCGAACGAGATCGGGCCGGGTGTGTACGACATCCACTCGCCGAACATCCCGACGCAGGCGCACATCGTCGGCCTGATGAGGAAGGCGGCCGAGCGGATTCCGGCGGAACGCCTGTGGGTGAATCCGGACTGCGGGCTGAAGACGCGCCAGTGGGCGGAGGTGATTCCGGCGCTGACGAACCTGGTCGCCGCCGCGAAGACGCTGCGCAACCAGGTGCAATAACGTGCGAACGCTGCGCGCCTGCCGTCGCGGTCGATGATCGGGCGGCACGCTCGCGGCCCGCATGGGCGGGCCGCTTGTCGCAATGAAGGTTCGGGGCGCGGCGGGGGCGTTGCGGCGTACCGCCGGATGCCCAATGCAAACGGGCAGGCGATGTCGCCTGCCCGTTGCGTGAGGTTACGCGGTACGTGTGCCGCGCGGCAGCACTTCGTCCGCCTTGCCGGGGGCGCCCGCATCGTCGATGCTGACGCGTCGCGAGATCAGCCACACGCACACCGACGACAGCACGGCGGCGCTCATGTACTGGAGCGCGAGCGGCCACCATTGCGGCGCGGCGTTCTGCGCGATCAGCGTGGCGACGAGCGGCGTGAGACCGCCGGCGAGCGCGCCGCACACCTGGTACGCGATCGAGATCGCGGTGTAGCGGATGCGCGCGATGAAGATGCCGCTGACGAAACCGGCGACCACCGAGTAGTAGCCCGATTCCGCGAGCGTCGCGAGGCCGACGCCGACCGTGATCGACAGCGGCGTGCCCATGTGCACGAGCGGCAGCATCACGAACGGCACGATCGCGGCCCAGGCGCCGGTGATCAGCAGCACGCGGGTCGTGCCGAAGCGCTGCGCGAGGAACGCGGCGGCGAGCTGCACGACGAACTGCAGCACGGCGACGATGGTCATGCAATGCAGCACCATCGACCGGTCGAGCGACAGGAACTGCGTCGCGTAGCTGATCATGAAGATGTTGCTGAAGTACACGCCGGCGATCCCGTACACGTTCGCGCCGATCGCGAGCAGCAGCAGCGGCCAGTACTTGAGCGCTTCGCGCACCGGGTTCTGTGCGGTGTTGCCGCTCTTCCTGACTTCCTCGAACTCGGGCGATTCCGACACGCTCGCGCGGATCACGAAGCCGACGATCAGCAGCACGGAACTCGCGAGGAACGGCACGCGCCAGCCCCAGCTCATCAGGTCGTCCTTCGACAGCGTGCTGATCGCGCCGAACGCGAGCATCGACAGGATCAGGCCGCTCGCGCTGCCGAGTTGCGCGAACGACGCAAAGAACGTGCGCTTGCCTTCCGGCGCATGCTCGCCGGCGAGCAGCACCGCGCCGCCCCATTCGCCGCCGACCGCGATGCCTTGCAGCACGCGCATCAGCACGAGCAGGATCGGTGCGATCACACCGGCCTGCGCATGGGTCGGCAGCAGGCCGATCGCGACCGTCGACACGGCCATCAGCATCAGCGTCGCGAGCAGCGAGCGCTTGCGGCCAAAGCGGTCGCCGAGATAGCCGAACATCACGCCGCCGAGCGGCCGCGCGAAGAAGCCGACCGCGAACGAGCCGAACGACGCGAGCAGGCTGATGAGGCGGTTTTCGCCGGGGAAGAACAGCGGCCCGAACACGATGGCGGCGGCGGTCGCATAGCTATAGAAGTCGTACCACTCGATCGTGGTGCCGACGAACGAAGCGAGCGCCGCCCGCTTCGGTTGCTTGACGGAAGTCCCCATCTGTCTTGTGCTCCTCTGGAATCCTCTGATTTGGAATAGGTCGGGCGGGATCAGTCGCGGTAGGCGACGCCGGGCAGCACGCACAGCAGCTCGTACGCGAGGTTCGCGCCGAGCAGGGCCGTGGTGCCGAACGGGTCGTACGGCGGCGCGACTTCGACGAGATCGCAGCCGACGATGTTCAGTCCCTTCGCGCCGCGGATGATCTCGAGCGCCTGCGGCACCGTGAGGCCGGCGATTTCCGGCGTGCCGGTGCCCGGTGCATAGGCCGGGTCGATGCCGTCGATGTCGAAGCTGATGTAGACGGGCGTGTCGCCGACGCGCGCGCGCACTTCTTCCATCAGCGGCGCGAGCGACTTGTTCCAGCATTCCTCGGCCTGGACCACGCGGAAGCCCTGCTCGCGGCACCAGTCGAAATCCTCGGCGGCGTAGCCGGTGCCGCGCAGGCCGATCTGCGTGACCTTGTCGCCGTGCAGCAGGCCTTCCTCGACCGCGCGGCGGAACGGCGTGCCGTGCGCGATCTTTTCGCCCATCATCGTATCGTTCACGTCGGCGTGTGCATCGACGTGGATCAATGCCACCTTGCCGTGCTTGCGGTGGATCGCGTGCAGGATCGGCAGCGCGATCGTATGGTCGCCGCCGAGCGTGACCGGCTTGCAGTCGTGCTCGAGGATCGCGTCGTACGCGGCCTCGATGCGCGCGATGGAATCGTGCAGGTTGTACGGGTTGATCGCGACGTCGCCGATGTCGGCGACCTGCAGCGAATCGAACGGCGCGGCGCGCGTGGCCATGTTGTACGGGCGCAGCAGCACGGATTCGGTGCGGATCTGGCGCGGGCCGAAGCGCGCGCCGGTGCGGTTGGAGGTGCCGAGATCGAACGGCACGCCGACGAAGCAGGCGTCGAGGCCTGCGGCGCTCGCCACGTGCGGCAGGCGCATCATCGTCGCGATGCCGCCGCAGCGCGGCATTTCATTGCCGCCGAGCGGCTGGAAATGGGTGGAGTCGTTCATGGGCTTGTCTCTTCCGATGTGGGGGTGCCGTATCATGCGACGCGGCCTGGCACATAGTTTTACGCGTCACGCCGGAAAGAAGAATGCGAAGATATCGACGTAAACATCGATTTTCATCGATGTATGGAAGGGGAATAGCGTGCTCGGGAATCTGTCGACCCTCGATCTGCGGTTGATCCGCGTGTTTCTCGCGGTCACCGACGCGGGCGGCGTGTCGGCCGCGCAGGCGATGCTGAACGTCGGCCAGTCGACGATCAGCGCGCAGCTGTCGTCGCTCGAGACCCGGCTCGGCTATCGGCTCTGCGAGCGCGGCCGCAGCGGCTTCCGGCTCACGCCGAAGGGCGAGCGGTTCCACGCGATGAGCCGCAAGCTGCTTGCCGCGCTCGACGAATTCGGGATGGCGGCGCGGCACATGGACCGCCAATTGGTCGGCACGCTGAACATCGGCCTGATCGGCCATACGCCGGTCAGCCAGAACGCGCGGATCGCCGAGGCGATCGCCGCGTTCCGCACGCGCGACGAGGCCGTGCGCTTCTCGATCTCGGTGCGCGCGCCGGGCGATCTCGAGGAAAAGCTGCTGAGCAACGAGATCCAGATCGCGGTCGGCTACTTCTGGCATCGCGTGCCGTCGCTGCACTACACGCCGCTGTTCATCGAGCGGCAGGTCGCCTACTGCGGCCGCGGCCATCCGCTGTTCGAGGGCGCCGGCGCGCTGACGCCGGCCGACGTCGCGGGATTCGAGTGGGCGTGGCGCTCGTATCCGCTGCCGGAGGCGCAAATGTCGACGACGCCCGATCGCGTGACCGCGACCGCCGACAACATGGAGGCCGTCGCGCTGCTGATCCTGTCAGGCCATCACCTCGGCTACCTGCCGCAGCACTTCGCGGCGCCGTATGTCGCGCAGGGGCTGCTCGCGCCGCTCAATCCGGATCAGCTGCGCTATGACGTCACGTTCCACATGGTCGTGGCGCGCGACGGGCGCGGCGATCCGCTCGTCGAAGCATTTCTCGAGGATCTCGAGCGCGCGCATCAGTCGCCTGACGTCGTCGCGTAGGCCCGACGATGCCAACAATTTGAACGAGCGTTACGCCGACGTGCCTCGCCGTGGCCGGCATCGACACGCGTCGACGTGACGGGGCGCGTGTCCGTCGTGCGCGGCCTTCCGTCCGGGGCCGCCGGCATCACGGCACCGGCAACCCCGCGTCGTGCTTCACCTCCCGCAGCGACAGCGCCGATTCGATCGACGTCACGCCCGGCAGCATCCGCAGCGAGTCGCGAATGAACGTGCCGTAGTCGTCGAGATCGCGCGCGACCACCTGCAACAGGTAGTCGGCCGTGCCCGCGACGTTGTGGCACGCGACGATCCGCTCGATGCCGAGCACTTCCCGTTCGAACCGGTCGGCGACCTTGCGGTCGTGCGTCGCGAACCGCACGAGCACGAACGCGACGACGCCGAAGCCGAGCGCCTGGCGCGACAGCTGCGCGCGGTAGCGCTCGATGTAGCCGTCGCTTTCGAGACGTTTCAGGCGTCGTGCGCACGGCGTCTCGGACAGGCCGACGGAATCGGCGAGGCGCGCGATCGGCAGGCGGCCGTCGCGCTGCACCGCGGCGAGAATCGCGCGATCGGTTTTGTCGAGTTCGGTCATGTTGGCGGATTCCGTTTCTGGATTTCATGATTGTGGCGGATTCCGCTATGGATCGCCAATCCTGAGCCAAAGATGGCCAATAATCCCTCCTCCTTCAGCGGCAACATAACGTCATTGGAGGACGGGGGCAGACCATGATTTCCACGCACTTGCTGTTGATTTATCTTGCCGCGCTGGCGGCCATTTATGCAGTGCCGGGCCCCGACATGGCGCTCGTGCTGCAGACCAGCATCGGCCGCGGCGTACGGCCGGGAATGGCGGCGGCGGCCGGCCTGTCGCTGTCGCGCACCGCGCACGTGACGCTGTCCGCCTGCGGCGTCGCGGCGCTGATCCGCAGCGCGCCGTGGCTGTACGAAGCGATCCGCTACGGCGGTGCGCTCTATCTCGCGTACGTCGCGATCCAGGTGTTCCGCTCGCCGGTGTTCGCGCTCGGCGACGGCGACGCGGCGGCGCCGGGCGAGCTGCGGCAGTCGTTCTTCAAGGGGCTGCTGACGAACCTGTTGAACCCGAAGGCGCTGCTGTTCTGCTCGGTGCTGCTGCCGCAGTTCGTGCGGCCCGAGGCCGGGCCCGTCGTGTGGCAGATGTTCGAACTCGGCGCGATGCTCGTCGCGACCGGCGTGTGTTTCGACCTCGCATGCGTGTTCGGCGCGTCGCGCATCGCGGCGTGGATGCGCGCCCATCCGCTCGCGCAGACGGTGCAGCGCTGGACGTTTTCCGCTGCGCTGATCGGCTTCGCGCTGCGCCTGTCGATGGACTGACCCGCATCATCGCAGCGCTGCCGCGCGGGCCGACAGGCCACGCGGTGCACCGCACCGACCAACGCGGGTCGCGCGCAATGCCGGCCTGCGCGCGCCGGCCCCGTCACGGCACGGCGTGCGCGCAAATCATCTGACTGTTCTAAACTTCCCTTAACTTCGCGCTGCCGCGAACCGACTGACCGAACGGAACCGTCTCCCGCCGGCCCTGTCCGATTTCCTGGCTGTTCCGTGCAACGCGGTACCAAGGAGGGTCTGAACATGGCAAGGCATCTTCAAGCCGACCGTGAACCTCGCATCGTCGCCGAGTCGAAGTGTCTCGGTCAGTGCGATCCGGCAGAACGCATCCACGTCACGATCATGTTGCGGCGGCAGGAAGAAGGGCAACTCGATACATTGGTCCACCAGCTCGCCACCGGTGACGCGAACGCAACACCGCTGTCGCGCGAAGCCTTCGCACAGCGTTTCTCCGCCAATCCCGACGACATTCGCAAGACCGAGGATTTCGCGCGCCGTCATCAACTGACGGTCGATCGCGTCGATCCGGTCGAAAGCGTCGTCGTGCTGTCCGGCACGATCCAGCAGTTCGAGGCGGCATTCAGCGTGAAGCTCGAGCGTTTCGAGCATCGCGCGATCGGCCAGTACCGCGGCCGCTCGGGCCCGATCTCGCTGCCGGACGAACTCGGCGATGCGGTGACGGCCGTGCTCGGTCTCGACAGCCGCCCGCAGGCGCGGCCGCACTTCCGGCTGCGCCCGCCGTTCAGGCCTGCGCGCGGCGCCACGGCCGTCACCTTCACGCCGCCGCAACTCGCTTCGCTTTACGGCTTTCCGGCCGGCGACGGCGCCGGGCAATGCATCGCGATCGTCGAACTCGGCGGCGGCTATCGCGCGGCCGATATCCAGCAATATTTCCACGGGCTCGGGATCGGCACGCCGCCGACGCTCGTCGACGTGAACGTCGGCACCGGCCGCAATACGCCGACCGGCGACGCGAACGGCCCGGACGGCGAAGTCGCGCTCGACATCGAGATCGCCGGCGCGATCGCGCCGGCCGCGAAGATCGCGGTCTACTTCGCGCCGAACAGCGACGCGGGCTTCATCCAGGCCGTCAACGCGGCCGTCACCGACAAGACCAACCGGCCTTCGGTGATCTCGATCAGCTGGGGCGGACCGGAAGCGATCTGGCAGGCGCAGTCGGCGCACGCGTTCAACCGCGTGCTGCAGGCGGCCGCCGCGCAGGGGATCACGGTGTGCGCGGCGTCGGGCGACAGCGGCTCGGGCGACGGGCTGCAGGACGGCGCCGATCACGTCGACTTCCCCGCGTCGAGCCCGTACGTGCTCGGCTGCGGCGGTACGCAGCTCGACGCGCTGCCGGGGCAGGGCATTCGCGGCGAGGTCACGTGGAACGACGAGGCGGCGGGTGGCGGGGCGGGCGGCGGCGGCGTCAGCACGATGTTCGACGTGCCGGCCTGGCAGCAGGGGCTGACCGTCGCGCTCGCCGACGGCAGCCACACGCCGCTCGCGAAGCGCGGCGTGCCCGACGTGGCCGGCGACGCATCGCCGCAAACGGGCTATGAGGTGTCGGTCGCGGGCACGCCCGCGGTGATGGGCGGCACGAGCGCGGTCGCGCCGTTGTGGGCCGCGCTGATCGCACGGATCAACGCGGCGGCGAGTGCGGCGGCCGGCGCCTCGGCCGGCTGGATCAATCCCGCGCTGTACAAGAATCCCGGCGCATTGCGCGACATCACCAAAGGCTCGAACGGCACGTATGCGGCCGCGTCCGGCTGGGACGCGTGCACGGGCCTCGGCAGCCCCGACGGCGCGAAACTCGCGGCGATCCTCGCGCGCAAGCCGTCGAGCTGACGCGCCGGCACCTGCCTTTCCAGGCGACGCGGGTTTCCTGCCCGCGTCTTTTTTCACCTCCAGGAGCAGCACGATGGGCAACGATTCCGCATCTTCCGGCGGCGTGTATCCGCTGCATCACGGCGACCACCATTCGCATGGCGTGCCGCCGACCATCCATCCTGTCGCGCTGAGCCACGGCCGCGACCAGCCGTTCTTCGATCCGGTCGCGTACGGCAACGGCCCCGACGACTCGGTGACCGACACGACCGAAGCGGCCGCGATCACGCATCACACGATCCTGATCGACGGCAAGCGGATCGCGTACACGGCGACGGTCGGCCATCTCGTGACGGTCGACCCGAGCAGTTCGCAGCCGGCCGCGAAGATCTTCTACGTCGCGTTCACGGCCGACGGCGCGAAGGAGGAAACGCGACCCGTCACGTTCTTCTACAACGGCGGGCCCGGCTCGTCGTCGGTGTTCGTGCTGCTCGGCTCGTTCGCGCCGAAGCGCATCAGGACGTCGATGCCGGGGTTCACGCCGCCCGCGCCGTACCAGATGGAAGACAACCCGGACAGCATGATCGACCACAGTGACCTGGTGTTCATCAATCCGGTCGGCACCGGCTATTCGGCGGCCGTCGCGCCGAACCGGAACCGCAATTTCTGGGGCGTCGACCAGGACGCGGATTCGCTGAAGCAGTTCATCAAGCGCTACCTGACGAAGAACAACCGCTGGAATTCGCCGAAATACCTGTTCGGCGAGTCGTATGGCACCGCGCGCAGCTGCGTGCTCGCGTACAAGCTGCACGAGGATGGCGTCGACCTGAACGGCGTCACGCTGCAGTCGTCGATCCTCGATTACCGGCAGGCCGGCAACCCGGTCGGCGCGCTGCCGACCGCGGCGGCCGACGCGTGGTATCACAAGAAGCTCGGCGTCGAGCCGGCGCCGGCCGATCTCGGCGCGTTTGTCGAGGAAGTCGCGCAGTTCGCGCGCACCGACTACCTGACTGCGTTGCGCAAGGTGCCGCATGCCGACCCGGCCGCCGTGCGGAAGCTGGCGGACTACACGGGCATCGACACGGCGACGCTGCAGACGTGGGGGCTCGACATCGCGGCTTACAACGCGCGCGGCAATTCGCTGTTCCTGACGACGCTGCTGCAGGCGCAGGGGCTGGCGCTCGGTTCGTACGACGGCCGCGTGACGGCGATCTCGACCGGTATCGCCGGCAAGATCGATCCGAACTCGGGCGGCAACGATCCGACGATGACGGCCGTGACGGGCGTCTACACGGCGATGTGGAACAGCTACCTGAACGAGCAGCTGAAGTTCACGTCGAACTCCGCGTTCACGGACCTGAACGACCAGGCATTCCGGAACTGGGACTTCAGCCATGTCGACCCGACCGGCGCGCAGCAGGGCATCGATGCGAAGGGGAACGTGATCCTCTACACGGCGGGCGATCTCGCCGCGGTGATGGCGTTGAACGTCGACCTGAAGGTGCTGTCGGCGAACGGCTTGTACGATTTCGTCACACCGTTCTACCAGACCGTGATCGACCTGCAGCAGATGCCGCTCGAGGATCAGAAGGTGCGGCAGAACCTGTCCGCGCGCTTCTATCCGTCCGGGCACATGGTGTATCTCGACGGCGGTTCGCGCACCGCGCTCAAGCGCGATCTCGCGACGATGTACGACGCGACGGTCAGCGATACGGGTGCGCGGATGCGGATTCGCGCACTGCAGGCGGGGAAGACGGGCGGGCACGCGTAGCGCTGCCCGTCGTGCCCGCGCCGCGCGCAACCGTTACGGTTCGCGCGGCGCGGTGTTTCGGCCGTAGCGGCCGGCTTACGCGGCCGGCCAGTCGAACGGCGTGTACGGCAGCGCGCGCTTGTGGCGCGAACCGTCGTAGAAGCGCAGCACCGTTTCGTACACGGTGTCGGCGACGGTCTTGCCTTCGAGGAAATCGTCGATCTCGTCGTAGGTGACGCCGTACGCGTGCTCGTCGGGACGCAGCGGACGCAGTTCCTCGAGGTCGGCCGTCGGCACCTTCATCACGATCAGTTCGTCGCCGCCGAGCGCGCGGGCCACCGCACGCACGCGACGCTTGCTCAGGCCGGCGAGCGGCAGCACGTCCGCGCCGCCGTCGCCGAATTTCGTGAAGAAACCCATCAGCGATTCGGCCGCGTGGTCGGTGCCGATCACGATGCCGCGCCGCGCGCCGGCCACCGCGTACTGCGCGATCATGCGCTCGCGCGCCTTGATGTTGCCGTGCACGAAGTCCTGCTGCGCCGGGTTGTCGAACGCGTGGCCGGAGGCGACCAGCGAGGCCAGCATCGCGTCGGCGGCCGGCTTCACGTCGACCGTGAACGTCTCGTCCGCGCGCACGAACGCGAGCGCGCGCTGCGCATCGGCTTCGTCGTTCTGCACCCCGTTCGGCAAGCGCATCGCGATGAAGCGGGCGTCGTAGCCGCCGGCGCGCAGCTGCTCGACCGACAGTTGCGCGAGCCGCCCGGCCGTCGACGAATCGACGCCGCCGCTGATGCCGAGCACGTAGGTCCGCAGGCCGGTTGAACGAAGGTACTGCGCGAGGAAATCGACGCGGCGGGCGATGTCGGCTTCGACGTCGAAGTGCGGGGCGACGTTCAGTTCGGCAATGATCGCGCGTTGGCGGCTGGCGTAATCGGCGGATGTCATGAAGGTGGTTCCGGAACGAAATGCAAGGCGCCCATCATAAGCGCAATCGCGGCCCGGCGCCGCGCCGGGCACGCGTTTCCGGCGGCTTCGCGTTGCATCGGCGAGACGCGGTGCATCGTCGTGGTGCAGCGCGCCGGGCGGCGCACCCTGGCGTGCGCGCGGATGCTTCGTTTCGATGCATGAAGGGGGGCGGCAGCGACGGGCGCTTCCGCTTGCCCGCGTCAGCGCCGCGCGAGCACGACGCCCACCAGCGCGAGCGCGAAACCGGCGAGCTGGACGGTCGCGAGCGTTTCGCCGAACAGCAGGTAGCCCTGCAGCGCGGCGAGCGGCGGCGCGAGGAACAGCAACGACGTCGCGCGCGCCGCGTTGCCGCGCCGCAGCATCCACATCAGCATCGTGACTGCGCCGCCGGACAGGAACACGACGCCCCACACGAGCGATATCCACAGCGCCGGCGCGCCGATCCAGCGCGTTTCGTGCAGCAGCACGACGAAGAGGGCCGCGACGATCGCCGCGCCGAGGTTCTGCACGGCGACGGCCGTGCGCAGGTCGTTCCGCGCGAGCTTGCCCTTCTGGTACAGCGAGCCCGCGGTGATCGAGCCGACCGACAGGACGGAGACGGCCACGACGAACCACGCGGGCGCGGCGCCCGGCGGCGCCGCGACGCCCGGCGGCGCCGCGACGCCGCCCGCGACCTTCGGCGCGAGGACGAGCGCGACGCCGGCGAGCCCGAGCGCCATCCCGAGCCAGCCGCGCGCGGGCAGGCGCTCGTTGAACAGCGGCACGGCCAGCACGGCGGTGGCGAGCGGCTGCAGTGCACCGAGCAGTGCCATCACGCCTGCATTCAGCCCTTGCGCGACGGCCCAGTAGCTGGCGCCGAGATAGACGCCCTGCAACAGCGCGCCCGCGATCAGGTGGCGCGGCCATGCGCGGCGGGCCGGCCACGGCGCGCGCGCGGCGAGCGCCACCGCGCCGAACAGCACGGCCGTGCCCGCGAAACGCGCGAGCAGGAACAGGTTCGGATCGGCGTAGGGCTTGATGGCCCGGGCGACGATGAAGCCGGTGGACCACAGCGCGACGAACGCCGCGGCGACGAGCGAGGTAAGCATGCGTGGCGGGCCGCGATACGGCCGGACGAATCGTGAAGCCGGCCAGTATCGGGGGAAGCAGCGCCGCTGTCTTGTCGGATTCTGCACTCGCCGGTCGCGCGTGCGGGACGCATGCCGCGGCCATGCGTGGCGCGCGGCTTCGGCTGCGAATGGCGGCGACGGACACGAAGCGCCGCAAGCGCGGCAACGGGGCGGCCGTTCGGCTATCGGCCGGCCGGGCGATAGCGCCGCGGCATGACGACGCGCCGTAGCGCGCGGCAAGGAAGGAAGCTCAGTCGAGCGAGAACGTGTCGAGCGGCTGGTTCGCGCGCACGTCGGTCGCGAAGCGCGCGGCGAGCTGTTCGTACAGCCGGCGGGCCTCGTCGAGCGTCAGGTCGATCCAGTACGGATCGCCGGCCCCGTCGTTGAGTCGTTCCGGCGAGAACTGGATTTCGAGCACACTGCCTTTGCGATACATGGCGCAAGCCCCTTGCTGGTCTGTCGTTCGGCGAAACGCAGAGTGTAGCAATCGCGTGCCGCGCCGATTCGCGCGCATCGGGCAATACAGAATTTCGCTTTCGTGAAACGCGGCCGCCGCCGGACGCGACCTCGTCAAATACCGGTCAAACGGCCGTAATACAATGGCTGGCTTACCCATTACCAGTCGCCTCGGGCGCATTGCGATGCTGGCGGAACAACGTCATCAATACATCCTGTCGGAGCTCGGACGCTCGGGCGCGCTGTCGGTCGCCGAACTCGTGCGCTCGCTCGACGTGTCGCGCGAGACTGTGCGGCGCGACCTGAACGCGCTCGCGGCGCGCGGCCTGCTCGTGATGACGCACGGCGGCGCGCTGGCGGCGGACCGCCGCGAGCCGAGCCTGTCCGAGCGTGAAGCGGCGAACGCCGAAGCGAAGCGCACGATCGGGCGGCGCGCGGCCGAATTCGTGCCCGACGATGCATCGGTGCTGATCGACTCGGGCAGCACGCCGCATGCGGTCGCGCTCGCGCTGGCCGACCGGCACCGGCTGTCGATCTATACGAACGACTGGCGTACCGCGTTCGTGCTCGCGCGGCGCAACGGCAATCGCGTGACGCTGCTCGGCGGCGAATTGTCCGATGACGAGGATGCGACGTTCGGGCTCGATACGATCCAGCAGCTCGCGCAATATCACGTCGATTTCGCGTTCGTCGGCGCGGGCGGCATCACGGCCGACGGCGACTGCACCGACTACTCGCGGCTCGCCGCCGAAGTGCGCAGCCGGATGATCGCGGCGGCCGGCACGGCGGTCATCGTCGCCGACCATTCGAAGTTCGGCCGCGTGACGCCGGTGCGGATCAACGGCACGTCGGCCGCGCGCTACCTCGTGACCGAGCGCGCGCCGGACAAGACCGTGCGCCGCGCGCTGACCGCCCGCGGCATCGAGTTGCTCGTGTGCGACTGACGCGGGTCCGACATACAAGGTTCATCGAACCGTCATCGCGCGGGAAGAACCGCCGTCAACACTGACTCATTCATCTCGACCGGCCGGCCCGGCAGGAGCAACGAATGACCGTCAGCGTACGCAGCTATCTTTCCCCGACCCTGGTCCTGCTGGCCTTCGACTGGCCCGACGCGGCGTCGCGCACCGACTTCCTCGGCTTCGCGATCCGGCGCACGCCGGGCTTCTGGTCGGCCGACGGCAAGACGCGGGCGCCGAACAGCTGGCTGCCGAACCGGCTGACGTTCGACGGCCCGGCCGCCGATACGCAGGGCGACGCGCCGACCGACCAGGCGCCGATCCAGAAATTCATGTGGTGGGACGCGCGCATCGATCCGCAGGATCGCGATGCGTCGTTCCGCTATGACGTCTATCCGGTCGTCGGCACGCCGGCGCACCTGCAGGTGCTCGATGCGGAGGCCGGCGTGTGCGATGTCGTGCTGCCCGCGCACGTCGTGGACGGCGTCGGCACGTGGTTCAACCGCGCGGTGGTCAGCTCGCAGGCGTTCGCGAAGCAGGTCGCGGCGCTGGGTCTCGCGCCGAATGCGGCGCCGAGCGCGGACCAGGCGCTGAAGCTGCGCACGTGGCTCGCGAACGACATGGAGCAGGTGTTCGCGGCGATGCTCGATCCCGCGTCGCGCGCGGTGTCGGCCGTCTATCACCTGACGGACACGCTGTGGGCGCTGCCCGCATTCGAGGCGTTCGGCCGTCAGCATGGTGAAGCGTCGCTCGCGATCGTCTACGATGCGCACACGACGGCACGCAAGGGCAAGCCGCCGCTGCCGTCGCCGAACCAGCCGGCCGTCGACGCGCTGCAGGGTCTTGCGACGCTGGCGCCGCGCGATCGCACGCACATCATGCATGACAAGTTCGTCGTGACCGACGCACCGGCGAACGGGGCAACTGCGGTGACGCCCGCGCGCGTGCTGACCGGTTCCGCGAACTTCACGACCGAAGGGCTGACGGAGCAGGCCAACGTGCTGCACGCATTCGATTCGCCCGCGCTCGCCGCGCTGTACAACGCGCGTGCGCAAGCGCTGGCCGCGAATCCGACGATCGCGGAGACGGCGAAGTTGTCGCCGGGCTGGTCCGAGCCGCTGACGATCGGCAGCGCGCAGGTGCGCGTCGCGTTTTCGCCGGAGCCGGCGGGGCAGCGCACCGAGATCGATACGATCGTCGCCGCGATCGCGGCCGCGAAGCATTCGGTGTCGTTCTGCCTGTTCATGCCGACCGACGCGGCGCTGCGCGACGCATGCTTCGCCGCCGGCGACCGCGGCCTGATGATGTTCGGCCTGGTGAACCGCATCAACGCCGGCAGCGCGACGAAGGCCGATGCCGCGCAGCACGACGGCCAGCCGCTCGATGCGGCGACGCTCGCGAACCTCGAGCTTTACCATCGCCAGCGCGATCATCGCGACGTGATCGATGCCGCGTATTTTTCGCCGGCAACGGTGCCGCAGGGTTTCGAGCCGGAGCTGCGCCTCTTTCCGGGTGAACCGGCGCCGGCCTATCCGCCGGTCGTGATCCATCACAAGTTCATCGTGATCGATGCGGAAGGCGCGAACCCGATCGTCTATACGGGCTCGGCGAACATGAGCCGCAATTCCGAGCAGTACAACGACGAGAACCTGCTCGAGATCCGCGACACGCGGATCGCGGCGATCTATCTCGCGGAATTCCTGCGGCTCTACGAGCACTATCGCGCGCGGGCGCTGTCGATCGAGACGAAACAGCACGGCGCCGGTTCGCATCGGCAGCTCGCGCTCGCGCCGGATTCGAGCTGGGCGAAGAAGTATTACGTGGCGGGCAGCCCGGAAGAGAAGGCGCGGATCGCGCTGGCGTCGACCGCGCCGACGGAGTGACGTGCGGCGTACGCGCTCGGCCGGAACGGGCCGGAAGGGAAGCGCCGCGTGCGTCCGGCTCGTGCCGGCTGCATGCGGCGCGGTGTCATTCGGGAGGCGTGTCGTCCGGCGAACGCATCGCTCGCCGGACGGCCTTCGGGCGGAATCGCGCGCCGTGCCTACGCGGCGACGTAGCGCAGCACCGAGTCGGCGATCGTCTCGCGATGCCGCGCGCGCAGCCGCGGCGCCGACGGATCGCGGCCGAACGCGGCGCCGAACGTATAGCGGTTCGACACGCGGTGGAAGCAGAACGAGCTGATCAGCAGGTGCAGGTCGAACGCGTCGATGTCCTGGCGGAACGCGCCGCTCGCCGCGCCGCGCTCGAGCAGTTCCTCGAGCGTCTTGATGATGCTGACGTTGCGGTTCTTGAACGACTTCAGTTGTTCGAGATACTTCGCGCCGTGGATGTTCTCGATCGACACGAGGCGGACGAAGTCGCGATGCTTGTCGTGATAGTCGAACGTGAATTCGACGAGCCGGCGCATGCCTTCGCGCGGCTCCATGTCGCCGACGTGCAGTTCCTGCTCGAGCGCGCGGATGTCGCCGTACACCTTCTCCAGCACGGCCTCGTACAGGCCTTCCTTGCTTTCGAAGTAGTAGTAGAGCATTCGCTTCGTCGTGTTCGTACGCTCGGCGATCGCGTCGACGCGCGCACCGGCGAGGCCCATCGCGGAAAACTCCTGCGTGGCGACGTCGAGGATGTTGCGCTTGGTTTGCTCGGGATCGTATTTGCGCCGCGCATCGGTCGCAAGCGCGCGGCTTTCGGACGTGGCGGCCTTGCTTCCAGCTTTCATGTGACTTTGTTGTGGGTTGGCGGCGGCATGAAAAAACCATTCTAGCATGCGGGAAATCCCCGTCCCGCCGACCTTCCGCTCTAATCGGCAGCGCGGTTTCGGCCGCCGCCGCCGGCGTTCAGCGCCGGCACGACGCGAGTGCGTCGCGGGCCTGGTACGCGGTGTATGTGAGCTGCGCGGCGGCGAGGCCCGCGAGCCCGAACGTGCGTGTGAGACCGAACGCGGCGAAGCCTTCCGGCACGGGCCGCTCCCCGGCCAGCGCGGCGGCGAGCGCTTCGCCCGCGACGGTGGTGGGGGCCATCCCGTGGCCGCCGAACGCGATCGCATGCCACACGCCGTCTGCGTCGCGCCCGATCTGCGGCATCTTGTGCCGCGCGTAGCTCATCAGCCCGCCCCACGCGTAGTCGACCTTCACGCCGTCGAGTTGCGGATACACGCGCAGCAGGTCGCGCCGCAGCAGCCGTGCGATCGCGTCGGGGCCGCGGTCCAGCACCGAGATCCGGCCGCCCCACAGAATCCGCGTGTCCTTCAGCGGGCGGTAGTAGTCGAACGCGAAACGCGTGTCGTAGATCGCATACGGCGCATCGATCGCGTCCGGCAGGCGCGTGCCGAGCGGTTCGGTCGCGATCACGTAGGTCGCGATCGGCAGCACCGCGCGCTCGATGCGCGGCGACACGCCGCGCGCATAGCCGCCGCCGGCGAACACGACGTCCTTCGCGCGCACCGTGCCCTGCGCCGTGCGCACGACGTAGCCGGCGCCTTCGCGCGCGATGCCGAGCGCGGCCGAGCGTTCGTACACGCGTGCGCCGCCGCGCGACGCGGCCGCCGCGACGCCGAGCACGTACTTGAGCGGATGGAAGTGAAACGCGTTCGGCTCGAACAGGCCGCCGTAATAGCGCGGCGTCTTCAGCCGCGCGCGCAGCGCGTCGGTCGCGACCGGTTCCCAGTCGACGTTGAATTCCTGCTTCATCAGCGTGCGCACGCCGTCGAGCCGCGACGGATCGTCGAACCAGTTCGCGAGCATCACGCCCTCGTCGACGATGTCGCAGTCGATTCCGTAGCGGGCAATCCGCGCGCGGATCAGGTCGACCGCATCGACGGTGAGCCGGTACAGGCGACGGCCCTCGTCGCGGCCGAGCGTGCGCAGCAGGTCCGCGTTGTCGAGGCTGTAGCCGCCGAACACGAACCCGCCGTTGCGGCCCGATGCGCCGAAGCCGACCCGTTCGCTGTCGAGCACGACGACATCCCGCACGCCGCGCTCGACGAGACCGAGCGCCGTGCACAGGCCGGCGAGGCCGCCGCCGACGATGCAGACCTGCGTGTCGATCGTGCCGGTCAGTTGCGGGTAGGGCTGGCGGGTAACGGTGGCTTCGTAGAAGTTCTGCATGCGTTTTCGGTGACTCGTAACGGCGGAAAAGCGGGCGTCGCGCGTCGATCTTGCCTGAACGCGCGCGCCGCGTCGAATGGGGTTTTCAGCGCGCCGGCCGCCGCGGCCGGGCGGCGGCCGGCGCGGTCGCGCATCAGGCGCCCGGCGTCGGGTTGGCCGGGCTGGCGACGTAGGCCGGATAGCCGGCGTCGGCCTTCTCCGTGGCGTCGGGCGCCGCGTTGCGCGCGATCCACGGCGCGATCTCCATGTCCTCGTGGCGTACGAGGCGGCATTTGCGCACCAGCGCGTAGCCGAGCCAGATCACGAGGAAGAACGGCAGGCCGATGTAGGTCGCGGCGATGCCGGCCCAGTCGATCCTGTCGGCGAGGAACGCCTGGTAGTCCTGGCCGAGCGCGACGATCGCGCACAACGCGAACGCGAACAGCGGGCCGAACGGGAACCACTTCGACCGGTACGGCAACTGGTCGAGCCGATAGCCCTGCTTCAGGAACCCCTTGCGGAACCGGTAGTGGCTGACCGCGATGCCGAGCCACGTGATGAAGCCAGCCATGCCCGACGTGTTCAGCAGCCACAGGTAGACGGTTTTGTCGCCATACAGCGACGTGAGGAAGCACAGCGCGCCGACGGCGGTCGTCGCGTACAGCGCGTTGCGCGGCACGCCGCCGGGCGACAGCTTCGCGAACAGCTTCGGCGCGCGGCCTTCGACCGCGAGGTTGTAGAGCATCCGCGTCGACGCGTACATGCCCGAGTTGCCGGCCGACAGCACGGCCGTCAGGATCACCGCGTTCATCACGCCGGCCGCGAACGCGAGGCCCGCGTGGCGGAACACGAGCGTGAACGGGCTCACGCCGATGTCGGTCACGTCGCTTTTCAACAGGCTCGGGTCGGTGTACGGAATCAGCACGCCGATCACGAAGATCGCGAACACGTAGAACAGCAGGATCCGCCAGAAGATCTGGCTGACCGCGCGCGGGATCGTCGTGCGCGGGTTCTCCGATTCGCCGGCCGCGACGCCGATCATTTCGGTGCCCTGGAACGAGAAGCCCGCGATCATCGCAACGCCGAGCATCGTTGCCCAGCCGCCCGCGAACGGCGCGTCGCCGATCGTGAAGTTGGCCCAGCCCGCGCTCGGGCCGCCCTGCATGATGCCGAAGATCATCAGCAGGCCGACGCCGACGAACGCGAGGACCGTCAGCACCTTGATCAGCGCGAACCAGTATTCGGCTTCGCCGAAGCCGCGCACCGACAGTGCGTTGAGCGCGAAGATCAGCGTGAGGAAGATCGCGCTCCACCAGACGCCCGGCACGTGCGGAAACCAGTAGTGCATCACGAGCTGCGCGGCGACGAGTTCGACGGCGAGCGTCACGGCCCAGCTGTACCAGTAGTTCCAGCCGAGCGCGAAGCCGAAGCCTTCGTCGACGAATTTCGCGCCGTAGGTCGCGAACGAGCCCGACACCGGCATGAACGCGGCCATTTCGCCGAGGCTCGTCATCAGGAAGTAGACCATCAGGCCGATCAGCATGTACGCGAGCATCGCGCCGCCGGGGCCGGCCTGCGAGATCGACGCGCCGGACGCGACGAACAGGCCCGTGCCGATCGAGCCGCCGATCGCGATCATACGCAGATGGCGTGCCTGCAGCGCACGGTGGAGGGACGGCTTCGCGGGCGGCGGGCCGGACGGACGGGGCGAGTCGGGGCGGGCATCTGGATGCATGGCGGGTGCTGGGCGCTGTCTCCGGGATTGTTTTTTGGCTACGAAGTGCGATGCGTCGCCGGCCGCCAGCCGGGCAGCGGCGATGCTTCGCGGGCCCGATCCGGATCGGGCGGGCCGCGATCGGCCGGGCCGCGACGCGTGTCGCCTTCGTCTGTCGTCCGGCCGCTGCTGGCGGCCGTCGGTGCGCCGGGTGCGGTGCACCTCGACGCCGCCCCGATTGTGTGGGGCCGCCGCATGGTCGGCAAACGATATTTCCGCACTGGGTGATGCGGCTTTGTCATCAAGTTGCAGCGCGCCGCAACCGGCGCGGCGGCCCGGCCATCGGCCCTGGACACGTCCGATACCCGTGCCGAAACGGGCGGATTCGTCCTGCCCCGGTGTTGCGTTTTGGGAATGAAGTCGTGAGTTAATATCAATAGCGGCCCGGCTTGCGGCCACCGACAATGTGTCTCATGGATCCTGCCTCGCGAGGCGGGGGCGCGCCGTCCGGCCGGATTTCCGGTGGCGGCGCGGCGCACCGGGCCTGCCGAGCTGCGCATCCGCTTGCACAAGGCGCGCGAACGCGCTCCAATCGAATCACGCGGGCGGCGTCGCCGCCGCACCGATCAATCTGTCCCTGAAGAGGAAGTGATGCAATTCAACGACATTCTTGCCGCGCTCGACATCGATCTCGCCCAGTGGAAAGGCACTGCGCTGACCGCGCGTTCGCCGCTCGACGGCGCGACGCTCGCGACGCTGGCGGTCGACTCGCCCGCCGACGCCGAGCGCAAGATCGACGCCGCGCACGACGCATTCCTCAAGTGGCGCACGGTGCCGGCGCCGGTGCGCGGCGAACTCGTGCGCGTGTTCGGCAACGTGCTGCGTGAGCACAAGGCCGAGCTGGGCCGCCTCGTCACGCTCGAAGCCGGCAAGATCACGTCGGAAGGGCTCGGCGAAGTGCAGGAAATGATCGACATCTGCGATTTCGCGGTCGGCCTGTCGCGCCAGCTTTACGGCCTGACGATCGCGTCCGAGCGCCCGGGCCACCGGATGATGGAGACGTGGCACCCGATCGGCGTGTGCGGCGTGATCTCGGCGTTCAACTTCCCGGTCGCGGTGTGGGCGTGGAATGCGGCGCTCGCGTTCGTATGCGGCGATTCGGTCGTGTGGAAGCCGTCGGAGAAGACGCCGCTCACCGCGATTGCCTGCCACGTGCTGCTCGAGAAGGCGATCCGCGAATTCGAGAAGACCCATCCGGGCGTCGCGCCGAAGGGCCTGAGCCAGCTGGTGCTCGGCATGCGCGATGTCGGCGAGGTGCTGACGTCGTCGAGGAAGGTGCCGGTCGTCAGCGCGACGGGCAGCGTGCGGATGGGCCAGGAAGTCGCGAAGGTGCTGAGCCAGCGTCTTGCGCGCGGCATCCTCGAGCTCGGCGGCAACAACGGGATGATCGTCGCGCCGAGCGCCGACCTCGACCTCGTGGTGCGCGCGGTCACGTTCGCGGCGGTCGGCACGGCCGGCCAGCGCTGCACGACGCTGCGCCGCCTGATCGTGCATCGCAGCCTGGTCGAGCAACTGCTGCCGCGCATCGAGAAGGCCTATGTGTCGGTGAAGGTCGGCAGCCCGCTCGAGGAAGGCACGCTCGTCGGTCCGCTGGTCGACCGTGCGTCGTTCGACGCGATGCAGAAAGCGCTGGCCGATGCGCGCGAGCAGGGCGGCGAAGTGAAGGGCGGCGAGCGCGTCGACGTCGGCCACGCGGATGCTTACTACGTGCGTCCGGCGATCGTGCGGATGCCGAAGCAATCGGCGGTGGTCGAGCGCGAGACGTTCGCGCCGATTCTCTACGTGATGGTCTACGACGACTTCGAAGACGCGATCGACGTGCACAACGCAGTGCCGCAAGGCCTGTCGTCGGCAATCTTCACGAACGACATGCGCGAGGCCGAGCAGTTCATGTCGGCGGCGGGCAGCGATTGCGGGATCGTCAACGTGAACATCGGCACGAGCGGCGCGGAGATCGGCGGCGCGTTCGGCGGCGAGAAGGAAACGGGCGGCGGCCGTGAGTCGGGTTCGGACGCGTGGAAGGCGTACATGCGCCGTGCGACGAACACGATCAACTACAGCCGTCAGCTGCCGCTGGCGCAAGGGGTGAAGTTCGACGTGTGATGCGGGGCGCCCGGGAGGGCGCCTTGACGGTCGAATGAACAGGGCCGGTTGCCGCGGAAGCGGTAACCGGCCCTTGTCGTTTCCGGCGCTGCGGGCGCCGCGATGATCGATCGGAGCGACCGCACGCTCAATGACTCACTTACGGTTCATGTCGCGTCGAACCGTCGCCCGCCGGCAGGTTCTGCACGACCAGCATCTGCGGTGTCGACAGCGTGATCTGCGCCGCGCGCAACTGCTTCAGGATCTCGAACAGCAGGTCGCTCTTCGTCGTGCTCGCGATCCGCGGGCTCGCCACGTAGCCCGTCACGCTCAGCGTGATCCCTTCCGGTGTCAGCTGGCTGAACGTGACCGACGGCGCCGGCTTGTCGAGAATCGCCGGGTGTTCGAGATACGCATCGAGCAGCAGGTCGCGCACCTGCTCGGGGTCGGTGTTCAGCGGGAACGTCAGCATCAGCGTCGCGACGCCTTGCGTGCTGTTGCCCATCGTCACGTTGCGCACGTTCTGCGAGATCAGCTGCGAGTTCGGCACGATCACGGTCGAGCGGTCGGTGAGCTGGATCTCGGTCGCGCGCACGTTGATGCGGCGGATGTCGCCTTCGACGCCCGCGATGCTGACCATGTCGCCGACCTTCACCGGCCGCTCGGTCAGCAGGATCAGCCCCGACACGAAGTTCTTCACGATCTCCTGCAGGCCGAAACCGATACCGACCGACAGCGCGCTGACGATCCACGCGAGGTTGCTCCACTTGACGCCAAGCAGCCCCAGCGTCATCAGCACGAGCAGCACGTAGCCGACGTTGGCGAACAGCGTGACCAGCGATACGCGCATCCCCGCGTCCATGCCGAGCGCCGGCATGAACTCGTTGTCGAGCCAGCGGCGCACCGAGCGCAGCAGGTAGAAGCCGATCGCGAACCCGATTGCCGCGTTCATGATCCGGTCGGGCATGATGTTCAGGCTCTGCAGCCGCTGGCCGCCGATCATCGCGATCGCGCTGTCGAGCAGGTCGCTCGGCGTCGTGCCGAAACCGCCCGTCAGCAGCGCGATGGCCGCGACCAGCATCAGCAGGCTCGTGCCCAGGCCGGACACGACGGTGTGCGCCTGTTCGAGATGCTTGTCGTCGAGCGCGAACAGGTGCTTGATCTGCTGGCCGGTCGACAGGTTCGCGGAGAACAGGCTTTCGCTCGCGTCGCGCGTCAGTTGCGTCAGGATGTAGATGCTGCACAGGACCAGCTCGAACCACACGAGTTCGTAGGTGATGAACCGCGCGACCGTGATGTAGCCGATCACGAGCGCGATCAGCGACACGATAATCGCCAGCGTGACGCCGGCATGGATCAGACCCGCGAGCGTCGAGCGTTGCTCGGGCGATTCGCCGGCGGCCGCGAGCGCGGCGCGCTCGCGGTTCGCGCGCAACAGCGACGCGCCGACGGTCAGCGCGACGACGAGCGAGACGATCCCGCGGCCGAACAGCGTGACGGACAGGCTGGTATCGACGATCCGGTTGATCGATTCGAGCGTGCCGGACATCAGCAGCAGCGCGGCCAGCACGCCGGGAAACGGCCGCATCGCGAGCGCGACGGGATCGGCGAGCGCCGGCAGCCGCCACGACGGATGTTTCGTGCAGAGCAGCGCGCGGCCGAGGCCGGCGATCAGCGCGCAGGTCACGGCGAGCTTCGCGAACTGATCCCACAGATCGCTCATCGAAGGCGTGAGCGCGTAGTGGCGGGCGAGCGCGAGATAGAGGATCTGGACGGCGACCGCGGTAGCCAGCAGCGTCGAGAACGCCGTCGCCAGCGCCAGTGCGCTGCGCCGCAGCCGGGTGGGCGGCAGGCGGTTCAGGCAGACCCACGCGAGCCCGCGTTCGAGGATGCGGCGGCCGCCGAGCCAGACAGCGAGCGCGGCGATCATCAGCAGCGTGGTGAGTGCACGCTGTCCCGGTGTCCACGACGAGCGCAGCATGTCGCGCAGTTCGTCGTTGAAGTCGTCGAGCCGCTGGACATCGTCCGGTGACAGGTGGAACAGCGGCAGCCAGAATTGCGCGCCGAAGATGCTGCCCGAACGGAACGCGAGCTGATTCTTCAGCAGGCTGCGGTGCAGCTTCGCGAACTGGTCGTTCAGGTTCGCGAGGTTGGTCTTCTGGTCCGCCGCCTGCTTCAGCGCTGCTTCGATTTGCGTCTTGCGCGCATTCAGCGTCGCCCGCTGTTGCGCGACCGCGGGCGTTTCGGGCGATGCGCCCGGGGCCGGCGGCGGGCCGAGCACGTCGAGCTGCGCCTGGACTTGCGTGCGCTGCGGTGCGAGCTGGCTCTGCAGCTTGTCGACGTCGGCGCTCAGTTCCTGGGTCGCGTCGCCGAGTTCGTCGAGCTCCTTGCTGTTGGTCGCGTTCGACGTCTGCTGCTTGATGCGGTCCTGTTGCCCCTGCATCTGCTTGAGCTGCGCCACCGCGTCGCTCAGCGAAATGGTCGGCACCGGGACGCCGACGCCGCTCGCGGTCGGCGCGGAGGCGGCAGCCGGAAACGCCGACGCGGTCGCGAGCGCCGCGAACTGCAGCAGTGCGAACAGCGCGATCCGGCGTGCGTACGTGGATAGTCGTTGCATGGACATGGAATGCTTACGTTTTGCCGACAATGCCGGGCGCCGAAAGGCGGCCGGAAGCCGGGAGTTGACCCGGTAGCATGTTACCGGGGCATGGCGACCGCGGTGACGCCGATTGCGCGCCTGCCCGCCGCGCACCGGGTTGCCCGCGCGGGCTCGCGATGGCCCGGTGTGCCCTTGCCGACGGGGCCGTGCCGGTTGCGGCCGCGGTTGGACAGCGGTCTCTCGCGATGCCGGCGAACCTGGCGGATCCGACAGACGGTTACGCAATTTACACATTGTCCGGCGTGAAAACGGGCTATCCGAACCGGTTCGCCACGTGACGCGGCCCGCGCGGCGTGCCGGTACAATGCAGCGAATCGCCCGACGGCGGCCCGCTGCCGCCGGACAACAACACACGACACGATCAGGAGACACGACCACGATGGTCTCAACGGACAGCTTTCCACAGGCAGCCGCCTCGTCCTCTTCCATCGACGCCGGCTCGATATCGGCCCGCCTCGACCGCCTGCCGCCGACCCGCAGCGTCTGGAAACTCGTCGTGCTGCTGAGCCTCGGCTTCTTCTTCGAACTCTACGATCTGCTGTACAGCGGCTACGTCGCGCCGGGCCTCGTGAAAAGCGGGATCCTGTCCGCGACGACGCACGGCCTGTTCGGCACCACGGGCGTCGCGAGCTTCATCGCCGCGCTGTTCGCCGGCCTCTTCATCGGCACGATCGCATGCGGCTTCCTCGCGGACCGCTTCGGCCGCCGCGCGATCTTCACGTGGTCGCTGCTGTGGTACACGGCCGCCAACGTCGTGATGGCGTTCCAGGACACGGCAGGCGGGCTGAACTTCTGGCGCTTCGTCGTCGGTCTCGGCCTCGGCGTCGAGATGGTCACGATCGGCACGTATATCTCCGAACTCGTGCCGAAGCAGATCCGCGGCCGCGCGTTCGCGTGCGAGCAGGCGGTCGGGTTCGTCGCGGTGCCGGTGGTCGCGTTCCTCGCGTACCTGCTCGTGCCGCACGCGCCGCTCGGCCTCGACGGCTGGCGCTGGGTCGTGCTGATCGGTGCGCACGGCGCGCTGTTCGTGTGGTGGATTCGCCGCGCATTGCCCGAAAGCCCGCGCTGGCTCGCGCAGCAGGGCCGCGTCGACGAAGCCGACCGCATCATGCGCCTGCTCGAGGCGAAGGTCGAAGCCGAATACGGCCGGCCGCTGCCGCCGCCCGCGCCGGCCGAGCCCGTGCCGCCGCGCGGCAGCTTCCGCGACATGTGGGTGCCGCCGTATCGCAGCCGCACGATCATGATGACGATCTTCAACGTGTTCCAGACGGTCGGCTTCTACGGCTTCGCGAACTGGGTGCCGACGCTGCTGATCAAGCAGGGCATCACGGTCACGTCGAGCCTCATGTATTCGAGCGTGATCGCGCTCGCGGCGCCGCTCGGTCCGCTGATCGGCCTCGTGATCGCCGACCGCTTCGAGCGCAAGTCGGTGATCGTCGCGATGGCGGCGGCGATCGTCGTCTGCGGGCTGCTGTTCAGCCAGACGACGGCGGGTGCGTTCCTGATCGTGCTCGGCATCGGTCTCACGCTCGCGAGCAACATCATGTCGTACAGCTACCATGCGTACCAGGCCGAACTGTTCCCGACGTCGATCCGCGCGCGCGCGGTAGGCTTCGTCTATTCGTGGAGCCGCTTCTCGGCGATCTTCTCGTCATTCGTGATCGCGGCGGTGCTGAAGGGCTTCGGCACGTTCGGCGTGTTCTCGTTCATCGCCGGCGCGATGATGATCGTGATGGCCGCGATCGGCTTCATGGGGCCGCGCACGAAAGGCATCGCGCTCGAAACCATTTCGAAGTAGGCGGTGGTGGCGCGCTCGTGTGCCGCGTGCGGCATGCGGGCGCATTGCCGCAGTGTGATGTTGCCGGGAATGTCCAACGAAACAGTCTGCCATGCGGCGGCGAAGCAAGCGGCAACGAGTTGAAACAAGGCGTGACGAAGCGCAAAACCGCCGCAAAACCGGCGGTTCGGCCCTGCCGATCGTTGTCCGCGCGGGTAGAATGAAAGATCTGACGACTCATTAGCCGCCATCGGACCCAACGCATTGCACTGCGAACGGATCCACCGCGAAGAGGCGTCGGCGCCGGGCTCACGCGTGCCTTCGGCGTATCGATGGCTCGTGCGGAAGATGCGCCGTTCGCAACGTGCGGCGGCTGGCTTTGCCGATGGCTTCGATCGCATGACGTTTTCCGACCAGGCGCGGCGGGTTCCCAAGCCGCGTCGCCGTATCCTCGCAGCTGCCGCATCCGTGTGGCTCGCGGCCGCTCTCCCGATCTCCGTGCTTGTCGAGCGGCCAGCCTTTGCCGCGTCCGACGTGCCGTCGTCCACTGCTACGTCATCCTCATCAACTGTATCGCCCGCGCATCCGGCTTCGCCCGCGCATGTGCCGGCGGGGGCAGCGCCGTCATCCGCGGCATCCGCCGCGCATCATGCGTGGCCGGCCAGCGGGGCATCGGGGGCTTCCGCCGCGTCCACTGCATCGCCGGCGTCGGCTGCATCACCTGCATCGCCCGCATCGCCCGCATCGGCCGCTTCCGGCACGCCGGCGAGCGAAGCCGAGGCGCCCGTGCCGACCCCGCCGCGCCGGCACCCGCCGCTGTCCGCCGAGGAAGCGAAGAGCGCGACCGCGCGTGCGATCGACATGCGCAAGCGCTTCTCGCAGGAAGTCACGCGGCGCCTGAACGTGCCCGCGAACGAACAGCGCGCGTACGGCGACCGCCTTCAGAATACCCTCGCCGATGGGGACCTCGGCGACCTGGCCGGCGAGTACGTCGCGATGGTCGACCGCGCGCCGAACGTGCAGGCGCTGTTCATCTACTTCCGCGCGACGCCGGCCAATGCGTGGCTGATCATCGGTGCGTCGCCGGTCGGCACCGGCTGGCCCGGCAAGTACGATCACTTCGTGACGCCGCTCGGCGTGTTCCATCATTCGCCCGACAACATGGACTTCCGCGCGGAAGGCACGACGAACGACAACGGCATTCGCGGCTACGGCAAGCGCGACATGCGCATCTACGACTTCGGCTGGGTGGACGGTGAGCGTGGCTGGGGCAAGGGCGGCACGTCGCCGATGCGCTTCCAGATGCACGCGAGCGACCCCGATCGCCTCGAGCCGCTGCTCGGCATCCGGCACTCGAAAGGTTGCGTGCGAATCCCGGCTTCGCTGAACACGTTCCTCGACCGGCACGGCATTCTCGACGACGACTATCAGGCACGCGTCGAAGCCGGCAAGTCGCTCTGGGTGCTGCGCCACGATCGCGACATCACGCCGATCGCCGGCCGCTACCTGGTCGTGATCGACAGCGCGCGCAAGACGCGTCCGGCCTGGTCGCCGGCGCCGGGACGCAACGCATGGTCGAAGCTGCCGAAGAGCGGCGACACGGCGGACTGACGGCAGCCGGTCCGTCAGCGCGGGAGACGCAAGGATGAGAATAAATTCGTTTTATTGAGACATAAGAAAAGCAAACTTTTATTATCCGGCCGCGGTTCGTATAGTGGCGTCCAGTTTCGCGGAACCCTGCCGCGCCTGGGCCACCATCGACCACACGACCCGCATGAAAACTCTCTACAAGCTCGCTCCGCTCGCGATGCTCGGCGCCTTCGCGACCCATGCCGGTGCGCAAGGCAGCATCACGCTGTACGGTCTCATCTCGGCCGGCGTCGGGTACGCGACCAACCAGGGCGGCAAGAACGCCTGGCAGGCGCTGTCCGGCACGAACCAGAACCCGCGCTGGGGGCTGAAGGGCAAGGAGGACCTCGGGCAGGGGCTGTCGGCGATCTTCCAGCTCGAGAACGGCTTCAACGTGATGACGGGCACGGCCGCGCAGAACGGCCGCGAGTTCGGGCGCATGGCCTACGTCGGCCTCGCCGACCGCACCTACGGGTCGCTGACCTTCGGCCGCCAGTACGACGCGATCCACGACTACATCGGGCCCGTGATCATCGCGAGCAACGGCGTGAACATCGGCGACAACGACAACGGCTACAACGACATCCGCGTGCAGAACTCGGTGAAGTACGTGAGCCCCGTCTACTACGGGCTGAAGTTCACGGCGCTGTACGGCTTCAGCAATGCGACGGGCTTCGCGAACAACAGCGCATACAGCTTCGGCCTCGGCTACGAGCGTGGCCCGCTGCGCTGGAGCGCGGTCTACGCGCAGTACAACCACCCGTACAGCGCGACGAACCAGGACGGCGCGATCGCGAACGACTATGCGTCGCCGCTGCTGATCTTCAGCAAGAGCGCGATGACGCCGGCGGCTTATGCCAGCCGGCAGCGGATCGCGGGCACGGGCGGCTTCTATACGATCGGCCGCGCGCAGTTCGCGGCGATGTTCACCGACGTGCGCTACGATTACCTCGACAATTCGCACCTGCACTTGCAGAACCTCGGCGTGAACGTCGTCTACACGATGACGCCGCAGCTCTTTCTCGGCGCCGCGTATGCGTTCACGAACGGCAAGTACGACGTGATCGACAAGCGGCCGAAATGGCACCAGGTGAACCTGCAGGCCGATTACTTCCTGTCGAAACGCACCGACGTCGCGCTGACGGTGATTGCGCAGCAGGCGGCTGGCGACGCGGACCATGCGCAGATCTTCGCGTACGCACGCTCGACCGGCACGCGCCAGATGATGGCGACGCTTGGCGTCCGGCACGTTTTCTGAGCCCGACCGACCATGACCCATCCGATCGCATCCCGCCGCACCTTCCTGAAACTGTCCGCCGCGCTGGCCGGCACCGCGCTGCTGCCCGAAACGGGCGCGTTCGCGGCCGGCGACGCCGCGCGCCGCACGGTGATCATCGATACCGACCCGGGGCAGGACGACGCCATCGCGATCCTGTTCGCGCTGGGCGCGCAGGACCGCCTCGACGTGCACGCGCTGACCGCCGTGGCAGGCAACGTGCCGCTCGACCTGACCGAACGCAATGCGCGGATCATCCGCGACTGGGCCGGCCGCACGAAGACGCTGCCGGTCTACGCGGGCTGCCCGCGCCCGCTCGTGCGCGAGCTCGTGACGGCCGCGAACGTGCACGGCAAGACCGGCCTCGAAGGCGTCGCGCTGCACGACCCGCGCGCGCCGCTCGCGCCCGGCCACGCGGTGTCGTATCTCGTCGATACGCTGAGCCGGGCAGCGCCGAATAGCGTGACGCTGTGTGCGCTCGGCCCGCTGACGAACATCGCGACCGCGCTGGTCGAGGCACCGCAGACCCGCGGCGCGTTGCGCGAAATCGTGCTGATGGGCGGCGCGTTCTTCGAGCGCGGCAACATCACGCCGGCCGCCGAATTCAACATCTATGTCGATCCGCAGGCGGCCGAAGTCGTGTTCGGCAGTGGCGTGCCGATCGTCGTGCTGCCGCGCGACGTCGCGGTGAAGGCGCCGATCACGCCGGCGCGCGTCGCGCCGTTCCGCGCGCTCGGCAACCGCTGCGGCGCGATCGTCGCCGACATCATGGACGCCGAGCTCGCGTACAACAAGAAGCGTCGTGGTGTCGACGACGCACCGATGTACGACCCGACGGCAGTCGGCTATCTCGTCGATCCGACGCTGTTCACCGGTCGCAAGGTGAACGTCGTGGTGGAGACGACCGGGCAGTGGACGCTCGGCGAGACGGTGGTCGACTGGAACGGGCGCAGTGGCCGGGCGGCGAACGCGACGTGGATCAACGAGGTCGATGCGGACCGCTTCTACACGACGCTCGTCGAGCGCATCGCGAAGCTGCCCTGAACGACGCGACGTGCCGTGCGGCGAACCGGATCAGATGTGCTTCGCGATCCACTCGCGGCAGGTGCGCACGTGCGGGCCGCGATCGTCGGCGGCGAGCGAGATCAGCGAGATCGCGCGCGTGACGCGCGGTTTCTCGACGCGCAGCGCGACGAGTTCGGGATCGTGCAGATGCATCGTGTAGAGGCTCGGCAGCACGGCGGTCGCGAGACCGTTGCGCGCGAGCGCGTACAGCGGCTCGGTGTACTCCATCCGGTACGCGACGTTCAGGCGCAGCCGCTCTGCGCCGCCGGTGCGATGCAGCGATTCGCTGACGCTGCCGCGCACGAACACGGCCAGCTCGCGATCGACGAGCTTCGCCCACGTCACGCTCTTCGCGCCCGCGAGCGGATCGTCACGCCGCACGACGATCACGATCTCGTCCTCGAAGAGCTGCTGGTAGCGCAGCGTGCCGTCGTCGCCGTCGGGCTCGCGCACGCCGATGCCGAGATCCGCGACGCTGTCGCGCACGGCTTCGACGAGTGCGCTGTTGGGCAAGTCGGTGAGCGTGAAGCGCAGCGCCGGATGCGTGCCGCGCAGCGCGTTGAGCGCGGGCAACAGGCGGCCAGCGACCGACGGGATGAAGGCGATCCGCACGGTCTGGATGCGTTCGCCGATCAGCCGCGTCATGTCGTCGAAGGTGCCGCGCGCCTGGTTCAGCAGACGTTCGGCGAGCGGCAGCACGGCCTCGCCGGCGGTGGTCAGCGTGAGCCGGTGCGCGGAGCGCGCGAACAGGCGCCCGCCGAGCAGGAACTCGATCTGGCGGATCGACGCCGTGAGCGCGGGCTGCGTGAGCGACAGCGCCTGCGCGGCCCGCGTGAAGCTGCGCACATGCGCAAGGACGACGAAGTGCTGGACCTGCCGCAACGTGAGTGCGGGCAGCAGCGACGAGCGATCGGACGACATCGGAACGGTAAGGTCGGGAGGCGGTACGCGGCAGTATAAGACCGCGCCGCGCGAGCCGGCACAGGACAATAATCGGAATCACAGGAGAATCACCATGTCAGCGACTGACACGATGCCGGCGCGCACGCCGGCCCACTGGCTCGAACGGCGCTTCGCGCTCGCGGCGCGCGGCACGAGCGTGCGCACCGAGGCGATCGCGGGCATCACGTCGTTTCTTGCGGCCGCGTACCTGCTCGTCGTGATCCCGTCGCTGCTCGCGACGGGCGGGATGGAGCGCGGCGCGGCGACGACCGCGACGATCATCGTGTTCGTGCTGTTCACCACGCTGATGGGGCTTTATGCGAACCTGCCGTTCCTCGTCGGCCCCGGCATCGGCGGCTCGGTGATCGTCGGCGTGACGCTCGCGACGACGGAACACGTCGGCTGGCAGACGGGCCTCGGCATCGCGTGCGTGTCGGGCGTGCTGTTCTTCCTGCTGACGATCTTCGGCGCGCGCGGTGTCGTGATGCGGCTGATTCCGGTGCAGATCAAGCTCGGGCTCGGCGCGTCGATCGGCCTGTTCGTGACGATGCTCGGGCTGCGCAATGCGGGGATGGTCGTCGCGAACGCGAAGACCAACGCATTCGCGCTCGGCGACTTCTCGCGGCCGGGCGCGCTCGTCGCGCTGATCGGCCTCGCGGTCGCGATCGTGCTGCAGGCGCGCAAGGTGCCCGGCGCGATCCTCATCGCGATGCTCGTCGCGGCCGCGGCAGGCGTGCCGCTCGGCGTCACGCACTTGCCGGCGTCGTTCGTGTCGCTGCCGCACGGCATCGCGCCGATCGCGTTCAAGCTCGACATCCGCAGCGCGCTGACCCTCGCGGCCGCGCCGTACCTGTTCGCGTTCTTCGCGGCGGAATTCTTCTCGACCCTTGGCACCGCGCTCGCGGTCGGCGCGAAGGCGAACCTGCTCGACGAACAGGGGAACCTGCCGAACATCAACCGGCCGTTCCTGGTCGACTCGCTCGCCGCGACGCTCGGCCCCGTGTTCGGCATTCCCGCGTTGACCGCGCTGATCGAATCGGCGGCGGGCGTCGAGGCCGGCGGCCGCAGCGGGCTGTCGTCGCTGGCCGCGGCCGTGCTGTTCGCCGCGATGCTGCTGTTCGTGCCGGTCGCGCTCGCGATCCCGAAGGAGGCGACCGCGCCGGCGCTGATCCTGATCGGGCTGTCGATGTTCGCGACGATCCGTCATACGCATTTCGACGACTTCACCGATGCACTGCCCGTGATGTCGATGGTGCTGCTCACGCTGATGTCGAACAGCTTCGGCACCGGCATTGCCGGCGGGCTGCTGTGCTACGTGCTCGTCAAGCTGCTGGCCGGCCGCCGGCGCGACGTGTCGTGGGGGCTCGTCGTGCTCGCGCTGCCGCTCGGCTATTACTTCTGGACCGTCGTGAAGCCGCACTGAGCGACGGCTTTCGCGACGCATCGACACTACCGCACAAGAGACTGAAATGAAGGGAACACCAGGCAACGTCCCGGCCGCGCGCACGGGCATCGAGATCACGCCCGTCCATCGGGCTTTCTTCCACGCGCTGCCGAAGGTCGAGCTGCATTGCCACCTGCTCGGCGCGGTGCGGCACGACACGTTCGTCGCGCTCGCGGAGCGCAGCGGCGCGCCGATCGAGCGCGCGGAGATCGACGCGTTCTATGCGCGCGGCGAAAAGCCGGTCGGCGTGCTGCACGTGCTGCGTGCGCTCGACAAATTCCTGCTCACGCGGCCCGACGACCTGCGGCGGATCGCGTACGAGTATCTCGAGGATGCGGCCGCGCACAACGTCCGGCATGCGGAATTCTTCTGGAATCCGACGGGCACGGTGCGCGTGTCGGGCATTCCGTATGCGGATGCGCAAGCCGCGATCGTCACGGCGATTCGCGATGCCGCGCGCGACTTCGGGATCGGCGCCAGCCTGATTCCGAGCATCGACCGCGAGCAGGATCCGGACGAAGCGGTCGCGATCGTCGACTGGATGAAGGCGCATCGCGCGGACGAAGTCGCGGGGATCGGGATCGACTATCGCGAGAACGACCGGCCGCCGGAACTGTTCTGGAAGGCGTATCGCGACGCGCGTGCGGCCGGGTTCCGCACCACCGCGCACGCGGGCGAGTTCGGGATGCCGTGGCGCAACGTGGAGACGGCCGTCGATCTGCTGCACGTCGATCGCGTCGACCACGGCTACACAATCGTCGACAACCCCGAGCTGTGCGCGCGCTATGCGGAACGCGGGATCGTCTTCACGGTCGTGCCGACGAATTCGTACTACCTCCGCACGCTGCCGCCAGAGCAATGGGCGGAGCGGCATCCGATGCGCAAGATGCCGGGCCTCGGGCTGAAGATCCATCCGAACACCGACGATCCGACGCTGCACAAGGTGAATCCGTCCGAGGCGTGGGAGCTGATGTTCAGCCATTTCGGCTTCACGGTCGCCGACCTGAAGCAATTCATGCTGAACGGGATCGACGGCGCGTGGGTCGACGACCAGACGAAGGCCGCGTGGCGCGCGGCGTGGGCGCCGGAGTTCGACGCACTGGCCGCGACGCTCGCGGCGGATTGAACGCGTCGCCAGCCCTATCGGCCGGCCGCGCGCATGATGCGACGGGCAGACGCTTCGGCAATACGGGCAACCGTCATGCGCGCCGGCGTTGACCGCCGGCGGCACGATCAGCGGAAAATTTTCAACCAGTCGAACAGGCCGGGGTGCGGACGCCGCCTCGGTGCCGGCGCCGGTGCGCTGCGCGGCCGGAAGTCGGGCGAGAACTGCGCATGCGGATCGATCGCACTCGCACGCAGCGCCGCATCGTAGAACGTACCGACGATCGGCAACGCGCTGTGCGCCCCTGCACCCCAGTAGTCGCTGCGCAGCGTCACGCTGCCGTCGTCGAAGCCGACCCACGCGCCGGCCACCAGTTGCGGATGCATCAGGATGAACCAGCCGTCCGTATTGTCCTGCGTCGTGCCGGTCTTGCCCGCGACGTCGATGCGAATCCCGTAGCGCGAGCGGATGTCGGCACCGGTCCCGTAATCGACGACGCCGCGCATCACGTCGACCAGCGTCTGGGCCGCGGCCACCGGTAACGCGCGTTCGGGCAGCGCGCTGCCGAATGCGGCGAGCACCTTGCCGTCGCGATCCTCGATGCGCGTGATCATCTGCGGCGCGACATACACGCCGCGATTCGCGATCGTCCCGTACGCGGACACCATTTCCTTCAGCGTGACGGGGCTCGTACCGAGCGCGAGCGACGGCACCGCGTCGAGCGGGCTGTCGCGCACGCCCATTGCGCGTGCGATCTGCGCGACCCTGGGCGCGCCTTCGCGCTGCATCACCTGCGCGGTGATGCGATTGCGCGACAGGGCAAGCGCGTCGCGCAGCGTCATCGGCGCGTCCGTCGGCGGCTCGGCATCGGTCGGTCGCCACACCGCGTGCGCGCCGATCGGGATCGCGACGGAGCGATCGACGAACGTATCGCCCGGCCGCATCCCGTCCGCGAACGCGGCGCCATAGACGAACGGCTTGAACGTCGAGCCCGGCTGGCGCCGCGCCTGGACGACGTGATCGAACGGCTCGCTGCCGAAATCGGGGCTGCCGACCCACGCGCGGATCGCGCCATTGCGCGGATCGATCGCGACGAAGCCGGCCTGGACCTGCGTCTTGCGCTCGCACAGCGCGCGCATGAACGCGCGATTCGCGCCGAGTTGCTTCAGCGCCGCCGCATCGGCGAGCCCCGCGTCGCGCGCAGCGCGATAGTCGGGCGTCTGCCGGATGAAGCCGCGGAACAGGTCGTTGCGCAGTCCGCAGCCGGACGGGTTGTGCCACGCGCTGTCGGCGATCGCCTGCAGGCGATCGGTTTGCTGCGTCAGCGCTTGCGTCGCCATGTCCTGCAGCTGCGCATCGAGTGTCGTGCGCACGACGAGGCCGTCCGAGTAGAGGTCGTAGTTGTTGCGGTCGGCCCAGGCGATCAGCCACTTGCGCAGCTGCACCGCGAAGTGCGGGGCGGGGCCCGGCTGCGCGGTCTGCGGCTCGAAGTCGACGCGCAGCGGCCGGCGCTGCAATTTCGCGAGTTGCTGCGGCGACAGCATGCCCATCGCCGCCATCCGCGCGAGCACGATGTTGCGGCGCTGGACCGCGCGCTCCGGATTCAGCACCGGGTTGTAGTAGCTGTTGCCCTTCAGCATCCCGACGAGCGTCGCGCTCTCGACGATGTCGAGCTGGTCCGCCGATTTGCCGAAATAGGTGCGCGCGGCCATTTCGACGCCGTACGCGTTGTACAGGAACGGCACGGTGTTCAGGTAGGTCTCGAGGATCTCGTCCTTGCTGTACACCGTCTCGATCTTGAACGCGGTGATCAGCTCCTTCATCTTGCGCGTGAGCGTCGGCGCGCGGCCGACTTCATCCGGATACAGGTTGCGCGCGAGTTGCTGGGTGATCGTCGAGCCGCCCTGGCGGCTGCCCGAGAACGTATGCAGCCCGGCCGCGAGCGTGCGGCGCCAGTCGATGCCGTGATGCGCGTAGAAGCGGTGGTCCTCGGTCGCGATCAGCGCGTTGACCATGTGCGGCGAGATCTGCTTGAGCGGCACCCATTCGCGGTTGACGGGCCGGAACTCGGCGATCAGCTGACCGTCGGCCGACAGCACGCGCGCGGGTCGGTCGATGCGCGCCTTGCGGATGTCGCCGATGCTCGGCGTGAACGGCACGAACGCGAGCAGGACCAGCAGGCCGAGCACCGGTATCGCGGCGAGCGTCAACGCGACGCCGCGGCGCGTCGGGTGGCGCAGGCGATGCCACGCGCCGGCGCCCAGCGCGCGGGCGCCGGCGCGGCAGCGAAGCCACAGATTGCGAAGAAACGGCACGAAGCGATTCACGGCGGCAGGAGCGCGAGCGGAAAAGGCGCGATCCTAGCAAACCGCGCGGCGTTGCCCCTGGCCAAAAAGCCCGTTTTCTTGCAGGAGTTACAGACGATTACGTTTGTTGCCCGTGGACAACTTTTGACCGTGTAATCGTCGCGATTCATCCGACGAATTACCGGCCGCTGCGTCGCCGACCACGTCCGCGAGCCGCTGCGCGGCCGCTTCCACCCGCGCGCGATCGAACCCGCCGAAGCCGAGCACGAGCCCGGGGCGCGCGGTGCCGGGCGCGAACATCGGCGACACCGCGCGCACCGCGACGCCCGCCTGCGCGGCGCGTGCCACCACGTCGAGATCGTCGATCCCTTGCGCGAGCCACAGCACGACGTGCATCCCCTGGTCGCCCGGTTGCACCCAGGCGAGTTCGCGCGGCAGCCGCGCGCCGAGCGTGTCGATCAGCAGCGCGCGCTGTTCCGCGTAGACGCCGCGCACGCGGCGAATGTGGCGGTCGAGATGGCCTTCCGCGATGAAGGCGGCGAGCACGTGCTGATCGGCGGTCGGCGCGTGGCGATCCATCAGCACGCGCGCGCCGCAGAACGCGGGCACGAGGTCGTCGGGCGCGATCACGTAGCCGAGCCGCAGCGACGGGAACAGGATCTTGCTGAACGTGCCGAGATAGACCACCCGGTCGGGATCGAGCCCTTGCAGCGACGGAAACGGATAGCCTTCGTAGCGCAGCTCGCTGTCGTAATCGTCCTCGACCACCCACGCGCGATGCGTACGCGCCCAGCCGAGCAGCGCGTTGCGCCGCGCCATGCTCATCGGCATCCCGAGCGGGTACTGGTGCGACGGCGTGACGAACGCCGCACGTGCGTTCGGCGCGAGATGGATGCCGGCCTCGACGTCGATGCCGTCCGCGTCGACCGGCACGCGGACCATCGCGTCGCGCCGCCCGGTGCTCTCGAGCAGCGCGGTGATGCCGCGATAGGCGGGATTCTCGACCCACGCGCGATCGTTCGGGCCGAGCAGCAGCTGGCTCGCGAGGTGCAGCCCCTGTTGCGTGCCACTCGTGATCACGACCTGATCGGCGCTGCAGCGCACCGAGCGCGAGCGGCGCACGTAATCGGCGATCGCTTCGCGCAGCGGCAGCGCGCCTTGCGGATCCGCATAACCGGACGGCGCACCGGCGCCGCGGGCGCGCAGCCGGTTGCCGAGCCGGCGCCAGATGTCGTCGGGCGCGGTGAGCCCGACCGGCACCGAGATCGCGAACGGCACGGCCGGCAGCGGACGGAATTCGCGGGCGATCCGCGCGAACGTCGCGGCCGGTTCGGGCAGGCCGGCGTGCGCGACGCGCTGGCGGGCGGCGGGTGGGTCGCCCGCTGGCGGCGATGGCTCGGCCAGCGCGTTCGCGACCCGCGTGCCGGCGCCGCCGCGCGACTCCAGGAAGCCTTCGGCGACGAGCTGCGCATAGGCGTCGACGACGGTGCCGCGCGCAACCTGGAGTGATGCCGCGAGCAGCCGCGTGGACGGCAGCGTGTCGCCGGGCCGCACGTCGCCGCGGCGCACCGCGTCCCGCAACGCCTGCGCGAGCTGGCGGCTCAGGTCGCCGGCTGCGCGGTCGAGCGCGCCGAGCGACGGGATTTCGACGATCCGGGCGGTTCTGGCCATGATTCTGGTCTGCTGAAAATTTTCTAAACCGGCTCTACAGCATAAACCAGTTAGCGATCACAATCGGGGCATGACGGGCCGGTTCCCGGCCTGTTCCCTCCGAACCCTGTCCGACCGTGGAGCCGCCATGTATGTCCCCGCCGAATTCGCCGAATCCCGTCCCGACGTGCTGCGCGAACTGATCGTCCAGCATCCGTTCGGCACCCTGGTCACGCACGGGAAGAGCGGGCTCGACGCGAACCACCTCCCGTTCGAACTGCTGCCGGGCGACGGCGGCCCTGACGAGCTGCATGCGCACGTCGCGCGTGCGAATCCGGTCTGGCAGGACGTCGCGAACGGCGACGAGGTGCTCGTGACCTTCCGCGCCGGCGATGCGTACATCTCGCCGAACTGGTACCCGAGCAAGCACGTCGCGCATCGGCAGGTGCCGACGTGGAACTACGTGGCCGTGCATGCACAAGGCCGCATCACCGTGCGCGACGACGAGAAGTTCGTGCGCGGCGTGGTCGCGCGGCTGACGCGCACGCACGAGGCGTCGCAGCCGGCGCCGTGGAAGATGGCCGACGCGCCGAAGGACTATCTCGACACGATGCTGCAGTCGATCGTCGGGCTGCAGATCGAGATCACGCGGCTGGTCGGCAAGCGCAAGCTCGGGCAGAACAAGGCGGTCGACGATATTCGCGGTGCGGGCGACGCGCTGATCGCGAACGGGAATCTCGCGATCGGGGAGGCGATGCTGGCGGAAGCGGAGGCGAAGCGGGGGTGAGCGGCGGTGAATCGCACGGGGGCGCAAGCCGTGCCCCCGCCGGCCCACGCTACTGCGTCCGCGTCGCGTTCTTCGTTTCGTTTCCCGCCTTCGCCTGCGCCAGCGCCCCGCGAATCGCCGCCTCCGTCTTGTCATATCCGCCCTCGCCATACCGCGTATAGACGACCTTCCCGTTCGCGTCGATCAGGTACAGCGCGGGCCAGTACTGGTTGCCGTACGCGCGCCACGTGTCGTAGCGGTTGTCCTGCGCGACCGGATACTGGATGCCGAAGCGCTTGAGCGCATCGGCGACGTTCTTCGCATCGCGCTCGAACGGATACTCGGGCGTATGCACGCCGACCACGACGAGCCCCTGGTCGCGATACTTCCGGTACCACTCGTTCACGTACGGAATCGTATGAATGCAGTTGATGCACGAGTACGTCCAGAAATCGACCAGCACGACCTTGCCGCGCAGCTGGTCGAGCTTGAGCGGTGCGCTGTTGTGCCAGCGTTCGATACCGGTGAAGTCGGGCGCCGGCGTGCCGGCCAGCGAGGCGGTCATGCCCGCGTCGTCGCGGGTGCCGGCGAACGCGGCGAGCCCGGCCGTGGCGGCGAGGGCGATCACGAGGGCGGCGGTCTTGAGTCTGGGCAGCATGGCGATTCTCCGGTTCGGCCGGCCGCCGCGCGAGCGTGTGGGCCGGACAGGTTTCGACAGCCCTCATTGGGCCGCGCCGACGTATCTGCGGTGTGTCCGGCAAGCCGTGCGTGTGCAATGTTGTATGTCGTCGCGGCGGCGCGATACATTGGGATACAAACGCGTGACCGCGGTGCGGTATAAAAGCGGACATCGCCAGCCGGAACCTCACGACAACGACACCGACTCATGGACAAGATCGACCACGTACTGATCGTCGACGACGATCGCGCGATCCGCGAACTGATCGCGGACTACCTCGAGAAGAACGGCATGCGCGTGTCGCTCGCCGCGAACGGCCGCGAGATGCGCAACGTGCTCGACGACGGCGCGCCCGACCTGATCGTGCTGGACCTGATGCTGCCCGGCGAGGACGGTCTCACGCTGTGCCGCGATCTGCGCGCCGGCAGGTTCCGCACGGTGCCGGTGCTGATGCTGACCGCGCGCGGCGAGGAAACCGACCGCATCATCGGCCTCGAGATGGGCGCCGACGACTATCTCGCGAAGCCGTTCGCGGTGCGCGAGCTGCTCGCGCGGATCCGCTCGGTGCTGCGCCGCGCGCGCATGCTGCCGCCCGGCATGCAGGTGACGGAGACGGCCGCGATGCTCGCGTTCGGCGAATGGCGGCTCGACACGACGGGGCGTCATCTGCTCGACACCGAGGGCACGCTGGTGGCGCTGAGCGGCGCCGAGTACCGGCTGCTGCGCGTGTTCCTCGACAATCCGCAGCGCGTGCTGACGCGCGACCAGTTGCTCAACCTCACGCAGGGCCGCCAGTCCGATCCGTTCGACCGGTCGATCGACCTGCTCGTGAGCCGGCTGCGCCAGCGGCTGCGCGACGGCGCGCGCGAGCCGCGCTACATCAAGACGCTGCGCAACGAGGGCTACGTGTTCTCGTCGGCCGTGACTGCCGTCGAAGGCGACGCATGAGCGCGCGCACCCTGTGGCACTGGCCGCGCTCGCTGTTCGCGCGGCTCGCGCTGATCCTGTGCGTGGGCCTCGCGCTCGCGCAGACGCTGTCGTTCTGGCTCACGATGACCGAGCGCGACCAGGCGACCACCAACCTGATGATGGGCTACATCGAGCGCGAGGTCGCGAGCTCGGTCGCGCTGCTCGACCACCTGCCGCCCGACCAGCGCGCCGCGTGGCTGCCGCGTCTCGCACGGCGCAGCTATGCGTTCATCCTCGGCCCCGGCGAGACGGGCACGCCAGCCGAGGCGCGACTGTCCGCGCGCGTCGAGCGCTCGATCTCGGACGGCATCGGCGGCGACTACCCGCTGACCGCGAACGCGATCCCCGGCGATCGCGAGCATCTGCAGGTGCATCTGCGCCTGACCGACGGCTCGCCGCTGACGATCGACATCCAGCCGATGTCGACGGTGCCGCTGTCGGGCTGGCTGCCTTACGTCCTCGCGCTGCAGCTCGCGGTGCTGGCCGCATGCTGCTGGCTCGCGGTGCGGCTCGCGACGCGGCCACTGAACCAGCTCGCGCAGGCGGCCGACGCGCTCGGCCCCGACCTGAAGGGCGAGCGCCTGAACGAGGACGGGCCATCCGAGGTCGCGCGCGCCGCGCGGGCGTTCAACGCGATGCAGGACCGCATCGCGCAGTACATGGCCGAACGCATGCAGATCCTCGCGTCGATTTCGCACGACCTGCAGACGCCGATCACGCGGATGCGGCTGCGCGTCGACACGATGGACGACGACGTGCAGGGCGCGAAGCTGCGCCAGGACCTGCTCGAGATGGAGCATCTGGTGAAGGAGGGCGTCGCGTATGCGCGCACGCTGCACGGCACGGAAGAGGCCGCGCGCCGCATCGATCTCGATGCGCTGCTCGACAGCATCGTGTGCGATTACACGGATGCGGGGCAGGACGTCGCGCTGCACGGCGGCGGGCCGCTCGCGCTCGTCACGCGGCCGAAGGCGCTGCGCCGGATCGTCGGCAACCTCGTCGACAACGCGCTGAAGTTCGCCGGCGCGGCCGAGATCGCCGTGCAGGCGGCGCCGGGCGGCGGCGCGGTCATTGCGGTGCTCGATCGCGGGCCCGGTATTCCGGACGATCAGCTCGACGCGGTGTTCGAACCGTTCCGGCGCGTGGAGACGTCGCGCAATCGCGAGACGGGCGGCACGGGGCTCGGCCTCGCGATCGCGCGGCAGCTTGCGCTCGCGATGGGCGGCACGCTCACGTTGCGCAACCGGCCGGATGGCGGCGGGCTCGAAGCGCGGCTGACGCTGGCGAATGCCGCGTGATGCGTGATGCGACGCCGCGTGCGGAGACGTCACGGGTGTCGCGGACGTCGAGTCGAAACGGGCGGCATCCGTCGCGCTGCACATGCGCGTCGATGGCGAAACGGTTGTCCGGTGAACGTAGCAGGGTGAGCGGCAGGCGGCGGCGATGCGTCAGCACCGGCCGGTGCGCAGCGCGACGCTCCAGTCGTCGCGGCCGCGCGCGGCTGCGGTGGCGGCGGCCGTGTGCCAGTCGTATTCGACCGCGTGGAATTCGGCGTGCCAGCCGGCCGGCGTGCGCGACACCATCGCGTAGCGCGCATGCGGCGAGCCCGTTTCGATCCGGTGCGGATGCGGTTGATCGTCCGTGTACGCCTGCAGGCCGACGCTGCCCGGGTTGACGATCAGACGGCCGTCGTCGAGCTTCGCGATGCGCGGCACATGCGTGTGGCCGCACAGGATCAGCGAGGTCGGCGCGTCGCCCGCGCGCCGCGCGATTTCATCGGGCGTCGCCGCGCGGCAGCCGTCGGGCGTCACCGTTTCGAGGAAATAGGCGAGGTCGCTGGCGGGCGTGCCGTGCACCATCAGCACGTCGTCGCCGAGCGTCAGGCGTTCGGGCAATGCGGCGATCCACGCGCGATGGTCGTCGCGCAGCGTGTCGTGCGCCCAGCGATCGGACAGCCGCATCGTGTCGCGATCGCCGGTCAGCAGTTGCCGTTCGTGATTGCCCTTGATGGTCGGCAGGTCGAACGCGATCAGGCGGTCGGCCGTTTCGGCCGGATGGAGCGCGCCCGATACGATGTCGCCGAGGTTGACGATCAGGTCGGCGCCGCGGCGGCGTACGTCGTCGAGCACCGCGTCGAGCGCGGCGAGATTGCCGTGGATGTCGGACAGCGCGGCGATTTTCATGGCGAGGCAGTCGATGCGGGGAACGGCGATTGTCGCCAATTCGGCGTGGCGCGTCCAATCGCGTCGACGGCGAGAGGTCCGTGCGGTCGAGCTGCCGGAGCGACAGGCCGGGAAAGCCGGAGCGGGGCGGCGCGCCGATTCTCATCGCGCACGCGTTGCGAACGATGCGGCGCGCATGCCGATGCCGCTACGCGGCATGACGCCGGTACAGCGCAAGCGACCCGGCCAGCGCGAGCAGCATCGCGCCGCACGTGCGTTCGAGCCACAGGGCGCCCGAGCGCTTCAGCAGCCGCACCGCGCGTGCGCCGAGCAGCGCGTAGCCGAACATCACCGCGCCGTCGAGCAACGCGAACGTGACTGCGAGCGCGACGTACTGCGGCGCGAGCGGCGCGGACGGATCGAGGAACTGCGGCAGGAACGCGGAGAAGAACAGATAGCCCTTCGGATTCGTCACCGCGGTCAGGAAGCTTTTCGCGAAGATCGACGCGTTGCGTTCGGGCGTCGCGCCGCCGTGCGCGGCGGCGACGTCGAGCGAGCCCTTCGACGCGAGCAGCCGGATGCCGACGTACGCGAGATAGGCGGCGCCGAGCCATTTCACCACCGAGAACCAGAACGCCGACGCCATCAGCAGCGCGCCGAGGCCGAGCGCGACCGCGACGATCAGCACGAAGTCGGACAGCATCGCGCCGGCGAAGCCGTAGGCCGCGCGGCGCACGCCGTAGCGCGAGCCGTTGGTCAGCGCGAGCAGCACGGTCGGGCCGGGCGTCGCGATTCCGACGAACGCGACGGCGGCGAAGATCAGCAGGGTCGTTTCATGCATGACGGAGGCTCCCGGTAGCAGGTGCGCGCTCGATTATCGAGTGCGCGTCCCCGCGCTGTACAGGGACGTTCGCTGCGCGACCCATTATCTCGATATTGGCAAGAAGCTGTTTTCATTATTGCGCTATCGACAGGAACCGGTTCCAACTACCATGGCGGGCCGCAGCGGGCTTGCCCGCCGCGACGTCGCGCGCGCCTTGTCGCATGCGCGCATTCCCGCGTGCGGACGCCGCCGGCCTCGCATGCCGGCGGATCTCGCCGAGCGCACGCGCTACTCGCATAGAACAACGGGTTCACGCCCGGAGACGCTAAAACCATGAACAAGCAACTGATCGCAGCACCGCTGCTGCTCTCGCTCGCGGGCATCGCCTCCGCGCAAGGCTCCGTCACGCTGTACGGCATCGTCGACGCGGGCGTGACCTATCGCAGCAACGAACGGGTCGGCTCGCCGGGCGCCTACACCGGGCATTCGGATGTCGGCCTGACCACCGGCAACCTGTCCGGCAGCCGCTGGGGCATCAAGGGTTCCGAGGATCTCGGCGGCGGGATGCGCGCGCTGTTCGTGCTCGAGAACGGCTTCGACATCACCAACGGCACGTCGGGCCAGGGCGGCCGCCAGTTCGGCCGCCAGGCGTTCGTCGGTGTCGGCAGCGACCGCTATGGCACGGTCACGCTCGGCCGCCAGTACACGTCGCTCGACGACTTCGTGAGCCCGGTCGGCCCGTCGTCGTTCATCGGCGGCTTCGGCGCGCATCCGGGCGACATCGACGATCTCGACCAGACCGCGCGCGTCGACAGCTCGATCAAGTACACGAGCGCGAACTACTCGGGCTTCACGTTCGGCGCGCTGTACGGCTTCGGCGGCCAGCCGGGCAGCATGAAGCAGCGCAACACGTGGAGCGTCGGCGCGGCGTACGCGGCGGGGCCGCTGCGCGTGGGCGTCGGCTTCGAACGCTCGGACAACAGCAAGACGGGCGCGACCGACCCGACTACGGGCAAGTGGCGGAGCACCGACGATGGCCTGTTCAACTCGTCGATCAACGAGGGCTATGCGAGCGCGCAGTCGCAGCAGGTCATCGCGACCGGCGCGACGTACGACTTCGGCCCGGCCGTGGTCGGCGTGAACTACAGCAACGTGCAGTACCGCAGCGGTGCGCAGTCGCTGTTCAGCGGCCATGCGACCTTCAACGTCGCGGGCGTGTTCACGCGCTGGAACGTGCAGCCGCAGACGCAGCTGTTCGCCGGCTACAGCTATACGCGCGGCAGCGACGTCGACGGCATCGACAACCGTGCGCAGTACCACAACGTCACGCTCGGCGCGGTCTACGACCTGTCGAAGCGCACCAGCGTGTACCTGCTCGGCGCGTACCAGCATGCGTCCGGCACGACGCTCGACGCGCTCGGCCGGCCGGTGGCCGCGACCGCGTCGGTGTCGGACAAGGCGAACGGCCACTCGTCCGACTCGCGTTCGCAGGCGATCGTGAGTCTCGGGCTGCGCCAGAAGTTCTGACGTCACGCGCGTGACCGGCCGCCCGCGCGCGATGCGGGCCGCCGGTCGCACGGCTCGCCGCCCATGCTGTCGCGACCTTTTTCCAGGAGACGCAGGAGACCGCGCGCGCGGCGCATCTTCTCCCTGTCTCCATCTTCAGCGGCAACGGCGTTCCGCCACGCACGCCTTACTTCGCTTGTTCACGATTTTCCCGGCAATGCGGCATGCATCCCGCACGCTCGATCGCGCAATGCAGCATGCACCGGATAATATTTTTTCTCTTTCATTTCAATTTCGATTTGTAATCATCGATACGATTTTCCGGCAATGAATATTCAATGCGGGCGCATCAGAAAAAATGACGCGTCTGCATCGGGGGATTCGGAACAAAATGCCGGCGATGACGAATCGCAACAGCGCTGCCGGACGGGGAGGTACGGTGCCGGTCCCGGCATGCCTCATCGTTGGTCGACCAGCGTTGCGCGGTAAAAGAACGTAACGAGTAGTTCGCAGTGGAAATGAACGGTTTTTTTCAAAAATCACCGATATTTCATATGCGGCGAATTAGAGTGTCGAGAAACGATCGTCCGGGAGCATCATTCATGGTATCGAAACAAATTCGCGCGGCATTGCTTGGGTTGTGCATGGCGATGCTGGCGCCGGTCAGTCACGCCCAGGCGCAATACACGACGGACTGGCTCGCGAACACGTTCGGCACACTGGCCGCGCATGTCGGCAACGGCGCACGCTCGCTGTGGGTCGCGCCCGAGGGCGTGATCTATACGGCATCGCGCTGGGACGAGAACGCGGGCGGCGTCGCGATCTACCAGAACGGGCAGACGCTCGGCACGATCGGCATCCATGACGAATTCCATGGCGGCGCGATCACCGGCAACGCGAACTCGCTGTTCGTCGCGCTCGGCTACAACCGCACGTTCGGCAGCGGCTCGGTCGGCCGCTACAACCGCAGCACGAACCAGCGCGACTTGCGCATTCCGGTCAGCACGTGGACGGGCATCCAGTACGCGGACGTGATCACGGGCCTCGCGACGACCGGCAACCTGCTGTACGTGAGCGACTTCTACGGCAACCGCGTGCGCGTCTACACGACGGACGGCGTGTGGCAGCGCGACATCGGCGTATCGGGGCCCGGCGCGCTGGCGCTCGACGCGGGCGGCAACCTGTGGGTCGCGCGCAAGAGCGCGGGCCTCGTCGCGCAGTTCAGCCCGACCGGCACGGCGATGAACACGATCCAGATGGCGGCCCGCGCGCGGCCGGCGTCGCTGTATTTCGATGCGCCGCGCGGGCAGTTGCTGGTGGGCGACGAAGGCCCCGACATGAACATCAAGGTCTACGCGCTTGCCGGCCAGCCCGCGCAGATCGGCACGTTCGGCGTGCAGGGCGGCTATCTCGACACGACGTCGGGCATCAAGGGGCAGGTCGGCGACAAGCGCTTCACGCGCGTCGCGGGCATCGGCAAGGACGCGGCCGGCAACCTGTACGTGCTCAACAACGCGTGGGGCGGCGGCTGGGATCTCGGGCGTAACGGCAGCACCGACCTCCATTCGTACGGCCCGACGGGCGTGCTGCAATGGAAGCTGCAGGCGCTGAACTTCGAGGCGGCTGCCGCGCCCGACCCGGCGACCGACGGTGCGTTCTTCTACAGCGGCAACAACGTGTATACCGGCACGGCGGGCGGCACGTTCGTCGCGAACACGATCGATCCGTTCACCTACCCGAAGGACCCGCGCCTCAACATGAACGACTACCAGCGCGGCCAGCATTTCGGTCAGCTCGCGCTGGTGAACGGCACCCGGATGCTCGTCGCGACCGGGCAGAACCCGGGCAACTACAACATCTATCACTTCAACAGCGCGAGCGGCTATATCGCGATTCCGGACGGCTCGATCCCCGGCAAGCCGTTCAACACGAACCTGCAGGTGACGGCCGGTTTCGCGCTCGACGACCACGGCGACGTATGGGCCGGGCTCGATCGCACCAACAACATCTCGCACTATCCGATGACGGGTTTCGACGCGACCGGCAAGCCGACATGGGGCAAGCCGACGCAGATCCCGATCCCGCGCACCGCGCTGCCGCTCACGCGGATCATCTACCAGGCCGACAGCGACACGATGATCCTCGCGCAGGGCATCTCCGGCAGCTGGGACTGGACCGCGATGAACGGGCACATCGAGGTCTATCGCGGCTGGAAGGCGGGCAACACGAGCACGCCGAACGTGGCGATCAACCTGACGAGCGCGAACCCGAAATCGATGGCGGCGGCCGGCCACTACCTGTTCGTCGGCTACGTGCACACGGTGCCGAACGTCGACGTGTTCGACCTGAACACCGGCAATCTCGTCACCACGCTGACGAACTCCAACACGGCGGCGATGGACGTGGGCAACGACGTCGACTCGATGTACGGCATCCGTGCGTACCTGCGCTCGAGTGGCGAATACGTGATCACGAAGGACAACTACAACGGGTCGAGCCTCGTCGTGTATCGCTGGCATCCGTGATCACGCGGGCCGTGTGCCGAACGGGCGTCATGGCGCGCCGAGCACGCGGCCGTTCACCTCGCGCCCGTACATCGAGTCGGGCGAATCGTGGAATTTCGCGCGCGTGTCCTGCACCGAGCCGGTGAAGCGCGGGTCTTGCGGACGCTCGTGGCTGTCCATGAAGGTCGCGACGTCCCACGCTTCCTGATCGGTCAGCGTGCCGCCGAGCCCGAGCGGCATGTTGGCCTTCACGAAGCCGGCCGCGTTGCGGATGTCGCCCATCCCCGCGCCCCAGTTGAACGAGCGCGCGCCCCACAGCGCCGGAAAGACCGGCTTGCCGCCGCTCGACTGTCCCTGGCCGTCCGCGCCGTGACACAGCGCGCAGTGCTGCGTATAGACGGCGGCGCCGCGCGCGTAGTCGGCCTTCTGCGCGGGCGGCGGCAGTTTCGGGAAACCCTGGCCGGGCAGCTTCATGCCGACCGGCGCGCCCTTCGCGAGCCAGTACGAATAGGTTTCGAGCGCAACGAGGATCGGGTCGCCGGCCGGCGGCGCCTTGCCGTTCATGCTGTATCTGAAGCACCCCTGCAGGCGCTCGGCGAACGTGTTCACGTGGCCATTCTTGATGCGGTAGGCCGGGTACAGCAGGTACGCGGCCCACATCGGGCCCGAATCGGGCCGGCGGCCCGCGTCGAGGTGGCAGCTCGCGCAGGTCAGCTTGTTGCCGACGTACTTGCCCGCGTACGCGGGCGTGTGCAGGAAGATCTGCTCGCCGAGCTTCACGGTCTTGCCGAAGTCGTCGGCCGGTATCGCGGATTCGGCGGGCGGCATGAACGGCTTCGCCGCCGCGGCGGGCAGGGTCGCCGCCGCGGGTGCGGAAGCGGCGGCCGGCGCGTCCTGCGGCGCGGCCGCGCAGGCGAGCGCGGGCAGCCAGGCCGCGCCGAGCAGCGCGGCGCGCGCGCCGCGGATCAGCTTCGTGCGGTCGATCATTGTTTTTCTCCGTTCGCGGCGCCGCCGCGCGCATAGTAGGCGGCCACCGCGTCGATATCGGTGTCGGACAGCTTGCCGGCGATCATCGGCATCAGCGCCATCGGGCCGGGTGCCCGCGTGCCGTGCTTCCAGCCGTTCAACTGGCCCGCGATATATGCGGCCGGCTGGCCGGCGAGCGGCGGAAACGCGGTGCCCACGCCGAGGCCGCCCGCGCCGTGGCATTGCGCGCACGCGGGCAGGCCCTGCGACCAGCGTCCGCGTGTCACGAGCCATGCACCGGTGTTCGCCGGATCGATCGAGGCGGCGTCGGACACGGTGATGGCGGGCGGCGCGGGCAGGCTCGCGAAATACGCGGAGACCGCGTCGCGATCGTGCGGCGACAGCAGTTTCGCGAGCGGCTGCATGACCGGGTTCTGGCGGCTGCCGTCCGCGAACGCGGCGAGTTGCGCGGACAGGTAGGCTGCGTTCGTGCCGGCGAGACGCGGGAAGCCGGCGGCTGCGTTGCCTTCGCCCAGTGCGCCGTGGCAGCCGATGCATGCGGCCACGCCCGTCGCCGTACCCTGGGTGGCGATCGTCTTGCCGAGCGCGATGCCGTCCGCGCGGGCGTTGCCCGCCAGCAGCGCGGCCGCGGCGAGCAGCAGCGGCGCGAACCGGCGTCGTGCGATGTCGACCGAATCGTTCACGTGTCCCCTCCTTGTTGTCTGTCTTGTTGCGCGTGTGCCCGCGCGGTCAGCCCGCGTCGGGCCGGTCCTGCCGTGGCGCAAGATGCGGCGTCGGCGCCGTCGCGTCGTACTGCCCGAAGCCGTAGCGCGCGAAAATCCGGAATGCCTCGGGCGACCGGATGAACGCGAGCCACGCGCGCGCGGCTTCCGGATGCGGTGCGTGCTTCACCATCGCGCCTGCATAGATCGCCGTCGTATTGTGTGCGGACGGAATGTCGATGTGCATCAGCGGATGCCCGACCTGTTCCTGGAACGCCGCTTCCGATTGCCACAGCACGCCGGCGTCCGCACGACCCTGCATCAGGAACAGCGCGGTTTCCCGGTGATGGATGTGCGTGAGCTCGGTCGTGCCGGCGCGCACCTTGTCGTCGTAGACGGTGCGCGCGAGCGGATCGCCGCCGGCCTTCACGAGCGACGCGCGGATCTGCCGCGCGACGCCCTCGAATGCCGGGTTCGGCATCGCGAGCTTCACGTCGGGCCGCGCGAGATCGTTCAGCGACGCGATGTGCTTCGGATTGCCCGCGCGAACCATGATCGTCAGCTGGTTTGTCACGTAGGGCACCGCCGGGCCTTCGAGCGTGCCGTCCGCGATCAGGTCGTCGATCTTGCCGAGTCCGGCGAAATACGCGTCGGGCCTGACCGTCCACGTCATGTTGCCGACGGTGATCGTGCCGCCCGCGTGAATCTGCTTCACGAGCAGGCCGGGCGGGATCGTTTCCCAGTAGAGGCGGCCGCGGTATTCGGGATGGTCTGCCTCGAACTGCGCGACGAGCGGCGCCATCGCGAAGAAGTAGTTGCCGCCGACGTACAGCACGAGCTTCGGCGCGGTGAGGTCGCCGTGGAAGTCGGCGAGCACGTCGACCTGCGGCACGGTGAATTCGAGGCCGCGATTCGTCGCGTCGTTGTTGCGGCCGTCCTGCCAGGGCGGAAAGATGCGGGTCGACGTGTCGCCCGGTGCGGCGAGCGACAGCGCCGACGTGCAGCAGAGCGCGGCCAGCGCGGCATGCAGCACCGTGCGCCACCGGCGTTGCAAGGGAGAACGCGTGCGGATCGATGTCATGGCGCGCGTCACTTCGCGTAAGTGAAACCGGCGTGCTGCAGCTCGGGCAGCGTGCCGACCGCGCCCGGCGTGACGATCGCCGACGGAATCACGTGGTTGGTCAGGTCGGCGGCGAGTGCGTCGAGCGGCAGCTTGTCCGGATTCGCGTTCGCGCGATCGAGCCGTTCAGCGAGCTCCCAGATCGCGTTGTGGCACGACAGGAACACGACGCCGCGCTGCAGCAGCGCGGCGATGCTGTTGTCGTGCGACGAGAACGCGCCGTCGGCCAGTTCGTGGTCGTTGGCGTCCTTCGACTGCGCGGGTTTCGCGGCGAGCAGCGTGTTGGCCGGGAACGCTGCGCCCGCGAATGTCGCGAGGCCGTATTTGTCCCACGCGGCTTGATCGAACAGCGCGAGGTGCGCGGTGCCGTGCGTGGCGGACACGACGAGGAAGTCCGGATGGCCGAATGCCCAGATCTGCGCGTTCAGCGCATTGCGCATCAGGTTCAGCCACGGGCCGCCGAGCTCGGTGTTGTCCCACACCTGCTTCGGGCCGCCGCGATAGCCGATCACTTCCATGAGTGCCGCGTGATCCCATTGATCGGGACGCTCGACGATCATCGGCACCGTCTTGAAGTCGCGCCGTCTCGGCGTGGCCGCGAGGCGACGGGTGAGGTCGGCGATGCGCGTCGCGCCGCCAGGCAGCAGCGCGCCGGGTTCGGGTGTCGCCGCATGGGCGACGCGCGAGGCGCCGAGCAGTGCGGTGCCGGCCGCGAGGCCGAGGGTCTTGAGCGCGCCGCGGCGCGCATGCCGGTCGGACATCGAACTCTCCCATATCGTTTTTGTGGGGGCGTGCCGCATTGCCGTGCCGCTGCGCAGCGTCGCCATCGCGTAGCCAGTCTAGAGGCGCGCGATCGATACCGGAAATCACGATATCGGATGGGAGATATTCGAGGGTCCGATGATTGGCTGAAACGACAAGGCCGCGCGATGCCGCTTCATGCGGCACCACGCGGCCTTCATCAAGCGTACGACATCAGTGCACGGTGCGTTCGCGCAGCACTTCCGACGGCCGCGCGTTGCGCACGAACACGGCGGCCAGCACCGCGCCCGCGAGTGCGATCGCGCCGGCCAGCACGAACGCGGACGCGAACGAGCCGCTGCGCTCGACGATGAAGCCGGTCACGGCCGGCCCGATCACGCCCGACAGGCTGCCCATGCAATGCAGGAAACCGCTGACGCCGCCGACGCGGGCCGGGTGCACGACGTCCTGCACGATCGCCCAGTAGATCGCGCCCGTCACGTACAGGAAGAACAGCGACACCGACATCAGCGCGACCGCGCCCTGCGTCGACTGCACGGTGCCCGCGACGGCCACGCACGCGCCGGCGCCGAGCAGGCAGGTGACGAGCACGATCCGGCGCGACAGCAGCAGGTTGCCGGTGAGCCGGTACAGCGCATCCGAGATCGCGCCGCCGCACGCGAGGCCGACCGTGCCGACGAGCCAGGGCACGACGGTGGCGACGCTCATCTCCTTGATGTTCAGATGGTGCGCGCGCACGAGGTAGCTCGGGAACCAGCTCAGGAAGAAGAACAGCACGTAGTTGTAGCTGAAGAACGCGGCGGCCGTCGCGAGGATGCGCGGCTGGCGCACGTAATGCGACAGCGTGTGCGTCGACGTTGCCGCGCCGGCGCCGGCGCCGGCGGCGGCAGGCGCGTGGGCGACCGCGGCCGTTGCGGCGGACGCGCGCGTTGCGTCGCCGACCGGTGTGGCCGGGCGGTCCGACGTCGACATCATCCACACGACGACCCACACGAGTCCGATCGCGCATACGATCCAGAACGCCGGCCGCCAGCCGAACTGCGCGGCCAGCAGGCCGACGATCGGCCCGGCGATCGCGCCGCCGAGCGGCGAGCCGGCGCTGAGCAGGCCCATCGCGGTCGCGGCGCCGTCGCGCGGCAGCCAGTTGTTGACCATCTTGTTCGCGGCCGAGCACAGCGGCCCTTCGGCCATGCCGAACAGCAGCCGCACGATCAGCAGGCTCACGAAGCCGACGGTGAGCGCGGTCATCCCGCAGAACACCGACCACAGTCCGACCGCCAGCACGTATACGAGCTTCGGCCCGAGCCGGTCGGACGCGAGCCCGCCGATGAAATTGAACAGCGCGTAGCCGATGAAGAACGTGCTGAACACGAGACCCATCTGCGCGGCGTCGATGCCGAGATCGGTCTGCACGATCGGCGCGACGATCGACAGCGCGACGCGGTCGAGATAGTTGATCCCGTACACCAGGAACAGCAGGAACACCGTGAACCACGCCTGCGACTTCTGCTTCATGTCTGTCTCCTTCGTGCCGGTGGGTCGGCCGTCATGTCATGTCTTGTCTTGTCGATCGTTCGCCGCGTCGTTACGGAGCGCGGCGGGCAGGGGGATTGCGCGATTCGCTTCGGTTGCGGCGAATCGGGGTGAGCGTTCGTTCAGCGCGCGTGCAGCGGCGCGAGCAGCGCGTCGGTGCCATGCGTGCGCAGCATCGACAGATGCGCACCGACACGCGCGATCAACGCATCGGGCCACGCCGTCGAACCGGCGAGCGCCGTGCTGCCGAGTGCGGCCCGAACCGCGCCGGTTGCATCGCCGGCATCAGACAGCGTCGCGCCGAGCGCGGCCGCGCCCGGATCGCTGATCGCGAGTGCGCGGCCCGCTTCGTCGCGCGCGGTGGCGACGTAGTGCAGCCACAGCGCGAGCGCGCGTTCCAGGTACGGGCGCTCGACGCCGGCCGCCGCGCTTTCGCCGAGTGCCGGCAGCCAGCGCAGCGGCACCTTCTGCGTGCCGTCCATCGCGATCTGTTCGGTGCGATGCGCGAGCGTCGGATTGCGGAAGCGCTGCACGAGCGTCGCGCAATAGCCGTGCGCGTCGTAACCGGACGGCACGTCGACGGTCGCGAGCAGGTCGCGCGTCATCACGCCGTCGACGAGTGCCGCGATCGCCGGATCGGCCATCGCATCCGACACGGTCGCGCGGCCGCGCAATTGCCCCGCATACGCGATTGCCGAATGCGAGCCGTTCAGCAGCCGCAGCTTCATCGTTTCGTAGGGCCGCACGTCGCCGACGAGGTGCGCGCCGGCGTCTTCCCAGCGCGGGCGCGGGCCGGCGAAGCGATCCTCGATCACCCATTGCGAGAACGGCTCGCAGACGATCGCGGCCGCGTCGCGCGCGCCGAGATGCGCGTGCGCCCAGTCGAGCGATTCGGGCGTCGCGGCCGGCACGATCCGGTCGACCATGCTGTTCGGGAACGCGACGTCGTCGCGGATGCGCCGCGCGAGCGCGCCGTCGATGCGTTGCACGTAGTCGATCAGCAGCGCGCGCAGCGTGTCGCCGTTCGACGTCATGTTGTCGCAGCAGACGACGGTCAGCGGTGCATGGGCCGGCCGCAGGCGCAGGCCGGCCGCGATCACGCCGAGCGCGGTGCGCGGTGTGTCGGGCGTCGCGAGATCCTGCCGGATCGCGGGATCGTCGGCATCGAGACCGCCGCCGGGACGGCGGCAATAGCCTTTCTCGGTCACGGTCAGGCTGACGATCGACACGGCCGGATCGGCGATCAGCGCGAGCAGCGCGGGCAGCGATTCGGGCGCGAACAGCGCGTCGTGCACCGCGCCGACGATGCGCGTGCGTGCGCCGTGGCCGTCGCGTTCGGTCACCGTGTACAGGTGATCCTGCGCGGCGAGCAGGTCGACGGTATGGCGCCGCCGCAACTCGACGCCGACGATGCCCCAACGCAGATCGCCCTGTTCGAGCACCGTTTCCGTATGCAGCGCCTGGTGCGCGCGATGGAACGCGCCGAGGCCGAGATGGACGATGCCGGTGCGGACCGCCCGCCGGTCATAGCCGGGGCGGCGCGTGCCGGGCGGCGCGGTGTTCAGGAAATCGGGGGCGGATGACATGGGGATCGGTAACGGTTTGTACCATGGTAGATGGCGGAATGCGTGCAGGTTATTTCGAGTTTCACGTCGAAGTTATCGGTGTAAACGCTAGATCGCCTGAGTTTAGCCATTTATGTACCATGGTAGATATCGATATCGAGTCGGATCAATCGCAACCATGAGCGAAACGGCAGCACTGGAAGAAGCGGACGTCGTGGTCACGGCGTTGCAGGGGTTCTCGCTGGACGAGAGCCGGTCGTATACGGAGCAGGTGCATGCGCTGCTGCGCCACGCGATCGTGCGCGGCGCGCTGCCGCCGCGCACCGCGCTGTCGGAGGCGGTGATCTCCACGACGATCAAGGTCAGCCGCACGCCGGTGCGCGAAGCGTTCGCGCAGCTTGCCGACGAGCGGCTCGTGCAGATCATCCGCAAGGTCGGCACGCTGGTCGCGCCGATTCCGGTGTCGATCCTCGAGGAAGGGCGCTTCGCGCGCAGCACGCTGGAATGCGCGAACCACGTCGAGCTCGCGCAGAAGATCACGCCGGCGCAGCTCGCGGAGTTGTCGCGGATCATCGACGCGCAGCGCGCGGCCGTGGACGCCGGCGATGTCGAAGCGTTCTTCGCGCTCGACGAGGCGATGCACGGCCGGATGTTCGCGTTCGCGGGCCGGCCGCACGTGTGGGAAATGCTGCAGCCGATGAAGCGCCAGTTCGACCGCGTGCGCTGGCTGCTGCTCGACCGCGTCGAGGATCACGCGCGGCGCGCGCTGCAGGAACACGAGCAGATCCTCGCGCACATCGCGTCGCGCAACATGGCGCTGCTCGGCGCATCGGTCGCGGCGCACGTTGACCGGATCGGCTCGCATCTGCCGGAAGTGCGCAGCCGCGCGCCCCATTACTTTGTCGACTGACATCTGAAACGCCCGCTGGAGGAGCGCAGTGAAAATCGAACGCTTGCAGACCATCGTCACGTGTCCGGGCCGGAACTTCGTGACGGTGAAGATCGTGACCGACGAGGGCGTCTACGGCCTCGGCGACGCGACGCTCAACGGGCGCGAGCTCGCGGTGCGTGCGTACCTGGAGGACCACGTGTTCCCGTGCCTCGTCGGCCGCGACCCGCGCAACATCGAGGACATCTGGCAATACCTGTATCGCGGCGCGTACTGGCGGCGCGGGCCCGTGACGATGACGGCGATCGCCGCGATCGACATGGCGCTGTGGGACATCTTGGGCAAGCTCGCGGGCATGCCCGTCTACCAGCTGCTCGGCGGCAAGAGCCGCGACGGCCTGATGGTGTACGGCCACGCAAACGGGCGCGATCACGAGGAAGCGGTCGACGCGGTGCGCGCGCACATCGAGGCCGGCTATCGCGCGATCCGCGTGCAGTCGGGCGTGCCGGGGCTCGACAAGGTATACGGCGTCGGCAAGACGGCCGGCGCGTACGAGCCCGCCGAGAAGGGGCTGCCGCCCGAGGAGCCGTGGGACACCGCGCTTTACCTGCGCCATACGCCGGACCTGTTCCGCAAGGTGCGCGACGCGGTCGGCGATGCGCCGCACCTGCTGCACGACGCGCATCACCGGCTCACGCCGATCGAGGCCGCGCGGCTCGGCCGCGATCTCGAGCCGCATCGCCTGTTCTGGCTCGAGGACGCGACGCCCGCGGAGAACCAGGACGCGTTCCGCCTGATCCGCCAGCACACGACGACGCCGCTCGCGGTCGGCGAGGTGTTCAACTCGATCTGGGATTGCAAGGACCTGATCCGCGACCAGCTGATCGACTACATCCGCGCGACGATCGTGCACGCGGGCGGCATCACGCACGTGCGGCGCATTGCCGACTACGCGGCGATGTACCAGGTGCGCACCGGCTTCCACGGCGCGACCGACCTGTCGCCCGTCTGCATGGCGGCGGCCGTGAACTTCGGGCTATGGGCGCCGAACTTCGGTATCCAGGAACTGATGCCGCACAGCCCGCTGACCGATGAAGTGTTCCCGCACAGCTACCGCTTCGAGGACGGCTATCTCGTGATGGACGACGTGCCGGGCCTCGGCGTCGACATCGACGAGACGCTGGCCGCGAAATATCCGTACGAGCGCGCGTACCTGCCGGTCGCCCGGCTGCGCGACGGCTCGATGTGGAACTGGTGAGCGCCGAAGATCCGAAGGAGAGAACCGAAATGTTGAGCGTCGTTGTCGATCGTCCGAACAGCATGGGCGTGCGCGAGGTGCCGCTGCCCGTGCCCGCCGCCGGCGAAGTGCGCGTGAAGGTGCGCTATGCGGGCATCTGCGGGTCGGACCTGCACATCTTTCACGGCAAGAATCCGTTCGTGTCGTACCCGCGCATCATCGGCCATGAATTCGTCGGCACGATCGAGTCGGTCGGCGCGGGCGTCGATGCCGCGCGGCTCGGCGAGACCGTCGCGGTCGATCCGGTGATCAGCTGCGGGCATTGCCACGCGTGCACGATCGGCCGGCGCAACGTGTGCCGGCACCTGAGCGTGCTCGGCGTGCATCGCGACGGCGGCTTCAGCCAGTACACGTGCGTGCCGGCCGGCAACGCGTACCGGATTCCGGACGCGATCGCCGACACCTGCGCGGCGATCATCGAGCCGTTCGCGGTGGCCGCGAACGCGACCTCGCGCACCGGCGTGCTGCCGGGCGATGTCGCGCTGATCTATGGCGCCGGCACCGTCGGGCTGACGATCCTGCAGGTGCTCAAGCGCGTGTACGGGATTCGCGCGTTCATCACCGACCGGCTCGACGCGCGTCTGCAACTCGCGCGCAAGTGCGGCGCGGCGGAGGACGAGATCATCAACACGAGCGTCGAGTCGCTGCCCGACGCGCTGGAGCAGCGCGGTGTCGACGGCGGCCCGACGCTGATCTTCGATGCGGTGTGCCATCCGTCGATTCTCGAGGAGGCGGTGAGGATCGCCGCGCCGGCGGGCCGGATCGGCGTGCTCGGATTTTCGTCGGAGCCGTCGGCGATCGTGCAGGCGGAGCTGACGAAGAAGGAGCTGACGCTCGCCGCATCGCGGCTCAATTGCGGGATGTTCCCGCAGGTGATTGACTGGATTGGCCGCGGACTGATCCAGCCCGAGCACATCGTCACGCACAAGGTTGGCTTTCGCGACGTCGCGCGGGCGTTCGAGATGGCCGAGCGCAATCCGGAGAAAAGCTGCAAGATCCTGCTCGATTTCGCGGGCGGCTGATACCGGTTCGTGTCGCCGGCCGGGATGCGTCGCGCGTGGCGCGCCATCCCGGCCGCATGACGCGATCGCTCGCCGCGGGCGAGCCGGGCGGCGCGAATCCCGCGCGCCGTGTCGAGGGCAGGTTCGGGATCGGAGACACCCACATCCAATATCAGGAGACATGCATCGTGACCCGGATTCCCTTCGAGGAAATGCAGCGTGCAATCCATGCGGCGTTCGTGAACGCCGGCATGCGCGAACGCGACGCCGAAATCTGTGCGAGGGTGCATACCGAATCGACCTGTGACGGCGTCAATTCGCACGGCATCAATCGCGTGGCGCGATTCGTCGACTATCTCGTCAAAGGGTGGGTGAACATCGACGGAGCGCGCGAGCGCGTCAAGCAGTTCGGCGCGATCGAGGTCTGCGACGGCCAGCGCGGGCCAGGCATTCTCAATGCGCTGTCCGCGACCGACCGGGCCATCGAGATCGCCGACGCGCAAGGCGTCGGCATCGTGGCGATGCGCAACGCGACCCACTGGATGCGGGGCGGCACCTATGGGTGGCACGCGGCCGAGCGCGGCTACATCGCGATCTGCTGGACCAACACCGAATCCTGCATGCCCGGCTGGGGTGGCAAGAACACGCGCGTCGGTAACAACCCGTTCGTGATGGCGGTGCCGCGGGACCGCGGCCATATCGTGCTCGACATGGCGATGTCGCAGTACTCGTACGGCAAGCTGCAGGCCACCCGCCTCAAGGGGAAGACCATGCCGTTTCCCGCCGGCTTCGACCGCGACGGGAAGCTGACCGCCGAGCCCGGCCCGATCGAAGCGTCGATGCGGATCTTGCCGATGGGCTACTGGAAGGGTTCGGGATTCGCGATCATGCTCGACGTGCTGGCTGCGGTGTTGTCCGAAGGGCTCGCGACGAACGGGATCGATGCGATTCAGCAGGGAAGCTGCACCGGGTGCTCGCAGGTCTTCATCGTGATCGACCCGCGCAAGCTCGGCGGCGAAGCCTTCACGAACCACGTGGCCGACGGCGTGGCGGACTACGTGAACACGTCCGAGCTCGCGGAAGACAGCAAGGAAGTGCTCTATCCGGGGCAGAGCGCGCTGCGCACGCGGATCGAACAGCGGCAGCACGGCATCGCCGTCGACGACGGGATCTGGGCCGACGTGCTCGCGCTCGCGGAGCGGCGGGCGTCGCCGCAGCGCTGACGACACGACGGCGGGCGCGCCGGAACGGACTGACGAATCACCCCTGTTGCTGCAGAGACGGTTGTTTTCATCGGGAGAACTGACCATGAGGGCGGATGTCGCGCTTGCGCTGGACGCAGGTATCGAGGCACGGAACGAAGACGCGTTGTACCGGAAAGTGATACTGAGGATCGTCCCGCTGTTCTTCCTCGGTTTCATCATGTCGTACCTGGACCGCGTCAACATCGGGTTCGCGAAATTGCAGATGGCGGCCGATTTCGGTCTGACGAATGCGTCGTTCGCCCTCGGTGCGAGCGTGTTCTTCTGGGGCTACATGCTGTTCGAGATTCCGAGCAACCTGATCCTGCGGCGTGTCGGCGCGCGGGCATGGATCGCGCGGATCATGATCACCTGGGGGATCGTGTCGATCCTGATGGTCTTCTCGAGGAACGAAGCCGCGTTCTATTCGCTGCGGTTCCTGCTGGGCGTCTGCGAGGCCGGCTTCGTCCCGGGCGTGATGTACTACACGAACACGTGGCTGCCGGCCCGGCGCCAGAGCGGCATGTACTCGCTGTTCCTGATGGCGTTGCCGATCGCCGTCGTGTTCGGCGCGCCGCTGTCCGGCGCGATCATGGAGACGATGGGCGGCGTGGCGGGGATCCACGGGTGGCAGTGGCTGTTCCTGCTGGAAGGGCTGCCGTCGGTGGTGCTGGGCGTCGTCATCCTGATGCTGCTGAGAAACAGGCCGGCCGACGTGGACTGGCTGACGCCGCGCGAGAAGCAGATCATCGAGGCGAACGTCGCGACGGAGGCGGCCTTCAAGTCGCATCGCGTGGCCGATGCATTCCGCTCGCCGAAGATCTATGCACTGATCGTCGTGATGATCCTGTTCAACACCGGGTTCTATGGCCTGACGTTCTGGATGCCGACGCTGTTTCACGATGCGGGCGTTGCGAACAGCCTGAACGTCGGGTTGCTGACGGCCATCCCGTTCGGCGTCGCAGCGATCTGCATGTACGTGAATGCGAAGCGCGCGGAGCAATCCGGACGGCTGCGGCGGCACGGCGTGGTGCCCGTCGCGCTGGCCGCGATCGGCTTGTTCGTCGCGACGATCGCGCACGACAACTTCTGGCTCGCGCTGGTGATGCTGACCGTCGCGACGTCGGGCATCCTGTCGCTGATGCCGATCTACTGGACGCTGCCGGGGCGCGTGCTGTCCGGCCCGGCGGCGGCGGCCGGCTTCGCGCTGATCAACGCGTGCGGGAGCCTGTCCGGCATTCTGGGCGCGATGATCATCGGCTATGCGGGCCTGCGGACCGGGATGATGATTCTGGCGGGCTTCCTGGCGTTGTGCAGTGTCGTGTTCTACCGGGTCTGCCCGCCCACGGCGGACTAGGTGTTTAGTCCCGGCATTTGATGGAGCGGATCAAGAATGAATCTTTTCGGCTCTGCTGTCGAGATCTTGCAGATGTATTCATAGGGGGTAAGCCCCTTGAGAGTCTTCAGGCGGCGTGCGAAGTTGTATGCCTGAATGAAGTCGTGAAGATGGATCTCAAGCTGATTGTGAGTCTCGTAGTGATAGCGCTTGACGGTCGCTTCCTTGATGGTGCGATTCATTCTCTCGACCTGACCATTCGTCCAGGGATGCTTGACCTTGGTCAGTCGATGCTCAATGCCGCTCTCCCTACATGTGCGGCCGAAGATGTGCTCGAAGGCGTAACGGTCTCGGGCACGATTCGTGAACTGAATGCCGTTGTCGGTCAGTATCGTGTGGAGCCTGTAGGGAACGGCCTTGATGAGATTTTGTAGAAACCGAGCCGCCTCTTGCTTCCCCGCCTGTCGATGCACCTCGATAAAAGCAAATTTGCTGGTGCGGTCGATCGCAACGAACAGATACAGCTTCCCTTCGGCTGTCTGCACTTCGGCAATATCGATGTGGAAGTAGCCGATTGGATAACGCTTGAACTTTTTCTTCGTGGGTTTGCTGCCCTCGACCTCAGGCAAACGAGAGATGCCATGACGTTGAAGGCAGCGATGCAATGAAGAACGCGTTAAAAGCGGGATTGTCGGCTGGAGCGCATAGAGGCAGTCATCGAGCGGCAGCAGCGTGCGCTGCCTAAACTCGACGATGATTGCCTCGTCCTCCGTCGAGAGCACGGTAGATTTCGGCTTCCGGGGACCTGCTGGAAGATCAGAAATTGAGGGCCGTTTCTTCCACTTCGAAACAGTCTTCTGGTTGATTCCATAGCGCTTAGCCAGCTTTCTCAGGCTCTCTTGACTACCTTGTATTGCTCGACGGATCGCCTCTGTCGTTGTGGCGCTTCCGTGAAGAACTTGGCCCATAGTGCATCTTTCCATTCCGAAGAGAGAATTGCACCATGAAAATTCGGGACCGTACACCTAGCCGCGAGCCAGGCCGCAGCCGTCCGCGCGAGGGTGGTCAGAACGACACCGTCGTCGTCAGCGTGACGAGCCGCGGCTCGCCGACCGCGACGATCAGGTTGCTGTTGCTCGACGGATAGTAGGTCTTGTCGAGCAGGTTCTTCACGTTGAGCTGGATGCGCGTCGGGAACTTGCCGATCGTCGTTTCATAGGCCGCGAACGCATCGACGGTCACGTAGCCGGGCAGCGTGAAGCTGTTCGCGGTGTCGCCGGGCCGCGCGCCGACGAGCCGCGCGCCGCCGCCGAAGCGCCAGCGTCCGGGCAGGTTCGCGATCGCCGTGTCGTACACCGCGAACAGGCTGCCCGTGTGGCGCGCGACGTTGACGAGCGGCGTGTTGCTGTCGCGATCGTTCGCGTTCGTGTACGCGTAGCTGCCGATCAGGCTCAGGTGCCGCGTGAGCTGCCCCGCGACGTCGAGTTCGATCCCGCGTGAACGCGCGGTGCCGATCGTCGACGTGATGTCGCCGACGGTCACCGCGACGTTGCGCTTGTCGATCTGGTAGGCCGCGAGCGTGCCGGTGATGCCGGGCTTCAGGCTGAACTTCAGGCCGGCTTCCAGCACGCGGCCGAATTCCGGTGCGAGCGGCGAGACCACATTCGACGCGACGTTCGGCTTGAACGAGCGGCTCACGTTCGCATACGCGGTCAGCGACGGCGTGAGCGCATACGCGAGCCCGAACTGCGGCAGCCACACGTTGCCGTGCGAGCGGTCGGCGAACACGAACGGACGCCCCATCCCCGATTCCTGCTGCCAGTCCTCCCAGCGCAGCCCGCCGACCGCGGTGAGCCGGTCGGTGATCTTCACCGAGTCCTGCACGATCATCGAATACGTGTGGACCAACGACCGCGAATCGCTCTGCTTCGCGTTCGCCGTGCCGCCCGGCGCGAGCAGGCCGTAGACGGGATCGTAGAGATCGAAGCCCTTGGTCGCCGTGCCGCGGATCGTGTCGCCGCGGAAGCTGCGCTGCCGCTCGTATTCGCCGCCGATGTAGAGCGCGTGGCTCATCCCCGCGAGTGTCAGGTTGCCGAGCAGGCCGAGCGTCGCGATCTGGTCGGAATCGTTGCGCCCGAGGTTCGCGTCGGACGAGCGCGACAGCGCGCCGGTCGTGCTGTTGAAGGCGGTCGCGCGGGTGATGTACTGGCCGTAGCGGTCGCGGCCCCAGCCGTAGGTCGCACGCACGCGCCACGCGTCGGAGAAGCGGTGCTCGACGCGCGCGCGGAGCGTTTCCTGGATCCCGCTGCTTTGCGCCCACGCTTCCTCGTAGCGGCGATAGCGCAGCGCATCGTCGAGGTGGCCGTTTACGAGCACGGTGCCGCGATCGAACGGCGTCGTGTAGTCGACGTACTGGTAGCTGACGTCGATCGACGTGTTCGCGTCGTGCCACGACAGCGCAGGCGCGATCAGCGCGTTGCGCTCGCGGCCGAAGCTGCGCCAGTAGCGGCTCGTGTCGTATTCGCCGGTGAGGCGGAACGCGAGCGTGCCGCCCGCGACCTGGCCCGGCTTGCCGAGCGGGCCGGTCAGGTCGAACTGGGCGCTGCTGCCGCCGTGGCTCGTGCGCGAGGCCGAGATCGAACCGCCGAAGGTGTCTTCCGGCTTGCGCGTGACGAGGTTGATCACGCCGCCCGGGTCCTGCATGCCATACAGCAGCGAAGCCGGGCCCTTCAGCACCTCGACGCGGTCGATCGTCGCGAGATAGCTGTGCAGCACCGGCGTGCGCACGCCGTCGACGAGCACGGAGCCGTCGTTGTTCGACCCGAAACCGCGCTTGATGAACGCGTCGCGCGTGCCGCCGAGCGTGTTGGTCTGCGTGACGCCGCTGATGTTGCCGAGCACGTCGTCGAGCGAGCGCGCCTGCTGGTCCTGCATCACGCTGCTGCTGACCACCGCGACGGACTGCGGGATCTCCTTGACCGGGCGATCGTCGCCGCCGGCGATGCTGCTGGTGCGCGGCTGGTAGCCGACGGTCGGATCGGCGACCGCCGATGCGCTGACGCTGATCGTCGGCAGTTCGCGTTCGGGCGGTGCGGGCGTCGACGTGGACGGGGCCGCCGATGCCGCCGCGGCAGGTTCGGCATCCGCATGCGCGCCGCTTGCGACGCAAAGGGTGATCAGGGCAGGCAGGCTCGCGCGCCACGGGCGCAAGGTCCGCGCGCGGCGGGGCGGTCGACGGGATGGCATGAATCGGTGAGTGACGGAGTGCTAAGGATGAGGGCGGGCCGCGGCGCATTGCTGGATCACGGCGGCAGGTCGCGAATGATATAGGTAATGGGAATCATTTGCAATTGGAATGAGGCCGATGCGGACCGTGAAGCGCGATTGCCGGGCCGCCGGCCGTCTGCTACCGTAGCGGCCAAAAACAGACGCAGTGAAATTCATCGAGAGCCGGGGGCCGCACCATGTCATCTTTCTGTCACGTCGCGTGCAGCGCGGCGTCGCGCACCGCAGTCGACCGTGCGGGCGGTGAAGTGATCGCAGCCGTGTGCCACGATTCGAACGATTAAACGGCAGCGAAGGTATCTGGCGTGCCGCTCCGGGCAGCCGGCGCAGCGCCTTCAATCACTTCAACCACCACGGTTGACGGGAGAGACCATCCCCATGAAAAAGTTTTCCGCGCCGTTCGCGGCGGCCGCACTTGCGGCATGCGCCGCGCTGGCAGGCATTCAGCAGGCCGGCCATGCGGCCGAGCCCGCGATCGATGCGCACTACGGCGCCGTGATCGAGGCCTATACGCAGGACATGGCCGCCGCGAAGACGAAATACGACGGCAAGCGCCTCGCGTTCGTCGGCGCCGTGATCCGGATGGGCGGCGACCCGGGTGGCACGTACTTCGGCGCGCTGACGGCCGACGGCGAACAGTTCGACACGCACTTCGATGCGGCCGACCAGGCTGCGCTGAAGCCGAAATTCCCCGGCGGCGAGATCAAGCCGTTCGTTACGTCGGCGGCTTTCCGGTTCAGTTGCCTGAACGAAGGCTATATCGACGCCCCCGTGTTGCCGGGGCTGAAGCTGGCACACTGCCGGCTGGAAGGCTGACGCCGGGCACACGCGGTTCGCGGGCGACGGCGAGCCGCCCGGAACGGCGCTGCCCGGATCGTCAGAACTTCTGCTGGATGCCGGCCATCACGCCGAGCTGGTTCATCCCGGTGCCGACCGTCCCGCCGGCGGCGACCGCGTTCGCGGCCAGCGTGCTGTTGAACATGTAGCCCACCGACGTATAGACGGTCGTCCGCTTCGACAGGAAATAGTTCGCGCGGCCGACGAGCAGCGTGGCGTTCGTGCCTTCGCTGGTTTCGCGGCGTTGCAGGTAGCGTACGCCCTGGAGGTCGAGCGCGAGATAGGGCGTCGCGTAGTACGTGCCGCCTGCGAACACGATGTCGGCCTGCAGGTGTGCGGCCGCCGCGAGGTTGCGGTGGATCCACCCGGCGCCGAGTTTCGCGGGGCCGATCTTCACATAGCCGGCGACGATGTCGCGCGTGTCGGTGTACGCCGGATTGTTCAGCGGCGCGAGCGCGCCGCCGCCGCCGCGCATCACGTCGTGCGATGCGGCCAGCCCGAAACTGCTCGCGTCGTAGGCGATCATCGCCGTGTACTGGCGGCACGCGACGATGTCGCCGGGCACCTGCCCGGCGCAGCCCGTCGCCGACGGTCCTGCCGGCCCGGCCGCGTCGCGGCCGAAGCTGTAGGTGGCGCCGAGCGTCACGCCGTGGAACGTGCCCTTGTAGCCGATCGCATTGTCGCTGCGCGCGTTCGGCAGATAGGAGTCGAAATCCGCCATCGAATGAATCGACGGGCCGATCACGTCGGCGTTGGTCAGCACGATCATCGACATGTTCATCTGGCGGCCGAGGGTCAGCGCGCCGAACGGGCTGTTCACGCCCACGTTCGCCTGCCGCCCGAACAGGCGCCCGCCATAGTTCAATGCGCCGGTGCCGGGCTGGAAGCCGTTTTCGAGCACGAAGAAGGCCTGGTAGCCGCCGCCGAGATCCTCCGTGCCTTTCAGGCCCCAGCGTGACGGCACCTCGCCGGTCAGCGTCGGCATCCCGGTGAACGACCCGCCGTGCGCGGCGTTGTTGTAGTAGGACACGCCGGTATCGATGATCCCGTACAGCGTGACGCTGCCTTGCGCACAGGCTGGTCCGGCCAGCGCCATCGCCGTCGCGACCGCGACGCCCAGTTTCGTTTTCATGGCTGTCTCCAAACAGTATGTAGATATGCTTATCGATTTTTTTATTGCGCCGGACATCTCCGGGATGCCGACGGGCATCGGCAGGACCGCGGGCGTCGCGCGTTACGACATCGCCGGATCGCGTTGCCGGCGCGGCGCCGCGGCACGCGCGCCCACCACGGCGACGGCGATCGCCGCGCCGGCCATCGGCACGAGGAAGGCGAGATAGAGATGGGACACGGACCAGCCGTCGTCCAGCAGCGCGCCGACCGTCATCGGCGACAGGATCGCGCCGAGGCGGCCGATGCCGACCGCGAGACCGATGCCGGTCGTGCGGATCTCGGCCGGATACGGCGTCGGCGACAGCGCATACATGCCGGCCACGCACGCATTGATCGCGGCGCCGAGGAAGACCGCGACCGTCATGCCGATGCCGAGCGAGCCGGTGTTCGCGCCGAACACGACCATCAATGCGCCGCCCAGCAGCAGCGTCGCGCCCAGCAGGTTGCGCAGGCCGAACCGCGTCGACAGCAGGCTGAAGAGCGAGGCGCCCGCGATGCCGCCGAGATTGAGCAGCACGCCGCCGGTCACGCCCTGCGAGGCCGACAGCCCGGCCTGGACCAGCAGCTTCGGCGTCCAGCTCACGACGAAGTAGAAGCTGCCCATCACGAGAAAGAACGCGATCCACAGCGCGATCGTGCGGCGCGTGAGCGGTGCGCGCAGCACGGCCGTCCAGGTCGATGCGGGGTTCGCCGTGTCGACGGAAGCGGTCGCGGCCGGCAGCGTGTCGATCGGCGCGCGCTTCATTCTCGCGAGGATGCGGTTGATTTTCTGCAGCGCGTTGTCGGGACGCCGCGCCAGCAGGAAGTCGAGCGATTCCGGCAGCAGCGCGAGCACCATCGGGATCGACATCAAGGTCAGGATGCCGCCGAACGCGAACACGCTGCGCCATCCCCACTTCGACAGCAGGTAACCGGCAATGACGCCGCCGGCGGTGGCGCCGATCGCGTAGCCGGTCGACTGCATGCCGATCGCGGCGCTGCGCCATTTGTTCGATGCGTACTCGCCGCTGATGACGGTCAGGCTCGCCAGCATGCCGCCGATGCCGAGCCCCGTATAGGCACGCGCGACCGCGAGTTGCAGCGTTCCGTGCGTGGCCGCGCAGGCCAGCATCCCGGTCGAGATCACGGCGAGGCAGAAGAGGATGATGCGGCGGCGGCCGACGCGGTCGGCCAGCGGCGCGATCAGCACCGAGCCGATGCCCATGCCGGCCAGCCCGGCACTCAGCAGCAGGCCGATTTCCTTGCCGCTCAGTTTCCACTCGGCCGCCAGATGCGGCGCGGCAAACGCGATGGCCAGCACGTCGAAGCCATCGAGCATGTTCAGCACGACGCAGGCCGTGACCGCCATGGTCTGGAACGCGCTCATCGGGGAGGCGTCGATCGTATTGCGGATATTTGCGCTCACGTCAAAGATCCTTCATAAGAATAGTATGACTAATTGAATGGGATGAAATCGAGGCGCTGCCGTAGCGAATGGGACGAAAGCGATTGCGTGGGCTGACGAGCAACCCGCGAAACGCCCGCTGCGACCGGCGGGCGTCGCTCGCGTGCCGGCGCGATGGTTACGCGGGTTCGGGTTGCAGCAGCAGCCGCTCGATCACGCGCCGCGCGCGATTGGGGCCCGCGTCGACATGAATGTCGATCTGGCCGCCGTCCGGAAACCGCAGCTGATTCCGGTATTGCGCTTCGATCACGGTCTTGTCCTCGTCGAACGTGGCCGCGGATTGCTCGATGACCGTCTGCGCGACGCGGTCGATGTCGTGCTGCGGATTGGTCGCGACGGTCCAGAAGTAGTGCGTCGTCGTTTCCGTTTCGGGCGTGATGCCGTGGAAGCCGCGCATGTGAAAGCCGCCGCGCGCCGGATCGTGCAGGTCGCCGGTGCCGGCGTCCATCGCACCGGTCCAGATCCGGATGTGCGACACGTGGAATTCGATTTCCTGCCAGCGATCGACGCGGCCCGCGAACGGCCACGCGGCCGTGTAGGTCGGCGGCGGGTCGGAATCCGGCATCCGGCGGACCAGCGTCACCGTGTCGCCGTCGGTGCTGACGCGGGTGTCCGCGCCCATGTGCAACGGTGCGTTGCCGCCGATCGTTTTCAGGTGGACATAGCCGAGGTGGCTCAGGTCCATCAGGTTGTCGTGAATCAGCTGATATGGTGCGTCGTAATGGTAGTTGCCGCCGCCGAACCGGTATTGCGGATCCGTGTGGAACGCATAGCGCGGCGGCGCGCAGGTCGGTCGAGCGTGCGCGTCGGCACCGATCCAGATCCACACGATCGCATCCTGTTCCTGCACCGGATACGACGACACGCATGCCTTCGCCGGAATCCGGTCCTGCCCGGGAATCTCCACGCACGCGCCGCCGCGGTCGAACAGCAGCCCGTGATAGCCGCAGCGCAGGCCGCGCGCTTCGAGCGAGCCGCACGACAGCGGCAGCGACTTGTGGCAGCAGCGATCCTCCAGCGCGCCGACTTCCCCGGACGGCAACCGGAACAGGACGACCGGGCGGCCGAGCAGCGTGCGGGCGACGGGCTTGTCCGTCAGTTCGGACGACAGCGCGGCGACCCACCATCGGTCGAGCGGGAATTGAGTACGGTTGATCGGTGATGGGGCGTGATGCGCCATGGATCGTCTCCAATATTGTGGTTTGCCGCCGCGCGTCGCGCGGTCCGTCTACAGATCGAGTACCAGCAGGTCGGTTCGCGATCGCGAACAGCACGGCATGAACTGGTCGCCTGCCGCCTGTTCCGCTTCCGTCAGGTACGAATCGCGATGATCGGGCTCGCCTTGCAGCACGCGCGTCACGCAGGTGCCGCATACGCCTTGCTCGCACGACGTCAGCACGTCCACGCCGTTGGCTGCCAGCGCCGCGACGACCGTGCATTCGGCCGGCACGTCGATCACCTTGCCGCTGCTCGCGATCCGGACCTGGAACGCGCGATCCGCGCCGGACGATGCAACCGCGCCGCCGAAGAACTCGTAGTGCAGCCGCGCGTCGCCCCAGTCGCGCTCGCGCGCCGCGCTCAGTACCGCATCCATGAAGCCGCGCGGGCCGCATACATACAGGTGTGTGCCTTCGGGCGCCGCGGCGAGCACGGCGGCCAGGTCGAAGCGTTGCGCGGGGGCGCCGTCGTCGACGTGGAAGCGGGCGCGATCATGGAACCCGGCTGCGTTGATCCGCTCGACGAAGGCCATGCGGTCGGTCGAGCGTGCGCAGTAGTGCAGGTCGAACGGCATGCCGGACGAGAACAGCCGTTCCGCCATGCACAGAATCGGCGTGACGCCGATCCCGCCCGCAAGCAACAGGTGGTGCGGTGCGTCGGGCGCGAGCGGAAATTGATTGCGCGGGATGCCGATCCGCACGGTGTCGCCTTGCCGGACTTCGTCGTGAATGGCGCGTGACCCGCCCCGGCCCCCGGCATCGCGCAGCACCGCGATCTGATAGCGATCGCCATGCTCCGGGTGGTTGCACAGCGAATACTGGCGCACGAGCCCGCCCGGCAAATGCACGTCGATATGGGCGCCGGCGTCGAAGCGCGGCAACGGCGAACCGTCGTCGCTGACGAATTCGAAACCGCAGATGTCGCGCGCTTCCTGCCACTTGCGGGCCACCCGGACAGTCAGCGTCGCCGTGCTCATGACGCCTCCTTGATCTGCGCGACCGGAATCACGGGCCGCTGCGGCCGCGACGCGTCTTCGTCGGCGAGCAGCCGCTCGATCACCTTGCGCGACAGCACGCCGCCGGCGTCGATGTTGAGCTTGAGCAGCTTGCGGTCCGGCCACTGCTCGAGGTTGAGCTGCTGGCGCTCGAGCATCTCGAGATCCTCGGCGAAGATCCTGCCCTGGCCTTCGCGGATCTCGGCGGTCAGCGCGTGATCGTCGGGCCGGAAGTTGCGCGCCATCCCCCAGAAATACCAGATCGAGGTGTCCGTCTCGGGCGTGATGAAGTCGACCACGATCGACGACGCCTTCACGTCGGCCGGCGCGTCGTAGCCGCCGTGGCCCGCATGCGCGACGCCCACCTCGATCATCACGTGGCTCGGCGGCGTGAAGCGGCAGATCTGCCAGCGGTCGACCGGCACGTCGTCGGCGAGGCCATTGCCGCGCAGCGCCATCTGCCAGAACGGCGGCGGCATCACGTTCTCCATGAAGCGGCTGGTGACGACTTCGTCGCCGTTGCTGGTCGTCTTCGGCGGCGCTTCATCGATTTCCTTCTGGCCGATGCTCGTCGCATGCACGTACGTTTCGTGCGTGAGGTCCATCAGGTTGTCGATCATCAGCCGGTAGTCGCAGCGGATGTGATACAGGCCGCCGCCGTGCGCCCAGGCCGGATCCTCGGCCCACGACAGCGTGGGCAGCTTGCCGGGATCGGCTTCGGACGCATCGCCCGGCCACACCCAGACGAATCCGTGGCGCTCGACGACGGGGAAGCTGCGGATCGGCGGAAAGCCGCCGACGCGCTGGCCCGGCATGCCGGCCGCCTTGCCGTTGCAGCCCATTTCCAGCCCGTGATAGCCGCACACGAGCACGCCGTCGCGCACGAATCCCAGCGACAGCGGCGCGCCGCGGTGCGGGCAGAAATCCTCGAGCGCCGCGACCTGGCCGTCCGCCGCACGGTAAAACACCATCGATTCGTTGCAGATCTTGCGACCCAGCGGCTTGCCGTCGATTTCATCGGGGGTGCATGCCACATACCAAGCGTTCTTGAGAAACACGTTCATCGTCTCCTTCAGGGCGGTGCCGCCGGTACGCGGCATCTCGTCATTCCGTGTACTGAATGTGATTCAGTGTACTCATTGAGATGGGCTCGGGCAAGGCGGGCGGTATACTGGTTTTCCCGGGAAATGGCGCGAGGCAGCGCCATGCCGTCGGCGCACGCAGCGGCGTGCGCCGCCTATGTCATCGACTCATTCATGGAAAAACCGAATCCCGCCGACGCGCCCGCTTTCCCGCTCGATCTGTACGACGAACCCGGGCACCTGATCCGGCGCGCGCACCAGATCGCGGTCGCGATGTTCTACGAGAAGCTGGGCCGGGACGTGACGCCCGTGCAGTACGCGGTCCTGCGGATGCTCTACGAGTGCCCGGGGCTCGACCAGGTGACGCTCGCGCAGCGGGTGGCGCTCGACACGTCGACGACCGCGGACCTCGCGGTCCGGCTCGAAGCGAAAGGATTGATCGTTCGCGAAGTGCTGCCGCGGCGTCAGCGGCGCTTGCTGCTGACGCCCACGGGCGTGGAACTGCTCACGCACCTGATTCCGTCGGTGAAGGAGCTGCGTGCCGGCCTGTTCGAAGGCATGGGAGAGGAGGACGCGCAGGAACTGGTGCGGCTGTTGCGCAAGTTCGTCCATCTGAACAACGAGCAGAGCCGCGCGCCGCTGCGGGTCAGCGAGGATTCGTAGCGGCCGGTCCCGCGAGACGCAGGAGAAGCGGCGGCGGGGCGGCAGGCGGGGCCTGCGCCGGCGTCACGCGCGTGACGCTTCCCCGTCCAGCCGCCGCACGGCTTCCGCGACCTCGTTCCTGAAGCGCACCAGCGCCGCCTGCTCCGGTGCGGGCGGCTGCACGGCCGCCCACAGCAGGTCGATCAGCTGCGTGGCCGTCGTTTCCGTATCGAGCTTGCGATGGCCGAGGATCGCATCCCACAGCACGTGCTCGATCGGCCCGAACACCATCGAGCGCAGCAGGCTCAGCGGCATGTCGTCGCGCACCTGCCCGGCCGCCTGGCCGCGCGCGAGCACGTCCATCAGCGGCGCCGTATAGCGGCGCTGCAGCGCGGTGAGCTCGTCGCTCAGCGCATGCTGCTTCGCACGCCCCTCCGACAGCACCAGCGCGCACAGCCCCGTGCCGTTCACCAGCATCAGCCGCAGGTGCGTGCGCACGATGAACGCGAACTGCTGCTGCACCGACGCTTCCAGCGGCATCCCGTGTTCGAACGCGGCAATGATTTCGTCATACCAGTCGGCGATCACGCGCGCGCACAGCTCGCGCTTGCCGCGGAAGTAGCTGAACACCGTCGCCTCCGACACGCCGACGCGCTGCGCGATCTCGGCGGCCGTCGCATGCTCGTAACCCTTTTCGGCGAACACTTCACGGCCGGCGCGCAGGATGTCCTGCACGCGCTGCTGGGACTTGCGCCCGGCGGGTGCGCGCGACGGGTCGGCGCGGTCGGCTTTGGCGGTGGCGGTCATGGTGTCGGCGGTGGCGGCTGTCATGGTGCAATGATATCTGAGTGTCACTCAAAAAACTATTGACGCCAAGCCGGACGAGGCGCGAAACTGTGCAAAATTTCCGCTGTATTGGCTTAATGAATCGACGCATTGATCCGATTTGAGCGAAACTCAGAAATCGGCGCATGCGACCCACTTTCTGGAGACGGAGGAGACATGATCAACCTGCCCGGCGTGCAATTCATGCTCGGTGAAGACATCGAGATGCTGCGCGACGCCGTCGCGACGTTTGCGGCGAAGGAAATCACCCCGCGCGCGGCGGAGGTCGACCGCACCGACCAGTTTCCGATGGATCTGTGGAAGAAGTTCGGCGATCTCGGCGTGCTCGGGATGACGGTGGCCGAGGAATACGGCGGCGCGAACATGGGCTACACCGCGCACATGGTCGCGATGGAGGAGATCTCGCGCGCGTCGGCGTCGATCGGCCTGTCGTACGGCGCGCACTCGAACCTGTGCGTGAACCAGATCCACCGCAACGGCACCGAGGCTCAAAAGCAGAAGTACCTGCCGAAGCTCGTGTCGGGCGAACACATCGGCGCGCTCGCGATGAGCGAGCCGAACGCGGGCTCCGACGTCGTCAGCATGAAGCTGCGCGCGGACAAGCGTGGCGACCGCTACGTGCTCAACGGCACGAAGATGTGGATCACCAACGGCCCCGACTGCGACACGCTCGTCGTCTACGCGAAGACGGACATCGACGCCGGCCCGCGCGGCATCACGGCGTTCATCGTCGAGAAGGGGATGAAGGGCTTCTCGGTCGCGCAGAAGCTCGACAAGCTCGGCATGCGCGGGTCGCACACGGGCGAGCTCGTGTTCCAGGACGTCGAAGTGCCGGAGGAGAACATCCTCGGCCAGCTCAACGGCGGCGTGAAGGTGCTGATGAGCGGCCTCGATTACGAACGCGCGGTGCTGTCGGGCGGGCCGACGGGCATCATGGCTGCGTGTCTCGACGCGGTGGTCCCGTATATCCACGACCGCAAGCAGTTCGGCCAGTCGATCGGCGAATTCCAGCTGATCCAGGGCAAGGTCGCCGACATGTACACCACGTTCCAGGCATGCCGTGCGTACCTGTACGCGGTCGGCCGCCATCTCGACTCGGCCGGCAGCGACCATATTCGCCAGGTGCGCAAGGACTGCGCGGGCGTGATCCTCTACACGGCGGAGAAGGCCACGTGGATGGCCGGCGAGGCGATCCAGATCCTCGGCGGCAACGGCTACATCAACGAATACCCGGTCGGTCGCCTGTGGCGCGATGCGAAGCTGTACGAGATCGGCGCCGGCACGAGCGAGATCCGCCGGATGCTGATCGGCCGCGAGCTGTTCGCGGAAACGATGTAACGCCCCACGTCACGCGAACGGAGCCCCGTCGATGCCGATCATCGAATCGAAACTGAACCCGCGTTCGGAAGACTTCCGCGCGAACGCCGCGGCGCTGGAGGCGGTCGTCGCCGACCTGCGCGCGAAGATCGAACAGCTCGCGCAAGGCGGCGGCCAGGCCGCGCGCGACAAGCACCTGTCGCGCGGCAAGCTGCTGCCGCGCGACCGCATCGCGCAACTGCTCGATCCCGGCGCGCCGTTTCTCGAGTTCTCGCAGCTCGCGGCAAACGGCATGTACAACGACGACGCGCCCGGCGCGGGCGTGATCACCGGGATCGGCCGGATCGCGGGCCGCGAGTGCGTGATCGTGTGCAACGACGCGACGGTCAAGGGCGGCACCTACTACCCGATCACCGTGAAGAAGCACGTGCGCGCGCAGGAAATCGCCGCGGAAAACCGGCTGCCGTGCGTGTACCTCGTCGATTCGGGCGGCGCGAACCTGCCGAACCAGGACGACGTATTTCCCGATCGCGACCACTTCGGCCGCATCTTCTTCAACCAGGCGACGATGTCCGCCGCGGGGATCGCGCAGATCGCGGTCGTGATGGGCTCGTGCACGGCGGGCGGCGCGTACGTGCCGGCGATGAGCGACGAGTCGATCATCGTGAAGAACCAGGGCACGATTTTCCTCGGCGGCCCGCCGCTCGTGAAGGCCGCGACCGGCGAGGAAGTGAGCGCCGAGGATCTCGGCGGCGGCGACGTGCACACGCGCCTGTCGGGCGTGGCCGACCATCTCGCGCAGAACGACGCGCATGCGCTGTCGATCGCGCGCAGCATCGTCGATCATCTCGCGCCGAAGATCGCGCCGCCGGTGGCGCTGCGCGAACCGAAGCCGCCGCGCCATGACGCGAAGAGCCTGTACGGCGTGATTCCGGTCGACACGCGCAAGCCGTTCGACGTGCGCGAGGTGATCGCGCGCATCGTCGACGATTCCGAGTTCGACGAATTCAAGGCGCGCTTCGGCACGACGCTCGTCACGGGCTTCGCGCACATCTGGGGCCATCCGGTCGGGATCATCGCGAACAACGGCATCCTGTTCTCCGAATCGGCCGTGAAGGGCGCGCACTTCATCGAGCTGTGCTGCCAGCGCAAGATCCCGCTCGTGTTCCTGCAGAACATCACGGGCTTCATGGTCGGCCGCAAGTACGAGAACGAAGGCATCGCGCGCCATGGCGCGAAGATGGTGACGGCCGTGTCGAACGCGAAGGTGCCGAAGTTCACGGTGATCATCGGCGGCTCGTTCGGCGCGGGCAACTACGGGATGTGCGGCCGCGCGTTCGGTCCGCGCTTCCTGTGGATGTGGCCGAACGCGCGAATCTCGGTGATGGGCGGCGAGCAGGCCGCGTCCGTGCTCGCGACCGTGCGCCGCGACGGCATCGAGGCGAAGGGCGGCACGTGGTCGGCTGAGGACGAGGATGCGTTCAAGCAGCCGATCCGCGACCAGTACGAGCGCCAGGGGCATCCGTACTACGCGAGCGCGCGGTTGTGGGACGACGGCGTGATCGACCCCGCGCAGACGCGCGACGTGCTGGGGCTCGGCCTCGCCGCGTCGATGAACGCGCCGATCGACGACACGCGCTTCGGCGTGTTCCGCATGTAACGGCCGGGAGGGCTGACCGATGCGATACGAAACGATCAAGGTAAGCGAAGCCGGCCGCGTGGCGACCGTCACGCTCGCACGGCCCGACGTGCGCAACGCGTTCAACGAGACGACGATCGCCGAGCTGACCACCGCGTTCGAGTGGCTCGACGCGCACGCCGGCGTGCGCGCGGTCGTGCTCGCGGCGGAAGGCGCGGCGTTCTGCGCGGGCGCCGATCTGAACTGGATGAAGAAGATGGCCGGTTACTCGGACGACGAGAACCGCGCCGACGCGCGCAAGCTCGCGCGGATGCTCGAGGCGATCCATCGCTGCGGCAAGCCGGTGATCGCGCGCGTGCATGGCGACGCGTATGCGGGCGGGGTGGGTCTCGTCGCGGCGGCCGACATCGCGATCGCCGCCGATGGCGTGAAGTTCTGCCTGTCGGAAGCGCGGCTCGGGCTGATCCCCGCGACGATCGCGCCGTACGTCGTGCGCGCGATGGGCGAGCGCGCGGCGCGCCGCTACTTCACGACGGCCGAAGTGTTCGACAGCACGCGTGCGGCATCGCTCGGCTTCATTCACGACGCGGTGCCGGCCGACGCGCTCGACGAAACGGTCGCGAAGCTGGCCGCGACGCTCGTCGCGAACGGCCCCGACGCGGTGACGGCGTGCAAACGGCTCGTCGCCGACGTGGCCGGCCGCGCGCTCGACGCGACGCTGATCGAGCAGACCGCCGACTGGATCGCGAAGACCCGCGCCGGCGCGGAAGCGCGCGAAGGGATCGCGTCCTTCCTCGAGAAACGCACGCCGTCGTGGCGTGAATGACGGCGTGCCAATAACTTTCCGGACGACATCGAAGCCATGTTCGACAAGATTCTGATCGCCAATCGCGGCGAAATCGCCTGCCGCGTCGCCGCGACGTGCAAACGTCTCGGGATCGCGAGCGTCGCCGTCTATTCCGACGCGGACGCGAACGCGAAGCACGTCGCCGCATGCGACGAAGCCGTGCACATCGGCGGCTCGGCGGCCGCGGACAGCTACCTGCGCATCGAGCGCATCATCGAGGCCGCGCGCGCGACCGGCGCGCAGGCCATCCACCCGGGCTACGGCTTCCTGTCGGAGAACGAGGATTTCGCGCACGCGTGCGAAGCGGCCGGCATCGCGTTCATCGGGCCGCCGGTCGACGCGATCGCGGCGATGGGCTCGAAGGCGGCCGCGAAGGCGCTGATGCATGCGGCTGCGGTGCCGCTTGTGCCCGGCTATCACGGCGACGACCAGGACGTGGCCAACCTGCATCGCGAAGCCGACGAAATCGGCTACCCGGTGCTGCTGAAGGCGAGCGCGGGCGGCGGCGGCAAGGGGATGCGCGTGGTCGAGCGCTCTGAGGATTTCCCGGCGGCGCTCGCGTCGTGCCAGCGCGAGGCCGCAAGCAGCTTCGGCAACGATCGCGTGCTGATCGAGAAATACCTGACGCGCCCGCGTCACGTCGAAGTGCAGGTGTTCGGCGACACGCACGGCAACACCGTCTACCTGTTCGACCGCGACTGCTCGGTGCAGCGCCGTCACCAGAAGGTGCTCGAGGAGGCGCCGGCGCCGGGCCTGCACGATGACATCCGTCGCGCGATGGGCGAGGCGGCCGTCGCGGCCGCGCGCGCGGTCGGCTACGTCGGCGCGGGCACCGTCGAGTTCATCATGACGGGCCAGGCGTTCTACTTCATGGAAATGAACACGCGGCTGCAGGTCGAGCATCCGGTCACCGAGATGGTCACGGGGCTCGATCTCGTCGAGTGGCAACTGCGCGTCGCATCCGGCGAGCCGCTGCCGCTGAAGCAGGACGAGCTGCGCGTGCAGGGTCACGCGATCGAAGCGCGTCTCTACGCGGAGAACCCGGCGCGCGGCTTCCTGCCGTCCACCGGCACGTTGAAGCACCTGCGGCTGCCGGAAGGCGTCGAGTTCGCGATCGGCGCGCCGGTGCGCGTCGACAGCGGCGTGCGCGAAGGCGACGCGATCACGCCGTTCTACGATCCGATGATCGCGAAGCTGATCGTGCATGGCGCGGACCGCGAGGAAGCGCTCGGCCGGATGTCGCGCGCGCTGCGCGCGTGCGAAGTGGTCGGGCTGCACACGAACGCCGCGTTCCTGCAGCGGATCGTGGCGTGCAAGCCGTTCGCGATCGCTGATCTCGACACGGGCCTGATCGAGCGCAACCACGAGGTGCTGTTCGCGCCGCAACAGCCGCCGCGCGCGACGCTCGCGCTGGCCTGCGCGGCGCTGCTCGCGCGCGAGCGCGGGGCGGCCGCACGGGAGGGCGCGTCGCCGTGGCGTGCGCTGCCGGACTGGCGGCTGAACGGCGGCTATCGCCGCACGCTTGAATGGCATGCGCCCGAGCGTGAAGCGGACGTGACGGTCACCTACGAGGACGACGGCGGCAGCGCGCGCCTCGCCACCGGCGATGCGGCCGCGCAGCCGTTCGCGTGGACGCGCGGCGCGACGCCGCTCGACTTCGACCTGACGCTCGACGGCGTGCGCAGCAGCGGCCGCGTGTATGCGGACGGCGACAGTTTCCACGTGTTCACGCAGGGTGTCGCCGAGACGTTCGAATGGCGCAACGTGCTCGCGCACGCAGGCGATGCCGAGCATGGCGGCGGCCGCCTGACCGCGCCGATGCCCGGCAAGGTGATCGCGGTGCTGGTCGAGCCGGGCCAGAAGGTCGAGGCCGGCACGCCGCTGATCGTGATGGAGGCGATGAAGATGGAGCACACGATCGGCGCGCCGGGCGCGGGCGTCGTCGCGGAGGTGCTGTACGGCGTCGGCGACCAGGTTGCCGACGGCGCGCAGCTGCTGATGATGGCGGAAGGCTGACCGCGGCGCGCGTCGCGCACGGGCCGGCGTGGCGTCTTCCGACGCGACGCCGGCCTTGTCGCATCTGGCCGCCGGCCGCGCGGCACGGGGAACCCCATGTGGTGCGGCCGGCCCTCGACCGGCGCTTTCCGCTCGCTTCCGCACCGCGTATGACCATGCATGACAGTCTGGCGGCGGGGGCTCCGCTAGACTGGCGGATCGCTCGCGTGGCCGCCTGCCGCGCGCTACACTGCGTCCATTCAATTTCCCATCCCGCCGACGATGACGTCTCCTGTCCTGAACGGCCTGCGCATCGGTATCACGATCGGTCTGCGCACCCCCGATGAAAGCCTGTGGATCAACGGCATCAAGCAGAACGCCCTGTTTCTCGCGAAGCTGCTGATGGCGTCGCCGCATGGCTATCGCGTGACGCTGGTCAACACGACCGACGTGCCGCTCACCGACGCGCTGCCGTGGGACCGCACCGTGTACGACACGCGTGCGTTCGCCGACATGAAGGATGCGCTCGACGTGGTGATCGAGCTCGGCGGCCAGATTGACGGCGCGCAGACGGCCTACCTGAAGGCGCGCGGCGCGAAGATCGTCAGCTATTGCTGCGGCGTCGAGTACATCAACGCGATGGAGTCGATGCTGTTCGGCCGCCGGCTGTGGGATTCGCTGTTCATCAACCGCGGCTACGACGAGGTATGGGCGATTCCGCAGATCGCGCCGTCGTCGCTGCCGTTCCTGCAGTCGCTGCGCCGTTGTCCGGGGCGCGTCGTGCCGTTCGTGTGGGATCCGATGTTCCTCGGCGCGCGCGCGGCGGCGCTGCCCGAGCACGGCGAATACCGGCCGCGCAGCGAGCCGGGCAAGCGGCTCACGGTGATGGAGCCGAACCACAACGTCGTGAAGTTCTGCGTGTACCCGATGCTGATCATCGACGAAGCCTATCGGCGCGACCCCGAGGCGATCTGCTTCACGCACGTGACGAACGCCGACCGCCTCGTGCACGACAGCCCGGAGTTCGTGATGCTGATGAACTACCTCGACATCGTGCGCGCGGGCAAGGCGAGCTTCGTCGGACGCTTCGACACGCCGCTGTTCCTGGCCGACCTGACCGACGTCGTCGTGTCGCATCAATGGTCGAACCCGCTCAACTACTTCTATTTCGACGTGTGCTGGCAGGGCTATCCGCTCGTGCACAACGCGAGCCTCGCGCCCGATCTCGGCTACTACTATCCGGACAACGATGTGCAGAAGGGCGCGGAGGCGCTGCTGCACGCGCTGCACACGCACGACGACGACTGGCAAGGTTACACGCGGCGCCAGCGCGAGATCCTCGGCCGCTATACGTCGGCAAACCCCGCGCTCGTCGCCGAATACGACGCGCTGCTCGCGAACCTGATCGGCGCGACGGCCGCATGAGGTCAGGCGACGCCTGCCGCATCCGGGTTGCCCTGGGTTAATGTCTGATGAAATGACGCCGTTAAAAAAGAAACCGCCGAACCGGGGAGATTCGACGGTTTTTGAAGGCACGAAATTGACGGCTCCGAGGGAAGTCCGTCGAAAATCATTTTAGAGGTTAACGAGTCTGAAAGATTGTTAAAGATCTTTCAATCGATAATCATCATATAATTCGTGGCGATATTTTCATTTGATTTTGCCTGATTATTATTCGGATATTATCAATATCGTTTGAAACGGCGAAATTGAATTCCGTTGAGACCGAATGCTCCGTGTGACCCGTTGGCAGCATGGTCTGCAGGCGCCGCGACGAATCCGGGCGAGGTGGCCGGATACGGCTTTGCCGCCGCGTATTGATCATACGAAATTGCGGGCATTCGGTTTTTGAAACGAGACTTCGGTAAATTGCTTTGCTTGAAGCTGTTTGGGCCGGGAAAATGAGCGATATCGGTCGAGGTTTTGCCGATGGTTATGTGTAACCTGCCGCACTGTCAGTAACGTGCATGTGTGGTGTATTTTCCCTGTTTGAATATCGTTGACAATATTGGATTTGACGGCGCGCTGAAATGAAAAGTACGCTCCCGGAAAAGATCGAAACAAGAGGATGGGCCGGGTAGGCGGTGGTGCGTGTCGTGGTCGGCTCGCGCCACATGTATCGAGAGCGCGGGCCGTCATCGGCGGTCCGACAATTGCCGGAGCGCCGGATGAATGCGGTCGAACCACGCCTGGAGGCGAACAGCGTAGCGAATCGGGACGAAATCGATCTCGTATTCGGCGCGCCTGACGATCACCCCGACCTTGCGTCGGTACGCAGTTTCGTCGAAAGCCGGCTCGGGTTCGCGCGCGAGCCGGTCTGCCGCGCCGACCTGTCGGGAGGCGTCCTGTATCACGAATGCCTCGCGCGGCTGCGCTGGGGATCGCGCGACGCGTTGCCGCCGCTTGCATTCCTGCCGCGCCTCGAGTCACTCGGGCTGATGCGCTGGTTCGACCGGCTCGTGGTGGGCCGGACGATTGACGCGTTGCGCGCCGATCCGACGGCCGTGTATGGCTGCAACGTCGCGGCGACGAGCGCGGTGGTGGACGACGCTTGGCTGGCCATCTTCAGGCGGCTCGAGCGCGAGCCGTCGGTCGCGGCGCGGCTGGTCGTCGAGATTACCGAGACGGGGCCGCTGAACCCCGTCGCGGGCCGGTCGTTCGTGAATCGGTTCCGTCAGGCCGGATGCCGCGTCGCGATCGACGACTTCGGCGTCGGCTTCAGCGCGCTGAACAACCTGGTGGTCGGCACCCCCGATATCGTGAAGCTCGACAGGTCGGTCCTGTCGCTGATCAAGCGCAACGCGATCGGGCGCTACCAGTTTCGCCGGCTGATCGCGTTTGCGCATGAAAGCGCGCGGCACGTCGTCGTCGAAGGCGTGGAGAACGAGATCGACCGGCAGATCATCCTGGATTCCGGCGTCGCGTGGGCGCAGGGCATTCGCTTCAGATGGCGGTCGCCGGCCGCCGCATGACGCCGTGGCGCGGGCGCAGGGCGCCGGCATCGGGCAACGATGGATCGCAAAGGGGCGTGGGCATGGCGGCGATGAAGAAGGCCGGGCACGGAACGGATACGCAGGCGGCCGATGCGCGCGAGCTCGTCGCGATCGCCGAGCTGGCCGACATGTTGTGGCACTTCGGCGCCGAATCGACCGATGCGCCGATCGACGTCGCGCCGTATCTCGACGGCCTGAAGGCCGTCGCGCACCGTATTCACGGCATGAAGCCGCTCGACGCCGATGGCCGCGAACTCGCGGCACGGCACTATTACGCCGGCGTGTTTGCAGGCGCCTGCGGCGACGATTCGGCGATCGCGCGCGGCGTATCCGGCAGCCTCGCGCGGCAGGCCGTCCGGGTCAGCCGCGCCGCATTGCGCTGTTTCGCGGGGCTGGCGCGGATCGGACGCCGGCATGGCCGCGCGTTCGCCGCGCGGCGCGGCGATCGGGTGCCGGCCTAGCGCCGGATCGCGCGTCGCGCCCGGTGCGCGGATCCCCGTCGACGATGAACGGACCGTGGACCGGATCGATCGCGACGAAGGCGCGCCTGGACGCGCTCAGCCGAGCGCGCGCCCGGCGAACAGGTGCTGGATCTGTTCGGAATACGCGCGGACGTTGTGGTCGGCGAGCGTGTCGACCTGTTGCAGGCAGCGGCGGGCCGCTGCCGCGTATTCGTCGAGCCGCGCGTCGTGCGTCTGCGCGGCGGTCGCGATCGCGCGCGCCGCATCGAAGATCTCGAAGTCCGGGTAGTAATAGCCGACGTCGTGCAGGAACGGCGAGTTGTGCACGAGCGGGTAGTTGCCGTACAGCGCGTCGTACAGCAGGTAGTTCAGGCCGTTTTCCCAGTGATGCGACACGACGATGTCGGTGTGATGCGCGGCCCACGCGACGAACGGCGCACGCACGTCGGCCGTCGCCTTGCCGTCGCGCACCATCTCGAGGCCGAGCGCGAGATGCTTGAAGGCGACGTTCTCCTTCTTGTCGAACGTGTTGGTCATGTACACGTGTTCGACGAGCTCGGGGTGCTCGACATAGCACGCATTCGCGGCGAGCATCGGCACGATCGAACTCTTCACGACGTTCAGGTTCGGCTCGAAGAACGCGATGCGCTTGGCCGGACCGTGGTTGCGGTAGCCGAAGCGCGCCTTCAGTTCGGGATCGGCGTCGAGGCTGCGCTCGATGAAGTACGGCGACCAGATGTGCGGCAGCTCGATCACCGGCGCGCGATAGACGGCCTGGAAGTAGGCCGCGCACGTATGCATGTGCTGCGGGTTGGTCCAGATCTCGTCGAACTGCACGCGGTGCGGGTTCGGCCGCCAGTTGTTCTTCTCGAAGTTGATCGTCTCGACCGCGATCACGTAGTCGTTGCCGAAGCGGTACGACACGCACTTGCCGCCGCGCCGGCGCACGGCATCCGCGTGCGACGGGTCGATGAACGCGTTCATCTCGATCAGCAGGTCCGTCTGGTGGGCGATCGCCGACAGCGGACGCAGCGCGTCGCCGAACGCGTCCATCATCAGCGCCTGCGGGTAGTCGGTGATGCCGTCGTCGTGCGCGAGCCAGACTTCGCCGACCAGCGGCGAGCTTTTCAGCAGCATGTACAGGTACACGCAATGCTGATTCGCGCCGTTGTACCAGATCGACTGCGTCGCGTCGCGCTGCACGTTCATCGTTATCGCGACATTGATTTTCATCGGCGGCTCCGGGCGGGCGGTGCGCGGCTTACGGCGCGTAGTTCTGCGACTGGCGCGGCACGTAGCCGGTCAGGTGCCAGCGGCCGTCGTCGTCGAGGCGGAAGCTCAGCTTTTCGTATACGGTCGTGCCGGTCGTCAGCGTCGTCGCGTAGTCGAGGTTCGCGTACAGTCCGTCGGGCATCGTCGCTGCGTTTGTGTAATGGATGCGGGTGATCTGCGCCCAACCGCGATGGCGAACCGTGCCGACCGACTGGCGCGCGCGCTGCATGTCCGCGGCGAACAGGTCTTGCTTGATGCGTGCCTTCACGAATGCGGCGGAATCGGCCCACACGGCGCCGTACTGGCCGGCGTCGAGCTGTTTGAACACCGCATCGGCATCGCGCAGCAGCGCGTCGGCCGATTCGCCGCCGGATTGCGCGTGCGCGCCGATCGCGATCGCAGCGACGGCGCAGCCGATCAGCCATTTCGCGCGGGAGAGGGGCGGGTGTGCGTTCATGTCGGAGTCGGGAGAGGGCGGCGCGTCATGCGTCGCGATAGAGCGACGCGATCGCGTCGGAATACGCGGCGACGTTGTCGGGGTTGTAGATGCTGACCGAGTCGAGCACGTGCTTCGATTGCTCGCGGTATGCGTCGAGGTTCGCGTCGTGTTCGGCGAATGCCTGCAGCAGCGCGCGGCCGCCGGCCTGGCAGTCGAAGTCCGGATAGAAATACCCGGCCTTGCCGAGGAACGGCGAGTTGTGGATCAGCGGATAGTCGCCGTACAGCAGTTCGTAGTACAGGTAGTTCTGCGCGTTTTCCCACGTGTGCGATACCACCGCATCGCCGTAGGCGGCCATGAACTCGTACACGGCGTAGCGGCTTTCGAAGGTCGTGATCCCGTGGTTCACGATGTCGAGGCTCTTCGCGAAGTGGACGAACGTCGCATGTTCCTTCAGGTGCAGCGTGTTGCACACGCGCACGAACTCGAGGAATTCGGGCTTCGCGCGATACGCTTCCTCGGTCACCAGCATCGGGATGATGCTCGTCTTCACCATGCAGATGTTCGGCTCGAACATCGTCACGCGCCAGCGCGGCTTGGCCGGCTGATAACCGAACGACAGGCCGGCGCCGAGCGTCGCGCGCGCCTTGTCGAACAGCATCGGATGCCAGATGTGCGGGACGATCGTCACCGGCGCGCGCAGGCCCGTCTGGTAGTAGTGCAGGCACGAGCGCTCGAATTCCGGAATCGTCCACACCGCGTCGTACGGCGCGCCCGAGAACAGGAAGCCGGACGGCTTGTCGAACATCGCGCGCTCGATGTCGATCACGTAGTCGTTGCCGACCCGCATCGTGACGACCTTGCCGCCGCGGTCGCGGAACGCGCGCAGGTAGTCCGCACCGAACTGCGCGCTCATTTCGATCAGCACGTCGCAGCGCTGCAGCGCTTCGTCCATCGACAGCAGCGGCACGTCCCATTCGCCGAGCATCATCTGCGGATCGGCGAGCTGTTCGCCGCCGTTCACCATCACGGCTTGCGCGACGAGCGGTGACTGGCGCAGCAGCAGGATCAGCAGCAGGCAGTTCTGGAAGATGCCGTTTTCCCACAGCGACTGGCCGGCGCCGCGCACGAACAGCGACACGCCGACGACGAGACGCTTGCCCTCGCCGGGCGCTTGACGGGCATTGGAGTCCGACATGCGTATGCTCCGGTTCAGGCGACCAGGCGCGCGACGAACGCGTCCAGGTTCGCGGGGTTGTCGACCGAGACCGACTTCAGCAGCCGGTCGGCTTTCGCGCGATAGTCGTCGAGCCGCTCGTCGTGATGCAACCATGCATCGAGGAGCGCCTGGCCGCCCGCCACGGAATCGAAATCCGGGTAGTAGTAGCCGGCGTCGCCGAGCAGCGTCGAGTTGTGGATCAGCGGATAGCCGCCGTACAGCACGTCGTAGTACAGGTAGTTCTGCGGATTTTCCCAGTGATGCGACACGACCGCATCCGCGTGGCGCGCCATGAAGCCCGGCAGGTCGATGCGCGGCTCGAACGTCGCCTTCTGCTGGCGCACGAGATCGAGGCTGTTCGCGAAGTGCACGAAGGTCGGATGGGCCTTCATGTGCATCGAGTTGACGACGAACAGATGCTGCACGGCGTCCGGATGCGCGCGGTAGAACTCGTCGCACGCGAGCATCGGGTAATGGCAGGACTTCACGACGGAGATGTTCGGCTCGAGCGTGGCGAGATGCCACGGGCGGCGGCCGGGCCGGTAGCCGAACGTCACGCCTTCGCTCGCCAGCGCGGCGATGCGGCGATCGAGGAAGTACGGCGACCATAGATGCGGAATCGTATGGACCGGTGCGCGCGTGAGCGTGCGCAAGAGCGGCACGTCGATCTTCCGCGACTTCTCGAGCACCCACACTTCGTCGAACTGCGTGCCGTTGAAGATGTGCCCCGACGGCTTGTCGAAGATCGGCGTTTCCGCGAGGCCGCTGTAGGTATGGCCGACATAGCACGCGACGAGTTTCGTGCCGAGCGCCTTCACGTGCCTGAGCCATTCGACCGGCAGTTGCGCGCCCATCTCGATCACGACGTCGAGCTCATGCGTGACGTCGGCGGGCTTCACGAGCGGCACGTCGAGGCCGTCGAGTTCGAGGCCGACCGGCAGCGCGTTCGCGTCGCCGCCGTTCAGGAAATAGACGGGGCCGACGCGGTCCGAGCGCTCGAGCATCATCGCGAGGTACGCGATGTTCTGGTGAATGCCGTTTTCCCAGATCGCCTGGCCGTCCCGCGCAAACAGCGAGATGCCGACGGCCGGCCGTTGCTTGCGGGTGCCGCCCGAGGCGGCTTGATTGATGTCCGTCACCGGTTGGTTTCCTCTGCGGCGTCGTGCGTTCGGCCGTGGCGTCGAGCGCCCGGCCGCGTAACGGCGCGCCGTGGATTGTCGTGGTTGCGTTCACGGCGGCGCGCGCAGGACAACGAGTCGAGCGACGCGGATCGCCGGGCGGCCGGCGGATTCCGGTGTGTCGTCGGGCGGGACTGGCACGGCGCGCGACGCGGGCGGAATGCCCCGGCAGCTGTCTGCGGCGATTGTGGCACGGAAGTCGCCGGTTTGTGGAGAGGGCTGACGAACTTTGACATAGCCGCCGGCGCGGGCGCCGGGGCCTCGGCGAAGCGGTGTCGGCGCGTTCCTGCGGGGCGGATGTCGCCTGCCGGTCAGGGCCGTCGCGTGCGGATGCGAGTTGTGCCGGGGCCGCGACGGCCGGTTGCTCAGCGTTGCAGCGAGATGTCGACGCGGCGGTTGCTGGCGCGGCCTTCGGCCGTTGCGTTGGACGCGACCGGATCGGCGCTGCCGCGGCCCGTGACCGACACGGCTTGCGCCTTCAGCCCGTGCGCGTTCAGGTAGCCCGCGACGGTTTCCGCACGGCGCTTCGACAGCGCGAGATTGGCGGCGTCGTTGCCGACCGAATCCGTATGGCCGGTGACCGTCACCTGCGTGTACGTGCGGTCCTGGCGCTCGCTCAGCAGCTTGTCGAGCGATGCGCGCGCGGCCGGCGTGAGCGTGGCCAGGCCCGTTGCGAACAGCGCGTCGCCCGCGAGGTTCACGTGTTCGACAGCGGCGGGCGCGGGTGCAGGTGCTGGCTGGGCGGCCGACGCCGCTTCGGCCGGCGCGGCGCCGCACTGGAACACCAGCGTCGCGGGATCGGATTGGTCGCGCAGCGCGCGGGCCGCATCGACCGTGCGCACCGGCTGGTCGCCGCAGATCTTGCGGGCGGCCTTCATGCAGGTCTGAGGGCCTGACAGCAGCCCGTGGCAGTCCACCTGGAAGGTGCGCACGCCATCGCGCGGCTGCAGTTCGGATGCGCTGTAGGTCGGGCCGGATGCGGTGGAGCACGCGGCGAGGGCCATCGCGGAAAGCGCGAGCGCAAGAGCGAGTTTGTTCACGGTTACGTCCTCAATGCTTGGGTTGACTGACGCCCGCCGCGGGGTGCGCGGCGGGCTCGTCCTGCCGTCGGGGCCGCCGCGCGCCGTCCGGCTCGTGAGCCGGGCGGCGGGGCGGCGCGACGGGTTACTTCCACTGGTACAGCATGCCGGCGCCGATCACCTTCTGACCGCCGCTGAAGCCGCCGTTGATCGACGCCTTCAGGTTCTCCGTGATGCGCGCCTGCATATTGACCGCCATTGCCTTCTGACCGAGGAAGGTCGACGTGCCGACACCCATCCCGAAGTTGGCGTCGCGATCGAGCTGCGGGATCGACGCCATCGCGCCGACGGCCGCGATACCCTGCTTCGCCATCTGGTCGGTCTGCTGCAGTTGCGAACCCAGCGAGTTGATCTGTGCCTGCTGGCCCGACAGTGCCGTCGACAGCGTCGTCTGCACCTGCGTCAGCTGGTTCACGTTCACCGCGTCCGTGCCTTGCGTACCCGGCGCGACGTTCGTGATCTGGCGCTGCTGCGTGTCGCTGCCGACCGACACCACGTTCGAACGGCCGCCGTCGTTCGACGCCGCGCCGATTGCCACCGAGTTCGAACCGGCCGTGACGACCGGCTTGTCGTTGCCGGTACCGTTCATGTCGACGGCGATGCCGTTGTTGTTGGCCGTGCGGGTCGTGTTGTTGTTGATCGAGGTCGACAGCTGGCTCACCTGGTCGCCGAGGTTCGTCACGCCCGTCGACAGCGAGGCCACCGTGCTGTTCGTCGTGCTCAGGCCGGTCGACAGCGAGCCGATGCCCGTCGAGGTCGACGTGGACAGCGACGTGAGGTTGCTGTTGGTCGAGCTGAGGCCCGTCGACAGCGAGTTGATCGCCGTCGAGGTCGACGTGGACAGCGACGTGAGGTTGCTGTTCGTCGAGCTGAGACCCGTGGACAGCGAACCGATGCCGGTCGACAGCGACGAGATGTTCGACGCGGTCGACGTGGACAGGCTGTTGACCGCCTGGTTCGTCGCGTTGAGCTGGCTGCCGTTGATCGCGTCCGTGCTGGTGGCCGATACCCGGCCTGCCGCGACGTTCGTGATCTGGCGCTCCTGACCCGGTGCGCCGACGCTGAAGACACCCACCGGCGACGTGCCGTAGACCGGGTACGTGATACCGCCGACCGTGACGCTCGACACCCCGACCGCGGCGCTCGTGGTCGAGTTCGCGCCCATTGCGATCGAGTTGGCGACGTTGGCCTGCGCGTTCGTGCCGAAGGCGAGGGCGTCCGCGGCCGTGGCCTTGGCGCCCGAGCCGTAGGCCTGTGCGCCGGTGGCGCTGGCCGTCGACTGGTTGCCCAGCGCGATCGTGTTGTCCGCGGTGGCCTGGTTCGAGCTGCCGAGGGCCAGCGCGCTGTTGCCGGTGGCCGTGTTCGCGTTGCCGAGCGCCACTGCGCCGGTGCCGGTCGCCGTGTCGTTCGCGCCCAGTGCCACTGCGCCGGTACCCGTTGCAACGCTCGGGTCGCCGATCGCGACCGCGCCGTCGCCGCTCGCGGTGTTGCCGGAGCCGATCGATACCGCCTTGCCGCCGGTGGCCGATGCGTTCTGGCCGATCGCGACCGCGCCGTTTGTCTGGGCGTTCGAACCGTCGCCGACCGCGACGCTGCTGGCGCCTGCCGCGCTGGCGTTCACGCCGGCTGCGAGCGAGTTGACGCCCGTCGCGCCGTCGTTGGCGTAGTTGCCTTGCTGCGTGCCGTTGTCGTTGACGCTGTAGTAGTGCGTCTTCGCGGCTTCGATCGCGGTCGACGTCGACGTGGACAGCGACGTGATCGAGCTGGTGGCCGACGACAGACCCGTCGAGGTCGACGTGGACAGCGACAGGATCGTGCTGGTGGCCGTCGAGAGACCGGTCGAGGTCGACGTCGACAACGAACCGATCGAGCTGGTTGCCGACGACAGGCCCGTCGAGGTCGACGTGGACAACGAGCTGATCGAGCTGGTTGCCGACGAGAGACCCGTCGACGTCGAGGTCGACAGCGACGCGACCGAGCTGTTGGTCGAACTCAGGCCCGTGGACAACGACGTGACGCTGTTCGAGGTCGACGTGGACAATGACGTGAGCGAGCTGTTGGTCGAGCTGAGGCCGGTGGACAGCGAGCCGATCGAGCTCGTCGCGGTCGAGAGGCCGGTCGAGGTCGACGTGGACAGCGAGCTGATCGAGCTCGTTGCCGACGACAAGCCGGTCGACGTGGACGTCGAGAGGGAAGCGACCGAGCTGTCGGTCGAGCTCAGGCCGGTGGACAGCGAGTTGATACCCGTCGAAGTCGAGGTGGACAGCGAGCTGATTGAGCTCGTTGCCGACGAGAGGCCGGTCGACGTGGACGTCGAGAGGGACGCCACCGAGCTGTCGGTCGAGCTCAGGCCGGTGGACAGCGAGTTGATACCCGTCGAGGTCGAGGTGGACAGCGAGCTGATCGAGCTGGTCGCCGACGACAAGCCGGTCGACGTCGACGTCGAGAGCGAAGTCACCGAGCTATCGGTCGAGCTCAGGCCGGTCGACAACGAGTTGATCGAGCTGGTGGCCGACGACAGGCCGGTCGACGTCGAAGTGGACAGCGAGCTGATCGAGCTCGTTGCCGACGACAAGCCGGTCGATGTGGAAGTCGAGAGCGACGCGACTGAGCTGTCGGTCGAGCTCAGACCCGTCGACAGCGAATTGATACCCGTCGAAGTCGAGGTGGACAGCGAGCTGATCGAGCTGGTTGCCGACGACAGGCCGGTCGAAGTGGAAGTTGAGAGCGACGCGACTGAGCTGTCGGTCGAGCTCAGACCCGTCGACAGCGAGTTGATACCCGTCGAAGTCGAGGTGGACAGCGAACTGATCGAGCTGGTTGCCGACGAGAGGCCGGTCGATGTGGAAGTCGACAGCGAAGCGACCGAGCTGTCGGTCGAGCTCAGGCCGGTCGACAGCGAATTGATACCCGTCGAAGTCGAGGTGGACAGCGACGTGATCGAGCTATTAGCTGACGACAAGCCGGTCGACGTCGAAGTGGACAGAGACGCGATCGAACTGTTAGCCGACGACAGGCCGGTCGACGTGGACGACGACAGCGACGTAACCGAGCTGTCGGTCGAGCTCAGGCCCGTCGACAACGAGTTGATGCCCGTCGAAGTCGACGTGGACAGCGACGTGATCGAGCTATTAGCCGACGAGAGGCCTGTCGAAGTCGAAGTCGAAAGCGAAGCAACTGAGCTATTGGTGGAGCTCAGTCCCGTGGAGAGCGAGTTGATGCCCGTCGAAGTCGACGTCGACAGCGACGTCACCGAGCTGTTGGTCGAGCTGAGACCCGTAGACAACGAAGTGATGCCGGTCGACAGCGACGCGATCGCGCTGCTGGACGACGACACCGTCGTCGACAGCGAATCCACGGCCGAATTGGTCGCGAAGAGCTGGGAGCCATTGATCGCGTCCGTGCTGGTCGCCGTGATTTGACCTGCCGCGACATTGGTGATCTGACGCGTGGTGCCCGTGCTCGCGTTGCCAACGCTCACTACGCTGCTCGGATTGCCGCCCGCGAACGTGCTCGTCACGCCGCCGACGGTACCGGTCGGCGTTGCGTTCGGGGTGTCGGTGACGGAGCCGCTGCCGAGCGCGACGTCGCCGTTGTTGTTGGCGATGGCATTCGGACCGATCGCGACCGAGTCGGTGCCGAGCGCCTGGCTGTCCGTGCCCGTCGAATTCGCGTGGAAGTACTTGATGCCCTGGCTGTTGATGCTGTCGATCGCCGAGCCGACGCTGTTGGCGGTCGACGTCGTGCCGTTCGCGTTGTACGTGGTGTACGACGGAGCGGAGACGGTGCCGGTGGCCGGGTCGTAGCTGGCGCCGCCACCGAGGGCTGCGGCGGTGCTGTTGCCGAGATTGTCGGTCTTGGTCGCGACCGTGCTGATGCCGGTGGACAGCGAATTGATACCCGTCGAGGTCGACGTGGAGAGCGACGTGATCGAGCTGTTGGCCGACGACAGGCCAGTCGACGTCGACGACGACAGCGAAGTCATCGAGCTATTGGTCGAGCTGAGGCCCGTGGACAACGAATTGATACCCGTCGAAGTCGACGTGGAGAGCGACGTGATGGAGCTGTTGGCCGACGAGAGTCCCGTCGACGTGGACGACGAAAGCGAAGTCACAGAGCTATTGGTCGAGCTGAGGCCCGTGGACAGCGAATTGATACCCGTCGAAGTCGAGGTGGACAGCGACGT